>CAVVDY010000015.1:0-118735 GCA_963747055.1 uncultured Acidobacteriaceae bacterium | reverse complement strand
GCGTGCGGATGAAGTCAACGATGGAGAAGGTAAAGGCAAGCGCCAGCAAGGGCAGGAGTATTGCGGCGCCATATCGAATAGAAACCGGGCGACGGCCTGCAGCCGCGAACACTCGTCCAAGCATCCGTGAGATGTCGACCATCGATATCCCCAAACTGCGGCATGGATAGGTGGCCAGTGTAGCGTATCCTCGCAGTCCGCTCCACATTTGTTGAAATTGCCGGACGCTGCCGGAGTTCGCAATTCGCCACCGGCATAGGGGGCCAAAGTTGTAGGCGTTTGCGACCTATGAGGGATGGGAGAGAAACCTAACCCGCAGTACAGTCATACCCATCATGCAGCTCGTACAGATTGGCGCACCTCCGCGAAAAACCCTTCTGGATCTCATCCAGGAGCTTTCGACGCGCGAATCGCATGAGATCGAGCGGCTGAAGCACGCTGCTTGCGAAAGGGCGCGGTGTAGCCGTCGGCAGATCAATCGACGGTCCCGGGCCGGGCAGGGCAGTTCCTCCTCCTCCTGACCTACAGCCCTCCGCCTTCTCCCGCACAAGAGAGGCTGGATGGCTGTAGGTATTTTTGCAAGTCAGCACCTGCTTCGCCGATGCGCCGTTCGGCTAGAATCAAGCCTTCATGAAAGCACTGTCCATAGGTGCCGATGCCACGCGCGCCGTGCATTCCGGAGAAGACCGGCATGGCCAGGCTGCTCCCCTCACCACGCCGATTGCCCAGACCTCGGTGTTCATTGTGCCCTCGGTGGAGGAACTGCGCAGGTATGCCCAAGGCAAGCGCGACATTTACCTGTATTCACGGTATGGCAATCCCACAATCACCGCAGTCGAAGAGAAAGTGGCTGCGCTCGAAGGGGCCGAGGCGGCGGTCGTCACCTCCAGCGGCATGGCCGCCCAACTGGTGGCTGCGCTGGTCACCTGTCAGGCTGGAGACGAGCTGGTCAGCATGCTCGATATCTATGGCGGCACGGCGAAGATGTTCGACAGCGTGCTCTCCCGCTGCGGAATCAAGCCGGTCTTTGTTCCGTTTCCGGAGCTGAGGAACATCGAGCGCTACTTCACGCGGAAGACCCGCATGCTATTTTTAGAGACGCCGACGAATCCCACGTTGCGATGTGTGGATTTGCCGGTGCTGGCGCAGGCGGCCCGGAAGCGGCAGGTCTGCGTAGTCGCCGACAACACCTTCGCGACGCCGATCCTTCAAAAGCCCCTCGAGCTGGGTGCGGACATCGTAGTGCACTCAGCCACGAAGTTCCTCGGCGGGCACAGCGATGTAACCGCAGGAGTCCTGGCCGGTCCAAAGAAGTGGATGGGCGCTGCCCGGGAGATGATGATCCTGACGGGTGGATGCCTTGACCCCGGGTGCGCCTACCTGCTGCTGCGCGGATTGAAGACGCTGCATCTGCGGGTAGAACGGGCCTGCGAAAACGCTGCCCGCATTGCCGAAAGGCTGCGCGGGCACAAGAAAGTTGAAAGCGTCTACTACCCCGGTTTTCCCGATTCGCCTTATCACGAGGTGGCAAGCCGCCAGATGCGCGACTTTGGCATGCTGGTGTCGTTCGACATCCGAGGAGGTGGGAGGGCGGCCAGGCGCTTTATCGATGGACTGAAATTGTGGTATTTGGCAGCGAGTCTGGGCGGGGTTGAATCCACCGTCTCGTATCCCATACTCTCGTCCCATGTCGGTTTAAGCGAGGGGCAGCTCCGGCGGCTCGGGGTGTCAGAGAGTACGGTGAGATTGTCCGTCGGGATCGAAGATGCTGCTGATCTGGTTGCAGACCTGGAGCAAGCGCTGGCAAAATCGTAGAGGCCTTTGCAAGCTTGGTTCGTTTCGCGAAATTGGTGCTGTGATCGTGATATCTTCAATCGCAGCAATCATTTAGATTGATTTTGCTGGTTTGACCCTCAACTTCTGAGCGTAGTACCATCGCAGCGGATCGAAACGATTTTACGGAGAGGACCTGCACGCCGTAATGGGTAATTCTCGCGCCACGATCCTGTCATTTCTCCTCACAGGCATTCTTTTCGCGACAGGATGCGAGACCAGGGAAACGAAGCCTGCTTCGCTGCCCAAGCAGGCCATGGCGCCGGAAGCCAAGGACCCCAAGGTCGAATCGGCGCAGCAGCAGCCGAAGGTCTCACAGCCAGTCGCACCCAAACCGGTCAACGATCCCACCGACGCCCTGATTGCCCAGGCTGAGAAACTGCTGGCCGCAGGCCAGGCCAACTACGCGGCCGGTCACCTGGATGCGGCCCGGGGGAACTTCGATCAGGCATTCAACCTGCTGCTTTCCAGCAAGCTCGACGTGCAGGGAAACGAGCGCCTGGAGGATGAATTCAGCAAGGTCGTCGAGGCGGTCCACGATCTTGAGCTGGTCGCGCTCAAGCAGGGCGACGGGTTCAGCGAGCCGAAGCCGGAGCCGGCGCCCATCGACGAAGCCAATGACATTACCTTTCCGGTGGATCCGAACATCAAGGCCAAGGCCGAAGGCGAGATCAGAACCACCAAATCCGACTTGCCGCTGGTGCTGAACGACGAAGTCGCGATGTTCATCAACTACTTCTCCAGCCCCAAGGGAAAGGGGACACTGGAGCGGGCGTTGGCGCGCTCTGGGCGCTATCGGGAGATGATCCTGTCCACGCTGAAGGAGGTCGGGGTGCCACAGGACCTCATTTACCTGGCGCAGGCCGAGTCGGGCTTCCAGCCGCTGGCGCTCTCGCGCGCAGGAGCCCGTGGCATGTGGCAATTCATGGCCAGTCGCGCCGCCATGTACGGCCTGGAGCGCGATTTGTGGGTTGATGAGCGCCAGGACCCGGTGAAATCCACGCATGCGGCAGCAGAGCACCTCAAAGACCTGTACAACCAGTTCGGTGACTGGTACCTGGCCATGGCGGCGTACAACTCCGGGCCGGGCACCATCCAGCACGCGGTGGAACGCACCGGGTATGCCGATTTCTGGGAGCTCTACAAGCGCGGGGTTCTGCCCCAGGAGACACGCAACTACGTTCCCATCATTCTGGCCGTCACCATCATGGCCAAGAACCCCTCACAATACGGGCTGGAGAACGTAGTCCTGGATTCGGCCCCCAAGGTGGACCGTGTGGTGGTCGACTATCAGGTTGACTTGCGGCTGGTGGCGGATTGCGTCGATACCACAGTCGCATATCTGCAGGAGTTGAATCCCAGCCTGCTGCGCATGACGACGCCGAAAGGTGAGCCGTATACCCTGAAGCTGCCGGCGGGAACGGCGGAGGAATACCAAACCGCCATCGCAGCGATTCCGCAGGACATGCGCACGTTATGGCGCTACCACCAGGTGGAATCCGGCGAAACGCTGGCATCGATTGCGCACAAATATCACGCCAGTTCGGCTTCGATCACCGAGACCAACAATTTGCCATCCGATGACCTGACTGTGGGAGCTAAGTTGATCATTCCGGTGGCTCCGGGCCATGCCGATTCCGACGGGATCGTCTACTCCAAGCACGCCACGCGCTACAAAGTGAGGAGGGGAGACACTCTCTATTCCATCGCCGACGATTACGACGTACCGATTGAGAAGTTGAGGAAATGGAACCACTTGCGGGGATCCAGAATCGCGGTGGGTCACATCCTCGTGATCCACAAGCCTCTGTCGGGGGACGACGAAGAGGTGGCTTCGAATTCCAGCTCGCACTCCAAGCCCAGCAGCTCTCACTCCGGTAAGGGCAGTAGTCAGACCACTGCGAAGGCGAAGTATCACAAGGTCAAGAAGGGTGAGACCCTCAGCGGAATTGCCTCCACCTATGACACCACGGTCTCGGCGTTGGAGCGCGACAATGGCAAGACGGCCGCCAATCTGCGTGCCGGCGATGTGCTGGTAATTCGCAAATAGGCAACCGCTCACCCCCTGTCCGCATATCTCTCACGGAAGCCCCTTCCCTTCATGACCTTCTTCTGTTACAACAGGCCCGTTGTGCTCTGAATACAAGGGCGGTCACAGCTCTCGTGATGGGGCGCGTGCTATAATCCCGCGCCTGCATAGTCGCAAGCGTTTCGCGGTTCGCTTGCAATCAAAGTTCACCGGCGGGCTTCACCAGAGGGGTCCGGCAATCTTAGGAGGAAAGATGACGTTCTACGACGAAACGCTCTACGGTCGCGACGATGAGATGGATGACTACGGAGAGGGTTCCTACGGCGATTCACTCGACGGCGAAGAGTACGAGGAAGAGGAGGAAGAAGAGGAAGAGCCGGAATCGGCCGTGATAATCGTGGAGGAGGAAGAGGAATCAGTCGAGCCGGAAGCGGAAGAGGTGATAGCGCCGCCGCCGCCGAAGAAGGCCCCTGCCAAGGCCCCCGCCAAGAAGAAGGCAGCCAAGAAGCCGGCCAAGAAAGCGGCGAAGAAAGTTGCCAAGAAGGCACCTGCGAAGAAGAAGGCTGCGAAGAAAGCTCCGGCCAAGAAGAAGGCGGCTAAGAAGGCTGCGAAGAAAGCCCCCGCCAAGAAGAAGGCAGCCAAAAAGGCTCCGGCAAAGAAGGCGGCGAAGAAAGCAGCCAGGAAAGCCACTAAAAAAGCTGCGAAGAAAGCTCCGGCCAAGAAGAAGGCGGCTAAAAAGGCTCCTGCCAAAAAGAAAGCCACAGTCAGGCGCTTCCGTTAGTTATCTGATTGCAAGACGAAGCCGCGGATCCCTCCGCGGCTTTTTGTCTGCAGTCGCTCTCGTACCGCAGTCGACTACGCTAGAGCGTACAGGTACTCGACGAATGACGCGGATGCGCCGTCAATGCCTGCGACCTTCGGGTTCGAAGAGTCGATGACGTAATACTCATTCGGAGCGTGGGCGCCCGATCCGTGCCCAAGCCCGAAATGTCCTGCCGGCAGGCTCAACGGTGCCGAGGTGAAGATGTAGCCTGGCCAGGAACCGGCAGAGCGCGGCCACATCAGTGGATCGTGTCCCAGTTTCTTGTAGGTTGCCACCTGGGCCTGAATCAGCTTCGTATCGGGTTCGGTCTGGGTAGGATCATATCCACCGCTCATGTTCACCTCGATGTCGCCGTAACCCTTCCTGGCGAGATAGTCCTTCAAGAGCTGGAGCGTTCCCCGGGCGGTCATGTCCGGCACCAGACGCATGTCAATCTTGGCGACGGCGCGATGCGGCAGAATGGTCTTGCCGCCGGGGCCAGTGTATCCGGCGACGAGGCCCTCGATGTTGATGGTGGGTTGCGATTCCAACTGCACCAGGGCATCGTAGAACGACTTGTCGCCATACCAGTGGCTGACGCCGAATTGCTGCTTCATCAGGTCTTCACTGCGCTGGGCGGCCACTTCCTTGATCATCTGCAACTGCGCAGGCGTGAGCGGCTTCACTTTGTCGAAGAAGCCCGTCACCGCGGGCTTGTGTCCATCCGGCTCGACCAGGGTGTTGAGGGCCTGCACCAAGTGCCAGGTGGGACTGTCGACAGTTGCCTCAAGGCTGGAGTGAATGTCATTTTTCGGACCGCGGCCCCACTTCTCTCCGCTGGAAACCAGCTGGAGTTCGACCACACCCTTTGCGCCCAGCGAGATCTCCACACCGCCGTCGCGGTCCTGGCTTGCCATAGGCATGAATACGCCCAGGCATTTTTTCAGTTGGTCCATTACCTTGGGCTGCCGTATGACTTCGCCAAAATGCGGCGACCCGATCTCCTCCTCGCCCTCGCAGACCAGAACCAGATTGACGGGCAGCTTCTTTCCGGCCGCTTTGAATGCATGCAATGCGCCCAGGAATGCCGTCTCCGGGCCTTTCTGGTTGACGGCGCCGCGCCCTACACACACTTTGCCGAAGCCCGGTTTCTCTACGATGCGGGCTTCCATCGGAGGTGACGACCACTCCGTGGGATCGAACTGCTTCACGTCATACATGAAGTAGATCCCGACACTGGTGGGCGCACCAGCATTGAGCAGGCCAAAGACACCCGGCTTGCCGGAGGTGGGGATGAGCTCCACATCGGAGAAGCCGGCCTGGCGCGCCAGTTTCGCCATGTACTCGGGACCTTGTGGATAGTTACGGTTCTCGGCCGCGATGGATGGCAGCGCAATCCACTCCTGAAGTGCCTTCACGCTCCGATCATGCAGCTTGGGTACCTCTGCCAGCACAGCTTGCATGTCGCTGCTGTCGGCAGAGAACAGGTTAACCGGTAGACCCGCTACCAGGGCTCCAGCCAGCGCGGTGCGGATGAACTCTCGACGCTTTACATCGATGGGGTTACAGCTTTCCATAAGTCGTCTCTCCCGGAACCAGGTTCAAAGAACAAGGGTTTGGAACAAGTCGAACAGACTATCACCTGACGGCAAAGGGTGGAATATGTTTTAGCGTCGGGAGCAGATCGCGAACCGTTCAACGACACGAATCGGCAGACGTGCCGGCTTTACTTCTGCACAATCAGATGTGGTCTCCAGCGGTCAACCAGTTCCCACCAGATGAGCTTCTCCCATTCGTCAAGGATGCCTTTTGCCCACAGCCGGCGTTTCCACCACTTGTCGGCAGTCATGCTCTGGTCCGGCAGGGGTGGGACAGCGGCATAGGCTCCGGTGATTGACCACTGATAGTGCGGCAAGCGCGCCTTGAAGATCGAGAGCGCCCGGCGGGTGTGATAGTCCCAGGTAACAATCAGGACGGAGGAAACCTTCATTGGGGCAAGGCAACGCGCAACGTCTTCGGTCTCGCCGTAAGTGGAGTCATGCTGCAAGGCACAAACGGTTGTTTCGTCATCGTGGATTCGTTGCAAAAACTCGCGCGCCAGGTCAGCATTCGTCTTGCCGTACTTGGTGAAGAATGCCTCTGCATCCAGCACAATTTTGTCGGCGTAACCTTCCTTCTTCAGCTCCACGGCGCGCCAGTAGCGGGAGTCGTCAAACCCCCCGCCGAGGACGAGAATCACGTCAGCGTGATGCAGAGAGTTGACGCGCAGGAAGGAGCCGCCGAAAGCCAGCGCCAGACCGATGGCGATTGCCACCACCAGCGGCAGAAGAGCCACAGCGATGAGAAGGGTCCGTGAAACTCTCATCTGCGGGCGCGCGATCTTATGGCGGTATTGCTCCCGGCGGATTTGGGTTTCGCCATGTTGCAATCGTATGTGCCGCTGTCTTCAGGTGCTACTTGGCGCGGGGAGGCTGGCGCGACCGCTCTTAACCACGTTGGCAACGGCCCTCTTAAAGGCGACAGCCAGCCCCATGATCACGAATGGTACACCGCCGAACCCAATCGTCAGGAAGAAGCCTCCCAAGATCACCATCCACATGGAAAGCTGGACCGCTTTCGCCATGGCGCGAATTTCGGGAGTTGGTCCGCGCTTTCGAATGGGGTCCAATCCGCGGAAGGCAGCTAAGATCGCCATGACGTAAAAAACCAGGCCCAGAATGCCAGCCTCGCTGGAAATCTCGGTGTAGGCATTATGAGTGTAGAACCAGATTCCGCGGAGGCGCCCCTCGGCTCTTGCCAGATTGTCTTCTGCGACCGTGAACTGGCCGGGCCCCACTCCGAACAGCGGGTGCTTGGCTGTCAGCTCAATGCTCCGATACAGAAGGTAAAGGCGCATCTGGGCTGATTCTGCGGCATCCCGGCTCGCATACGTATCGTCCCTATTACTCTTGAACAGCGTCAGGAAACGAGTCGTGGTGCTTTCCGGCAGCAATGGCACCATGATGCACCCCAGTACGGTCGCGCCCACGAGAGCCAAAGCTCGCTCCTTGTTCGAGGATTGGATCAGGAAGATGACAAATCCAGCCAGGAACAGAAACAACGCCATGCGTGACGCCGATTGCCCGAGGGCCACGAATGCCGCAAGGATCAGAGGAAAGAAGAGAAGACGGGTTGCCAACCTTCCTTTCGTGGCGCCTAACCAGAGGAAAGGCAGCCCGATCAGCAGGTACAGCGACATGAAGTTGGGGTCCTGCAGCGTAACGGAACTGAACAGCCCAATACGCTCTTCGCCCTTGCCGCTGGTGGCGTGCAATACGGTATTCGACAAGACCGCGACCGTTCCCATGGCAACCGCGATGGTGTACATTGCGTGTCGCACTTCGCGTATGTTGCCAATGAACGCGATGATGAAGGCCGCGATCAGGGTCGACTGCGCAGTACCTTTTAACGTCTCCAGACTGCCGCCAATGAAAACGCTGGTAGGCACACAAACCGCCGTCCAAACGGTGAAGGCGAGCAACGTCTTTCCCAGCTTGGTGTCGATCAGAGCGCTGCCTTTGCCGGTCGCAAACAAGCCGGCCAGCAGGATCACGCTCATGGCCAGCGAAGCTCGAATCGACGGGAACAGCTCCGGCAGACGCGTGCAGAACAGGTACATGTGAACGAGCAGCGCGTAATGGAACAGCGCATAGCTCTGCTGTGGTCTACGAACCACAACCTCTTTGCGGTCTGCGGTCTCCCGGGCCTGCCTTTCGGTTACGACGGGCTGGTTGTCGAGCACAGCCTCAGTGGCCGGCGAGAATGTCGTGTCGTGATAAAAGTTCGACATATACCTTCTTGGTCACCTGCTTCGGGAGGGCGACACGGCTGGAAAGCTCCTGCGGACATAACCAGCCGCTATGCTACACACTGCAAAGGAGCTTCCGGCTGGCACGGCCGGAAGTGGTCTCTCGACATTATGCTCGAATCTGTCGAAGCGAGCAATGTGCCCCGCCAGTTCGGGCTTGGCCAGTCGCTGAGAAGGATCTGTCGGGATGAGGGATGCTTCGCAGCTCAGGGCTGAGCGTCCTTGTTTGCTTCCCGTGTTTTCGCGGGAGCTTCGAACCGGCACTCCTCGGGCTTCTTGTCGAACCGCAGGCCTTCAAAGACCGGCGCGCGCATTTTGACGCCGCCATTCTCGCCTTCGTGCGTCCATTCGGTGAACTTGATCTCGGCCACCAGTTCAGGGCGGACGAAATGCACCGGCCGCGTGCTCTCCA
This sequence comes from uncultured Acidobacteriaceae bacterium, assembly GCA_963747055.1. GTDB lineage: Bacteria > Acidobacteriota > Terriglobia > Terriglobales > Acidobacteriaceae > CAVVDY01. The sequence continues at coordinate 109,812 of CAVVDY010000015.1, read as the reverse complement.
CCTTGCCGAAGAACGGGCTGCGCGACATCTTCAGCTTTTCCAGGCGCCGCCACATCTCGGCATGAGATTGCGCGGTGAAGCCGCTGCCGGCGTGGCCGACATGCACCAGGCGGTCCTTGTCGTCATACAGCCCCAGCACCAGCGAACCGAAATTTTCGCGCGAGCCGCGCGGGTCCGTATAGCCTCCGATCACGCACTCCTGGCGGCGAGTGATCTTGAGCTTCAGCCAATCGCGGCTGCGCTTTTCTACGTAGCAGCTTCGCCGTTGCTTGGCGACGATGCCCTCCAGCCCACGCGCGGCTGCAGCCTGGAACAGATCAAGGCCGCGCCCGACGTAGTGGTCAGAGAAGCGCAGATTATCGCTCGGCAGGAGGATGGATGCCAGCACCTCCTTGCGCTCCTCCAACTCGGCGCGCATCAGGCCGTAGCCGTCAAGGTAGAGCAGATCGAAGGCGTAGTAGACAACGGGGATGTCGTCGCGGGTGCGGCGAATGCGGCGTCCACCCTCGCCAACCCCAGTGCGTTGCTGCATCAGGCTGAAAGATGGCCGGCCCTGCTCATCGAGCGCGACGACCTCGCCGTCCAGAATGGCGGTGCGGGCGCGGAGGTGCTGCGGAATGTCGCTCAGCTCAGGGTAGGCTTTCGTCAGATCGTTCTGGTTGCGTGACACCAAACGCAGCTTGCCATCTTCGATGAAAGCAATCGCGCGATAGCCGTCCCACTTGATCTCGAATAACCAATTGTCGTCGTTGAAGGGCTCGTCGATCAGCGTGGCCAGCATGGGGTGGATGAGGTGCGGCATCGCCTGCCTATGGCCGATGCTGGCGGCGGATGGACTTAGCGGCTGGGATGCTTTCGCGCTTGCAACTTTTTTTTTAGGGCTCTCGAAACGTAAGACTTCTTCTTAGCGGATGATTTCTTCGCCGCAGTGGTTTTGGCAATTGCAGGGGCGGACTTAGCGCCTTTGGGCGCCTTGCGCTTCTTCGCATCGGCCTTGGCGATCGAGTCCGCCAGCCAGTCGTTCTTTTTTGATGTACGTCCGGTCGAGGCCGGGCGGCTCTTCCACTCCGCTGAGCCCTCATCCCCGGCAATCTGGTCGAGAGTGCGTTTCGTTAGTGCTGAATAGTCGTACTCGTCGATGTCATAGCCTTCCTGGGCGTAGGCATCGCGATGCTTGATGAGCAGCCATTCTGTTCCCTTGCTGCCCGGTCGGCGGGCGCGAATATGTACCAGTGCGAAGCTGCCCTTGAGCTTTTCGCCGTCGAGGCGAAACTTGAGATCGCCCTTCGTCAGCATTGCGTCGGCTTCGCCCTCCGGCTCCCAGGTGCCGACGTCCCAGACCATCACGGTTCCCGCGCCATAGTTGCCGGCCGGAATAATCCCTTCAAAGTCGAAATAAGAGACGGGATGATCTTCCACCTGCATAGCCAGGCGCTTGTCGGCAGGATCGAGCGACGGCCCCTTGGGCACTGCCCACGACTTCAGCACGCCATCCATCTCCAGCCGGAAGTCGTAATGCAGGTGCGAAGCGCGGTGCTTCTGCACCACAAAGCGATGCCCCTTGCCGCGTTTGACTTTGCCGGAGGGCTCCGGCGTCTGCTTGAAGTCGCGTTTGCGCTTATATTCCTCGAGGGCCATGACGAAGGTGTGATGTGCTGCTGAGCGGCCCTGCTGCTCCCGAAAGCACCGCCGCTGATTTTGTTACAATACACCCACCGCAGCCTGGGCGCTTAACTCAGCGGTAGAGTGCCATCTTCACACGGTGGAAGTCACAGGTTCGAATCCTGTAGCGCCCACCAATACCCCCTCACTGCCTGCTCAAGAGGTCCCACCACGTCGGCGTCCGGGTTTCGCTGCGCCACTGGACATGAAATACTTTCCCGCCCTGTAGCATCCGCAATGTTCTCAATTAGCCTAAAGAAGGATTTGTTACCGGTCGCGTCCAGACAAGACGAGCTCTTCAGGCCGACTTTCGCTGTCCGGTCGCAGCGATCCCGAACCCGGCCGTCTGCGGAATCCGGTCTGCAGCTTGTCGAGGTAGACATAATAGACGGGCGTTATGTAGAGGGTCACGATCTGCGAAAAGACCAGGCCGCCAACCACCGCCAGACCCAGACCGCGGCGAGACTCTGCGCCGGCGCCAAAACCGATGGCGATGGGCAAGGTTCCCATCAGTGCCGCCATGGTGGTCATCATGATCGGACGGAATCGGGTGAGAGCGCCTTCGTAGATGGCGTCCTGGGGATGCTTGCCTTCGTTCCTTTCCGCTTCCAGCGCGAAGTCAATCATCATGATGGCGTTCTTCTTCACAATCCCGATCAGCATGATGATTCCCACGAAGGAGTAGAGGTTCAGTTCCTGGTGAAACAGCTTGAGCGTCAGAAGTGCGCCGACTCCGGCGGAAGGCAGTCCGGAAAGAATGGTCAGGGGATGGATGAAGCTCTCGTACAGGATTCCGAGGAGGATGTAAATCACCAGCACCGCTCCTAACAGCAACAGTCCCATGCCGGCGAACGAACTCTGAAAGGCCTGCGCCGTCCCTTGGAAGGTGCCTTGGATGTCTCCCGGGAGCACGCGAAGGGCCTCCCGCTCGACCAGCTTCGTTGCATCGCCCAGCGCGGTCCCGGGCTTGAGGTTGAAACTGATCGTGGCCGCCGGCAATTGCCCCAGATGATTGACCGTAAGCGGCCCGACGGAAGGTATCAGCTTGGCGAAGGTGTTGAGAGGAATCATCCTGCCCGTGCTGGAGCGCACATATAGCAACGAGAGCTTGTCAGGATTGTTCTGGTATTCCGGCAGCAGTTCCATGATCACGTAATACTCGTTGTTGGGCGTGTAAATGGTACTGATCTGCCGTGTCCCGTAGGCGGAGTAAAGTGCATCGGAGACCTGGGCCGGCGTCAATCCCAACGCATACGCCTTATCGTGGTCCACCTGCACGGTGAGTTGCGGATTGCTGATCTGCAGATCGCTGGTGACGTCCTGGATTTCCGGAAGGGCACGCAGCGCGGCCTCCAGCTTGGGCGCATCCTGATAGAGCTGCGCGGTGTCGGGCGATTGCAAAGCATACTGGTATTGCGACTTGGTCAGCGATCCGCCGATGCGGATGGTCGGCGGCACCTGCATGAACACGTTGAGCCCGGGAATCTGCGAAACCTTGGGCCGCAGTTCCTGGATTACCTCGACCGCGCTCATGTGGTTCACGCGGTCCTGCTTGTCCTTCAGCCGGAAGAAGATTCGGCCCTGGTTAATTGGGCTCCCGATGGAGGACATGATGTTCATTACATTGGGATCGGAGCGCACTACATCGGCAACCTTCTGTTGCAACTCATACATGTCCTTGAAGGCGATGCCCTGTTGCGCCTCTGTAAACGCAAAGACCAGCCCCTGATCTTCGTCGGGGATGAAGCCGGTCTTCGACACCGTGAACAGATAGACGGTTGCCACGATCAAGCCGAAGGAAACCATCAGGGTCGCGAACTTATGCCGCAGCACAAACCTCAAGCTGCGGTTGTAGCCACGCAGTCCTGTATTGAACACCTGCTCACCCAGATTGAAGAACCGCCCATGCGACGTCTGGTGGCGCAGGAAGCGGCTGCACAGCATGGGCGTCAGGCTGAGGGAAACGAATCCCGATACCAGGATCGCAGCGCCAATGGTGACCGCAAACTCGTGCAGCAGCCGCCCGACGATGCCTCCCATGAACAGCAGCGGAATGAATACCGCGGCCAGGGACAGGGTCATGGAGAGGATGGTGAAGCCAATTTGCCCCGCTCCATCCATCGCCGCCTGGAGCGGCGTTTTTCCCATCTCCATGTGGCGCACGATGTTCTCCAGCATCACGATCGCGTCATCCACCACAAAGCCCACGGACAGCGTCAGAGCCATCAGGGAGAGGTTGTCGATGCTGTAGCCCAGCAGGTACATCACCGAGAACGTACCGATGATGGACATGGGCAGTGCGAGTGAAGGAATGACAGTGGCGGAGACATTCCGCAGGAACAGGAAGATCACCATCACGACCAACACAATGGTGAGCAGCAGCGTGAATTTCACGTCGTTCACCGACGCGCGAATGGAAACGGAGCGATCATAGAGGATGTCGACCTGCACCGCTGCGGGAATATGCTGCTCCAGCCGGGGGAGCAGCTTCCGGATGCTGTCCACGACCGCCACCGTGTTGGTTCCCGGCTGTTTCTGAATGGCCAGCACGATGGCCCGATTGCCATTGAACCAGCTCGCCGTCTTGTCGTTTTGCACGGAATCGAGGACGCGCCCAAGTTCATTGAGGCGAACCGGAGAGCCATTGCGGTAGGCGACGATCATCGGCCCGAACTGCTCGGCGTTCATCCGCTGTCCGTTGGAGAGGATGGTGAAGGTGTGGTTCTGCCCGTACAAGGTGCCCGTGGGGAGATTGGTGTTTCCCGATTGCAGGGCCGCGCTGACTTCATCGATCCCAATCTGACGCGACGCCAGGGCGCTGGGGTCAAGCTGCACCCGCATGGCATACTTCTGCGATCCATATACCATGACTTGCGCCACGCCATTCACCATCGAGATGTTTTGCGCGATGGTAGTCTCGGCGGCTTCGTCGACATCGGACAGCTTCATCGTCGGCGAACTCAGGGCGAGATAGATGATGGGCGAATCGGCGGGATTCACCTTTTGGAAGGTCGGTGGTGTCGGCATCTCAGGCGGCAACTGGCCGCCCGCGGCCGTGATTGCAGCCTGCACGTCCAGAGCGGCGCCATCCAGGCTCCGGCTGAGATTGAACTGGATAGTGATGTTCGTCTGGCCCAGCGAATTGGTCGAGGTCATCGAATCAATGCCGGCGATGGTGGAGAACTGCTTCTCCAAAGGCGTGGCCACCGAAGACGCCATGGTCTCGGGGCTTGCACCCGGCAATGAGGCGCTGACCAGAATCGTAGGAAAGTCGACGTTCGGCAGATCGCTGACCGGCAGAAGCTGATAGGCGAAGATTCCAAAGATCAGGATGGCGGCCATGACCAGCGTGGTCATGATCGGCCGCTTTATGAATATGGCGGAAATGCTCACAGGCCGCCTCCGTCCGGCCCCGGGACGCTGGAGTTGAACTGGGTGGCCGGAAGCGTGCTCTGGACTACGACCTTGCCGTTTGGCGCCACCCGCAACTGACCGTTAACGATCACCCGCTCGCCTGCACTCAGGCCCTCGGCAATCACCGTCATGTTCTGGTAGGTGCCCTTGGTCTTCACCGGACGGGATTCAGCTGTGCTGTCCGCCCGAACCACGTAAACGTACTCTCCCTGCTGACCGGTTTGAATCGCTTTCGTAGGCACGACGACGGCATTTTTTTCTGTGGAAAGCTCAAGTGCCACGTCCACAAACTGGCCGGGCCACAGCTTGCGATCCTTGTTGGCGAAGGTCGCTTTCAGCTTGAACATTCCCGTCGTAGTGTCCACGCCGTTATCGATGAAAGTGAGGCGGCCCTCCGCCTGACTCTCAGGCTGTCCTTTGGGATAGGCCAGCACCTTGAGTTCCCCGGCAGAAGCGCGTTCGCGCACGCGCGCCAGGTTTGATTCCGGAACGAAAAAGGTCACGTAGATGGGAGTGACCTGGTTGAGTTGCACCAGGTAGGGCGTATCGTTCGCTTTCACCAGATTGCCGACGTTGATCATCAGCGCGCCGGCGCGAGCATCGATGGGGGCCCGAATATCGGTGTACTGCAGTTGTACGCGTGCGGCCTCGGCTGCCGCCTTGTCGGCGTCGACCGCAGAGGCGTCAGCCTTGGCCTGCGCAGCCAGTTGGCCGGCCTGTTCGTGGGAGACAATGCCTTCCTTCTCTAGTCCTTCGTAACGCTCCCACTGAATGCGCGAATTCTCGGCCTGGGCTTCATCGTGTTTCGTCTGCGCCACCGCCTTGTCGAGGTCGGCCTGGAAAGGGCGCTTGTCGAGCTCAAACAGCTTTTGGCCGCTGCGGACGTCATCGCCTTCCTTGAAGAAGATCTTCTCGATCTGGCCGTTCACCTGGGAGCGGATCTGTACTGTCTGGTAAGCCTCGACATTTCCGATGGCTGTGATTTGAATCGGAATGTTGGCCTGCTCAACGCCAGCTACGACAACCGGTGCAGGTGGGCGCCCACCGGAAGCAGCTGCTCCGGCCTGTCCCTTGTTGGAGCATGCGGAAAGGCAGAGGACCACCAAGAGACACGCGGGCAGCAAGAGATGCAGACTCCGTTGAGTGGTGCGGTTTAGCAAGGACGTCCCTCCAGACGAGTGAGACGGGTATCACTCTATGTTGCCCTGTGCCTTGGCCAGCGTCAGTGATTATAGTCACTGCATGCATCTCAGCCTGTTTTGAGGGTCGGCGGTCCTCTGTTTACAATCAGCGCACTTCACGCGACGGCCGTTCTCGGCTGCGCGCAACTTTCCCTCAGGGTGAGCGATGAGCCAAGTCGGGGCAGTCGAGTTCGTTTTTCTGTTGCTGCTGTTCTTCATCGTGGCATTCGGGGTACTCGCCCGCAAGCTAGGCACACCATACCCCATCGTCATGGTGATTGGCGGCTTGGCGCTCAGTTTCATTCCTGCCGTCCCCGCCATCACCCTGAGCCCCGACCTGGTGTTCCTGGTTGTGTTGCCTCCATTGCTCTACTCTTCCGCATGGACCACGTCCTGGCGCGACTTCCGGTACAACATCGTCAGCATTTCGGCCCTTGCCTTCGGTCTGGTTACCTTCACCGTCATCGGCGTGGCGGTGATAGCACCACACGTCTTCAACGGTGTTGATTGGCGACTTGGCCTGGTGCTGGGAGCCATTGTTGCCCCTACCGACGCCATCGCGGCAACTTCCATTGCACGTCGGATCGGGCTTCCCGGCCGCATCGTTGACATCCTCGAAGGCGAGAGCCTGGTCAATGACGCGACCGGTCTTTTGGCTCTCGAATTTGCCATCGCGATTCTGGTCAACCGGCGCTTTCCCACCGTTTCCAGTGGGGTGCTGACGCTGGTCTGGCTGACTGCAGGAGGAATCGCGGTTGGGTTGGCCGTGGCCTGGATTGTCAATCACTTCGAACAGTGGATCGATGATGGCCCCATCGAAGTTGCCATCAGTATCCTGGTTCCCTTTGTGGCCTACCTGGCGGCGCAATCCATTCGGGCCTCGGGAGTGCTGGCGGTGGTGAGCTGCGGCTTGTATCTCTCGCGGCGCAGCGCCAATTTCTTCTCGCCGGCGGTCCGCATCGGCGCCTGGTCGGTGTGGGAGTCCCTGACATTCATTCTGAACGGGCTGGTCTTCGTTCTCATCGGCCTGCAATTTCGCGGAATGCTCGGCTCGATTCGCGAGTACGGTGTGTCGACCATCATTCTGTATGGCGGGACCTTCAGTGCCCTGCTCATCCTCCTGCGTCTCGCCTGGGTCTTTCCCGGTGCGCGCCTGTCCTATTGGATACGTCGGCGATTCATGCATCAGCAGGAGAGGTTGCCGGGCCCCCGTCAGCTCTTCGTCGTCGGCTGGACCGGTATGCGAGGTGTTGTTTCGCTCGCGGCCGCTCTTGCCCTTCCCACCGTGTTGGCGGACGGCACGCCGTTCCCTCATCGAGACCTGATCATCTGTCTGACCTTTTGCGTGATCCTGGTGACGCTGGTGCTGCAAGGGCTTACTCTTCCGCCGTTAATCCGCTTCCTCGGACTGGCCGGGGCCGAAGGACCGGACTGCGAAGAGTTGGAAGCGCGGCGGATCGTGACCCAGGCTGCGGTAACCCACCTTGAGGGCGCAAAAGTTCGCGATACAAACCGTCCCGCCGACGATGTCTACGAGGACCTGGCTAACCATTACCGCCAGCGGCTGGTGAGTCTCCAGGTGAATCGGGAGGCTGCGGAAGTAGTCAATTACGAGGAGTACCTCGCAATATCGCTGGAGGCGCTAAGGATAGAGCGCGAGACGGCGATTCGCCTGAGAAATGAAGGCCGCATCAATGACACCGTATTACGCCGCATCGAGCGGGAACTGGACCTGAATGAATCGCGTCTGGTTGATACCGATGGTTTCTCGGATTGATGCCGGTCCCGCGAAAACACTGGCATAGACCGGCCACTGTTGTCGATTAACTTTCCGCTTCGAACCTCCGAATCTCGTCCAGATAGGCCTGGGCCCGTTGCAGGCTGCGCCCGGTGATGGCATTATCGACGGCCTGCCGCAAGCGCGCATGCGGCTCGCTCTGCGAATAGCGGTAGAGCCATCGCGTGCACAGAAGTCCGGCAACGCCGATTGCAGTTCCAATCCAGACAAAGGAAGGAGCACGCGAATAGAGGTCAACGTGAGCCATCCCGGCGAGCACCATCAGGAACGGAATCCACAGCAGCCACCAGCTCAGCCCGGCGACGATGCCGCTGATGATGTACGCTCGGCGTACGCGCGCCAGTCTGCTTTGTATCTCAACCACCGATCCGGAGTAGTCGATGCGGCGGATGGCCGCCATGACAAGCGCCGCCACAATCACGCAGGCAATTCCGTAGGCATGCACGATCACTCCGGCGACGACCACTGGTATGGCGGTCGGCTTCGTGCTCCACAGCAGACCGGCCAGCAGGATGATAAGGACACCGCCAAAGAGCTGCACCAGTTGGCCTACATACAGCGGCCGCAGACTCGAGCGCGTGCTGTCAAGCTTCTGATGGCTGTACAGCGCCAGACTGATTGCCTGCTCGCGTTGCATTCTCTGGTCAAGCGTTTGCCATGCTGATTTCAGTTCGTCGAGTTCCATAGCTATATCTATCCTTAAGAATTCCTTTCGTATAAGGCCTAGAGTTCGGACCGTATCTTTTGCTTCAGCCTGTTGATCTTGGTTGAGACGTTGGTCTGGGTGATTCCCAGAATGTCGGCGATTTCTTTCTGCGATCGATCTTCGAGATATAGAAGCAGGAGTGCCCGGTTGAGCGGTGCTTGCCGCTCCATGAAGCGCTGCAACCGTTGCAGCCGCTCTTCAAGCGCTGGATCGGCCGAGCTCACGCCCGACTGGTCGTGCAGCTCTTCCTCCAGCGGCACTGAAATTTCAAGCTGCTGAACTTCTTTGCGCACGTAGCTGATCGCCACATTCAGCGCAATGCGATACATCCACGTGGTGAAGCTGCGAGTGGGGTCGTAGCGTGGCCAGGCCCGCCACAGTTGCACCGCAATTTCCTGAGCAAGGTCGGCGCGGTCCTCCTGACGCCAGCAGTACGTGTTCGCAACCTTGAAGACAATGCCACGGTTGGCCTGCAGAAGAGCTTCGAACTCCTTCTTCCGCTGATCTTCCATGACGATGCTGTCTCCTGTCCCTTGGTAGCATCTCTCAATGCCGGTAGTGTCAATTGCTCTCACGTACCATGATTCGCGGAGGGAGGGCCAGATGTCACATGGCTGTCAACGATTTTTGCCGGAGGATACCGGAAAACCCGCGGTCGTGAAAAACCGCCCATGAGCGATAGACCGGCTCGCTATCGCTCATAAATCGGCGAAAATATGAGCGATAGGTGCAGTTTTGTCGCTTATGCAATGAAAGATGGGTGCCGTCTGGCGAGCAATTCGGTGCGAACCCTCACGAGCTTCCAATCAGAATCCCTGTAGCGAAAACCAGAACACCGCCCAGCACCACCTGGAACGCCGCCGACAGGATCGGGGTGTCCATATAGCGATGACGAATGTAGCTGATCACCGCCAACTCGACGGCCACGACCAACACGGCCAGTCCGAACGCAATCCGAAAGTTCGGCGATCATGAAGGGCAATGTATGGCCGATTCCCGCCGGCGGCGGTCATCAGTCCGGTAACGGAGCCGCGCAGCACAGGCCGTCCCCGCCCGGTGAGCGATCCGTCATCGGAGAGGGCCTCGGCAAACGCCATCGAAATTCCGGCGCCCAGGGAAGCCGCCAGCCCCACGAGAAAGGCGTCCCAGCTGTTGCGGGTCGCAAAAGCGGCGGCAAAGACCGGCGCAAGAGTCGAGACCGATCCGTCCATGAGTCCGGCGAGGCCCGGCTGCACAATCTGCAGGACAAAGAGGCGGCGCTGGGCATCAGCCTCTTTCTCCTTAACTGCCGGTGTGATCTTTTGCTGCAAGTGCTCGGCAACCGAGTAGTGTCGGCGTTCCTCCTCGGCCAGGTCGCCCAGCAGCTTGCGGACTCCGAGATCGGTCACCCGTTTCATGGCGCGCTCATAAAAGCGACGCGTTTCGTACTCCATGATCTCGACCTGCTTGCGCACATCGGCGATTCGCAGGGGCCGCGCCAGCCATAGCGGGCGCCTTTGGATAAACCCTTTTACGTCCTGCCGCCGGATCAATGGAATGTGCTCGCCAAACCGGCCGATGTAGGTCTCCATCAGGCTGTTGCGGTGCTCGATCTCCTCGGCCCGCATTTCGTCGAATACCTTTGCGGTATCGGGATAGGTGTCGCGCAGGCCGTCCGAGAAGTCGGCATAGATACGCGCGTCTTCCTCTTCTAGAGAAATTGCCAGAGCCAGAATCTCCCGTTCCGATAATTCGCGAAATTTCTTTGCCAAATAATCCTCCGTTCGCGGGAGATTCTCTCTTCCCGGTACTCGCGGGGTTTTGTAGTTCGATGCGGAAGTTTATCCCGGACGATTCATCGGTGGAAGGTTAGGTCGCGTCCTCGTCCTCTACAATCGATCCGTGAAGTCTTGGGATGCAGTCATCGTTGGCGGAGGAGTCATTGGACTGTCGCTGGGCCGTCGGCTCCGGCGCGAAGGACTTCGGGTCCTCATCGTTGACAAGGGCGAGCCGGGACGCGAGGCGTCACATGCCGCGGGAGGCATGATTGCGCATTGCGATCCGCATCTGCCCGATGCGCTGCGGCCACTGACGAAGGCCGGCGCGGCCATGTATCGCGATTGGGTGGGCATGCTTGAAGAAGAATCCGGAGAATCGGCGGATCTTCGCGAGCAGGGCGTGATCGCATTCCTCCCGCCAGGCGAGCGTCCTGGCTGCGCGGGAGCGCGTTCCGTGGGCGAGGACGAAATCGAGGCGCTGGAGCCGGCGTTGACTCAACCGCCATTCGACCAGGCAACGCGTGCCTGGTGGCTTCCGGAATGCAGCGTTGATCCGCGAGGCCTGTGCCAGGCTCTCATGCAAGCCGCAAAACATTGCGGAGTCGATTTCGTCAGTGGGTCGGCCGTGCTCGCTGTAGAAGCGGGCAATGGCCGCGCGGCCGGCGTGAAGACCGCGCACTCGTCCTATCCCGCAGGCGTCGTGGTCAATTGCGCGGGCGCGTGGGCGTCGCAGATTCAGCCGCTTTGGCTGCCCACTCATCCGGTGAAAGGCCAGATGGTCTGCGTTATTCCTGCGCCCGAAAACTCAGGGGAAGAGCTTCTGGTGCAACATGTCATACGCACACCGGACGTCTACATCATTCCGCGCAGCGATCGCCGCATCCTGTTAGGCGCAACGGTGGAAGACGCCGGATTCGACAAGCGGACCGACGCCGACACGATTGGGAAACTCTATCGAGCGGCCGTGAAGGTCGTCCCGAAGATTGGCGGGATGCGAATGCACGACGCCTGGGCGGGCTTGCGCCCGGCCACACCGGATGGGCTACCCATGCTGGGAGAGACGGCACTGCCCGGTTACTTCGCCGCCACCGGGCACTATCGCGATGGCATCATGCTGGCGCCGATCACGGCCGAGGTCATGACCCAGGCAATCACTGGCACGCCAGTTGAATTTGATCTCCAACCCTTTTCGCCACGGCGCTTCGCGCAATAGAAAAGACCGATGCGGAGGCATCGGCCTTAGAGCAAAGTCGTTAGGCCCGGCTACTACTTGACTAAGGGAATCATGGAGGCCAGCTGCAAATCCATGAGCAAGTGGAGACGGCGGTCGATCTGGAAGAACGCCGCGGTCTGCTTTGCAGAAATCACTTTTTCGAACTTGGGTACCCAAGACTGGCGGAGCTTCACATACGATTCATCCAGGGACAGCGCCTGTTTCATCAGGCTGTTGGCCTGGGCGTCGGTCATGGTGTCGTAGTTCTCTGCGTATTGCTTGATCAGCGTGATCCGGGTGTCATTCAGCTTGGAGACTTCTTTGGTGTATTCGTCATACACCGGCCAGAATTTCTCTGCCTGGGCATCGGTCAAGGTCATGTTCGCCGCGACGATCTGCTTTTTCTGCGAACGCAGGTCTGAGCGGAGCATCTCGACGTCCTGATCGGTGATGGTCTTGCCCTGTTCGGCGGCGGCCGCGTTCGGTTGCGAACCGCTTTTCGCTTGCGCGAATACGGCTTGGGGAAGAGTTAGTGTCAAAGCGACGAGTAGACAAAGCGATAGTAGGGACTTTTTCAAATCCATCCTCCTAGGAATTCGTGAATTTCGTAACTCAGCTAAACACAGCAATTGAACGGCTCGCAATACCACTTTCATGCTTCAAGCGACGGCGCTCGCTTTCGGCGCTAACCTTTCGAACAAAAAGCCCCATCCGCAGACGGGGCTGCAGCCAAAACTCTATGCCCGGTTCTAGACAACCTTGGCGAAGATGATCACCAACGTGAAGAGCACCAGCGATTCGATGAAGGCCAGGCCCAGAATCAGCGCCAGCTGAATCGCAGGACGGGCCGCAGGATTGCGCGCCATGCCCTCGCAGGCCGCGGCGCCCACCCGGCCCTGACCGAGAGCGGCCAGCCCAGAGGCGATGGCAATGCCGAAGCCGGACGCGAGAGGCACCCAGTTCGTTCCGCCTCCAGCCGCTCCAGTTCCTTGTGCGAATGCCGGCACAGTCATCATCGAGATGGCCAGCAGCGAGAAAAATACAAGCATCACTTTCCGCATTTCACTTTCTCCTTTTATGAACTGCTGCCAGTGGGTGGTTGACGTTCACCGTGCTGACGCCCTCACGCTTGCAGCGAAATTCGCTTCCCAAACTCGGACAACTTCGGACACGTCCTGCCAGCCGCTAACAACTAGCCACTGATTAGTGCTCGTGTGCGACCGCCTCGCCGATATAGACCGCCGCCAGCAAGACGAAGATATATGCCTGAATGAGCGCAACGCCGGCGTGCAACAGCATGAAGGGCACAGGAATGATGATCGGAATCAGCGAGAAGAACACCAGGATCACCATGTCGCTGGCAAACATGTTGGCAAACAGACGAATGGTGAGCGACAGAATTCGGGCAAGGTGGCTCGCGATTTCGATCAGGAACATCAACGGAGCCAACCACCAGACCGGTCCAAGGAAATGGTTGATGTACTTAAATCCGTTTTGCCGGATGCCGTGCATGTGGTAGTACACCCATGTCACCAGAGCACAGCCGAGCGTCACTGACGGTATCGCTGTGGGCGTCTCGAAACCCGGAATCAGCCCGATCACATTACAAACCAGTATGTAGATGCCCAGCGTTGCCAGGTAGCCGGTGTATCCCTGGTAGCCGTGCCCGATGACCTCGTGTGAGGTAGAGCTTATGAACGAGTCGATGCCTTCGAATGTTTGCTGCAGCCGCCCCGGATTGTCGACCGACAATCGGACGCGCAGCAGCACGAATATCAATAGCAGAAGGCCGAACACCAGGATCTGCATCGCCACATAGTTGGTGATGGGTGCCTGCGGGTACTTGGCCGACAGGTGGCAAGCGTGGAGGATCGCGTTCGCCAGGCCAGCGAAGTGCTTGTTGAGGAGCGCTGTAATCCAAAGTTGCTCGGGCATGAGAAATACGCTCGGTATCCTTGAATCAGACTTGCCGGACTCTCGACGCAGCTAGGGCGCTCAAATTCGGACGTTGAGAGTTGTTCGGGAAATCAGGTTTCGTGCCGCAGGCCCAACACCAACTCGACTCCGACTTCGCAGGCAATTGCCGCGATGGGAAGGCAAACCCCCGCCAGGAAGCCGTATAGACCTGCTCTCGAAACTCTAAATATAACATACGCAGCCACCGCGAGGGCGACGTAGCGAAGTATGGCGCGCAATACCAGCAACCCGCCACGTTCCCTGCTTTCGCCAGTCGTGATGCGCTCGCCCAGCGCGTCGACCATGCGCTCCAGCCAGCGATGGTTGACGTACGAAATGCCGGCTCCAATCAGAAACCCCAGCAGTCCGGGAATCCCGAAGAACCATACGCATAGCAACGCGCCCAGGCCTGATAGGCCGAGCATGAAGCGGCGAATACGCAGTAACGCGCCGTCGTAAAACTGCTGCGCGTCTTGCCGGGAAGACTCGGGCACGGCTCAACTATACGGGAAGCTCATCGCGCCGAGGCACGTCTCAGGCGATCCAGCACGCCCTCCCACTCCGGAGTCTCGTCCGGCGCCTCGACCGCGATCCAGTCATAGCCGCGACTGTCGAGCTCATGCAGAGTTGCATACAACCTGGCTGCGTAGTCGCGCGGATCGTCAGGCATGGCGACGACGGTCGCAGCGTGGACAGGGGCGCTGTGAAGCTGCAGGTAGGCGCCTTTGCCGTGCTCGGGAACCTCGCCTGCCGTCACCAGGCGCAGCGGAGTCTTTGGGCTGTAGTGCTGCGGATGCATGCCCGGCGACGGATGCGCGCCCTCATCCGGCTGCATACCGGTAGCGACCGGGCCAACTACGCCTTCGATCTCACTGCGCGGAACGCCGCCGGGACGAAGTATCGCCGGAGGATCTCCAACGAGTGAGACGACCGTCGATTCGATGCCGACCTCGCAGTTCCCTCCATCCAGAATGTAGCCCGCGCGGCGGCCGAGTCCTCGACGAACATGCTCTGCCGTGGTGGGTGAAAGTTGAGTGAAGCGATTGGCGCTGGGTGCGGCAACGGGTAAACCGGCTTCCCGCAGCAGCGCAAGGGCCAACGGGTGCGCCGGCATGCGCAATCCGACCGTCGGTAGCCCGGCGGTGACGATGTCAGGGATGATCGCCTTTTTCTCGACCACCAGCGTCAGTGGGCCGGGCCAGAAGCGTTCTGCGAGCTTTTGTGCGGAGGCTCCGGCCATTCTGCCGCCAAATCTCGTGCCATCTCGATGGAACTGACATGCACGATGAGCGGGCTGGTCTGTGGCCGGCCCTTGGCGGCGAAGATACGCGACACGGCCAGAAAGTCCAGCGCGTTGGCGCCCAGCCCGTAGACCGTCTCGGTAGGAAACGCCACCAGACCGCCATCACGCAGCAGTTGTGCAGCCTCGCGTATCTGTTGCTCAGTTACGCCAAATTGCTCTTCGAGAGTCATGCAACCTGTGAACTATTATCGCGTGCGACCCGCCGATGGGTCAGCCGAAGTTGCCGACTCGACGTCCACATACAGACCCATAGCGGCGAGTCCCGGCGGATAGCAACTGCCATCGGGTGCGTAGGTTGTGCGGCACGAGGCCGTCATCTCAGCACGCCGGGGCGACTGAGCGTACTGCCACACGCTGGCGAAACTTACCCCGCTGGCTCCGGGTTGCGGCGGGTTTGCCGGGAAGACGCAGCCACGCGAGGGACCGCAACGGTCGTTGCTGATGAAGAAGGCGATCTCGCGTCCTTCGGCGTGTTCGCGGATGTCATCGGCAGTTACGACCGTCGTGTTGCCTGATTCACGATAAGGAATGCCCGAGCAGTAAATGCCGGCGCGATAGCCGCCGCGCATTACGCCATCCACAAATGCATGGATGTAGGCGCGCTGCTCGGGCAGCATGCGCCCGCCCTGTTCCTGATCGAGAAAGATGATCGCGTGCTTGGGAAAGCCTTCGCGCCGCGCGGCGTGAACAGCAGTCTCGGCATCGCATTTGCCGACTTCCGCGGCATTGCCTGATGCCTTGAGCTCCTTATACTCGCGTCCATTGAAGAGGAGAAGGAAGCCGTAGCCCATCTTCTCCAGCGCCGGCCGGTTGCCGGTCCAGGTGTCGTTTGCCGCCCCCGGCGGATTGTTCAGCCAGTAGCCGGTGAAGGCGAAGGTCTTTTTCAGAACCTGCATATTCGCGTCACCGGGATAGTCGTTGCGATCCATTCCCAGATAGGTGGGCTGGGCCCTGGCCGCCGGCGCGACGAAGACCATCGCCAGCAACACCGGCGCGAAACGATGAAGGCGGAAATGCATCCATTCAACTATCGCATGCCAAGCGAGAGCATTAGAGCAACCGTCAGGATTCGTCGCAACCGGCGTCGGGCGGCCGCACTCTGTTATTCTTGCTCGCTGTTCCTATGAGCCCGATTCTCATCAGCATCCTGCTCGGCCTTACGGCTGCTGCCGCCAATGTATTCGGCGGCGCAGTGATCGTGCAAAAGGACTGGGACCGCAGTTACCTGCGCTACTTTGTCGCCCTTGGCGCCGGTTTCATGCTGGCCACTTCGCTGGTGGAAATGGTGCCCCAGAGCCTTCGACTCGAAGAGCGCTACGGCCCGCTTCTGGTTCTGGGAGGCTACCTGATCGTCCATCTCTTCGAACACACCATCACGCCGCATTTTCATTACGGCGAAGAAACCCATGCCGACGAGTTTGTGCACTCTCACAAGCGCGCATCCGTTCTGCTGGGCCTGATGATTCACACCTTCTTCGATGGCATTGCCATCACCAGCGGCTTTCTCATTTCCTCCTGGCTGGGCTGGATCATCTTCCTCGCCGTATTCCTCCACAAAATTCCGGAAGGCTTCACGGTGACCTCGGTGATGCTGGCCAGCGGATTGAGCAAGAGTAAATCGTGGTTTGCCTCAGTTTTGCTGGGCCTGGCGACCATCGCGGGCGTTCTCACCATGGCGATCGGCCAGCACGCGGTGCGCTATGGTTTGCCCGTAGCTGCCGGGGTGACGATCTATGTCGCCGCCTCCGATCTGATCCCCGAGGTCAATCACGAGCCCGGCGTCAAAATGGCGCTCGTGGTGTTTATAGGTGTGGCCATGCTTTTCGTTCTCGAATACCTCGTGCACCTGTAAGAAACGATGTGACACCGGCATCGCCGGGCGCATCTTAACTTTGGAGAGGGTGGTCGCTCGAACGGGCGGCCGAGAAGTTTCCCAAGGCTAAATCAACACATGGGTATCGGCCTTCGTGGGCGCGAAGGCGGATTCCACAGGGGGAGTTGACGGATGCGAAATTGCGGTGTCGTTTCAAAACGACTCTCGTGGATGATGGCCGTGGTGCTAGCGGCGACGCAGTTGCTGGCCGTGGTCAGCGGACCCGAGTTGCCCGATCCCGGCAACGCCGGGATGTCGAAGGACCAGCAAATCCAGCTCGGTTACCAGACAGCCGGGCAGGTCTATAAACAGATGCCCGTGTTGCCCGACAGCAGTCCGGTAACGCAGTACGTACAGCGGCTGGGCGCCAAGCTGGTGGCGCAGATTCCGTCCGAGTATTCCTGGCCCTATCAGTTCCATGTCATCCCGCAGAAGGAAATCAACGCGTTCGCGCTGCCGGGAGGCCCGATGTTTATCAATCTGGGCACGATCACGGCCGCGGACAATGAGGCCGAGTTGGTGGCTGTCATGGCCCATGAAATGTCACACGTGTATATGCAGCACTCGGCCAAGCAGGCGGGCAAGACGAGCTGGATCGCGGGCTTGGCAGGATTGGCGGGCGTCTTTCTTGGCTCCGGCGGTTGGGTGAGCCAACTGGCAGCGCTGGGCATTCAGATCGGCGCAAACGGCATCATCATGAAGTATTCGCGAGACGACGAGGCCCAGGCTGATGCAGTTGGCGCCATCCTCATGTACAAGGCGGGTTACAACCCGCTAGCGATGGCCCAGTTCTTCCAGAAGCTGGCCGCGCAGGGGGATGGCGGACCGCTGTTCCTGAGCGATCACCCGAACCCGGGGAACCGCGAGCAGTCCATCGAGAAAGAGGTCGCTAATTGGCCGCCCAAACGGTACGACACCAGTAACGCGACTTTTGCTAACGCCAAACGGGAGGCGGGACGGCTGGCAACCTATAGCGCACAGCAAATCGCCCAGGGCGCAAAGTCGGGCCAGTGGGCCGCCCTCAACCAGCGCAACGGCGCAGTGCTTCGGCCGCCCTCCGGTGTTGCGGTGAGCCAGCCGGCGTCCTCCAGTGGCGTGTCGTCAAATACGGTTCCGTTGCAGAGTGTGCTGCCCAGCTCGAGGATGGTCACTGCCGATGTTGGGCAGTTTACCGTGTCGCGTCCTGAGAACTGGGAGCTCATGTCGGCCGGGCAGGGGGCCGACCTGTTCATCGCGCCGCGAGCGGGCGTAACCGGCAACGCCGTGGGCTATGGTGTGGCCATCGACAGCGTGTCTCCACGCCAGCAAGGTTTGAGCATCGATCAGATCACGGCCGATCTGGTGCGCAGCTTTGAAAATGGCGGAAACAATATGCGAGCCCTGGGAAGCCCGCAGGCGATCCGAGTTGCCGGAGTGCAAGGCCGCTCGGTAATGATGCAGTCGGCATCGCCGTTCCCCGATTCACAGGGCCAGCCGCAAGAGGAGCGCGACTGGCTGGTTACGGTTCCCCGGTCCGACGGATCGGCCATCTACCTGGTGTTTGTTGCGCCGCAGGCGCAATTTCACCACTTCCGGCCCACCTTCGACCGCATGTTGAATAGCATTCGCTTCTGAGCCGAGGCCGCATGAATCTGCCGCACTGGCGGATGGGCGAACACCCCTACTTAGCCTCCGACCCGGCTTTCTTCAGGATCTCTTCGGCGAAGAAGTTCTCAATCTTGGCTTCGTCGTGGATCACGTCGTAGTAGGCGGCCTTCAGCAGCTGCTCACGGCGGTCGCGCAGTTGTTCGCGAATTGCCTGTTGTACCCGAGGATCGGTCAACTCGCGCTGTCCGGCGGCCTCTCTGCTGATCAGCTTGACCACACGATAGCCGTAGATCTGATGGCTGCTGGGGTCGCCGACTGGCAACGGCGGGGTGAACTGGCCGGGTTTGAGCTTGTTGATGGCGTCGTAGGCCATGTGGTCGTTCTTCAGGGAGGACTCAGGTACGAAGCCGAGGTCCCCACCGTTTTGTGCTGTTTCAGGCTGTTCCGAGAACGCCATCGCCACGGTGGCAAAATCTTCGCCGCTATCCAGCCGGTTCTCAACGATCTGGATCTTTTTCTTCGCTTCCGCTTCGTTCTGCGCCTTGTTGGCCATCTTCATCTGCGGATTGGGCTGAGCGGTGACAATGATCTGCGCCAGGTGATACTGAGGCTCGATGAGGTTGAACTCCGCCTTATGCTGATTGTAGTAGGAGACGATGTCGGCATCGGTGATGTTGATCTTCGACGTGACCTCCTTGTTCAGCACCTTGTCCACAGTGATGGAGCGGCGGAGATCGCGCTTGAAATCGTCGAGCGTAATGCCCTTGTCCTTGAGGCGCTTGTCGAACTCCTCCTGGCTGAAGGGCGCCTTGATCTCGGCCAGCTTGGCGCTGACCTCGTCGTCGGTCGCCAGCAAGCCCAGCTTCTCGGCCCGTTGCATCAGGATCTCATTGTCGATGAGCTGCTTCAGGATGCTCAAGCGCAGGCTGTCGCCTTGTTCCTGGCCCGGATTCTGCGGCGCGCCGGTAGTCTGGTTCTTGTAATATTTTTCGACCTCGGAGCGCTCGATCTTGTGGCCATTTACTACCGCCATAACGCCCGGCCCGCCCTTGTTCACATTACATCCGGCGACGCAGAGCAACAGAAGCGTAGCGCTGCACACCAGCGCGATACGGGTCAGCGCAACCCGAGACATCGAATCAGCTTTTGGAGAGACCGGATCGTGCGCCACTCCGGGGGATGGATTCATAAAGTTGTTCATCAGAGTTTGTAGCGGCTCCTGAGTCACTACTTTGCCGGAGCAGGGGCGCCGGATTTTGTCTCGGGTGGCGGCTGAACGCCTGCAGCTTTCAGCTGCTCGTTCAGCACCAGCCTCACATCGTTGGCATCCACTGCACCTTCCAGCTTTTGCCCGTTGATAAACATGGTCGGCGTGGCCTCCACGCCCATCGACTCGGCTTCACTCATCGAAGCCTTCAACGCCGCATCCGGCTGGTCCTTGATGCAAGCCTGCAGGGCCGGCATATCGGCGCCATTCTTCTTACCCAAGTCAGAGGTGATGCGATCCAATTCGGCGATGGACTTGTTCAGGTCCTTGTCAGCGCTGATCTCGCGCTGGTTGCCGTGCACGTAGTCGGCAAATTCCCAGAAGCTGGCCGGGCTCAGCTTGGCCAGGCAATTGGCGTCATTGGCCGCATGTTTGGCCCAAGGGTGCATGGGCAAGGGATAATCTTTGTAGACGATCTTGATCTTGTCGCCGTACTGCGGAAGGATCTCGTTGGTCAGGGTGGCGTGCAGCCGCGAGCAGAAAGGACACTCGTAGTCGTCATAGTTCACAATAGTGACCTTCGCGTCCGGATTGCCGCGCACCGGCCGGCCCTGCAGGTCCATCTTGCTGGCACGCTCGGCGTAGACATCATGCGTCAGGTCCATGCTCGTCATGCGGGCCAGCGTCTTGTCATCCTTCGACAAGAGAAAATCGAGCTTCTGCTCTTTGCCCCGTCCATTCAGGATGAGAGTTACGGTGTTAAACCCGACGATGTCGCTGGGACGGGTCGGGCCTACGCTGATCGTCACCTCAGGCGGCAGATCGTACTGCGCCCGGACTCGGTGCTCGATGCGCTGCTGTAGTTCAGGGGAAAGCGTGTTGGTCGATCCGGTGGCGGGTTGGGATACTTTGCTGGACTGCGCCGAGCAACCCACGCACACCAGTAGAAACAGAACGGCTAGTCTTTTCATCAGCAAGAAACGCAAACCTTTAGTGGAAGACATTCGAACTCTGATTATCTCATGCGGGCTGCCGGAAGCGAGGTCCCGCCTGCGGCTGCTAGCGCGTTCTCAGGTCCTCAACCAACAGAATCTCGTTCATGGATCCCGAACGAAAGCCCTCCAGGTCGAGGGTGATGTACCGGAAACCGAGCGCCTTGAAGATGCGGGTGAACTCCGCCGCCATCTCTGCCGTCATGGCGCGAGACAGCTCCTTACGCGCGATCTCGATCCGGACGAGGTCGCCGTGATGACGGACCCGGAACTGTTCAAAGCCAAGCTCGCGCAGCGCCTCCTCGCCCTGCTCGATGGCTGCCAGAGCGTCCCGGGTTACGGGCCGCCCGTACTCGATACGTGACGAGAGGCAAGGGGAAGCGGGCTTGTTCCAGATACGAAGGCCGGCCGCGCGCGCAAGCTGACGGATTTCGGCCTTGGTCAACCCGGCTTCCAACAACGGAGCTGCGACACCATGTTGCAGGGCCGCCCGCTGTCCGGGGCGGTAGTCGCCCTGATCGTCGACGTTCACGCCATACGCGATCGTCTTGAAGGAGGTCTGTTCGCGATGACGTTCCATCAGCGTGAACAGCTCGTCCTTGCAATGAAAGCAGCGGGCCCCGTCGTTGCGAACGTACTCGGGATTGTTCAGTTCGCTGGTATCGATCACTGCCAACGGAATGCCCTGTTCCTCCGCAAACGTGATGGCGTCGCGCTTCTGCGACCGCGCCAGGCTGGGCGAATCGGCCAGAACGGCCAGCATGGCATCACCCAGTTCCTCATGCGCGGACCAGGCAAGGTAGGCAGAATCGACGCCTCCGGAGTAGGCAACCATGACGGAGCCCAGCGACCGAAGATTGCTGCGCAGCGCTTCCAGCTTGGTTGCGAAGCCCGGCGGCGTGACTTCCACAATGGGGCGCGACTCGGACATCGCTTCATTCTAAGACAGTGCGAAGATATGCTGCGCCGGTTAGTACAGGCGGTCCTGGCGGCGGATGGTGCCGAAGGTTCCGAAATTCGCCAGGCTCAGGGCGAAGCGGTAGTAGTTTTCGTTGCGCACCACGCCCAGGCCCCAATGGCGATATTCAAAGGTCACACCGCAACAATCCCAGTTGTAGGTAGCCTGAACACCGCCATACTGCAACGCGTCAAGCTGGTAATCGTAGCCGATGGTTGCCGCCGCATTGATCCCTTTGCGAGAGATATTGCCGTAACCTCCCAGAAAATTGATCTGATTGAAGGTGCCAGCCGGGATGGGTTGGCCGCCCGTCACGATGGAGGCCGGAACCTTCAGTATGCTCTGCCCTGCGGTGGCAAACCACTGACGCCAGTGATGGCTGACCATGATGGTGCTGGCGTTGAGCTGCTGTAACACCGGATCGTAATCGATGTCCCATTGCACATCGGAAGTACTGTCCTGGATTCGAAGGCGGGAGATCAGCGGCGAGAAGTGACGCGGACCATAAATGAAAGCGATGCCGGTGAAGTCAGCCGAGCTGTCAAACACGTTGCGTGCGCCGGTGACGACGGCGCCGCCGAAGGTCGGGTTGAAGAAATACTTCTGCGCCAGCTTCCAGGTGATGATCTCTTTGGCTGCACCCTGGCTATCATCGCAGTAGCCCTGTTTCTCCCGGGTGTCGGTCCACTGCTCTGCGCCGGACTGCGATCCCGCAGGAAGGTAGTGGGGGTCGCGAAAGCATTTGCCGGAAGATTTGGTCTTTTTGGCGTAGAGACGATTGATGACGCCATATTCGATCTCGTTGGTGTCCGCCAGAATGTCCCGATAATCGAAGCGAATGATGTTGGCGAAGTTACTGATTCCCGTCTGATAGCGATAGGTGGTGTAGGGCTCGAAGGTGTGCTTATACGCGTAGCCAAAAGGCTTGTGATCGAAGATCCGCTCCAGGGTGGGCGGCCGTACCTCCATCGAGAAGTGCATCACGTTGCGGTTGATTGCCTGGTTCAGTGCCTGGGGCAGGGACATGACGGTGGTGGCGGGCTGCAGCCGCTGGCTGTAGATGGTCTCCTCTGCTCCCAGTTCGGGTCGCAGCGTCCACCCGCGTATGAATGCCGGGAGGCTGATGGTGGGATGGATGTCGCCACGGCCTACGGCAGTTGCGGTCTCGAATCCCGGCTCATGGCGCGACAGTACCTCGGCGGCCGCGTCGTAGGTGTACATGAAGCGCGAGTCCGCGATCGGCGTTTCCATCCCGGCAAACTGAAAGCTTGTCAGGTGGGCGATATCGATGACGTCTCCCTCGGCCGAGCTTTGATAGTTCTGGTAGCGTGAACCAAGAAGTGCGTTGAACCTCCCATCCCGGCTGCGGCTGACGAATCCCGAAGAACGCACCTCAGAGTTGACGGCCTCGACATAGTTCTCCCCAAAAGCCAAACGGAACAGATACGAACTCAGATAGTCGACCGACGCCACTCCGCGAAATCCATAGGGCAGAAGGATGTCACCGTTGAACTTTGCCTCTTCGCCCCCTTGGTTCTGCCCAGTCTTTGGTTGCCCCTTGGAATCGACGACGCCGAAATACTCCGCGAGTGCGTGCCAGGTGTATCCGATGGCGCGGTAGGTGCCATGCTGCGCCCATCCGCGTTTACTGTACAACTCGGCGCCGATGGTGGCGTCGGAGCTGCGGTTGATTGCCCAGTAGAATCCGTCCCCGATGATGGTGCCGCGCGTATTGGATACCCCGACGACCGGAATGAGAAGGCCGCTCTTGCGTCCCAGGTTGTCGATGGGGTGTTCCGCATAAGGGAAGTAAAAGACCGGAATCCTGCCGATGCGCAGCGTGGCGTGATGCATGCGCGCGTCTTCCCCAACCTCTACCGTGGCGCTTTTGGCCATGAACCGCCACTTCGGCTTCGGAAGCTCGCAGGAGGTGAGGTAGCCATGGTGGACCCGGTAACGATCAGGTCCGAGTTTATCCACTTCCTTGCCGCCGAAAAAAAACGGTGTGGACGAGGTGAGGAACATCACCTTGTTCTTCAGGCGCACGCCCGTGGATCCGTTCACGTCGTAGAACTTGCCACTGTCGCGGCTAACGTCGTAGGTACCATGCGTCGCGGTGAGGTGCTCGCTGTGGATCTCCCCGTTGAACACGACGTGCCCCTTGGCGGTGACGATGCCGGTGGTCGAGTCGTAGGTCGCCTCATCGCAATGCAGGGTATTCGAGCGGAAACGGATGACCACGTTCCCGATGGCGTAGTAAATATCTTGCTCTTTTTTCTGACGGTCGGCGGTGATCAGGACTTCATCGCGTCCCAGCGGGACGTTGAGTGCGGGCCGGGGATTCGTTCCCTGTTCGTCGCCGCCGGCTTGCAACTGGTCGAGGGTTTTCTGGGCGTCACGCGCGTCCTGCTGCTGGACCGGGCTGGCTGATGCATCACCGACGGCCTGGGGCACGATCTGCGCGTCAGTCTCCGGCGAGCCGCTCCGCAACTGACTCGTTAATAGCAGAGGAGCTAGAAGACAATGACAAGTGAATAGTACCGTGATAATTATTCGAGTGCGGGGAATCATCAATCGCCGAGCGTTCCTTCGCCGGTAAATTCGCGCAGTGAGCCGGAATCTTGCACGTTAGCACGCCCTATGCTCTCAGGCAAAACGGGAAAGTTACTCTTCGCATACAGGTCTGCCGGATCCGGTAGTCGGGCCACGACATGACAGAGCAGCAACCATCTCTCGACGACTCCGGACCGCCGCCCCAAATTTGGCGTAATGAAGTGCAAGCCCGTCTGGAGCATTACAAACGCCGGCGTGGCCGCCGTATTGAAGGCGCCTTCACTATGCGCTTTCCCTTCCCGACGGAAGAATCCCCAGCGGCGGAAGCCGATTCCGCCCTCGAGCCAAAAGACGAGCAGCCGGTCACAGTGGCGGTCGCTGAGCAAGCCATGGTCGAGCAACCAGTTGAGCTGGCCATCGTCGAGCCGCCGGCTAAGATTTCGTCAGGCGAAGAATTCCATCAGCCTGAAGCCGTGGCCATGCTGTCCGTCGTGCCGAGTCCCACTGCACCCGCTTCCGAACCGGAGCCGGATGAGGCGCAGGTGCCCGCGATCCAGTTGCCGCCGCGGCCGCAACCGCGCCGCAAGATAATCGCCTTTCCCGCTCCAGCCTATGCTCCCGTCGAGGCTGCGCGCCGCCTGGCTGATCCGGTGCAGCCCGAGCAGCTGCGCATCCTGGATGTGCCCGAAGAGCTGCAAGCGATTCCGGCCACGTCTTTCTTGGAAGGCCTGTTGGATGCGCCACCTGCACCCGCGCCAAGCGTACGCGCGGACTTGGTCGAGTTGCCCAGCGTGCCCGTGCGCGGCGCCAGACGTGCCGGGGCAGCTTTGGTTGACCTGGCGATTGTGCTTGGCGGCGTGGGCGTCTGCGCCGCCGTGGCGGGCCGGTTCCTGACTCAGCTTCCGTCCATGAAGTTCGTTGTGGGTGGTGCGGTCGCAGTTTCTGTCATGTTGTGGGCCAGCTATCAGTATCTGTTTCTGGTGTTCGGCGGGCGGACCCTGGGCATGAGGGCGGCGCGGGTGCGTCTCGAAACCTTCAAGGGACGTCCGCTCAATTTCCGCCAGCGCCGGCTGCGGGTCGTCGGGCTTTACCTTTCCGTGCTCTCGCTGGGCATGGGAGTGCTGTGGCATTTCGTAGATGTGGACTCGCTATGCTGGCACGACCGCATCAGTCAAACCTTTCCGGTGGCCGCAGATAAGGTCTAGCCAATTGCGATAGCATTGATTCACCACCCCTTGGCTACTCGAAAACCATCCAGTGCGGGAAAACGATTCCGGGTTCTGGCCGTCGTCGCGGCCCTACTCTTCCTGTTTGCCGCCTGTGACGTCGAGCCGCACAAGACGGATGCGGAGTTGGGACTGAATCCGCAGCAGGCGGCCGGCCGCCGGGTCTACGACACGCACTGTGCGGAATGCCATTTCGCCTACAGCACGCACAACCTGCGCGGTCCCAGCCTGCATGGCCTGTTTAAGAAGCAGTTCATGGACAACGGCATGCCGGCCAACAATGAACGCGTGAGCGACATCATCCTGCTGGGCCGGGCCAAGATGCCGGCCTTCCAGCAAAAGCTTACCCAGCAGCAGCTCGACGACCTGATGGCCTACCTGCACACGCTGTAACCGCGGAGGGCCGGGTACAATCAAATAGGCTTATGGCAACCGCTCCAGAACTCATCCAGATCGAGATTGCTCCCCGTGTGCCCGCTTCCAAGCCGGAATGGCTGAAGGCACGTGCGCCCATGGGCGACAACTATCATGATCTGAAGACGCTGGCCCGTAAACTCGACCTGCATACGGTCTGCGAATCGGCGCGCTGCCCCAACATCGGGGAGTGCTGGAACCATCGCACCGCGACCTTCATGCTGCTGGGAAATCTCTGTACCCGGCGGTGTGGCTTCTGCGCGGTGCCCAAAGGCCGGCCAATGCCGATCGACTTCGAGGAGCCGGTACGCGTTGCCGAGGCGGTCGAGAAGCTGGGACTGAAGTTCGCTGTCGTCACCAGCGTGAACCGCGATGACGACAATGTTGGAGCTGCTCGCGTCTTCGCCGACACGATCACAGAGATCCGCAAGCGCCTTCCGGACTGTCGCGTAGAAGTGCTGATCCCTGATTTCCAGGGCCACGAAGAGCCGCTGCAAATTGTCATGGATGCCCGCCCGGACATCCTGAACCACAATACGGAGACGGTGCCGAGGCTTTATCGCGTTGCCCGCTCGGGCGCTCGCTACGAGCGCACGCTGCGCCTGCTGGAGCGCGCCAAGCAAATGAATCCGGCGATTCCCACCAAGACCGGCGTAATGGTTGGGCTGGGAGAGAGCACCGACGAGTTGTTGTCCGTCTATCGCGACCTCGCGGAGAAGAACGTTGACATCCTTACCATCGGGCAATATCTGCGCCCGTCGAAAGATCACCTGCCGGTGGCTCGGCTGTACACGCCCGACGAATTCCAGTTCATGAAGGTTGAAGCGCTGAAGATGGGCTTCCGACATGTGGAGTCAGGGCCGCTTGTGCGTTCCAGCTACCACGCGCATGAGCAGGCCGATGCGGGGACGCGTCAGCACCATTTGACGTAAGCTTCGGGGGGCGCTGGTGAGCAAGCCGGATCCGGTACAGCGGGCTCTGGAGCGCATTGGCGAACTACGACACGCCGACCCTCAATTCCTGAGAAATCGTTCCATCTGCCGTAGCAGCGATTCCGGCGCATCAGCCTCGATCTCAACATAGCCATCGCGATACTCCCTGCCCAACACCACGGCCCTGGCATCGATCACCGCTAGCGCTTTGCCCTCCGATTGCGGCACCCGCAAACGGACGCGGGTGATAGGGTCCTGCTCGATCATTCGGTCGATGTGTTGCAGCAGCCGGTCCAGGCCCTCTCCCTTTTGCGCCGAGACGTGGACGACGGTGTCGGTGTCGATCAGGCTTTCGCGCTTGACAGGGCTCAACAGGTCGATCTTGTTCATCACGTGCAGACGCGGCTTGTTGTGCACCTCTAACTCGCGCAGAACTTCCTGTACCTGAGCTTCCTGCTCGAGGGCAGCCGGGCTGGTGACGTCGGACATTTCGATGAGCAGAGACGCACGCTGCACTTCCTCAAGGGTTGCGCGAAAGGCGGAGACCAGAGTATGAGGCAGGTTGCGGATGAATCCCACAGTGTCGGACAGAAGCACCTCGCGGCGGGAGGGCAGCTTGATGTGCCGCAATGTGGGATCAAGCGTAGCGAACATGCGCGAGCTTTCCAGCACCCCCGCCCTGGTCAGCGCGTTGAACAGGGTTGACTTGCCGGCGTTGGTGTAGCCGACCAGCGCGACGGTAACCAGGGGAACCGATTCACGACGCTGACGCTGCTGCCCGCGGATGCGGCGCACGTTCTCCAGTTGCTGTTTGACATGACGAATGCGGCGGTAGATTTTGCGGCGGTCGGTTTCGAGCTGCGTTTCACCGGGGCCGCGGGTGCCGATGCCGCCGCCGAGCTGCGACATCTGCGCCCCTCGTCCGGCCAGCCGGGGAAGCATGTACTCCAACTGCGCCAACTCGACCTGCAGCTGGCCTTCGCGGGTACGGGCATGGCGGGCGAAGATGTCGAGGATGAGTTGGGTACGATCGATGACACGCACTTCCAGCGCGCGCTCCAGATTGCGTTGCTGCGAGGGCGTGAGGTCGTGGTCGAAGATGGCCAGCTCGGACTCGGCCGCCGCCAGCGCGCCTTTCACCTCATCGACCTTGCCGCTGCCGATCAGGGTCGCGGGATCGGGACGCGGCCTGCGTTGCAAAACCTGGCCGGCGATGACCGCACCTGCACTCTCGGAAAGCTCACGCAGCTCCGCCATGGAGTCTTCGGCAGAAAAGCCGGACAGTTCACTAACGTGGAGGGCCGCAGGTTGAGCGACTGCGCTGCGCGCCATACGAGCGCTGGGCGGGACGGACAATCGGGGTGCGGCGGCAGCAGCAAGGGGTTTCTCCGAAGGTGCCGATGCCTTGGCCGGCGCTGGAGAGCGAGGGGCGCGGGCTGAAAATTCGACCCCAACCAGAAAGGCGCGCTCCGCCCCGGGAGGGCGAGGGTCGCCGCTCTTTTGATACGTGCTGTTCCGCGCCGACAAAGACCTTAGCTTTGCACCTGGTTATTCTGCGTCGCGGGCGGCGAAGAAGCAGGGGATTCGCCGGCAGGGCGGTTGTCGTGGCGCTCCACATGAGCGGCACGCGCAATCACCACTGTCGAAATCGCATGCTTGAAAATCAGTTGCTCCTGGTTGTTGGTTTCAAGCACCACGGAGTACTTATCGAACGACCGAATCCTCCCTGTCAGTTTCACGCCGCTAAGCAGATAAATGGTAATGACAGCCTTGTCCTTGCGGGCGGTGTTGAGAAACGAGTCCTGAATATTCTGCGCCGGTTTGCTTTCCATTGTTTGTTTTCCTCCCGACCTTCCATAGAAAACGGCACCAGTGAAGCGTCAGCGGCGCTGCTGGTCCGGAAGTACTACAGGCCCACGACTGAATACCCTCGGTCATAAGCATACAAGACTCTCAGTAACCATACGGCGTTGGAAGCGCAATTTCAATGAAAACGCCTTCCCAGTGCGCTAAATTAGCTGTCGCGCCCGGATACATGCCCGCCGGCCCCCCGGCTCTGTGTCCCCGGGCTGGGAAACGCTTATGACCCTCCCCATGTTGGCATCCGCAGCTCCGTCTGTAGTTCTTCCCCACGGCAGTGATGGCGTCCTGATTTTTGTGCGCTTGCTGCACATCATCGCCGGAATCACCTGGATCGGGTTGCTCTATTTCTTCGTGCTGGTCAACGCTGACTTCCTAGGTGCACTCGATCCCAAGTCGCGGACGATGGTCATCCCCAAGCTCATGCCGCGCGCCATGTGGTGGTTCCGCTGGAGCTCCTTTGTGACAGTGATTGTTGGCTTCGGATACTGGAACTACATCGTGGCCACCGATGCCAGCAATGCAATCACCATGGGCGGAACGGCCTCGCCAGGTGCTGTCATCGGCAGCTTTCTCGTGATCTGGACGGTGGCGTTCGCTATTGAGATGGGAGCGGTGATGTCGCCGGTTCCCGCGCTGAAGAAGTTCCCGGCCCTGGCCGCGCTCGTTGCCGTCGTACTCGCTGCCGGGGCCTACATCTTCCTCGCCTTGAATCAGAATGGCTGGGAGAGTAATCGCACCCTGGCCATCGGAATCGGCGGCGGGCTGGGCTGGTTCATGATGCTGAACGTCTGGGGAATCGTCTGGCGCATGCAGAAGAAGATCATTCGCTGGAGCGAGGCGTCGCTGGCCGATGGCAGTCCGATGCCCCCAGAAGCCGCCAAGGCGGCGCAGATTGCATCCGTGATTGCCCGCATCAGCTTCTGGGTGTCGTTCCCGATGCTGTTCTTCATGGGCGTATCGAGCCACTACTTGATGTTCGTGCAGAGATAGCGCTGGGCGGAGGCGCTGGGTGGCGGCGCTGGTAGAATCTAGCCTTGCGATGGAGCAGTCCACCTCACAACTAGAATCTGCCGCCACCCGCTCAACCTCCCCAATTCCTGCATTCAGCCTCGCCCGGCAGTATGAAGCCATCAAGGACGAGATCCATGCGGCGCTGGATCGCGTACTGAGCAGCCAGCGCTTCATTGGCGGCCCCGAATTGGAGCAGTTCGAGGCGGAGGCGGCGCTGTTTCTGGGCGTGAAGGCGGTGGTGGGATGCGCTTCGGGTACCGACGCCCTCTGGCTCGCGCTGCAGGCTGCCGGAGTTGGGCCGGACGATTCGGTGCTGACCACGCCGTTCAGCTTCTTCGCGTCGGCGAGCTCGATCGCGCGCTGCGGTGCCACGCCGATTTTTGCCGACATCGACCCGGCGACGTTGAACCTCGATCCGGCATCGGCAGAGTCGGTGCTGAAGAAGTCGGGCGCGAAAGCAGTCATGCCCGTGCATCTTTACGGGCAATGCGCCGACATGGACAGGTTCCTTCGGTTGGGAGAAACCTTCAACGCGACCGTCATTGAAGACGCGGCCCAGGCCTTCGGCGCCAAGTGGAGCGGCGGTATGGCAGGAAGCCTCGGGCGCGTGTCTGCCTTCAGCTTTTATCCCACGAAAAATCTCGCGGCGTATGGCGAGGCAGGCTGCGTCACCACCAACAATTCTGAGCTGGCGGCGCGACTTCGCCGGCTGCGTGATCACGGAAGCAGCCGGCGCTATTACCACGAGGAGTTCGGATGGAATAGCCGCCTCGACGCAATGCAGGCGGCAATCCTGCGCGTGAAATTGCGCCACCTGAATGACTGGAACACGCAGCGGCGCGCTATTGCCGCTCGCTACACTTCAGCGCTCGAGCAATCCGGATTAACGACGAGTGGAAGCGTTCGACCCACCGAGCGGGCGCCGATTGCGCCACTCGCAGTTCGTCCTGAGTCGTTCCACATCTTTCACCAATACGTGGTGCGAGCGCATCGGCGCGACGAACTGAGGACGTTCCTGTCAGAGCGGGGAGTTGGAACCGAGGTCTACTATCCGGTGCCTCTGCATTTGCAAGAGGCGTTTGCCTACCTGGGATACCGGAAGGGCGACCTGCCGGAGGCGGAGCGGACCGCCGCCGAGGTCCTGGCCCTTCCCATGTTTCCCGAGCTGCACGAAGACGAGCGGCAACGCGTGGTTACGGCCATCGCGGAGTTCTACAGCTAGTTCGGCTGCTCGCTATATCCGGCTTTATCTTTCCTTGTTCTTTTTCCAGTCGATGATGTTGGTCAGGTCCCAGGGATTCTTGCGCAGCTCCCACTGCAGGTTTCCTTCGCTGTTGACGATCAGCTGGGTCGCCGGGAAGAGCACACCCTTGCTTTCCTTCTTGTTCTGGTCGTTGATATTGATCTCACCGGCGGTAAGGTCATAGGCCTGGGAGGGCGTGTTGCGGAAAGCTTCGCCGAAAGCAATCTTGCGGTTGGTCACGAAGCGAATCTTGCGCCCGGTCGGCGTCTGCGTCTCGGAGACGTAAGCTAAGCCGAAGCCCACGGTGCCAGGCATCTGAATCTGTCCCACCGGCTTCATCTTGGACAGCGCGTCGACCAAGCCCTGGTTCTGGCCCTTCTTGAAAGCGTCGACCAGCATCTGCTTGTCTTCCGGCGTAGAGAACCGGGTGATGACAATCTTGATGTTGCGGATCGCACCCATCTGCGTGCTGGTGCCGCGGGCGGTGGCGTCGATGGTTTCAACCTGCGCAAAAGCAAAGACGGGCAGCATGAGGCCAACCGTCAGAATGGTCGCGCTGATCCAGGATGTCGTTCTGAATTTCGATAGTTTGTTCACGGTGGCTCCCCCTGGTCTTTGTGTAAAGCCCACAAAATGATACAGCAACCGGCCTTGCCCAGTTGTCAGGGTTAGTGGTGTTTCTTCTTGTGGGAGGTCGCGTGCTGCTTGCGCTGGGCATTGGCCTTCTGCCGGGCGGCGAGGGCGGCTTCTTGTTTCGCCTTCTCCGCCGCCTCTTCTTCCGGCGTAAGGACGCGGCGCACGATGGGGCCATTCAGCTTGTAGGTGACGGCGACGATCTGACCCGCGTCGTTCTTCTTGTGAATGGTGAAGATCGGCAGGTCTCCTTCCTTGTCAAAGGTCTGGTGGCCGACTTCGACCGGGAAGTAGCCTTCCAGGTTGCGCTCGCGATAGGCGGTTTCGTAGCGATGCTTGGCCCGATTGCGGGTGAAGATGCGAATCTGGTTGTAGTCCCAGGGTAGACCGTCCTTGGGCTCGTTGAACAACACCAGATATTGCGGCACCTGCTTGGTGACATTGTCCTGGGTTTCCTCGACGGTGTTCAGCACAAAGTAGCCGGTGATGCGCTGGCCTTCGGCATACTGCGCGACGTCAAGAGGCACGTCGAGGTCGACCATGCGAAGCAGAACCCATCCCACATGGCCGGACTGGTCGCGCACCAGGTACCAGTCCTCCATGATCGGCTTGGGTATGGGCGGCTCGTCTGATGAGGCAGCTTTAGTATCGGAGGCTTCTTTGGTCTCAGGCTGGGTTGCCGGCCGGGAAGCCGCGCTGGTTTGGGACGTGGCTGTGGTACTTGCTGCAGCCTTTGCGGCCCGGGCTTCCGCCTCGGCAATTTGCTTGGCGTTACGGGCGGTGCTGGCACGCTTCAGGACTTCGAGCTTGTCGCCTTCTTTCAACTGAACCAAGTGCTCGGAATCGCGCTCCGGCTCGATATGCATGTTGAGTTCGGCGCGGGTGGTTGCATGCCCCTCCACTGGAATGCTCGCGCTGTCCTTGGCCAGCTTCTGAAAAGCGTCGTACATTTCCTGCGAAACCAGGCTGCGCTCTTCGATCCAGCCCTCCTGCCCATTGGCGGTTCGCACGTGGTAAAAGCGGCGTTGCTTTTCCAGCACTTCCACCCGGTCGCCGTTATGCACTACGCCCACCTTGCCATAGAGGATGGCTACGCGGTCGCGCAGGGTCGTCTCAACCGCCGAAACATACATGTATTCGTGGTGCTCGATTTTGGCGCGGTCACACGCCGGAAGAATGATCAAAAGCGCGACCAGGGGTAGAACAAGACGGTGATGGAAAGTTGTCCGATTTGGCAAAAAAGACAGCGCCTTAACTGGGTTACCTTCCACTATAGCTCACGCTTGTGCGCCGGAAGCGGCAGTCCTTGCGATAGAAATTGAACAGGAACCATCCGGTACAACGGCAAGAAAAAAGCCCGGCCACTTGGCCGGGCGATCTGTAGCAGAGCGCGAAGCTTACCAGACGCGGCAAGCTGGCTTACGGATCATGGGTGCGTTGGGCTTGCATCCGAACGCCTTGGCGAAGTCCTCCATGTTGGAGACGACGCCATTGACGCGATACTGGGGGTAGGAGTGCGGGTTGGTAAGCGCCTGCAAGCGCGCCGCTTCCGGCCGCATGTTCTCGCACCACACCTGCCCCCAGCCGAGGAAGAAACGCTGGTCAGGGGTGAACCCCGACTTGTCCTTCTCGGGTGCGGAAGCCAGCACATCGAGCAAGGCCATGTGCGCGATCCGCAAGCCGCCGTTGTCGGCGGTGTTCTCGCCCAGCGTCAGTTTGCCGTTGATGTGCACGTCATCGACGACCACGAAGCTGTCGTATTCCTTGACGACGCAGTCTTCCAACTTGTCGAAGCGCTCGCGGTCCTGCGCCGTCCACCAGTCGCGCAGATTGCCCTGCGCGTCAAACTGGCTTCCCTCATCGTCGAAGCCGTGCGTCAGCTCATGACCAATGACGGCGCCCACCGCACCGAAGTTGGTCGAGTCGTCGGCTTTCGGGTCATAGAACGGCGGCTGCAAAATGCCGGCGGGGAAATTGACGTTATTTTCCAGCGGGTTGTAGTAAGCGTTGACCGTCGGCGGCGACATGCCCCATTCCTGGCGGTCCACCGGCTTGCCGATCTTGTTGAGCTGCCGCTGGAACTCGAAGTGATTGGCACGCATGGAATTGCCTAAGGCATCGCCGCGCACGATGTTCAGCGAGCTATAGTCGCGCCACTTGTTGGGATAGCCGATCTTGTTCTGGATATGTTCCAGCTTGTCGAGCGCCTGCTTCTTGGTCTCTTCGCTCATCCAGGAAACCTGCGTAATGTCCTGTTTCAGAGCGGCTTCCAGTTCGTGCACCATCTTGAGGGTGGCCGCCTTGGACTCCGGCGGGAAGGCCACGGCTACGTAGGCCTCGCCCAACGCCTCGCCAAGATCGGAATTGGTGTACTGGACGCAGCGTTTCCAGCGTGGACGCAGTTGCTTGGCGCCGGTCAGCGTCTTGCCGAAGAAATCGAAGTTCTCCTCGACAAACGGCTTGGACAACATGGGAGCAGCGGCATGCAGAGTCTGCCAGCGAAGGTAGGTCTTGATGTCGTCGAGACTGTTGTCTGCGATGACCTTGTTCATGCCCTTGATGAAGTCAGGCACGGAAACATCAAGGCTGGTGAACTCAGGGGTCTTGATCGCGGTGAAATACTCGTTCCACTTGAAGTCGGGACTCAGCTTTTGAAGATCGGCTGTCGACATCTTGTGATAGACCTTGTTGGGATCACGGCGGTCGACCAGCTTCATCGAGTCCTTGGCCAAGGCGGTTTCGATTTCCATCACGGTCTTGGCTTCGGCTGCGGCCTTCTCCGGCGAGTCGCCGGCCAGCTTGAACATATTGGCGACATGCTGCTCGTACTTCTCGCGCAGCTCCTTCGACTTTTCATCGTCCTTCAAGTAATAGTCGCGGTCCGGTAATCCCAACCCGCCCTGATCGGCGTTGGCGATTTCCATGGTCGATTCCTTGAAGTCGGGCTCGGAGCCGAACGAGAAGAACACGTTCGCACCCGCAGTCTGCATTTCACCGATGAGCGCAGGAAGCTCAGACTTATCCTTGACGGCGGCAATGCGGTCGAGCATCGGCTGAAGCGGCTTGATTCTGTTGGCCTCAATCGCCGACTCGTCCATGCAGGAGTAGTAGTAGTCGCCGATCTTCTGATCGTTGGGACTGCGGTCCGGCTTATCAGCCGACTGTTTGTCGAGAATGTTTCTCAGAATGATCTGATTGTTCTCGTGCAGCTCATTGAAGCGCCCCCATGCGGCCTGGTCCGGCGGAATGGGATTCTGCTTCAGCCAGTTGCCGCAGGCGAAATGGTAGAAGTCGTTGCAGGGATCGACCGACTTGTCGATGGCATCGAGGTCGAAGCTCTGGATGTGCTTCGGCACGCTATCGGCATCCGGGGCTTTGCTTTGCGCCTGGCAGGCAATCGCCGCAAGGAACGCCAGAAAGAAGATCAGGACACGATTTCGCATAACATCTTGCTCCAAGTATGAGGCCCCCAGCTATGGAGCCTCAGGGTGAAAGTCGGGGCGTAAGCAGCAGGCCGTTCTACCAGACGCGGCAGGCATTCTCGCGCACCATGGGCTGGCCGGCCTTGCAATCAAAGGCCTTCTCGAAGGCAGCCGAATTCTGTACGGCGCCATTGACGCGCCAGCGTCCGGGAGAGTGCGGATCGGTGAGCGCCCGCTTGCGCGCCTCCTGGTCGGTCACGTTCTGACACCAGATCTGTCCAAACGCCAGGAAGAAGCGCTGTTGCGGTGTGTAACCGTCAATCTCCTTGACCGGCGTGTTGCCGATAATGTCGCTCAGCGCCATGTAGGCTAGCTTGAGGCCGCCATTGTCGGCGGTGTTCTCGCCCAGCGTCAGGCGACCATTCAGCTTTACCTCGCCCTGGTCGTCCTTCACGGAAACAAAGCTGGAGTACTCATCGGCTACACAGTCAGCCCGCTTCTCGAAGGCTTCGGCGTCCTGCGGCGTCCACCAGTCACGGAAGTTTCCTTCAGCGTCATACTTGCGGCCCTGATCGTCGAAGCCGTGGGTCAGCTCGTGGCCGATTACGACACCAATGCCGCCGTAGTTAACGGCGTCGTCCATGTCCTTGCTGTAGAAGGGCGGTTGCAGGATGCCCGCGGGAAAGTTGATGTCGTTCATCGGTGGGCGGTAGTAGGCGTTGACCGTCGGCGGAGTCATGCTCCAGTCCTTGCGGTCGGTGGGCTTGTCGATCTT
This sequence comes from uncultured Acidobacteriaceae bacterium, assembly GCA_963747055.1. Taxonomy (GTDB): domain Bacteria; phylum Acidobacteriota; class Terriglobia; order Terriglobales; family Acidobacteriaceae; genus CAVVDY01. The sequence goes on along the minus strand of CAVVDY010000015.1, from coordinate 74,133 downwards.
CTGCAGTCTGCGATGGGTTTCAAAGGCGGCCGCGCGTTTGATGTTGCCGGCGTAGTCGCCGCGCTTCACTGTCACGCTGCTGTAGTCGCGCCATTGGTCGGGATATCCGATGTTGTTGACGATGGAGCTTAGCTTTTTATAGGCCTGCTGCTTGGTAGTGTCGGACATCCAGTCCAATTGCTGAAGGTCCTGGTGCATGGCAGTCTCGATGGCCTCAACCATCTTCAGAGTGCGCGCCTTGCCCTCCGGGCCGAAGGTGCGGTCCACGTAAAGCTGGCCGAGCGCCATTCCCAGATTGCCGTTAGTTGAGCGTACACAGCGCTCCCAGCGAGGCTCATTTTCCTGTTGTCCCGAAAGATACTTGCCATTGAAGGCGAAGTCCTCGTCGACGAAAGGCTTGCTCAAGCTGGGCGCGTAACTATCGATGGTGCGCCAGCGCAGGTAAGTCTTCCAATCATCGACGGACTGCGCCTCGAGCTGCTGGTTCACATCTTTGAAAAACTGCGGATTGCCGACGTTCAGCTTGGCGAACTTGGGTGCACCGCTATGCGCAAAATACTGCGTAAGGTCGAAATTCGGAGCCAGGGTTGAGGCTTCAGCCGTGGTCATCAGGTGGTCGCGGTTCTTGGGATTACGCCGCTCGGTGCGGTCCATGGAAGCCTTGGCCAGTCCGGTTTCGACTGCGAGCACGGTCTTGGCCTCCTGTGCGGCGGCATCAGGCGGGTCACCCGCCAGTTCGAACATCTTCTGCACGTGTTGCTGATACTTCTCGCGGGTCTCGACTGATCGTGGGTCGTCCTTGAGGTAGTAATCGCGGTCCGGGAAGGGTGATGCCGCCCTGGTCGATGTAGGCGATGGTCTGGTTGGCGTCGTGCATGTCAGGCTGGGAGTAGAAGGCGAAGACTGCCTGCAGACCGTCGCGATGCATGGAGGAAACCTGTTCCATGAGCTGCTGCCGGTTCTTTATGGCGGCAATGCGCTTCAACTCCGGCTGTAACGGAGCCGCACCAGCCTTCTCGATGGCAGTCTCATCCATGCAGGAGGAGTAAAAATCTCCGACCTTTTTCTCGATGGGAGAGTTCGGCTTGGCCTGAGCGCTTTCCAGAATGTCGCGCAGGATGTAGAAGTTATGCTCCTGCAATTGATCGAAGCGGCCCCAGCGGGATTTGTCGGCAGGAATGGCGTTGGTCTTCATCCAATTGCCGCAGGCGTACTGATAGAAGTCCTGGCAGGGATTGATGCTCTTATCAATCGCGGTAGGATCGAAGCCCGGAATTTCCTTGACCTTTTCCCCTGAGCCGGAAGAAGCAGATTGGGCGCTGCACATGGTTGCACAAAGCAAGCCTAAGAAGAGAAGAACACGGATACGCATGAAGGCCTCGAGGGACTGATAAATGGTCTGGCCCGGCTGGAGCCCTCCGAATGCAGACTTGCCTCGCAGGCCTGTTCGGGGACCAACAGCCAGACTTTGACAAACAGATAAATATAAACCCTAGTCGCCGATGAGGCTGTGCACGTAGGACTTCGTGCTGAACAGCAGATTTGCGCGGATGAAGTGCCGGAAGCCGGTGAGCAATCGCTCAGAAAATTTTCAGGTGAATGGTCAGATACTTCTTCGGGTCCTTGTGCACGGCGGCGATGAGACCACGTACCTCCACCAGCATCTGATCGGCATTGTTGTACAGGGAAGGGTCGACCAGAATCTTGCCGGCGGTTCCTTCGCCCTTGTCCAGGCGGTCGGCGATGCTGTCCAGCCGGGTAACCGTGCTGTCAATCTTGTTTGCCAGAGCCTCGTCCCGGGTTAACTTGCCGAGGGTCCCTTTGCCCTGGTTGATGCCGGTAATCAGATCATCGGCTTGCTTGATGGTGTGGTTGGCGTTGTCGTAAAGTGACGGATCTTTTAACAGCTTCCCGACGGTGCCCTTGCCGTTGTTGATGTCATCGATCAGCTTGTTGACATTGTCGACCGCCGTATTCGCTTTGTTGTAGAGTTCATCGCTGTTGATCAGCTTGCCGATGCTGCCGCTGGGTGAGTTGAGTTGCTGGGCGATGGCTTGCAGCTGCTTCAGGGTTTCGTCCGCGCGGTTGTAGAGCGACGGATCGTAGATGGTCTTGCCGATGGTCCCCTGTCCGTTCTGGATGTAGGAAACAATGTCGTCAATGCGCTTCAGCAGAACATTCACATTTTCGATGGTGCCCTGGGTGGCGCGCACCACATCCTGCAACTGCGGCACCTCGCGCGTGGGAAGCACGTCTCCCGTCTGCAACGGCTTGCCCTGGGCCTGGCGGCAATCCAGATCGACGAAGACCTCGCCCAGCACTCCGGCTGTATTGAGGGAAGCCTCACAGGCACTATTCATGGCAGCTTGGTAACGGGTCGTGATCTTCATCGTGATCTCGACCGGAGCGAGGGAATGTTTTGAGTTGTGAACTACCCGGATATGGGTGACATTACCAATGTCCACGCCCTCCAGGCGCACAGGTGCGCCAACGCGGAGCCCACCCGCATTATCGACATAAGCGCGAATGGAGATCTTGCGGGTGAACAGACCGGTGGTGCCGGTCATCACGAAAATCAAGACGGCCAGTGTTAGGCTGGCGAAGATGACGGTCAAGCCCACCCGCAGCTGCGACCATCTCACCTGTTTTTCGCTTGGCACGGGTCTAGCGGATATCCCTTCGAGCTCCGGTCACACCGCTAGACCGAAGCGCATTTAAACCCCAAAACAGTATCCCCGAATATAGCACTGCTGCACTGGCATCGTCTCGTACGAACGCTGTGCCATCGGTGGTTTGCAAGTCGTCCCCGGCGCCAAGCTACAAAGCCAGCTCTGCCCGGATCATGTTGTCCTCCAGGCTGGAGAACATCTTGAACCCGAGCTTGACGCAAAGGCCCCGCATTTCCTTGTTCTCGGGGAGCATATTGGCGATGAGCTTAATCAGCTTTTTCTCGCGGGCCAGTTCGATCAGGCGGCGATAGAGCTCAGTTCCCAGACCCTTATGTTGAGCGGCATCGATGGCTACTGCAGCCAGTTCCCCCTCGCTGAGTCCGTGCACCTGGCTCAGACGCCCGACGGCCAGGATCTCCGGCTCTCCCTTTTCGTCGAGTCTCTCGGCGACCAGCACCATTTCGCGGTCGTAATCGATGAAGCAGATACGCGACAGACGTTCATGGGCCACCCGTTGTGTCAGCTTCAGCGGCTGGAAGTACCGCAGATAAACGCTGCGCTCCGAGAGCTTCTGGTGGAACTTGATCATCAGGGGCTCATCTTCAGGCCGGATGGGACGGATGGTGACACTGTTGCCGTCTTTCATGACCCAGGTAGAAACCAGATGCTGGGGATAGGGATGAATAGCCGACTTGGGCAGGTCCTCTTCCTGCAGCTCAGGTCCGTGGAGCACCACGCGCGCATCGAGCGCCAGCAGGCGTTCCGGCGAGGCGAGCAGCGGGTTGATGTCGATTTCCTTGATCCAACGCTGCTCAGCGATCAACTGGCTGAAGCGAACCAGCAGCTCTTCCAGGGCGGCGATGTCCACCGGCCGGCGGCCACGCACGCCTTGCAGCGCGGTGAAGATTTTGGTCTGCTCCATGAGCCGGCGCGCCAGGGTGGAGTTCAACGGCGGCAGCGCCAGCGCGCGGTCACGGAATACCTCGACCAGTTGCCCGCCGGTGCCAAAGAGCATGACCTGCCCGAACTGCGAATCCAGGCTGCTGCCGACGATCAGCTCGTATCCATTCAGTTTCACCATCGGCTGAACTGTGACGCCCTGGAAGTGCTCGGCGCCCATCCTGTCGGTCACGAACAACTGAATCAGGCGGAACGCCCGGCCCACGGCTTCGGCATCGTTGAGGTTCAGCATCACGCCACCCACGTCAGTCTTGTGGGTGATAGTGAACGAGTAGACCTTTACCACCACCGGGTAGCCGATCTCTTCAGCGGCTTTCACCGCTTCTTCCGCGGAGGTTGCGATGCGGGTTTCAACGGTTGGAATGCCATAGGCTTTCAGCAGCTCCTTTGACTCGTACTCGGTGAGCAGCGTGCGTCCGGCAGCCCTGACGCTGTGAATAATCTGCTCCGCCGCCTCGCGTTGCAGAGCCGAGTCCGCGTGCTGTGGAAGCGCGGGAGTTTCGTACAGGCCTTTGAGGTTGTAGGCATAGCGCCACATGTAGTTAAAGGCGCGCACCGCACTGTCGGGAAACTGAAAGGTGGGGATGCCGGCCTGGTTCAGGATCTGTTCCCCGGCAGCCACTTCGGCGCCGCCCATCCAGCTCGCCAGCACAGGCTTGCCAAAACCCTTGGCATAGGGTTTGAGTTTCTCTGCGATCTGGGTCGGGTTGGTCATGTCCTGAGGAGTCAGGATCACCAGCATGCCGTCGATGGCAGGATCTTTGGCGGCGATCTCCAGCGACTTGGCATAACGTTCCGGCTCGGCATCTCCCAGGATGTCGACCGGATTGTTATGGCTCCATTGCGGCGGCAGGATTTCGTCGAAGGCCTTCATGGTCTCGGCAGAGAGTTCTGCCAGTTCGCCGCCCCCGGCAACCAACGCGTCAGTGGCCAGCACTCCCGGTCCGCCGGCGTTGGTGACGATCGCCAACCGCTTGCCGCGTGGGCGAGGCTGCTTTGCCAATACGTCGGACATGAAGAAAATGTCGGCGATACTGTTCACGCGGAGCACGCCGGAGCGCCGGAAGGCAGCGTCGAGTACCTCATCGCTGCCGGTCAGGGCGCCGGTGTGCGAGGCTGCGGCTTTCGCCGCTGCTGCGGTGCGTCCCGCCTTGATCACGATCACCGGCTTGTTGAGCGAAACCTCACGGGCCGCCGAGAGGAACGAGCGGGCGTCGCCGACCGACTCCATGTAGATGACAATGCTGTTGGTGCGCGGGTCGTTTCCGAAGTAGTCGATCAGGTCGCCCCAGTTGACATCGAGCATGGAGCCAGTGGAGACGAAGGCGCTAAAGCCGACATTCTCGCGCAGGCTCCAATCCAGTATTGCCGTACACAGCGCTCCGCTCTGGCTGAGGAAGGCAACATTCCCCGGGCGGGCAATGCTATGGGCGAAGGTGGCGTTCAGTCCCTTGACCGGGTTCATCACTCCCAGACAATTGGGGCCAATGACACGCATTTTTCCGCGGATGAGATCGGAGATTCGCCGCTCCAGCTCTTTGCCGTGCTCGCCGTGCTCTTTGAAGCCGGCGGAGATGATGATGGCTCCAGGTATGCCAAGCGCAGCCGCTTCTCCAATGACGTCGGGCACGGTGTCGGCCGGAGTCGTGACCACGACCAGATCAACCTTGTCCGGCAGGTCGGCGACTTTGGGATAGGCCTTGATCCCGAGCACGTTCGGCCGCCTGGAATTGACCGGGAAAACCGTGCCGCCGAAAGGGCTGCTAAGCAGATTCCAAAGCACTGAACGTCCCACGCTACCGGGACGCTCGGAGGCGCCGATCACGGCCACGCTGCGCGGGGCAAAAATCGGGTCGAGCGGATTGCTTTCTGCGCGATAGACGTCGGAGGACGGATCGGCCTTGATCTTCGAGACAGCGGGTTTGGAAGCGGTGCTCATGGCTCCTCGATGGGAAAGTGTGCCAGCTCTACACAGTCTAGTCTCGCACTCGACAGCGGCTTTCGCATCTGGTCACGCCCGCGGGTGATTGCGGTCACCAGGCGAAGCAACCTCAACATTCAGCGCGGGATACAAGTGGTACAATTGCGCTTCCCCGCGTGAATTTTCTGCGAACGCCTATACCCGGGATGGATTCCGACCTTTGGCACAATCCGTGACGGAGAATCGCCCTATAACCTACGCCGATGCCGGAGTGGACATCGAGCGCGCCAACCGAACCAAGCAGCGCATCAAGTATCTTGCCCAGAAGACCTTTAACCGTGGAGTCCTGAGTGATATCGGCGGGTTTGGCGGGCTGTTTTCCATCGACAAGCGCAAATATCGCGATCCGGTGCTGGTGTCGTCGGTTGACGGCGTGGGCACCAAGCTGAAGCTTGCCTTTGAGATGAACCTGCACCATACGGTGGGCGCCGACCTGGTCAACCATTGCGTCAACGACATCGCTGTCCAAGGTGCCGCCCCCATGTTTTTCATGGACTACTTCGCCACCTCGAAGCTTGAGGGCGAGGTGGCCGAGAAGGTGATCAGCGGCATTGCCGACGCCTGCAAGCAAAATGGCTGCGCGCTGATCGGCGGCGAGACCGCGCAGATGCCGGGCTTTTATGACGATGGCGAATACGATTTGGCCGGGTTCATCGTGGGCGTCGTCGATCGCGACCGGATCATCACCGGCAAAGAGGTGAAGCCGGGTGACGTGCTCATCGGCCTGCCCTCCACCGGCCTGCACACCAACGGATACTCGCTGGCCCGCAAGCTGTTTTTCGAGACCGCGCACTATACGCCGGACAGCTATGTCAACGAAATCAAAGGCAAGGTCGGCACCGAGCTGATGAAGGCCCACAAGAGCTACTGGCCGATCATGCGCCGCATGATCGAAGCCGAGGCCGTCACTGCCATGGCGCACATCACCGGCGGAGGCATCACCGAAAACCTGCCGCGCGTACTCCCCAAGAACTGTTCCGCCATCGTCGAGATCGGCTCCTGGCCGGTCCTGCCCATCTTCGAGCACCTGCAAGCCATCGGGAACGTTCCGCAGGACGAAATGCTGCGCACCTTCAACATGGGAATCGGCATGGTCCTGGTGGTGCCCGCCGCCAAGTTCAAGAAGGTACAGACCATCCTAGATCGCTGCAGCGAGAAGGGCTACACCATCGGGCGAATCGTGAAAGGCGAGCGGAAAGTGATCTACCAGTAAGTATCTGGCAGGCGGGTTGAGCGACAAGAGACCTCGCATGAGCCGAATAAAGCCGGGCACAATCGTGGTAATCACCGCCATCGCATTAGCGAGTCTGGTGGTGCCTGTCGTATATGGGATTTTGGGTACCCGCAACTTTGCGTTTGCCTGTGTTGGAGTGATGGCGATATCAACTCTGGCTCTTACACAAGCGCTGAAGGCTGCAAAACGGTCATACGACCCCGAAACGGCTACGGATCGCAATGCTCAAAGTCGGCGTGTATGGAGGTTCGTTGGAGCTTCACTTCTCCTTGTATGGTCGGCGGCTTCCCTTTGGCTTACGAAGGGAGGGCCTTGGGGGCCCCGGCTCATTGGGGTTGCTTTTCTTGCACTACTCGCAGGAATTCTATTGAGGCGAAAGTAGTGCGGCCACCAACTAAGCTCACAGGGAAGTTTGTCACGGCCGAAAACACGGCTAGAGCCTTAGGTGTCTCGGATAGAGATTTGCGAAGACTTAAGAAACTTGCTCAACAGGCGTTCGGCAAACTCAAGGCTTCGCCAGCAAGGAAGAAAGCCCGACGCGCAGCCGGGCCCTGATTGAATTCACAACCAGCCCTACTCTTCCTCTTCCACTTCCTCGCCACCCGCCGCCTTAGCTGCGGCAATGATCTTCTCTTGCGAGGCCTGGGGCACGATGTCGTAGTGGTTCATTTCCATCGAGAAGCTGCCGCGCCCTTGCGTCATCGAGGTCAGGTCGGTGCCATAGGTCAGCATCTCGGCCATAGGCACTTCGGCTTTGACGACGGTCTTGCCGCCCTTGTTGTCCATGCCCTGAATGCGGCCGCGGCGGCTGTTGAGATCGCCCATGATCGAGCCGGCGAACTCGTCGGGAATGGTGATCTCGACGTTCATGATGGGCTCAAGCAGCGTGGGCTTTGCCTGTTCCATGGCCTTCTTGAAGGCGATGCGGCCGGCCGTCTTGAAGGACAGTTCGTTCGAGTCGACGTCGTGATAGGAACCATCGTAGAGGATGACCTTGAAGTCGACGACTGGAAATCCGGCCAGGTAGCCGCGCTGTGCCGCCTCAACGATGCCCTTTTCCACTGCCGGTATGTAGTTCTTGGGAATCGCGCCCCCGAAAATTTCGTTGACGAACTCAAAGTTGCCGCCGCGCGGCAGAGGTTCCATCTTGATCTTGCAGTCGCCGAACTGGCCGTGTCCGCCGCTCTGCTTCTTGTGCCGTCCCTGCACGTCGGCGCGGCCGCGAATGGTCTCGCGGTAGGGCACCTTTGGCGCTTTCAGGTTCACTTCCGTGTGGTAGCGGTTCTTCAGCTTGGAGACGATGACCTCGATGTGCTGCTGGCCGGTGCCGGCGATCAGGAACTCTTTCGTCTGTGGGTCGCGGAAGAAGCGCAGCATGGCGTCCTCTTCCATCAGCTTGTGAATGCCGTTGCTCAGCTTGTCTTCGTCGGCACGGGTCTTGGGCTCAATGGCGAACGTGATCGCGGGCTCAGCAAGCGTCACCTGCGGATACTGGATGGACGCTCCCTTGTCGCCCAGCGTGTCACCCGTGAGGGTGTCTTTCAGCTTTGCCACCGCGCCGATGTCGCCGGCGTGCAGCTCATTGACCGGCACCGCCGTCTTCCCCTGCATGGCGGAGATGTGCGAGAGCTTCTCGCTGGTGTTCCGGGTGAAGTTCTGCATCGTGGCATCGTTCTTTAGCACGCCGGAGAAGACCTTGAAGAATGAAATGCGGCCGGCGAAAGGGTCGCTGATGGTCTTGAAGACGAAGAGCGAGACCGGCTCCGAGTCGGCGAGTTTGCGAACCGCGGGCTCGCCGTTGTTCGCCGCAGCTGCAGCCTTCACCTGCCCGCGCTCCACCGCAGTCGGCAAGTAGTCGACGATAAAGTCGAGGACCTCGTCAGTTCCCATGTTGCCAAGCCCGGAGGCAAACAGTACAGGGAAGATCTTGTCCTCGCGAATGGCGTTATGCATGCCGCTGATGATGTGCTCGGAGTCGATGGTGCCCTTCTCGAAGAACTCCTCCATCAGCGCGTCGTCACCTTCGGCAACCGCCTCGATCAGCTTTTCGTGGGCCGCCTGCGCCTCGGCCTGCAGGCTGTCGGGGATGGGCCCGACCTTGGCCTTGCCGTCGCCGCCCATCTCATAGGTGTAGGCCTGCATTTTCACCAGGTCGACTACTCCGGTGAAGTTCTTCTCCGCGCCGATCGGCAACTGCACCGGAATGACCGTGCGCCCGAAGGCACCAGTCAGCGACTCCATGACGCGCGCGAAGTCGGCGCGATCGCGGTCCATACGGGTGCAGACGATGACGCGGGGCAGGGCAAAGCGGTCGGCATAGTTCCAGATTCGCTCGGTCACGACTTCGACCCCGCTCACCGCGTCGACCACGACCAGGGCTGAATCGACGGATGGCAGCACCATCTCCGCTTCGTGGATGAACATGTTGAAGCCCGGGGTGTCGATCAGATTGATCTTGGTCTTGCCCCACTCCACGACGGCAGTTGCGGCGGAGAGCGACATGGCGCGCGACACTTCTTCTTCGTCGTAGTCGGTGATGGTGTTGCCTTCATCCACGCGCAGCAGCCGCTGCGTCGCGCCGGCAGTGAACAGCATGGCGGAGAGGAGAGAGGTCTTGCCCGAGTGCGAGTGCCCAACCAGGGCGACGTTGCGGATGTTTGCGCCTTCGTAAGTCTTCACGTAAGACTCCTTAAGTTCTGGGCGTTCCGGCGGTCATGCGCGCCAACCGGCAGAGCAGGACACAGTTCTGACGGTTGCCATCAGGTCGGCTAACTCCGCAGTCTCAGAGGCATTGTTCCCCGGCAGCACGTGGGTCGTCGTGCTCAGATTCCCCGGGGCTGCCGATGAGGCAAAAAGGCGGGGCACCATGCCGGCCTGCGCATGGTGAAGCTGGAACAAATTTGCAATCCTAGCATAAGCGCTTTTGCGCCCTCAACGGACGGAAGCGCGCCGATTTGGATCGCCTGTCTGTTCCGGCTACGGTACACCCGAGACGCTGGCGCGTCTATTCAAGTACTATTTGGAGATACTCACGCGGCAGGGCCGCCACACCTTCCGAAGGAACAACCATGACACGTACTATGCTTCGGCTGTTTTTACCTGCGCTCATGCTGATCGCGGCGCTCAATCTCTGCTGGGCCGGCGACACTTCCGTCCTCCGCCCGCCTAAGGGCTCCAAGGTCGCGCTCATCGTTTTTGAGGACTTGCAGTGTCCGGACTGCGCCCGGGCGGCGCCAGTGCTTCACGAAGCTGCGGAGAAATACAACATTCCCTTGGTGCAGTATGACTTTCCGCTGCCGATGCACAGCTGGTCATTCGAGGCGGCGGTGAATGCCCGTTATTTCGACACAAAATCGAAAAAGCTCGGCGACGAATATCGGCTATTTATTTTCAAAAACCAGCCGCAAATTACAAAAGACAATTTGCGCGGCATGACCGAACGTTTTGCTGACGACCACAAGGTTCCGCTGCCCTTTGTGATCGATCCGAATGGAGAGCTAGCAGGAATGGTGCGCGCTGATTTTCAGATTGGCCAGCGCGTTGGAATCGATCACACACCCACTATCTATATAGTAAGCGACACTACGCGCGGAAAGCCGTTTATCGAGGTGGTCGATCGCAGCCAACTCTACCAGCTAATTGACCAGGTGGAGAAAGAAGTTGCAGAATCTCCCGGCAAGACGAGCAGCGCCAAGTCATCCAGTTCTAAAAAGGCAGCAAAGGCTCAATAGTTCACAATAGTTAACAATACTTGACGAAAATTTGTGGAACCACAGAGGGTGCTGGTGGTAATTATGAACAAATGGGGATTTTCAGCCTGGCGACTCCTGAACGAGAGTGGTGTTTGAAGGCTCTGGATCTCATTCCGAATCATTCATGAGTATGCCAACGGTCACCCTCTTGTCCTCTCGCGATCGAATCCTGTTCGCGGCCAAAGATCTTTTTTCCAAAAACGGTTACGAAAATACCAGCACAGTTGCCATAGCGCGCCAGGCGGGGACGAGTGAATCCCAACTGATGAAGCATTTTGGCAGCAAGCAAGGCCTGCTTTTCGCAATCCTTGAGCAAGGCTGGTCAGCCATACTGCATCACGCCTATGCGTTGGCCAGTGTGCCGGTACGCTCACCGCAGGTGCTCATCGATATCCTTGAGTCATACCTCCTCGAACTGGAGCAGGATTCTGAGATGAAGAGGCTGCTCGTAATGGAATCGCGACGAGTACCCAAAGATCACTCGGGTGTTCCGTCCGGCGGGGGACGCCAGCAGTTCGGCTCGCTGGTGGAAAACATACTGAAGGATCTGAAGAACCAGGGCCTTCTGCAGCCCGACCTCAATGTGACTGCAACTCGGGCCGCTTTGTTCGGCCTGGTGGAGGGTATGCTGTTCGAGGAAGTCGTTGGTTCTTCGCCAAGCAGGCAACCGCAGTATTTGGCTGTTGACAGCCACAAAGTACTGGAGATTCTGGTCTCTGGTCTGGTCACTGATCCGCTGACTTCAGGGGAAAGCCAGAATCAGGCCGCAACCTGGACGCACGCCGACTAGAACTCAAGGTGCATCGCACACCGGGTACGGGAGCACCAGGCCTCAAAGGGCAAGGTGTTGCCATCCTCAGAGCGTCGACTCCTGTTTGACGCGTCTCGGTGGAAAATCTAGAATCAAAGAGGCTGGACAACGTGTCCAGCTTTTCGCTTGCAGGCGCCCCTCGGGTGCTGTCGCGCATTTCGGTTAAGCGAAAACTTTCCAGTCCGTTGGCGGTGTAGCTCAGGTGGTTAGAGCGACGGTCTCATAATCCGTAGGTCGCTGGTTCGAGTCCAGCCGCCGCCACCAAATACTGACAAGAGTGTTCAAATTGCGCTCATGGCCCCTGGGGCGGGGGAGAGGCTGGCGGATTCCTGCTGCCGCTCCAGGTATAGGGCCGAGGACTTGATGCAAGACTCATCGACAGGAAAAACTGCCCTGATCACGGGCGTCACAGGTCAGGATGGAGCCTACCTGGCAAAGCTACTGCTGGAGAAAGGCTACACGGTTTACGGGACGTTTCGCCGCGTCAGTTCGGTAAACTTCTGGCGTATTGCGTCGCTTGGAATTCGTGATCATTCCCGCCTGCATCTGGTGGACTACGACCTCACGGATGTCGGCGCCGGCATCCGGCTCATTGAGCGGTGCCAGCCGCAGGAAATCTACAACCTCGCGGCGCAAAGCTTCGTAAAGCTCTCCTTCGATCAGCCCATTACTACCGCAGAGATCACCGGCCTTGGCGCAGTGCATATTCTGGAAGCGATTCGGATCGTCAATCCCAGGATACGTTTCTATCAGGCGTCGACTTCGGAGATGTTCGGCAAAGCCGAGGCGACTCCCCAAGACGAGGATACGAGATTCCATCCGCGCAGTCCCTATGGCGCTGCCAAACTCTATGCCCATTGGATGACCATCAACTACCGTGAGGCGTACGACATTTTTGGAGTGAGCGGCATACTGTTCAATCACGAGTCGCCGCTGCGCGGCATGGAATTCGTAACCAGGAAGATTACGGATGCAATGGCCCGTTTAAAGCTGGGTGTCCTGGACGTCGTAGAGTTAGGGAACCTCGATGCCAAGCGTGATTGGGGCTTCGCTCCCGAATATGTGGAGGGTATGTGGAGGATGCTGCAACACGAAACCCCGGACGTCTATGTGCTGGCGACGGGGCGCAGCGCAACGGTACGCGATTTCGTCAGCCTGGCGGCTGCGGCCATCGGCATGGAAATCACCTGGCAAGGCACCGGACCGGCGGAGCGCGGCATCGACAGCAAGACGGGCAAGACCGTGGTCAAGGTCAGTCCCCAATACTATCGGCCGGCTGAGGTGGATTTTCTGCAGGGTAATTTCGCGAAGGCTCAACGCCTGCTTGGCTGGCAGCCTACGACACAGCTCTCGGAACTCTGCCGCCTGATGGTAGAAGCCGACCTGCAGCGCGTCTCCACCGGGCAGTCTCTCTTCTAGAAATGCGAACCGCTTTGGTTACCGGCGCGGCAGGCTTCACGGGGAAGTATGTTGTGAATGCCTTGGTACGTCGTGGCTACCAGGTGTATGGCGTCGGACTCGGCATGCCGTCAACCACTGACTGGATTTCCTGCGATCTAACCAACAAGCAGCAGTTGAAAAATGCTATCGCTGGTCTTGAACCGGATGTTGTGGTCCACTTGGCTGCGTTGGCTTTCGTGCCCGAAGGTAACCCAGAAGACTTCTATCGCGTTAACGTCTTTGGCACGCTTAACCTGCTTGAAGCCCTTGCAGAAAAAGAATCTGCTCCGGCTAGCGTGTTGATCGCCAGTAGTGCCAATGTCTATGGTAATAACCCCGACGAATTGAGGGAGACTACTTGTCCCGCACCTGTAAATCACTATGCAGCAAGCAAGCTTGCCATGGAGCATATGGTCCGCACCTGGTTTGATCGCCTGCCTATCGTAATTACACGGCCCTTTAACTACACAGGTCCTGGCCAGGATGAAAAATTCGTGGTTCCCAAGATCGTCGCACACTACCGGCGAAGGGAGAAGAGCATTAAGCTGGGAGACACGTCGGCGGAGAGAGACTTCTCCGATGTCGAGGATCTCGTCGAAGCCTATATGCGTTTATTGGAGAGCGGTGTGCGATCGGAAGTAGTAAATATATGTAGCGGTACGACCGTAAGTATCGCAAGTATCGTTACAGAAATGAACGCTATCGCCGGATATATGATGGAGGTCGAAGCTGATTCGTCGTTGCTCCGGCGCAACGATCTGGCACGATTGCGAGGAAGCAATCGGAAACTGAAGGAGTTGACGGGTTTCTCACCCGGCAGGCCGATCCAGGAGACGCTGAGACGAATGTATGCGGGACAAGATCGTTGACCAGCCTGCCACATCGCTTTAGTAGGGACTAGCTCTTGTCGAATAAACGGTACGTCCTAGATCTGCAGAGTCTACAGACCGAAAGCCGCTTTCGCGGGATCGGCAGGTACTCCCTGAACCTGGCCGAGGCGATGGCGCGTGCCGCTGGTGAGATCGAGTTGTGGATTCTGTTGTGCGGATTGGTGCCGGACGCCGTGGAATCCGTTCGCAGTCGTTTCGATCAGCTTGTACCGCAGGAGCGCATCAAGGTTTTCGATGCGCCTGGCCCGGTCAAAGAGATTGAGGCGCGCAATGTGCCACGAGCCCGCATGGCCGAGATCCTACGCGAGCAATTTGTCGCCAGCCTGAATCCCGACCTGATTTATGTAACAAGCTTGTTCGAAGGTTTCATTGACGAAGTGGTCACATCGGTAAATGCTACTGAGGTGGCGACTCCCACTGCGGTGACGCTCTACGACCTGATTCCTCTGCTGCGGCAAGAACAGTTCCTGGGCGAGCCCTTAGTAAGAAATTGGTACTTTCGAAAAATACAAAGCCTGAAGCGGGCTGAGCTATTGCTGGCAATTTCTGAGTCGGCAAGGCGCGAAGCAATCGACCACCTCAGTGTTTCTGAGAACAGGGTCGTGAACATCTCCTGCGGAGTGGATCCATCATTCAAACCGGTCGTGCTCAGCAAGGAAGGCAGGACGCAACTGTTGCGGCGTCTCGGCATACGGCGGCCTTTCATCCTTTATTCTGGGGCGGCGGAAGCCCGAAAGAATTTAGATGGCCTGATACGTGCCTTTGGGCTGCTTCCGGGAAACGTGCGGGAGCGCTACCAATTGGTCATGGCCGGCAGACACGATCCTGGCGTCTTGCAGCGCCTGAACGAATTAGCGCGAACTGTCGGGTTACAAAAAAATGATTTAGTGTTCGCCGGGTATGTGGCGAATGAGGACCTGATAGCGCTCTACGGATTATGTGCAGTATTTGTATTGCCCTCATTCCACGAAGGCTTTGGACTGCCCCTGCTTGAGGCCATGGCGTGCGGCGCAGCCGCGATCGGCTCCAATACAACCAGCATCCCTGAAGTTGTTGAGCGCCCCGACGCCCTGTTCAACCCCGACAGTCCGTCTGACATTGCCGACAAAATACATCAGGTTCTAACCAACGAAAATCTCCAGCAGGAGTTGCGGGAACACGGTTTAAAGCAGGCCAGGAAATTCACTTGGCAGTCGTGCGCCAAGAAGGCCTTCAATGCGCTCGACGAGCTTGCCACAAGCCATAACAGATCGGCTGTAACCTATTTTTCGTCCCGGCAGCGCCCGACTTTGGCGTATATTTCCCCCTTGCCGCCGCAAGCCAGCGGCATTGCCGACTATAGCGGGGAGCTTCTGCCTTCTCTCGCAAGACACTATGATATCGATCTTGTAACAGATGCTTCCGCCGTCTCGGATCCGTGGCTGGTTGCCAATTTCCCAATTCGAGATACTGTTTATTTCAAGCTAAACGCCTCGCGCTATGACCGCATACTCTACCACTTTGGAAACTCGGCTTTCCATGCACACATGTTCGATCTCCTGCGACGGCATCCGGGTACGATAGTTTTACATGATTTTTTCCTCAGCGATATCTTGGAGTGGATGGAGTGGAGCAGATCGTTGCCAGGATATTTTTCCCGAGAGCTCTACCATTCTCATGGATATCCTGCCCTATTATCGGAAACAAAGAATGGCCGGGCTCAAACGGTTGCCCAGTTTCCATGTAATCGCTCTGTATTGGAAGGCGCTGTAGGAGTCATTGTTCATTCCGAATACTCGAAATCGCTGGCCGAGCAATGGTATGGAGCTGGAGCTTCCCGGGATTGGCAAAAGATTCCCCTTTGTCGAGTGGTACATAAAGTTGATAGAGAAGCGGCGCGGTCGCGCCTTGGGCTGAAAGAGACGGAGTTCGTGGTGTGCTCCTTTGGCCTGCTCACACCGGCCAAGCTGAATCAACGTCTGCTTGCAGCCTGGTCACGGTCAGAGCTTGCCCGCCAGGAGGCCTGCAAGCTTGTTTTTGTGGGCGAGGTGGTAGGCGATGACTATGGCAAAGCTCTGCAGCAGCAGATCTCGAAGGCGGGGATGGAAGGCCGGGTTGTAATCACGGGGTTTGCTTCGTCTGAGCAATATCAGCTCTATTTGCAGGCGGCAGATGCTGCGGTGCAAATCAGGACTCGCTCTCGGGGTGAAACGTCCGCCGCCATTCTCGACTGTCTTGGTAGCGGTATTCCTACAATCATCAATGCACACGGCCCCGCGGCTGAGTTGCCCGACGACGTAGTGATCAAACTGGAAGACCACTTTGACGACGGCCACCTTGCTTCCGCATTGGAGCGGCTCTATAACGATCGGGATCATGCCATCCAGTACTCCCGGCGCGCTCGCAGCTACATCGGTACCAATCATGGCGTTGAAGTAGTCGCCAAGCAATATCACCAGGCTATAGAAGGCTTCTGGCAAACCCATGCACTATCTCATGAAGCAAGGGCAATTACCGGATTACTAGATAAGGGCTTGGTCGGCGATATGGTCGAAAGTGACTCTCTGGCTGTCGCCAAAGCATTGGCCGGACATCGTCCAGTTCTGGGTCCACGTCGTCTGCTTTTGGATGTTTCCGGTACAGCTCGCGTTGACCTTAAGACTGGGATTCAGAGAGTGGCGCGTCAGATGGTCACTGCCCTAATTGCAGAGCCACCTGCCGGAATGCGTCCAGAAACAGTAAATGATGTAAATGGAACGTACACCTATGCGCGGAAATTCACTTTGGCAATGCTAAACCGCAAGGATCCTATGACCGACGAGGAGTTTCAGTCTCAACCCGGCGACGTGTGGCTCGGGTTGGACGTCTCACCGGAAGGAGTGCCCGCACAAAAAGCCTTCTTTGAGAAGTTGCGTGCACATAATACACAAATTTACTTCCTGGTTCATGACATCCTGCCCGCTGTTCGGCCGGAGCTTTTTCCGCCGAACTCAGTTCCTGCATTCCGCAACTGGCTCGCTACCGTCTGCCAGTACGCCGACGGCCTGATTTGTGTTTCACGGGCGGTGGCTGACGAGTTATTGGCATGGCTGGATCGGGAGCCGCCGAATCGATTGCGGCCGCTGAGCGTAGGATATTCCCATCATGGTGCCGAAATAGATAAATCTCTATCGCAGAGAGTCCAATCGCGCCAGGATCTTCCTGCGGAAGCTAGCGAAGCTCTTAGCGCCATGAGGACGCGCGCCTCTCTCCTGATGGTAGGAACTCTTGAGCCTCGTAAGGGACACTTGCAGGTATTGGACGCATTTGAGCGGCTGTGGGCCGAGGGGGCCGAGGTGAACCTGGTGATCGTTGGCCATGAAGGATGGCACGTCGAGTCTCTAGTTAGCCGGCTGAGTTCCCACAAGCAGTCCGGCAAGCGCCTGTTCTGGCTGAATGCGGCAGATGATCGGGTTCTATCCCAAATCTATGGCGCAGCAAGCGGCTTGCTAGCTGCTTCTGAGGCCGAAGGATTCGGCCTGCCGCTGATCGAAGCTGCCAGATATGGTCTGCCGATCGTGGCACGCGACATCCCGGTGTTTCGCGAAGTAGCCGGCGAACACGCGTACTACTTCAAGAATGACAAGCAGCCGGCACCTCTGAAGGAAGCGCTTAGCTACTGGCTGGATTTATATGCGCGGGGGGAAGCCCCATCTTCCCGGGAGATGAAGTGGCTGACATGGCAAGAAAGCGCCAGGCGACTCATGGACTGCATCCTTGGCAAGAAGTTTTATGCCGAATGGCGTCCCGGCCGCAAAAAGGAATCTGCAAGGGCCTCTGATTCTCGAGGGAATGCACTTTTGGAAGTAAGTCTCACAGATCTCGCCTAGCGTTACTAACTCTTGTCTGCTATTTTCAGATCAGGTGAGAGCCCAGAGGTGAATATTGCAGTCAGAACCCATACCTGAAAATAGAATACCTCTTGCAGCCGAACTTAAGACTCCACCACGCCCGTCCGTCCTGGGTGTCGGTGTGGCACTTTACATGATGCCATTTCTTGCACCCTGTCAATGGAGATCCAGCGCAGAACATCATAGGACAGCGTTATTTTCTCGCCGACTCATGGCGGTGGCCTTTACTGATTGCCAAGAACCTTGTTCCACCGAACGGCGTAAATGTGGCTTTTATGGACAGCATCCCGCTTACGCTAATCCCGATGAAATTGATTCGGGGATTGCTGCCGCCGGGAGCTTACTCGCTATATTTCTGGCTTGCACTATGCTGGGTCCTTCAACCCGTCGACAGCAGTCTTCGCGCTAAGAGGCGCGGGCGAGCGGAGGCTACTTCCCAGTCTAGCCGTATCTGTAATCAGCGTCAGTATACCTACGCTCTTGAACCGGGTTGGGCATACCGCGCTTTGCAGCCATTTCCTTATCCTGTCAGCCCTGGGTCTATATTTTCGAATTGTTAGACACCCAACCACCAAGCTGCTCGTTGCGGCTGCCGTGCTGATGCTCTGCGCATTACTAGTCCATCCTTACATCATGCTCATGGTAATGGCGGTGCTGGCGGCCGCTCCTCTGACCCTCCTTTTGCGGCGTGAGCCGGCATGGTGGGTCGTCGCCGGCGCCATCATCGGGGGCATAGCTGCTACTGGAATCGTAGCTGTCCTGCTGGGCTATGGACACGCAGCGCCTGCGCCCGGATTTGGATATTATTCGATGAATGCTCTGTCGCCCATCTATCCCTACCGGTCGGCCGTGTTCAAGGGCTTCCCGTTCATGGATCCCACGGGAGGGCAATACGAAGGGTATCAGTACCTAGGGGTGGGGGTGATTCTACTCGTTCTGCTCTGTGATTTTTGCCTTGGCCCACGCCAGAAGATTCGATTGCTGGTCCGACAAGGAGGGATCCTTGCCGCTTGCTTAGCATTGACGCTCTTAGCGCTCTCGAACAAAATTTATGTGGGCGATCACCTGCTGCTTAGTGTAGGGCCCAAGGAATGGCTGGTACAATTTCGCGCAACCGGCCGTCTCTTCTGGCCTGTGACCTATGTGCTGGTCGTCGGAAGTATCGTGCTGGTTTGCCGGTACTTGCCGAAGCGCGCCGCGTATGCCGTATTGATAGTAGCGGCGGCGCTGCAGTTTGTTGATGCCAGCCAAATGCGCCGATCGGTTCGGCACTACTTCCGCTCCCCAGCCTCGTGGGTTGTCGACACGCAACAACTTCGACCCTTAATTGCTGCGCATTCCAAGCTCACGATCTGGCCGAAGTTTCTTTGCGGCGCAAACCACGAGGCGCCCGAGTTCTTACAGTTGGGCTTGCTGGCGTCGGAAACTGCGATCCCGATTGACACAATGTACGTTGGAAGAGAGACGTCCGACACGCAGTGCATGGAGCCAAGATTTCCCATCGAGGTTGCGAACGGCGAGTTGCTAGTTTTGCTTCCGCCCAGATCGCCTGCGATGAGTGTCTCGGTCCGGAATTGGCAGGATATATGCCGCCAGATCGGCACCCTCGTGGTGTGCTCGCAGCAGCTACGCGGGCGCAACGATCTGGCGCTTCCTCAACCTCCAATCATGCCACTTAATACGACCCTGCAAACCCGCGCAGGCAAGGCCGGCAATCCAGTTCTAGGGTTTGGCTATTGGTCTTTGCCGGAAGATTGGGGTATTTGGAACGACGCCCCAGTCGCTCAGATTATTTTTCAACCGGAGGCTCCAGCAGCTGAGCCTCTTCAGCTCACTGCCTGTGCCCGAGCTCTTGCGCCTCGAGGAAAAGAGTTTCAAAGGGTAGCCATCAGCGTCGATGGTAAACCAGAGGCAATATGGAATGTTGCACCCGGGCCAGACCGGGAGTATACGCTTGAGATCCCGCCCCGTGGATCAAAAGAGCAGACAGTTTACATCGAACTGCGACCAGAACGAATAGTTAGCCCAGAAGAAATAGGAATGAACGGCGATGAACGAAAGCTAGGCTTTGGCTTGGTAGACCTTAGATTGCACGCCCTTCCAGAAACCAAAGGCACGCCCCAGAGTCAGCTACCGCAAACCGTCAATCCTGGCCCGGTCTGTTCCGCGCCATGATTGGTTTCTTCTCGCGGCAAGCAGCGGTCGTCTCGTAGCGGCAACGCTCCGCTAACTGGAGATCTTACGCTTTGACCGCCTCACGGTGTTTTGCCCGACGCGCTGCGTACAGCGGGAAGGCCTCGGCCAGCTCCAGAACTTCGTGGCGGATGCGCTCCAGCACCGCTTTATCAGTGCGGTTGTGCAGAGCTTCGGAGATCCACTTGCCCACCTGTTGCATCTCCGGCTCCTTCATTCCACGCGTGGTCAACGCCGGGGTGCCGATACGAATGCCGCTCGGCTTCAGCGGAGGATTGGTGTCGAACGGAATTGCATTCTTGTTCACCGTGATGCCGGCCTCGTGCAGCGCATTTTCGGCTTCGCTACCCAGCATGCCCTTGGCAAAGACGTTAATCAGCATCAAGTGCGTGTCCGTGCCGCCGGAGATGACGTGGAAGCCTTCGTCGGCGAGGGTCTGCGCCAGTACCTTTGCATTGGCAACAATCTGCCGCGCATAGTCTTTGAAGCTGGGCTGTAACGCTTCTCCAAAGCAAACTGCCTTGGCGGCGATGATGTGCACCAATGGGCCGCCTTGCACTCCAGGGAAGACAACTTTGTCGATGGCTGCAGCGTATTCTTGCTTCGAGAGGATCATTCCGGCGCGTGGACCGCGCAGCGTCTTATGCGTGGTACTGGTGACGATCTGCGCGTGCGGCAACGGCGAAGGATGCGCGCCGCCAGCGACTAGTCCCGCAAAGTGCGCCATGTCGACGAGATAGATAGCGCCGACCTTGTCGGCGATCTGCCGCATGCGCGCGAAGTCGATTATGCGCGGATAGGCACTGCCCCCGCCGATAATCAACTGCGGCCGCTCGCGCTCGGCAATCTTTTCGAGCTCGTCGTAGTCAATCACCTCTGTTTCTTTGCTTACGCCGTAGGGAACGATCTTGTAGGTCTTGCCGGAAAAATTGAGCGGGTGGCCGTGGGTTAGGTGTCCACCGTGCGCGAGATTGAGGCCGAGAACGGTGTCTCCGGGCTTGATGACGGCGGCGTATGCGGCCATATTGGCGGTTGAGCCGGAGTGGGGCTGCACATTGGCGTGCTCCGCTCCAAACAGCAGCTTGGCACGGTCGCGCGCCAGGTTCTCCACGACGTCGGTGAACTCACATCCGCCGTAGTAGCGCTTGCCAGGATAACCTTCCGCATACTTGTTGGTGAAGACGGAGCCGGCAGCTTCCAGTACCGCTTCGCTAACGAAATTCTCCGACGCGATCAGCTCCAGCCCTTCGTGCTGGCGCCGCTCTTCGTTCTCGATAGCCTGGGCAACTTCGGGATCGATTTCAGCCAGCGGTAATTCCATGCGATTGGTCTGCATTCTCTACGCCCCTACGACTTCCCTTCGTGCTCGCGCTTACGGCCGCGATCGCTCCTGGCCATTGTAACGCCAAGGAGTCGCAGGGACCCGGCCTCACTCCTCCACCGTGCAGGTCACGTTCATCTCTTTGCAGACCCTTAGCACTCCTTGCAACACGATAGACGTTCCGCTTTGACCACTCTCCATGGCATTCGAGGCGATCACGAGCTGCGTCACGGTTGGGCCCAGCGATGTAGCTTGCAGGCTCCCAACTTGCTGGCCGTTGGTGAACTTGATCATCATCTTCTTGGCATCGGTGTCGCTGATGGTCACCTGGGCAGAATGCGCCTTGAGTGCGCTTAGCGCGGTATTGTAGACATTCTCAGCTTTCGCATTGAGGATGACTGTGGCCACATCGTAGCCACCGTTGTTCCCGGACCTTTCCTGCTCCAGGCGCTGGATTCGCCCGGAGACCGCCCGAGCGACCATTACCCACTGCGCCTGCGCGGCTGGTACCGCAATACTGACCAGCAAACCAAGAATTACCCAACGGCGACCGTTCATATTTGCTCCTGAGGGGCGAGATTCGTCTCAGAATGTACCGGACGCGCGCAGCCGGAGGAAGGGTAATCTGCCCAGGCGGCCGATGACGAGAAAGGGGCGCCGTAAACCCGTAGACCGGTTGGACCTACGTCGAAAGTGACAGTTTCCTCTGTTTCGTTTCTGCACCAGTGGTGGTACTCTGAACACAAAGATGCGAGCCCTGTCGCAGCGGATTGTCCGGTTCAGCCGCCGGACAGGTGGCCAGCGAGCACGCACGAATGTCGAACTCCGCGATGATGTAACGATCCGCAACCCTGCGGCTTACCCGTACGAAGAAGATCACACATCGTAGCGTGTTGGTTATTGAGGCATTCGGTTGAGTGTGTTCCCACTCCGCTTATACGATAAAAGCTCCACTTTTTCATAATTCGGAAAGAAGCAGTCTTACATGTCATCCAACGGCTTTCACAGCAGCGGTAACCACAGCTTCGGGAACATGCGGTCACTGTTCAGCATGTTCTCCAGCGATCTGGCCATCGACCTGGGTACCGCCAACACGCTGGTTTATGCGCGCGGCAAAGGCATTGTGGTCAACGAGCCCTCCATCGTTGCCATCAACAAGAACACGGGAGAGGTTGAGGCAGTCGGCAAGGAAGCCAAAGAGATGCTCGGACGAACGCCGGGCAACATTGTGGCCATCAAGCCGATGAAAGACGGTGTCATCGCTGACTTCAAAGTCACCGAGAAGATGCTGAACTACTTCATCCAGAAGGCCCACAACCGCAAGATGCTGGTGCATCCGCGCATCGTCATCGGCGTTCCTTCCGAAATCACGCAAGTGGAAAAGCGCGCGGTCATGGATTCGGCCTACCGCGCCAAAGCCAGCGAAGTGCACCTGGTGGAGCAGGCCATGGTGGCGGCGATCGGTGCGGGCCTGCCGATCACCGAGCCCAGCGGCAATATGGTGGTCGACATCGGCGGCGGCACCACCGACATCGCGGTCATCTCGCTCAGCGGCATCGTCTATTCACGCTCGGTACGCATGGCGGGCAACCAGATGGACGAGTCGGTCATGAATTACATGAAGCGCAAGTACAACCTGCTGATCGGCGAGCGCACGGCGGAACAGATTAAGCTGGAGATTGGCTCGGCCTATCCGCTGGAGAAACCGCTGACCATGGAGATCAAAGGCCGCAACCTGATCGAAGGCGTGCCCAAGACAATCACCATCGACGACAGCGAGATTCGCGAAGCCGTCAGTGAGTGCGTTTCGACCATCATGAACGCGATTCGCGTAGCTCTCGAGCGCACCCCTCCCGAGCTTTCTGCCGACATCAGCGACCGCGGCATTGTACTCACCGGTGGCGGCGCGCTGTTGAAGAACCTGGACAAGCGCATCCGCGAGGAAACCGGCCTGCCCGTGGCCATCGCCGACGACCCGTTGTGCAGCGTGGTGCTGGGCACAGGAAAGATGTTGAGCGACTTCAAGCTTCTGCGCAAGATATCGATTGATTAACCCCCCGGCGCGAACCCAGAGGCCTGTTTCGGGTGGTGGGCGGCTTTGAAATCAACGGCACAAGAGATATGTCGCGTGGACGACGAACAGAGATTCCGGCTTTATTGGGGTTTGGCAGTGCTGGCTCTTGGCTTGCTGATTATGCTCGTCGCCGAAGCTGGCATAGGGTCCGCGCATGGAGCAGCGTGAAAATTCAAAACGCCCACTACCCTGTATGAGCTGTGTTGCAACTTCGCCCCAGACGTGCTAGGTTACATGTAACCTCGGTCAGAGGATAGCTTATGGCAACTCGAACTTCGTCTCCTTCTTCTCGTGACAAGGTACGCGCATATCGCAAGCGGCTCCGCGAACAGGGCCTGCGCCCCATCCAGATATGGGTACCCGACGTCCGTTCGCCCGAGTTTGTGAAGGAGGCGCGGCGGCAGTCGTTGGCTGTGGCCAGGAGCGCGCAGGAAAAGGAAGACCAGAATTTTATTGATGCCGTCTCGGATTGGCCAGAGAGGTGAAGCGAGGCGAGATTTGGACGCTCGCAGGCGGGAAGGACTATGCTGGCAAGCCCCGTCCAGCCGTAATCGTTCAGGATGACCGTTTCGACAAGACAGCTTCGATAACCGTCTGTGGCTTTACAAGCAATTCGACAGACGCTCCGTTTTTTCGCATACCAGTCACCCCTAATGCAAGTAACGGTTTGCTTTCGCCATGCCGACTGATGGTGGACAAGATGACAACTGTGCCTAGGTCGAAACTCCGGACGAAAATCGGCCGGCTTGCGGACGAAGACATTATGCATCTCAATCGTGCGATGGTGATCTTTCTGGGCCTCGCAGCGCCGCGGAGCGAGTAGCTGTTTTCGGCAACTCACATTGGTACAGGTTGCTGTAATAATGATTTTGTCCTGACCTGGGACCCGCTGTTATGGACACCATTCTTGGCCGCTTTCGTAACCTTATCTTCCTGGCGGCCATTCTCTTTGCCCAGATCGTCGGACTGGCGGTGCAGATCAAGAGTCCCGCGGGACAGGGCGAAACCCGCCTGATCCGCGTATGGGCGGTCATGGCAATCACCCCGCTGGAAAAAGCCGTCATTAACACCCAGGACTTCGTGTCGCACGCGTGGACGAACTATGTGTATCTGCGCGGCGTGCGCCGCGAGAATCGCGAGCTGCGCGCGGAACTGGATCGCATGAAGCTGGAGCAGGTGCGGCTCCAGGACGATGCCGACATGGCGCGGCGCCTTCAGAGCCTGCTCGCCTTTAAGGAACAGCACATCGATTCCACGGTAGCGGCGCAGGTCATCGGCACCAGCGGCAGCGATCAGTCGCGCGCTCTGTACATCGACAAAGGTTCCAAAGACGGCCTGCGTCCCGACATGGCCGTCATCACCCCCAACGGCATTGTCGGGAAGATCGAGCAGGTCTTTCCCGGCTCCGCGCAAGTGTTGCCCATCAACGACCAACTCAGCGGCGTCGGCATCGCGCTCAAAAGCAGCCGCCTGCAGGGAATTCTGCGGGGCGCTGCCGACGGCACGGTCACAGTGCAATACGTCATGGCCGACGAACGTGTGGTGCCCGGCGAAGAAGTCGTGACCAGCGGCGGTGATCGCATCTTTCCCAAAGGATTGCCAGTGGGCAGGGTGGTGGCGGTTTCGCCGGGCAAGGACCTCTTCCTCAACATCCGCGTTCAACCAGCAGCGCGTCTCGACCGCTTGGAGGAAGTTCTGGTCGTAACCAAGGTTACGGAGAGGGCGCCCGACGTTCAGGATCTCGGTCCGCTTAGCGTCTCGGACATTCTGGCGCGGAGGCTGCCGACAGTACCGCAGAAGCCAGCCGTGGATGCCCAGGGAAACGCTGCGAATCCTGCTGCATCCGGCGCGGCTCCGGCGACCAAGCCGAACGCTCCGGCAACGCCGGCGGCCAGGACAGCAGTGACACCAGGGGCGAATCCGTCAACCCGTGCGCCGGCGGCGAACGCGCCGAGCGCTTCTGGCGCAACAACGCCGAGTAACGCCGCTGTGAAGAAGCCTTCGGCGACCCTTCCTGGCCACACAACGCAGCCGGCGGCTGCGGCCACGACGCCGGAGACTACCCCAGCGCCGCAGACCAGACCAACCCAAAGCGTGCCCAGAGAGGCTGGCAACGTTACTCCCAAGCCCGCGCGCAAACTGCCGGACGGGTCAGCCCCCGCGACCGGTACGCCTCCAACACCACAACCGGACCATCCGCAGCGATGACGGCCAGCCCTATGCCATTTCGCGGCAGCCTCACCTCACGCGAGCAGGTATCCGTCTACGAGTTTTCCTGGCTGGCCATTATTTTCATTCCCCTGGCGGCGATCGCTATCCAGGCCTTCCTGCCGGTGCGGATTCGCTTCTTTCCCATCCTCGACTTGCCGATGATGGTTGTCATTTTCTTTGCCGTTGCGCGCAGGAACCCCATCAGCGGATGTCTCACAGGCGCGGTGATTGGCCTGCTTCAGGACACCTTGGCCGGGGTGGGCCATCCCATCGGCATGTTCGGCATTGCGGACACCATCATTGGTTATGCGGCCTCGTCGTTGGGCGTCAAGATCGATGTCGAGAACCATGGAACGCGATTTCTTATCACCTACATCTTTTTCGTTGTCCACCAGGGAGTCTTTTTTGGCATTGCGCGCGGATTGTTACGGCAATCGCTGCAATGGAGTTGGAGCCAGGTGGCGATCTCGGCCCTGGCCAACGCGGTGGTCGGGGTTTTGGTCTACGCTTTTCTCGACCGCTTCAAGAAACGGTGACGCGGCGAATCGTGGGCTACTCTGATCGCTTCACGCTCGAACAAGGTGAGTTATGAGGGATTTTTGATTGCCAGGGGAGGCAGCCGGGCTACAATACCAAGCAGAGTTGTTCATGGGTCCCGCTTCAGCCTTAATTCCCCACTGCATGGCGAGCTGTTGCACTCCAAGGGTAGAAACGGCCGGCCCCGCGCAGGCATACAAGAGTTGCAGTGTATTGAAAGTATTAATCTGTAAGAACGGGTTGTCGTCCCGCGGATGTTAGGTCGCAAGGACAAAGTCTCGGAAGGCCGCCTCACGGCCGTGCAATATGTGCTGCTGGGGATATTCCTTGTTCTCGCCTTCGGGCTGTGGCGTTTGCAGATTGCGCACAGCGACTACTACACATCGCTGGCCGAGCAGAACCGAATCAAGCAGGTCCCCATTCTGGCGCCGCGCGGCAAGATCGTCGACCGCGAAGGACGCATTATCGTGGACAACTATCCTTCGTTCTCGGTCCTCCTGTTACGCGACCAGAGACGCGATCTCAATGCCGATGCCGATCTCATCGCCTCCGGGCTGCACATGCAGCCCGACGAGCTGCGCGCCCGCCTCAAGCGCATGGCTGCGGTTCCCGGATATCAGCCGCTCTTCCTGAAAGACGACATAACACCGGATGAGCTGGCGTTTGTCGAAGCGCACCGCGCCGAGTTGCCCGAACTGGACATCATCAGCGTGCACCGCCGCTTGTATCCCCTCCACGGGTTCATGGCCCACGTTATCGGTTATGTGGGGCAGGTCAGCGAGGAGATGCTGGATCGGCCCCAATGGGAGCTTTACAATCCCGGCGACATCGTGGGTATGTCGGGGCTGGAGGCCTATTACAACGACATCCTGATGGGCAAGAATGGCTCGCGGCAGGTGCTGGTCAATAGTCGCGGCAAGGAAGTCGGTACCCTCAGCGACGTGCCTGCCGTTCCCGGAAAAACGTTGCGCACCACCATCGATCTCGACCTGCAGATTGCTGCGGAAGAGACATTGGGTGATCGCGAGGGCGCCATTGTTGCCATGGACCCGCGCAATGGCGAGATCCTTGCCATGGTCAGCCGGCCGACCTTCGATCCCAACCAGTTCGCTGTCCATATCTCCCGGGACGAATGGAACAAGCTCATTACCGATCCCGGCAAGCCGCTGCTTAACAAAGCCATCCAGGCACAGCTCGCGCCCGGCTCGGTCTTCAAGATCATCATGGCGATGGCTGGGCTTCAGGAAGGCATCGCACAGAATCTCATCGTGAATTGCGGCGGCGGCAAGACGTTCTATGGGCGCTTCTTCAAGTGCTGGATCTTGGGGCATGGTTCGCACGGGACAGTGAACATCACCAAGGCAATCTACCAGTCGTGCGATTCCTATTTCTATACGCTGGCGGAAAAACTGGGCATCACCCGCATTGCCAAATACGCAACCATGCTGGGGTTGGGACAAAAGACGGGAGTCGACCTGCCTCATGAGGCCTCAGGGGTAATGCCGTCGGAAGCATGGAAGATCAGAAACTTCAAGCAGAAGTGGTACGCGGGCGAAACCATCTCGGTCGGCATCGGACAGGGCGCGGTAGCGACCACTCCGATTCAACTTGCGCGCGCCATCGGAGCCATCACCTCCGACGGCTTACTGGTCCGGCCGCACCTGGCTTTCCCCGATCAGTTTCCACCGGGATTCAAGCAGGTTGCAGAGTACAGCGATCAGACCCATGTTCCGCTTGATGAGAAGAATTGGGAAACCATAACCGACGCCATGGCGATGGTAGTCGCGCCCGGCGGGACGGCGGCCAGTGCCCATCTGCAGGGCATTGATTTCGCCGGCAAGACTGGAAGTGCACAGACGGTTTCGAACGAGCTCAAGAAGAAGATGTCGGCCAGCGAGAAAGCAAAGTTCAAGGACAACGGATGGTTTGTGGGGGTTACGCCACGCCGCAATCCGGAACTGGTTGTGGCCGTCCTGCTGGAAGAAGGCGAGCACGGATTCTATGCCGCGCGAGCGGCGTCGCAGGTAATCAAGGCGTACGTCGAGAAACAGCGCACGCGGGAGACGCTGGTCGCGAAAGCGAAGGGTGGAGCGGCGCCTTCTAGCAAGGCGGAGGTTGCCGCGGTATGGCATCAGGCCGACAGCAATGGGGCGACAGCGCCGGAGAACAAGATGCAGGCCGGGCATTACAACATCGATGCGAGCGGGCAGGCAAAGCCGGTGACCGCCGCTCCGGGCATGACCGAGGAGAAGCCCACCGTAACCAACCGGGATTTGCAAGCCACGGAATCGCACCCCGAGATGGCGGCGCCGGAAGCGGAGCCCGACTCCCAGCCCACCGAACCTTCGCTTCGAAACGATGAAGACGATGCGACAGCGGCGGTTCCGAAGAAACCTTCGTCCAAGCCCCAGCGTTCGACCAGGCCTCCCAACCAGCCCGCAACCGAGCCGGCAGCCGCCCCCCCGGCGGCCATCGTTCCCCAGAGGCAGCCGTGAGCCGCTACGTCTCCTTTCGTGATTTCGACTGGATCCTGCTGGTCCTGGTGCTGCTGATCTGCGCTCTGGGAGTACTGGAGATCTACAGCGCGACCATCGGCACCAAGTTCGTCGGCGTGCACATCAGGCAGGTGTACTGGGTCATCGGCGGAGTAGCGCTCATGTTCATGATGAGCCTCTTCAATTACCAGGCCCTGCTGGCACGCGTACCACTGCTCTACATCATCTCGATCGCTTCGCTGGTTGCGGTCAAGTTGTTTGGCCAGAAGTACTTGGGGGCACGCCGCTGGATCCAGATTGGAGGCTTCCACTTCCAGCCCTCGGAGTGGGTCAAGCTGGTGCTCATCCTCGCGATGGCCAAATATTTTGCCGACAACGTTAAGGGTGAGCCCGACGGACAGGATATGGTGAAGGCCGGGGCTCTGGTGGGCGTTCCCATGCTCATGGTGCTGTCGCAACCCGATCTTGGTACGGCCCTTACCTACCTTCCCATCGCCATCATGGGATTGTTCCTGGGCGGCCTGAAATTCCGCCATGCCCTGGTGGTTTTGGCGATTGCGGCCATGCTGGCGCCGGTCGGCTGGCACTTCCTGAAACCCTACCAGCGTGACCGGCTGACCAGCTTCATGGAGCCGGAAGCTGACTCGCAGGGCAAGGGATACCAGGTGATCCAGTCGCTGGTGGCGGTAGGCTCGGGCGGAATCCTCGGCAAGGGAACGGCGCAGGGCAGCCAGACGCAGGGACAGTTCCTTCCTGTTCCGCATACCGACTTTATCTTTGCTGCCTTCGCTGAGGAGCACGGCTTCATAGGCGCGATGGCGGTTCTGCTGCTATACTTTATAGTGCTGATGCGTCTAATTCAGAACGCTCAGACGGCTCCTGACCGAGCTGGGGCCTTCGTGGTCATGGGGGTGGTCGCGGTTCTCGCGTTCCATATCCTGGTCAACGTAGGAATGGTGGTTGGCTTCATGCCGGTCACGGGTATCCCTCTGCCGCTAATGAGTTACGGGGGATCGTCGGTACTGTTCATGTTCCTGGCGTTAGGCATTGTGATGAACATTCGCATGCGCCGGTTCGTGAACTGAGACTCAGGTTTGGAAGAGTCACGGCTCGGGCCGTGCTGTGAAAAGCCGGCAATTGGGGTATGGACCCCGCGGGGATTGGGTTCCCGCAGTCGTATTGCAGAAAACGGTTTCACTCGCCGGGAGAGCTTCCAGAGCATGGGGCCTCCGAAAGAGTGACAACAAGATTACGAACGCCCTCGCGATAAGAGGGTAATCACCGGTCGCTGCAGTAAGCGGCTGGACAGGGATTGCAAGGTTCCTTGCCGCAGGCGGGAAACGGCCCCACCAGAGTTTCTGGGAGTGAGGTCACAGACCTTCGGTAATGAGCCGATTATTCGGTGCACAAGATTCCACAAAAGATAGTTGCACGAATCAGGTCTGGGTATCGTCCCGGCGTCAGCCCGGGTGTGCTTCCAGCCTAGTCACACCGATCTGTCCTTCCTGTCCGATTCGCGGTTGATGCGCCGGTGAACCGGAGTACTCATGAATAAAGAATTGTATGTGTCTTCCACCCCGCACGAGACCCGTGTGGCTCTGGTGGAAGACGATCAGCTCGCCGAAGTGTTCTTCGAGCGGGAAAACGAATATACCCTCGCCGGCTCCATCTATAAGGGCCGGGTAACGCGCGTGCTTCCCGGCATGCAGTCGGCCTTTGTCGATATCGGACTGGAACGCGACGCCTTCCTGTATGTTTCCGACTTCTTGGAGGTGGGCGGCGAGGACGAGGACGAGGAGTTCGGAGAAATTCCGGCTCCGCGCGTAATGGTGGACCTGCGAAGCCAACAGCCGGCATCACCTGCGCCGGAGGCCCAGGCGGCGACGACCGAAGCTGAAGAAGAGTACGAAGCGGAGAGCGGCGGTGAAGACTATGCTTCGCCCGATTCCGAAAATGGCAGCCTTGAAACTGCAACCGAAGACGAAGGCGGCGTAACCGCCAGCGAAGACAGCGAATCCGGGGAAGGCGCGCGCCCCTGGCGCGGCCGCCGGCGCCGTCGTGGCGGCCGCCGAGGACGTGGCGAAGAGCCAGTGGAGCATGCCTCCCATCCTGAGAGCTCAAAGGAAGAGCCCCGGGGGCATTCCTCCAAGGCGCCTTCTGGGCCGCCGCCGGGATACACTCCCATCGTTCTGCCCGGCGAATCGATTTCTAAGTATCGCGACCTCGCTCAGCACTCCGTGGAGGAGGCCGCAAGCCGGCGGGCCGAGTCTCCTGAGCACAGCGAGGACTCGGATAAAGAAGCTCAGCCGCAGTCCGCCTTCGTTCTTACCGAACGGGAAGACGAAGTAGAAAGTGTTTCTGCGGCCGCGCCTGAGGCTCACGAGCTGGTGCACGGCCACGTTGCCACCGAGCCCGAGCAGCTTGAATGGTCCGCCGCCGGAGCGCATCGTCCTGAAAAGCACGAGACGGTTCCCTCAGCCTCTGTCGTAGTCACCAAGCACGATAATGATGACGACTACGACACCGAGGCGGTCTTCGAAGTGGCCGAGCGGCTGAATACTGACGATCAGGCTAAAGACTTGCCGCGACATTCAGCGGAGCAGCCGTCTGTCGCTGCACATCGCAGCTTCGATTTCGAAGCGCCGAGACAGCAGAAGCCATTGGACGAAGACGAATGGATGTCGGTGGACCTTGCCGCTGAGCAGCTCAACACCCAGACCCAGCCCGACGAGCCGCGTCGCCGCGAGCGCGAGGAGGTTTTTCCCAGCCACACCGCGCCGTCAACTGCGCCCGAAGGCCGCACCCTCGAACACGAGACCCTGGACGAAGAGGAAATGGAATTCCAGCCTGTGCCAGAGGACATTGGGGCGCTGAGCGAGGCGGCCGCGGATTCCGATCTCGATCTGGTGGAAGAAACGCTCGATGCCGACAATGGCTACGGCGAGCGCTGGCTTCCCAAGATTGCCGACGTCGACGAGGACGAAGTCCTGGCTGCTGAAATGCGCGGCGAGACCTATCAGATAACCTCGGATGACGAGGAGAGCGACGAAGAGGAAGAGACCAATGGCCGCGCCGAAGTGCGTGCCACCCCGCCGACCATGGCGTATCAGCAGCGCCAGACTGAGCGCGGCGGTTATGAGCGTCGCGGACAGCGTGGACGCCGCGGCAGCCGCCGCAACAACGTTCGTACCCGCCCCCACTCGCAACGGTCGCTACCGCTGATCACCGACCTGCTGAAGGAGGGGCAGGAAATCCTGGTCCAGATTGCCAAGGAGCCGATCAACAAGAAGGGCGCGCGCATCACCAGCCACATCGCTCTTCCCGGCCGCTTCCTGGTGTACATGCCGACGGTGAACCACGTCGGCGTTTCGCGCAAGATCAACTCCGAGGAAGAGCGCCAGCGGCTGAAGCGCATCGTCACCAGCGAGCGCGAGAACGGCCTGGGCGGCTTCATCGTTCGCACCGCCGCCGCCAATATCAAGGAAGACGAGCTGCGCGCCGACATTCGCTTCCTCAAGCACCTCTGGGTCGAGATCAAGAACCGCACCGAAAATAGCAAGGCTCCGGCGCTGATCTATCACGACCTCAACCTGGTGGAGCGGGTGCTGCGCGATCAGGTGAACGCCGAGTTTTCGCAGGTTTGGGTCGACACCGAGGACGAGTACGAGCGCGTCATCCGCTTCGCCAACCGCTTCCAGCCATCGCTGGTGCGGCGCATCAAGCTCTACACCAAGGAATCGCCGCTGTTCGAGCAGTTCGGCATCCAGGACGAAATCGATCGCTCACTCAAGTCGAAGGTCTGGCTGAAGAGCGGTGGCTACATCGTCATCAACCAGACGGAAGCGCTGGTCGCCATCGACATCAACACCGGCAAATACGTTGGCAAGACCCAGCGCCTGGAAGACACCATCGTCAAGACCAACATCGACGCCATCCGCGAGATCGTTCGCCAGGTTCGCCTGCGCGATCTGGGCGGCATCATCGTCATCGACTTCATCGACATGGATGAGCGCAAGAACCGCCAGAAGGTGATGGCGGCACTGGAAGACGCGCTACGTGCCGACCGCGCGCCGTCCAAGGTGTTGCAGTTTAACGATTTCGGTCTGGTGGCCATCACTCGCAAGCGGGTGAAGCAGTCGCTGGAGCGCACCCTCGGCGAGCCCTGTCCCTACTGCACCGGCGCGGGCTTCGTGAAGTCGGTGACCACCGTCTGCAACGAGATCTACGTCGAGATGCGCAAGATGGTGAAGCAGCACGACCGCAAGGACGTGACCCTGCGCGTCAACCCGGAGGTGGCCAAGGCGCTGAAGGCGGACAACGGCAAACTGATCGGCGAGATGGAAGAGCTCATCGCCAAAACCGTGATCGTCAAAGGCGACCCGCTGCTGCACCAGGAGAACTTCGACATTCACTGAGGGTGGCGCATACGCGGCACGTCTGACCATTTTCATCCCTCGCCCGCTTCGGTGTGCGAGGGAACTGCCGATCATAACTGAAGTCGTTGGGTGCCCCATTCCGCCATCGTTTGGCGGGGTGGGGCTTTTCTCAGTGCCGCCTCGCAATGTCGGCTTCCAATTTGCTGGCTTGCTCATTCAGGCCTTGCGCTCGAAAAGCAGCTACGGCCGCCTGGTCCATCGCCGTCTCCAGACCGGTAACCGCTTCCGGCATTCCCACCTCCACACCGTCGTAGTCCGTCACCTTCTTGGTGTTGCCATCGATAGTACAGGATGTATTGACGGTCTCAACATCCATGGCCTGAGGCCCATAGAAGACCCTTAGAGAGAAATAGTCGGCTTCCCGGAACTTCTCCAGTAGCTGCTCAACCTGCTGTCTGGAAATCTTGCCCCGGTACTTGCCGGAGATCACATGTTTGGCAATTTCGTCGTGGTACTTACCGGAGGGCACATAGTTTAACCCTTCGAATGTCACAGCGCCGTTGCCTTGAATCTCTAATCGATACGCTGGGCACTCTAGGCAACGCCCTCCCGGCCGCTCAAGCGTGAACCGCAGCGAGTCCCAATCCTTGACATCGGGGAACGGCTCCTTTGCTCCCCATTGCTCGGGAGGAAGGACCGTCACATAGTCGGTGATCAGTGCTTTGACCGGCTTACCGTTCTTGTGAAACGGCTTGAATCGCCGCTCCATCTCGATCGCTTCCGCCTCGGAGAACAGCTCACGCGGGCCCTCAACGGCATGCGCATACTCCACACGCCCTGCCGAAGTCACGATCACTTCCAGCTTGATGCTGTTGTAAAAACCTGAGGACGAGGACTCCGACAAATGGTCCGCATGAATGTTGATGAGGTGCCCTATCCAGTTCAAGTGTGGATCAGGCTCGTCGGGCTCAGCGGCCGAATCGGATTGTCCTGTCATCGGCACAATCGCCATGCAGGCGAAAAACAACACAAGCACTTTGCGCATATAAATCCAAAGCGATTCTGGGCCCTTAGACGGTTTACACCGGGCGGAGGTGATCAAAAATGGTTGCCGAAGCCGGCTGGATTTCCCCTTTACACCCGCCGCCGTCCCCGCCTAACATGCTTCTACCCCGCCCGGTCTTGTTACACAATCATGAACTGGCTGGTGAACCAAGTCTCTATTGGAGGAGAACTATGAAACCACGTGCAACCACCCTGGTCCTGCTGGCAGGTCTGCTTGTTTTGCCGCTATCCGCGCAATTCGCAATGGCGCAGATGGCCGCCGGCGCCGCTGCGCCCGATAAGCAGGAAATCATGGCCAAGATGCAGAAGTTGTCGTCCGAGCTGCAACTCACCCCGCAGCAGAAGAAGCAGATGATGCCCATCCTGATGGAAGAGGGCAAGAAGCTGAAGGCCGTCAAGGCCGATACCTCACTCGGCCCGCTGCAGAAAGTCATGCAGATGAAGGAGGCGGGCAATGCCGCCGATGCCCAGATCAAACCTATTCTCTCGGCCGACCAGTACCAGAAGTTCGAGCAGATTCGCACCCAGGAACGGGAGCAGATGATACAGAAGATGCGCGAAGGCCAGCAATAGAGGGCGTATCGGGTGGAGCAGCGCTTCAGCGCTGCATTTGGCAGGAGCTAAGAAATATATAGGCGGGAGTCCCATGCGTTCGCATTGGACTCCCGCCCTTTCTTTCAAGACCCAGCTTTCATGCTGGCCTTAACCCCGCACTACCGCAGCGCGACCGACGTTCTCTCCTGCAAGTGCTGGCTCAACAGGTATCCAACGCCGAAGAACGCAGCGCTGAACAGCAGGTCCGACACCAGCGTATTGCGGAAGAACGGTACGCCTGCAACCATGCATGTTACCAGGCCGTTCCAGGTCGCGGGATACATCTCACGCGAAACCGTCCACACCGCGAAGTTGCTGATCAGGAAGAAGGAAACCGAGGCGACCAGCGACGCGCCGGCCACGCGCAGCGCCGACGTGTTGCGTGCCAGCAGCCCGCCAAATAGGATGATGGCCGCATACCATGCCCAGGTCACTACCTGGTCCCAGCCTAGGGGATAGGCGTACACGAACTTGTTGAGGTAGATGTCAGACAGGATCAGCAGCGCCACGGGCGCGAGCATCTTCCGCCGAGGCACGCGCGCCCCAAAGAACAGCAGCGCGGCCGCTACCGGCGTGAAGTGCCATGGCATTGGCACCGCCCGGGCATGCACCAGCACCGCAAAGACGACGAAGAGGTAAGCCAGGATAGTCATTGTGAGTCCCTGATGATCGATGTTCAGAACCTTGATTCTGTATTCTACCGCCACTCCCGTCAAGGCCCATCGTCATATTGTTCAAATCGTATTGCAGACCGGAAAGCTCGCTGTCATTTGCGGCTGAAGAGAAAGCTCACCACAGGCACTGAGCAGAGAAGGGTACTTAGCCCTTAATTTCTCCGTGTCCTCCGTGCCTCGGTTGGTGAAAGCCTTTGGCAGCTACCCCGCGAAGGAGGCGACTGCACCACGAACCTCACGTCGGCATGGCAATCTCGGGGCTTAAGAAGAATTCGGCACCCCGGCAGAAAAACCAGACGACGCCTTGGCGTTTATTTCTCCGTGTCCTCCGTGCTCGGTGGTAAAGCTTTTGGCAGCTACCCCGCGAAGGAGCATTCTCATTTCTCCAGCGAGCGTGGCCTGTCAGAATTCGGGCCCTGGGCTTCGACCTGCAAATCCGGACTGAGCAGAACGAAGCCGCCAAGCACAGACCGTCCGGGATAGGCGTAGCGCAAGTCTCCGAAGTCCACCAGGTAGCCTTTGGGATCGCCCTCCAGCTTTTGCGTTTCGACCAGCGGAAAGACTGCCCAATCGAGATACACGCGTCCGAAATGCGAAGCTTTGGCTGCCTGTGCAGCCGGCGTCTCTTCCGGCTTGTAATAGGTGCGGGCCTCGCCGCGCGGGTCGACCTCAGGCCCGCGCGAGTTTACCTGAAATGTCTGGTAGAAATCCTTGGTTTCAATCACACCCATCCAGCGGTAGGGATTCACGGGATAGGGATACGCTGCCATCCTGGTCGTGTTGGCGCCGTTGTAGGTGATGGAGTTCATTGCGTCGAGCGCACGACGATGCTGGAAGTCGCGATATCCCCAGAGCACGACCACACAAATTAGCGCGAAGATGGCGCCGCCCCTTCCGCCCGGACCCTTATTGCGCGCGCCGATCTCCTGGTTTACCAGCCGGAAGAGCCACGGCACAGCCAAGCCAAGGATCAGCACCGCCAGCATGACCGGCTCGATGATGAACATGATGTCCCACGAGTACCAGCGGTAGTTGAAGGGCTCGAACAGGCGGATGCCGTAGGCCGTCGTGTAGTCGAGCAGCAAGTGGCTCAAGGCGGCCAGCACCGCCAGCCAATACAGCAACCCCCAACGCACGGCAGGATATCCCGGCCGGGGTTTGCGCCGACCAAGCCACCAACGATGCAATAGATAGACGCCCGCCAGAGTCGCAGCAGCGATGAACGGTACGCCGACAAAGGAATGCGTAATGCCCCGGTGATGCTGAAAGCCCGCGATTGGGCCCTTGAGCTCCCACAACAGGTCACAGTCGGCGGCCTCAGCCGCCAGCAACATGGTCAGCGTGGCATAAGCTGTTTTGCGATTGAATCCGGTGCGCGACATGCACGCGCCCGTGAGCATGTGAGTTAGCGGGTCCAAGGGATCAATTGAAGGGGCGCGGCTTCAGCCGCGCCGGATGAGCAATTCCAAACAAGGGGGCTTCAGCCCCCTGCGCGTGCGCCATTCTTTTCCGCATTTTGCGAAGGGTGCGGGACTTGCGTCTCATTGAATATGCTCTGTCTTGCCTTCCAGCAGATCGATCGCGTGGGGCAAAACATCCGCCACCGCGGCGAGCGATTCTACCGCGCCACTGGGGTTTCCCGGCAGATTGAGAATGATGGAGCGCCCGCGCACCCCGCACACACCGCGGCTCAGTATGGCAGTGGGAGTCGCCGCCAACCCGTCCGCGCGCATCTTCTCGGCGATGCCGTCGATCAGCTTCGAGCAGACGGCGCGCGTCGCCTCCGGCGTGACGTCGCGTTCGGAAATGCCGGTGCCGCCCGTGGTAACTATCAACTGCGCCATCACAGACAAGGCCATCAACGACTCTTCGATCAAATCCTGTACGTCCGAGACCATGCCGGTCGAGACCACCTCGAATCCTCGTACCCGCAATTCCTCGGCGACCGCTGGACCGGAACGGTCTTCCCGTTTCCCTTCCGTTACGGAATCGCTAACCGTCAATACCGCAGCGCTGATCATCGTTTTTCCTCCATCGACTTGCTTCGCCTGTAATCTCCGCTCTTGCCACCCGATTTCCGTTCGAGCACTACCTCGCGAATCTCGATGCCCTTATCCAGTGCCTTGCACATGTCATACACTGTCAGAGCTGCAACCGAAGCTGCCACCAGCGCCTCCATCTCTACCCCGGTGACAGCGGTCGTGCGCACGACCGAACGAATCGCAACCCCCTTCTTCCCCACCTCGCACCAGACGTCAATCTTGCTCAGCGCAATAGGATGGCACATGGGAATCAGGTCCGACGTGCGTTTCCCCGCCTGAATTCCAGCAATACGCGCGACTTCCAGGGGATCGCCTTTGGGATTTTGCGGCAGCGCCCGCAGTACCTTGTCGCTCATTGCCACGAAGGCTCGCGCCTCCGCTTCACGCATCGTGGGCTGCTTGCCAGAGACGTCGACCATCGATGCCCGTCCTGCGGGGTCATAGTGCGACAGTTTCTTGATCGCCTTGGCCATCGTCAGAATTGCAGGACCGTGACGCTCTCCCCCGCCTTGAAGTGCTCCCGGTCCGGAGGTACTACAATGTAGCAGTTCGCCCGCGACATCGCCATCAGATCGCCAGAGCCCTGCCACTTCACCAACTCAACTTCCGGCTGCTCGTGGGTCCCGCTGAGCAGAGCCGGCAGGAATCGTGTCAGACCGGTTTTCGTCTTAAACCCAGACTTCAGATTTGCGCGCGCAAATAGTGGTTCTTGCGGACGCACTCCCGCCAGCGCATCCAGCACCGGCCTCACCAAGAGCTGAAACGTCACCATGGTCGAAACCGGATTGCCCGGCAGTCCGAAGAATGGCGTGGTCTTTCCATCGCTGCGGAGTTCGCCAAAGACCACTGGCTTGCCTGGCTGGATAAGCACGCCGGTAAAGCAGAACTTCGCTCCCAGCTTCTCCAGAACCTGCTCGACGAGATCGTACTTGCCCATCGACACGCCGCCAGCGAGGAGTAACAGGTCATACCGAACGCCCCTGCGAACCAGGACCTCTATTTCCGTGGCGTCATCGCGCGCCACGGGGAGAATCAGCGGCTCTCCACCGGCCTCGCTGACCTGCGCAGCCAGCGAGTAGCTGTTGGAGTTGCGAATCTCGTTGGGTCCGGGTGGAAGGTTGATGTCGACAACCTCGTCGCCGGTAGCCAGGACCGCAACCTGGGGACGGCGATAGGCCGCCACGTCAGCTTTTCCGATGGCGGCGGCAATCGCCACCATGGCGTGATTCACCCGCGTGCCGCGAGACACCATGACATCGCCCTTGTGCGCTTCCGAACCGGCGGCGACTACATTTTCTCCCGCACCCACCTCGCGCTTTACCGTGACCTCGGCGCCGCTGCGTTCCGTGTACTCGACCATCACGACCGCGTCAGCACCTGCTGGAACCGGAGCTCCAGTCATGATCTCGATCGCCTCGTCTGACTTAAGGGTGATCGAGCTTTGCTCGACACTGGCTCCCGCCTTCAACTCGCCGATGCACTGCAAGCGTGCCGGCACCTTTGCCACATCTTTAGCGCAGACGGCGTAGCCATCGCGCGTGGCCCGTGCGAATGGCGGAAAGTCGCGATCGGCAACCAGGTCTTCGGCCAGCGCATGACCCACTGCGTCGAGCAGAGACACCAGTTCCGGTTCCGTGGGCGAAAGACGAGCGGCGTATTTGTTGACGGCGGCAAGCGCCTCGCTGAAGTTGATGACTGGCATTCGCAGGCTCGGTCCGGCGGGAAGCTGTTCGTGACCCAGGTCACGATATCGCGATTCTATCAGTCGTAAGGGCCTTCTCCGGCGGGGGATGCCTCAACAGGCTGGCATTTCGACCAAGGGCTGGTATGCTGCTTTCAGTGCGAGGGTGCTGTTCATGAAGGTGTTCTACATCAAGGATTGCGGTCAGCAGGAAAACCAGACGATTACGTCATACTTTGTGGTGGCCTCCAAGCAGGTCAAGGCCAAGAAGAACGGTGAAGTGTACCTCTCCCTGGTGCTGGCGGACCGCAGCGGCCAACTGCAGGCCAACATGTGGGACAACGTCTCCGACGCGCTCGACGCCTTCGAGCAGGACGATTTCGTCAAAGCCAAGGGCATCATCCACAAGTACAACGGCCGCTGGCAGATGACCGTCCACAAGCTCCGCAAGCTGGGCGAGGCGGAGATCGACTATGCCGACTACATTCCCAAGACCTCCAAGGACATCGATGAGCTGTGGAGAAAGCTGGGTGAGTACGTCGACAGCTTCGAGAATCCCTGGCTCAAGCAGTTGCTGCACGACTTCATGAACGACGAGACGCTGGCGGCAGCCTACAAGTGCGCGCCCGCCGCGAAGACCCTGCACCATGCTTTCGTCGGAGGCCTGCTGGACCACGTTGTGTCGCTGTTCACCGTGTGCGATCTCGCGGCGCGCAACTATCCTGACGTCAATCGCGACCTGCTGCTGACAGGAGCCTTCCTGCATGACGTGGGCAAGGTGCACGAACTGGCTTATCAGCGCTCCATCGCCTACACCACCAAGGGACAACTGCTGGGCCACATGATCATCGAGCTGGAGATGCTGCACGAAAAGCTGGCGCACATTCCCGGCTTCCCCGACGAGCTGAAGATCCTGATCGAACACATGATTATCAGCCACCACGGGCAGTACGAGTTCGGCTCGCCCAAGCTGCCGATGTTTCCGGAAGCGCTGATGCTGCACTATCTCGACGATCTCGACTCCAAGATGGAGGCCATGCGTGCCCAGTTCGCGCGCGAGTCCGAACTTATCGGCGCGTGGACCAGCTATAACCCCTCGCTCGGCCGCCCGCTGCTGAACACGAAGAAATTTCTGGAGCCGAAGCCGGAGCCGGAGAACACGCACGAGACAGAAGCCCAGGCTTCTGCGGTGCAGCCGGATGGGCAACAGTCTTTCCTGGAGGCCGCCAACCTGGACGGCTTCAATGGGACGGAGTCCAAGAATGGCGCGGAGCAGCAGATAGAATTGTCAGCTCCCGAAGATGCGGATAGCGATCCGGCATCCTCTCCCTTGCAGGCGCTGCAGCAGAAGTTCGCTGCTCATAAGGTGACGGCGCTCGAGCGCAAGTCCAGCTAACGCATCCGTAGACCCAGGTCGCCTCTCAGCGCTGTTTGCCGTGTACCCGGTAGTCGCTGCCTTCCATTTCGACCTTCTTGCACATCTCGTGCAGTCTCGACCACATGCGAAGGCCGATCCTGTCGCCTAGCGTCTCCGCTCGGGCGGCGCGCACCGGATCATCGTCGGCCAGCTTGCCCTGCTCGGGATCATCGGCATAGTTGGTGGTGATAATGGTCGTCTTGTTATCGTTGTAGCGGCTGTTCAGGATGTAGTTGACCGTATCGAACACCCACTCCGTGCTGCGCGCGGCGCCAAGTTCGTCGAGCACCAGCACTTCAGCATCGAAGATCGGACGCAGGATCCCCATCTCCGTGGCCTGCACCGACGGATTGTAGGAGTTCTGGATGGATTTCAGCAGCTCCCGATAATCACAAAACCGGCAAGAGATCCCCTTGCTGGCGATGAGCTCTTTGATGATGCCGACCGCCAGATGCGTCTTGCCCACCCCGACTGGTCCTACGAACAGCATGCCCCGCGTCTCGATGGGATACTTTTCGACAAAAAGCAAGGCCCAACTCAGCGCATCGTTGAGCGTCCCTTTGGCAGCGGCCTGGAAATTGTCCAGCTCGCAATGCTGGTAACGCACCGGGATGTGCGCCGCTGCCAGCAGACGATCGCCGCGCCCGCGCATGTGGCACTGGCAGCGCACCACCTCGCGCTCGTGCTCGCGCTGGCGGACTTGCCATCCGGTGCCGTTACAGAGAGGACAAGTTTCCGGGTCGGTCGTCATCGCACAGCAGGCTCCGGCTGCGAAGAATACTCGGCCAATTTTCTCATTAACCCTTGCCCAGGATGACCAGGGTCACCCCCAGACAGACCAGCAGGATACCGGCCCAGCGGGAGCGGTTCAACCGTTCGCCGAGGAAAACTATGCCCCCCACGCCGCCGGCAACGTAGCTCAGAGCCGTGACCGGGATGACGAAGCTGACATTGTCTACCGAGAGAATGCCCAGCAGTGCGAAAAAGGCCAGCGTCATCAGGCTCAAGCCAATCCAGATCCACTTGATGCGCATGACGCGCCCCGCGACCCCCAGCAGCGCCCGCGGACGGAAGTCGTGCACCTCGCCCACCTCTTTCATGGCGCGCGAGATGCAAAGCTCGCCCGCCGTTCCCGCCACCACAATCAGGAAGAAGCCGATGAAATGAAGCACGGTTAGCGAGTCTCCGTGGTGTTGGGATGAGTGCGCCCGACGACGACCACGCCCAGGCAGATGACGGCAATGCCGAGCCAGCGCGTGGGGGAAACCGCCTCATGCAGCATGACGACTCCCAGGATTGCCACCACCGC
This sequence comes from uncultured Acidobacteriaceae bacterium, assembly GCA_963747055.1. Classification (GTDB taxonomy): domain Bacteria; phylum Acidobacteriota; class Terriglobia; order Terriglobales; family Acidobacteriaceae; genus CAVVDY01. Next base: position 32,538 of record CAVVDY010000015.1, on the reverse strand, counting down.
GTAGGCTATCGCCGAGGCCGGCTGCACATAGCTGTAGTCCGCCCACGACAAAACCAGCGAGTAGGCCACAAAGAAGGTAATCAGCAGCGCGATCCCCAGCCAGATGGTGCCACAGCTCAGGACCTGAGCGCCGATGTGCAGCAGCTCTGGCAGCGATGTGGCGGAGAGCGGCCCCAGGCTCTTCATGCCTTTGGCCAGCAGGGCATTGCCCAGGGGGCCGGCGAGGACCATGATCAGGATCATGAGCCGGGTCTTGAGTCGAAGTTGTCGTTCGCGGACGTGCGCTTCCATAAATCGCTTTCTCTCTCATCGTAAATGAAAGCGCGGCACTTCATCGTCCCGGCACCCGGCAGACCGCGGGAGCGCACGCGGTGTTATCGACTTGGGTTACGCCCACAGGCAGGCCTACAATCGCCAATGACAAACGATCTAAACTTCTAGTATCGGGAGGTATCCCGTGGACCTGTTCGTTGTTGTACCGATCGTCATCGTTGTTCTGTACCTGCTGAACTCGATCAAGATCCTGGCCGAATACGAGCGCGCAGTGATCTTCCGTCTGGGCCGGTTGCTGGGAGAAGCAAAAGGGCCGGGGATAATCCTGGTGTTCGCCCCCATTGACCGCATGGTACGGGTCTCGCTGCGGCAGGATGCATTTGATGTTCCGCCGCAAGACATCATTACGCGCGACAACGTCACTCTAAAGGTAAATGCGGTCATCTTTCTGCGGGTGATCGATCCCAACAAGGCGGTAGTCGCGGTTACGAACTACATGTATCAGACATCGCAATTCGCGCAGACCACGCTTCGCTCTGTCCTGGGCGAGGTGGATCTGGATGAGCTGCTCGCACACCGGGAAAAGATCAACATGCGGCTGCAGAACATCCTCGATCAGCACACCGACCCCTGGGGCGTGAAGGTCACCAACGTCGAGGTGAAGCAGGTTGACCTGCCTGAGACCATGACCCGCGCCATGGCCAAGCAGGCCGAGGCCGAGCGCGAGAAGCGGTCGAAGATCATTCACGCCGAAGGCGAGTTCGCCGCGGCGCAGCGCCTCATTGATGCGGCGCACCTGCTGGCAAGCGAGCCAACCAGTATTCAGTTGCGCTACTTGCAAACTTTGACGGAGATCGGTGTCGAGAAGAACACCACCATCATCTTCCCGGTTCCGGTCGATCTGCTAGCAGGCTTGAATAAGCTGGTGCAGATCGACACCGCCAAGGCGGAGAGCAGCGCTCGACCACACAGCGAATAGGGAGGCATTCAGTCTATGGCAGGGGAAGAGACCGAAATCACCTTAGGGGCAGGCAAGCTGCTAGGCCTTTTCCTCATGCTGGCCGTAACCTGCGGCATTTTCTTCGCCGTCGGTTATTCGCTGGGCAAGACCTCGGCCCGCGAGCAGGCGCTCAAAAACCTGCCCGCGCAGTCCGACTCGGCGAGTCCCGGAGCTGAGAGCGGCAAGTCTGCCGCGTCGCCCGCCTCTACGTCGAACGGCAGCCAGGCCGAGGCGGGGAAGAATCCCGATCCTGATCTGACCTTCTACAAGGCGGTCAAGGAAAGCCCGCGCGATGAAACAAACCCCGCGCCCGGGATGAAGTCCGCAGGTATTGCAACCGGGGCCACAACCCAGAGCGCTCCCGCCGCCAAGCAGTCGGAAACACCAGCTGTAGCGCCGACGATGAGTGCGAAGGCTGCGGCGCCCAGAACCGCCTCTCCGGGCGCTCCTGCACAGCCTTCGCCCCAGGCAAGCCCATCCGGCAGCTATGTGGTGCAGATTGCTGCCGTCACGCATGAAGAGGACGCAGCCGCCCTCGCCGGTGCCCTGCGCAAGAAAAGCTACGCCGCTTCAGTGGTGAACAACCCCACCGGCAAGGACCAGCTCTTCCACGTGGTGCTGGGACCCTATGCCACCCTTCAGGATGCTGAAGCGATGAAAACCAGGCTGCAAGGCGAGGGCTACAGCCCGATCGTCAAGCGGTAGGAGGTAGCCCTTGGCGGTTGGCCTTTGGCCTTTGGCATCGCCGGGGCTTTCGGCTGTTGCCTGACGCTGAAGGGCTTTCGCGTCTTGCGCATTAGTTGACTCGTCTGTGGCCGCTAAACGAAAGCTGAACCGCCAAAAGCCAAGCGCCGCCTTTCAGTAGGCCATCAGAAAATATGCGCCGTAGTGGTTGCCGTTTCGGTATAGAATTCGCGCCCGATAGGTCACCGGGATGTCATTGGTGTTGCTGAACTCAAAGTCGATTACGTCCCCCACCTGCAGCACAGCGTCGATATCGAAGGCAGCTCCCGCGGGAGTTACGTTGGTGCAGTTCCCGTCGATTGAGGTTCTCTCCCCGCTCACGTAGGTGATGCGTATGGGCACGCACACCCGCAGCCGGTGGTCAGCACGACGATCCAGAGGATGGGGAGATGGAGTCGAAGCAGAATCGGGCTGCGGCGCCTGAAGGCTCATAAAGCCTATATCGACAAAATGCGCGCGCGCATCAGGCAGGGCCGCCCTCGTAGAAGGCTGCCGGACACCTACCGGCTCCAAACTCGGCCCCGGCCCCCGATTCCCCCGCGGACCGCTCCTTCATGGATTGCAGTTCGCGAACTTTAGCTTGGCGACCTGCGTGCTCCATGCGAACGACGCGGTTGCCACATAGTACTGGCCGGTCGTTACGAAGGTGCAACCGTCGTTCGACAGCGCCATATCGTAGTAGTCTCCCCACAAGCTGTTGGTATCGGTTTCCGAGCCGGTGCCTCGCACCAGAATCTGCTCCGGCCCCATGGTACCCAGGGGATCATTCTTGGCCCGCCCGGTATAGGCAATGCTGGGATAAACGCTGGTGCCGTCCGTCACCGTGTACGACAGGGCGATGTTGCCCATCTTGTCCATAGCGATGGAACTCATGAAGCGCCAGCTCGAGTCAGGCGCGAATGTCCCCTGCTGATAGACCACCGGATCAGTGCTGCCCACGGGCGCGCGGAATTCATACCAGCGGACGGCGAGAGAGCCGTTGTTGTTTGCGGCGTGGCTTACCACCCAATGCTGCATCGGGAGGCTGCGAATGGTGCGCGCAATGGTCGGACTGGGATCGGCACGGTACGCCAGACGATACATGAGCCGGTTGGCCATCGGCCGCAGGGTGTAACCACCGGGTTCCGGAGCATAGCCTATCCACCCCCCATCGCGGAAGGGAGCCACTGGAATCGCGCAGGTCCCATCAACGCAACTGAAGGTAGAGTTCTGTGGATTGTTCCAATCGACATGAAACTTGTAGTAGTACACGTTGGTTTCGATGCCGGTCTGACTGTTATCAATACTGCCCATATAAACATTGGGCGTACCGCTGGGAGGAAGAGTATCAGCCGAGTCGAGATCGCTGGGCAGTTGACTGTCATCAAACGATTCGAGGTAGGGGTAGTGCCCACTGACAAAGTCCACGAAGCATACCTGCCCTGCCGCCGGATCGCCCGCCAGCATCTTTGTGCGTTCGTAAGCACAGGGGGTCGTGCCGATGAAGGTCGACCCGGAATATTCGTTGTGCGAGGCGTAGTAGCCGTCGGGCCAGACCGCCAGCTTGCCATAATCCGACAGCGCAGTGTCCGTGTTGGGGACCGCGAACTCGTACGCATACCAGGGTCCCAGGGCGTCCGCCGTCTGCGAGATCGCAATGCAATCCCGCGCCGGATTCACCATCACCGGTTGCTCCATTACCCAACGATGCGCCATCTTGTCCCATTGCGCGATGATGTCTCCGTCATTGCGGATACCGCAGTTGGGCAGGCCGGCGAACAGGATGTTTCCATTGACAAAGCTCTGGCCATCGAACAGCAAATTGTTGCCGTTGAGATCGAACACCGCAAAATTGTTATTGCCCCACTGGATGATTTCCGTATCCCCGATGGACAGATTCATGTCGCTGTTGCCGATATGAACCTGGTAACCGGGGAACCCTTGCCCCAGGCCTACCCAGTCCAACAGTTTGACCGGAAGCGTGTCGGGAACCTCCGACGTCTGGGCAACGGGATCCTGGAAGGCAGTGTCGCCGGGCGTCGTGTTTCGCAGCAATTTATGCCGCTTTGGATCACGCATGGGCTCCCCCTGCCGGTATCCAAAAAGAAGCTCCTGCGGATGATCTCGGATCAGATCGCGAAGCGGTGGGGTAACGGTGAACGCGATCGCCTTGGTCACTATCGGGTCGGTTAGCACCTTCACGTTTTGTGCGAAGACCGATTCGGCAAACGCCAGGGATAGCACGACCCCCAGCAGCCACAAGCACGTACTGGCTCGCATTAAGCTCCTCCTCACTTCCGCGCACCAGCCTAGGCGTGGCTCCAACGGAAGACTGGAATCCTTGCGCGTCCGCTCCGCAATTCTAAGCTGCAAAGACAACAAAAAAGAAGAGGCTGCCCTTGCGGACAGCCTCTCGAGTCTTGCAAAGAGGCAATGCCTTTCGGCTGCCTCCATGGAATTAGTTCGACGGGGTGCAGTTGTCGAACTTCAGCTTTGCTATACGGGTGCTCCAGTTGAAGGAACTGGTCGTCACGTAGTACTCGCCCGTCGTAACGAAGGTGCAGCCGTCGTTGGACAGCGCCATATCGTAGTAGTCGCCCCAACGGTTCGAGGTATCGGTCTGCGAGCCGGTGCCCGGGATAACGATCTGCTCGGCACCCATCGTGCCCAGAGGATCGTTGGGAGCGCGGCCAGTGAACCCGATGGTCGGGAACACCGAAGTGCTGGTGACCGTGTACGACATCGCGATGTTGCCCATCTTGTCCCGTGCCAGCGAGCTCATGAAGCGGCTGGTGCCGTCGGGATTATACGTACCCTGCTGATAGGTCGTGGGCGTGGTGTTGTCGATGGGAGAGCGGAACTCGTACCAGCGGGCCGACGTAACGCCGCCGTTGTTGACGGCGTGGCTGACCAGCCAATCCTGCGTACGGTTGTCGCGGACCGTCCTCTGTGGCGTCGGAGAAGGCAGGATGCGATAGGCCAGGCGATACATCAGACGATCGCTCAGGGTATCGATCACGCTGCCACCCGGCTCAGGAGCCGTGCCAGCGGCATTCTGGTAGGTGTTGACCGCGATCTTGCAGGCGCCGTTGACGCAGTCGAAGGTGGAGTTGGCCGGGTTCACCGGATCGAAGTGGAAGTGATAGTAGTAAATATTCGAATCCTGGGCGAAGTTGTCGACACTGCCCACGAAGATCGGGTCAATGCCGTTCGGAGGCGCACTGGCGTCATCGACATCAGCCGGCAGCATGCTGTCGTCAAACAGCGTGCCATTCGAGTTGTCCAGGAAGCAAGTGCCCTGGGCATTCGGGTCGCCGGCCAGCATCTTCACGCGGTCGTACGCGCAAGGCATCGCGCCATTGTAGCTCTGCAGGTGGAAGAAGGAGTTGTGCGAGACGTAGTAGCCATTCGGCCAAACGCCGACTTTCGGGTAGTCCGGGAAGTTGTTGGCGTTGTCGAAGGTCGGGAATGCATAGGTGTAATAAGCACCCGTGGCATCCGCCGTCTGCGAGATAGCGAAGCAATCGTAGTAGGGAGCGCTGAAACGCGGCTGGTACATGACCCAGCGATGCGCCATCTTGTCCCACTGGGCAATGATGTCGCCGCTGTTGGTTTGCGAGCAGGGGCCGCTCTGCCACAGAATGTTGCCATTCACATAAGGCTGGCCGTTGAACAGGATGTTGTTGCCGTTCAGATCAAACACCGCAAACTGGACGTTCACCCACTGCACGATCTGGGTGTCGCCAATCGACAGGTTGCCGTCGGTCGGGGCGTCGGGAACGTGATAGCCGTTGAAGCCTGTTCCCACACCCAGGAAGTCGAGCAGCTTGGTGGGTACAGTGGCCGGCTGGAACGATGTCTGAGCAGCGCTGTCCTTAAAGGCCGCATAGTTGGTGTTCTTCTGGAACTGTGCGCGCAGCGCAGCCTTCGGGTACTGCACCGGGCTGGCCTGGTGATAACCGAACGTCGGTGTAGCAATACGGGTCTTTACGAGGTCACGCAACGGGGGTGTGATGGCGAAATAAGCCTTGCTAACCTGTGGATTCCTGAGCACGTGGTCGCTCTGCGCCGACATGCTGGTAACGCATGCCAGACACAGCATTCCCGCGAGCAGCGAGATCGAAATATTTCTCATTAGGTCCTCTCCTCGGATTCTTTCTGTCTGTGGTGCGCAATTTGATTTTGCCGAAGCAACGATGTAACAGAGACTCAGCAGGTCTAAAGGTTTATCATCTTTACTAGGCCGGGTCAACTATCGAGTTCGTAGACCGGAAAATAGTCGCCTCCTGCAAACCAGGCGCAGGGAAGTTGTTCGCTGGTCACTAATCATCGGGTCGCCTCGCCGATCAGGGAACTCCCGACCCATTGTTTTTCGGCGGGCGGCCCGCAGCTCTCGGCGCTCTGCTGTCGACGAAAGCTTCCTCCTATCACCGTGCTAAACTCAGTTTCAGATTAATAAATAAGGGCTTAACGCCGATCTTGCGAAACCGGGCCAGGAGACTTGATTGCCCATCCGACACAGGAACCCAGCATTCAGCCGCACACTTCGCATTGCCTGCATCAGTTTGTTCTTCCTGCTCTCGACCTTGGCAGCGGCCGCTCAAAGCCAAAGTCAGAGTCAAAACCAGAATAATGTAGAGGTGCGGGACGCGGGCGGGGGTAAGAAAGAAGAGTTGGTGCGCAATGCGGCCGGCCAGGTCGTGGAAACACGCACCCTCGATGCCAACGGCAAAATACGGGCGCGCAACTCAGTCGAATACCAGCCCGGCTACTACGTTCCCCAACAAACGACCATCTCGTACTACCCGGACGGCAAGTCCGTCGAGAGCCACGTCAAGGTCACCTACGATCCCAGCGCCAACTTCCTGAGCGAAGTGGTGGAAAAGTACGATCAGGCAGGCAAGCATGTCGGCGGGCACAAGCTGCTGCACGATCCCGTCACCGGCGAATTTCGCTGCTGGACGTGGAATGGCGGAACCCAGAAATACGACCGCGTGGTTTGTCCTTCAGGCGAAGAGAGCGGCGAGAAGCCCCCGCCGCTGAAGCCCATTACCCAGGAAGACGCGGTCAAGCTGCTCGCCGCCGCGCGCACGGCGCAGATGGCCCAGCAAAAGCAGCAGCGCATGACGCCCAAGAACCTGGTTACCCCTCCGGTGACGCCGCAGCAGACCAATTTCGCCGTGGTGCTACCGGCGGCTATGGCACCCGGCCGGCAGGTCTCCGGAAGCATCGTGGAGAACACCCACTACATCACCCTCAGGCCGGAGTTGATTGTCACAGACTTGACGCTGCCGCTCGTTCCCGGCAGCAATGCTGAGAAGCTCAGCGGCTGGCGCATCGAGGTGGCTGGCTCGCAGCCGCAGCCCGCTAACAATCCCTTCAGCTTCACCGTGCCCTCCGCAGCGTCCTCCGTCGAAATTAAGATCTACCCCGAAGGAGAGCCGGCCCAGGCTGTCACCAAAACCGTCCCCATTCCAAAGTCTCCGCCTCCCGCCAGCAAACCGAAATCCGGATACGTTGCTCAGGCATTGTGTGTCATCGGAGATGTGTGCCCGATTGGCGGCGTCTTCACCGGCAATGCAACTTCGGCGTTTGCTGCATTCGACAACAAGCCGGCGAAGATCGTTGCCGAGACCGCCGACATGGCCTTCATCGGCGTGCCTGAGGACCTGGAGTACGGCGTCAAGCAGTTGTTGTTCAACCAGGGCAATGAGCTGCTGGCCTTCCCGGTGGTGGTGGCGCAGATTGACGTCGTGGCCGATGGCGTGCACCTCGACGAGTTCCATCGCGCCATCAAGCAGGGCGAAACCAAGCTGGTGTTTGCCGGCACCATCGGAGTCCAGAACCTTCCCGAAGACAACTGGGTCGCAGGAATGTTTCCCAGGACCAACCTGGAGTGGGCACGCCGCTTCGTTCCCGGTTTTGAAGTTCCTCATGAGACCCACGCCCAGCGCGAAGAGCGCGAGATGATGGAGAAGCTGGAGCAGCAGCAGAAGGGCGGGAAGGCTCCGGCCAAAGAAGAGACGGAGCAGAAGCTGGGCTACATCGTCTTCTTTCTAAAGAATACGACTCCGGACATCGGCAAGTGGCGCGGCTCCAGCGACCAGGCTTTTGCGCTGCCTTTGAATCCTGAATCCTTCTCCCAGGGAGACTATCGCTACAAGTTCGTGATTGAGGCCGACAAGACCGGAACTTATGCCATGGACGCCGCCCTTATTCCCTTCGTAGCTCCCATACAGGGACAGAAATTTACCCTTCCCGCTACTATGGGGAAATGATTTTTTCGGACGCCAACAAGCATTCCGGCAATCTTTCGCTTTTCTTGATTTTCGCAGCTGTACTCGCCGCGGCAGTTCCTGCATTCGCCCAATCCGCAGCTTCTCGCGGAACCATCAGCGGCATAGTCACCGATCCGCATGGCGATGCCATTCCCGGCGCCAAGGTCACCATCCGCAACGCCGACCTCGCCTCCGAGCGGGTGCTTACCACCAATGAGGAAGGCCGCTTCGTCGCCGCGCTTCTGCCCTCCGGGCCCTACCTGATACAAATTGCCGCACCGGGTTTCGCGCTGAAGAAGCCGGTCCGCGTCACTCTGGGAGTGGGCAGCAGTCTTGAGGTGAACGTTGCGATGGCGATTCCCTCCGCCTCGCAAAGCGTGACTGTGACCGGCCGCGGCCCGATGGTCGAAGGCAACACCACTCAGCCCGTCGCCAATCGCACTGAACCCGTAGTGAGCAACTCACTCGCCGGCCTGACGGTTACCTACCTACCTAACCGCGACCGCGATTTCAGCCAGTTTGGCCAGCTTGCCGCCGGAGTGGAGCCGGCGCCCAACTACTCCGGTTTGGTCATCGCCGGACAGCGTCCGGATGCTTCTACCGCAGCCATCGACGGCGCCGACTTCCACGATCCGTTGCAAGGTGGACAACGTGGAACCCGCGACACGTCGTTCTTCTTCCCGCAGACTGTGGTGCGCGAGTTTCAGATTGTTCGCGCCGGAGCTACCGCTGAAGTCGGCGATACCAACGCGGGCTTCATCAATGTCGTTACCAAGGAAGGCAGTAACAAGCTGCGTGGCGAGGCTTTCTACATCGGACGGCCGTCTCCGTTGAGTTCGGCGGACACCTTTGGCCACTCGCTCGACAACGCGCAAAACGAATTCGGTGGCTCCATCGGCGGCCCCATCAAAAAAGACAAGATCTTCTACTATGTGGGTGCCGAGCAGGACTATCTCAACATTCCCTATTGGACGCAGTTTGCTCCCCAGGCTCCCGGCACCGTAGTTCCGCCATCGCTGGCCGCGTTGCAGCAGCAGGTGGTTGGCCACAGCGATCCGACGGCGGTGTTCGCCCGCACGGATTTCCTGCTGAACAGCAACAACACGCTGAATCTACAGTTCAACTACAACCGCCTGAATGCCAGCGGATTGGATGAGGGATCAACCCGCAGCCTGGCCTCCGCCGATAACAACATCCTTCTGACGGGCGATAGCTACTGGGTGCGCGGTACGCTGAACACGCTGTTCGGATCGAGCATCGTCAACCAGTTTCTGGCGCAGTGGGCACGCGACGACCGCAACCTGCGGCCGAGTTCGGCCACGCCGGAGTATGTCATCAACGGCTTTGGCGTGCTCGGCGGTAATAGCTTGTATCCCAATCTCTACCAGTCCAACAATGCACGCTTCGGCGATGACCTCTCCATCGTGCGCGGCAAGCTGCAACTGCATTTCGGCGGAGACTTCGCCTACGATCCCGGTCATCTGCAGCGCGAAGCCAACCTCAACGCGCGCTTTGATTACGACTCGCTCGATGCATTTCTCGCCAACGACATTCGCCGCTATCAGCAAACCTTCATCACCGGCAACGATCTCTATAGCGGAGCCGTACGCGAGCTGGGCTTGTATGTCAGTGCCAAGCTCACCGTCACCGACAAAGTCACCGTCACCGCGGGTTTGCGCTGGGACGCGCAGTGGAACCCGCAGCCCCCAAACCCAAATCCCGCGATACCTCTGACCATGGCCATTCCCAATGACCTGAACCAGTGGCAGCCCCGGCTGGGGCTGGCCTGGGCAGCCACGTCGAAAACAGTACTACGAGCGTCCGCCGGACTTTACGACGCCCCGACGCCTGCCATCTACTTCCAGCGCGTCTTCACCGACAACGGGCTGAATACTGTAGTGGCCGACAGCTACTATGACCCGCAATTGCTGGCGCTGTTCGCCGGTGGCGCGCAAGCGCTACCCGCTGTGCCGCAAGGCCTGACGACTCCAGCCGCGTTCGTCGTTGGCATTGACCCAAACTTCCGCAATCCGCGTTCCTTCCAGGCTTCCGGCAGCATCGAGCGGCAAATCAATGCCAAGACCACACTGACCGCCGCCTATGTCCACAACAGCACTTGGGCGTTGCAGACAATGGTCAACCAGAACCTCTTCTCCCCGGCCTATTTTGCGGACGGGACTCCGATCTTTTCCCAGAACCTTCCGAATCCCGCGATTGGCCAGCTCATGGTCAATCGCTCCTCTGCCCATTCCTCCTATGACGGAATGCAGGTGTCGCTCGGAGTGCAGTTGCCCCACCGCTCGCAGTTGAATGCAAACTACACCCTGGCGCGTGCCCGCGATAACGACTCGAACCTCGGACCGTATACCATCAGCTCGCCGCTCGATCCTTTAAACCTTGCGACTAACGCGGCCTACTCAACCTTCGATGTGCGCAACAGCTTCAACATTAGCGGCATCACCAATTTGCCCTACGGTTTCAAGTTCAACCCCATCCTCCTGTGGCGCTCCGGCTTCCCTTACAACCCGATCATCGGCTTCGACACGCAGAACGACGGCAACGACTGGAACGACCGGGCGATCGTCAATGGCCTGGTGACGCCGCGAAACATCTATCGCCAGCCCACATTCTTCAATCTCGACATCCGCTTCGTGAAAGACATCAAGCTCAAAGGCGAGGGCCATCACCTCGACCTGTTCATGGACATCTTCAACATCACTGGGGCTAACAATCGCAACTATGGGCCGGAGTCCGTGAGCCTCTACGGCACGCCATCATCCCCGGTCTACTCTGCGGCCCAGGCACTGCAGGCTCCCGACACGAATCACTTTGGCAGCACGCGGCAGGTACAATTCACGGTTCGGCTTACGGCCTTCTAGCGGGCCCATCCATCAAAGCGGCATAGGCCCTCCTGCAACAAAATTTCTAAATATTGCAACGCCGGTTTCTACTATTGCTGGTAGTACTGCCGACCTCTTGTCTACCCTCAAATGTTGGGGGGAACTGTCAGCGTGTCTACATCTCTGTCTAGACCTTGGTTATCTCTTCTGGCGGCAATTCTCTTGGCCGCATTTGCTACTTCGGTAGTAGCTCAGACCATCGACCTTTCTGCGGTGAAGGGCCGGGTTGTCGACCCACAAGGCAAGTCGATTGCTGGGGCCGATGTCACCCTGAACAATACGGCAACCGGGTTGACCAAATCGGTGAAGACCAACCAGAAGGGCGAATACTCCTTCCGCGGACTGCCCATCACAGAGAACTATGTGGTCAAGGTGGATGCTTCCGGCTTCAAGGAGGCCCAGCATGGGAAGATCGAGCTCCGCGCCAATCAGGCGGCGGTGGTTGACTTCACCATGACCATTTCCGGCGAGCAGACCCAGGTCACCGTATACGGCACTCCCGGCTCCGTGACCGTCGACACCGATCAGGTCACTACCCGCTTCGATGTGGAGAAGATTGAAGAAACCCCGATCTTGAATCGCAAGATCACCGCGGTTCCCCTCTTGGATTCCGCCGTTCGTCAGTCCCAGACCACGGGCGATCTGTTCATCAACGAGGTCCTCTTCGTTATTAATGGAACCGGCCGCCGCCAGACGACCTACGACCTCGATAACACGGATGCCAACGACAGCTGGGGCCGGCAGACGATGTTCACGGCCATACCGTTTTCCGCGGTGCAGGAGTTGAACGTCGACAAGAACTCCCTGTCAGCCGAGTACGGGCGCAATGCCGGCACGGCGGTCGACGTAGTGACCAAGTCGGGCTCCAATGACTGGCACGGAGATTTCATTGGCATGGGCCGGCCGCAGTTCTCCGAAGCCAAGCAGCCCTTGGCCGCGGTACCGGCCTATAACACTTTGGCGCAGGGCAGCGCCATGGTTTCCGGGCCCATCGTCAAAGACAAGACTTTCTTTCTGGCGTCATACGAACACACTAACCAGAACCGTGATGCCGTGATTACGTCGCCGGTTGATCCCGGAGCTATCTATTCCGGAACCTTCAACCAGAACCTCCTGTTCGCCCGTATCGATCAGCAGATCTCAGCCAACAACATGCTGACCATTCGCGGCAACTTTGATCGCTTCACCGACACCAACCCGGCAGACGTGGTCAGCGGCAATAACCTTCCCACCACCGCGCGTACATTTGCGCGGAATACCTATCAGGCCGCGATTACCGACAACGCAACTCTGACGCCGAACCTGCTCAACGAGGCTCGCTTTGAGTTTCTGTTGGGTTCGCCGATTACGCAGTTCCTGCCGGTCGTCCAGGCCCCGCAGGAGTTTGTTTCCGGTGTCTATACCAACGGTGAGTCGCGCATTGCAAATCTGATGAACCACCAGTACCAGTGGGCCGACACGCTCAGCTGGAGCAAGGGCAAGCACCAGATCAAGGCCGGATTCGATGTGGTTTATTCCTCGTCGGGTGGGTACGGAACGGAATTTGGCAGCGGTTATCTCCAGGGCCGATTCCAGATCAACTCCAAGTATGCGAAGATTCCCATTTCGGAGCTGTTGACCTATGACCCCGGCCTGCCGCCCCCGGGTGCGGCCCCCGGCAGCCCGCCGCTGGCCAACTCCTTTACCCAGTCGTTCGGGGATGCCACCTACAACGAGAAGGAAACGCTTCTGGGGTTGTTCGTGCAGGACAACTGGAGAGTCACTCCAAAGCTGGTCCTGAACCTTGGGCTGCGTTATGACCTGCAAACGTTGACAGAGGGGAATACCAACTTCTCGCCGCGGGCGGGCTTTGCCTACACACTGTATGGCGGCGACAAACCCACGGTGATCCGCGGCGGCTATGGTATCTACTACACCGAGTTGCCGGCGAATCTGGTGGCTAGCTCCAGCATCAACGGCCCGCAGGGGACCTTCACATACACCGTGCAGCCGGGAGAGTACGGATTCCCCACTACCTTCAGTCCCATCACCAACATTCCGCCGGGAACGGTACTACCGGCGCGCGACATCACGATCCTTGCCGGACAGTGCGACTACCTGAATCAGTTCCTGCCGGTTTCGCAACTGCACTTCTGCCCCAACAAGCTGCTGAATCCTTATACCCAGCAGTGGAACCTGGGGATCGAGCAGCAGCTTGCCAGGAATTGGATCTTGTCGCTCGACTACATCGGATCGCATACCATCCACATCAATCAGCCCATCGACCTGAACTCGCCTTCCGGTTTCGTGCGCACAGCTCCCGGCGAGGTCCGTTCTGCCGCCGCCGCCAACGCTACCCGGCCAATTGTTCCCGTGCCCGGCGGATACCGCCAGGTACTGGCGATGACGAACCTGGGTTCCTCGTACTACAGCGGTTTGCAGGTCACTCTAAAGAAGCAGTTCAGCACACGCTTCGCCTTGCTGGCCAGCTACACCTGGTCCCATACCACCGACACCGTCGAGTGGGACGGCACACGGCAAGACCCCAATGACTATAGCTGTCCTGTCACCTGCGAAAAGGCGACCAGTCAGCTAAACCAGACCAATCGCGCTTCCTTCACCGGGACCTATCAGTTCCCGTACGGATTCACGCTCGGTGGTTACGCGTTCCTGGGATCGGGATATCCCTACAACGCTCTGACCGGCGTCGACAACAACGGTGACGGCAACAACGCGGACCGCCCGGTCGTCGGTGATGGAGTGGTTCCACGCAACTGGGCACAGGCGCCTGCGATTTACAACCTGGCGGCTTCGCTGCAGAAGAACTTCCGCATCAAGGAGCGGTTGGGGCTGAACCTGCGCGCCGAAGTTTACAACTTCCTGAACACTCCGATTTATTACAGCCTGAACGGCACCTATGGAAACGGTGCCCAGCCTTCGTCTACCTTCGGAGCACCCGTGGGCGGCATCTCCAACGTAGGGTCGCCTCGGCAAATGCAGTTCCTGGCACAGTTCACCTTCTGACAGTGGGTGACCTCTGCGGCGGACAGTAAAGCCGCGGGCATGTTCGCGAGAGGCAATCATGGCGGGCGAAGAAGCGCAACTTCGCCCGCCCTTTTTTCTTCAGTTAGTAGCGACGCTTTTGCTGCGAATTTTTCCCTGCTTTAACCAAATGAAAACCCGCAATTCGGCATCGTAGCTTGCAGGAGGGCTATCGCCGACCCATTGGAATGGTCAGACTAAGACTTGCAGGCATGAGAGCAATGAGAAGCATTGGGGTGGTGCTTGCCGGATTGGTTTGTCTCTCGGCACGGGCGCAGCAGTTGCCGCGGGTAACTGCCGAACCTGGGAACTTTGTGGTGCGCAACTCGTCGGGCAACCCGTCGGGCGGCGCTTCATCGCCGGTGATCGCGACCAAAGAAGACTCTGCGACGCTGGTCCCCATCGCCTTCCGCGCCGGACGGGGAGGCTTCTTCGCCCATCACTGGATCGACGTGCAGACCTCCACCGGGCATGTCACCCTGGGGTTTGGTTCTGCCCTGCTCCCCATGTTTGATCGGGGACAGGTCACAGTGCAGGACGCTTACGGCAACGTGGAGCACGAGTTCTTTCCCCGCGCCATGCCGCTCTATCTCGATTTTGGAAGAGTGCCCGGCACCGGCAGGGACATCGCCCCCACCGTCTACGTCCCGGTGGCTCGAGCTGACCAGATCGTCGAGCAGCAGCGCCATCGCCGCTTCATCTTTCCCTACATCCCCCTGTTCCACGACTGCCGCACCTACATGTGTGCAATGCGGGCGTCGATTGAAGGAAAATCCAGGCTGCCTTGCTATCTTCTGCTCAAGGGCTACTGGTAAGATTCGAAGGCTTATTTGGTAGCAATTATGGCGCCCACTTCATTTCTGCACATCCTCGCCTGGGTGATGGTGCTGCTGGGCCTGGGCTGCTCCGCCTTCGTCGCCGGGGACTTGGGCCGGAGGCAGCCGCAGCCGATGGCGGTGATGCGCTACGTCTGGCCCATCAACGCGCTGTGGGGTGGTGTATTCGGCATATGGGCCTACTGGGCCATCGGCCGCATGCCCGCGCTGGAAACCGGCGGCAACGACAAGGCGATGAGTTCTGAAGGACCGGCCAGACCCTTCTGGCAAAGCGTGATCGCGGGAACCTTTCACTGCGGCGCCGGCTGCTCTTTGGCTGACCTGATTGGTCCTTTCGTCTTTCGCCTGCTACCTTTCGCACTTGCCGGCAGCCTGGTCTTCGGCGAGTGGACACTCGACTATTTCCTGGCGCTCCTCATCGGCGTAGCTTTCCAATACGCGGCGCTGTCCCCCATGTTGGGACAGACCGGGCTGCCCGTCTGGTGGCGCGCGCTCAAGGTGGACTTCTTCTCCCTGACCGCCTGGCAGATTGGCATGTACGGCTGGATGGCGCTGGTGATCTTCGTGTGGCTGGGAGAGCTTCGCCCGTGGCATATCGAGTTCTGGTTCATGATGCAACTGGCCATGGCCTGTGGGTTCCTGACCGCCTATCCCATGAACTGGTTGCTCATCAGGGCGGGCATCAAGACCGCGATGTAGCTGAATTGCAGCCCCTTAAGCCGGGGCCGAATTTGTGACGCATGTCATTGATCGTTCCGGGAGGCAGGCGTTATAGTGGCGGGTTCTAATTACTCTGAGGTCAACCGCAAGATTTGACCTGGCAGGTCTGAATTCATGCCGCAGAACTATGTTCCAATCTTCATCTTCGCCTTTGTAGCCTTTCTTGTCGGCGCCGGGACGCTCCTCATCGCAGCGCTGGTGCGCCCGAAGAATCCCTCCAAGACCAAGCTGATGCCTTATGAGTGCGGCATCACTCCCTTCGACAATGCCCGCGGGCGCTACACCGTCCGCTTCTATATCGTGGCCATCCTGTTCGTCGTCT
Source organism: uncultured Acidobacteriaceae bacterium (assembly GCA_963747055.1). Classification (GTDB taxonomy): domain Bacteria; phylum Acidobacteriota; class Terriglobia; order Terriglobales; family Acidobacteriaceae; genus CAVVDY01. The sequence continues at coordinate 16,465 of CAVVDY010000015.1, read as the reverse complement.
TCGACGTCGAGACCATCTTCCTGTTTCCCTGGGCGGTGCAGTTCAAGCTGCTGGGCTTGTTCGGACTGCTAGAGATGGGAATCTTCCTCGGCATCCTGATCGTCGGCTACATCTGGATATGGAAAAAGGGCGCTCTGGAGTGGGTGTAGCTTAGTGCGCGTGCCCGTGCGCCTCGCCGGGACTAACCGGAATCACGCAGCCGTGAGCCACCTCGCAGGCGACATGCTCGAACTGGATGGTGGTGTGGTGAATGTGGAAGCGCGCCTCCAGTTGTTCCTTGATACTGCGCAAGATCGCCTCGCTCTCTGACGCCCGCATGTCGTCGATGCCCACGTGGCAGGAGAGCGAATGGGTGTCGCTGCCAATGCTCCACACGTGCAGGTCATGCACGCTGTTCACTCCCGGGATAGCGCAGATACATTCCGCGATGCGATTGAGGTTCATGCCGCGCGGCGTGCCTTCGAGCAGAATGTTGAGGCTCTCGCGAATGATGCCGCTCGACGACCACAGGATCATCACCCCGATGCCGACGGAGAGTGCGGGATCGATCCAGGTCTGGCCGGTGATGGAGATCGCGACGCCGCCTACAATCACGGCGGCGGTGGACAGCGTATCGCCGATCTCGTGGATGAGCGCGCTGCGCAGGTTGATGTCACGGCGTCCGCGCATCAGGATGAGCGCAATCGCCCCGTTCATCACTACGCCCGCGGCGGCCACCCAGATCATCACTCCGGCATGCACCCGAACCGGATTCAGCATCCGGTCGAACGCCTCATACCAGATGTAGAACGAAATCAGAATCAGCGTCAGGCCGTTGACGAAGGCGGCCAGCACGCCGGCCCGGTTGTAGCCGAAGGTCTTGCGGGGATTCGGAGCCCGCGACTGCAGGAAGACGGCGCCCCACGACAGCAGCAGGGCAAAAAAGTCGGAAAGATTGTGACCAGCTTCCGACAGCAAGGCCAGACTATGGGCGCGCAGTCCGGCAATAACCAGCAGCACGATATACAGCGCCGTAACCGCGAGCGAGATCGTAAGTACCCGGGAGGTCTGGCCGTTCTCGCTGCCATTGGCTGGCACTTGCATGCTGCCAGTTTAAGGGGCGTGGGAGCGCGATTCAACCTCGCAGGCTGGCGAGCGGCATCGAGATGTGAGGCACATCACCAGCAAGAAACTAGAACCTGAGAGCCCATATCACCAAGAAAATATGCGTCGGCCTGCGCCTCAGGAGAGAGCATCATTGTTCTTTGGCCTCCCATAAGTGACTGAATACATTATGCTTATTTGCGACCTGGGGACGATATGGTTGCTGCATTGTTATCATATTAGCTTACTAAGCTTATTAATAAATATTTTTTTAGCAAGCTAATATGATAACTTTTCAGCAATATGGCTAAGCCGGAAACGCAGTCCACCGAACATCTTTTCCAGCGGGTACAACTCGGTCTCCGGATGAACAAGTCCGTGGTCAAGGTGCTGAAGGCCACCGCCGAATACATGGATATGCCCTTCTCCGCCCTGATCGAAAGCATGGCGGTCACGGCTCTCGAAGGGCAATGCATCTTCGGTCCTGATGTGATGGAAAAGATCGAGCAGTTCAGATCGATCTATGGCATGAACGACATGCTGGATGCACTGCCGGGGCGCTACGAATATGAGGAGCCGGAAGAGGAGGCTCCGAAGGCGAAGGCAAAGAAGTAGGCGAGGTTAGCGCCGAACTCCGGTGGCAAGCATCCGGCTTGCTACTTTGCGCGAAGCAGCAGCACGGGCACGCTGATGGCGTGCTGCACCCGCGTGGCAGTGGTTCCCAGAAACAGATCGGCCAGGAAGCGATGTCCGTGGGTGCTCATAGCCACCAGGTCGCAACCCCTCTGCTTGACCCACTTCACGATCTCCTTTACCGGATCGCCATAGGCCAGTTCGGCTTCGGCGGGAATTCCTTCCGCGCGAAACTCAGACTGCACCTTCTGCAGGTAGGCTGTGTCCTCGGTGATCTCGGGGCTGATTGCGTCCGGGCCGTAAGTGCGCGCGGCCCAGCCGTCGGCAACGTGAAGCAGGACGAGGTGGCTTTTCGCCATCGCTGCCAGGCGCTTCACGTGCTCAATAATTGCCCGGTCGGTGGAGGTACCGTCGAGCGTGACCAGGATCTTGTCGTACATAGTGAGACCTCCTGCCAAAGCAGGGTGGAGCACGCCTTCAGGCGCGCGTGAAATCAAAAATTGTTCACCACGGAGGCACGGAGGACACAGAGTTCGTCAGATCAAATACCCTCGTGCGCTCCGCGATTTCAAGTTTCCTTCGGCAAATGCTGAATCCTCTCTATCCGCCCACAATGATGTGCCACGCGGTCCTTAGCGACTCCGGCAAACCGTAGATGTCCATGGCTGTAATGAGAATGGCGCTGGTCCAGCCCGCGATGGCGAGGAACCAACCATTGCGCCAGATCCCCATTCTTCTTTCCGAACCCGTGAAGTGCAGCAACGGAAACATGGCAAAGGGAAGCTGCAGCGCGAGCACCACCTGGCTCAGCGTGAGCAGATCGGTGACGCTGCTATCGCCGCGAAGACCGATGATCAGCACCGCCGGCAGGATGGCGAGAGTTCGCGTGATCAGGCGGCGCACCCACGGCTTGATGCGCCAGCGCATGAAGCCTTCCATGACGACCTGGCCGGCAAGGGTGCCGGTAATGGTGCTGCTCTGGCCGCTGGCCAACAGTGCTACAGCGAACAGCGTGCTGGCGAATGTGGTGCCCAGCAAGGGCGCCAGCGTGAGATAAGCGACGCGAATCCAGTCGCTGTCCGGGGTGAAGTGGACCACCTGGCCGCCCAGCGTGGTAACGCTTTCCTTGCCGAAGAACACCATTGCGGCGAGCACCAGGATGGCGGCGTTGACAAAGAATGCCACGAACAACGCGACCGTCGAGTCGATAGTGTTGAACTGGATGGCCCGCCGCATGGACGACTCGTCCTTCTGTAATCTGCGGCTCTGTACCAAGGCGGAATGCAGGTACAGGTTGTGCGGCATGACGGTGGCGCCGATGATGCCGATAGCCACATACACCATTCCCACGTGATGGAACTGCGGCACCAGGCCGCCGGCCAACTCAAGGAAGCTGGGCTTGGTCTGAGGCAGGACGAAGATTTCGATGAAATAGCAGACGGCGATGGTCATGCTCAGCAGCAGGACGACGGCTTCGATGGTGCGCATGCCAAAGCCTTGTAGCCCCAGCAGCAGCAAGACATCGAGTCCGGTGATGATGACGGCCCAGAACAGCGGGATGTGAAACAGCAGGTTCAGCGCAACGGCGCTGCCCAGGACTTCGGCCAGATCGCAGGCGCCGACGGCGAGCTCGCTCAACATCCAGTTGGGCCAGCGTGTCCATGCCGGATACCAGTCGCGGCAGGCCTGCGCGAGATCCTTGCCGGTAACGACCCCCAGGCGCGCTGAGATGACCTGCATGAAGATGGCCATGATGCTGGCGATACCGACCACCCAGAGCAGACCGTATTTGAATTGCGCTCCGGCTTGCAGGTCGGTGCCCCAGTTGCCGGGATCCATGTAGCCGACGCTGATCAGCACGGCCGGGCCGACGAAGGCACGCCACTGCTCCCAAAAGCCCGCCTGATGGGGCGGCACATGCACGGAGTTGTGCATGCCCTCGAGGGAGAGCGAGCCGGGTGGGGTGGAGGTGTCGCGCATTGGCTTTGCTAGGAAGATTGAATCACGGATTGGCGCGGATGGGGGAAGTTGTCGTGGGTCGGTTGGGACAAGAGGCGGAGTCGCAAGAGCGACCGTATTAAAAGCCCCACCCCGGCAACCGAAGCCGGAATGGGGCACCCAGGGGCGGACTCAGAATCCGTTGCGATCGGGGGGCTGCGGAAAGAGTCTTTCACTCGAAGGATCGTTCTTGTCGTGCTTGTTTTTTCCCCAGGTCCAGTACATGCCTACGTAAGCGTAGTTTTCCGTTTGTCCGGCGACGGAGTGGCCGTAACAAAAGAGGAATTGCTCGCCGGAATGATGCTTGAAGTGGTAGTAGCCTCCCACATCTACCATGGTGGAAGAGCCGGTTTGAGGGGCGGCAGGTCCCTCCGCTCCGTGGGCGAAGATCTCTGCGCCCAACTCAAGCCTTTCGTTGAGCTTTTTTTTGACCAGCCACCCGGTAAACGGGAAGTTGCGGTAGCCGGTCTGCGGCACCACGGTATAGCCCGCTCCTCCATCGAAGGTCCACTTTCCGATGTTCTTTTGCAGCCAGATCGGCAGCTTGTACCAGACCTTGCCCACGCCCAATCCTTTGTCCGCATTTCCGGTGGGGATTTCAAACATGACGAAGGTGCCGACCTGTGGAACGCGCGGGCCTTCCTTGATGAACGCGATTTTCGTGCCCAGCTCCATGTCCGTCAGTCCGAACTCCGTCGGCCCTGCTCCGCTGGGCAGATACGTGGGGTTGTTGGAAGGCGCTGCCACGCCCCAGGGCAAGATAGCGTGCAATTGCAGCCGAGGCAGTGCGCCCCAATTGAACTCGAAGGCGGGACCCACGGAGTCCATTTCGACTGGGGTTCCGTCAGCCGATCCAAAAATGTAGAACTCGTAGTGGTGGAGGTCGACGGGCACGGGATCGTCGGTCTGATAGGGCGGTCCCTGGGCAGAGAGTTTCAACGCAGTCAGAACGAGGAGTAAGATTCCTGCCGTCAGCCGCGAGTATCGTTTCACCGTCGGTTTCCTGTTCGGATGCAATCTACCAGATCACTGCTGTACCAGTGGCGCCACGGCTGGAGGCCGTGCCCTGACACCAAGCGAGTCTCGTGGCCGATTTACTGATCCGCGAAAACCCGCGTTGATCGGCGGTTGTTTCTTTTTCATTAGTGTCGCGACGCAGTGTTTGACAGGCGATGCAGCCGCCTCCTACCCTGTGATTTCTGATGAGCGCGGAGCGCGCTCGAGATGGCTCTCCTATGAAAGTACTGGTTCTTGGTGGCGGTGGTCGTGAACACGCGCTGGTGTGGAAGCTGAGGCAGTCGCCACGCGTCAGCAAGATTTACTGCGCTCCCGGCAACGGCGGCATCGCCGAGGATGCGGAATGCGTGGCCGCCGACCTCAAGAGCCTCGATTCGCTGGTGCAGCTGGCAACGAATCTCACTCCTGATCTCACTGTGGTCGGGCCGGAGCTGCCTCTCACGCTGGGTGTGGTCGACGAGTTCCAGCGCCGCGGGTGGCCGATCTTCGGGCCGACAAAAGCGGCGGCGCAACTTGAGTCGAGCAAGAGCTTCGCTAAGGAATTCATGCAGCGGTATCGCATTCCCACAGCGCACTATGCGATCTGCGGCAGCAAAGAAGAGGTCCACCGGGCGCTGGTCCTATTCCACGCCCCGGTCGTAGTGAAGGCGGACGGGCTGGCCGCAGGCAAGGGTGTGGTGATCGCGCAGACCAAAGAAGAAGCGCAGCGCGTGGCGCAAGAGATGCTGAGCGGCAAGATGCTGGGCGAGGCCGGGTCACGCGTGGTGCTGGAAGAGTGCCTGCAAGGCGAGGAGCTGTCGTTCCTGGCGATGAGTGACGGCGAGCGCGTGGTGCCGCTGGTTGCCTGCCAGGACCATAAGCGCATCTTCGACAACGATCAGGGGGCGAATACCGGCGGCATGGGAGCGTACTCCACCGAGCAGATCGTCGACGCGCAGATGAGCGACTGGCTGCTGACCCATGTTGCACGCCCGGTGATTGCCGGCATGAAAGCTGAAGGCGCGGAGTACAGAGGTGTGCTCTACTGCGGGCTGATGATGACCGCGCGCGGGCCCATGGTGCTGGAGTTCAATTGCCGCTTCGGCGATCCGGAGACGCAGCCCATCATGATGCGCATGGAGAGCGACCTGCTCGATGCGCTGCAGGCGTCGGTGGAAGGGCGCGTGAGCGATGGCGATTTCAAGTGGTCGCCCGATCCGGCCGTATGCGTGGTCATGGCGTCGGGCGGCTATCCTGGAGCGTTCGAGGCCGGCAAGATGATCACCGGCATCGACGAAGCTGAGCACATCTATGGGGTGAAGGTATTTCACGCGGGGACGACGCGGCATGAGGGCGCGTTCTACACCTCAGGCGGACGGGTGCTGGGAGTGACGGCGCGAGGGAGTGATCTTCCCGAGGCGGTGGAACGGGCGTATGACGCAGTGATGAAGATTCGGTTTGAAGGCATGCATTACCGGAAGGACATTGCGGCGCGAGGGCTGAAGCGGTTGCGGGAAAGAAGCAATTAGCGACTAGCTTGTTCATCCCCAGCGGAGTAAAGGCGCCGCAGGCGGAGGGCGTGCTGGGTTGGGGGCAACAAAACTGCGAGTTGGCCTGGAATGGCAGAGGCGAGGGACCGTAATATCTTGGTCATTCGAGCCCACGAGTTAGAGGGGCAACCGCACGCAAACGATGATGCCGGAGATTTTACGTAAGTACCGAGCTGCGCGAAACAAGCATCGCCCCAATTCCATCAAGGTGCTGTTCGTAGCCGAAGCTCCTCCAAATGCCGGGGATCGATTCTTCTATTTCGAGGACGTTCGAAGTCACGACGCGCTGTTTTGGGAAATGATGAGAGTTCTGTGCGGGGCGTCCGCGATCGAACGTTCGTCGGAAGCCCAAATATCTGGAGTGCTTCAGGAATCAGGGGTATTTCCTAATCGATGCCTGTGAAACCCCTCTGGATAAGAATGTCAGCAAGAAGAAGCAAATCAGGCAGGGCCTCGAAGGCTTGATAGAGAGGTTGCAGGCTCTCTGTGAGGCGGACACCCAAATCGTTCTCATCTGCGCGACCGTGTACGATATTTGTTTGGGTCCCCTCAAAAATGCGGGCCTGAACGTCGTCAACACCGAGATGATTCCGCATCCGGCATTTGGTCACGCGCGGGATTTTCGGGACAGACTATCCAAGTTACTAAACATATGAACAAAACTCCTCTTGTCTCCATCGTTATGGGCAGCGACTCGGACCTCGAGATTATGAATGAGGCGGCGAAGGCGCTGTCCGAGTTTGGTATTCCTTACGAAATCGACATCACGTCGGCGCACCGCTCTCCGGCGCGCACCAGCGAATATTCGCGTGGATTGAAGGCGCGCGGGGTGGAGGTGGTCATCGCAGGCGCGGGCGGGGCGGCGCATCTGGCAGGCGTGATCGCGGCCGAGACGACGCTGCCGGTGATCGCGGTGCCGATTCCTTCGACAGCGCTGCTGGGGCTCGACTCGCTGCTGGCCATGGTGCAGATGCCGGCAGGGATTCCGGTGGCGACGGTGGCGATTGGCAAACCGGGCGCGACCAATGCCGGGATCCTGGCGGCGCAGATGATTGGGCTGCACGATGCAGAGGTAGCGAAGAAGCTGGACGCGCACAAAGAAAAGCTGGCCAAAGGCGTCGAGGCGAAATCGAAGAAGTTGAAAGAGAGCCTGAAGCCGTGAGCGCTTCTCTCGCGCAAATCTCGTTTGCCGAATTGTTGGCGTGGAATGAGAGCGAGGCCAAGAAATGGCGCGAGTGGTTTGAGTCGCAGCCGGCGTCGGTGCTCGAGGTACCGATCAGGGTGGCGCAGGCGAAGAATGTACGCGAATTCCTGCTGCATATCCTTGCGGTTGAGTTGCGCTACGCGCAGCGGCTGAACAAGCAGGAGATCTCGTCCTACGAATCGCTGCCGTCGGGGGATGTCGCGGAGTTGTTTGCGATTGGCGATCGGGCGCGCGATGAATATCGGCGATACCTGGCCGGCATGACCGATGAAGGGCTGCGTACCGTGCTGGAGTTTCCCACTCGTACGGGCGGAACCTTTCGCGCCAGCGAGCGGAAGATTTATCTCCATGCCATGCTGCACAGCGTGCGGCATTGGGCTCAACTGGCGACCGCGTTGCGAGAAGCCGGGCATGAAGCGAAGTGGGGCAAGGATTTTCTGTTCAGCGAAGTAATGGAGTAGGTCGGGTTGCCGCGGACTAAACAGGCCGCTGAAAAACCCAGGATATTAAGGCGCTCGCGTGCTGAAGCCCGCTCGCATTGTCAGAAACAACGGCTTGTTCGGCACGACCAAGGTCGTGCCCTGACGCGGGGTCTCCCTCAGTGAGTGTTTCAGCAGCCTATAAAGTCGGCTCGCGATTCAATATTCCAGCTAGCCCAGCACTCAGGTGCTAGGCTACGATTGTGGCCTCAGCTTTCGCGGAGTCGGTTCTTCTCGCCCACCCTGTCCCAAAATCGGGGACAGGATCGGGGCCCCCAATACTCCGCCCCCATTTACACTAGCCACGGCCACTAGCCGCTGACGCTGCGTTCATGCCAACTGCCATCCGTTCGTTTGCCAAGATCAATCTCGGCCTGAAGATCGGGCTGGCGCGCGTCGATGGGTTTCATGAGCTGCGGACGATCTATCAGACGATCGCGCTGCACGATGCTGTCCGCGTCGAGATGCGGCCAGGGAACGGAATCGAGATTCGTTGCGCTGACGAACGCGTTCCCACTGACGAATCGAACACATGCTATCGAGTGGCAGAGCGCGTCATGCGCACGCTGCGCGGCGGCGGCAAGGTTGTGATCGAGATTGAGAAGCGGTTGCCGGTGCAGGGCGGTCTGGGAGCGGCGTCGTCAAATGCGGTCGCGGCCCTGATTGGACTGGAGCGCGAGTTGGGCGAGCAGCTTCGTCCGCAAGACAGGCTGCGCATTGCCGCCGAGGTGGGAAGTGATCTTCCGCTGTTCTTGATTGGCGGCACGGTGCTGGGCGTGGATCGCGGGCAGGAGGTTTACCCGCTCGAGGACCTGCCGCAAATGCATCTGGTGGTGGTGACGCCGGCGGTTGGGGTGTCGACGCCCAAGGCCTTCGCCGATTGGGATGCACTGGCCCCGAGCGGGGCTGAATTGACCGACGTTGGGGCCGCAGGTACAATCAAAGAGTTCAGCGGCGCGGCGTATGCGTGGCTGGGCGAGGGTTTCCTGTCGCAGGCTGGGCCTGCATCCGGTGTTCCCGCGGTAGGCGGGGACCGGGCCGAGACTCCACTTCTCGACCTTGTCCGAGCCGGGATCGAAAACGACTTCGAGCGAGTCGTCTTTCCTGAGCATCCCGAATTGCGCGAGGCGAAACGTAGGTTAGAACGCGAAGGCGCGAGGTATGCGTCTTTGTCGGGGTCGGGTTCGAGCCTGTACGGATTGTTTGCGTCGGCAGAAGAATCAGAGGCTGCGGCGCGACGGATCAGCGAAGCAGGGTTGTCCGCGATTGCAACCACGACGTTGACGCGGGCGCAATACTGGGAGCACTTGGCAATTAGCACTTAGCAATTGGCCAAACGAGACACCTAAGTAAGTACTCAATGCCAAATGCTAAAGACTTCACTGGGCGGTCGACTAATGGTAGGTCAAGTGCCTTTGGAGCACTTTGTCTAGGTTCGAATCCTAGCCGCCCAGCCAGGTTTAGTGGGTAGAAGCTCTTAGTTTCGAGTTTCAAGTTTCGGAGCTGGCGGCTGAGAGCAGGCGGCTTGTGACTGACGGCTGGCGGCTGATAGCTGACAGCTCAACAAACACCCGGCGGTTACTTAACCAGGTATTGCGGGGTATTTGAACGATGGAAGCAGCGGCGAAGACGGACTTAGTTGCAGCGGCAGCACCTTCCGAAGCGGCAACTTCGGTGGTGGTGGCGGCTGAGAAAAAATCACCAGCGCACGGCCCGGAGACCAAGGCGGAAAAGAAGCCGGTTCGGGCGCGGCACGACGACAAGTGGAAGATCTTCTCCGGGACCGCCAACGACACGCTGGCGAAGGAGATCTGCGAGTATCTCGGGCTGCCGTTGGGTCAGACGCACATCGACAAGTTCTCTGACGGCGAAACGTATGTCCAGATTCTGGAGAACGTTCGCGGCGGGGATGTCTTTCTGGTGCAGCCGACGTGCGATCCGGTGAACGAGCACCTGATGCAGTTGCTGCTGCTGATCGATGCGCTGAAGCGGGCGTCGGCGCGGCGCATCACGGTGGTGATTCCGTACTTCGGCTACGCGCGGCAGGACCGCAAGGACAAGCCGCGGGTACCGATATCGTCGAAGCTGGTGGCGGACCTGCTGACCACGGCGGGCGCGGACCGGGCGCTGGTAGTGGATATGCACGCGCCGCAGATCCAAGGATTTTTCAACATTCCGGTGGACCACCTGTTCGCGTCGCCGGTGCTGGTGGGATATTTCAAGGACCTGCAACTTCCGGACTTGACGGTGGTATCTCCGGACGCAGGGGGCGTAGAGCGGGCGCGCTTCTTCGCCAAGAAAATGGATTCGGCACTGGCCATCGTGGACAAGCGCCGGGTGGAAATGGATGTGACTGAGGTCATGCACGTCATCGGTGATGTGCGTGATCGTACGTGTCTCATCCTGGATGACATCATCGACACTGCCGGCACGCTGGTGAAAACCTGCCAGGCGCTGCTCGATGCCGGAGCGCGGCAGGTTTACGCTTGCGCCACACACGCCGTGCTCTCGGGGCCGGCGATTGAGAGGATTGCTAAATCGGGACTGGTGGAATGCGTAGTGACCAACACCATCCCACTAACGGAGGCGGCCAAGGCCGAGCCCAAGATCAAGCAGTTGAAGATCGGCGGGCTGATTGGCCGGGCGATCCAGTCGATACACGAAGAGACCTCCGTCAGCAAATTGTTCTTATAGAGGAATAAAGCATGGCTACAGCAACCGCAGAAAAGAACGTAGAGTGTAAGCCGCGGCAAACCGGCGGCAAGAACGATGCGCGCCGCTTGCGCAAGAGCGGCCTGATCCCCGCCGTGTTGTATGGCGCGGGCCTGGAACCCCTGAACCTGGCGGTCGATCCCAAGCAGATCAACCGCATCCTGCAGTCCGAGCAGGGGCACAACACCATCTTCGACATGACCGCGGGCGGCGACTCGGGCAAGGTCATGATTGTGGACTGGCAGTACGAGCCGATCAAAGGCGCGCTGCTGCACGTCGACCTGAAGCGCATTGCCATGGACAAGCTGCTGACGGTGAAGGTGCCGGTGCTGCTGAAGGGTGAGGCGCCGGGAGTAAAGATCCAGGGTGGCATCCTGGAGCAGATGCTGCGCGAAGTGGAGATCGAGTGCCTGCCGGCGGACATTCCGGGACACATCGATGGCGATGTGAGCCAGATGATGTTCGGGCAGACGCTGCGCGTCGCCGATCTGCCGCGCAACGAGACGATGAGGTTCATAACCGACGAAAATCAGGCGGTCGCTCACGTCACCGCGGTGAAAGAAGTGGCTGCTGCGGCTCCGGTCGAGGGCGCCGAGGTGGTGGCTGCCGCTGCTGAGCCCGAAGTCATCAAGAAGGGCAAAGCGGAAGGCGAAGGCGAAGCTGCCGAAGGCGGCGAAAAGGCCGAGAAGAAGAAGTAACCGTCGTGAAGCTGATCGTCGGGCTCGGCAATCCGGGCATCGAGTACCAGTTCACGCCGCACAACATGGGGTTTCTGGCGGTGGACCGCATTGCCGAGCAAGCCGGCGTGCGGGTGAACAACCGCAACTGCCGCGCGCAAACCGCGCGGGCGGTGCTGGAAGGGCAGGAATTGCTGCTCGCCAAGCCGGAGACCTACATGAATCTGAGCGGCGCCTCGGTGCGCGAGCTGGTCCGCGAGTACGAGGTGCAGCCGGAGCAGGAGCTGATCGTCATCTACGATGAGCTGGATCTGCCCTTCGGGAGCATCCGGATTCGGCCGCGAGGCAGCTCGGCGGGGCACAACGGGATTGCATCGGTGATCGGGGCGCTGGGCACGCAGGAAATCACGCGCATCCGGTTGGGAGTTGGCCCCGATCATCCGGTGGGCGACGGCGCGCGGTATGTGCTGTCGCAGTTCAAGAAGGCGCAGTATCCGGTGCTGGATGAGGTTCTGGATTCTGCGGCAGAGGCCGTGCGAATCATCCTGAAGGATGGCATCGGGGCGGCGATGAATCGGTTTAACAGGAAAGAAAAAGAAGCAACTAGCGACTAGCAGTTAGCGGGAGCTTCTTGCTGCAGGCAACGCAGAAAACGAGTTTAAATCGAACCAGCAACGGCGATGGTTTGGCCAAGTGCTAATTGCTAGTTGCAGGTTCTGGAGAAAACGATGCGTATTTATGAGTTGATGTTTATTTTGCGGCCCGACATGCCGGAGGAAGACCAGGACAAGCTGATTTCGAACCTGGAAAGCCAGGTGCAAGCGGCGGGTGGCACGGTGAAGAGCGTGGAGCGGATGGGAAAGCGCCGCCTGGCGTACCTGGTCCGCAACTTCCAGGATGGCATCTATGTGTTGCTGACGCTGGAAGGTGAGGGCGGCATGGTGAAGGAAATCGAGCGCCGCCTGCGGGTGAATGAGCCGGTGATCAAATTCCTCACGGTGCGGGTGGACGAAGAGCAGAAGCGCCTGGCGAAGGTCAAGGCGATTCGCGATACCAAGGTGCGGGGCAGGGGAACCCGCGCAGCCGAGGCTGCAGCAGCCGCAGCAGCGGCGGCGGCCGAGGAGCCTGAGCCCGCGGCCGTTCCGGAGTCGACGGAAGCTCCGGCAGAAGCATCGATCAGCGACTAGCTAAAGCTGCTTCCGCGAGATTGCTAAGCGTAATGCCCAGTGCATGACATTGGGAGATGGGCTTTGGGCCCTGAAGGAGAAATATGGCAGACGAAACGAAGACCACCGCGGCGCCGCAATCGGCGGGTGGGGAAACCCCGGCACGGACGGAAGGATCGCCAGGGACGGAAGCAGCACCGCGTACGGAAGCAGCACCGCGTACAGAAGGAGTCACCGCGTACAGAAGGAGCACCGCGTCCGCAAGGTTCGCCGCGTACGGACGGCCCTCGCGGCCCTCGCCGTGCGGGTGGACCCGGAGGACCGCGTGAAGGCGGGCGGAAATTCTTCCGGCGCAAGAAGGTTTGCAAGTTCTGTGTGGAGAAGATCGATAGCATCAACTACAAGGATGTGCGGCTGCTGTCGCAGTTTGTAGCCGAAGCCGGCAAGATTGTGCCGCGCCGCCTGACTGGCGTTTGCACACCGCACCAGCGTCGCCTGGCCGATGCGATCAAGCAGGCACGCAACATCGCGCTGCTGCCGTTTTCCAGCAGATAGCTGTCAGCCGTCAGCTCTCAGCAGAGGAAGCTGTGCGGCTGAGAGCCTGGCAGGCCGTACAGGATGCGGCGCAATTCCAGCCCAGCGCGGAAGCGCTGGGAATCGGATCGCGTAACCCGATTCGAGTCCCTGCGGGGACGACAGAAATCAGCAGCGGAGTTCAGTCCGCGAAAATTCAGAGGTTCTTAAACTATGGAAGTCATTCTGAAAGAAGATGTAGCCAAGCTCGGCTCGCGCGGAGACGTGGTCAAAGTTGCCGAGGGATACGGCCGCAACTATCTCCTTCCCAAAAAGCTGGCAATTGAAGCGACAACGGCGAACCGCGCCGTCATTGAGCAGATGAAGGCTGCGGCGGTGCGGCGCGTGGCGCGCGAGAAGGGCGATGCTGAGGCGCTCGGGCAGCAGTTTGCCGGAGTCGAGCTGACGTTCACCCGCAAGTCGGGAGAGCACGATCACCTTTTCGGATCGGTGACCTCATCCGACATCGCCCACGAACTGGAGAGCAAGGGCTTCAGCATCGACCGCCGCAAGATCCAGTTGGACGAGCCCTTGAAGGCATTGGGCGAGTTCAGTGTGCCGATCAAGCTGCACCGTGACGTCACGGTGGCGGTGAAGGTCAAGATCCAGAAGGAAGCGGGCGAAGAGGCAGCTGCGGTAGCGGAAGAGGCCGGGGCCGAGGCATAGCAGCCGGGGTTCTGGATGCGGGCCGTGGTTCTTGAGAGTCCGGATCGGTAGCCGCTCTCCGCTGCAGCGTGAATGGACCAGAGTTGAACAGGTGGCCGTCCGAGAGGATCATGCGATGAATCGTTTTCGCAGGTTATTGACTTTATGGTTCGCGGTGCTCGCCGGCTTTTCCGTTCTTCAGGCGCAGGAGAGCTCGCAGCAGAAGATCGGGCCGGCGGCGGTGTGGAAGCTGCCAGACGCGCTGCGCACCACGATTCTGAAGAAGTGCGGCGATGCCACCCAACCGCCGTCATTTGCGGAGTGCTTCATCAACCAGATGCAGGCAGGCGGGGCTCCCGCCGCGGCCGTCGAATTCACGCGCGAGCTATACAAGGTCAGCGGAGGCGATGTGGGCCTGATGTATGGCTTCCACAAGGTGGGTCCGGTCGACATCGCATGGGTCAACTACCCGCTTCGCGCCAACACGAACGATGGCCTGTTGTTTGTGAATGGGCAGCCGCGAATCATCAACGTCGAGGACCTTAAACTTCTCGATCAGGCGGACATGCAGCAGGACCCGCAGTTTCAGGACACGAAAGCGCAATTTCCCAACGTAGGAGTATGGCCGGGGGATCGCGACGGAACCACTTGGCCTAATTCCCAGCCGACGGCCAATGGTGGAGTGCAGTTCACCGTGGGCTACCCGTTGATCAACGGATGCCACGCGTGCGCGCGAGCCGGCTTCGTGCTCTTCAACTGGAACTTTGGTCCCCAGGGGAAATTTCTAGGCACCAAGTTCATTGGAATAACGCCGGCCCCGATAAAGTAGATTCGCTGGGAGCGAATTTCCAGCTTACTTCGAGCGCGTAAGTAACTATCGGCCAATCTATTGGCCGGGAGATTTCCATTCTTCCTGGCGCGGGTTGTTTCCGATTCCTCTAACCAGCACAAGCCACTATATTATCCCGTAGTCACGAGAAGCCGCCGCTGTCTCAGGATCGGTAATCTTGTGGTCATATTATTCCTAAACGTAGTAATTTACCAAAAAAAGTCTTGACCCGGCGATCAGTTCGTGACTAGACTCCCCTCAGTCACTTTTTTCCCTCCGAAGCGCCCAGCCGAGGTTAACAAGGTGATCTTCCCGGCCCCCGCAGCTTGCCGCAGTTAGATAGACCTTTTTTTAACGAAGCAACCACCGGGAGAAAAAAATGCACAAACATATGCTGCGCTTTGTTGCAAGCGTCCTTCTTGCATCCGGGCTCGGAACCTCCATGGCTAGCGGCCAGACATGGCAGCAAACGGAGAACCGGCCCGACATCAGCGTTTCCACCACATTACTGCTGCGTGACGGCCGAGTGCTTGCCAATGAAGGCGGCACGGGCAACTGGACCATTTTGACGCCGGATGCAACGGGCAGCTACGTCAACGGAACGTGGAAACGGGCGGCCCGCCTGCCGGATGGCTACCAGCCTTACTACTTCAGCAGTGCCGTGCTGCCGGACGGCCGTGTGGTCGTCGAAGGCGGGGAGATCAACCAAGGGCAGCAGGACTGGACAAACCTGGGGGCAATCTATGATCCGCAGGCCGACGCATGGACGCCAGTTAGCCCGCCCGCGGGCTGGAACACAATCGGCGACGCAGCGAGTGTCATATTGGCCAACGGGACCTATATGCAAGCCAACTGTTGTACCAAGCAGACGGCACTCTTTGATGCGCAGCATTTGACGTGGACAGCGAGCGGGAATACTAAGGCCATCAACAACAACGAGGAAGGTTGGGTCCTGCTCCCCGACGGACGGGTGCTGATGGTGGATGACCAGCCCGCCTGTGGCTCGGACATGAGTTCGGAGCTATACGACCCGAATACGGGCACCTGGTCATGCGGCCCTCAACTACCGTTGCAACTGTGGGCAGGAGATAAGGAATTGGGTACTACTATCCTGATGTACAACGGCAATGTGCTACAGCTTCCAGGCCAGATCCTGCTGCAATCGCCACTTCAGCCGAGCACGGCGCTGTTCGGAACGGCACCGGATACCTGGACACTTGGGCCATCGACCCTCGGACTCTACCAGGATGACGGGCCATCGGTAGTGTTGCCGAATGGGCATGTGCTGAGTGTCTTGCAAGTTTCGAGGGCTTCCCACACTTGCCAGTTCATGGACTACGACCCAGTGGCGAATACCTTTTCGTATGCCCCTAACCCTCCCGAGTGTCCGTACCAGGACAACCCTGTCAGTTCACGCCTACTGCTGCTGCCAACCGGACAGGTGCTGTTGACCGACTTTGAGAAGAGAGTGGAGGTCTACACGCCGGCTTCCGGAACGTTAAATACTGCGGCTCCGGTAATTTCCGAGGCAGCGTTAGTACTCTATACGGATTCAGCAAACAATGTCCTCTTTGGCAAACAGCTCAATGGGCTCAGCCAAGCCTGCATGTATGGCGACGATGCTCAGCAGGCTACGAACTATCCGTTGCTGCAACTGGTGGACGTGAACTCAGGCAACGTCTGGTATGCGAGGACACATGATGGCAGTTCCAGTTCGATCACGCCGAACCTGTTGGAGTACACGAAATTCGACCTAAATCCGAAGACGCCACCCGGGACCTACAACATGACCGTGATAGCGAATGGTATCCCTTCGAACACGGTCCGCCTTAGCGTTCGGAGCCATTGAAGCGAGGTTGACCCTCGGACCGGGGTGAACCTCCGGAGCCGATGTCCTATCTCAGGCATTCTGACCTCAAG
>CAVVDY010000014.1:0-47644 GCA_963747055.1 uncultured Acidobacteriaceae bacterium | reverse complement strand
GAGCTCGCAGCAGAAGATCGGGCCGGCGGCGGTGTGGAAGCTGCCAGACGCGCTGCGCACCACGATTCTGAAGAAGTGCGGCGATGCCACCCAACCGCCGTCATTTGCGGAGTGCTTCATCAACCAGATGCAGGCAGGCGGGGCTCCCGCCGCGGCCGTCGAATTCACGCGCGAGCTATACAAGGTCAGCGGAGGCGATGTGGGCCTGATGTATGGCTTCCACAAGGTGGGTCCGGTCGACATCGCATGGGTCAACTACCCGCTTCGCGCCAACACGAACGATGGCCTGTTGTTTGTGAATGGGCAGCCGCGAATCATCAACGTCGAGGACCTTAAACTTCTCGATCAGGCGGACATGCAGCAGGACCCGCAGTTTCAGGACACGAAAGCGCAATTTCCCAACGTAGGAGTATGGCCGGGGGATCGCGACGGAACCACTTGGCCTAATTCCCAGCCGACGGCCAATGGTGGAGTGCAGTTCACCGTGGGCTACCCGTTGATCAACGGATGCCACGCGTGCGCGCGAGCCGGCTTCGTGCTCTTCAACTGGAACTTTGGTCCCCAGGGGAAATTTCTAGGCACCAAGTTCATTGGAATAACGCCGGCCCCGATAAAGTAGATTCGCTGGTAGCGAATTTCCAGCTTACTTCGAGCGCGTAAGTAACTATCGGCCAATCTATTGGCCGGGAGATTTCCATTCTTCCTGGCGCGGGTTGTTTCCGATTCCTCTAACCAGCACAAGCCACTATATTATCCCGTAGTCACGAGAAGCCGCCGCTGTCTCAGGATCGGTAATCTTGTGGTCATATTATTCCTAAACGTAGTAATTTACCAAAAAAAGTCTTGACCCGGCGATCAGTTCGTGACTAGACTCCCCTCAGTCACTTTTTTCCCTCCGAAGCGCCCAGCCGAGGTTAACAAGGTGATCTTCCCGGCCCCCGCAGCTTGCCGCAGTTAGATAGACCTTTTTTTAACGAAGCAACCACCGGGAGAAAAAAATGCACAAACATATGCTGCGCTTTGTTGCAAGCGTCCTTCTTGCATCCGGGCTCGGAACCTCCATGGCTAGCGGCCAGACATGGCAGCAAACGGAGAACCGGCCCGACATCAGCGTTTCCACCACATTACTGCTGCGTGACGGCCGAGTGCTTGCCAATGAAGGCGGCACGGGCAACTGGACCATTTTGACGCCGGATGCAACGGGCAGCTACGTCAACGGAACGTGGAAACGGGCGGCCCGCCTGCCGGATGGCTACCAGCCTTACTACTTCAGCAGTGCCGTGCTGCCGGACGGCCGTGTGGTCGTCGAAGGCGGGGAGATCAACCAAGGGCAGCAGGACTGGACAAACCTGGGGGCAATCTATGATCCGCAGGCCGACGCATGGACGCCAGTTAGCCCGCCCGCGGGCTGGAACACAATCGGCGACGCAGCGAGTGTCATATTGGCCAACGGGACCTATATGCAAGCCAACTGTTGTACCAAGCAGACGGCACTCTTTGATGCGCAGCATTTGACGTGGACAGCGAGCGGGAATACTAAGGCCATCAACAACAACGAGGAAGGTTGGGTCCTGCTCCCCGACGGACGGGTGCTGATGGTGGATGACCAGCCCGCCTGTGGCTCGGACATGAGTTCGGAGCTATACGACCCGAATACGGGCACCTGGTCATGCGGCCCTCAACTACCGTTGCAACTGTGGGCAGGAGATAAGGAATTGGGTACTACTATCCTGATGTACAACGGCAATGTGCTACAGCTTCCAGGCCAGATCCTGCTGCAATCGCCACTTCAGCCGAGCACGGCGCTGTTCGGAACGGCACCGGATACCTGGACACTTGGGCCATCGACCCTCGGACTCTACCAGGATGACGGGCCATCGGTAGTGTTGCCGAATGGGCATGTGCTGAGTGTCTTGCAAGTTTCGAGGGCTTCCCACACTTGCCAGTTCATGGACTACGACCCAGTGGCGAATACCTTTTCGTATGCCCCTAACCCTCCCGAGTGTCCGTACCAGGACAACCCTGTCAGTTCACGCCTACTGCTGCTGCCAACCGGACAGGTGCTGTTGACCGACTTTGAGAAGAGAGTGGAGGTCTACACGCCGGCTTCCGGAACGTTAAATACTGCGGCTCCGGTAATTTCCGAGGCAGCGTTAGTACTCTATACGGATTCAGCAAACAATGTCCTCTTTGGCAAACAGCTCAATGGGCTCAGCCAAGCCTGCATGTATGGCGACGATGCTCAGCAGGCTACGAACTATCCGTTGCTGCAACTGGTGGACGTGAACTCAGGCAACGTCTGGTATGCGAGGACACATGATGGCAGTTCCAGTTCGATCACGCCGAACCTGTTGGAGTACACGAAATTCGACCTAAATCCGAAGACGCCACCCGGGACCTACAACATGACCGTGATAGCGAATGGTATCCCTTCGAACACGGTCCGCCTTAGCGTTCGGAGCCATTGAAGCGAGGTTGACCCTCGGACCGGGGTGAACCTCCGGAGCCGATGCCTATCTCAGGCATTCTGACCTCAAGGCGCCTGGTTTGTCTATTTATGGATGAGATATCTGGAGCGCACTCAGAATTTTACTGAGGAGTAATGGCGCGTGCTATTTTTGCGCTCACCGCCAAAACAGCGGGAAACCGCATCAAGACAGGCGAGAAATACGTACCCGATAGTATCAGAAGCGCGGTCTAATTGTCGCAAGATTTTACAGACGGGAGGTGAAATCATATTGACTTTACCGAACCGTTCGGAGTACATTCCTCGGGCCAACTGCTTCTTCCCAGATGCACCCGTCTGCGATGGCAAAAGGACGTTACCTGCTAGCGTCAACACCTTCGAAAAGAAGCAATTCTCTTGAGGAGAGGAACACAATGAAAGTATTTCGTATTATCGGAATCGCCGTGCTTGCATCGATTCTGGCGGCGAGCATGGCCAGTGCCCAGACATGGACGAATGTGACGGCCGCGCCCCAGGCGATCGGCCCCATGCTTCAGCTCCGTGACGGCCGAATTCTGGCCCACTCGGACCAAGGTGGCAACGCCAACGTCTGGTATATCCTGTCGCCTGCCGCCAACGGCAGCTACGAGAGCGGTACCTGGGCTGGCCCGTATGCCATGACAGCGGATTACAGCCCGTTCTTCTTCAGCAGCGTTGTGATGCTGGACGGCAAGACGGTCCTGATCGAGGGCGGCGAGTACAATTTCGGTTCGGCGGTCTGGACGACCAAAGGCAACCTAGGCACGGTTACCCCGTGGGGTCCCGTGACTTGGGTTTCCAACGCTCCGCCATCCGGATGGGGCACCATCGGCGACGCGCAGAACGTTCTGATGCAGAATGGACAGTTCCTGCAGGCCAACTGCTGCAACAAGCAGACCGCCTTCTATAACGGTCCGAATTCCTGGACGGCCGGCCCGAACGTTTTGGCCGTAAGAAACGACGAGTCTGGCTACACCTCGCTGCCCAACGGCAATACGCTGATGGTCGACGTTCAGAACAACAGCACCTGCGGCAGCAGCAAGAGCACCGAGTATTTCGATATCAACGACAGCAACTGGCACTGCGGACCGCAGACCACCGTGCAGCTCTGGCAGCAGAGCGACCAGGAGTTGGGCGCCGCTGTTCTGACCTATCCCAATGCCAGTCATCCCCAGGGCAGCGTGATTCAGTTCGGTGGTAACGTGAACGCCACCAATGTGCTGGACATCGCGGCCAACACCTGGATGAACGGTCCGACTCCTCCGAACAACTTACAGCAGGCTGACGGTCCAGCCGCCCTGGAGCCGAATGGCTTGGTTCTTGCACAGCTTAGCCCCGGCCTGTTCCAGTCCGGTTGCCAATTCCTGGAGTACGATCCGGTCGCCAACACTCTGGCCACCACGGCTAATTCGTCGCAGTGCCCGAGTGATTCCTCGTATGAAGGCCACATGATGATCTTCCCGACCGGCCAGATCGGCTCGATCGGCTTTGAAACCCAGATCCACCTGTACCAGGGTAAGGCCGGCGTAGTGAGCGGCGTTGCCCCGACGATTCTCGCCAACGCCAACTACCTGGCGGTCGGTTCCAAGAACAACGTTCTCTATGGCAAGCAGCTCAATGGCTTGTCTGAGAACAACGCTTACGGTGACGACTACATGGCTGCCACCAACTATCCGCTGGTGCAGTTCACTGACGTCAACAACGGCAACGTGTATTTTGCCTGGACGCACGACGACAGCAACCACTCCATCGCTCCGGGGAACATCAGCTCCACGAAGTTCGATCTGAATCCCTCGATGCCGGTGGGCACGTACAACATGGTGGTTATCACGAATGGCATCAAGTCGAATGCAATCCGTGTTGGCGTGGTTTCGGCGCACCTGGCACAACTGGCTCGTTAAGAAGGCGCGTTAGTAACAATAGTTCAATCCCATCGAGTGCCACGTCCTTGCGGATGTGGCACTCCTTTTTGTGGCTTGCGGGCCAGGTGGAAGGTTTGGGTTGTCTACCATAGAGTGGACGCGTACAGAATGGGTATCGTTCGATTGCTACGGCACCTTGATCGACTGGGAGACGGGCATCCTGAGCTATTTGCGGCCGCTGTTGCGAACCAACCGCTGTGAGGTTCAGGATTCGCATATCCTGAACCTCTACTCGGAATTCGAGCCCCGGGAGCAGTCCGGCAGATATCGCAGCTATCGCGAGGTGCTGGCTGCCGTCATGGGGGCGTTTGCCGCGGAATTCAAGATTGAACTGAATGCGGGAGAGGCCAACGGCCTGGCCGATTCAATCGCCAGGTGGAAGCCGTTTCCCGACACCGTCGCGGGCCTGCAAGAGCTGAAGTCGCGCCATCGGCTGGCCATTCTGTCGAATATCGACGACGATCTGTTTGCGCTTACGGCAAAGCACCTCCAGGTTCCGTTCGATCTCGTGGTCACGGCGCAGCAGGTACGGTCCTACAAACCTTCGCATAGGAACTTCAAAGCATTGCTGGAAGGCATTGGTGTGCCGCGCGAGAGGCTTGTGCACGCGGCCGAGAGCCTATACCACGATGTAGCGCCAGCACAGGAGCTAGGCGTCGCCACGGTCTGGGTGAATCGCCGACAGGGCAAGCGGGCAGCGGCAAGTAAGGTAGTTGACGTTCGGCCGGACCTGGAAGTGGCAAGCGTGGGGGAATTGGCGCGACTGGCGAGGCAGCCTGACGCGGGGGCTTCACCGGGATCTTAAATAATCCTTTTCTGGAACCGCGCCAGTACACCAGAATACCGCCGGCGCAGAGGGCCGCGCCCAACATTAGCAGTAGCGAATCTGGGCGCCGATGGTTTGAAAGGCTCAGGGTGCCCCGAGCTCGCGCACGATGTGGACGCTGGCGCTGGTGCCAATGCGGTTTGCTCCGGCGTCAACCAGGTTGATTAGCTCGGCCGCGGTGCGAACGCCACCGGCAGCCTTGACCCCGACGGAGTGCCCCACGACGCCGCGCATGAGAGCGACGTCGCCTGCCGTGGCTCCGGAAATAGAGAATCCAGTCGACGTCTTGACAAAGTCCGCTCCGGCGTCCATAGCGAGGGCGCAGGCCAGGATCTTCTCCTCCTGGGTCAGAAGAGCATTTTCGAGAATAACTTTCAGCAGCGCCTTGCTGGCATGAGCCAATGTGGCCAGGGAATGTATTTCGCTGCGCACCAGAACGCGGTCTCCCGACTTCAGCGCCCCGACGTTAATCACCATCTCCAGTTCGCTGGCGCCGTTGTGCAGGGCCGCCTCGGCCTCGGCAAGTTTGATCACGGTAAGGTTTGCGCCCAGCGGGAAGCCGACAACGGTGCCGACCGTGATGGCAGTACCACGGACTTGGGCAGCAGCCAGGGTAACGTATGTAGGATTCACCAGCACGCAGTGGAAGCCGAAGTTCACGGCCTCGGCGCAAAGACGTAGTACATCCGCGCGAGTGGACTGGGGCCGGAGCATCGTGTGATCGATGATTTCAGCAGCGTGACGCCAATCGCTGACGACTGCGGCCCGCATTCCGGAGGAAACGAGGGTGTCGACTGACATGGGATCCCCTCCGATTCTACATGGCGCCTGGGTTGGGTTCCAAAGCGCAGATCTCTTGTAAGTTGCGATAGTGCCCGGCGAAGTCAAGGCCGTAGCCGACGACGAAACAGCTCGGAATCTCAAACCCCACATAATCCACCTGCACAGGTTGAACGCGGCGCGAAACCTTGTCAAGCAGGACGGCGATTTTCAACTGTCTGGGGCGGCGCGCCAGGAGCAAATTCCTGAGATATGTGAGCGTGAGCCCCGTGTCAAGGATGTCTTCGACCAAAATAATGTTCCTGTCCTCCAGCGATTCATCAACGTCCTTGACCAGCCTCACCTCGCCGCTGGGGTGCTTCTGATCGTTGTAACTGGAGACAGCGATGAAATCGAAAGTGGCATCGAGCTTAATCTGGCGCGCGAGGTCGGCAAGAAAGATGGCGGCTCCCTTGAGTACGCCGATCAGAATCACCGGCTGGCCGGCGAAGTCCTGGGTAATGCGGCAGCCGATCTCGCTGACCTTCAAGGCAATCTGCCGGCTGGAAATCAAGGGGCGCAGGCTCTCCATGGGGACTACTTTCTGCCAGTTTCGCCGGCGTAGGTGTCCAGAAGGTGCTGAAACAGAGGATCGGCACCTCAGGCGGAGGAATCGCGACGGAATCGCAAGGCACCTGACTCCTCCTTGTATCCTCGCTGGGCGGGCCCTGGAGGGCGCAACTTCGCTGGCCGGCAAGGGTTAGCTCACCACACGTGGTTTCGCGCGAGGGGCTCACACGATTTTAACCGAGCGTGCAGGTACCGTATAATTGCGCTTTCATTCACCTTGTCCTTGAGGTTGTCGATATTCTCTGCCATCGTCAGGTGAGACCTGCGGCCCGGGTCGCCCGCGGGACGCGGCGCTATGTCACGGCCGCAATTCTCCTTTCCGTCCTGCTTGCTCTGTGCGCCGTCGGCGCATGGGGCCAGCAGTCCAACGTCATTGAGGCGATTGAGATTCACGGCAACCGCCGCATTCCGGCGGACACAATTCGCGCCCGTATGTTTACCCGCCCTGGCGAAATCTACGACCAGCAGGCGCTGGAGCGAGACTTCAATTCGCTGTGGAACACAGGCTATTTCGACGACCTGCGCATTGAGCGCGAGGCCTCGCCCAAGGGCTGGATAATTCACGTCTACGTGAAAGAAAAACCGACGATTCGAGAGATCAAATATGTCGGACTCAGTTCGGTCTCGCAGAGCGACGTGCTCGACAAGTTCAAGGAGCGAAAGGTCGGCCTGACCCAGGAGAGCCAGTACGATCCGACCAAGGTGAAAAAGGCCGAGGTGGTAATCAAGGACCTTTTGGCGGCACATGGCCGCCAGTTCGCGACGGTGCGCTCGGAAGTACATCCCATTCCGCCGGCGTCGGTGAGCCTAACCTTCGTGATCAAGGAAGGACCCAAGGTCAAGGTCGGCAAGATTACCTTCGTCGGGAATCAACACCTTAAGACGCGCGAGCTGCGCAGCGCGATGAAAAACCTGAAGCCGATTGGAATTCCGCACTCCATCTTCCTGGAAAATCTATTCCCGCGGACCTACGACTCCACCAAGCTGAACGAAGACGCGGAACGTGTCCGTTATTACTATCAGACCAAAGGCTATTTCAAGGCACTGGTCTCGGACCCGAAGACGCAGATTCACGACACCAACGGTTTCACCTGGTACATGCCCTGGAAGCACACGCCGGGCAAGGCGGTTGACATCACGATGCCGGTCGAGGAGGGCGCGCAATACCGGCTGAAGGAGATCACTTTTACCGGTAACAAGGCTATTACCAACACCGCGGCGCTGCGAGCGCAATTCAAGATCAAAGATGGCGACATCTTCGACACGGAAGCCATCCGCAAGGGCATCGAAAACCTGCGCAAAGCCTATGCGCAGTTGGGTTACATCAACTTCACGCCGGTCCCTGATACCCGTGCCGATGACGAGAAAAAACTGATCAGCATGAACATCGACCTGGATGAAGGCAAGCAGTTCTATGTGCGGCGGATCGAGTTCCAGGGCAACACCACCACCCGCGACAAGGTCATTCGCCGCGAATTGCTGTTGCAGGAAGGCCAGGTCTACAACGGGAACCTGTGGGAGATCAGCCTGCTGCGCCTGAACCAGCTACAGTACTTCGAGCCACTGAAGCCTGATCAGGATTCCGAGATCCACCAAAACGTTGCGGATTCGACGGTCGACATTACGCTGAAGGTCAGAGAAAAGGGCAAGAACAGCATTGGACTGACGGGCGGCGTCAGCGGATTGGCCGGCGGGTTCATCGGATTGAACTACACCACGAACAACCTGTTCGGCAAAGGCGAGTCTCTGACGCTGGAGTTCCAGGTCGGCCAATACGAGCGCAACTACACCCTGGCATTTACCCAGCCCTATCTGTTCGATCGGCCGCTGCAGTTCAGCTGGTCGGTGTATCACCGCAGTTACAACTACAATCAGGCAGCGCTGACCCAACAGCAGTACAACCAGGTGCTGCAGATTCCCTCGGCGTATCAGAACCTGCTGCAGAACTTCACGCAGACGAGCACCGGATTCACGACCTCGTTCAGCTATCCGATCAAGCACAGCTTCAAGCGGGTGGGTATCACGTATTCGTACGACGACACCAGCGTGCAAACCTTCAGCACGGCGTCGACTCTGTACTTCGAGAGCATCAACTTCCGCGGCATATACGGGCCGAACTCGCTGAACGGCATCAAGACCAGCAAGGTAGTCCCCAACTTCTCCTTCAGCACGATCGACAATCCGCAGCGGCCACATCATGGAAAGAGCTTCTTCGTTGCGACGGCCATATCCGGCCTTGGCGGCAACGTGTTCTACTTCCAGCCCACGGCAGAGTACAAGCAGTTCATTCCGATGAATAAGGGGCGGAACACGCTGGGCTTCCGGCTACAGGGCTCGTGGATTTCGGGATATGCCGGACAGGTGGCGCCTCCCTTTGACCGCTACTATCTTGGCGGCGACACCGATGTGCGCGGTTTTGATATCCGCGCGGTGTCCCCGGTTGCGTTCTTCCCGACGGTGGTGACGATACCTCTGCAGAACCCGGACGGATCCAATGTACCGCTCGATCCCACCAATCCGCGCCGCGGGACCTATCTGATCAATGTTCCGGTGCAGCAGATCATCTTCCCGGGCGGCGATACCAGCATCGTGGGCAATCTGGAGTATCGGGTTCCGATCGCGGGACCGGTCACGATAGCGCCATTCATCGACACCGGACTGGACTTTATCTCGCGCGAGTCGCAACTGCAGATCGCACCGCAGCAGTATGACGTCCTGACCAACACGCCGTATGGCTGTCCGTACTTGAATGCGGATTTCAGCTGCGGCGGGACTACGACGGTCCCGATCAACCACAACCTCATTCCCATCCCAGGCACGAATTACCAGCCGCGTGTGTCGACCGGACTCGAGCTGCAGGTCATCATGCCGATCGTGAACGCGCCATTCCGCTTCTACTACGCCTATAACCCGCTGCGGTTGTATGAGACGGTGCAGCCGCCCAATCCGATTACGCGCTCGATGTTCCCGGCAGGAGCGGCAGGCGACTATACGTATGCGAACGCGGTCGCGCTCTATCAGCCACAATACTTCCTGCGCGAGCCGCGTAAGACCTTCCGCTTCACCGTGGCGACCACGTTCTAGGGGAAGCGTCCGAGTTGAAGTGAACCTAATCGGCCCGGCAGGGAATCAATTAGCCGGAGGACAATCATGGCGGTGACCCGGGCGTGTAGATCTTGTGGCCGCAGCAATCGTATTCCGGCGGCACATCTGGCTGATACCGGGCGCTGCGGCGCGTGCAAGTCGCCGCTGCCCGCCGTGGACGAGCCGATTGAGGTCGATGCGGCGCTCTTCGACGAGATCGTGCGCGAGGCTCGGGTGCCGGTGCTGGTCGACTTTTGGGCCGAATGGTGTGGTCCGTGCCGCATGGCCGCTCCCGAGGTGGCGCGCACGGCGAAGGAAATGGCCGGCAAGGCGGTAGTGCTGAAGGTGGATACCGAACGCTTGCCGGAACTGGCGGCACGCTACAACGTGCGCGGCATTCCCAACTTCGCCATATTCAACAAGGGCGAGCTGGTGC
This sequence comes from uncultured Acidobacteriaceae bacterium, assembly GCA_963747055.1. Taxonomy (GTDB): domain Bacteria; phylum Acidobacteriota; class Terriglobia; order Terriglobales; family Acidobacteriaceae; genus CAVVDY01. Next base: position 37,502 of record CAVVDY010000014.1, on the reverse strand, counting down.
GCCAGCAGGCAGGCGTGGTGGGAGCGGAACAACTGGAGCAATGGCTGCGGGTTCCGGTTGGGGCTCGTTGAAGAGCTGCGATGAAAATCCCCACCCCGGCAAAAGAAGCCGGAGTGGGGCACCCCGGAAGCAATTAGTAGAAGCTAGAGGCCAATAGCCAATAGCCAATAGCCAATAGCCGAGGGCCGAGAGCGGAGAATCCCGCTTTGATTAGTGATGGCCTTCGCCGGTCCGGCTCCACTCACGAATGGAGCGGATCTCGTCCGGTGCGATGTGCAGGTACTGGAGGAATTCCTGATGGTCCTCCGGGGCGGTGCGCTCGAATTCGCGATGCCAGCGCGTCATGTCGTCCTCACTGAGTCCTGCCGCCTTCATGATGGAAACCCATTTCTCTTTGGTCATGTCTTTCGTTCTCCTCAACAGTGATTTTTTGGCCTGCAGCAATCTCACGATTGCCTGCTGATGCCGGCGCAACTCGCCAATCTCCGCTTCCAACTCGACCAGCCTGCGGTTGAGCACCGCCGCCGCAGCGCCTTCCGAGCCGGAAAGCATCTGCCGGACATCGCGGACGCTAAGCCCTACCGAGCGGTACAGCCGTATCTGGCGCAGGGTCTCGACCTCCTTCTCGCCATAGAGGCGATATTGGGCCGAGGTGCGATGAGCCGGCCGCAGCAGTCCCATCGATTCGTAGTACAGGATTGCCGTCCGGCTGAGGCCGACCTGGCGGGCGATTTGCGAAACGCTCAGCATCACAAGACCACCTTCCACCCTACAGTTATAGACAGGTCAAGCTTATTTCATTTGCTCTCGAAGACGGCCCCGCTTACGGGTAGAGCGATAAATTTCTTCAATCGCCGCTATCAAGATTTTTTGTTGGATTGCCCTGCTGGCTTCCCTGTAGCCTCAGAACATCTGCAACAGCGAGAAGACGTCTTGCTACCGACGGCACCCAGCCGCCAGCGGGGTGCAGAAATCTGCCTGATAAGGAGCGGCATTGTCTACCGAACTGCGTAATTTTCTAGCGCTTTCATACGACGAATTAGAAGAGTTAAACCTGCGTGCCAAGGCCGAGCGGCTGAAGCGTGTCGATATCGGCAAGATCCAGGAGGAGCGGCTCAAATACCTGACCGACCAGAAGGGCATCAAGGCGGTGACCGTGCTGTTCAGCGACCTGGAAGGCCGGCTGCACATGCTGGATTACGACAAGAAGTTCCTGCTGAAGAGCTGGGACAACCTGACCTTCGACGGCTCGTCGATCCGTGGCTTTACTGCACAGCGGGAAAGCGATTTGCGCCTGGGTATCGACTGGAGCGCCTTTTTCTGGGGCCCAGCCGACGTGTTTGGCCCGGGCAAGGTGCTGGTCTTCGGCCACGTCATCGACAAGGGCGGACAGCCGTATACGGCCGATATCCGCGGCGTGCTCAAGGGGTTCGCCGACGAACTCTACAAGAAGGAAGGCCTCACCCTGAATGCGGCCAACGAGATTGAGGGTTTTCTGTTCAAGGGCCCCGATGCCGAGCGGCGCTATCACGAGACCGTGCAGTTCGAATACGTAAATACCGGCGGCTATTATCATTCCCTTCCCGGAGACACGCTGCGCACCTTTATCGACACCACGGCCGAGGTGCAGCGCGCCATGGGCTTCCAGAACGAGAAGGACCACCCTGAGGTGGCGCCTTCGCAGTTCGAAATCAACTACTCCTATGCTGAAGTGGTGGCTGCGGCCGATCACATCCAGCTCTACAAACTCATTTGCCGCCAGGTGGCGACACACATGGGATGCACGGCGTCGTTCTTGCCTAAGCCGGTGGTGGGAGTGAATGGCAGCGGCATGCACACGAATGTTTCCATCAGCAAGGGGGGCAAGAACCTGTTCTGGGACGCCAAGGGCGAAGAGCAGCTCAGCAAGACAGGATGGGAGTTCATCGATCGCATCCTGACGCACGGCAACGATCTGTGCCTGCTGCTGAATGCCAGCGTGAATGCGTATCGCCGGCTAGATCCTCACTTTGAGGCTCCGAACCAGATCAAGGCTTCAGCCACCGACCGCGGCTCAATGATCCGCGTTCCCATAGGCAATGAGCGCAGCATGCGCGTGGAAGTGCGTTCCGTATCGCCGGACACGAACCCCTATCTGGTGATGTATTCGATCTTCAAGACGGGTCTGCACGGGCAGACGGCGAAGATCAAGAACCTGCGTCAGGCTGAGCGGTATCTGCCCGACAACATCTACACCGCAATTGAAGACTTCCGCAAGGCTGAGTGGACGACCAGGTTGTTGGGAGCCGATGTGAAGGCGCGTTATGCGGACCTGAAACAGGCCTCCGCCGACCGCTGCCCACGCCTGCTGGGAACGTTTGTCAAGGCTCCCGAGGTGCAATACCACCACGACGTCTACAACCAGTATCTGTGGAACCTGTTCTAGGGCACAGCGGGCCCTCTGGCTCGCGTATCAGGATTTGAAGTACTCTCCTCCTGCGCCGCTGAGGCCGACTTCAGCGGCGCCTTTTTGTTGACGGGTCTCCCCACACCGCGGTTCTTTACACTCTGCTAGGCTATTCCTCCGATGGCGACACCCACCATTTCCTTCTCCGAATATCTGCGTCTGACGCGCGAGAACCGCAATTTTCGCAAGCTGTGGATGGCGCAGATCGTCAGCGAGATCGGAGACTGGTTCTACACCATTGCCATCTTCAGCCTGTTGCTCGATCTCACAGGCAAGGCACAGTCCGTGGCCATCGGGCTGGTGCTGTGGGTGCTACCGCAGACCTTTGTCGGGCCGATTGCCGGCGCGGTGAATGATCGTATCAGCCGGCGCAAGGTGATGATCACGGCTGATCTGGCACGGGTAGTGATTGTCGCCTGCATGCTCCTGGTGCGATCGGCAAGCATGGCTTGGCTGATCTATCCGCTGATTCTGCTGGAAACGGTGATGGCGGGCTTCTTCGAACCGGCGCGCAACGCGGTGATTCCGAATATCACGCCACAGGAAGACGTGATCGTCGCCAACACGCTGGCGTCCACCACGTGGTCGTTCAACCTGGCGATAGGCTCCCTCATCGGCGGACTCGTCGCCGCCACGCTGGGCCGGGAAGCCGTTTTCGTGATCAACGCGCTCTCTTTCCTGGTTTCGGCGATGTTTATCCGCAGGATGAAGTTTGATGAGCCGCACATAACCCATCAGCGGCTCACGCTGCGGGAGGTTTTCGACTACTCGCCCATGATCGAAGGCTTCCGTTACATCGGACACGATCTTCGCATGCTCGCCATGGTTGCCCTGCGGGGAGGCACCGGCATCCTGGGCGCGGCGTGGGTGTTGTTCCCGGTGTTCGGACAACGAGTCCTGCCGATGCCGAACCTGGGACGGCAGGACTACGCCCTGGTGGGTATGAGCGTATTGCTGACCGCTCGCGGCATCGGGTCGCTGATCGGACCGCTGATCGCCGCACAATGGGCGGGCATCAACCAGCCGCGACTCCGTCACGGCGTGCTGGTCGGATTTGTCATCGCCGGCGTCGGCTATGTATTGCTGGGCGTTTCTCCGACAATCTGGGTTGCGGCGGCGGTTGTATTGCTGGCGCATGCCGGGAACTCGGTAGTGTGGGTATTTTCCACGACCTTGCTGCAACTCAATTCAGACGACCGCTTTCGTGGCAGGATCTTTGCCGCCGATTTCGGCCTTGCCATGGCGGTCATCGCGTTGTCAGCATGGCTATCCGGGAAGGCAATCGATGGCGGGGTATCTCCTCGCATGGTAGCCAGCGCGGTTGGTGCGAGCATGATCATTCCGACGCTACTGTGGGCTTCTGCGCAGCGGTTGTGGAGACAGGAAGCGAATGCCGGGGAATGAGGCGTGCTCTACGGCACCCAGGAGGGATCCTCCGAGTCAGCCCAGGCATCGCGAGCACTGCTGCTGGTAGGACAGGAAACGAGGGCCGCCGCAGATCCTACGGCGACCATATCTTCCAGCAGCGCCAGCGGGAAGTCCGGGGCGTGAAGCCGCTGTCGCATGCGGGTTCTCCAGGCATAGCCAAGCAGCGATCCCACCAACGCTCCGGCGGCTCCCAGCGCAGCTCCGGTGCCGGGATCGTCGCCGTCAGAAATGGAGAATGCTGCGCCGCAGATTCCGCCGGAGATCAGGCGCCAGGTTAGCGAGGCCGGTTGGAGGCGGCTTGGGGAGAGAGGCGTCTTGTCGCTGATGATTTCGCCGAGCGCGAGCTTTCGTGTCGTGCGTGCTGCCAAATTTGTGTCAAGCAGGGAAACCGGGAAATTACCCAAGTGCATGCGCCCCGTATTGGCCGCCCAGCTGACAGCTGCGGGAGCGGTCATGGAGCGGAGACCGGCTACAAGTCCGATGCCGAGGGCGCGAAGGGATGAGCTGCGGTTTGCCATGCCAACACTGTATCGCGATTTCGTGGCGATGTGTGGCTACAGGAGGGTTTTCTGTGCCGGGATCAGGCGCCGCAACACTTTTTATACTTCTTGCCACTGCCGCAGGGGCAAGGATCATTACGGCCGACCTTATCGCCGCGAATGACTTGCTGCACCGTACCCAGGTCGCCCGATCCCGCCATGCGGGCCTGTTCCAGTTCGCGCCTCTTACGGCGCTGGAAGGCTGCCTCCATGTCGTCAATGGTCGTGGCTGCCTGGCGCGCGCGGCGTGCTCCGGTTCCAACCGCTGCCAGAGCGCCTCCGTCGCCGTCGTCGGGCAGGACGCGCTGGGGCGCCGGCTGAGGCGCTTCGATCACCTGCATGAGGTATAAGTAGCGGACGGTCTCTTCCTGGAAGCGCGCCATCATGGATTCGAACATGTCGAAGGACTCGCGCTTGTATTCCACCAGGGGATCGTGCTGGCCGTAGCCGCGCAGTCCGATGCCCTCGCGCAGGTGGTCCATGCTGAGCAGGTGGTCCTTCCAATGCTGGTCCAGAACACTCAACATGATGATGCGCTCGTGGTGGCGCATGGCATCGGGACCAATCAGCCGCTCTTTCGCGTCGTAGCGCTCCTTGAGCTTGTCGAAGATGGCATCGCCCAGCTCCTGCCGGTTCAGATTGCCGGGGTCAATGCCTTCCTTTTCGATGTCCACACCGAACTTGGTGAAGACTTCGTTCTTCAGCCCCTTGATGTCCCAGTCTTCAGCATGAACGTCCTTGCCGGCATATTTGTTCAATACGTCGCCGAGGATATCGCGGACGTAGTCCTCAAGGATGAGATCTTTCTGGTCGAGACCTTCCAGCAGCTGGCGTCGCAAGCCGTAGACCGCCTCGCGCTGCTTGTTCATCACGTCGTCATACTCAAGCAGGTGTTTGCGGGCCTCAAAGTTCTGGGACTCGACCGCTTTCTGTGCGGCTTCGATGCGTTTGCTGATCATGCGCGATTCGATGGGCACGCCCTCTTCCATGCCCAGCCGCTGAAGCAGGTTCGAGACCCACTCCTTGGCGAAGATGCGCATCAGATCGTCTTCCAGCGACAGATAGAAGCGGGAGGCACCCGGGTCGCCCTGGCGGCCGGCACGTCCGCGGAGCTGATTGTCGATGCGGCGTGACTCGTGGCGCTCGGTGCCGAGGATAAAGAGACCGCCAAGATCAATGACGGTATCGTGCTCCTGATCGGTATCAATCTTGTGGCGGGCGAAGATTTCATTCCACTGCTCGGTGCCCACCTGATACTCATCGCCACCGTAGTAGAAGTACGAAAGAGCAGGATCGTCGGGCTTGGCGTTCACTTCGCCAGCAACCGCCTTGAGCTTTTGCGCGATGCCGCGCTTCAGGCACTCCTGCTTGGCCATGAACTCAGGGTTGCCGCCCAGCAGAATATCGGTGCCGCGACCTGCCATGTTGGTGGCGATAGTGATGGCGCCCTTGCGGCCGGCCTGGGCAACGATTTCGGCTTCGCGCTCGTGGTATTTGGCGTTCAGCACGACATGGCGGACGCCCTTCTTCTTCAGCAGTTCAGAAAGTCTCTCGGACTTTTCAACGGAAGTGGTGCCCACCAGCACCGGCTGCTCTCTCTCGGCGAGCTTTTGTATCTCATCGGCGGCCGCGAAATATTTCTCCTTCTCGGTGCGATAGACGACATCAGAGTTCTCGATGCGCAGCAACGGCCTGTTGGTCGGGATAACGACCACTTCCAACTTGTAGATGTTGTCGAATTCGGCGGCTTCCGTCTCCGCCGTACCAGTCATGCCCGCCAGCTTCTTGTACATGCGGAAGTAGTTCTGGAAGGTCACGGTCGCGAGCGTCTGGTTTTCGCGCTCGATCTTGACGCTTTCCTTGGCTTCCACGGCCTGGTGCAGACCGTCGGACCAGCGGCGGCCCGGCATGAGGCGGCCAGTGAATTCGTCGACGATGAGGACCTCGCCGTCCTTGACGACATATTCCACGTCGCGACGGTAGAGGTGGTGCGCCTTGATGGCGGTCTCGACGTGGTGTTTGAGGTCCCAGTTCTCCGGATCGGCGATATTGCCTATACCCAGCAGGCGCTCGACTTTGTCCCAGCCATCGTCGGTGACCGAGACCGTGCGATGCTTCTCGTCGATGACGAAGTCGCCGGTGAGCACCTTGTCCTCCATCGACCGCTCGATCTCTTCGCCCATCTCAAGCTGGGGGATAATGCGGTTGACGCGGTAGTACTTGTCGGTCGACTCCTCACTGGCGCCGCTGATGATGAGCGGGGTGCGGGCTTCATCGATCAGGATGGAGTCAACCTCGTCAACGATGGCAAAGTTGTGCCCGCGCTGTACGCAATCCTGCAGGTCGAACTTCATGTTGTCGCGCAGGTAGTCGAAGCCAAACTCGTTGTTAGTTCCGTAGGTGACATCTGCGCCGTAGGCCTCGCGGCGCTGGGCATCGTCCAGGTCATGCACAATGACACCGACGGTGAGCCCTAAGAAGGTGTATAGCTTGCCCATCCACTCGGAGTCGCGTTTGGCCAGGTAGTCGTTCACGGTCACTACGTGAACGCCGCGTCCGGAAAGGGCGTTGAGGTACACCGGCAGGGTGGCGACCAACGTCTTGCCCTCGCCGGTCTTCATCTCGGCGATCTTGCCCTGGTGCAGCACCCGGCCACCGATGAGCTGCACATCGAAGTGGCGCATCTTAAGCACACGCCAGCTGGCCTCGCGGGCCACGGCAAAAGCTTCAGGAAGCAGGTCCTCGAGTGCTTGCTTCAGCTCCTCGTCTTTCTCCTCCGGGTCTTCCACCGCGTCTACCCGCTGGCGAATCCTGGCGCGGAATTCGTCTGTCTTCGCCCGGAGCTGTTCGTCCGAGAGCTGCTGGATCTCGGGTTCGAGCCCGTTGATGCGCTCCACCATGGGACCCAGGCGCTTGATCTCGCGCTCGTTGCTGGTGCCAAAAACCTTGGCAATTAAAGTGTTAATCAATGCTGTTGTTCCTTGGTTCGCGACCAGGGCTGCCAAAGGAGAAGTAATGCGTAATGCAGAGACACTCCACCTACTAGAAAGCCTACCACATTAGATGACGTCTTCTGCGCAGAGTCGCAGGGCGAAAGGCGCTGGAAGAGCGGAGTCGACGACGCAAACAGAGTGGCCGGCAGAGGACGAGTCTGCCGGCCGTTTCAGCAATCCCTTAGCCGAGGGCGGAGCCTTATGGAAAGCTGCGCTAGTTCACGCTTTGGGACTAGCGGTACGAGTGTTTGGTCACAAACAGCACAGGGATGATCGGGTTTCCGCTGGGAGAACTCATAAAGCCGTCTCCCACAATTGCGCCCGCAGACCCGACATAGGCGAAGGTCGCATAACCGGCATGATTCGCCGGAACGCCGAGGCCGGTAGTATCGAGAAAGTTAGGCTGGGCCGCCTTCAATGTTGTCTGCTTAGTAGCCAATACGGAGCCACTGGCATCGTAGACCGTCATGGTGCCGTTCAGGTCAGTCGGTGTCGTGTTGGTGAGACCCCAACTCGTAGAGTAGCCGCTGTACGTGCTCCAGCGAGGATTGAATAAAGTCGTGTCGGTGACCCGGATGACGAACGAATAGCCGTTATTCTGATCAGGGTTGGCGAGGGCAATATGGATGCTCATATCCGATGCCTGAATCCAGCTGATTCGTGCAGCGAATCCGCCACTGAGGTCGGGATCCACACTGGTCACATTGGTGGAAGATATCGGGGTCGAGCAATTGGCTTGCAGCAACTGGAGGGTGGGGGCAACGGCAGCCGTAGGATCAACGGGGTCCCAGACTTCAATGCTGTACGAATGGCCGCCTTTTACATTCAGGTTGTAATAGGCGGTGGTAGCGTTGAATATGAAGTCCTCAAGATTCACCGTTCCATCCGATGGCAGCACCGGGTCGGCGCCGCAAGTGGTGGCGATCCTAATTCCACTGGGCTTGGTTCGGCCCTGCTTGGTCTGCGCCAAGGCCAGTGAAGCAAGAAGCAGACAGACAACTGAAATCAGGCAAGCTTTCCTCATGGTTTCACCTTTCGTGATTTTTAGCTGGGTCTTACCGCAACCTGGGCCAAAGCCAAGTCTATACGTGTCTTCTTCCAATGTCTCAATGATTGTAATCAAAGTCGCTGTCATCGAGCCGCCCGCCGGATGTTTTTTTGAGCACGAGGCGTAGCAGCAGCGAGGATGATGACCGTTGCTGGGATGCGTCCGGCCAACATCCAGGACCGGAACCGGGGATACCAAAGCGACGCGTGGAGCAAGTGAACAAGTGATGGCGTTTCATGAGGGTTTCCCACGGAGGCAGGTTATCTTAGCCGATGACCACTGCAAGTCAAGGAAAATCGGGGCGAAGCTCTAAGTCGATGGTTTGCCTCTCCGTATTTCGCGTTTCCGTTCTGGTGCGGCGGAAGTCGGCTGCCTGAAATGAAGGGATGGAAAAGCACAAGAAAAAGAGGCCGCGTGCGGACGGCCTCTTTGGAGGAGGAGGAAACAATTATGAACTAATTGTCATTTACTGCCCAGAATGTTAATTCTTTTTGAATTCTAAGTCAAGTTACTATCGTAACTGTCATAATCCTTGCTTTTTCATCAGCTTAGCGCCGTATCTCGACAGGCCGTGCTGGGAGTTTTGAGGGGACGAGCACGGAAACGCCTTGGTTCGGAGCTCCGGTCGTGAAGGACGGAATTCCGCTAGTCGTCGCGACGTGACAGGGTTGGCCGGTCGTCGTTTGGATTCTGCGTGCCCGTGGTGGAATCCGCAGTCTTGGTCTGCCGCAGCGAGGGCTTCTCCTGGTCGGCGGGCGCTAACACCTTCTTACGATTCTCATAGGCGGCGAGCCGCGCTTTGACCGAGTCAAATTCCGAGGTGTCCACGATGTACTGCGGCCGCTCCGGCAGCAGATCTTTGATCTCGGCCTGGCTCTTGGCTATGCGATCGGGCGTCGGCGGGTGAGAGGCAAAGGCCTTGGACAGGATGCCGGGCTGTTTCTTTTCTTTGGCTTCAACCTTCTCGAAAAACGAGATGAAAGACTGCGGGTCGTATCCCGCCTTGTACATATACTCCAGGCCAAGGTAGTCGGCTTCAGATTCGAAGCTGCGGGAGAACTTCATGAACGCCATCGGCATAGCCAAGCCCAGAGCGATGTTGGTGGCCTCATACACGCCCCAACTGTTGATCACGAACATGAGCGGCGTAGTGGCGATCTGCGCGTAATTGGCGCGCGTCATTTCACGGGTTGCGTGGCGGGCGCAAACGTGGGCGATCTCGTGCGCCATGACTCCGGCAAGCTCGGCCTCTCCATCGGCCGCGAGAATCAATCCGCTGTTGACGTAGAAAAAACCTCCCGGCAGAGCAAAGGCGTTGATTTGATCGGAGTCGATGACCTTAATGGTGAAAGGAACTTTCGCGTCAGAATTGCGAACCAGATTCTGCCCTATCCGATTCACGTACTCAGTGATGACCGGGTCCTGGATCATCTTGGCATTCTGCTCAACCATCATGGCGTACTGCTTACCAATCTTGATGTCGGTGTCGAGCGCATACCAGTTACCCAGCCCGCGCTTTCCGATGTTGCGGTTGCCGATGTCGTCGATATCGTTCTTGTTTTTGTTGTGAGTTTCTTTTGGAGCAGAGGTCGTGTCGCCTTGCTGGTCCGCGGAAGAAGCTGGCATGCTTGTCGCGGTGGAAGCGGCGGTACTGCTGCTTGATTGGGACGCTGGTTGTTGTGAAGCCGTGTCCTGCGCCATGGTCGACATGGCAAGGCTCACATTCATTAGCATGGCAACGGAGACGAGGAACGCGCGTGACTTCATGGAGGTACTCCCACCCTGAGCGCCGGACTACTCTATCGGATGCCAACCCCCAGCACCGCGGAAAGTTCTCCGCGAGCAAAAAATAAACACCGTGCCGGGCCGCGATCGGGGGCACCCTTGTTTTCCCCGATTATATGCCTGGAGGCACATTTCGGACATGAGATTTGCCGGATGCTGACAATTCCTCTGGGCCATGACGGTGGCTTGTGAGCATGGTGACGGAGGTTGCGCACGACACAAGGATTTGGAGTTAGAATGCCTCTCACGCCGCTTTCGATAGACGTGAGGCCGGCGTACCTGCGATGGTATGGCGGTTCTCACAATGGAGAGCTTCATTACCTTCACCGCTGGGCACCAAATACCGGATTGTCGGCGGCCAGTAATTTATGACCACAGTCCACAAGACGCGCGTGCTTATCGTTGCTGAAAATGCGAACGCGATCCAGCCTCTGAGTTCGGAAATGCAACGCAGGGGCGTGGAAGTGAGCACAGCTTCCGGTGCCGACGAAGCAGCGCGAGCATTGCGTGCGTTCGATCCGGCGCTGGTGTTGCTCGCTCTTTCCACCCGAGGACCGGATGCCTTCGAGCTGCTTGAGCGCCTGAAGCAGATGAAGCCGGACGTCAGTGTCATCGTCATCAGTGAGCGTAACGATCCGGAGTTTGTCTTTCGTGTTTCTAAAGCCGGTGCCGACGACTACCTGGTGAAGCCGGTGGATCTGAAGGACCTCGACACGCGGTTGAACCGCATCTTGGAGCAGCAACGGCTGATGTCGGAGGTGACCCAACTTCCAGAGCGGGTCCGGGGACACAGCGATTTCGCCATGCTGTTCGGCACCAGCCCGAGGATGGAAGAGGTCAAGAACACCATCGAACAGGTGGCGGAGACGAATGCGACGGTTCTCATTCGCGGGGAAAGCGGCACCGGTAAAGGCGTCGTAGCGCGCATGATCTATGCTCAGTCGTCGCGTCGCGCCAAGCCCTTCGTCAAGGTCAACTGCGCCGCCATTCCCCATGAACTGTTGGAGAGTGAGCTGTTCGGCTACGAGCAGGGAGCGTTCACCGGAGCCAACCGCCAGAAGCTGGGCAAGTTCGAGCTGGCCAACGCCGGAACGCTGTTTCTCGACGAAGTCAGCGAGATGCACCCGGCCTTGCAGGCCAAGCTGCTGCACGTGCTGCAGGACGGAGATTTCTCTCGCCTGGGAGGGAAGCACGATATCTCGGTGGACGTGAGGATCCTCGCGGCTACCAACAAGCATCTGGAAAGCGCGGTCGCGGAGGGTGCTTTTCGCGAAGATCTGTTTTACCGGCTGAATGTCATCAAGATTCATATTCCTCCGCTGCGCGAACGCCGCGAGGAAGTGCCGGTGTTCCTGGATTACTTCCTGCAAAAATACAGCGAGCTCTATGGCAAGCAGCCCTCCGCCTTTAGCGACCTGGCTCTCGGCCGAATGATGGAATACAACTGGCCGGGCAATATTCGGGAACTTGAAAACCTGGTGAAGCGCTATGTGATTGTCGGCAACGAGGCACAGATTATTCGCGAACTTTCTACCCACAAGCCGATTATGGGAGTCGTGGGGCAGGTGTCCCCGGAAGCCGGGCCGGCCCCAGGCAGCTCGTCGGTTCGCAGCTCGCAGCCGGTGCCGGCTGCCATCCCCATCACCGCGGGCAAGCCGAAAGGCCCCGAGGAAGACACGCCTTCGTTGCTGGAGATCGGTCGCCAAGCCGCGATGCGCGCCGAGCGTGAAGCCATCGAACGGACGTTGCTGCAGACACGCTGGAACCGGCGGCAAGCCGCCAAGCTTCTGAAGGTCAGCTATAAAGCTCTGCTCAACAAGTTGAAGACCTTCGAAGCGCAGGATGCCAAGAACAAGAACCTGTCGGCTTAGAGTCGGTACTTCGATTCCGAGAAAACAATTGACACGGGCAAGCCTCCCGTTACGGTCCCGCGGTCGCACCCGACCGGCTAATTCGGCGGCGGGCTGATACTTATCCTACTCATTGACGGAAGCTAAGCCGGCCCAGGCAACCCGCGGAACCCGAAGTGCTTCCATTCCTGCACACAAAAGAGGTGTCCGGCACAGTGTTATGTAACTCTCCCCTAGAAGGTCATCTCTCCGTCTGCTTCGAGAATCGAGGCAGCGCCCAGCATTGCCTCCCATGACAACCCCTTCACCCACGCCTCTTTCGGAAGAGCGGTCATATGACCGCTTTTTTGTTTGGTGGTCTGAAGTCAAACCATATCGGCCGACTGGCACTTTTAGGATCCCGGGCTTTGGCACTGAATTTGACTGTGGTTCTGGAGGCGCATATCATTCCGCTTTTGCTGTAGCAAGTTTTGGTTTTCGGGGCCCACGGGTGGCTTCGGCAGGTTAAGGGACCAAGGGTATGGACAAAAAAAAGCTGGAAATGTTCAAGAAGAGGCTGGAAGAACGCCAGCGGGAACTGCGCCAGACGGTGAATCGCACGACGCAGGATGGCCGCGAAGCGGACGTCGAGACGGCCCAGGACATTGCCGATCGTGCGGCCCAGTCCTACACCAAAGAATTCCTTTTCCATCAGAGCAATAACGAGCGGCAGCTCCTGCAGATGGTGGAAGGCGCGCTGAGCCGCATTCACGACGGGAGCTTCGGGCTGTGCATTTCCTGCGGTAACGAGATCAATCCCAAGCGCCTGGAAGCTGTGCCCTGGACGCGCCACTGCATCGAATGCCAGGAGAAGCTGGAAAAAGGACTGCTGGAGCACACCGGCGTTTAGCCGGGGTCGAGTTTAGCCAAGCGAAGCCGCCGGGAGAACCGGCGGCTTTTGCAGTTGTCAGCGCATTGCAGGCTATTGCTTCTTGGGTTTTTTGCCTCCGCCCAATAGCCCGCCCAGGGCGTTGTTGATGGTGTCGTTTAGGTTCTGCTGCGGGTTGGGATGTTGACCCTTCTGCGCTGCGGGCTGCTGTGCCTGCGGCTGGCCTCCTCCCAGCAGGCCCCCGACAATGCCTCCCAGGTTCGCGTTCTTGCCGCCCAGAACTTCCGCGGCGGTAGGCAGAATGTTGTTCAGCTTCATCTGCGCGATCTTCGCCAGGTCAGGAGCAACCACCGGGTGGTTCATCGAGCCGGTGACAAGGACCGGCAGAACCAGCTCGCCCTGCTTGTTGGCCAGTGCCGTATTCAAATATCCGCCGACTCCGGTTCCACCGACGGATTGGCTATAGCTTTTGCTCAGCACGGCCGTCAGGTGCATGTTGAGCGTCTGATTGACAAGATTCAGTAGCCCCTGGGCCGACATTGTGCCCACATCCAGCGCGGCCTTCAGATCGTTGGTCTGGGCGACTCCGTTTTGCACCTGAAATGTGCCACTCATTTGAGAGATTCCGGTGTAGCCCTTGGCCGCTCCACCCCCGAACTTTCCGATCTTCGAGAGCTCGTGCACCAGGTCGACCTTGGTAAGTTTCCCGTTGGTGAGTGTGAAGCTGAAAGGTCCATTCAGCGTTTGCGTCACCTCTCCCGACGGCGGCGTTGCAAACGTCTGGTTGATGGTGGCGGACATGGAGCCGTAGAGGGTGTCGTTCGCGTTGGCCACAGCGCTCATCAGCTTGTTGGCGTCAGCGTTGGTCAATCGGGCGTTGACGCTGAAGCTTGCCGTCGGATGGCGCTCGTCGATTCCAACCACGCCATTGAGTTGGCCTCCATAAACCTGCGCCGTAAGCGCGGTCAGGTCGATGATGCCGTGGTTCAGCGTGACGTTGGAACGAACGTTGGTGAGCTCTGTCCGATCGTAGACGACCTTCCCGATGCTCACCGCGCCGCCACCGGTGGCGGTTTCGAGGAACCCAGGCTTGGGAGTGGGCGCCGGTGCCGCTTCTGCCTGCGTCACGACGCTCCAGTTCTCTGCCGTCTTTTTGGCTGGCGCAGCCTGATTGCCACCGGTGATCTTCTGCAGCTCCTCAACATTGAGTTGGTCGATGTTGAGGGAAAACTGCAGATTGGGAGTTTCAAAATTGGTGATGCTGACATTGCCGCTGGCATTGGTTGATCCGAGCGAGGCTGCAAAATTGTAAAGATTGACCGAGTTTTGGGTGAACTGGAGATTCGCGTTCTTCACGTTGACCGGCTGAGTAAGCGACGGCATTTTGAGGGAGACATTCTGCAAAGCGCCATTGCCGCTGAAATTCATCGCATTGGTGTTCTTGATGGGACCAACGGCATGAACGTCAAGGTTCACATTGCCACTTCCGCTCATTCCTTCCGCGGCTGCGAAGCCGTAAGCCTTGGCCATGCCAAGAAGTTCGTCGACCTTAGCGTTGACTGTCTTCAAGGTCGCGTCAATGTTCGGCGAGGGCGTAGTGTACTGCGACAGGGCCATCTGCGCATTCAATGTTGTAGCGCCGGAAGATACCGTGAAGCCGTTAGAGCGAATGTCCTGCGGCGTCATCGCCAGGTCAATCGCCGCTACCTTGACGGGCTGCGGCAGCCCTTTGCCGGTGACTTCAAGATTGCGTCCATTCACGGTGCCGTTCAGGGCCAGGCGGTCGGTCGGTCCTTGTGCGTGAACCTTGGCCGTGATCTGTCCCGCAATTTTCGTGTCAGGGTTGAAGGCAACTCCAAACGCCGACGCCAGCCGGGCCATTTCCTGAATCGATGCATCGGAGACGTTGACGTCGACATCGACAACCGCCGGCGTCGGCTTAGTGTTCACCGTGCCGCTGACGGAGACTGGGGTTGATCCGAGCTTCAGAGCAAGCTCGCTGATCTGCATCAGGTCGGCATTCAGATCGTCGGCGATGTTGAACTCGGCTTCGATGGGATAACCCACCTGCACACCGTGAATCACGGCGTCGGTGAGCTTCAACGAGCCCTTCGCTCGGGCCTTGCCGCTGCTGGTGGAGAAGTCGGTCGAGCCCGTGATCACCGCGTCGGAATTCGCCAGCGCCTGCGCGTTCAGGAACTTCTGCGCTCCTGACAGTGATACCTCTTTGAACTTTACCGTTCCCGGTGAAAGGAGTGTTGGCGAGCTGTACGCTGTTGATTGGGTCCGCCCTTGCCGGAGAGCTCCAGGGTCTGGCTGCCTTTGCCCGGCAGATGCGCGGCTACATCCAGCGAGAACGGCTGATTGGGCGCGAAGTCTTTGAGGGTGAGATCGATGTGATCGTAGACCGCTCGCGGTTCATGTTTCTGATAGTCGGTTACCGCGATTTGGCCGTCTTTGATCGACAGCTTGGAGAGCTCAACTCCACTGGGTTGGGCAGCAGGTGCCGCCGGAGTAGCCGGGGCTTGGGCCGCCGGAGCCGAGGGTTTTGCCGGAGCAGCGGGTTTCTGGCCCAGGCTGCCGAAGTTCCAGACGCCGGCGGCATTGCGGATCAGCTCAATCTTTGGCTGCTGGAGAGTAAGGCTGCTGATTTCGATCTTCTTGGCAAGCAGCGGGAAGAGCTTTACGTGAACATCAAGTTGCTGCACCTGGGCAAAGGGAACGTTGCTGTGGAAGCTGGGGTCCTCACCGATGGTGACGTTGTCAACCTTCACAGCCAGCGGAATGACGCTCAGGCCCATGCTGCCCAGTTGTACGGGCCGGTTGAGCTGCTTTTGTAACTCGGCTTGAACCTGGCCGCGATACTGATTCACGTCGACGAGCATCGGCACAACGAAAACAATGCCGACTAACACCAGAATGACAATCACCGCCGCGATCAGAAGCTTACGCATAGCCACTCCTTTCGCCACATGGACAGGCTCGTTGAGGATTTGTCTGGCCCTAAGAAGGAACCAGTATGCCGCCCTTTCGTTGCACTTCAGCCAGATCTGGCCGCAGCCCAGGCGGATGGTTAAGAGAAGGAAAAGGAATCGGCACGCGCGCCGTTCAGCGCGGCGGGCGTACCCCACCATACGCTGAAATGGTTACACGTTCAGCGGTGATTGGGAAGGCCCAACTTGGCTTAATTCTTACGTGGATGCGGTGGAGTTCTCTTCCTCTTCGGCGTGAATGAGGCCGAACTTTTTCAGCTTGTAGCGCAAGGCGTCGCGGCTGATGTCGAGCAAGCGAGCAGCGTGCGTCTGGTTGCCATTGGCCTGGGTCATGGCCATCTCAACCAGTGCCCGCTCCACCTCTTCCAGTGAAGTACCACCATCAGGGATGGACAGCTTGGGCAGACTGCGGCCATTCGCCAGCGGCGTTTCCGCTGCCGGCGCGAAGATACCGGAAGTGCGCTCGAAGGCGGTTTGCGAACCATTCTGCTGGGCGACGGGAAACGGCAGGTACTCCGGGCTGAGGACTTCGCTTTCTTCCAGAATCATGGCGCGTTCGACCGCATTCTTGAGCTCGCGCACATTGCCTGGCCAGTCGTAGTTAAGCAGCAGTTTCCGGGTGTCGTCGCTAATGCCCCTTACCGACTTGCGGAACTTGCGGCTATAGCGGCCGATGAAGAATTCGACCAGCGGCAGGACGTCTTCTTTGCGCTCGCGCAGCGGGGGCAGGAAGATCGAAATGATAGCCAGGCGGTAGTAGAGATCCTGGCGGAACTGGTTGTCGCGAACCGCGCGCTCCAGGTCGCGGTTGGACGCCGCAATCACCCGGACATCGACCTGCATGTCGCGCACGCCGCCGACGCGGCGGATGACCTGGTCTTCCAGCACACGTAGCATTTTGGCCTGCAACAGCGGTGAGAGCTCGCCGATCTCGTCCAGGAACAGCGTGCCTCCGTCCGCCATCTCGAACAGGCCCTTCTTCATGGCCTTGGCGTCGGTAAAGGCACCGCGCTCGTGGCCGAAGAGCTCGGCTTCCATCAGGGTCTCGGGAATTGCCGAACAGTTGATGGCAACGAAAGGCTTCTCCTGACGGCGGCTCTCGTAGTGAATGGCCTTGGCAATAAGATCTTTGCCGGTTCCGCTTTCGCCCTGGATGAGAATGGTGGTGGCTTCGCTGGTGGCAACCTTATTGACGAAACCCATCAACTCCGTCATCTTCTGCGAGACGCCGACGACATTGTGATATCCAGTGCGGCGCCGGACCTCTCCTCGCAGCGACTCCACCTCGCTGCGCAAGCGCGTCGTTTCCAGCGCGTTCTTGACCGCAACCGAAAGCTCATCAAAATCCAGCGGCTTGCCCACGAAGTCGTAAGCACCCAGCTTGAGCGCTGTCTTGACGTCCTCAAGCTGCGGATCGGCGGTGATCATGATGATGGCCCGCGCATCGTTGGACTTCTTTAACTGTTCAAGAATTTCGATACCACTGGCATCGGGCAGGCGAACATCGAGCAGTACGAGGTCGGGAGACTCATTGTGGGCCACGCGCAGCGCAGCCGAGCCGTTGTCGGCCTCCAGCACGTGGTAACCCCACTCTTCGCACTTCTGCCGGAGAGACCAACGAACCAGTTTTTCGTCGTCGACGATCAGGACTTTTTCAGAAGGCATTGCTTAGACATAGATTACTACGGCAGGAGAGGGTCACACTTGAATGCGCTATCCCACTTCCGGGGGAGATTGCTTCATGCCGGGCAGGTCAGCGAGCCGAAAGCGTGGGAGAAAAATACCGCCCCATCCCGGCGATGTAGAGGATCAAACCTACCGGCAGCGCGAACAACAGAGCATCGATGCGGTCGAGCATGCCTCCGTGACCGGGCAGAAGGCTGCCGGAGTCTTTCACGCCGGCGCCTCGCTTCATGGCGGACTCCACCAGATCGCCAAGCTGGGCGGCAACGTTCACGCAGATAGCGAATAGGACCACGAACCAGAAGGGCGGATGCCTGAACTGTAGACCTGCCAACGTCGCAGTTCCCCGGACGAGATGCACGCTCTGCAACGCGTGAACAATTGGGTCCAAGTAATGAAACAGCAGCAGTCCCAGCAATACAGCGCCCAGTACCGATCCGGCGGAACCTTCCCATGTCTTCCCCGGGCTGACGCGTGGCGCCAGCTTGTGTTTGCCCACGGCCCGGCCGACGTAATAGGCGGCGATATCTCCGCACCAAACCAGCAGCATGAGGAACAACAGATACAGTGGCCCGTTGGGCATCGGTTGCATGATCACGAGAACGCCCAGAGTGAACCCCACATATGGCAAGAGGAGATACGAGATGGCCGCGCTGGGCATGGCCTGCGAGAGAGGATCGCGGCCCAAGCCGAGCAACAGAAAGACCAGCGGCGCCAGCAAGGTGATGATAGGCAGCCCCCAAAAGAAGAGCATCCCAATCATTCCACCCAGAGCCATATTGTCGGTGAAGGCCGAAAGCGCATGAGCCATCAGCTGGAACACCGCGAACGACAGCAGCAGGAAGAAGTAGCTGGCCACTACCATCGGTCGAAAGCCCTGCGCTTGCGCAATTCCCAGGTATTCATGTGCCGATAGCATCGCCACGCCGAACACGATCAGGGTGAAGAGCCACAGCGGCGCCTTGAACAGCGCGACGATAACCAAGGGAATGAGGATGACTGCGGTGATGACCCGCTTCACGGGAGCTGTCCGTGGTCGTCGACCAGCCCGCCGAAGCGCCGCTCCCGCTTTTGGAAGGCCTCGATGGCTTCCAGCAGGTGATGGCCACGGAAGTCGGGCCAGAGGGTCTCGGTGACGTAGATTTCCGCATATGCGGCTTGCCACAGCAGGAAGTTGCTAAGCCGCATTTCGCCGCTGGTGCGGATGAGGAGGTCGAGCTCCGGCAAGCCATGCGTATAGAGGTGACGCGAAATGTTCCGCTCATCCACCCGGAGGTGATCGATGCCGCCATTGCGCGACGCCTCGTGTAGCAGGGAGTTGAACGAATCGACCAGTTCCATGCGCGAGCTGTAATTCAGCGCCAGCGTGAGCACCATGCCGGTGTTCTTTTCGGTGGCCTCGCGGGCCCAGGACATGCGCTCCTGCACTTCCTGCGGCAGCTCGTGCTGCCGGCCGATGTATTGCAGCCTGATGTTGTTCTCCATCATGGTCGGCAGCTCCATTTTCAGGTAGCGCCGCAGCAGGTTCATCAGGTAGGTCACTTCCGACTTGGGCCGCTTCCAGTTTTCCGCCGAGAAGGAGTAGAGCGTGAGGGCAGGAATGTCAATGCGCGCCGCGGTTTCAATCGTCGAGCGCACGGCGGCCACACCTGACCTGTGCCCCGCGACGCGCGGCATATGACGGCGCCTGGCCCAGCGGCCGTTTCCGTCCATGATGATGGCTACGTGGTGGGGCAACCGCTCCGGATCGAGGCGGGAGAAAATCTCGGCCTCTTTGCGGTTCAGCCCGGCCGGCACTAGAGCGCGCAAGGCTTACCTCTAAACTACTGAAGCTAGCATAGGCCGCTGCTCGACCGCAATGAAAGTGGGAAGCTTCGCCAAAGTCCAGTCCCACAGCCGGAATTCAACACCGTACTGGCGTCCTCGACGATAGTATGGAAGGGATGTCCATTGCAGCTTTACTCGACAAGTTTCGCAGCCATGCGACGGCCGACCCCGCTCGTACGGAGACGGTCCGCAAGATTGTGGCCCATCTGGATGCGATTGAGCCACATCGCGCCAAGTACATTGCCGCCTATGCCTACGTCCTGAGCCGGGTGGCGCGCGCCGACATGAATATCAGCGAGGCCGAGACCAGAAAGATGGAGCAACTGGTCGTCGGCCTCAGCGGGCTTCCGGAAGAGGAGGCGATTCTGGTGGTGCAGATCGCCAAGAGCCAAGCGACCCTGTTCGGCGGGACCGAAAACTTTCTGGTCACCGAGGAATTTAACAAGCTGGCAACCTACGAGGAAAAGCTCGCGCTGTTGAATTGCCTGTTTGCCGTGGCGGCGGCCGACGAATCGATCTCCGGTGTGGAAGACCGCGAGATTCGCCTGATCGCAGATGAGTTGCAACTAACCCATGCGGACTTCATCAACGCCCGGCTGGCCTACCGCAAGTACCTTGACATTCTGAAGGACAGCGGCTGAGCAGCACCCGGGAGTCCGATGCAGGACGTCAATGCGGGGCCCTGCGAAGGCCGGACACGCAACCAATTATTCACATCCTAGGCCTAGAGTCGGTTGACCGGTTGGGACCCTCAGCGTCTCTCAATCACAATCCATTCCTATTTCGTGGAGATCAAATGAATATCAACACTTACCTGGCATTCAATGGAAACTGTGGGGAAGCCTTCAAGTTTTACGAAAAATGTCTTGGCGGCAAGGCTGAGATGATGAAGTACGGCGACTCGCCGATGGCGGAGCAGGCCTCGCCCGAGACACGCGACCGGATCATGCACGCCAAGATTCAGGTTGGCGATCAGGTGCTGATGGGCGCCGACGCTCCTCCCAACATGTTCAGCGGCAACGAAGGATTTTCGGTTGCCCTCACCGTCAAGGACCCGGCGGAAGCGGAGCGCATTTTTAACGCGCTCTCCGAGGGCGGCAAAGTGCGCATGCCGCTGGGCAAGACGTTCTGGTCGGCGGCCTTCGGCGTGCTCATCGATCGCTTTGGGATTCCGTGGATGGTCAACTGCGAGCAACCGGCGCAGTAGCAACGGTTCACCGCAGAAACAGAAATGCCGAGGCACGTGGCCTCGGCATTTCTTGCGTTTCTAGGCGACGCGCCGGGGGTGGGAGACCATGTCCCGCACCTGCCCGACGATGCTGGACAGCTGCATCGCGTTGAGTTGCGAAGTGAATTCGGCCAACTCGGACAGGAAGGTATCGGAGAGCAAATCCCGGATCTCATCCTCGCGCGACGGTCCACACAGGCGCAGCAAGTCGTACACGCTGACCTCTAGCGCCAGGGCCAGCCGCTCCAGCGAAGACAGCGTGGGCGTGGCCTTTTCGTTCTCGATCTTGGAGACGTAGGTACGAGGCACGCCCATGCGTAGTGCCAGTTGCCGCTGGCTCATGCCGTGCCGCTGGCGGAGCATTCGGATCGCCATGGCTACCTGTACTTCGGAGCGGCCCCTTGATTCGGCTTCAGCCGTCTCGATGGGAGGAGCGAAGATCGGTTCGGGTTCGTCTTCGTCCAATGACGTCCGGCAACGACGGCAAAGATTGTTGATGGTTTTGAACTGGACGAGATGGCAATGGTCGCATCTCACCACTTCCCGGTTTTCTACGGGTGCGAGAGTCGTGGCCATTCAGGTTTGGGAGTGCCAGAGCGGGCACCGGTTCGAACCACAAAACATACTTGACAGTTTGGCGAATCGAACTTAGGCGTACTTTGCGCTATTGCTCTGCTGGAGTCAAGAGCATTACGCGGCGAAAATCGAGAAGGCCTGTGTAAAACCTGGCGTTTTTACACGGCGCTCGCGGAAGAACGCGAATTTTACTGGAGAAAACACCAATGACGCGCGAGGATGCGTGGTATTTACTAACTGTATTCGGGACGCCGTTTTGTCTAAAGGACTTGCTTGTTTTTCAATCGGCAAGATGTGCCAGAAACGATGCATCCCACGTTCGATAGCACAAATCAGCTGTGATAGCCACGACTTGACCTTGCACATCGTGCTGTCGGATGGGGTCGCTACTGTCAGGCAGACCTTCGAGTGGGGGATAATGAGTGCTATCGCCTGGTTAGAACAACAATCCGCAACCACTGCATCCGTGACCAGTGTCATACACCTCCGCTGCCATTGATCGTGTAAGCGCTGTTAACGCCAATCAACAGGGGAGTGGTTTGCAGAGCAGCCCCTTCAGCCGAGCTGCCCCTGCCGTGATTGGGCAATTTCTGTAGTTCACAGGCCCGGCAATGGAGAGTGATTAATACGGCCCGACCCTCTCACTGGCCATTCGGCGAGAAGGAATAAAGGTAACCGTAGCAGCAGCCAAACGGGTCTGTGGAGGTGCCCATGTAAAGTACGCCGTTGGCCACCACCGGCCATCCTTCGGCATCGCCCTCAAGCGAGTAGCTCCACAGCAGCGCACCGGTATCAGCATTCAGCGCATTAAGGTAGTGGTCGGTGGTGGCGTACACCACACCATTGGCTACTGCGGCCGAGGTCGAGAATAGGGTGCTGTCCTGTGTCTTGTACTTCCAAGTAAGTGTTCCGGTGGTCGCGTTCAGCGCGTAAACGTAGCCGTCTGTTGAGGTGGCGTAGACCACGCCGCGGGCGACCGCGGGTGATAGAGTGCCGCCTGCTGGATATGCCCAAATGGGCGCTCCCGTGCTGGCGTTAAGAGCGTAGACCTGGTCCGAGCCGACATAGACTTTGCCGTTGGCCACTGACGCGGAAAACGAAGGATACTGTGTTGCAAAGCTCCAGAGGAATGCGCCTGTCGCTGCATCGAGAGCGTATAGCTTGCGGTCCTGGCTGCCGAAGTAGACTACGCCGTTGGCCACTGCGGGCCAATAGTCCACTCCGCCGCCCGTTGTATATTTCCAGATGAGCGCGCCCGTCGCGGCATTCAGAGCATAGATATTAGAGTCACTGGAGCCGACATAGACGACGCCGTTAGCGACTGCGGGCGTGGATTCAACAAAGTTTGCCGTCTCATATTTCCAGAGGAGCGTTCCCGTCTTCGCATCAAATGCGTAGACGTTATGGTCGCTCGATCCCGCGTACACAGCGCCCTTCGCCACGGCGGGCGGCGAGAATCCCTGCTGGTTCTGTCCCGCAATCGACCAAATAACCGCCCCTGTATTGGCATTGATAGCCAAAAGGGAGTAGCTGAAGAGAGGATCCCCCTGGCCTACACTCGTGTACAGGAGACCATCGGCTACGACGCCCGTAGAATATCCGCCATGGGAGATTTTGGCTTGCCATTTGACGTTGAGGCTGCCAACTGTGTTGGTGTTCAGGATGGACTCATACGGATTGCAGCCGGCGTGGGCGTCGTCGTACTGGAACTGAGGCCAGTTCACGAAAAGACTCGCCTTCGGAATGATCGACGGGCCGCACGGGACTTGTCCACTCGACGGCTGCACGGTGACAAGTAATGCGATCAGCAGCATGAGACTCAGATATACGGTGTTTTTGATCTTCACGGTGACCTCCCCTAATACGGCTGTTTGTGCATGCCGCAGGCAAGTATGGCGAGGAGAATCTCGTGCGACAAGTCAAATTGCGGTCGGCTGTCCGAAGAGTTGATGATTGCGACAAAAGCCGTGTTCACTGAACAAGGACCCGGGGACAAGGCACGGCAAGCCAACTCGCATACTGGTGACCCCGCACATTTCCAAATGATGGACGTGAGAGTCGAACAACTCAAAAAGTGAACGATTCGTCTCTTAACTGTCGATAAATCGCCATTACGCTCAAAATCCCCCCACTCGGATACGAGTCTGTGTCCGACAAATGGAGCCTTGCTAAGACCGTCCGTAAGGTCGAGTTCAAGCTGTTACAAATCAGCACAAAAGCATCCCTGCCCATGTCCGCAAGAAATTGCGCTCAAACGAAGCCGAGCCAAACTCAGCAATGGAGATTACTAAAATTGCCTCTGTACGACAATGTGGGCATGGTGGGTCCGGCGACCCTTCAGACTTTCCCCGTCCGATGACCTGTGTAAGGGGGATGTCAGGCCAAAGGAGCACAACTTCCCGGATTCCCGACCAACCAGACGTGATGGCTGGATCAGCCGGCTGTCAGGGTATGATCACCAGGCGACGCCCTGGGTGGTCGCGCTGCCAAGCGCTCTCGATATCCGCAAGCGGTACCCTTTCCGTGTCTATCTGGAGGTCTCCTTTTGCGGCGTACGCCATCACTTGCTGAAAGGCTTCGACCAAAACGTCGCGAGGTGGAATCCCCGCAGTACCCAGAATTGTTAGTGCCGTACTACGCAGCACGGCTGCCGGAAGCGTGATGGTCGGCGCAGCGCTCTCCCCAACCTGAACAAAGCGGGTCTCGGATTGGACAGCCACAAATTCTCTTCGTGTTATCGCCGCCAGAAACGCCTCCGCAGGACCTCCCCAAACGTAATCGATCACGACTTGGAACCCGGACTGTCCAGCTTCCCGCAGAAATGCCTCGCTCAGTTCAGCCGCAGGTAGAGCGAGGGAAATAGTCGCGTCGGCACCAAGATCGCTGAGCGCGTGCAGTGCCTGTTGATTTCGCCCGGCAGCAACGACCCGAGCGGCCCCAAGAAGCCGCGCGATCCTTACCGCTAACCTGCCGGTCACGCCCGTCGCCCCAAGGATGAGGACGTTTTCACCACGCACCAACTTGGCACGGTAGGCCAGTGAAAGCCAGGCTGAGACACCCGGGTTGGGCAAAGCGGCGGCAATTTCATCATTCACGTTTTCCGGGATTGGAAAGGTGAATGCGCGCGGCACAACCGTACGCTGTGCCATCGCACCGTGCGGTGGTCGAGGCCCGCCGAAGAAGACCCGTTGCCCATCGTCTAGATGCCCGACTCCATCCGAGCCGCAGACGCGAGGTAATTCGCTGCGGCTTGCATAATGCGATCCGCTGGCCAGTTGCTTGTCAATCGGCTTCAGCGATGCGGCGTGAACATGTACGATCACGTCACCGTCTTTGTCGCTAATGACCGGCTCTGGGAATTCTTCAAATCGAGGCACGGTGCCAATCGTGTGCAGGACGGCTGCAAGCATGCGAGTCCCCCCTTTTTATGCAATAGATTTATGCCACAGATTCTACCGCCGGCAGATATGCCACCCAGCACTTGACGTAGGACGGGTTATTGGAAAGTCAATCGTTAAAAGCAGCGTTATCGTAACCTATCGCTCACCTTCGCCCGATCGTCACATATGACCCGCATGACCAGCTCATATGCGTGCCGGGGGATGCGGATGGTGGGGTAGCTCGCACGCTTGCGCAGGAGATTCGGGGCTTGGTAGAGAATCGTGCCCGGTTCAGACTCGAACAACCTCACGACCCTACGGGCCGATAGGCCGGTCAGCGCGACACCTGCAAGCCACCCTATAGGACATTTCAGCTCCACGCGGTATAAATAATTGAAAACAATGACGCGAAATGATGGTTGGTGCTTACTAACGGAGTTCACTCTCTCAGAAAGTCTTCGCAAACATGCGCTTTCTGTGGAAGCGTGCCTGCGCGCTTATGCCCGCAAATTTGGGGAGGACGAAGAACTGTGGGGAGTCGTGGGCCTGATCCACGACTTTGATTACGAGAAGTACCCCAGCGCCGAAGAGCACCCCTACAAGGGCAACGCCATCCTGGCAGAGCGCGGCTGGCCGGAGGAAATCCGGCGCGCCGTCATGTCGCATGCGGATTATACCGGCGTCAGCCGTGATTCGAAGCTGGAGAAGACGCTCTTTGCCTGCGACGAGCTTGCCGGCTTCATCACCGCCACGGCGCTGGTCAAGCCCAACAAGTCGCTGGCTGAGGTGGACGCCAGATCGGTGCGGAAGCGGATGAAGGACAAAGCCTTCGCCCGCTCGGTTAGCCGCGACGACATCATCAATGGCGCGGTTGCCCTGGGCGTCGATCTGGACGAGCACATTACGCTCTGTGTCGAGGCGATGAAGAGTGTCGCGTCGGAGCTCGGCTTGGCGGGAACGAACGTCGCACCGCAGGCGGGCTGAGAGCTAGCCAATGCGTGCCGCCCTCGAGCGCGCGCTGGGCCGTCGTCGGCTATATTCTGCAAGAATTCGTTACTGACCCTGCATTAGAATGAGTGCACATGGTGCTTGTGCGCGCACTTGAAAGGAACTGGATTGCTACAGAAATTAGGCCACATTCCCCAGGTTTCGGTGCTCTCCGTCATCGACATCCTCATTGTGGCGTTTCTGATCTATGAGTTCCTGAAGCTCATCAAAGGCACCCGCGCCGTTCCAATGCTGAGCGGCGTCGTCATCCTGGCTATCGCCTTCTACATTGCCCACGTCGAGCCGCTGCGGACGGTTGACTGGCTGCTGAGCACGCTGCTTCCCTACGCCATTTTTGCCCTGATCGTCGTCTTCGGTTCGGAGATCCGTCATGTGCTCGCCCGGCTGGGACGCCGTATGTCGGCCGGGCGGCTGGGCGCCGGCTCGGGGGATGACAGCTATGACGACATTGTTCTGGCAGCGAAGCAGTTTTCAGAGAACCAGACCGGCGCGCTGATCGTGATCGAGCGCGAGATTGGGTTGCGCACCTACATTGAAAGCGGCGTGGCGCTGGATGCCAATCTTAGCTTCGACCTGCTGATTACCATCTTTCGCCCCAGCGCCCCTTTGCATGATGGCGCAGTGATCGTGCAGAAGGACCGCATCGCGGCCGCGGCCTGCTTCCTGCCGCTTTCGATGAATCCGGTGCTCTCCACGCAGTTGGGTACCAGACACCGCGCCGCCATCGGCATCACCGAGGAGTCCGACGCCATCTCCGTCGTGGTTTCGGAAGAAACCGGCTCCATCAGTCTTGCTGTGGGCGGTGCCATCGAGCGGAACATCGATTCCGAACAACTGCGAGAGCGCCTCAGCCAGCTTTTGAGCCGCTACGTGCCGCAGGTGGCGCTGCCCACGCCCATCGCCGACGCCGCCATGGGAAACGAAGACCAGGATTTTGGGCCGTTCGTTTCTGACAAGGACCTT
This sequence comes from uncultured Acidobacteriaceae bacterium, assembly GCA_963747055.1. Taxonomy (GTDB): domain Bacteria; phylum Acidobacteriota; class Terriglobia; order Terriglobales; family Acidobacteriaceae; genus CAVVDY01. The sequence goes on along the minus strand of CAVVDY010000014.1, from coordinate 10,887 downwards.
CGGAAGGGGACGGAACGCTAGCCATGCGTGACTTTCTACGCAAGTACGTTTTCAACAACCTCTGGCTCAAGATGGTTGCGCTGTTTCTGGCTTTTTTGTTGTGGTGGGGCGTCAGTCACGATCCCACGGTAGAAGCGGTTATCACCGCTCCCCTGGAATTTCATAATGCTCCGCAGAGCCTGGACATGACGGTTGAAGGTGCTACCCAGGTGCAGGTGCGGGTACGCGGGCCGGAAACCACGGTGCGCCGCTTAAGTCCGGCAGACGTGCAGGCCACGGTCGATCTCTCCGGCGCCAGCGCGGGCGAGCGCACCTTCGATTTGACCGGCAAACAAGTGCATCTTCCGGATGGAGTTGAGGTAGTGCAGATTGAGCCATCGCAGGTGCGAATCAACTTCGACCATAGTGAGACGCGTACGGTTGTGGTTCGGCCACGCGTCATTGGCTCCCTGGTCACCGGATATCACGTCGTAGACGTGAAGGCCAGTCCGTCGGAGATCAACATCGTCGGTCCCGAGCACCGCGTGAACGAGGTCGACGACGCGATCACCGATCCGGTGGACGCAACCGGTGTAGTGGGATCGGCGACGTTCACGACTCACGCTTACGTGACCGATCCGCTGGTACGGGTGCAAAAGCCGGAGCCCATCCACGTTACTGTAACTACCGCCAGGAGTTCCCAAGGAGAGAGTTCCCGTTGAGTGGCGCTGCACCGCAATCCCCTATGCGACAGCTATTCGGAACCGACGGAATCAGAGGCGTTGCCGGCGAGTACCCGCTGGATCGGCGAACCGTCTACGCGATTGGAAAAGCGCTGGGCCAGCGTTTGGCTGAGCGCAGTGCGGGCGCGACTGTGGTCATCGGCCAGGACACGCGCGAATCCAGCGCATGGATCAGCGCTGTGTTAGCCGCGGGGCTCAGCAGCTCAAAAGTAAAGGTGGTCAGCGCCGGCGTGATCACTACGCCGGGCATCGCGTACCTGGCGCGAGCCAACGGCATGGCTGCGGGAATCGTCATTTCCGCTTCGCACAATCCCTGGCGCGACAATGGCATCAAGGTCTTCGGGGCCGATGGCTACAAGCTCTCGGACGAACTGGAGCACGCCATCGAGGCGGACATCTTCGCCCACTTGGAGCAGCTTGCCGCCGGCGCCGAGCATGCCGGCGAGAGCTTCGAGATGCTTCCGGGCGAGGCCTCGCTTCGCCGCCAGTACGCCGACTGGTTGGCCGAGATGTTGGGCGCTACGGATTTCAGCAAACTGCGGGTGCTGGTGGACTGCGCCAATGGTGCGGCTACGGCCATCGCTCCGCTGGTGTTTGAGGACTGCGGGATCACCGCCGACTTTTTGCACGTCGAGCCCACAGGCCGCAACATCAATGCCGGCTGTGGCGCGTTACATCCCGAGCACGTTGCCGAAGCCGTGGCCGCCTCGAACGGCAAGTACGACGTCGGCATTACCTTTGATGGCGACTCCGACCGCGCCATGTTTTCCGACGCCCAGGGACGCGTGGTGAACGGTGACGGCGTGATGCTGCTGGCCGCGCGCGACATGCAGGCGCATGTCCGACTGCACAACAACACCGTTGTGGCCACCACCATGTCGAACATGGGACTGGAAGCCGCGCTCAAGCGCAGCGGCATCCTGATGCTGCGCGCACCCGTAGGCGACAAATACGTGCTGGAGCAGATGCTCAAGACCGGGGCGACGCTGGGCGGCGAGCAGTCAGGGCACATCCTCTTCCGCGACATGGACACGACTACGGGCGATGGCATTCTCACCGGCCTGCGTGTGCTGGAAGTAATGGCGCGCACGGGCAAGTCGCTGGCTGAGCTGGTCGCCGACATGAAGGTCTTCCCGCAGGAGATCAAGAACGTCCACGTGCGCGAGAAGACGCCGCTCGATCAACTGCCGGACGTACAGAAAGCCATCGCCGCCGCAGAAGCCGAACTCAATGGCAACGGTCGAGTGGTTGTGCGCTACTCAGGGACGGAGAAACTGGCGCGGGTGATGATCGAAGCCGAGTCGGAAGAGGCGCTGCGCCGGCATACGGATGCGATTGCAGAGGCGATCCAGGGGGCAATTGGGGAGTAGGACGACTCACCCTGCGTGCTCAACTGTCCCCGCGCATTGATACACTACTCCTGATGGCACAGGTGAACGAAAAGCAGCAGGTTCATGAACTAGTCGAGCGTCTGGCCCCGAGCCAGATCTCCGCCCTTGTTCATCTGCTGGAAGTAATGGTCGATCCCGTGGCCCACAGTCTCGCCAATGCACCCGTCGACGACGAACCGCTCACCCAGGAAGAAATTCGTGAGATTGCTGCCGCCCGTGCCTCACTTGATCGCGGTGAGGGCATCCCTAACGAAGAAGTTCTGGCGGAGTTCGGACTCTCACCCGACGATTTCGCACGCATGGGCCGCACTCCTCTCGACCCCGAGAAGCCACACGGTTAGGCATGGGCAAGAAAGTAATCTGGGGCGAGCAGGCCCGGCTGCAGCTTCGCGCCATCGATAAGACAACCGCCATGCGAATTCTCCACGGACTGGCCGTGTACCTGGAAACCGGTGAAGGCGACGTAAAGCGCTTGCAGAATATAGAGCCGCCTGAGTTTCGGCTCCGCGTTGGTGACTATCGTGTACGCTTCCAAATCCAGGGAGACGCAATTCGCATAACGGCCGTAAAACACCGTCGCGAAAGCTATCGCTGAGCCGCTTGCGATTTCTTCCCGAAGTGCTTTTCGAACAACGCACGCGATCGTTGTGCGGCTTCTTCGGTCAAGACAACCGATTTGGCTGAACTTTTCGGGTTCGAGATGTAGCCCTTGGAATGGAGTCGATCCAGCGCGTCCCAGTCATGCCCTTTCCACGCTCGCCAGCCCGGCTTGTCATCGAACGTGGTCAGATATAGCAACGCCAGCACCATCTCATCCACTTTGTCTTTGTCGTATTCCATCGCCGACTCCTGTGGCTCATTATTCCAAGTCTCTCCAGTTCTTCCCCACGCCCACGTCCACCTTCAGCGGCACCTTGAGCGCGTGAACATTTTCCATCTGGTCGGCGACGAGCTTCTTCATGGTCTCGATCTCGTCTTCCGGGACCTCGAACACCAACTCGTCATGCACCTGCAACAGCATGTTCGACTTCAGCTTGCGCTCGTGCATCTCGGCGTCGATGCGGATCATCGCCAGCTTGATCAGATCGGCCGCGGTGCCCTGTAGTGGAGTGTTGACTGCGGTGCGCTCAGCGAAGCCACGCAGATTGAAGTTCTTGCTGTGAATGTCGGGCATGGGCCGCACGCGCCCGAAGAGCGTCACAACCTTCATGTCGCGGCGCGCTTCATCGAGCGTGCGGTCGATGAACTCTCGCACGCCGCTGTACTTCTCGAAGTAGGCGTCGATGAACAGCTTGGCTTCTTTGGTGTCAATGCCGATCTGCTGCGAAAGCCCGAACGCCGATAGCCCGTAAACGATTCCAAAGTTCACCGCCTTGGCGCGGCGGCGGTGCTCGGCGTTGACCTCGCTACGCGGCACGCCAAAAACCTGCGATGCGGTAAGTGCGTGAATGTCCTCCCCGGTGCGGTACGCCTCGACCAGCAGCTTGTCTTCGGAGAAGTGGGCCAGCAGCCGCAGCTCGATCTGCGAATAGTCGGCCTTGAGCAGCACGTGTCCGGGCTCGGCGATGAAGGCGGCGCGAATCTCGCGGCCCAGCTCGCTGCGGATGGGAATGTTCTGCAGGTTGGGATTCACCGACGACAGTCGGCCGGTCGCTGATCCCGCCATGTTGAAGGTTGTATGCAGGCGGCGCGTGGCCGGATTCAGCAGCGCGGGAAGCGAATCAACGTAGGTCGACTTGAGCTTGGAGAGCTGGCGATAGTCGAGCACAAGCTTGGGAACTGCGTGCTGTTCGGCGAGGCCCTCGAGCACGTCCACCGCCGTCGACATCGTCTTGCCCTTGCCGTACTTGATGGGCTTGGGCAGGTTCAGCTTGTTGAACAGCACGTCGGCTAGCTGCTTGGGCGAGTTGATGTTGAACTCCGTGCCCGCCTTCTCGTAGATGTCGCGTGCCACGGTGGCGCACTCACGGTCGAGCCGCTTCGACATCTCGGCCAGCACATCGCAATCAATCTTGATGCCCGCCTCTTCCATGCGCGCCAGCACTGCGACCATGGGAAGGTCAATCTCGTCGTAAACCTTTGTCAGCCCGGCGGCCTCGACCTGCTCGCGCAGCTTGTCAGTCAGTCGCAAGGTGATGTCGGCAGCCTCAGCGACCGAACCCGCGAGCTTCAGGTTGAAGCGCCGCAGAGCAATCTCGCGCAGGCCGTACGTGGAATACGTGGGATCGAGCAAATAGCTGTACAGCAGTGGATCGTGTTGCACACCGGCCAGCGTGACGCCGTGCTCAGCCAGAGCGTGCATGGCCGACTTCGCATCGTGTATGGTCTTGGGAATCGAGTCATCTTCCAATGCGCGCCGCAATGCCTGACCAGCATCGGAGTCGTCGAGCGTGAGCGACTGCGCGGTGTTCGGCTCGGCGGAAATCGCAACCCTCAGCTTCGCCGGCGCGCTTGCCGCTTGCGGTTCGTCGCCAAAAGAAAGCTGGGCACTGGAAGGCCCGGCTTCTTCCTCTACTTCATCGGAAGGCTGCGCCTGCTCTGCTTCGCTCGACTCAATCGCAACCGCCAGCGGCGCGCCGGCCTTCTTCTTCAGCGCACGCAGTACCGCTTCGACATCCTTCGCGCTCTTGGCCTCGCGATAATCCGTTTCGCCCAGCTCGACACTTTCCGTTAGGAAGTCCTGCACCAGGGTGGTGAATTCCAGTTCGGTGAACAGCGCGCGTGCGGCTGCGGGATCGGGTTCCTGGGCCCGCATCCTCTCCGGCTCGAAGCCGACGGCGACATTGGTGTCGATGGTCACCAGTTGCTTGCTCAGCAGGATGGCCTCGCGGTTGTTCTCCAGCGATTCGCGATAAGTCTTGCGCTCGACCTCGGCGGCGTGGTCGAGCAGGCTCTCCAGCGTGCCATAGCGCTGGATCAGTTCGACCGAACCCTTGTCGCCGATTCCGGGCGCGCCGGGAATATTGTCGATGGCGTCACCGCGCAGCGCCATCACGTCCACCACGCGCTGGGGCGGCACACCGAGAATCTCTTCTACTTTGACCGCGTCGCAGATCAGGTTGTCTTTGGGCGGATTGAGCACGCAGATGCGCTCGCTCACCAGCTGCATCATGTCCTTGTCGCTGGAGACGACAAACACCGAGTAGCCCTCGTGGGAGGCTTTGTGCGCCAGCGTGCCGATGACGTCGTCGGCCTCGAAGCCGGGCGCTTCCAGGATCGGAATGCGGTAGGCCTCCAGCGCACGCCGGATGTACGGGATTTGCTGCGCGAGATCGTCGGGCATGGCCGCGCGGTTGGCCTTGTAGCCACCGTAGGGGACATCGATGTAACTCTTCGTCTTGCTGTCGTACTTGCGCAGCGGAGGCATTGCCGCCGCCTGGGTATCGCGAAAGGTCGGCGCTGCCACGTCGAAGACCGCAGCCAGATATTGCGGCGAGAAATCGGCGCGCAGCTTGCGCAGCATGTTGACGAAGACAAACGTCGCGCTGGTCGGGATGCCGGTCTTGGTCGACATCGGCCTCTGCGCCTGCATGGCGTGATAGGCGCGGAAGATGAACGACATCGCGTCGATCAGGTAGATACGGCCCCTCGAACCTTGCGGCTCAGGCGGAACGACGACATTCGTTTTCGCAGGTGAGACCGCAGCGCTTACCGGCCTGGCGGCGCTGGAAACGGTCGCGGATTTCGAAGTTTTGCGAACTGAGGGCAAGACTCAATCTTATCTCGCCTGCAATCGAGCAGTCAGCCTCGGGCCAACCCGCAAAAATCGAACCACGGATTGACACGGATCTTCACGGATCAAAACGCGAACGAAGCGATAGCAGTCTTGATCAGTTTGATACGACCTCCTGCGGGTGAATCGTGATCCACCGAAGCCGCTATACTGGGCGTGCGTGCCGAATCTTCTTCCCAGGCCTCTTTCCCAGCTCGTCTTCCTCTTGTTGGTGGTGGGCCTCTTTGCCTTTCCCGCGATGGCCCAGGAGCCGGAAACCCACACGCTGCTCATCATGCCATTCGAGGACCATTCCACGACCGCCGGGCTGGATTGGATCAGCGAAGCATTTCCTGAGGTGTTGGGGCAGCGCATGGCGTCCGAGCACGTTTACGTTATTGGTCGCGACGACCGGCTGTTCGCCTTTGACCAGGCAGGAGTATCCGGTGCTGCGCATCCCACCCGCGCAACGACTTACTCGGTGGCGGAGCAGATGGGCGCCGACTACGTGGTCTTCGGCGACTACAACTATGACGGGAAGACCTTCACCGCCAAGGCCCAACTGCTGGACATGAAAAAGCTGCATCTGGCTCCGGCAGTGCAAAGCAGCGGCCCGCTCACCAGCCTCATTGAGATCCAGACCGACCTCGCCTGGCAGTTGCTGAAGCAGTTGCCGGCGCCACCGGCCATGACACGCGCGCAGTTTGTTCAGGCCGCCAAGCCGATCCGGCTGGACGCACTGGAGAAATACACGCGTGGCATCCTGGCTACGAACCGGCAGCAGGAGATGCGCTACATTCGCGAGGCGATTCGCCTGAATCCGTACTACACGGTCGCCATCCTGCAGTTAGGCAAGCTCTATTACGAGGGTCACGAGTATGAGGCGGCGGCTTCCTGGCTAGGAAAAGTTCCCAAGGACGACCCCCTCGCGGGAGAGGCCAACTTCCTGCTGGGCATGGCCGAGTTCTACCGTGGCAACTATGAGAAGGCCTACGCGGCTTTCAGTTTTCTTGCCAGCCGGGTGCCGCTGACTGAGGTGTACAACAACATGGGCGTAGTGGAGGGGCGCCGCGGGCATCGCGCTGCCGCCATTGAGCACTTCACAAAAGCCGTCAACACCGATCCCAGCGATCCCGATTATCGCTTCAACCTGGCGGTTGAGCTCTACAAGAATGGCGACAATGCCGGCGCGGCGCAGCAGTTGCGCGAGGAGTTACAGCGCCGTCCCAACGATGCCGAAGCCAAGGCGCTGCTGGAGAACATCAACCGCGGGGTGAGTGCGCCCACGGCGCCCAGTTCCGGAACGCAAGTCCTGGGTCTGCCTCCAACCGGGGTGCGCGTGCCCCTGGAGCGTATCAAGCGCAGCTACAACGAGGCTTCGTATCGGCAGCTTCAAGTCGAAATCCACAATCTCACGGAAGAACGGCTGGCCTCGAAAGACCCCAAGGCCCAATCGGCCTATCACTCCGATCGCGGCAAGGACCTGTTAGCCCGCGGCGCCGTTGCCGACGCCGAAGCCGAATTTCAGGAGGCCATCACCCTGGATTACAGCAACGCGGCTGCCCATGCCGGCATGGCGCGCGTGCTGGAGCACAAGGGGGATACCTCTACTGCCCGTTCGGAAGCGCAAACCTCGGTGCGGTTGCAGCCGAATGCCGATGCCTACCTGGTGCTGGCCCGCATCAACCTGAAGCAGAATCAGTTGGATGCCGCGTCGGACGCGCTGAAGAATGCCCTGAAACTCGACCCCGGCAACCGGGCGGCCCAGGCCCTGCAAAGCGATCTCACTGCAAAGCAGAGCGCGGCGCACTAGAATTGCATTGTTCCTCCAACAGGAGGTTTGCAATGTACCGACTTCGATTTCTATTCGTCGCCCTGCTGTTGCTCGGCTGCTGTGGCTCAGCCCTTGCGGTCATCGTGAAGGTGAAGGTCGACGATACGGTTCAGCCCATCAGCGCCGAATATATCGACCGCGCTATCGTCCTTGCCAAGACGACCAACGCCGATGCGGTGCTGATCGAGCTCAACACTCCCGGCGGGCTGGTCGACTCCACCCGCGAGATCATCCAGAAGATTCTGGCTTCTCCGGTGCCGGTGATCGTTTATGTGGCGCCCGAGGGCGCACGTGCGGCTTCCGCCGGGTTCTTCATTCTGGAGTCGGCTGACGTTGCGGCCATGGCTCCGGGCACCAACACCGGCGCGGCGCACCCGGTTGCCATCACCGGGCAAAAGATGGAAGAGACCATGAAGACCAAGGTGGAGAACGATGCCGCGGCCTTCATGCGCTCCTTCGTCGGTCCGCGCGGGCGCAACGTAGAACTGGCGGAAAGCGCGGTTCGCCAATCAAAGTCATGGACCGATCAAGAGGCCCTGCAAAATCACCTGATCGACATTGTTGCCAAAGACCAGGCCGACCTGCTGCACCAGTTGGATGGCCGCACCATCAAGCGCTTCGACGGGAAGGAAGTGACGCTTCATCTCGCAGACCAGCGGGTCGAAGAGATGCCGATGACGCTGCGCCAGCGCATACTCGACTTCCTGCTTGATCCCAACATCGCCTTCCTCGTGCTCGCTATCGGCGCCCTGGCGCTGTATGCCGAGTTCAATCATCCCGGAGCGGTGGTGCCAGGGGTGGTGGGCGTGGTCTTCATCCTGCTGGCATTGTTTGCGTTGAACCTGCTGCCCACGCGCTACGCTGCGCTGACGCTCATCCTTGGGGCATTCGTATTGTTCGTGCTCGAGGCGAAATTCGCCACCCATGGCGTCCTCGGCATCGGAGGAATCGTGTTGTTGACGCTTGGCGGACTGTTGCTGGTCGATGGTCCCATTCCCGAAATGCGCGTGAACCTGTGGGCCTCGCTGGCCATCAGCGTTCCGCTGGGTTTGATCACCATCTTCCTCATGACCATCGCCTTGAGAGCACGGAGTCACAAGATCGTTACCGGCGAGCAAGGATTGCTGGGAGCGATCGGGGAGGCACGCACCGAGATCGATCCGGAAGGGAAGGTCTTTGTCATGGGAGAGCTGTGGAACGCACATGCGCGTTCACGCGTGCGCATGGGCGAGCACGTCATCGTGCGCAAGATTGAAGGCCTGGAGCTGGAAGTGGAGAAAGCAGGAAAGTCGTGAGGCGGCGGGAACGGATGCTCCTCCGAAAATTGACCGCAGCTTTTGCCGCAAAATAGAATCAATAACTTAGGTGCATGGCGGAGTCCAGACGTGCCACTTTACGAATACCAGTGCAAAAGCTGTCATACCACCCTCGAGCGAATCCAGAAGTTTTCGGATCCGCCGCTGAGCGTCTGTCCGCATTGTGGCGGAGAGTTGGAGCAATTGCTCTCGGCGCCGGCGGTTCAGTTCAAGGGTGCAGGTTGGTATGTGACTGACTATGCGCGCAAGGGATCTGGCGCGGCGCACAAGGACGGCAAGAGTGCAGGCGAATCGGGGACCAAGAGTGCCGGAGAAGCAGCGAGTACGCTCAAGCGAAGGTCCCAAGTCGGAAGCTGCCAAGGCCGCGAAGGAAAATAGCTAGCGTATCGACGGCGAAAGCGGTATTCATATTGGTTTACCTGTTTTTCCCGCGCCCTCGCAACAAAGTGCGGCTGCATCGGCCGCCCGAATTCCATCGGTCGTCCGCGTGCACCGCATGGTTCACTAGCCTCGCCCTCATAAAGGAGTTTCGCTCATGCCGAAAGACGCTCTAACCATCACCGACCAGCGCACTAATCAGACCTTGGACTTGTCGATCGAAATGGGAACGGTCCGGGCCACCGAGTTGCGTAGATTCAAAAACAGCCCGGATGATTTTGGGCTCATGACGTACGACCCGGCCTTCATGAACACGGCTTGCTGCAAGAGCAGTATCACGTTCATCGACGGCGACAAAGGCATTCTCCGTTATCGCGGATATGACATCGACGATCTGGCGGAGCATTGCACCTTCCTCGAAGTCGCTTACCTGCTGCTGTTTGGCGAGTTGCCAACCCCCGAGCAGCAGAAGAACTGGATCCATCTGATCACTCACCACACCATGGTCCCCGAGACCACCAAGCACTTTATGAATGGGTTCCGCCACGATGCCCATCCCATGGGGGTGATGGTGAGCACGGTGGCCGCGTTGTCTACCGTCTATCCTGAGGCCAAGGACGTACACAGCCCCGAGAACCGGATGCTGCAGACGGTGAGGCTGATCGCCAAGATGCCGACGCTTGCCGCCTATTCCTACCGGCATCGCATGGGCTTCCCCTATATCTACCCCGACAACGATCTCAGCTACTGCGAAAACTTCATGCAGATGTTGTGGCGCATGGTGGAGCCGAAGTTTGCCGTCAGCCCCGTGCTGGCGCGCGCCCTGGATATTCTGTTCATCCTGCATGCCGACCACGAGCAGAACTGCAGCTCGACGACCATGAGGGTTGTGGGCAGCGCTGAGGCCGATCCTTACCTGGCGGTCGCTTCCGCCGCCTCTGCCTTGTCCGGACCGCTGCACGGCGGCGCCAACGAAGAAGTGCTGCGCATGCTCGATGAGATTGGCACCCTCGCCAATGTTCCCGCCTATATTGAGCGGGTAAAGAAGGGCGAGTTCAAGCTGATGGGCTTCGGGCATCGCGTCTACAAGAACTACGATCCCCGCGCGCGCATCATCAAGCAGGTTGCCGACCAGGTGTTTGAGGTCACCGGCCACAATCGGAAGATCGAAATCGCGCTGGAACTGGAGCGCATCGCCCTGAAGGACGAATACTTCGTCTCGCGCAAACTCTACCCCAATGTCGACTTCTACTCGGGCATCATTTACGAGGCCATGGGATTCCAGCCGGAAATGTTCACGGTGCTGTTCGCCATTCCGCGTACGTCGGGCTGGCTGGCGCAGTGGAAGGAGTTGATGCAGGATCCGGAGCGGAAGATCTCGCGGCCACGGCAAATCTATACCGGGATTGTGCACCGCAAAGTCGGCGGCGAGAAGCACGCGAAAAAAGAAGTGCGGGAAACCGTTGGCGCGAAAGGCTAACTCAGCGGGGGCCCGGGAACTATTTCAAGGGACGGTCGCGCCGTCCCTTTTTGC
>CAVVDY010000013.1:0-45602 GCA_963747055.1 uncultured Acidobacteriaceae bacterium | reverse complement strand
AATTTCGCCTCGAGCACGAACAATACGAATGCCCCAAGGATGAGCGTCAGCGCAGCGTAGCGCGTGGGCAGCAGGTTCAACGCAAACAATGCCAGCAGGATGAAGACCACGCCCACCACCCCTGGCACCACCGCTCCGGGATGATTGAACTCGGCATACAGCGCCAAGGCGCCGATAGCGAGCACGAGGAAGGCGATGTTGGGATCAAGCAGGAAGTCGAGTATGCGCTGGCGCAGCGTCATCGGCATCTCTTCGACCCGCTGGTCTGCGAGATGAAGCGTCACTTCCTTCCCGTCGAAGCGCTTGATGGTGCGGCCATCCAACTGGTGCAGCAGGTCGGCCTGGTCTTTGGCAACAATGTCGATCAGGTGATTTTGCAGGGCCTCTTGATCGGTCCATGACTTTGATTGGCGAACCGCGCTTTCCGCAAGTTCTACGTTGCGCCCGCGCGGACCGACGAAGGAGCGCATGAAGGCCGCGGCATCGTTCTCCACCTTGGTCTTCATGGTCTCTTCCATCTTTTGCCCGGTGATGGCAACCGGGTGCGCCGCGCCGGTGTTGGTGCCCGGAGCCATGGCCGCAACGTCAGCCGACTCCAGAATGAAGAACCCGGCGGAAGCCGCACGTGCGCCCTCGGGCGCCACATAAACGATCACCGGCACCGGAGAAGCCAGAATCTTCTGGATGATCTCGCGGGTGGAGTCGACCAGCCCGCCAGGAGTGTTGAGCTCGATCAGCACCGCATCGGCGTTGGTCGTCTTGGCAAGGACGATAGCGCGGTCGATATATTCGGCGCTGATGGGCTGAACCGTATCGTCGACCTTCACCTTCACGATGACCGCAAGGGCTGAGCCACAGCAGCCGAGCAACAGCAGGGCGACGAATAGAAATCGAAGTCGGTACATTGCAAACCTCCTGTTGGAGGAACAATGCAATTCTAGTGCGGCGCGCTCTGCTTTGCAGTGAGATCGCTCTGCAGGGCCTGGGCCGCCCGGTTGCCGGGGTCGAGTTTCAGGGCATTCTTCAGCGCGTCCGACGCGGCATCCAACTGATTCTGCTTCAGGTTGATGCGGGCCAGCACCAGGTAGGCATCGGCATTCGGCTGCAACCGCACCGAGGTTTGCGCTTCCGAACGGGCAGTAGAGGTATCTCCCTTGTGCTCCAGCACGCGCGCCATGCCGGCATGGGCAGCCGCGTTGCTGTAATCCAGGGTGATGGCCTCCTGAAATTCGGCTTCGGCGTCGGCAACGGCGCCGCGGGCTAACAGGTCCTTGCCGCGATCGGAGTGATAGGCCGATTGGGTCTTGGGGTCTTTCGAGGCCAGCCGTTCTTCCGTGAGATTGTGGATTTCGACTTGAAGCTGCCGATACGAAGCCTCGTTGTAGCTGCGCTTGATACGCTCCAGGGGCACGCGCACCCCGGTTGGAGGCAGACCCAGGACTTGCGTTCCGGAACTGGGCGCCGTGGGCGCACTCACCCCGCGGTTGATGTTCTCCAGCAGCGCCTTGGCTTCGGCATCGTTGGGACGGCGCTGTAACTCCTCGCGCAACTGCTGCGCCGCGCCGGCATTGTCGCCATTCTTGTAGAGCTCAACCGCCAGGTTGAAGCGATAATCGGGATCGCTGGGATCGGTGTTGACGGCTTTTGTGAAGTGCTCAATGGCGGCAGCGCGATGCCCGCGGCGCCCCTCCACTACGCCCATGTTGTTGTACACCTCAGTCAGCGGCACCCGGCTGGCAAGAAAACTGAAAGCCGCGTAGGCCTTCTCATAGTTGCCACGGTAGAACTCGGCCATGCCCAGCAGGAAGTTGGCCTCTCCCGCGAGGGGGTCGTCCTTGGGAACTTTTCCTAGCCAGGAAGCCGCCGCCTCATACTCGTGACCCTCGTAATAGAGCTTGCCTAACTGCAGGATGGCGACCGTGTAGTACGGATTCAGGCGAATCGCCTCGCGAATGTAGCGCATCTCCTGCTGCCGGTTCGTAGCCAGGATGCCACGCGTGTATTTCTCCAGTGCGTCCAGCCGGATCGGCTTGGCGGCCTGAACAAACTGCGCGCGTGTCATGGCCGGTGGCGCCGGCAACTGCTTCAGCAACTGCCAGGCGAGGTCGGTCTGGATCTCAATGAGGCTGGTGAGCGGGCCGCTGCTTTGCACTGCCGGAGCCAGATGCAGCTTTTTCATGTCCAGCAGTTGGGCCTTGGCGGTGAAGGTCTTCCCGTCATAGTTGTAGTCGCCGAAGACCACGTAGTCGGCGCCCATCTGCTCCGCCACCGAGTAAGTCGTTGCGCGGGTGGGATGCGCCGCGCCGGATACTCCTGCCTGGTCAAAGGCGAACAGCCGGTCGTCGCGACCAATAACGTAAACGTGCTCGGACGCCATGCGCTGCCCCAACACCTCAGGAAATGCTTCGCTGATCCAATCCAGCCCGGCGGTCGCGGAATGGTCCTCGAATGGCATGATGAGCAGCGTGTGGGTTTCCGGCTCCTGGGCCATCGCGGGAAAGGCAAAGAGGCCCACCACCAACAAGAGGAAGACGAACTGGGAAAGAGGCCTGGGAAGAAGATTCGGCACGCACGCCCAGTATAGCGGCTTCGGTGGATCACGATTCACCCGCAGGAGGTCGTATCAAACTGATCAAGACTGCTATCGCTTCGTTCGCGTTTGATCCGTGAAGATCCGTGTCAATCCGTGGTTCGATTTTTGCGGGTTGGCCCGGGGCTGACTGCTCGATTGCAGGCGAGATAAGATTGAGTCTTGCCTTCAGTACGCAAAACTTCGAAATCCGCGACCGTTTCCAGCGCCGCCAGGCCGGTAAGCGCTGCGGTCTCACCCGCGAAAACGAATGTCGTCGTTCCGCCTGAGCCGCAAGGTTCGAGGGGCCGTATCTACCTGATCGACGCGATGTCGTTCATCTTCCGCGCCTATCACGCCATGCAGGCGCAGAGGCCGATGTCGACCAAGACCGGCATCCCGACCAGCGCGACGTTTGTCTTCGTCAACATGCTGCGCAAGCTGCGCGCGGACTTCGGGCCGCAATATCTGGCTGCTGCGTTCGATGTCGGAGTTCCGACGTTTCGCGATTCGCTAGCTGCCAGCATGCCAAAGCCTCGCAAGATTGATGCCAAAACGCAGGCTGTTGTCGAGCTCCCACGTCTCGGATACAAGGAGAAGCGCGCCGAGATGGAAGCCGACTTGGCACAGCAGATCCCTTATATCAGGCGAGCGCTAGAGGTGTACCGAATCCCGATTCTTGAAGCGCCGGGCTTTGAAGCCGACGACGTAATCGGCACGCTGGCGCATAAAGCCGCGAACGAAGGCTACTCGGTGTTCGTGGTCTCCAGCGACAAGGACATGATGCAGCTTGTAAACGAGCGCGTTTGCATGTTGAATCCGCCCAAGGACAACCTGATTATCGACGCGGCGAAAGTGGAAGAGATACTCGGCGTGCCACCCGAGCACGTGGTCGACGTTATGGCACTGCGCGGCGATTCCGTCGATAGCATCCAGGGTGCGCCAGGGATCGGCGACAAGGGCTCAGTCGAGCTGATTCAGCGCTTTGGCACGCTAGAGAACCTCTTGAAACGTGCCGACGAGGTCGAACGTAAGACGTATCGGGAATCGCTTCAGATGAATCGCGATGTCATCCTAGTGTCCAAGAAGCTTGTCACGATCGATACCAACGTTCCGGTCGAGTTCGAGCCAGAGACCATGCGGGCGCAGGAACCCGATCCCGCAGCCGCACGCGCGCTGTTCACCGAACTGGAATTCACCACCCTGGTGCAGGACTTCCTAACGGAAAGTGTCGAGCTGGGCGAAACGGATTATCGCGAGGCCAAGAGCGCGAAGGATGTCGAAGCGGTACTGCGTGCGCTGAAGAAGAAGGCCGGCGCGCCGCTGGCGGTTGCGATTGAGTCGAGCGAAGCAGAGCAGGCGCAGCCTTCCGATGAAGTAGAGGAAGAAGCCGGGCCTTCCAGTGCCCAGCTTTCTTTTGGCGACGAACCGCAAGCGGCAAGCGCGCCGGCGAAGCTGAGGGTTGCGATTTCCGCCGAGCCGAACACCGCGCAGTCGCTCACGCTCGACGACTCCGATGCTGGTCAGGCATTGCGGCGCGCATTGGAAGATGACTCGATTCCCAAGACCATACACGATGCGAAGTCGGCCATGCACGCTCTGGCTGAGCACGGCGTCACGCTGGCCGGTGTGCAACACGATCCACTGCTGTACAGCTATTTGCTCGATCCCACGTATTCCACGTACGGCCTGCGCGAGATTGCTCTGCGGCGCTTCAACCTGAAGCTCGCGGGTTCGGTCGCTGAGGCTGCCGACATCACCTTGCGACTGACTGACAAGCTGCGCGAGCAGGTCGAGGCCGCCGGGCTGACAAAGGTTTACGACGAGATTGACCTTCCCATGGTCGCAGTGCTGGCGCGCATGGAAGAGGCGGGCATCAAGATTGATTGCGATGTGCTGGCCGAGATGTCGAAGCGGCTCGACCGTGAGTGCGCCACCGTGGCACGCGACATCTACGAGAAGGCGGGCACGGAGTTCAACATCAACTCGCCCAAGCAGCTAGCCGACGTGCTGTTCAACAAGCTGAACCTGCCCAAGCCCATCAAGTACGGCAAGGGCAAGACGATGTCGACGGCGGTGGACGTGCTCGAGGGCCTCGCCGAACAGCACGCAGTTCCCAAGCTTGTGCTCGACTATCGCCAGCTCTCGAAGCTCAAGTCGACCTACGTTGATTCGCTTCCCGCGCTGCTGAATCCGGCCACGCGGCGGCTGCATACGACGTTCAACATGGCGGGATCGGCGACGGGCCGCCTGTCGTCGGTGAATCCCAACCTGCAGAACATTCCCATTCGCACCGAGCTGGGCCGCGAAATTCGCGCCGCCTTCATCGCCGAGCCGGGACACGTTCTGCTCAAGGCCGATTATTCGCAGATCGAGCTGCGGCTGCTGGCACACTTCTCGGAAGACAAGCTGCTGGTCGCGGCCTATCGCACCGGGGAGGACATTCACGCACTTACCGCGTCGCAGGTCTTTGGCGTGCCGCGTAGCGAGGTCAACGCCGAGCACCGCCGCCGCGCCAAGGCGGTGAACTTCGGAATCGTTTACGGGCTATCGGCGTTTGGGCTTTCGCAGCAGATCGGCATCGACACCAAAGAGGCCAAGCTATTCATCGATGCCTACTTCGAGAAGTACAGCGGAGTGCGCGAGTTCATCGACCGCACGCTCGATGAAGCGCGCCGCGACATGAAGGTTGTGACGCTCTTCGGGCGCGTGCGGCCCATGCCCGACATCCACAGCAAGAACTACAACGCCCGGGCCGCAGCCGAGCGCACGGCGATCAACACTCCGCTACAGGGCACCGCCGCTGACCTGATCAAGCTGGCCATGATCCGCATCGACGCCGAGCTGCGCGAGCGCAAGCTGAAGTCGAACATGCTGCTGCAGGTGCATGACGAGTTGGTGTTCGAGGTTCCGGAAGACGAGATCGAGACGATGAAGAAGCTCGTTGCCGACCAGATGGAAAATGTTCACGCGCTCAAGGTGCCACTGAAGGTGGATGTGGGGGTGGGGAAGAATTGGAGAGATTTGGAGTAATAGTCACGGTGAAGTCGAACATTGAACCAAAAGTCATCTCATGCTAAATTCAAGCTGGAATAGCGAAATGTAAGGCGAAGTGGATCATGTCAGATGATTTCAACCAATTTATGAAGGATCGAGAAGCTGAGAAGGAGCTCGCTCGCATTGTAGAGCAAGACTCTGACGCTCAGTGGGACGTTTTGAAAAGCCTAACGAGAGAACTCACCCGTGGCAAGTCGACCGACGGATACTCGTTCGAGTGGGGCTCGCTCTATGGTGATGACTTCCTCCAGCTAGGATATGTCGCGGCGATATTTAGATTTCGCCAGAACCAAAAGAGGGAAAGGGTGTATGAAGTAATATTCGATCGGCATTCCCCGTCGCCGACTGGAACCTTCCTTGATGAGCGGTCGCGTATTGCTAGAGAGGACTGGTCCTGCGAACCGAGGATCGATGGGGTAGCGTTTGTCTGGTTTGTTCCGCGGCTTGGGGAGAGCTACTCCGCCGAGCGCTTGAGTAACAAGATAGCCGAAAGCCTAGTTCGGTATTGCGAAGAGTATACCGAAGCGTATAAGAATTGGCCGTGAATTCGGCGGGACCTCGTTAGACCTTCCCGCCTACAATCCGCACACATCCGCGGTTTTTAGGATGTGGCTCAGCGATAGCTTTCGCGACGGTGTTTTACGGCCGTTATGCGAACTGCGTCTCCCTGGATTTGGAAGCGCACACGGTAGTCACCAACTCGGAGCCGAAACTCAGGCGGCTCTATATTCTGCAAGCGCTTTACGTCGCCTTCACCGGTTTCCAGGTACACGGCCAGTCCGTGGAGAATTCGCATGGCGGTTGTCTTATCGATGGCGCGAAGCTGCAGCCGGGCCTGCTCGCCCCAGATTACTTTCTTGCCCATGCCTAACCGTGTGGCTTCTCGGGGTCGAGAGGAGTGCGGCCCATGCGTGCGAAATCCTCGGGTGAGAGTCCGAACTCCGCCAGAACTTCTTCGTTAGGGATACCCTCACCGCGATCAAGTGAGGCACGGGCGGCAGCAATCTCACGAATTTCTTCCTGGGTGAGCGGTTCGTCGTCGACGGGTGCATTGGCGAGACTGTGGGCCACGGGATCGACCATTACTTCCAGCAGATGAACAAGGGCGGAGATCTGGCTCGGGGCCAGACGCTCGACTAGTTCATGAACCTGCTGCTTTTCGTTCACCTGTGCCATCAGGAGTAGTGTATCAATGCGCGGGGACAGTTGAGCACGCAGGGTGAGTCGTCCTACTCCCCAATTGCCCCCTGGATCGCCTCTGCAATCGCATCCGTATGCCGGCGCAGCGCCTCTTCCGACTCGGCTTCGATCATCACCCGCGCCAGTTTCTCCGTCCCTGAGTAGCGCACAACCACTCGACCGTTGCCATTGAGTTCGGCTTCTGCGGCGGCGATGGCTTTCTGTACGTCCGGCAGTTGATCGAGCGGCGTCTTCTCGCGCACGTGGACGTTCTTGATCTCCTGCGGGAAGACCTTCATGTCGGCGACCAGCTCAGCCAGCGACTTGCCCGTGCGCGCCATTACTTCCAGCACACGCAGGCCGGTGAGAATGCCATCGCCCGTAGTCGTGTCCATGTCGCGGAAGAGGATGTGCCCTGACTGCTCGCCGCCCAGCGTCGCCCCGGTCTTGAGCATCTGCTCCAGCACGTATTTGTCGCCTACGGGTGCGCGCAGCATCAGGATGCCGCTGCGCTTGAGCGCGGCTTCCAGTCCCATGTTCGACATGGTGGTGGCC
The DNA here is from genome assembly GCA_963747055.1 of uncultured Acidobacteriaceae bacterium. Taxonomy (GTDB): domain Bacteria; phylum Acidobacteriota; class Terriglobia; order Terriglobales; family Acidobacteriaceae; genus CAVVDY01. The sequence continues at coordinate 38,242 of CAVVDY010000013.1, read as the reverse complement.
ACAACGGTGTTGTTGTGCAGTCGGACATGCGCCTGCATGTCGCGCGCGGCCAGCAGCATCACGCCGTCACCGTTCACCACGCGTCCCTGGGCGTCGGAAAACATGGCGCGGTCGGAGTCGCCATCAAAGGTAATGCCGACGTCGTACTTGCCGTTCGAGGCGGCCACGGCTTCGGCAACGTGCTCGGGATGTAACGCGCCACAGCCGGCATTGATGTTGCGGCCTGTGGGCTCGACGTGCAAAAAGTCGGCGGTGATCCCGCAGTCCTCAAACACCAGCGGAGCGATGGCCGTAGCCGCACCATTGGCGCAGTCCACCAGCACCCGCAGTTTGCTGAAATCCGTAGCGCCCAACATCTCGGCCAACCAGTCGGCGTACTGGCGGCGAAGCGAGGCCTCGCCCGGAAGCATCTCGAAGCTCTCGCCGGCATGCTCGGCGCCGGCGGCAAGCTGCTCCAAGTGGGCGAAGATGTCCGCCTCGATGGCGTGCTCCAGTTCGTCCGAGAGCTTGTAGCCATCGGCCCCGAAGACCTTGATGCCATTGTCGCGCCAGGGATTGTGCGAAGCGGAAATGACGATTCCCGCAGCCATGCCGTTGGCTCGCGCCAGGTACGCGATGCCCGGCGTAGTGATCACGCCGGCGCTGACCACCTTTACTTTTGAGCTGCTGAGCCCCGCGGCTAACACAGCGCTGATCCATGCGCTGGATTCGCGCGTGTCCTGGCCGATGACCACAGTCGCGCCCGCACTGCGCTCAGCCAAACGCTGGCCCAGCGCTTTTCCAATCGCGTAGACGGTTCGCCGATCCAGCGGGTACTCGCCGGCAACGCCTCTGATTCCGTCGGTTCCGAATAGCTGTCGCATAGGGGATTGCGGTGCAGCGCCACTCAACGGGAACTCTCTCCTTGGGAACTCCTGGCGGTAGTTACAGTAACGTGGATGGGCTCCGGCTTTTGCACCCGTACCAGCGGATCGGTCACGTAAGCGTGAGTCGTGAACGTCGCCGATCCCACTACACCGGTTGCGTCCACCGGATCGGTGATCGCGTCGTCGACCTCGTTCACGCGGTGCTCGGGACCGACGATGTTGATCTCCGACGGACTGGCCTTCACGTCTACGACGTGATATCCGGTGACCAGGGAGCCAATGACGCGTGGCCGAACCACAACCGTACGCGTCTCACTATGGTCGAAGTTGATTCGCACCTGCGATGGCTCAATCTGCACTACCTCAACTCCATCCGGAAGATGCACTTGTTTGCCGGTCAAATCGAAGGTGCGCTCGCCCGCGCTGGCGCCGGAGAGATCGACCGTGGCCTGCACGTCTGCCGGACTTAAGCGGCGCACCGTGGTTTCCGGCCCGCGTACCCGCACCTGCACCTGGGTAGCACCTTCAACCGTCATGTCCAGGCTCTGCGGAGCATTATGAAATTCCAGGGGAGCGGTGATAACCGCTTCTACCGTGGGATCGTGACTGACGCCCCACCACAACAAAAAAGCCAGAAACAGCGCAACCATCTTGAGCCAGAGGTTGTTGAAAACGTACTTGCGTAGAAAGTCACGCATGGCTAGCGTTCCGTCCCCTTCCGAAGGTCCTTGTCAGAAACGAACGGCCCAAAATCCTGGTCTTCGTTTCCCATGGCGGCGTCGGCGATGGGCGTGGGCAGCGCCACCTGCGGCACGTAGCGGCTCAAAAGCTGGCTGAGGCGCTCTCGCAGTTGTTCGGAATCGATGTTCCGCTCGATGGCACCGCCCACAGCAAGACTGATGGAGCCGGTTTCTTCCGAAACCACGACGGAGATGGCGTCGGACTCCTCGGTGATGCCGATGGCGGCGCGGTGTCTGGTACCCAACTGCGTGGAGAGCACCGGATTCATCGAAAGCGGCAGGAAGCAGGCCGCGGCCGCGATGCGGTCCTTCTGCACGATCACTGCGCCGTCATGCAAAGGGGCGCTAGGGCGAAAGATGGTGATCAGCAGGTCGAAGCTAAGATTGGCATCCAGCGCCACGCCGCTTTCAATGTAGGTGCGCAACCCAATCTCGCGCTCGATGACGATCAGCGCGCCGGTCTGGTTCTCTGAAAACTGCTTCGCTGCCAGAACAATGTCGTCATAGCTGTCATCCCCCGAGCCAGCGCCCAGCCGGCCGGCCGACATACGGCGTCCTAGCCGGGCGAGCACATGACGGATCTCCGAACCGAAGACGACGATCAGGGCAAAAATGGCGTAGGGAAGCAGCGTGCTCAGCAGCCAGTCAACCGTCCGCAGCGGCTCGACGTGGGCAATGTAGAAGGCGATAGCCAGGATGACGACGCCGCTCAGCATTGGAACGGCGCGGGTGCCTTTGATGAGCTTCAGAAACTCATAGATCAGAAACGCCACAATGAGGATGTCGATGACGGAGAGCACCGAAACCTGGGGAATGTGGCCTAATTTCTGCAGCAATCCAGTTCCTTTCAAGTGCGCGCACAAGCACCATGTGCACTCATTCTAATGCAGGGTCAGTAACGAATTCTTGCAGAATATGGCTCGGCGACGGCCGTGTGCGGCTAGTTCTTAGCCTGCCTGCGGACTTGCGGCGTTCGCGCCCGCCAGCCCCAGCTCCGACGCGACACTCCTCATCGCTTCGACACAGAACGTGATGTGCTCGTCCAGATCGACGCCCAGGGCAACCGCGCCGTTGATGATGTCGTCGCGGCTGACCGAGCGGGCGAAGGCTTTGTCCTTCATCCGCTTCCGCACCGATCTGGCGTCCACCTCAGCCAGCGACTTGTTAGGCTTGACCAGCGCCGTGGCGGTGATGAAGCCGGCAAGCTCGTCGCAGGCAAAGAGCGTCTTCTCCAGCTTCGAATCACGGCTGACGCCGGTATAGTCCGCATGCGACATGACGGCGCGCCGGATTTCCTCCGGCCAGCCGCGCTCTGCCAGGATGGCGTTGCCCTTGTAGGGGTGCTCCTCGGCGCTGGGGTACTTCTCATAATCAAAGTCGTGGATCAGGCCCACGACTCCCCACAGCTCTTCGTCCTCCCCAAATTTGCGGGCATAAGCGCGCAGGCACGCTTCCACAGAAAGCGCATGTTTGCGAAGACTTTCTGAGAGAGTGAACTCCGTTAGTAAGCACCAACCATCATTTCGCGTCATTGTTTTCAATTACTTATACAACGTCATAGCTTTTTATGCCAGTTCTGTGCTAACGATGTTTAGCTTGACATATGGCATATGAACCGTCCCTGGAGCAAAGCCCAAGTGACCTGACCGATCTTTTGTACCAAGTGGAATGTTAGTGTAACGCCTTTTTAGACAGTAGTCCGTAGTCGTCGTCGGGGGTGTGGAGATGTGGGAAACGCGCAGCGTTTTCCATATCTCCATGCCCCGTTTCCTTCAGCAAGATGGCTGGCGGCGCTGGTGGTCTGTAGCCCAGCGACGAATGCGGCCGTACCGTGTTGTAGTGCACTCTCCATTGTTCGATCACCACCTGGGCCTCCTTCAGCGAATAGAAGATCTCGCCCTTCAAGCATTCATCTTGCAGCTTGCCGTTGAAGCTCTCGCAGTACCCGTTCTCCCACGGACTGCCTGGCTCGATGTACAGCGTCTTCGCTCCCACCGCCGACAGCCACTGCCGCAGTCTTTTGGCAATAAACTCGGGCCCGTTGTCCGACCGTAGGTGTTCCGGAATACCATGCACCAGCATCAGGTCGGCCAAGGTTTCGATCAGGTCATAGCTGTTCAGCCGCCGTGCCACCCGGATGGCGAGACATTTCCTGGTGTACTCGTCAATCAGGGTCAAGAGCCGCAACATCCTGCCATCGTGCGTGCTGGCGCGCACAAAATCGTAGCTCCAGACGTGATTCTCATGCTCCGGTCGTAGCCGTACACAGCTGCCATCGTTCAGCCACAGCCGCCCTCGCGGCCGCTGCTTCTGTGGTACTTTGAGGCCTTCCCGGCGCCAGATCCGCTGCACCCGGTCCTTGCCTACCTCCCAGCCTAGCTCGCGCAGCAAAGCCGTGATCCGCCGATAGCCGTATCGCCCGTACTCACTGGCCAGTTGCAGGATGGCTCGCGTGAGTTCATCTTCATCGTTCCGCTGGGTCACGATGTAACGCTGCGTCCCTCGCCATTGCCCCAACAGCCGGCACGCACGCCGCTCCGACAACCGATGTTGCTCGCGAGCATGCTGTACCGCGCAACGTCGCCGTCCAGGGCTTAGAAGTTTCCCTCCGCCACGTCCTTCAAGACTTGCTTCTCCAGCGACAGTTCAGTCACCAGTCTGCGCAAACGGCTGTTCTCTTTCTCCAACTCCTTCAGCCGTCGAGCCTGTTCCAGCTTCAGTCCGCCGAATTCTTTGCGCCAGCGGTAGTAAGTTTGTTGATTGATCCCGGCCTCTTTGCAGGCCTGGCCGATGTTCTTGTGGTTGGCTAACTCGACTTCGATCTGTCGCAGGATCGCAACGATCTGTTCTGCACTGTGCTTCTTCCGTGCCATGCTCTAGCTCCTTTTGTACCAGTTTCTCTAACATTTCCCCTGGTACAAAATTCGCCGGTCACGTCACCCTGAGGGATCCTCACAATGCAAACCCGAGCATTTCACAAGCGAACAGATGTTGGGACGTTTTGGATTCTTCCCGACAACTCCAACAGGTGGGGTCTGTTTATTGATTGTGACGGGAATAGGGAGTTGCTTGGGTCGTACAGCACCCCGGAGGCCGCCGCTGATGACGTTTACACACAGCATACCGGGTGGGACGATTGGGACAACCCTATCCGCTCAAATGCGCCGAGGGACCTAGGTGAATGGGAAACTCAGACATTCCGGTCAGCCAGAAAGGGATGACCTTGAAGAACAAGGTTCACATCACATTGTTGGTTGCCTTTTTGGTCCCTGTCGCGCTTCTTGGGCAGCAGTCACTCGGCAAGAAAGCGGGAGCTAACAGTGCCGGCACTGCGGCGCGCGAGAACACTTATTTCCATGCGTGGGACGCCGGTGAACAAAAAACCTGCACTACTTATTCTGATGAATCGCACTTGCTGATTTGCGATGATTCGGACTTGGAATGGAACGGCGCATTCATTCACTTGATGTCTCACAACCCAGACCTTTCTGAGGATGAACGCTATCAGGAGGCATTCAATTATGCCCTGGCTCACTCCAAAACGTTCATCGTGAGATTCTCGAAAAACCCTTGGCCTGCGGAAACGACCAAGCGCCGCATGGCGTTGTGGGACTGCTCAAAGAATGCAACGGCAATAATCTGCAGGTTCAACGTCGAGGAGAAGCCCAAGAGTAACGAGCAATAGAAGTATCCGCATCCACTGCCACATGTATGAGCGCATCCTTTGTCGCCTCACCGTCCAGTACTTACGCAATTGATTTTGTGGCACCGATTGTAAGATTGGTGTATTCCGCGGTTTCGATGCGATTGAAGAATCAGTAAGTCGTCTTAATAAAATGCCCGAGTGAACTCCGTTAGTAAGCACCAGGCATCATTTCGCGTCATTGTTTTCAATTATTTATATCGCGTGGAGCTGAAATGTCCTATAGGGTGGCTTGCAGGTGTCGCGCTGACCGGCCTATCGGCCCGTAGGGTCGTGAGGTTGTTCGAGTCTGAACCGGGCACGATTCTCTGCCAAGTCCCGAATCTCCGCGCAAGCGTGCGAGCTACCCCACCATCCGCATCCCCCGGCACGCATATGAGCTGGTCATGCGGGTCATATGTGACGATCGGGCGAAGGTGAGCGATAGGTTACGATAACGCTGCTTTTAACGATTGACTTTCCAATAACCCTCCTACGTCAAGTGCTGGGTGGCATATCTGCCGGCGGTAGAATCTGTGGCATAAATCTATTGCATAAAAAGGGGAGACTCGCATGCTTGCAGCCGTCCTGCACACGATCGGCACCGTGCCTCGATTTGAAGAATTCCCAGAGCCGGTCATTGGTGACAAAGACGGTGACGTGATCGTACATGTTCACGCCGCATCGCTGAAGCCGATTGACAAGCAACTGGCCAGCGGATCGCATTATGCAAGCCGCGGCGAATTACCTCGCGTCTGCGGCTCGGATGGAGTCGGGCATCTAGACGATGGGCAACGGGTCTTCTTCGGTGGGCCTCGCCCACCGCACGGTGCGATGGCACAGCGTACGGTTGTGCCGCGCGCATTCACCTTTCCAATCCCGGAAAACGTGAATGATGAAATTGCCGCCGCTTTGCCCAACCCGGGTGTCTCAGCCTGGCTTTCACTGGCCTACCGTGCCAAGTTGGTGCGTGGTGAAAACGTCCTCATCCTTGGGGCGACGGGCGTGACCGGCAGGTTAGCGGTAAGGATCGCGCGGCTTCTTGGGGCCGCTCGGGTCGTTGCTGCCGGGCGAAATCAACAGGCACTGCACGCGCTCAGCGATCTTGGTGCCGACGCGACTATTTCCCTCGCTCTACCTGCGGCTGAACTGAGCGAGGCATTTCTGCGGGAAGCTGGACAGTCCGGGTTCCAAGTCGTGATCGATTACGTTTGGGGAGGTCCTGCGGAGGCGTTTCTGGCGGCGATAACACGAAGAGAATTTGCGGCTATCCAATCCGAGACCCGCTTTGTTCAGGTTGGGGAGAGCGCTGCGCCGACCATCACGCTCCCAGCTGCCGTGCTGCGTAGTACGGCACTAACAATTCTGGGTACTGCGGGGATTCCACCTCGCGACGTTTTGGTCGAAGCCTTTCAGCAAGTGATGGCGTACGCCGCAAAAGGAGACCTCCAGATAGACACGGAAAGGGTACCGCTTGCGGATATCGAGAGCGCTTGGCAGCGCGACCACCCAGGGCGTCGCCTGGTGATCATACCCTGACAGCCGGCTGATCCAGCCATCACGTCTGGTTGGTCGGGAATCCGGGAAGTTGTGCTCCTTTGGCCTGACATCCCCCTTACACAGGTCATCGGACGGGGAAAGTCTGAAGGGTCGCCGAACCAACCATGCCCACATTGTCGTACAGAGGCAATTTTAGTAATCTCCATTGCTGAGTTTGGCTCGGCTTCGTTTGAGCGCAATTTCTTGCGGACATGGGCAGGGATGCTTTTGTGCTGATTTGTAACAGCTTGAACTCGACCTTACGGACGGTCTTAGCAAGGCTCCATTTGTCGGACACAGACTCGTATCCGAGTGGGGGGATTTTGAGCGTAATGGCGATTTATCGACAGTTAAGAGACGAATCGTTCACTTTTTGAGTTGTTCGACTCTCACGTCCATCATTTGGAAATGTGCGGGGTCACCAGTATGCGAGTTGGCTTGCCGTGCCTTGTCCCCGGGTCCTTGTTCAGTGAACACGGCTTTTGTCGCAATCATCAACTCTTCGGACAGCCGACCGCAATTTGACTTGTCGCACGAGATTCTCCTCGCCATACTTGCCTGCGGCATGCACAAACAGCCGTATTAGGGGAGGTCACCGTGAAGATCAAAAACACCGTATATCTGAGTCTCATGCTGCTGATCGCATTACTTGTCACCGTGCAGCCGTCGAGTGGACAAGTCCCGTGCGGCCCGTCGATCATTCCGAAGGCGAGTCTTTTCGTGAACTGGCCTCAGTTCCAGTACGACGACGCCCACGCCGGCTGCAATCCGTATGAGTCCATCCTGAACACCAACACAGTTGGCAGCCTCAACGTCAAATGGCAAGCCAAAATCTCCCATGGCGGATATTCTACGGGCGTCGTAGCCGATGGTCTCCTGTACACGAGTGTAGGCCAGGGGGATCCTCTCTTCAGCTACTCCCTTTTGGCTATCAATGCCAATACAGGGGCGGTTATTTGGTCGATTGCGGGACAGAACCAGCAGGGATTCTCGCCGCCCGCCGTGGCGAAGGGCGCTGTGTACGCGGGATCGAGCGACCATAACGTCTACGCATTTGATGCGAAGACGGGAACGCTCCTCTGGAAATATGAGACGGCAAACTTTGTTGAATCCACGCCCGCAGTCGCTAACGGCGTCGTCTATGTCGGCTCCAGTGACTCTAATATCTATGCTCTGAATGCCGCGACGGGCGCGCTCATCTGGAAATATACAACGGGCGGCGGAGTGGACTATTGGCCCGCAGTGGCCAACGGCGTAGTCTACTTCGGCAGCCAGGACCGCAAGCTATACGCTCTCGATGCAGCGACAGGCGCATTCCTCTGGAGCTTTGCAACACAGTATCCTTCGTTTTCCGCGTCAGTGGCCAACGGCAAAGTCTATGTCGGCTCGGACCAGGTCTACGCTCTTAACGCCAGCACGGGAGCGCCCATTTGGGCATATCCAGCAGGCGGCACTCTATCACCCGCGGTCGCCCGCGGCGTGGTCTACGCCACCTCAACAGACGGCTACGTTTACGCGCTGAACGCGACCACCGGAACACTTACTTGGAAGTACAAGACACAGGACAGCACCCTATTCTCGACCTCGGCCGCAGTAGCCAATGGTGTGGTGTACGCCACCACCGACCACTACCTTAATGCGCTGAATGCTGATACCGGTGCGCTGCTGTGGAGCTACTCGCTTGAGGGCGATGCCGAAGGATGGCCGGTGGTGGCCAACGGCGTACTTTACATGGGCACCTCCACAGACCCGTTTGGCTGCTGCTACGGTTACCTTTATTCCTTCTCGCCGAATGGCCAGTGAGAGGGTCGGGCCGTATTAATCACTCTCCATTGCCGGGCCTGTGAACCACAGAAATTGCCCAATCACGGCAGGGGCAGCTCGGCTGAAGGGGCTGCTCTGCAAACCACTCCCCTGTTGATTGGCGTTAACAGCGCTTACACGATCAATGGCAGCGGAGGTGTATGACACTGGTCACGGATGCAGTGGTTGCGGATTGTTGTTCTAACCAGGCGATAGCACTCATTATCCCCCACTCGAAGGTCTGCCTGACAGTAGCGACCCCATCCGACAGCACGATGTGCAAGGTCAAGTCGTGGCTATCACAGCTGATTTGTGCTATCGAACGTGGGATGCATCGTTTCTGGCACATCTTGCCGATTGAAAAACAAGCAAGTCCTTTAGACAAAACGGCGTCCCGAATACAGTTAGTAAATACCACGCATCCTCGCGCGTCATTGGTGTTTTCTCCAGTAAAATTCGCGTTCTTCCGCGAGCGCCGTGTAAAAACGCCAGGTTTTACACAGGCTTTCTCGATTTTCGCCGCGTAATGCTCTTGACTCCAGCAGAGCAATAGCGCAAAGTACGCCTAAGTTCGATTCGCCAAACTGTCAAGTATGTTTTGTGGTTCGAACCGGTGCCCGCTCTGGCACTCCCAAACCTGAATGGCCACGACTCTCGCACCCGTAGAAAACCGGGAAGTGGTGAGATGCGACCATTGCCATCTCGTCCAGTTCAAAACCATCAACAATCTTTGCCGTCGTTGCCGGACGTCATTGGACGAAGACGAACCCGAACCGATCTTCGCTCCTCCCATCGAGACGGCTGAAGCCGAATCAAGGGGCCGCTCCGAAGTACAGGTAGCCATGGCGATCCGAATGCTCCGCCAGCGGCACGGCATGAGCCAGCGGCAACTGGCACTACGCATGGGCGTGCCTCGTACCTACGTCTCCAAGATCGAGAACGAAAAGGCCACGCCCACGCTGTCTTCGCTGGAGCGGCTGGCCCTGGCGCTGGAGGTCAGCGTGTACGACTTGCTGCGCCTGTGTGGACCGTCGCGCGAGGATGAGATCCGGGATTTGCTCTCCGATACCTTCCTGTCCGAGTTGGCCGAATTCACTTCGCAACTCAACGCGATGCAGCTCTCCAGCATTGTCGGGCAGGTGCGGGACATGGTCTCCCATCCCCGGCGCGTCGCCTAGAAACGCAAGAAATGCCGAGGCCACGTGCCTCGGCATTTCTGTTTCTGCGGTGAACCATTGCTACTGCGCCGGTTGCTCGCAGTTGACCATCCACGGAATCCCAAAGCGATCGATGAACACGCCGAAGGCCGCCGACCAGAACGTCTTGCCCAGCGGCATGCGCACTTTGCCGCCCTCGGAGAGCGCGTTAAAAATGCGCTCCGCTTCCGCCGGGTCTTTGACGGTGAGGGCAACCGAAAATCCTTCGTTGCCGCTGAACATGTTGGGAGGAGCGTCGGCGCCCATCAGCACCTGATCGCCAACCTGAATCTTGGCGTGCATGATCCGGTCGCGCGTCTCGGGCGAGGCCTGCTCCGCCATCGGCGAGTCACCGTACTTCATCATCTCAGCCTTGCCGCCAAGACATTTTTCGTAAAACTTGAAGGCTTCCCCACAGTTTCCATTGAATGCCAGGTAAGTGTTGATATTCATTTGATCTCCACGAAATAGGAATGGATTGTGATTGAGAGACGCTGAGGGTCCCAACCGGTCAACCGACTCTAGGCCTAGGATGTGAATAATTGGTTGCGTGTCGGGCCTTCGCAGGGCTGCGCATTGACTCCGAACATCGGCCTCCTCGACGACCCTCAGCCGCTGTCCTTCAGAATGTCAAGGTACTTGCGGTAGGCCAGCCGGGCGTTGATGAAGTCCGCATGGGTTAGTTGCAACTCATCTGCGATCAGGCGAATCTCGCGATCTTCCACACCGGAGATCGATTCGTCGGCCGCCGCCACGGCAAACAGGCAATTCAACAGCGCGAGCTTTTCCTCGTAGGTTGCCAGCTTGTTAAATTCCTCGGTGACCAGAAAGTTTTCGGTCCCGCCGAACAGGGTCGCTTGGCTCTTGGCGATCTGCACCACCAGAATCGCCTCCTCTTCCGGAAGCCCGCTGAGGCCGACGACCAGTTGCTCCATCTTTCTGGTCTCGGCCTCGCTGATATTCATGTCGGCGCGCGCCACCCGGCTCAGGACGTAGGCATAGGCGGCAATGTACTTGGCGCGATGTGGCTCAATCGCATCCAGATGGGCCACAATCTTGCGGACCGTCTCCGTACGAGCGGGGTCGGCCGTCGCATGGCTGCGAAACTTGTCGAGTAAAGCTGCAATGGACATTCTTTCCATACTATCGTCGAGGACGCCAGCACGGTGTTGAATTCCGGCTGCGGGACTGGACTTTGGCGAAGCTTCCCACTTTCATTGCGGTCGAGCAGCGGCCTATGCTAGCTTCAGTAGTTTAGAGGTAAGCCTTGCGCGCTCTAGTGCCGGCCGGGCTGAACCGCAAAGAGGCCGAGATTTTCTCCCGCCTCGATCCGGAGCGGTTGCCCCACCACGTAGCCATCATCATGGACGGAAACGGCCGCTGGGCCAGGCGCCGTCATATGCCGCGCGTCGCGGGGCACAGGTCAGGTGTGGCCGCCGTGCGCTCGACCATTGAGACTGCCGCGCGCATTGACATTCCTGCCCTCACGCTCTACTCCTTCTCGGCGGAAAACTGGAAGCGGCCCAAGTCGGAAGTGACATACCTGATGAACCTGCTGCGGCGCTACCTGAAAATGGAGCTGCCGACCATGATGGAGAACAACATCCGCCTGCAATACATCGGCCGGCAGCACGAGCTGCCGCAGGAAGTGCAGGAGCGCATGTCCTGGGCGCGCGAAGCTACCGAAAAGAACACCGGCATGGTGCTGACGCTGGCGCTGAATTACAGCTCGCGCATGGAACTGGTCGATTCGTTCAACTCCCTGCTACACGAGGCGTCGCGCAATGGCGGCATCGATCACCTCCGGGTGGATGAGCGGAACATTTCGCGTCACCTCTATACGCATGGCTTGCCGGAGCTCGACCTCCTCATCCGCACCAGCGGCGAAATGCGGCTTAGCAACTTCCTGCTGTGGCAAGCCGCATATGCGGAAATCTACGTCACCGAGACCCTCTGGCCCGACTTCCGTGGCCATCACCTGCTGGAAGCCATCGAGGCCTTCCAAAAGCGGGAGCGGCGCTTCGGCGGGCTGGTCGACGACCACGGACAGCTCCCGTGAAGCGGGTCATCACCGCAGTCATCCTCATTCCCTTGGTTATCGTCGCGCTGTTCAAGGCGCCGCTGTGGCTCTTCACCCTGATCGTGTTCGGCGTGGCGATGCTATCGGCACATGAATACCTGGGAATTGCGCAAGCGCAGGGCTTTCGACCGATGGTAGTGGCCAGCTACTTCTTCCTGCTGCTGTCGTTCGCGGTGTTCCAGCTGATGGCTCATGCGCTTTCGGCCTTCACCGACAATATGGCTCTGGGTGGAATGATTGGGATGCTCTTCTTTTGGGGGCTGCCTATCATCACCTTGCTGGCGCCGCTGGTCTTTCTGTTGCTCGGCTTGGGCCGCGATCCTCTCTCGCAGGCCATGCCCAGCGCGGCCATCTCGTATCTCCTCTTGCCATATGTGGGGTTCACTCTGGGAGTTCTCGTGATCATGCAACCGATGCCCAACGGGCCACTGTATCTGTTGTTCCTCATGCTGCTGGTTTGGTGCGGAGATATCGCGGCCTACTACGTCGGCCGGGCCGTGGGCAAACACAAGCTGGCGCCACGCGTCAGCCCGGGGAAGACATGGGAAGGTTCCGCCGGATCGGTACTGGGCGCTGTATTGCTGGGACTGCTGCTGTTTCATTACTTGGACCCAATTGTTCACGCGTTGCAGAGCGTGCATCTCGTCCGGGGAACTGCGACGTTGGCAGGTCTACAGTTCAGGCATCCGCCCTTCTGGTTCGTGGTCCTATTCGCTATCTGCGTCAACGTTGCCGCCCAGCTTGGCGATCTGGTGGAGTCCGCCATGAAGCGAGGCGCCGGCGTGAAAGACTCCGGCAGCCTTCTGCCCGGTCATGGAGGCATGCTCGACCGCATCGATGCTCTGTTGTTCGCGCTGCCGGTAGGTTTGATCCTCTACATCGCCGGGATGGGGCGGTATTTTTCTCCCACGCTTTCGGCTCGCTGACCTGCCCGGCATGAAGCAATCTCCCCCGGAAGTGGGATAGCGCATTCAAGTGTGACCCTCTCCTGCCGTAGTAATCTATGTCTAAGCAATGCCTTCTGAAAAAGTCCTGATCGTCGACGACGAAAAACTGGTTCGTTGGTCTCTCCGGCAGAAGTGCGAAGAGTGGGGTTACCACGTGCTGGAGGCCGACAACGGCTCGGCTGCGCTGCGCGTGGCCCACAATGAGTCTCCCGACCTCGTACTGCTCGATGTCCGCCTGCCCGATGCCAGTGGTATCGAAATCCTTGAACAGTTAAAGAAGTCCAACGATGCGCGGGCCATCATCATGATCACCGCCGACCCGCAGCTTGAGGACGTCAAGACAGCGCTCAAGCTGGGTGCTTACGACTTCGTGGGCAAGCCGCTGGATTTTGATGAGCTTTCGGTTGCGGTCAAGAACGCGCTGGAAACGACGCGCTTGCGCAGCGAGGTGGAGTCGCTGCGAGGAGAGGTCCGGCGCCGCACCGGATATCACAATGTCGTCGGCGTCTCGCAGAAGATGACGGAGCTGATGGGTTTCGTCAATAAGGTTGCCACCAGCGAAGCCACCACCATTCTCATCCAGGGCGAAAGCGGAACCGGCAAAGATCTTATTGCCAAGGCCATTCACTACGAGAGCCGCCGTCAGGAGAAGCCTTTCGTTGCCATCAACTGTTCGGCAATTCCCGAGACCCTGATGGAAGCCGAGCTCTTCGGCCACGAGCGCGGCGCCTTTACCGACGCCAAGGCCATGAAGAAGGGCCTGTTCGAGATGGCGGACGGAGGCACGCTGTTCCTGGACGAGATCGGCGAGCTCTCACCGCTGTTGCAGGCCAAAATGCTACGTGTGCTGGAAGACCAGGTCATCCGCCGCGTCGGCGGCGTGCGCGACATGCAGGTCGATGTCCGGGTGATTGCGGCGTCCAACCGCGACCTGGAGCGCGCGGTTCGCGACAACCAGTTCCGCCAGGATCTCTACTACCGCCTGGCTATCATTTCGATCTTCCTGCCCCCGCTGCGCGAGCGCAAAGAAGACGTCCTGCCGCTGGTCGAATTCTTCATCGGCCGCTATAGCCGCAAGTTCCGCAAGTCGGTAAGGGGCATTAGCGACGACACCCGGAAACTGCTGCTTAACTACGACTGGCCAGGCAATGTGCGCGAGCTCAAGAATGCGGTCGAACGCGCCATGATTCTGGAAGAAAGCGAAGTCCTCAGCCCGGAGTACCTGCCGTTTCCCGTCGCCCAGCAGAATGGTTCGCAAACCGCCTTCGAGCGCACTTCCGGTATCTTCGCGCCGGCAGCGGAAACGCCGCTGGCGAATGGCCGCAGTCTGCCCAAGCTGTCCATCCCTGATGGTGGTACTTCACTGGAAGAGGTGGAGCGGGCACTGGTTGAGATGGCCATGACCCAGGCCAATGGCAACCAGACGCACGCTGCTCGCTTGCTCGACATCAGCCGCGACGCCTTGCGCTACAAGCTGAAAAAGTTCGGCCTCATTCACGCCGAAGAGGAAGAGAACTCCACCGCATCCACGTAAGAATTAAGCCAAGTTGGGCCTTCCCAATCACCGCTGAACGTGTAACCATTTCAGCGTATGGTGGGGTACGCCCGCCGCGCTGAACGGCGCGCGTGCCGATTCCTTTTCCTTCTCTTAACCATCCGCCTGGGCTGCGGCCAGATCTGGCTGAAGTGCAACGAAAGGGCGGCATACTGGTTCCTTCTTAGGGCCAGACAAATCCTCAACGAGCCTGTCCATGTGGCGAAAGGAGTGGCTATGCGTAAGCTTCTGATCGCGGCGGTGATTGTCATTCTGGTGTTAGTCGGCATTGTTTTCGTTGTGCCGATGCTCGTCGACGTGAATCAGTATCGCGGCCAGGTTCAAGCCGAGTTACAAAAGCAGCTCAACCGGCCCGTACAACTGGGCAGCATGGGCCTGAGCGTCATTCCGCTGGCTGTGAAGGTTGACAACGTCACCATCGGTGAGGACCCCAGCTTCCACAGCAACGTTCCCTTTGCCCAGGTGCAGCAACTTGATGTTCACGTAAAGCTCTTCCCGCTGCTTGCCAAGAAGATCGAAATCAGCAGCCTTACTCTCCAGCAGCCAAAGATTGAGCTGATCCGCAATGCCGCCGGCGTCTGGAACTTCGGCAGCCTGGGCCAGAAACCCGCTGCTCCGGCAAAACCCTCGGCTCCGGCGGCCCAAGCCCCGGCTACTCCGGCGGCACCTGCTGCCCAACCCAGTGGAGTTGAGCTCTCCAAGCTGTCGATCAAAGACGGCCAAATCGCGGTAACCGACTATCAGAAACGCGAACCGCGAGCAGTGTACGATCACATCGATCTCACCCTCAAAGACTTCGCGCCCAATCAGCCGTTCTCGCTGGATGTAGCCGCGCATCTGCCGGGCAAAGGCAGCCAGACCCTGGAGCTCTCCGGCAAGGGCGGCCCAATCAACAGCGTACAGCTCGCCAACACTCCTTTCACGGGAACGGTAAAGTTCAAAGAGGTATCACTGTCAGGAGCGCAGAAGTTCCTGAACGCGCAGGCGCTGGCGAATTCCGACGCGGTGATCACGGGCTCGACCGACTTCTCCACCAGCAGCGGCAAGGCCCGAGCGAAGGGCTCGTTGAAGCTCACCGACGCCGTGATTCACGGTGTGCAGGTGGGTTATCCCATCGAAGCCGAGTTCAACATCGCCGACGATCTGAATGCCGACCTGATGCAGATCAGCGAGCTTGCTCTGAAGCTCGGATCAACCCCAGTCTCCGTCAGCGGCACGGTGAACACTAAGCCGACGCCGGCGGTTGTCGATGTCGACGTCAACGTCTCCGATGCATCGATTCAGGAAATGGCCCGGCTGGCGTCGGCGTTTGGAGTTGCCTTCAACCCTGACACGAAAATTGCGGGACAGATCACGGCCAAGGTTCACGCACAAGGACCGACCGACCGCCTGGCCCTGAACGGCACCGTGAATGGACGCAATCTTGAAGTCACCGGCAAAGGGCTGCCGCAGCCCGTCAAGGTAGCGGCGATTGACCTGGCGATGACGCCGCAGGACATTCGCTCTAACGGCTTCACGGTATCTTCCGGCGCTACAACATTGAATGCGCAGATGGCCCTGTCGCAGTACACTACGCCCTCGCCGAACATTGACGCGACCTTGAAGACAGTCAACGCTAAGGTCGACGAACTTCTTGGCATGGCCAAGGCTTACGGCTTCGCAGCCGCGGAAGGAATGAGCGGAAGTGGCAATGTGAACCTTGACGTTCATGCCGTTGGTCCCATCAAGAACACCAATGCGATGAATTTCAGCGGCAATGGCGCTTTGCAGAATGTCTCCCTCAAAATGCCGTCGCTTACTCAGCCGGTCAACGTGAAGAACGCGAATCTCCAGTTCACCCAAAACTCGGTCAATCTTTACAATTTTGCAGCCTCGCTCGGATCAACCAATGCCAGCGGCAATGTCAGCATCACCAATTTTGAAACTCCCAATCTGCAGTTTTCCCTCAACATCGACCAACTCAATGTTGAGGAGCTGCAGAAGATCACCGGTGGCAATCAGGCTGCGCCAGCCAAAAAGACGGCAGAGAACTGGAGCGTCGTGACGCAGGCAGAAGCGGCACCGGCGCCCACTCCCAAGCCTGGGTTCCTCGAAACCGCCACCGGTGGCGGCGCGGTGAGCATCGGGAAGGTCGTCTACGATCGGACAGAGCTCACCAACGTTCGTTCCAACGTCACGCTGAACCACGGCATCATCGACCTGACCGCGCTTACGGCGCAGGTTTATGGAGGCCAACTCAATGGCGTGGTTGGAATCGACGAGCGCCATCCGACGGCAAGCTTCAGCGTCAACGCCCGATTGACCAACGCTGACGCCAACAAGCTGATGAGCGCTGTGGCCAACGCGAACGACACCCTCTACGGCTCCATGTCCGCCACCATCAACCAGACGTTTGCAACGCCGCCGTCGGGAGAGGTGACGCAAACGCTGAATGGACCTTTCAGCTTCACACTCACCAACGGGAAACTTACCAAAGTCGACCTGGTGCACGAGCTCTCGAAGATCGGAAAGTTCGGGGGTGGAGCGGCCAAGGGCTACACCGGAATCTCTCAAATGAGTGGCACATTTCAGGTGCAAAACGGAGTCGCCCAGACCAACGATCTGAAGGCCGCGCTGGATGTGGGCACAATGTCGGCCCAGGGGCTACTGAATCTTGTCAATCAGACGCTCAACATGCACCTGACGGCCGTGCTGAGCAAAAGCTATAGCCAATCCGTCGGTGGAACCGGAGTCGGCGGATATTTGAATACGGCACTGGCCAACAAGCAGGGCGAGCTGGTTCTGCCGGTCCTTGTCACCGGCTCGATGAACCACCCGGTGGTTGCTCCTGACCTGGCGAAGATCGCGCAGATGAAGCTGAACAACATTCTGCCTACCGCCGCGGAAGTTCTGGGCGGCAAGAACGCGAACCTGGGAGGCATTGTCGGGGGCCTGCTGGGAGGAGGCCAGCCGCAGGCACAGCAGCCCGCAGCGCAGAAGGGTCAACATCCCAACCCGCAGCAGAACCTAAACGACACCATCAACAACGCCCTGGGCGGGCTATTGGGCGGAGGCAAAAAACCCAAGAAGCAATAGCCTGCAATGCGCTGACAACTGCAAAAGCCGCCGGTTCTCCCGGCGGCTTCGCTTGGCTAAACTCGACCCCGGCTAAACGCCGGTGTGCTCCAGCAGTCCTTTTTCCAGCTTCTCCTGGCATTCGATGCAGTGGCGCGTCCAGGGCACAGCTTCCAGGCGCTTGGGATTGATCTCGTTACCGCAGGAAATGCACAGCCCGAAGCTCCCGTCGTGAATGCGGCTCAGCGCGCCTTCCACCATCTGCAGGAGCTGCCGCTCGTTATTGCTCTGATGGAAAAGGAATTCTTTGGTGTAGGACTGGGCCGCACGATCGGCAATGTCCTGGGCCGTCTCGACGTCCGCTTCGCGGCCATCCTGCGTCGTACGATTCACCGTCTGGCGCAGTTCCCGCTGGCGTTCTTCCAGCCTCTTCTTGAACATTTCCAGCTTTTTTTTGTCCATACCCTTGGTCCCTTAACCTGCCGAAGCCACCCGTGGGCCCCGAAAACCAAAACTTGCTACAGCAAAATCGGAATGATATGCGCCTCCAGAACCACAGTCAAATTCAGTGCCAAAGCCCGGGATCCTAAAAGTGCCAGTCGGCCGATATGGTTTGACTTCAGACCACCAAACAAAAAAGCGGTCATTTGACCGCTCTTCCGAAAGAGGCGTGGGTGAAGGGGTTGTCATGGGAGGCAATGCTGGGCGCTGCCTCGATTCTCGAAGCAGACGGAGAAATGATCTTCTAGGGGGGAGTTACATAACACTGTGCCGGACACCTCTTTTGTGTGCAGGAATGGAAGCACTTCGGGTTCCGCGGGTTGCCTGGGCCGTCTTCCGTCAATGAGTAGGATAAGTGTCACCCCGCCGCCGAATTAGCCGGTCGGGTGCGACCGCGGGACCGTAACGGGAGGCTTGCCCGTGTCAATTGTTTTCTCGGAATCGAAGTACCGACTCTAAGCCGACAGGTTCTTGTTCTTGGCATCCTGCGCTTCGAAGGTCTTCAACTTGTTGAGCAGAGCTTTATAGCTGACCTTCAGAAGCTTGGCGGCTTGCCGCCGGTTCCAGCGTGTCTGCAGCAACGTCCGTTCGATGGCTTCACGCTCCGCGCGCATCGCGGCTTGGCGACCGATCTCCAGCAACGAAGGCGTGTCTTCCTCGGGGCCTTTCGGCTTGCCCGCGGTGATGGGGATGGCAGCCGGCACCGGCTGCGAGCTGCGAACCGACGAGCTGCCTGGGGCCGGCCCGGCTTCCGGGGACACCTGCCCCACGACTCCCATAATCGGCTTGTGGGTGGAAAGTTCGCGAATAATCTGTGCCTCGTTGCCGACAATCACATAGCGCTTCACCAGGTTTTCAAGTTCCCGAATATTGCCCGGCCAGTTGTATTCCATCATTCGGCCGAGAGCCAGGTCGCTAAAGGCGGAGGGCTGCTTGCCATAGAGCTCGCTGTATTTTTGCAGGAAGTAATCCAGGAACACCGGCACTTCCTCGCGGCGTTCGCGCAGCGGAGGAATATGAATCTTGATGACATTCAGCCGGTAAAACAGATCTTCGCGAAAAGCACCCTCCGCGACCGCGCTTTCCAGATGCTTGTTGGTAGCCGCGAGGATCCTCACGTCCACCGAGATATCGTGCTTCCCTCCCAGGCGAGAGAAATCTCCGTCCTGCAGCACGTGCAGCAGCTTGGCCTGCAAGGCCGGGTGCATCTCGCTGACTTCGTCGAGAAACAGCGTTCCGGCGTTGGCCAGCTCGAACTTGCCCAGCTTCTGGCGGTTGGCTCCGGTGAACGCTCCCTGCTCGTAGCCGAACAGCTCACTCTCCAACAGTTCATGGGGAATGGCGGCGCAGTTGACCTTGACGAAGGGCTTGGCGCGACGCGACGACTGAGCATAGATCATGCGCGCAACGACGCCTTTACCGGTGCCGCTTTCCCCGCGGATGAGAACCGTCGCATTCGTCTCCGCCACCTGTTCGATGGTGTTCTTGACCTCTTCCATCCTCGGGCTGGTGCCGAACAGCATGGCGAAATCGCTGTGTCCCCGGACCCGCTCTGGAAGTTGGGTCACCTCCGACATCAGCCGTTGCTGCTCCAAGATGCGGTTCAACCGCGTGTCGAGGTCCTTCAGATCCACCGGCTTCACCAGGTAGTCGTCGGCACCGGCTTTAGAAACACGAAAGACAAACTCCGGATCGTTACGCTCACTGATGACGATGACACTGACGTCCGGCTTCATCTGCTTCAGGCGCTCAAGCAGCTCGAAGGCATCCGGTCCTCGGGTGGAAAGAGCGAGCAACACCAGCGCCGGATCGAACGCACGCAATGCTCGCGCTGCTTCGTCGGCACCGGAAGCTGTGCTCACTTCCACGCCCCTGCGTTGCATTTCCGAACTCAGAGGCTGGATCGCGTTCGCATTTTCAGCAACGATAAGCACGCGCGTCTTGTGGACTGTGGTCATAAATTACTGGCCGCCGACAATCCGGTATTTGGTGCCCAGCGGTGAAGGTAATGAAGCTCTCCATTGTGAGAACCGCCATACCATCGCAGGTACGCCGGCCTCACGTCTATCGAAAGCGGTGTGAGAGGCATTCTAACTCCAAATCCTTGTGTCGTGCGCAACCTCCGTCACCATGCTCACAAGCCACCGTCATGGCCCAGAGGAATTGTCAGCATCCGGCAAATCTCATGTCCGAAATGTGCCTCCAGGCATATAATCGGGGAAAACAAGGGTGCCCCTGATCGCGGCCCGGGACGTTGTTTATTTTTTGCTCGCGGAGAACTTTCCGCGGTGCTGGGGGTTGGCATCCGATAGAGTAGTCCGGCGCTCAGGGTGGGAGTACCTCCATGAAGTCACGCGCGTTCCTCGTCTCCGTTGCCATGCTAATGAATGTGAGCCTTGCCATGTCGACCATGGCGCAGGACACGGCTTCGCAACAACCAGCGTCCCAATCGAGCAGCAGTACCGCCGCTTCCACCGCGACAAGCATGCCAGCTCCTTCCGCGGACCAGCAAGGCGACACGACCTCTGCTCCAAAAGAAACTCACAACAAAAACAAGAACGATATCGACGACATCGGCAACCGCAACATCGGAAAGCGCGGGCTGGGTAACTGGTATGCGCTCGACACCGACATCAAGATTGGTAAGCAGTACGCCATGATGGTTGAGCAGAATGCCAAGATGATCCAGGACCCGGTCATCACTGAGTACGTGAATCGGATAGGGCAGAATCTGGTTCGCAATTCTGACGCGAAAGTTCCTTTCACCATTAAGGTCATCGACTCCGATCAAATCAACGCCTTTGCTCTGCCGGGAGGTTTTTTCTACGTCAACAGCGGATTGATTCTCGCGGCCGATGGAGAGGCCGAGCTTGCCGGAGTCATGGCGCACGAGATCGCCCACGTTTGCGCCCGCCACGCAACCCGTGAAATGACGCGCGCCAATTACGCGCAGATCGCCACTACGCCGCTCATGTTCGTGATCAACAGTTGGGGCGTGTATGAGGCCACCAACATCGCTCTGGGCTTGGCTATGCCGATGGCGTTCATGAAGTTCTCCCGCAGCTTCGAATCTGAAGCCGACTACCTTGGCCTGGAGTATATGTACAAGGCGGGATACGACCCGCAGTCTTTCATCTCGTTTTTCGAGAAGGTTGAAGCCAAAGAAAAGAAACAGCCCGGCATCCTGTCCAAGGCCTTTGCCTCTCACCCGCCGACGCCCGATCGCATCGCCAAGAGCCAGGCCGAGATCAAAGATCTGCTGCCGGAGCGGCCGCAGTACATCGTGGACACCTCGGAATTTGACTCGGTCAAAGCGCGGCTCGCCGCCTATGAGAATCGTAAGAAGGTGTTAGCGCCCGCCGACCAGGAGAAGCCCTCGCTGCGGCAGACCAAGACTGCGGATTCCACCACGGGCACGCAGAATCCAAACGACGACCGGCCAACCCTGTCACGTCGCGACGACTAGCGGAATTCCGTCCTTCACGACCGGAGCTCCGAACCAAGGCGTTTCCGTGCTCGTCCCCTCAAAACTCCCAGCACGGCCTGTCGAGATACGGCGCTAAGCTGATGAAAAAGCAAGGATTATGACAGTTACGATAGTAACTTGACTTAGAATTCAAAAAGAATTAACATTCTGGGCAGTAAATGACAATTAGTTCATAATTGTTTCCTCCTCCTCCAAAGAGGCCGTCCGCACGCGGCCTCTTTTTCTTGTGCTTTTCCATCCCTTCATTTCAGGCAGCCGACTTCCGCCGCACCAGAACGGAAACGCGAAATACGGAGAGGCAAACCATCGACTTAGAGCTTCGCCCCGATTTTCCTTGACTTGCAGTGGTCATCGGCTAAGATAACCTGCCTCCGTGGGAAACCCTCATGAAACGCCATCACTTGTTCACTTGCTCCACGCGTCGCTTTGGTATCCCCGGTTCCGGTCCTGGATGTTGGCCGGACGCATCCCAGCAACGGTCATCATCCTCGCTGCTGCTACGCCTCGTGCTCAAAAAAACATCCGGCGGGCGGCTCGATGACAGCGACTTTGATTACAATCATTGAGACATTGGAAGAAGACACGTATAGACTTGGCTTTGGCCCAGGTTGCGGTAAGACCCAGCTAAAAATCACGAAAGGTGAAACCATGAGGAAAGCTTGCCTGATTTCAGTTGTCTGTCTGCTTCTTGCTTCACTGGCCTTGGCGCAGACCAAGCAGGGCCGAACCAAGCCCAGTGGAATTAGGATCGCCACCACTTGCGGCGCCGACCCGGTGCTGCCATCGGATGGAACGGTGAATCTTGAGGACTTCATATTCAACGCTACCACCGCCTATTACAACCTGAATGTAAAAGGCGGCCATTCGTACAGCATTGAAGTCTGGGACCCCGTTGATCCTACGGCTGCCGTTGCCCCCACCCTCCAGTTGCTGCAAGCCAATTGCTCGACCCCGATATCTTCCACCAATGTGACCAGTGTGGATCCCGACCTCAGTGGCGGATTCGCTGCACGAATCAGCTGGATTCAGGCATCGGATATGAGCATCCATATTGCCCTCGCCAACCCTGATCAGAATAACGGCTATTCGTTCGTCATCCGGGTCACCGACACGACTTTATTCAATCCTCGCTGGAGCACGTACAGCGGCTACTCTACGAGTTGGGGTCTCACCAACACGACACCGACTGACCTGAACGGCACCATGACGGTCTACGATGCCAGTGGCTCCGTATTGGCTACTAAGCAGACAACATTGAAGGCGGCCCAGCCTAACTTTCTCGATACTACCGGCCTCGGCGTTCCGGCGAATCATGCCGGTTATGCGACCTTCGCCTATGTCGGGTCTGCGGGCGCAATTGTGGGAGACGGCTTTATGAGTTCTCCCAGCGGAAACCCGATCATCCCTGTGCTGTTTGTGACCAAACACTCGTACCGCTAGTCCCAAAGCGTGAACTAGCGCAGCTTTCCATAAGGCTCCGCCCTCGGCTAAGGGATTGCTGAAACGGCCGGCAGACTCGTCCTCTGCCGGCCACTCTGTTTGCGTCGTCGACTCCGCTCTTCCAGCGCCTTTCGCCCTGCGACTCTGCGCAGAAGACGTCATCTAATGTGGTAGGCTTTCTAGTAGGTGGAGTGTCTCTGCATTACGCATTACTTCTCCTTTGGCAGCCCTGGTCGCGAACCAAGGAACAACAGCATTGATTAACACTTTAATTGCCAAGGTTTTTGGCACCAGCAACGAGCGCGAGATCAAGCGCCTGGGTCCCATGGTGGAGCGCATCAACGGGCTCGAACCCGAGATCCAGCAGCTCTCGGACGAACAGCTCCGGGCGAAGACAGACGAATTCCGCGCCAGGATTCGCCAGCGGGTAGACGCGGTGGAAGACCCGGAGGAGAAAGACGAGGAGCTGAAGCAAGCACTCGAGGACCTGCTTCCTGAAGCTTTTGCCGTGGCCCGCGAGGCCAGCTGGCGTGTGCTTAAGATGCGCCACTTCGATGTGCAGCTCATCGGTGGCCGGGTGCTGCACCAGGGCAAGATCGCCGAGATGAAGACCGGCGAGGGCAAGACGCTGGTCGCCACCCTGCCGGTGTACCTCAACGCCCTTTCCGGACGCGGCGTTCACGTAGTGACCGTGAACGACTACCTGGCCAAACGCGACTCCGAGTGGATGGGCAAGCTATACACCTTCTTAGGGCTCACCGTCGGTGTCATTGTGCATGACCTGGACGATGCCCAGCGCCGCGAGGCCTACGGCGCAGATGTCACCTACGGAACTAATAACGAGTTTGGCTTCGACTACCTGCGCGACAACATGAAGTTCGACCTGCAGGATTGCGTACAGCGCGGGCACAACTTTGCCATCGTTGACGAGGTTGACTCCATCCTGATCGATGAAGCCCGCACCCCGCTCATCATCAGCGGCGCCAGTGAGGAGTCGACCGACAAGTACTACCGCGTCAACCGCATTATCCCCCAGCTTGAGATGGGCGAAGAGATCGAGCGGTCGATGGAGGACAAGGTGCTCACCGGCGACTTCGTCATCGACGAGAAGCATCGCACGGTCTCGGTCACCGATGATGGCTGGGACAAAGTCGAGCGCCTGCTGGGTATAGGCAATATCGCCGATCCGGAGAACTGGGACCTCAAACACCACGTCGAGACCGCCATCAAGGCGCACCACCTCTACCGTCGCGACGTGGAATATGTCGTCAAGGACGGCGAGGTCCTCATCGTCGACGAATTCACTGGCCGCCTCATGCCGGGCCGCCGCTGGTCCGACGGTCTGCACCAGGCCGTGGAAGCCAAGGAAAGCGTCAAGATCGAGCGCGAAAACCAGACGCTCGCGACCGTGACCTTCCAGAACTACTTCCGCATGTACAAGAAGCTGGCGGGCATGACTGGTACGGCGGAGACGGAAGCCGCCGAATTCGACAACATCTACAAGTTGGAAGTGGTCGTTATCCCGACCAACAGGCCGTTGCTGCGCATCGAGAACTCTGATGTCGTCTATCGCACCGAGAAGGAGAAATATTTCGCGGCCGCCGATGAGATACAGAAGCTCGCCGAGAGAGAGCAGCCGGTGCTGGTGGGCACCACTTCCGTTGAAAAGTCCGAGAGACTTTCTGAACTGCTGAAGAAGAAGGGCGTCCGCCATGTCGTGCTGAACGCCAAATACCACGAGCGCGAAGCCGAAATCGTTGCCCAGGCCGGCCGCAAGGGCGCCATCACCATCGCCACCAACATGGCAGGTCGCGGCACCGATATTCTGCTGGGCGGCAATCCTGAGTTCATGGCCAAGCAGGAGTGCCTGAAGCGCGGCATCGCGCAAAAGCTCAAGGCGGTTGCCGGCGAAGTGAACGCCAAGCCCGACGATCCTGCTCTTTCGTACTTCTACTACGGTGGCGATGAGTACCAGGTGGGCACCGAGCAGTGGAATGAAATCTTCGCCCGCCACAAGGTTGAAACCGATCAGGAGCACGATACCGTCATTGATCTTGGCGGTCTCTTTATCCTCGGCACCGAGCGCCACGAGTCACGCCGCATCGACAATCAGCTCCGCGGACGTGCCGGCCGCCAGGGCGACCCGGGTGCCTCCCGCTTCTATCTGTCGCTGGAAGACGATCTGATGCGCATCTTCGCCAAGGAGTGGGTCTCGAACCTGCTTCAGCGGCTGGGCATGGAAGAGGGCGTGCCCATCGAATCGCGCATGATAAGCAAACGCATCGAAGCCGCACAGAAGGCGGTCGAGTCCCAGAACTTTGAGGCCCGCAAACACCTGCTTGAGTATGACGACGTGATGAACAAGCAGCGCGAGGCGGTCTACGGCTTGCGACGCCAGCTGCTGGAAGGTCTCGACCAGAAAGATCTCATCCTTGAGGACTATGTCCGCGATATCCTCGGCGACGTATTGAACAAATATGCCGGCAAGGACGTTCATGCTGAAGACTGGGACATCAAGGGGCTGAAGAACGAAGTCTTCACCAAGTTCGGTGTGGACATCGAAAAGGAAGGCATTGACCCCGGCAATCTGAACCGGCAGGAACTGGGCGATGCCATCTTCGACAAGCTCAAGGAGCGCTACGACGCGAAAGAGCGGCTGATTGGTCCCGATGCCATGCGCCACCACGAGCGCATCATCATGTTGAGTGTTCTGGACCAGCATTGGAAAGACCACCTGCTCAGCATGGACCACCTGCGCGAGGGCATCGGACTGCGCGGCTACGGCCAGCACGATCCCCTGGTGGAATACAAGCGCGAGTCCTTCGACATGTTCGAATCCATGATGGCGCGCTTCCAGGAAGAGACCGTCCGCTACTTGTACCTCATGCAGGTGATCGAAGCGCCTCAGCCGGCGCCCCAGCGCGTCCTGCCCGACGACGGCGACGGAGGCGCTCTGGCAGCGGTTGGAACCGGAGCACGCCGCGCGCGCCAGGCAGCCACGACCATTGACGACATGGAGGCAGCCTTCCAGCGCCGTAAGAGGCGCGAACTGGAACAGGCCCGCATGGCGGGATCGGGCGACCTGGGTACGGTGCAGCAAGTCATTCGCGGCGATAAGGTCGGCCGTAATGATCCTTGCCCCTGCGGCAGTGGCAAGAAGTATAAAAAGTGTTGCGGCGCCTGAGCCCGGCACAGAAAACCCTCCTGTAGCCACACATCGCCACGAAATCGCGATACAGTGTTGGCATGGCAAACCGCAGCTCATCCCTTCGCGCCCTCGGCATCGGACTTGTAGCCGGTCTCCGCTCCATGACCGCTCCCGCAGCTGTCAGCTGGGCGGCCAATACGGGGCGCATGCACTTGGGTAATTTCCCGGTTTCCCTGCTTGACACAAATTTGGCAGCACGCACGACACGAAAGCTCGCGCTCGGCGAAATCATCAGCGACAAGACGCCTCTCTCCCCAAGCCGCCTCCAACCGGCCTCGCTAACCTGGCGCCTGATCTCCGGCGGAATCTGCGGCGCAGCATTCTCCATTTCTGACGGCGACGATCCCGGCACCGGAGCTGCGCTGGGAGCCGCCGGAGCGTTGGTGGGATCGCTGCTTGGCTATGCCTGGAGAACCCGCATGCGACAGCGGCTTCACGCCCCGGACTTCCCGCTGGCGCTGCTGGAAGATATGGTCGCCGTAGGATCTGCGGCGGCCCTCGTTTCCTGTCCTACCAGCAGCAGTACACGCGATGCCTTGGCTGAGGTGGAAAATCCCGCTTGGGTCCCTTAGGGAAGGTCTGATTAAGTGCGGGCTTTGAAGGTGACGGCCTTCGGTCCGTCCGGAAGTCCTTGGTACAAAACTGGGCTAGCCCCCGAAGATCTTCACTAATCAGACTTTCCCCAGAGAGCGCCTCACTCCCCGGCATTCAACTCTTGTCTCCACAACCGCTGCGCAGAAGCCCATAGCAGCGTCGGTATGATCATGCTCGCACCGACCGCGCTGGCTACGATGCGTGGAGATACCCCGCCGTCGATTGCCTTCCCGGATAGCCATGCTGACAACGCGATGACCGCCATGGCAAGGCCAAAATCGGCGGCAAAGATCCTGCCACGAAAGCGGTCGTCTGAATTGAGTTGCAGCAAGGTCGTGGAGAACACCCACACTACCGAATTCCCGGCATGCGCCAGCAATACAACCGCTGCCGCAACCCAGATTGTCGGAGAAATACCGAGCAATACATAGCCGACGCCGGCGATGACAAATCCGACCAGCACACCGTGACGCAGGCGCGGCTGGTTGACGCCCGCCCATTGCGCGGCGATCAGCGGTCCGATCAGCGACCCGATGCCGCGAGCGGTCAGCAGCACGCTCATACCCACCAGCGCGTAGTCCTGCCGTCCCAGGTTCGGCATCGGCAGGACTCGTTGTCCGAACACCGGGAACAGCACCCACGCCGCTCCCAGAATGCCGGTACCTCCTCGTAAAGCAACCATGGCGAGCATGCGAAGATCGTGTCCGATGTAACGGAAGCCTTCGATCATGGGCGAGTAGTCGAAAACCTCCCGCAGCGTGAGCCGCTGATGGGTTATGTGCGGCTCATCAAACTTCATCCTGCGGATAAACATCGCCGAAACCAGGAAAGAGAGCGCGTTGATCACGAAAACGGCTTCCCGGCCCAGCGTGGCGGCGACGAGTCCGCCGATGAGGGAGCCGATCGCCAAGTTGAACGACCACGTGGTGGACGCCAACGTGTTGGCGACGATCACGTCCTCTTCCGGGGTGATATTCGGAATCACTGCGTTGCGCGCCGGCTCGAAGAAACCCGCCATCACCGTTTCCAGCAGAATCAGCGGATAGATCAGCCAAGCCATGCTTGCCGATCGCACCAGGAGCATGCAGGCGACAATCACTACCCGTGCCAGATCAGCCGTGATCATCACCTTGCGCCGGCTGATACGATCATTCACCGCGCCGGCAATCGGCCCGACAAAGGTCTGCGGTAGCACCCACAGCACCAGCCCGATGGCGACGGACTGTGCCTTGCCTGTGAGATCGAGCAACAGGCTGAAGATGGCAATGGTGTAGAACCAGTCTCCGATCTCGCTGACGATCTGCGCCATCCACAGCTTGCGAAAATTGCGGTTCTCGCGCGTCAGACGCAGATATTCGGAGAAGGAAATGGTGGGTGTCGCCATCGGAGGAATAGCCTAGCAGAGTGTAAAGAACCGCGGTGTGGGGAGACCCGTCAACAAAAAGGCGCCGCTGAAGTCGGCCTCAGCGGCGCAGGAGGAGAGTACGTCAAATCCTGATACGCGAGCCAGAGGGCCCGCTGTGCCCTAGAACAGGTTCCACAGATACTGGTTGTAGACGTCGTGGTGGTATTGCACCTCGGGAGCCTTGACAAACGTTCCCAGCAGGCGTGGGCAGCGGTCGGCGGAGGCCTGTTTCAGGTCCGCATAACGCGCCTTCACATCGGCTCCCAACAACCTGGTCGTCCACTCAGCCTTGCGGAAGTCTTCAATTGCGGTGTAGATGTTGTCGGGCAGATACCGCTCAGCCTGACGCAGGTTCTTGATCTTCGCCGTCTGCCCGTGCAGACCCGTCTTGAAGATCGAATACATCACCAGATAGGGGTTCGTGTCCGGCGATACGGAACGCACTTCCACGCGCATGCTGCGCTCATTGCCTATGGGAACGCGGATCATTGAGCCGCGGTCGGTGGCTGAAGCCTTGATCTGGTTCGGAGCCTCAAAGTGAGGATCTAGCCGGCGATACGCATTCACGCTGGCATTCAGCAGCAGGCACAGATCGTTGCCGTGCGTCAGGATGCGATCGATGAACTCCCATCCTGTCTTGCTGAGCTGCTCTTCGCCCTTGGCGTCCCAGAACAGGTTCTTGCCCCCCTTGCTGATGGAAACATTCGTGTGCATGCC
Source organism: uncultured Acidobacteriaceae bacterium (assembly GCA_963747055.1). Lineage (GTDB taxonomy): Bacteria > Acidobacteriota > Terriglobia > Terriglobales > Acidobacteriaceae > CAVVDY01. The sequence goes on along the minus strand of CAVVDY010000013.1, from coordinate 9,428 downwards.
GCTGCCATTCACTCCCACCACCGGCTTAGGCAAGAACGACGCCGTGCATCCCATGTGTGTCGCCACCTGGCGGCAAATGAGTTTGTAGAGCTGGATGTGATCGGCCGCAGCCACCACTTCAGCATAGGAGTAGTTGATTTCGAACTGCGAAGGCGCCACCTCAGGGTGGTCCTTCTCGTTCTGGAAGCCCATGGCGCGCTGCACCTCCGCCGTGGTGTCGATAAAGGTGCGCAGCGTGTCTCCGGGAAGGGAATGATAATAGCCGCCGGTATTTACGTATTCGAACTGCACGGTCTCGTGATAGCGCCGCTCGGCATCGGGGCCCTTGAACAGAAAACCCTCAATCTCGTTGGCCGCATTCAGCGTGAGGCCTTCCTTCTTGTAGAGTTCGTCGGCGAACCCCTTGAGCACGCCGCGGATATCGGCCGTATACGGCTGTCCGCCCTTGTCGATGACGTGGCCGAAGACCAGCACCTTGCCTGGGCCAAACACGTCGGCTGGGCCCCAGAAGAAGGCGCTCCAGTCGATACCCAGGCGCAAATCGCTTTCCCGCTGTGCAGTAAAGCCACGGATCGACGAGCCGTCGAAGGTCAAGTTGTCCCAGCTCTTCAGCAGGAACTTCTTGTCGTAATCCAGCATGTGCAGCCGGCCTTCCAGGTCGCTGAACAGCACGGTGACCGCCTTGATGCCCTTCTGGTCGGTCAGGTATTTGAGCCGCTCCTCCTGGATCTTGCTGATATCGACACGCTTCAGCCGCTCGGCCTTGGCACGCAGGTTCAGCTCTTCTAATTCGTCGTATGAAAGCGCTAGAAAATTACGCAGTTCGGTAGACAATGCCGCTCCTTATCAGGCAGATTTCTGCACCCCGCTGGCGGTTGGGTGCCGTCGGTAGCAAGACGTCTTCTCGCTGTTGCAGATGTTCTGAGGCTACAGGGAAGCCAGCAGGGCAATCCAACAAAAAATCTTGATAGCGGCGATTGAAGAAATTTATCGCTCTACCCGTAAGCGGGGCCGTCTTCGAGAGCAAATGAAATAAGCTTGACCTGTCTATAACTGTAGGGTGGAAGGTGGTCTTGTGATGCTGAGCGTTTCGCAAATCGCCCGCCAGGTCGGCCTCAGCCGGACGGCAATCCTGTACTACGAATCGATGGGACTGCTGCGGCCGGCTCATCGCACCTCGGCCCAATATCGCCTCTATGGCGAGAAGGAGGTCGAGACCCTGCGCCAGATACGCCTGTACCGCTCGGTCGGGCTTAGCGTCCGCGATGTCCGGCAGATGCTTTCCGGCTCGGAAGGCGCTGCGGCGGCGGTGCTCAACCGCAGGCTGGTCGAGTTGGAAGCGGAGATTGGCGAGTTGCGCCGGCATCAGCAGGCAATCGTGAGATTGCTGCAGGCCAAAAAATCACTGTTGAGGAGAACGAGAGACATGACCAAAGAGAAATGGGTTTCCATCATGAAGGCGGCTGGCCTCAGTGAGGACGACATGACGCGCTGGCATCGCGAATTCGAGCGCACCGCCCCGGAGGACCATCAGGAGTTCCTCCAGTACCTGCACATCGCACCGGACGAGATCCGCTCCATTCGCGAGTGGAGCCGAACCGGCGAAGGCCATCACTAATCAAAGCGGGATTCTCCGCTCCTCGCCCTCGGCCCTTGGCTATTGGCTATTGGGTATTGGCCTCTAGCTTCTACTAATTGCTTCCGGGGTGCCCCACTCCGGCTTCTTTTGCCGGGGTGGGGATTTTCGTCGCGGCCCTCAACGGGCACCAACCGGAACCCGCAGCCATTGCTCCAGTTGTTCCGCTCCCACCACGCCTGCCTGCTGCCGTACCAGCTCGCCCTTGTTGAATATGGCGAAGTTGGGAATGCCGCGCACGTTGTAGCGTGCCGCCAGTTCCGGCACGCGTTCGGTATCCACCTTCAGCACTACCGCCTTGCCGGCCATTTCCTTCGCCGTGCGCGCCACCTCGGGAGCGGCCATGCGGCACGGCCCACACCAGGCTGCCCAAAAGTCGACCAGCACCGGCACCCGAGCCTCGCGCACGATCTCGTCGAAGAGCGCCGCATCGACCTCAATCGGCTCGTCCACGGCGGGCAAAGGTGACTTGCATGCACCGCACCGCCCGGTATCGGCAAGATGCGCCGCCGGAAGGCGGTTGCTGCGGCCACAAGATTTACACGCCCGGGTCACCGCCATGATTGTCCTCCGGCTAATTGATTCCCTGCCGGCCCGATTAGGTTCACTTCAACTCGGACGCTTCCTCTAGAACGTGGTCGCCACGGTGAAGCGGAAGGTCTTACGCGGCTCGCGCAGGAAGTATTGTGGCTGATAGAGCGCGACCGCGTTCGCATACGTATAGTCGCCTGCCGCTCCTGCCGGGAACATCGAGCGCGTAATCGGATTGGGCGGCTGCACCGTCTCATACAACCGCAGCGGGTTATAGGCGTAGTAGAAGCGGAATGGCGCGTTCACGATCGGCATGATGACCTGCAGCTCGAGTCCGGTCGACACACGCGGCTGGTAATTCGTGCCTGGGATGGGAATGAGGTTGTGATTGATCGGGACCGTCGTAGTCCCGCCGCAGCTGAAATCCGCATTCAGGTACGGACAGCCATACGGCGTGTTGGTCAGGACGTCATACTGCTGCGGTGCGATCTGCAGTTGCGACTCGCGCGAGATAAAGTCCAGTCCGGTGTCGATGAATGGCGCTATCGTGACCGGTCCCGCGATCGGAACCCGATACTCCAGATTGCCCACGATGCTGGTATCGCCGCCCGGGAAGATGATCTGCTGCACCGGAACATTGATCAGATAGGTCCCGCGGCGCGGATTGGTGGGATCGAGCGGTACATTGGATCCGTCCGGGTTCTGCAGAGGTATCGTCACCACCGTCGGGAAGAACGCAACCGGGGACACCGCGCGGATATCAAAACCGCGCACATCGGTGTCGCCGCCAAGATAGTAGCGGTCAAAGGGAGGCGCCACCTGTCCCGCATATCCCGAAATCCACGACCCCTGTAGCCGGAAGCCCAGCGTGTTCCGCCCCTTGTTCATCGGAATGAACTGCTTGTACTCGGCTGTGGGCTGGAAGTAGAACACGTTGCCGCCAAGACCGGATATGGCCGTCGCGACGAAGAAGCTCTTTCCATGATGTGGCCGCTGCGGATTGTCGATCGTGCTGAAGGAGAAGTTGGGGACTACCTTGCTGGTCTTGATGCCGTTCAGCGAGTTCGGCCCGTATATGCCGCGGAAGTTGATGCTCTCGAAGTACAGAGTCGACGCCGTGCTGAAGGTTTGCACGCTGGTGTCGTCGTACGAATACGTGATACCCACCCGCTTGAAGCTGTGCTTGATCGGATAGCTGAACGAGGTCGTGAATCCGGTGCTCGTCTGCGTGAAGTTCTGCAGCAGGTTCTGATACGCCGAGGGAATCTGCAGCACCTGGTTGTACTGCTGTTGGGTCAGCGCTGCCTGATTGTAGTTGTAACTGCGGTGATACACCGACCAGCTGAACTGCAGCGGCCGATCGAACAGATAGGGCTGGGTAAATGCCAGGGTGTAGTTGCGCTCGTATTGGCCGACCTGGAACTCCAGCGTCAGAGACTCGCCTTTGCCGAACAGGTTGTTCGTGGTGTAGTTCAATCCGATGAACCCGCCGGCCAATCCGCTGACGCCGCCCGTCAGTCCAATGCTGTTCTTGCCCTTTTCTCTGACCTTCAGCGTAATGTCGACCGTCGAATCCGCAACGTTTTGGTGGATCTCGGAATCCTGATCAGGCTTCAGTGGCTCGAAGTACTGTAGCTGGTTCAGGCGCAGCAGGCTGATCTCCCACAGGTTCCCGTTGTAGACCTGGCCTTCCTGCAACAGCAATTCGCGGCGAATGACCTTGTCGCGGGTGGTGGTGTTGCCCTGGAACTCGATCCGCCGCACATAGAACTGCTTGCCTTCATCCAGGTCGATGTTCATGCTGATCAGTTTTTTCTCGTCATCGGCACGGGTATCAGGGACCGGCGTGAAGTTGATGTAACCCAACTGCGCATAGGCTTTGCGCAGGTTTTCGATGCCCTTGCGGATGGCTTCCGTGTCGAAGATGTCGCCATCTTTGATCTTGAATTGCGCTCGCAGCGCCGCGGTGTTGGTAATAGCCTTGTTACCGGTAAAAGTGATCTCCTTCAGCCGGTATTGCGCGCCCTCCTCGACCGGCATCGTGATGTCAACCGCCTTGCCCGGCGTGTGCTTCCAGGGCATGTACCAGGTGAAACCGTTGGTGTCGTGAATCTGCGTCTTCGGGTCCGAGACCAGTGCCTTGAAATAGCCTTTGGTCTGGTAGTAATAACGGACACGTTCCGCGTCTTCGTTCAGCTTGGTGGAGTCGTAGGTCCGCGGGAATAGATTTTCCAGGAAGATGGAGTGCGGAATTCCAATCGGCTTCAGGTTTTTCATCGCGCTGCGCAGCTCGCGCGTCTTAAGGTGTTGATTCCCGACGAAGGTAATCTTGCCGACCTTGACCTTAGGTCCTTCCTTGATCACGAAGGTTAGGCTCACCGACGCCGGCGGAATGGGATGTACTTCCGAGCGCACCGTCGCGAACTGGCGGCCATGTGCCGCCAAAAGGTCCTTGATTACCACCTCGGCCTTTTTCACCTTGGTCGGATCGTACTGGCTCTCCTGGGTCAGGCCGACCTTTCGCTCCTTGAACTTGTCGAGCACGTCGCTCTGCGAGACCGAACTGAGTCCGACATATTTGATCTCTCGAATCGTCGGTTTTTCTTTCACGTAGACGTGAATTATCCAGCCCTTGGGCGAGGCCTCGCGCTCAATGCGCAGGTCGTCGAAATAGCCTGTGTTCCACAGCGAATTGAAGTCTCGCTCCAGCGCCTGCTGGTCGTAGATTTCGCCAGGGCGGGTAAACATACGGGCGCGAATTGTGTCCGCCGGAATGCGGCGGTTGCCGTGAATCTCAATCGCCTCAATGACGTTGGACTGCTGGCCCCACGCGCCGACGGCGCACAGAGCAAGCAGGACGGAAAGGAGAATTGCGGCCGTGACATAGCGCCGCGTCCCGCGGGCGACCCGGGCCGCAGGTCTCACCTGACGATGGCAGAGAATATCGACAACCTCAAGGACAAGGTGAATGAAAGCGCAATTATACGGTACCTGCACGCTCGGTTAAAATCGTGTGAGCCCCTCGCGCGAAACCACGTGTGGTGAGCTAACCCTTGCCGGCCAGCGAAGTTGCGCCCTCCAGGGCCCGCCCAGCGAGGATACAAGGAGGAGTCAGGTGCCTTGCGATTCCGTCGCGATTCCTCCGCCTGAGGTGCCGATCCTCTGTTTCAGCACCTTCTGGACACCTACGCCGGCGAAACTGGCAGAAAGTAGTCCCCATGGAGAGCCTGCGCCCCTTGATTTCCAGCCGGCAGATTGCCTTGAAGGTCAGCGAGATCGGCTGCCGCATTACCCAGGACTTCGCCGGCCAGCCGGTGATTCTGATCGGCGTACTCAAGGGAGCCGCCATCTTTCTTGCCGACCTCGCGCGCCAGATTAAGCTCGATGCCACTTTCGATTTCATCGCTGTCTCCAGTTACAACGATCAGAAGCACCCCAGCGGCGAGGTGAGGCTGGTCAAGGACGTTGATGAATCGCTGGAGGACAGGAACATTATTTTGGTCGAAGACATCCTTGACACGGGGCTCACGCTCACATATCTCAGGAATTTGCTCCTGGCGCGCCGCCCCAGACAGTTGAAAATCGCCGTCCTGCTTGACAAGGTTTCGCGCCGCGTTCAACCTGTGCAGGTGGATTATGTGGGGTTTGAGATTCCGAGCTGTTTCGTCGTCGGCTACGGCCTTGACTTCGCCGGGCACTATCGCAACTTACAAGAGATCTGCGCTTTGGAACCCAACCCAGGCGCCATGTAGAATCGGAGGGGATCCCATGTCAGTCGACACCCTCGTTTCCTCCGGAATGCGGGCCGCAGTCGTCAGCGATTGGCGTCACGCTGCTGAAATCATCGATCACACGATGCTCCGGCCCCAGTCCACTCGCGCGGATGTACTACGTCTTTGCGCCGAGGCCGTGAACTTCGGCTTCCACTGCGTGCTGGTGAATCCTACATACGTTACCCTGGCTGCTGCCCAAGTCCGTGGTACTGCCATCACGGTCGGCACCGTTGTCGGCTTCCCGCTGGGCGCAAACCTTACCGTGATCAAACTTGCCGAGGCCGAGGCGGCCCTGCACAACGGCGCCAGCGAACTGGAGATGGTGATTAACGTCGGGGCGCTGAAGTCGGGAGACCGCGTTCTGGTGCGCAGCGAAATACATTCCCTGGCCACATTGGCTCATGCCAGCAAGGCGCTGCTGAAAGTTATTCTCGAAAATGCTCTTCTGACCCAGGAGGAGAAGATCCTTGCCTGCGCCCTCGCTATGGACGCCGGAGCGGACTTTGTCAAGACGTCGACTGGATTCTCTACTTCCGGGGCCACGGCTGGCGACGTTGCGCTCATGCGCGGCGTGGTGGGCCACTCGGTTGGGGTCAAGGCTGCCGGTGGCGTTCGCACCGCGGCCGAGCTAATCAACCTGGTTGACGCCGGAGCAAACCGCATTGGCACCAGCGCCAGCGTCCACATCGTGCGCGAGCTCGGGGCACCCTGAGCCTTTCAAACCATCGGCGCCCAGATTCGCTACTGCTAATGTCGGGCGCGGCCCTCTGCGCCGGCGGCATTCTGGTGTACTGGCGCGGTTCCAGAAAAGGATTATTTAAGATCCCGGTGAAGCCCCCGCGTCAGGTCCTCGCCAGTCGCGCCAATTCCCCCACGCTTGCCACTTCCAGGTCCGGCCGAACGTCAACTACCTTACTTGCCGCTGCCCGCTTGCCCTGTCGGCGATTCACCCAGACCGTGGCGACGCCTAGCTCCCGTGCCGGCGCTACATCGTGGTATAGGCTCTCAGCCGCGTGCACAAGCCTCTGGCGCGGCACACCAATGCCTTCCAGCAATGCTTTGAAGTTCCTATGCGAAGGTTTGTAGGACCGCACCTGCTGCGCCGTGACCACGAGATCGAACGGAACCTGGAGGTGCTTTGCCGTAAGCGCAAACAGATCGTCGTCGATATTCGACAGAATAGCCAGCCGATGGCGCGACTTCAGCTCTTGCAGTCCCGCGACGGTGTCGGGAAACGGCTTCCACCTGGCGATTGAATCGGCCAGGCCGTTGGCATCTCCCGCATTCAGTTCAATCTTGAATTCCGCGGCAAACGCCCCCATGACGGCAGCCAGCACCTCGCGATAGCTGCGATATCTGCCGGACTGCTCCCGGGGCTCGAATTCCGAGTAGAGGTTCAGGATATGCGAATCCTGAACCTCACAGCCTTTGCTGCACAGTAGCGGCCGCAGATAGCTGAGGATGCCCGTCTCCCAGTCGATCAAGGTGCCGTAGCAATCGAACGACACCCATTCTGTACGCGTCCACTCTATAGTAGGCAACCTAAGCCTCCACCCGACTCGCAAGCCACAAAAAGGAGTGCCACATCCGCAAGGACGTGGCACTCGATGGGATTGAACTATTGTTACTAACGCGCCTTCTTAACGAGCCAGTTGTGCCAGGTGCGCCGAAACCACGCCAACACGGATGGCATTCGACTTGATGCCATTCGTGATAACCACCATGTTGTACGTGCCCACCGGCATCGAGGGATTCAGATCGAACTTCGTGGAGCTGATGTTCCCCGGAGCGATGGAGTGGTTGCTGTCGTCGTGCGTCCAGGCAAAATACACGTTGCCGTTGTTGACGTCAGTGAACTGCACCAGCGGATAGTTGGTGGCAGCCATGTAGTCGTCACCGTAAGCGTTGTTCTCAGACAAGCCATTGAGCTGCTTGCCGTACAGAACATTGTTCTTGGAGCCGACCGCCAGGTAGTTGGCGTTGGCGAGAATCGTCGGGGCAACGCCGCTCACTACGCCGGCCTTACCCTGGTACAGGTGGATCTGGGTTTCAAAGCCGATCGAGCCGATCTGGCCGGTCGGGAAGATCATCATGTGGCCTTCATACGAGGAATCACTCGGGCACTGCGACGAATTAGCCGTGGTGGCCAGAGTGTTGGCGACCGGATCGTACTCCAGGAATTGGCAACCGGACTGGAACAGGCCGGGGCTAAGCTGTGCAAGAACCAAGCCATTCGGCTCCAGGGCGGCTGGACCGTCAGCCTGCTGTAAGTTGTTCGGAGGAGTCGGACCGTTCATCCAGGTGTTGGCCGCGATGTCCAGCACATTGGTGGCGTTCACGTTACCACCGAACTGAATCACGCTGCCCTGGGGATGACTGGCATTGGGATAGGTCAGAACAGCGGCGCCCAACTCCTGGTCGCTCTGCTGCCAGAGCTGCACGGTGGTCTGCGGTCCGCAGTGCCAGTTGCTGTCGTTGATATCGAAATACTCGGTGCTCTTGCTGCTGCCGCAGGTGCTGTTGTTCTGAACGTCGACCATCAGCGTATTGCCGTTGGGCAGCGAGGTGTAGCCAGACTCGTCGTTTCTTACGGCCAAAACGTTCGGGCCGGCCGTCCAGGAATTCGGACCGTTATAGAAGGCGGTCTGCTTGTTGCAGCAGTTGGCCTGCAGGAACTGTCCATTCTGCATCAGAACGTTCTGCGCGTCGCCGATGGTGCCCCATCCGGATGGCGGAGCGTTGGAAACCCAAGTCACGGGACCCCAAGGGGTAACCGTGCCTAGGTTGCCTTTGGTCGTCCAGACCGCCGAACCGAAATTGTACTCGCCGCCCTCGATCAGGACCGTCTTGCCGTCCAGCATCACAACGCTGCTGAAGAAGAACGGGCTGTAATCCGCTGTCATGGCATACGGGCCAGCCCAGGTACCGCTCTCGTAGCTGCCGTTGGCGGCAGGCGACAGGATATACCAGACGTTGGCGTTGCCACCTTGGTCCGAGTGGGCCAGAATTCGGCCGTCACGGAGCTGAAGCATGGGGCCGATCGCCTGGGGCGCGGCCGTCACATTCGTCCATGTCTGGGCACTGGCCATGCTCGCCGCCAGAATCGATGCAAGCACGGCGATTCCGATAATACGAAATACTTTCATTGTGTTCCTCTCCTCAAGAGAATTGCTTCTTTTCGAAGGTGTTGACGCTAGCAGGTAACGTCCTTTTGCCATCGCAGACGGGTGCATCTGGGAAGAAGCAGTTGGCCCGAGGAATGTACTCCGAACGGTTCGGTAAAGTCAATATGATTTCACCTCCCGTCTGTAAAATCTTGCGACAATTAGACCGCGCTTCTGATACTATCGGGTACGTATTTCTCGCCTGTCTTGATGCGGTTTCCCGCTGTTTTGGCGGTGAGCGCAAAAATAGCACGCGCCATTACTCCTCAGTAAAAGTCTGAGTTCGCTCCAGATATCTCATCAATAAATAGGCAAACCAGGCGC
>CAVVDY010000012.1:0-32307 GCA_963747055.1 uncultured Acidobacteriaceae bacterium | reverse complement strand
GCAGCCGTGTTAGAAAGAGTACACCGTGGAAAAGAGCATCACCGTTTTCGCGAGTTTCGATGATATGAAGGCAGCCGAGCTGCACGAGTGGCAGCTCCTGCCGGACTACGAGCGCCTGCGCGCCGTATCGGCTTTGACGGCAGCCCTCTATGGCGTAAAAGAGCCCAGCCAAGATGTTCGAAGAATTCAAAGAACTCTTGTCCAGCTTCAACGCGAGAAACGTTAGATACCTCGTCGTTGGCGGATACGCAGTTTCGCTGCACGCCCGGCCGCGCTCCACCGAGGACATCGATATTCTGATCGCTGCCGACCCGGAAAACGCAGAAGCGGTCTATGCCGCACTGCAGGAGTTCGGCGCGCCGCTTCAAGGACTATCGGCAGCAGATTTCGCCCAAAAAGGTAAGTTCTTCCGCATGGGCCGGGTGCCTTTCGCGGTAGACATTCTGCCGGAAATCGATGGTATCGGCTTCGAGCAGGCTTGGCCGAATAGAGTTCAAGGCGTCATTGACGAGCAGACCGGCTTGCGCGCCTTTTTCATTTCGCGAGCCGACCTGATCACAAACAAACTCGCAGCCGGTAGACCCCAAGATGTGGCCGACGTTGAAGCACTTCGCGAGGCGGGGAAGCAGAAAGACTAGTAACTGTTTGCCCCTGCAAAGGCCCACGTCAAAGAAGCCGGTGATTTTACCGCGGGGGAAACACCCGTTCCCATACCGAACACGGAAGTTAAGCCCCGCAGGGCCGATTGTACTGCACGCGAAAGTGTGTGGGAGAGTAGGTCGTCGCCGACACAAATAACGGCCATCAAGAGAAATCTTGGTGGCCGTTTCCTTTTCCCGGCACGATCAATTAGTCAATTCAACCACGGACTTGAAGAACGTAAGCAATCACGCCAATTCGACAACAGCTTCGTAGGTGCCTGCAATTCTCGATATAGTAGGTCAGGAGGAACGTTGTGCCGGACACCACCGATTATCTCGCCCGCATACGCGATTATGCTCAAGGCGCGGACCCGTTAGAGCTGCAAAAGCAGACGCCGGCGGTTCTCGCGGAGCTCGTGGCCAAGGCGTCGGATGAGCAGCTCACAACCCGTCCCAGCAAGGATAAGTGGTCGATCGGCGAGATCCTGGCGCACCTGGCGGAAGACGAGATTGCCACGGCGTGGCGCTACCGGCAGATGGTGGAACATACCGGGATCGAATTAGCGGGATTTGATCAGGAGCTTTGGGCGCGCATGGGGGACTATGTTTCCCGTGTCCCTCACGAGTCGCTGACGCTGTTCCGATTGCTTCGCAACGCGAACCTGCAGTTCCTGCAGCAGATGACGCCGGAACAGTGGGAATGCTTCGGCATCCATGCCGAGCGTGGCCGTATTACGGTTAGGGACTTGGCCGTGCATATGGCGGGCCACGACGCCAATCATGTCGAGCAAATCCGCAAGATCCTGGGCTAACCGTTCATCGACAGGCGTGAAGAAACTCTCGTGGCAGCCTCTGCCGAACTGATGACTGCGAGCGAATCGAGGACGACCGAAGCTCTTATGTCCGCCCGTATTTCCGCTTGATGTTCTCGATGCACTTGCGCAGGCCGTCTTTCAGCTCTTCCTGGTTCTCCCATTCGATGGTCGGGATGTCCGCCACGTCAAAGGCGCGGGTCGTGCCCGTGCGGGCACAGAGGATCACGTTCTTGCTCTGCCCTCTCGCGTATCCCAGTTCGTAGAAGACGTTCGGGCTCAGCTCAGTGACGTCTGCGACAACGAAGGCAGATTCCTTGATGCCTTTCTCTACGCGCGGCACAATCCGGTCCAGCGAGCCCGACTCGTCGGTCCGCACGGCCTCGAAATCGAATTCCTTGCATACCTCTTTGAACGAGTTATAGACATCGCGAAACTCTTTCTTGAACGACATGATGGTGAAGACGCTGCGCGGTGACACCATGCGCTCCGCCAGAGCTACCGCCTCCTTCGCATAACGCGCAACGTCGGTGGAGAGCTGGTTGAGAGTCTCGTAGTCCTCGGCTGTGCTGGGCGACTCCTCGCGAAGGCGCTGCAATTCCTGCTCGTAGATGGCTTCGCCCGCGCCGCCGAAGCGCGGCACACCCAGAATCGGCTTGCGGGCATAAAACGCCCAATTTTTGGCCCAGAACGTCCCATCGTGGCCAGCAATGAAGATGGTCACATCCGCCAGATCGATCTGTTCCGGGACGCGCAACTCGCGGTGGTTCATCTGCCAGTCGGAAAGTGCAGACTGCCGGATTCTGCCGTAGCCGTGCGCCGGGACGCTGTCCTTCGCACAGTAGCCGATGATCAGTTGGTAGGGATCCTTGCCGTTGCTTGCCAACCACTCATGCGCCGCTCCGGCCACCTGCTCGTCTAGCGAGCCACGGCACCCGTTGAGCAGGACGTGCCCCTGCCGGACAATCTCGGTTCCCAGCGCGGCGGCGAATTTCTGGCACAGCTCTTCCTCGCGCGGAATCTCTTTCAGCGATCCTCCCACGAATACGCGCATTGCTTAGGCCTTCCTCGCTGGAAAAGGTTGCGCCCTTTCCCGGGTACAGTCGCCATCACTCAGGCCGATTGTACTGCACACGAAAGTGTGCACGAGGGCGAGTCGGCACGGCAAGGTGTCCCCAGGAAATCTAGGTATGGATCTCTTTACGCGTGGGCCCGGTGGTGATGTTGGAGGGACCGCAGGCGCTCCATATCGATCGCACCACCAACGAACAGAAGTGCAACCACCGCGCTGCCCATCGCCAGTATCCCGTCGACCAGAAATGCGGTGTGAATTCCCGACGGCATTGACGAGGCAGAAACGACGATCGCAGTGTTCAGGCCGACGCCGATCGATCCGCCGGCAATCTGGAACATATAGACAATGGCTCCGGCGAGGCTGGCCTGCGAAGGATCGAGCGCAGTGATCGCGGCGGTAGTGACGGACGAGTAGAACAAACCGACTCCCACGCCAAGTACGACCATTCCGAAGAGGAGCTGGTTATAGCCTGCGGTGGCGGAGATTCCCGACAGCAGAATCATGCCCGCTCCCAGCAGTATGGCGCCGAGTGTCACGATGTACTTTGGTCCCAGAGTTGCGTAGAGACGGCCGGCGATAAATGAGGTCACCATAAAGGTCCCCATCATGGGCAGCAGCCCTGCGCCCGAGCCCATCGCGCTGAACCCCAGGTTCTTCGACATGAACTGGGGAAGGTACAGCAGCGTGGCAAAGAAGATGGCCGATGCCAGCAGTGTAGCGATTCCTGCGGCAAGAAAGGCCCGGTTCTGCAAGACCTTGTCGGGAACCAAAGCACTGTCGCCTGCGCGGCGCTCCATAAACAGGAATGCGAGCAGCGCCACCGCTGCGACCACGAACAAAGTGACGATGAGCGGTGCGGTCCAGCCGACGTCGAGTCCCCAATCGAGCGCAAGCAACATTGCCAAAAGTCCGGCGGACAGTAACCCGGTGCCCAGGTAATCGATCTGCCCGCGGTCCTTCCTGACCGCGTCCGGTGGCACCACCAGCATGGTGATTACGATAGCGGCCGCAGCCACCGGAAGGTTCACGTAGAAGATCCAGCGCCATCCCACGCTGTCAGTCAGTACGCCGCCTAGCAGCGGACCAACGGCGTTGCCGAACCCCGCCGCTCCAAGGATGACGCCGCCGGCGAGCCCAGCCTTGCTTGGCGGCAACAAACCATACGTCATGCCCAGGATGGCGGGCCACATCATCGCGCCGCCGACCCCCATCAGGAAGCGGCTGGCAAGCAGCAGCCAGATGCCCGGTGCCAGTCCACCGATAAGAGAAAAGATCGCGAAGATCGTGGCGCCTAAGATGAAAATGCGCCGCCGGCCGAACATATCGGCCAAGCGTCCGCCGGTGACGATGAGCACGCCAAACACCATGGCGTACCCGTTGATGATCCATTGCACCGTGGTGACATCGACGTGAAGGTCGCGCTCAATGGCGGGCAGCGCAACCGAAAGCGCGGTAAAGTCGTTGGCTACAACCAGCACCGCGACCCCCATAGCGATCATGCCAAGGATGGTCGCTTTGCTCAGGCGATCTTCTGCCGCAATGGATTGTCCGTTAGTGGCTGCCATCCGCTTCCCCTTTTTCGTGTCCGGAGAGTTTCTCACAAAAGCGGCGATGACCGAATTCAATTTTTGCTATTTGTTCAATAACAGCAGCAGCCGGACTGTTTGGGTTCGCTTGCCTTTAGGAAGGTCTGAGTAAGTCCGGGCTTTGAAGGGGACGGCCTTCATGCCGTCCGTAAGCGCCTCGAATAGAGCTGGGCTTTCGCCCCTGAAGGTCTTCGATGATCGGACTTGAATCAGACTCCATAGCGATGGCACGCTTATCACCTTCGGATGTGAGCGCCGCCACATCGACTTTCCCGGGGGTGGTGCTAGAAAGAGTATGAGTGAGCGTTCTTCTTGGAGCGCCGCAAGATACAGGAGAAAGTATGTCCTTCATCGTACGGGTAATCATGGAAGAAGGTAACGGAAACAAGGTAGTCCTCAGCAATGCCCACGTGAATGGCCAGTTTGAATTCGATAACCTGGAGAAGGCGCGGGAAGCTGCCGAAGTCGCCTGCCGGGCCGCTGCCAACCTCAACCCACGCCGGTGGAAGGAGTTTGATGACGACGATTGGAAACTCCATCCCGACCGCAGTGACGGTTAGCTGCCTTGCTTGCTGCCGCCGGACCCGGCAGAGGATTTATCGCGGACCATCGGGGATCGAAACGCGCCGGGTAGAGCACACCTTGCAGGCGTGCATTGATGGCTTCATCTGAAGAGCTTTGTCCTTAGAGTTTTGTCCTTGCGGGTGCTTTTTGTTGCGCTTGCAACCCAAGTTTCCCGAAATGGACTGCCGATCCTCGGAAGGGGTCGGGGTCTGCAGTAAAAGCGCTCCGTCGCTGCGCGGCTGGTAAGCAATTTCCCACCTCACCCGGGGCTTGGTGCTCGCGGAGTTCGACGCAACGGCTTCCCGGAGCTTGCTCAGTCTTGCCGGCTGGTTCCCCAACTCACGTTGAATGTCGGAAGAAACGATGAGCAGAGACGTTCTAGACTTCACCAGTTTCAGACCAAGCGATATCACGGCTTCGGCCTTCTCTAGGTATTCCGTTGCTTCGTCCTCAGGCGTGCTGGCTCGTCTGGCCCATCCCGAACACAGCCCTGCTAGACCAGGATGTCCGTAGTGGTCCGCCTCCTTAGCCGCGATACAGTAATTGAACTCCCGTTCACTCTGCGCCATTCACTTCCGTGCAACATCGCTGTTTTTCTTCAATCATCGCCAGTTCCGCGAGGATCAGTCCGCGAGTGTGATGTAGAATTCAAATGCTCTTTTGAGTGTCCTTGAGAATCGCTCTGTCGATCTGTGCGAGCGCTAACGGTAGTTTCTTACCCCTGAGCAACATTCGTGCAAAGTGCTGTAGCAACGAAAGGATTATCAGGGTCATGGTGTGACGCCGTTTCGAAAAACCGCGTCTTCCCATCCAATGTCTGAAACGTTTCAACCATTTCAGTTGGATTACTTTCGTAACTTGCATGAATGAAAATGCTTTGTTACGGTGCGCTTAAGGATGCGGGATTCGTGTCTGCGCTGCCGCTTCTGGCGATCCCGCTAGCGGCGGGAAAGGCTCTTTTGACACATCAGTGGTCGATGGCTGGAGGTCGATGGCTAGTGGCCAGTATGAGTGGCTTGTCCGCAGTGGCCAGAGGCTAGAAAAACAGAACCTGGGGAGCTTGGGTTGCGCGACTCGATATTGTTATCGCCGGAGTCACTAATAAATTGTGAGTTGCACTATATCCAGGGCAGCTTGTTGAGTTAAGTCTTGATTCCGGAATATTTTGTCTGTAACTATCAAGGGCTCAACATTTTGCGAAGGAATTTTGGAGCTTGGCTCCTGTTTTCAAGATATTAGCCATATACAGGGGGAGGGGGTATCTCCACCTCCCCGTGAATCGCCAACAAGCCTCGATGATAACTGTGTAATAAACATCGGCTCAGCTTAGGCGCTCGGGTCCTTCGCTTCTTCCGCCGAAGGCTCGAAGCCGCAGGCAAAGGCCCAGCGCTTCCGCATCTTCTCCCGCTGCTCGGGCGTCATGTTTTGCCAGCGGTCGGCCATGCGTTCACGCATGCGCTCGCGCACGTTAGAGCGCGTGCCGCCCCGCCAGCCATGACTGCCGAAGAGAATGCGGCAGAGCACGAGAAGTCCGAAGGCCTGCCACCAGGTGATGGTGTGCCAGCCGAACAGCGGCGGCAGCAGCCAGTTCCACAGATACATCACCAGTCCGCTTCCGATGATGATGAACAGCGCAATCCCCAGGATTGCGAGCGGCGCGATGAAGAACAATTTCTTTCGCCGATTCATACTGATCTTCCTTCCTCACTGCAAAAATTCGTCGTAGATGCTTTGCAACCGCTTGCGCAGATGCAGCACGGCATATCGTTTGCGCGCCAGCAGCGTGTTGACGTTCACACCGGTTTCGGCAGCGAGTTGCTTGAAGCTGCGGCCTTCCAGCTCGTGCGCGATGAACACCGCGCGCTGCTCGGCAGGCAACTCGTCGAGCGCCAGCTCCAGCTCATCGAGCAGCAGGTTGCGCGCATACTCGGCTTCGGGTCCCGCGCCGGGCGAAGGCAGCAAGTCCTCAAATGGCAGTAGTTCGCCTTCGTCGTCCGCAGTTGCCTGATCGCCGAAGCTCTCCGGCTGCTTCTTGCGGAAGAGGTCGGTGATGCGATTACGCGCCACGGTGAACAGCCAGCCGGTAACGTGCTCGATGGGCATGAACAGGCGGTTGGCCTCGACCAGCGCGGAGAAGACGTCTTGCAGGATGTCTTCGGCATCGCGCGGATCAGGAACACGCCGGCGAATGAAGCTGCCGAGCCGCGACCGCTCGCGCTCGACCACTTCGGTGATTCGCTGGTCCTGTTCGGCTGCCATGCGCTCCAGGCTTGCTGCTTGCGCCATTCATTACTGAAGACGAATGAGTGAGTGCGGATATTGTAGGGTCCGGCGGGAAAGGCGGAAATACTTGCCAGCGGCGCGAGCTTACCGGAAGTGCCAGTAGAGCGCCGCTGCGAGCAACGCAACGACAATCGCGGCCAGCAAGATGATCCAGCGTGAGCTCGGAACCGGTACTGGCGCAGGCGTATTAAGAAGATCAGAAGCCACAGGGCTGACGTCAGCTGGATTGGCAGGGTGGGCCGCTTCGGCCGCCGGTACCACCGTTGGCGTCGATTGCACTGTGGCATTGGCACCGCTCTTCCTGGCGGCCAGGCGAGCGCGAATCATCTCCGCCAAGTCGGCAGGGATGCCGGAGCTCGACTCCTTCACGCGCGGCGGAGGCGCAAGCACGGTTTTGGCGACGACCGGCGCCAGGAAGCGGTACCCGTGACGAGGGACGGTCTCGATGTAGATGGGCTTGTTGGCGTCGTCGCCGAGCGCGGTGCGGATCTGCTTCACGCACTTATTCATGCCGTGCTCAAAGTCGACGTAGGTTTCCTCGCCCCAAAGCTGCTCTTTGATCTCTTCTCGGGCGACAATCTGCCCCGAGCAGCTAGCCAGCAACGCCAATAGCCGAAAGGGCTGCGGCCGCAGCTTGATCACGGTGCCGAATTTGCGCAGTTCTTGGGTGTCGAGATTGAGCTCGAACACCCCGAACTTCAGGAGTCTGTGGGTGGCGCTCATCGCGAAACAGGTACATCGGGCCAGATTTGAGCGGAATTATAGTCCCTTTCACCTCGTTCCCCAGCGCTTTGTTCGGTTATCGAGAGCAGTAACCCCCAAGTCCCTTCATAACTTAGGCGGTTACCCGATGCGTATCCAGAAGTAATCGCGCGGGCATTGCACTCCCGGCCGATCTGGGGCACTGTGTGGGTCACGGAGCGGGAAATCGGCCGCAACCCGACAACCCGCCGGGAAGGATGCTCTTCCCGAGAAGCAACAGAGGATGGCAAATGAGGAATCAGCCTCCCCTTCGGAGCCACCAGCCGGGACAACTCGCCCGGCTTCGGGAGAACCTAGACCCTCACGCCCGAACCCGGTGACGCCATCCTCCGTGGCTTCCCGGGCGGCTTCTCCGCGTCACGCCCTAGCCGGGCCGCGCTGACCGGAGACGCCGTCTTTTCTCCAAGTTGCAGGGACGCGCAAATCCACCCAAGTCCCTCCTCCACTTGGGTGGCCCCTGGTGGGGAGCAAAACGATCGCGGTGACTTGCTCCCCACCTTATTCAAGCTACTCCCCTGATTTGAATGTGCCGGTAGAATTCGAGCGACCTTGTCCGCTATCTCAGCAGATCGATATCGGAGTGGCATTAATAGCTACCATTCAAGGTGAAATTCACCTGAATTGTAGTGTCCACCTCCACAGGTTCATGGTTGAGAAGATAGGGACGGTAGCGCCACTGGCGCACGGCTTCGATGGCAGCTTGAGTCAGCAGGGGATGTCCGCTGAGCAAGTGAAGATTCTGGATCGTTCCATCTTTGCCGATGGTGGCCTGGAGCACGACCGTACCTTGAATGCGAGCGCTGCGAGCCAGTGCAGGATAGGTTGGACGCACTTCGTGAATCAGTAATCCCTGCGCTACGCCCGACGAGACACGAATGTTGCGTGGCACGATGCTCTTCGGGACAGTGGCCGGCAGGGTACGAATCAGGCTGGTGATAGTGGGGTCGCCGACGCCCGTGCCGCCGGGCACGCCAAATGGGACACCATCAACTTCGCCGGAATTGCCGCCGAGTGGCTCCGCTTCGTCGTGAATTTCTTTGATGCGGCGCGGGATGGCGCTCGGTAACAACATGCGACCCTGATCTAATTCACTGCGAATTTGCGGGTGTGAAGCGACAGACAGCGTGCGGGGTGGCGGGGCAGGCGGCGGCGGCGCCGGAACTTCGATCATGCCCGACAAGACATGCCTCGGCAGGGCTTCGGTATAGAGTAATGGCACAAGGATCGCCAGACCAACCAGCAGCGTTTCTACGACAAAAGACAATCCTTTAGTCCAGATGGAGGCCGTGCGTAAAGTGCCGGTTGAGGATTCGATCAAAGTGTTCTCAAACATTTGGCGCCTCCGCTAACTTGCTTGCGGAAATAGACACCAGTGCCGGCCGAATTGCTCCTGAATTTTGGTGCTGAAGCCTTAGTGCAGGGGCCTTCACTCTATAAACATGCAGTCCCCGTAGGAGTAAAACCTATACTTTTCCCGTACTGCGTGCTTATAGGCTGCCAAAATGTGGTCACGGCCAGCAAAAGCTGAGACCAGCATAATTAAGGTAGATTTTGGCAGGTGGAAGTTGGTCAGCATGGCGCCGACTACTCGAAATCCGAAGCCGGGATAGATAAAAATGTCGGCCTCGCCGCTTTTAGCGGTGATGCGGCCGTCTTCACTCTGGCGCGCGGCGTACTCCAACGTGCGTACGCTGGTAGTTCCGACCGCGACTATACGGCGTGCCGCGTCTCTCGCGAGTTGAATCTGCGCTGCCGCCTCGGAAGAAATCTCGTACCACTCGCGATGCAGCTTGTTGGCCTCGACAACTTCGTCGCGGACGGGCTGGAAGGTCCCCAGGCCCACGTGCAGGGTAACTTGGGCAATCTCGATCCCGCGGGCGCGAATGCGGTCCAGCACCTCGGGCGTGAAGTGCAGTCCCGCGGTGGGAGCGGCCACGGAGCCAGGTGGCTTGGCATACACCGTCTGGTACTGTTCGCGATCGGTTTCGGTGTCGGAGCGGTCGATGTATGGCGGCAAAGGGATGTGCCCGATGCGATTCAAGACAGCGAAGAAGTTGTGGACAGGGTCGAAGCGCAGCCGCCGCTCGCCAAAGCTGCGGCGATCGACGATCTCCGCTGCCAGTTCGTGAGACTGCTCGGTCGCCTCGCCTCCGAAGTAAAGGCGCTCGCCGACGCCCAGCTTGCGCCCCGGATGTACCAGCGCCTCCCATTGCTGTGGTGCAGGCGAGACCTGTTTAGTCAGCAGGACCTCCACCCTGCCGCGCAGAAACTCGTGCGCCGCAGGATTAGCAGCTGACACCTGCTGGGCGCGCGCGCCGCTGCGATGGCCAAACAGCCGCGCCGGCAGCACTCGACTGTTATTCAACACCAGCAGGTCGTCCGGCCGTAGGAGCTCAGGGAATTGGCGAAAGCTGAGGTCTTCCGTTACCCCATGGTCGCGGAAGAGGTGCAACATGCGCGCGTCGGCACGGTCCGCCAAGGGCTGCTGAGCAATCAGCTCTTCGGGAAGGTGGTAGTCGAACTCGGAAACCAGCACACAGCGATTATGCCCGAGCCGGCCTCGCAGGTGCCGCACGCCAGCTTTTCCGGGGCAAGCAGATGCGATACGATAAGCAAAACTGGGGCTGAGCGAAAGCCTGACGATTCGGAAGTACCGCGTGACGACGATCAAACAGCATCGCGAAGATATCGTGCGCTTCGGCAAAATGCTGCACCAGTACGGCATGGTGGCAGCCACCGACGGCAACCTCTCCGTGCGCATGGAAGACGGCTCCGTGCTCAGTACGCCCACCCTGATGAGCAAGGGCATGATGGAAGCCGACGACCTGGTGATCGTCGATGAGCATGGCCGCAAAATTAGCGGCCGGCGTGAGGTTTCCAGCGAGATCGCAATGCACCTGTTCATCTACCGCATGCGGCCGGATGTGAATGCCGTGGTACACGCGCATCCACCCACCGCGACCGGCTTTGCCGCGGCAGGAATGCCTCTGGATGCCGCGCTCTGCTCAGAGATCGTTGTCACATTGGGCTCGGTGCCGCTGGCGAGGTATGGAACTCCCGGGACGATCGAGTTGGCGGAAGCGCTGGCTCCGCTGATTCCGGATCATCAGGCCATCCTCATGGCCAACCACGGCGTCGTAACCTACGGCGAAGACCTGCTCACCGCTTTCATGAATATGGAGACGGTGGAGCACTATGCCAAGATCGCGCTGGTCACGCATATGCTCGGCCAGCAGCAGCCGCTGAGCGGCAAGCATCTCGACAAGCTGCATGAGATCCGCCTGAAGTATCACAACCACAGCCAGGTGACGACTAGCCAGGAAGATTAGACAGTTGTCAGTTGTCAGTGTGCGGTTGACCACTGTTTTCAATTGCGCTGTTCTAGAACGTTACCGCAAGACGGCGAAATGCTACTGCATTGTCGATGTGCAGCCCACTGACAACTGATCACTGACAACCGACAACTTTTCCTCACTCTCCTCCAAGCCTGAATCTTAATCCCGCGCGCACAGCTATTCCCAGCGCGGGATATCCCAGCACTTCGTTGTAGTGGTTGTCAAAAGCGTTGTTGATGTTGGCGTACGCCGTGATGTGATTGGTGAAGCTGTACCAGCCACCGAGGTCCACGCGCGCATATCCCGCAGCGTAATAAATGGGAGGGATATATCCGTAGAGGAAGTCGGAATCGGGCCGCCGCCCGACGGCGACAACACCGGCGCTGGCTCCCCACTGCGCTTTGGTGTAGGTGAGCAGCACGGTGCCCGCCTGCTTCGGCCGGCGAAGCAGTGGAGCGCCCACGCCATAGATCAAAGGATCGCAGCCATTGAGCGGATCGCATGGCGGCGCTTCCGTGATCTGCGTGGAAGTGTAGGTGTAGGCCGCCGTGAGCAGCAGGCGATTGATGATCTGCCCGCGGAGCTCGACCTCGGCCCCCTGAGCAAACGAGCGATTGATGTTTACATACTGACTGGTGAAATCGATGTCGTTGAACTGATACTCGATCTGGTTGCGGAAGGAGTTGTGGAAGTAGACCGCGCTGAGCGACATGCGATTGCCGAAGAGAGCCTGGTCGAATCCAGCCTCGACTGCATAGTTCTCTTCCGGCTTGAGATAAGGATTGGGCAGCACGGGAAAGGTTCCCGCGATGCCGAATGACTG
Source organism: uncultured Acidobacteriaceae bacterium (assembly GCA_963747055.1). Classification (GTDB taxonomy): domain Bacteria; phylum Acidobacteriota; class Terriglobia; order Terriglobales; family Acidobacteriaceae; genus CAVVDY01. The sequence goes on along the minus strand of CAVVDY010000012.1, from coordinate 20,426 downwards.
CTCGAAGCTGGGCTCCTTGATGCCCTGCGCAAAAGCCGCGCGCAGGCGCGTGCCGCTGAATGTGTGATTACCGTTCCACACGAGGAAGGATCCCGAGACCCGGGGCACGGCGCGATTGCCAAAACTGGCATTGTGTACCCAGGCCAGCCCGGCGAGGGCGGTAATGCGCTTCCAGACGATGTTCTCCTGGGCGAAGAGATAGTTGTTGATCCGCAGGCCGTGGGTGAAGCTGTAGGTGGGATAGGGCTGCGGCGTGGTGCTCAGGATGTTGCCGTTTTCGTCTTCGAAGGTGTCACCGACGGTGGTCAGCGCCCAACTGCGCGGCGACCACGTCCCCTGATAGGAGAAGCCGGCGCGGTTGTAGCGCGCGTCGTTATAGAACGGAGAGTCGAAGGGACGGTTCGGGTCGTCGATGGTGTCCGTGTTGGTGCGCAGGTGGTTGTACTCGAAGCCGGTGATCTGGTGCTGCCAGGCGCCCGGTCCGGTGATGGTCAGGGCCGCGCTGGCGAGGAAGTTGTTCTGGTGGGCCTGCTGGTCCGAATCGGGGGGCAGCACGGGGTTGCCGTTGAACCACCAGTCCGAGGGCACGCCGGTGAAGCTGTTGGAGTGGCGCAGGCGGAAACGAAATCCCACATTGTCAGACAGGCGAATGCCCAGGTTGCCGCCTTGCAATGCGTTGGAATAAGCGGCGTTGATGCCTTGCCCCTGGGTAGTGAATTCGTCGCCGAAGACGTTGTAGTCGAAGATGCCTCGTGCGCCCGAGATCGCAGCGTAACCGTTGGCGGTCGAGTAGTTTCCGCCGTCAGCGCCAAACTGGATCTCCGGCTTGCGGGTATCGCCGGTGGCCGTCCATAACTGCACAGTGCTGGTCATGGCATCGGAGCCGTAGATGGTGCTGGCTGGGCCGCGCACCATCTCCACGCGCTCGACGTTGTCCATGGGCACTACGCCAAAATCGAAGATGCCGCCAGGTTCGTTGACGGGAACGCCGTCGATGATGACCTTGTTGTAGCTCGACTCGCCTCCGCGCACGAAGAGCGATGACAAGCCGCCACGCTGGCCGGAGTCGTTGACAATGGCGCCCGGCATGTAGCTGAGGGCATCGCCTGCCGACACAGGATTCAGCAGCGTGAGCTGATCGCTGCTGAGGAAGTCGACCGAGGTCGCCGACTGCTCGACGGTTGTGGGTGTGGCCGTCGCCGAAACCACCACGGTCTGCGGCGTGGTGGCCAGCTTAAGATTGACGGCGAGCATTTCAGTTGCAGGAACGGTAAACTGTTCCGACTGTTCGGCGAAACCGGGAGCGAGAACGACAGCGCGATAGTCGCCGTTGGCAAGGTGCTGGAAGGTGACGCTGCCGTCGCCTCCGGTGGTTTGCACCGCGACTCCGGCATTGTCCCTGGCGCGGAACAAGCTCACCTGAACGCCCGAGACACGGTCGCCCAGGGGACTCTGGACAGTGATTTTGAGATCGGCGGCCAGCGCGGCGGCGCAGAGCAGCAGCGAAACGAGAACGACGCGAATGCGGAACAAGGCTTCCTCCTTTGCACGCGAAAGGGGTTAGTCAACAGTTCGCGCCGGTCTCCTGGCTTGCGAGTTGCGATCGAAATCGCGACAACAACGGAGGCCTTCCCGTTTGCACAGTGGCCTTCCGTTCAAGCTCGCTTACAGTTGCGCGGCAGCGCGGGAATTGCACCCGGCTTCCCAGTTCCGCCCGAGCGGACGGAACGCGCGAACCAAAGGTTTGCAAGGAACTTCCTGAGCCGTATTGTGCTCAGGATGAAAACAAGACTCTACCGGCGGGCGGGGCGGCTGTCAATCGCGGCGATCCGAAAAGCTGAAGACATTTACCACGGAGGGCACGGAGAGAAAGAGATCAAAATGGTTTTCCCGGTGGCCTCTGTGGTAGCCGTCGTCCGCTCCGGTAAGAACCGATTGTTCACACGCTCCTAGCGGTTCGTTGTGTTGGACCTTTGCTCGCGGAAGAAGAAAATCATGTCCAGCGCAACCGGCTGGCCACCGGCCTGCCGCAACAGGGTTGTCACCTGTCCACGGTGGTAGCTGCCATGGTTGACCAGGTGCTGCATCGCTTGTACCAGCGGATCGGAATAAGGTGTGCCCGCCATGTCCGTGAAATGAAGATCGGCGTGCAGGGCATCGTCAGTCAGAGTGTCCAGAAACTCCTGCCGCTCTTGCTCGATGCTCTCGGCAAACTTGCGCAGCGCGGAAATGTGCCGCAGCTCCCGGGAGCGAGGAGCATTGCTCGGCGCCAATCCGTCCCAGACTGCCGCCGAAGCCGAAGGACCGGCGACGCTGGCGCGCGGCGAGACGCCCTGCCATCGCTTCAGCCAGATCCACTCGGCTGCGATGATGTGAAAGGCGGACTCCCAAATGGAAGGGAAGCTGCTTTCGCGCGTCGCCGTTAGTTGTGTCTCGTCCAATGTCTCCAGTGCGGAGAACATGCGCTGGTTCGCCCAGCGATTGTAGGCGTAGAGGGTCCGAATATCGTTTGCGTTCATCAAGTCACTCCTTCTCGAGCTTGGCGGAGACATGTCTTTCGGCGAGTTCAGTGATGCGCTCCAGCTCGGATTGCATTTCGTTGTACCTGGCTTCGAGGGTCGCTTCGTCGGCGTCGCGGGGAATGTAGATCTTTGGCGCGACCTGCACCAGAGCTCGCGAAAACGGTTTGGGAATAACGAAACCGTCCCATGTATTCAGCACCCACTTCTTTTCCACTGCAACATAGAAGGGCGTGATGGCTACTCCGGTCGCTCTGGCCAGTTGAACGGGGCCGCGCTTGGCGACGTAGCGGGGGCCGCGCGGGCCATCGATGGTAAACGCTGCGCCCATGCCGGAGCTGACGTAAGTCTGCATCTCGAGCAGGGCGCGTTGTCCGCCCCGCGAACTGGAGCCACGAATCGGGACATAGCCGAAGCGCTCAATCACGCGCGCGATGTACTCGCCGTCAAGCGAGCGGCTGGTCATGACGGCCAGCTTGCGCTTGCGGAAGATCCAGGTTGCAGAAAGCACGCAGCGATGCCAGAAGGGATAGATGCCGGGATGCACGTTGTCGAGGCTGCCGATGGAGCCTTCTTCCCAGTTGAAGGTGACCCGCAGAGTGGACCCGATAAGGGCGATGAAGGCGGGTACAATCCACGAGGCGAGGGCGAGCGAGAAGCGCTGGGGCCAGGAGTATCGGCGATTCACGCTCTCGCTTGTCACAACGGTGGATTCAGCCACGGGGAGATTCTAAACAACTGCGCAGGTCAGGCCTCTATGAAGTTGCGCATCATCTGCTTTCCATGCTCGGTCAGCACGCTTTCGGGGTGAAACTGCACGCCTTCCACGGGAAACTCGCGATGCCGCAGGCCCATGATGACGCGACGGCCATCGCGGTCGATGCAGGTGGCTGATATGGCCAGCTGCTTCGGCAGGCTTTTCTCCTCCACAATGAGCGAGTGATAGCGAGTGGCCGTGAGAGGCGAAGCGATGCCGCGAAACACTCCCATGCCATCGTGCTCTACCTGGCTGGTCTTGCCGTGCATCAGGTTGTGCGCACGCACCACCTTGCCGCCGAAAGCTTCGCCAATTGCCTGGTGCCCTAGACAGACGCCCAGCAGCGGAACTCTGCCGGCAAAATGCCGAATCACATCGATACTGATACCGGCCTCGCGTGGCGTGCATGGGCCTGGCGAGATAACGATGCGGTCGGGATGAAGCTGGGCAATCCCCTCGACGGTGATCTGGTCGTTGCGCCGCACTTCTACCTCATGACCCATCTCGCCGATGTATTGGACGAGGTTGTAGGTGAAGGAGTCGTAATTGTCGAGGACGAAGACTCTAGCCATTGACGTTCTCCGCAGCCCTTAGCAGCGCGCTGGCCTTATTCATGCACTCCTGGTACTCGCTGGCGGGGTCGGAGTCGGCGACGATGCCTGCGCCTGCCTGCACATACGCTCGGCCGCGATGCACGACCATGGTGCGGATGGCGATGCAGGAATCCAGATTGCCCGCCTGGTCGGCATACAGAATTGAGCCGCCGTAGACGCCGCGGCGCACGGGCTCGAGCTCTTCGATAATCTCCATGGCTCGGACTTTTGGAGCACCGCTCAGCGTGCCCGCGGGAAAGCACGCCGCCAGCGCGTCGAGGGGATCAAACTCGCTTCGCAATGTTCCTTCCAGGGCCGACACCAGGTGCATGACGTGGGAGTACTTCTCTACGAACATCAGGTCGCGGACCTTGACGCTGCCGTACTCGCTGACGCGGCCAAGATCGTTGCGGCCGAGATCGACCAGCATCACGTGCTCGGCGCGCTCTTTTTCGTCGTGCTTGAGCTCTTCGATGAGCCTTTCATCGTCGAGGCCATCGGCGCCGCGGCGGCGCGTGCCGGCGATGGGACGATACTCGAGCTGCCGCCCGGTTGCGCGCACCAGCATCTCAGGCGAAGCGCCCAGGACGTGCATATCGTCAAGCTTCAGAAAAAACAGATACGGCGAGGGATTCACCGTACGCAGCGCGCGATAGATCTGGAAGGGGTCGGAGGGAGCTTTGAAGTCCAGCCGTAGGGAGAGCACAACCTGAAAGATGTCGCCGGCGGCGATGTATTCCTTGGCGCGTTTCACGTTGGCGATGAATTCTTCGCGCGAGGTGCCGGCATGTATTTTGATCTTCGGCTTCCTGGCCCCGCTCGACCAGCCCAGGGCCTGTTTCTTCATGCCAGTGGCCAGCTTACGTTCGATGGCGTCGATGTCGGCGAGGGCGCGGTCGTAGGCCTTGCGCGGCGACTCGGCATTCACGTCGGCGGCGGCGATGATGTGCAACTGATGGCGCAGGTGATCGAAAGCCAGCAGGCGGTCGTAGAAGGTGAAGATGCAGTCCGGGAGCTTCAGATCGTCCTTTGCGGTCTTCGGCAGGCGCTCGAACTGGCGCACCATGTCGTAGGCGAAATAGCCAACGCCGCCGGAGGTAAACGGCGGCAGGCCCGGGACGACCGCCGGCCGATGCTGCTGCAGGGCCGCCCGCAGCACGTCGATCACGCTTCCGGTACAGCGCTCGCTGGTCTTTCCTTGTGCGATGTTGACTTGCTGGTCGCGCGCCGTGATTACCACCCGCGGGCGCGCGCCGAGGAAAGTGTATCGGCCGATCCTCTCACCGCCTTCGACTGACTCCAGCAGAAACGCGTACTTCTCCTTTGCGGCCACGCTCAGGAATGCACCCACCGGGGTGAGTAGATCGGCACTCAGCGTCCTGGCGACGGGGATGAGGGTGGCGTCGCGGCTGAGTTGCAGGAAGGTCTTGTAGTCGGGCGTGAGCATGGCAACGCTGCGCCTAGAGTGAATCAGATTATACGGGAGTCGGAGAGAGCGGCCTCGGTGGGTGAGACCGGTCGGCCAGGCCGCCGTCTCTGGTTAGTCTTTGGGCTGAAACAGTCGCGACAAAGCGAGCCTCCTTCAGTGGCTGTTTGTGACTTGGTACGTAGCGTCCTTGACCCTGCCGTTCATGTCCATGGCGCACATATATTCGATGTTGCCGTTCTTCCCATTACCGTCACGAAAGTGAGCCGTGCCTCTTACGCGGACACCACCGCCGGCAGCATCCTGGCTGGGGTTGCCGGTGAAATTGAGGGTACCGCCATACTTTCCCACCAATTGACTGCGAATGGCGTTTTGGCAACCGTTGCGGGCGACATTCTGGTTCCAGGTGTTGTTGTTCCACTGGTTGTTGCCGCCCCAGCCTCCACCGCCGCCTCCTCCGGAGAACAGTTGCGTGCTCACCGTTGCACCTTCCCCATAGGTGAAGGTGCGGACTGTGCCATTCAGGTCGCGCGCCGTGATGTAGAGAGTCTTGTCCGCTCCAACGACCGGGTCACCTCCCATGTTGGCATTGGTAACCCGAAAGTCAGGTCCGTTGACGAGGCGTCGCACAGTGCCGGTGACGTTCTTACGTTGGCTATTGGTACCGTAGGAGGCATCCTGCACGGTCCAGGAGCCCGGATTGCCGTTGCCCCGGTTATTGTTGTTGTTCCACCCCGCGCCTCCTCCGGAGAACATCTGCGTGCTCACCGTCGAACCTTCCGCGTAGGTAAAGGTGCGGACTGTTCCATTCGGGGCGCGTGCTGTGATGTAGAGGGCCTTGTCCGCTCCGACGGCCGGGTCGCCGCCCATGTTGGCATTTGTAACCTGGAAGTCGGGGCCATTGACCAAACGACGTACATTGTTTGTGACGTTCCTACGTTGGCTATTGGTACCGTAGGAGGCATCCTGCACCGTCCATGACCCCGAATTGCTGTTGCCCCAGTTATTGTTGTTGTTATTCGATCCGCCGTCGTTCCAACCATTGCCGCCCCCGGCGTTGCTACTGCCATCCCACAGGATGTCGCCGGTGTAACCCTCGTAGCCGTTGCGGTTGTTCTCGATGCGCACGACAGCGGTTCCGCCGTTGGAATTCGGGTCGCGCACCAGATACTGCTTGCCGTGCCCATCAATTCCCTGGAAGCGAAACTTGTTCGGGTTGCGGGGCAAGGGCTGGTTGCACACCAGTCGCCGCCATTGTGCCGGCTGGCCACTGATGGTCTTGAGATAGCCTTTGTCATTCCTGATCTCGACTTCGGCGACGCCATTGGTGCCATTCACGGCGACTTCGAAGGTGCACTTGCCGCTCCCACCGCCTCCGGTGATGCGGGCTGGAAAGTTTTGCGCCCAGGCGGCACCCTGCATGAGGATTGCGGCGAACAAACCAGCGAGCAAAGGCTGGCGTACGAGTCTCATGACAAATCCTCCAAATTGGAATCCTCTCGCGACGAGGTGAGGCCGACATTCGTCACTTGCCTGCACAGGAATACGTGTGGCAGGAAGTAAATAGTATCTCTCCAGTTGATAGATTGAGTCCCATTTTCAGCTTTCGGTTGTCCCGTTCAGGCTTCCGGTGGCCGCAGAATATGACCGCTGTTTGCAGAGTCCAGGCGGCGCGAGAATGCAGAATCGTGCGTTTCTGCATTCCGCTCCTTGCGCCCATTCCATCCGCCTGCATATACTTTGTAAGTTTGCCTGCCGTTCGAGTGGCGCCTGCCGTCAAGGCCCGCCGACCACTCACGCCGCAAGCGCCCGGACTTGGAGAAAGAATGGAAACCTCATTAATGCTGGAGCAGGAAAAGAACCCCTGGGAGCAGCAAGCTGCCCGCTTCAATCAAGCCGCCGAAAGGCTGAAGCTTGACGAAGGCTTGTGGCGGGTATTGCAGCAGCCCAATCGCGAAATCATTGTTCATATACCCGTGGCCATGGATAGCGGCCGCATCGAAGTTTTCACCGGATACCGGGTGCAGCACTCGATTGCCCGCGGCCCAGCCAAAGGCGGCGTGCGCTACTCTCCCGATGTCACGCTCGACGAAGTGCGCGCGCTGGCCAGCTGGATGACCTGGAAGTGCGCAGTGGTCAATATTCCGTTCGGCGGCGCCAAGGGCGGCATCATCTGCGATCCCAAGAACATGTCGCGCGGCGAACTGGAGCGTATGACCCGCCGCTACACCGCCGAACTGATCGAGTTCATCGGTCCGGAGAAAGACGTTCCCGCTCCCGATGTCAACACCAACGAGCAGACCATGGCATGGATGATGGATACCTACTCCATGCACATGCGCCAGACGGTGACCGCGGTTGTCACCGGCAAGCCGCTCAGCATGGGCGGATCGCGCGGACGCCGCGAGGCCACGGGCCGTGGCGTGATGATCATCTGCGATGAGTCGATCAAGCATCTCGGCATGGCTTGCGAGAAGACGCGGGTGATCATTCAGGGATTCGGGAATGTGGGCTCCAACGCGGCGCTGCTCATGCAGGAGGCGGGTTACAAGATTGTCGGCATCGGCGAGTGGGACGGCGGACTGTACAACGCCAACGGTATCGATATCGCCGCGCTGTGGGAGTACCGGCAGAAGGAGGGGGCCATCCACGGCTTCAAGGGAGCGGAGAAGGCCAAGACCAACGATCTTCTGGTGGCCGATTGCGACATTCTGATTCCGGCGGCAACAGAGAACGTCATCACCTCGGCCAACGCCAACCAGGTTAAGGCCAAGGTGCTGGTCGAAGGCGCCAACGGTCCGACGACGGCCGCGGCCGACGACATCCTGGCCGACAAGCACGTCTTTGTCATGCCCGACATCCTGGCAAATGCCGGTGGCGTCACCGCATCCTATTTTGAGTGGGTACAGGACCGCCAGGGCTACTTCTGGAAGGAATCGGTGGTCAACGAGCAGCTCAAGGACATTATGGTTTCCTCCTTCGAAGATGTGGTCCGCTATGCCGATACCCACCACGTGAACAACCGCATTGCGGCCTACATGCTGGCCATCGATCGGGTCGCGTTTACCATCCGGCAACGCGGGTTCTACGCCTGATTACTGACTGGTAAATGCAGGCAAAAGCGGCCCTTTCGCAAGGGCCGTTTCTCTTTCCCTGCATCCAATAATTTTTAGGGAACGGTGCCGAATAGGGAATGGAACTGGAGCATAATGGTGCAAAGGCGCTCTGGCGCGTGTGGAACAGTTCCCGAGGATGAGCAATGGTCCGCGCAGTCTACCTTCTCCGGCTTCTCGCAGCGTTGGTCGTCAGTCCCGTCATTCTGTTTTACATGGTGGTTGCCAGCTTGCTTCATCCTGCGGACACCTTCCGCCGTCCTCTGCAATGGCCGCTTCGCATTTCGATGAACGTGGCTGATTGGGTGAAAGGCTTGCCGGTGGGTTACGGCTACTGGGAGCGGTATCAGGCGCCGGCCATGCTCGACGAGATTGTGGTGCATCACGAAGACAGCCCTTCCTAGCAGCCTGGGGCCGCCAGAGCAGGGCCTGCGTGTCGCCCGCATTCCTGGGTTGCTTTGCCTCTTACCGCTGAACGATAATCGAAAAGGCGGCGTGGGTCGGCACTCTGCTATCCAGGTCTTGTGAACCTTCCGAACTACATCACGTTAACCCGCATCCTCAGCATTCCTGTGCTGATATGGGTGCTTACCAGCAGTTACTTCAGCTCGACCAACGGCGAACGTGAGCTGATCGCCTCCTTCATCTTCATCGCCGCTTCCATCACCGACGCTATCGACGGCTACCTGGCGCGCAAGCGCGAGCAGGTGACGACCATCGGCATGTTGCTCGATCCGGTGGCGGACAAGCTGCTGATTGCGGCTGCGTTCATCACGCTGGTGCAGTTCAATCCCCGCATCGTGCCCGCGTGGATGGCTGTCATCATCATCGGCCGCGAGTTTCTGGTCAGCGGCCTGCGCTCCATCGCCGCGTCCGAGGGCTTCACCATCCAGGCCAGCGACCTGGGCAAAGCCAAGATGCTGGTGCAGATCATTTCCGTGGTGGCTGCCATTATCGATCATCACTGGGCCCATTTGCCCTGGTACTTCCTCAGCCTTCCGGTCCATCCGATCGCCATCGCGTTCATCTGGGTAATGGTGGCGCTGTCTCTAATCTCCGCTGCTGACTATTTCATCGCCTTCTGGAGCAAGATCGACCGTACCGCGATCAAGCGCCGGCGCCGCCGTTCGTTTGTCCTTAGCCGGCGCAGGAAGCGCAACAATGTTCCCGTCGTCTGAAAAGACGCAGATTGCAGCCGCAGCCGCTGAATACTCGCCCGAAGAACGCCGGATACTGCTCGCGTTGGCCCATCGTTCCATCGAAAGCGCACTCAGCGGAGAGCAGATGGATCTGACGCCGCCGAGCCCACATCTCGCTCAGCCCCGCGGTGCGTTTACCACACTTCACCTGTTTGGGGAGCTGCGCGGCTGCATCGGCTACGTGTTGCCGGCCGGTTCGCTGTATCAGACGGTCGCGGAAACCGCGCGCGCTGCGGCCTTCGACGATCCTCGCTTTCAGGCCGTCACTGAGGGCGAAGCGCCGCACCTGAAGGCCGATATCAGTGTGCTCTCCCTGCCGCGTCCCGTCAGGCCCGAGGAGGTCGAGGTAGGCAAGCATGGGCTTATCGTGACGGCAGGGTTGCGCCGCGGGCTGCTGCTGCCCCAGGTTCCGACAGAGTGGAATTGGGACCGCGAGACCTTCCTGGCACAAACCTGCATCAAGGCCGGACTCGCACCCGACGCCTGGCAACACGGGGCGGGGCTTCAGGCCTTCACCGCAGAGGTGTTTGGGGAAGAGGAATAGGTGGGTTAAGAGAGCGGTTCATATGAGCCGCCGCTACGTGGTCGTGCGGGTCGGGTGTTCCTTGTTGTACTTCTTTGCAGCTTTGTTCTGTTCCTTCATCATCTTCTTTTCAGCTTTCAGCTGCTTCTTCTCCTGTTTGGCCCACTGCTTGTTGCTCTTCCTGGCCGCCTTCTCTGCCTGCTTCTGTGAGTACGTGACCTTGCCCCAGCGGGCGTGAGCGGGGGCGCCGGCGGCAAGCGTCAGGGCAAGGAGCAGCAGAGCGGGGGCCAACCGTTTCACGAATTCACCTTACATCAGTTTCAAGTTTCGACTTTCCAGTTTCGGATTTCAAGGTGCTCAGGGTGCTGCGTCGCTCATCGAAACTTGAAACTCGAAACTGTTTCTATCTGCCCATCCGGTTCACAAAATACAGCACCAGCGACAGGATCACACTTAAGACTATCGACGTCATCAGGGGAAAGTACACTGTGGTATTTTTGCCACGCCAGGTGAAATCGCCTGGCAGGCGTCCCACAGGCAAGTTCAGCTTCCCGGCCACAATCAGCACGAGCCCGAAGAGCAGGATCAATCCGCCGATCCACACCAGCATGCGGCCCAGATCGCCCATGGCAATACTTTATCGCGATTTGGGCCTATCCAGCGGCGGCCAGCCAGCTATTCGGCGCGCAGCGCCTTCATGGGATCGACCGAAGCCGCGCGGTAGGCGGGCAGCCATGATGCTGCGATGGCCAGCGCCAGCACGAACAGCACGGCTATCGACAAGGTCAGCGGATCGTAGGCGCTTACTCCGAACAAGAAGGAGTGCAGCAGGCGCGAGGCGGCCAAAGTAGCTACAAGCCCGATGGCGCAACCGACAATTGCCAGCTTGATTGCAGACGCAAACACCAGATTGAGGATGCCTAAGCGCTGCGAGCCCAGTGCCACGCGGACTGCCATTTCCTGTGAGCGGAGCGCGGCGGAAAAAGCGATCACGCTATAGATGCCCAGTGCCGCCAGCAGAAGTGCAGCGGCTGCGAAAGACGAGATGAGTGCGGTGTTGAAGCGGCGTGGTGCTTCGCTGCCGGCCACGGCATGCTCCATAGTCTGCACCTGCGAGAGCGGCAGTTGGGGATCGATAGAGCGCACCGTGGTCTGCAACAGGTTGGCCATCTGCTCGGGAGGAGTTGAGGTGCGTACGGCAATGTATCCCCCGTTGCCATTCAGGTCGGTGGGAGAGGCAAACGAACCGGCTGCGGCTTCCGCCTGCGCGACCGGCTGATAGTACTGCTGCTTGTCGGGAGCATCGGGCGAGCCCTCTTTCACGTCGGCGACTTCCCCGATGACGGTGAGCCACGGAGTTCGCATTTCTGGGGTGCCGAAGCGCATGCGCTTCCCGATAGGGTTCTGGCCCGGCCAGTAGTGCTGGGCGAACTTGTGATTGACGATGACAACCAGTTGCGAGTTTGCGGTGTCGTCCTCAGTAAAGAAGCGGCCTTGCAGCAACGGAATGCCCATCGCCGTGAAGTAATTGCCTTCCACCTCGAATGGCGTGGCCAGATTCATGCCGGCGCCCTTGGGCGGGACATAGCCATCGACAACGAAGGTGCTGCTGTTGTTATAACCTGCGGCGGGGATCAACGACGTCAGGCCAACGGACTGCACGCCGGGAAGCTGTTGCAGCCGCTGCACGAGCTCGTGATTGAATTCGTCCACCTTGGGCTGGGTACCGTACTGATTTCGCGGCAGGGAATAGGCCGCGGTCAGGGTGTGATCGGGACGGAAGCCCAATTCCACTTCACGCATCTTTTCGAAACTTCGCAACAGTAGACCGGAGGCCGCCAGCAATACCAGAGCGATGGCGACTTCCCCGATGACCAGCGCTGAGCGCAGCCGCTGATGCCCGCCTGCCGGGCCAGAGCGTCCGCCCTGCTTCAAGGTTTCGTTGACGCTGGTGCGGAGCGCGGCAAAGGCCGGCGCCAGACCACACAGGATTCCAGTGAACACGGCAAGCAGGAAGGCGAAGGCAACGACCTTCCAGTCGAGGCCGATCTCGCCGATGCGCGGCAGGGTTTCCGGCAACAGGGTCCTGCCGACCAGCAATCCGACCGCCGCCAGAATCAGGCCGAGCACGCCGCCAACAAAGCTGAGCACCAGGCTTTCCAGGATGGCCTGACGCAGCAATGCTCTGCCTCCCGCACCCAGCGCAAGGCGCACCGCAATTTCGCGGCGCTGGCGGATGGCGCGCACCAGCAGGAGCCCGGCCAGATTGGCGCAGGCGATGAGCATGACCACCGAAATGCCGAGGAACAAAATGCGCAGCAGCGAACGCGCTTCCCGAACTGTCTCCTCATGCAGCGAGTGCACCACCGGGGTGATGTGCAGGCTCGACATAAACGCGGGATAGTTGCGCATGGTCTCCTGCGCCACGCGCGCGGCGTCCTGCTGGGCCTGCTGCGCCGTCACGCCCGGCTTCAAGCGCCCCACCATCTCGTAGCTCCACGAGGCTGCGCCGCCTGGTCCCAGCTCTCGTGGCCCGAAGCTCATGGGCACCCACAGCTCGGTGTGGTCGAGAAGACCGGGTGACAGCGGGAACTCAAAACCGCGCGGCATGACCCCGATGACTACGTAAGGTTTGCGGTCGAGAAGGATCTTGCTGCCCAAGACATTGGGATCACCATTGAAGCGCTTCTTCCACAGCGGGTAGCTCAGGACGACCACTTGCTCCTTTTGGTCGTCTTCCTGCTGCGTGAAGTAGCGGCCCATCATGGGCGCGACGCGGAGAGCGGGAAAGACGCCACCGGTCATGCGCGAGGCATTCACGTGCGCCGGCTCGCCCACGCCGGATAGCTCATAGCCTTCCTGCCGGAATCCGCCCAGGCTTTCGAAGCTGTGGGTGTCGCGGGTGTAGTTCTGGATATCGGGCGGCGTGACGCCGGCCTCGTTATTGCCACCGATCTCTGCCCCTTCCAGAATGTCGGAGAGCACGACCAGCCGATCCGGTTGCGGGAAGGGCAGCGGGCGCAGCAGCACGCTTTCGACAATGGAGAAGATACCGGTGGTGGCGCCGATTCCCAAGCGTGAGCATCAGAATGGCGGCTAGAGAAAAGCCCGGGGCCTTCAGTAAGCGGCGAATGGCAATGCGCAGGTCCTGCAGGAACATAGGAATTTCTCGTGACGGAAGAAGTCAGGCAGACGTCGATCTCTCACCTGTTGCTATACGGTTGCGGCGAGAAATTTGTTCCGGGCGATTCGAACTGGCGATGATGTCCTCTCTTCGCTCGCTAACTTCACTCATTGAGTGCCGTCTGATGCTGTGATACAAGATTGATCCGAGGTTTATCGTGGCCGTTCTTCAGGTTTTCCTCTTGTCTATCTTCCTTGCTGTTATTCCGGGCTTTGCCCAAGGTACTCCTCCTGCGACCACATCTTCCAATGCCCTTAGCATCTTGAGTCAAGTGGCGCAGAAATATGCCGATGCGAAGTCATTCCATCTCGAAGCTACAGAGGAGCTGACACGCAGCAATGAATTGAGCCGCGAGTGGCGCAAGTCCATCATGTCCATAACGGTTGCACCGCGCGGCCGTTACCGCTATGAAGGTCATGGGCCCTTCGGTTCCGCGCTGAGCGTCTCCGATGGCAAGACGGTCTGGATTTACCATTACAAAGAGAAACTGTTTACCGAAAAGCCCGCGAAGCCGGAGATGTACCTCGGCATCGATCGCATCGCTATGCAGGAACAGGCGATGTCACAAGCAGAGTATGTGCCCAAGGCCTTGGCCGATGTGGCGAAAGAGTTGACGTCCGCCAGGCTACTGCCGGAAGAAAGTATCTCCATCGACGGAACACCGCACCGTTGCATCGTGGTCGACTATGACGCGAGCGACGTGAGAAAGGACATGCCGGAAGGCAAAAGACAGATGCTGGGGTCGGGCACCTATTGGATCGACAAGGACCAGATGGTGATTGTGAAGATGGAGCGCCGAAGCAAGAGCTTCATGGGCAGGACGGGGTTGCCGGCGCGCATCGTGTTCCAGAACGATGTGACGACGATCTTTCCGGTGGTGGACCTGAACGCGTCCGAACCCGACGCCACCTTCGTCTTCACACCACCGAGTGAGGCAAAGCTGACGGATGAATTCCCCGAACAAAAGGACCTCGAAAGACGGCAGGCAGCGATGGCCGCCGAGAAAAAAGCCAATGCCGAATTGCTCGGCAAAGCCGCACCCAATGTGCATTGAGGGCGGAGGATGGCAAAGTTGTCAGCCTGAGCTCGTATCGCGGGAAGCCAGTGCTCATCGATGTTTGGGCAACCTGGTGCGCGCCCTGTATCGCGATGGTTCCGGAAATGAAGAAGCTGGACAGCGATCTGAGCGCGCATGGTGTCGTTCTCTTGAGCGTTGACGTGGAAGACGATCCCGACACCGCAAATACGTTGCTTAAGAGTAAGGACGCAACGTGGCTAAACCTTCATGATGCCGACAACTCGATACGGTCGGCATTCCACGCTGGCGACGCAGTGCCGTGGCAGGTGATGATCGACAGCGAAGGCAAAGTAGCGTTTTACCACCCAGGTGAGGACATCACGGAATTGCGGTCTGCAATAGCTAGACTTGCTCCGCAGTACAGCAGCATCGCAGCCCCGACTCCGGGAAAGCCGCAGTGAGACAGGCTGCCGAGGTCCCACTGGTTTCAGTCGTGCCTTCTGTCGCTTCCGACAAAATGCTCATCTGGCGGTCCAGCCTCATGAACATCGGCATGTGATCTGCGATACAGCAATGCCGGCAAGGGGAGGAGTACGCTGTTTGAAAGCTCGTTCCCTGTTCGTGCAAACAGACACACAACCTAACCTAGGCCTTAGGAGGCACAACATGCCAAAAGAGAAAGACGTTGCAGAGGCCTCGGATGCAGGTTCCTGGGAACTGACCGAGGACGCCATCCGAACACGCGCATATCAGTTCTTTGAGCAGCGCGGCTGCGAGCACGGGCACGACCTCGATGACTGGCTTCAGGCGGAAGCGGAGCTCACGGGGAAGAAACCCAGCGCCCGCGCGGATCAAACTACAACAACATCCGAACTGGCGGCAGCTTAGGCGAAGCCGCCCTCGCGCAGGGACGATACCTGCCAAGATCCAAGAGCAAATCGTCCCTGCAATTTTCATCTGCCACCCAGTAACCCTCGCAAGCCCCGATGGGACTCGCTAGTCGCCGCTATTCATCGCAAGTGACGCCCAGGGGTTGGCATTTGAGTATCCGCCAGAAGTCGTAAGTTGGCGGATGTGCAGGGGAGGCAGCTCACTGCTTTTGTCCGCCTCCGCTGTGTAATGGTATCCTGTCGAGTTTGCCGCGAACGAAATCTTCACCCGGCAGGTCTTGATTGAGCGCGAAACCCATCATGCTGGTCCACGGCGGCGCCTGGGCCATTCCCGACAACGCCATTGAAGCGCACCTGCGCGGAGTACAGGCGGCGGCAGATGCCGGCTGGAAGGTGCTCTGCGCGGGTGGAAGTTGTCTCGACGCGGTGGAGGCGGCGGTGGTCGTGATGGAAGACGACGAGATCTTCGACGCCGGGCGCGGCTCGTTTCTCAACATGGACGGCCGGGTACAACTCGACGCCTGCCTTATGGAAGGCGCGACGCTGCGCGCAGGAGGCGTGGGATGCGTCGAGCACATTCGCAATCCCGATCCGCGCAGCCAAGAAAGTTCTTAGCGAGAGCCCGCATGTGTATTTCGTCTCCACCGGCGCAGAGCGCTTTGCCCAGGCCCATGGCCTGGAACTGGTGCCCAATGAGGAGCTGGTGATTGAGCGCGAGATCGTGCGGCTGAGCGAGGCCAAGAAGCAAGGCTACCTGCAGATGCCGGAGGAGTTCGGCGCGGCTTCGCAGTATCACGACACGGTGGGCGCGGTGGCGCTCGACGCGGAAGGCAACATCGCCGCCGGCACCTCAACCGGCGGCACTCTGAACAAGGCTCCGGGGCGCGTGGGGGACTCTTCGCTCATCGGCTGCGGCTGCTATGCCGACAACCAGAGCGCGGCCGTCTCCACCACCGGCTGGGGCGAGCCCATGATGAAGCTGGTCTTGAGCAAGTGGACAGCCGACCGGGTGGAAGAGGGCCTGACTCCGCAAGAGGCAGCGCAGCGAGCACTGGCCTATCTGAAGAAGCGCCTCAATGGTCACGGCGGGATTATCGTCGTCGATACCCAGGGCCGCTACGGCCTGGCGCACAATACGCCGCGCATGGCCTGGGCCGTAATGGCCGACGGCCAACCCACTTTCGGTGTCGATCTCGGCACTTCCGGCTGATCCAGGGGCATCTCCCCGTCAGACGGTCCCACCTTTTTTGTCGGAGCTTTTTGTCTTCTCCACCACAAGATAGGTAACTGTGTCCCAGGCGTTGCGAATGCCGGTAAACAATAGGATAAGCGCAATGCCCGCCACTCCAGCGAGAGCGCCGTTTGGGTTTCGAGGGAGCAGGATTCCAGCCATCAACAAAGCCATGTAGGTAACCAGCGGCAGCCCAACATACCAGCCCCAGTCGCTCGCGTCGGGGGTGTAGGCGGTGGGCTTTCGAGCATGGCGAATGGAGTTGAAGATATAGATGATTCCCAGTGCTCCGCCGAGCGCCAGAGTCTGTCCGGCAAGGGTAAGACTGTGCCAGGGCGCGGTGACCACCGCAGAAATGAAGAGCACGGCGCAGAAGTTGACGACCGTCGGCGATCCGAAGGCGCGGACGTCGTGTCGGCTGCCGGTGGCGCGCATCTGGTGGCCCAGGGCAATCACCACGAACTGCAGGCCGGTCAAGGCTCCAGCCGAAGTGCCCACGATGAGATAGAAGTTGGTCCAGCGGGAGAGGATGTCGAGCACGGCTTGTTGCATGAGTGAGGCTCCAGTTCCAGCCCGGAAATCTTACCGCGAGGGGACCTTGGTTTGGCTAGCGCGATGTGAGCGGCACTTAATGTTCTTCCTGACATCCGCGCATTTGACCAAGCTATTGTCCCATCCTTGACGAGAAGTCCATTTGCGCAGCATGGTACAGACATGGACCTTCGTCCCTTTCAACTGACGCGAGAGCAAGTACAGCAGGGCGCCCAACTGCTCGACTATCAGCCGTTCATCCTCTCGGACGACGTACAGACGGGGATCGGCTACGACTGGGTCTACGGAGCACAGGATCCCGGCCGCTATGTAGCCCGTCGTGACCAGATGAGCGAGGAGACATGGCGACGTTTCGATGCCGCCAATGCTCAGCTTCGCTCCATGTATGACCAGTGGATCGATGTGGCTTGCTCACATGCCAGAGGTGGCGAATCTGTCCTTGATGTTGCCTGCAACAGCGGCTACTTTCTGCAGAGATTTGCCCAGAAAGGGTATCGCGATTGCACCGGTTACGATCGGCTCGACAAGGCCGAGGCCTTCGCCTACCTGAATCGCATTTTGGGGACCAACACCCGATTCATTCACAGGCCTTATGACAGTTGGACGCACCAGTTACCCGGCTGCAACCCTGCTGACGTAGTGATCGCCTCCGCCATCCTGCTTCACCTCAGCGACCCACTGTACTTTTTGCATTTCCTGGCCGGGGTCACCAGGAAGGTGCTGTTCCTGTTTACCCGGGTGCTTCACAGCAGTGAATACTTGCTCAAGTACGAAGAGCCCAATGCCTATTACAAAGGCGACGATTTCCCCATCTGCTTCGATAACAATAATTCGATCTCCACCGGCTTGCTCCACTTGAGCCTGAAGAAGCTTGGCTTTCGCGAGGTGATTGAGCTTCAAGCCAACGACCATTGGATTCCGCAGCAGGTCATGGCCGCGATGGGCGTTTATCTTTGCCTGAAGTGATGGAAGAAAGGCCGTGAAGTATCAGCTTCCCAACCAGCAGCGTTTCTTTCTACCCGCCGACCGCCTGCGGGCGGGCACCGCCCCGAGACCGGGCTGTCCCTCCATTACGAACTGCCGGCCCCGGTTGTCCGCGGAGAGCAGTGAGGATAAACGCAACTTCGCGACTGAGGATGTCGGTAGCCTGGCGGCAAAGATCCGGCTGGCGCTTCATCAAGTCCAGGAACTTCTTCTTGTTCACGTATATGACGTCGCAGTCGGTAACCGACGCGGCAGTAAGACTGTAGGGCTTCTCGGAAAATGTCGAGGGTAGGCCCAGTATGGAGCCGGCGGAGAAAGCTCGGCTGAGCTGTGGCACACCGGGAACCTCCAGGCACACCTGACCTGCGCAAATGAGAAATACACCGGCATTCTGGTCGCCGGCATGGAACAGAACGGACTGGGATTGAAAGTGCTCGCTGTTCCCGATCTCGACTAAGGCCTTTCTTAGCTCGATGGGCGCCAGCAGGGTTCGGCAGAGATGCCCCACGCGTTTCATGTTGCTGTTTGTATCAGGCGGTTACCTTCCATGCAGTGATGGGAATCACGCGGGTTGGTGATCAGGAACTCGCATACTGCCCCACCTTCGAATTCTGAAGCTAAGGCCCGGAGTCATTCAATTCAGATTGCTCAGACTTGCGGGGGTGCAAGATCGCGTCAATTTCGCCACCCACCAAAAGCGCGATACCAGCCATATACATCCACAGCATCAGGATGATCATGGCAGCGAGATTGCCGTACGTGGCGCTGTAGTTGCCGAACCTGGAGACGTAGAATCGAAATCCAACCGACGCCAGCGCGATCAGAGTGGCGGCAACCACATTGCCGGGGGTAATGAACCGGAAGTTAAGATTTGCGTCGGGCCCAAACCGGTAAGTCACGGCAAGAGCCAGGAGCAAGGCAGCGGCAATGATGATCCAGCGTAGCGTCGCGAAGAAGATCAGTAACGGCTGGCTCCATCCGATGATCGACGCCACCCACGACTGAACCACCCCTCCAAAGATGACCAGCGACAGGGCTCCGATCGCCAACAGAAAAAAGAGGAGCATCAGAAGAATCGCGGTGCCGCGGGTTTTCCAGAAGGGCCTCCGGTCCTTGACATCGTAGATCACATTCAGTTGCGTCATGATCGCGTAGACGCCGGTGGATGCCGAGAAGAGCGCAACGACCAGTCCGAATGTCAACAGTCCTTTCCTTCCTTCGAAAGCGACGTACCGGACGGTTACCTCGAACAGGTTTGCAGACTGCTGCGGCAAGACCTGGTGGAGAAGATCCAGTATGGCCTGCTGTAGGTGGGGGATGGAGAGGGAAGGAAGCAGTGAAAGGACAAAGATCATCCCTGGGAAAACCGCGAGCAAAAAGAAGTACGCAAGAACGGCCGCACCGTCGAGTACGTGGTCGTCCTGAATTTCACGCCACAAATCCTTGGCGAAATCTATCAACCTCCTGCGAGACGGAATGCTCGTTGTGGAAACACTCCTTTCTGCGTCGTTCAGCAGCATCTATCAGCGTACTTGCTCGTTCTTCTCGATCTTATCCGCGAGACCAGGTGACAGGAATGGGACCATAAACTCGTTGATTCAGCACGAAACTCATGGGGATGCCGGAGACCCTGAAAAACTAGGGCTAAATCGTCGCTTTTTCTGGGGATGGGCTGTTGCGGCAAAACTGATTGGTCGGGGCGAGAGGATTCGAACCTCCGACCCCTGCGCTATGAATCTCACTTGCCTTCGGGCCTCAAGACACGAATCTTGCGTTCCGTGACCACGACAAAACAACCCGCCCAGTCATTGGCGCTTCCTTCCTGAAAAACTTTAACAATTCGGTCGACCAAGCTTCGACGGTTCGGAGAATGGAGCCGCACTAGAAGGATGCCGTGGTGCGAGCCGGGAGCGAACTTCCTCAGGTCCGAAAAGTCAATGTCCTGAGTGACAAGGAACCGTGATTCTCTCTGCGTGGCTTCCCAAATTTCGCTGTCTTCATGGCCGACGAGACCCTCATCATGTACAGTCTCGCTTTCGTGGCCAAGCGCCCGCAACAAACCTGCAAGCTGGAGCGGAAGATTCTCGTCCAACTTGACCTTCATCGAACATGGGGAATTTCCGGAATGGGCAGGTCTTCTTCAGCCGACGCGGCGGCAAACGCGATGGCAGCTTGAACGTCCTCCGGCTTCAGACTAGGAAAGTCAGTAAGGATTTCCGCTGTAGAGTCGCCATCTGCCAGACTGGCAAGCACAGTGCGCAGGGTGACACGGGTCCCCTTGAACACCGGCTCCCCGCCGCAAACCTTTGGGTCGCGGGTGATGCGCTCCATATAGGTTCTCAATTTGCCGGTTGCGCCCATGTGATTTGCCACAAGCCGACTCCTTCTCGGTAAATGGAGAATGGATGGGTTGGTTGGTCGGGGCGAGAGGATTCGA
>CAVVDY010000011.1:0-502832 GCA_963747055.1 uncultured Acidobacteriaceae bacterium | reverse complement strand
GCCGGGAGGGGGGGTCGAACCCCCACGAGGGGTGAACCTCGGCGGATTTTGAGTCCGCTGCGTCTGCCAGTTCCGCCATCCCGGCGTGGGAGGCGACTTCAGTATCGCACAGCGCCCGCCAATGCGGCTACGCGAGCGCGCCCTCCGCGCTACGCCCAAACGATCAGGCGTCTTCAACCCGCGAAGCTCCTAGCATCATTCCGTCAAGTGAACGAAACTGCTTTTCCTGCAATCTGTTAACCAGATCAAAACTCTGTGAAACCGCTGAAAATACGATGAATCTTTTGGTATTGGCCCGCACTCGCAATAGAATAGGGCGCTATCATCAGTTCCTCCCCAAAACTATGGCCAGCACAGCAAAGAGCATTCCTTCAAAGCCCCGGCGCAGGGTGACCCAGCCAGCCGAGTCCAGCAACGGCACGCCGTCTCCTAACGGCCACCCGGCAACCGCTGCGGTCAACCTTGACGATCCCGAGTTTTATCTCAATCGTGAGCTCAGCTTGCTCGATTTCCAGCGTCGCGTGCTGGAAGAGGCGCAGGACGCGAGCAATCCTTTGCTCGACCGCCTGATGTTCCTGTCATTCGTTGGTTCGAACATCGATGAGTTCTTCATGGTCCGAGTGGCGGGCCTGAAGCGGCAGATCGAAAAAGGTGTGCTGGAGACTGGGCCCGACGGCCTGTCACCGAGCGAACAGTTGCGTGCGATTCGCGCCTCGGTCATTCGGCTGTACCGCGGATCCTACGATACGTGGCGGCGCGAGTTGCTGACCGCACTCAACAGCGCCGGCATTCGCATTCTCGACTACTCGGAGCTGAGCGACGAGCAACTTGCCACTGTCAACAGCTACTTTCAGGACACCATCTTTCCTACGCTGACGCCACTGGCCTTCGACCCGGGACGCCCCTTCCCGCACATTTCCAATCTCAGCCTCAACCTGGCCGTGGTGCTGCGCGATCCCCAGGGTATTGAGCACTTCGCGCGCGTCAAGATTCCCGATACCCTGCCCGCTCTGGTACCGCTGGCGCCCGAACCCAAGATGAAATCCAAGACCCGGACTACCGGCAAGGATCACGGCTTTGTCTGGATTGAGCAAGTGGTGACGGCAAATCTGTCAGCCCTGTTTCCAGGAATGGAGATTCTTGAAGCGCATCCCTTTCATGTCACACGCGACGCCGATGTCGCCATCCAGGACCTGGAAGCCGGCGATCTGCTCGAGGTGGTGGAGGAAGGGGTCTGGCAACGGCGCTTCGCCGATGTCGTGCGCGTCGAGATTACCGAGGACATGCCTGCGTCGGTTCTGGAAATTCTGGCGACCAACATGGAGTTGGAGCCGGAGGACGTCTACAAGATTTCCGGGCCGTTGTCGCTGGTGCGAGTGCGGCAGCTGGCGCGCATCGATCGCCCGGACCTGAAATACGCTACCTTCGTTCCGGCCATGCCGCCGGCTTTGACCAAGGAAGAGGATGAAGACATCTTCACCGCCATCCGCCGTGGCGACATCCTGATGCAGCATCCCTTCGAGTCGTTTCAGCCAGTCGTAACCCTGGTGCAGAAAGCTGCGCGCGACCCCAATGTGCTGGCCATCAAGATCACGCTCTATCGCGTAGGCAGAAATGCTCCTGTGGTCGACGCTCTGCTGGAGGCGGCGGAACAGGGTAAGCAGGTCGCGGTGCTGCTGGAGTTGAAAGCCCGCTTCGATGAGGAAAGCAACATCGGCTGGGCGCGCAAGCTGGAAGAATATGGCGTGCACGTGGTGTATGGGCTGATGGGACTCAAGGTGCACTGCAAGGCATTGCTTGTGGTGCGGCGCGAAGGCGATGTCATCCGGCGTTACGCCCACCTTTCCACCGGCAACTACAACGCGGTGACGGCACAGCTTTACACCGATATCGGAATGCTGACCTGCGACAACCAGATCGGCGCCGATTGCAGCGACCTGTTCAATTTCCTGACCGGCTATTCGGCGAAATCGAAGTATCGCAAGCTGCTGGTGGCCCCGGTTTCACTCCGCAACCGCTTCGTCGAACTCATCGACCGCGAAATTGAGCATCAGAAGCATGGCCGCGGCGGACACCTGATCCTCAAGATGAATGCCCTGGTCGACGCCAAGATGATCAAGGAGCTCTACCGCGCCTCGCAGGCGGGCGTAAAAGTCCAGCTTCTGGTGCGCGGCATCTGTTGCCTGCGGCCCGGAGTGCCCGGTGTCAGCGACAACATCACGGTCACCAGCATTGTTGGCCGGTTTCTGGAGCATAGCCGCATTTACTTCTTCCATAATGGCGGAGACGAGGAAGTCTACCTGGGAAGCGCCGATCTCATGCCACGCAATCTCAATCGCCGGGTCGAGGTCATCTTCCCCGTGGGCGAGCCCAAGCTCATCAAGACGGTGCGTGACGAGGTTCTGGGAACCTACTTGAGGGAGCAGGCCAAAGCCCGGCATATGCTGCCAGACGGCAAGTACGTGCGCGATGAGAACGCCGGCAGGAAGAATGCCTTCAACAGTCAGGAGGTCTTCATTGCGCGCGCGCAGAAACGCGCTGGTGCGAAGCGTTAAACCCTTCAGCCCCGCGCCCGTCTAACCTACGCTTGCCCCTTCTGGCTTAACATGGAGACGAGGCCGTCTGCTCGCGGCCGTTGCGCATTCCAGTTCATGCTTTTCCATCGCTCAAGTGCTGCTGATATTGCCAAGGCTGGCTCCCGCCAGTGGCGTCAAAAGCTGTTGCTTGCGGGATTCATCGCATGGGCGTGCCTGGTATTCATGACATGTGCCGCCGCTGCTCAGGATGGAAGCGGCGTGGGAGATCCCAGCACAAGTTCGGGAGAGAAGTTCACAGTCAGCGGTACCGTTGTCAATGCCGGGACAGGTGAGCCCATCCCGCGGGCGCTGGTCACCCTGCAGGGCTCACCCACACGGCACGCGTTCAGCGATGGCAATGGAGCTTTCAGCATTGATGGCGTTCATGCCGGACGCTATGCCATTCAGGCAAAAAAGCCAGGTTACTTTGGTTCGCGCGAGAGTGGCTCGTTTCGTTTCGCGCAAATCGTCAACGTGGGAGCCACCAGCGACTCGGTAACCATCAAGCTGGGCGCTGAGAACGTTATTTTTGGCCGTCTGACTGATACGAATGGCCAGCCTGTCGAATCAGTCGGCGTGCGGCTGACCCGCCGTACATTGCGCGACGGTGTCTGGCGTTTCGAATCGCGCAGTTCCGCCACCAGCGATGAAGACGGCATGTATCGCTTCCCCAACCTTCAGCCGGGCACCTACTACGTTTCGGCCGGACCCGACGTGCCGACCCGGGAGGCCTTGTTCAGCGACCCGGAAATGCCCCGCACCGGTTGGCAGGGAATTTATTATCCCCAGGCCCCCGATCTGGCGTCGGCCTCTCCCATACAGCTCACCTCCGGACAGAAGGTGCAAGCCGATCTGGTGATGAATCGCGTGCCCTTGTACGTGGTGTCGGGCATGGTCACCGGCGTACCTCCCGGCCGCGGAGTGAGCCTGCAAGTGCAGAACGCTTCTGGAGATTACGTCGGGGCGGGTGTGCGTTTCCATCACGACACCGGAGTATTTGAGATCCATCTTCCGGCTCGGCAATTATCGCCTGAAGGCATATTCGCAATTGGGAGAACAGCAGTTCCGGGCCGACGTTCGCCTCGCAGTGCAAAAAGACCTGACGAACCTGAACCTGGCGCTGCAGCCCGCGGTTTCGATTCCCATCCATGCGCGGGTTGAAGATCGCAGGCAAGACTCATCTCAATCAGTAAGGTCGCCCGGCTTGGTTCTGGCCCGCGACGCCTACGATTCGCCGCCGGTCTCGGTGCATCTCGTTGCCACCGAGCCGGGTGGATCAGACGCCTATTCGGTGCCCGGTGGCCCCAAGGGCAATCGCACGTTGAGCTTGCGTGCGGTTGAGCCGGGACGCTACATCCCCGAGATTTCTGCCTATGGTGGGTGGTACGTAGCGTCGGCGCTGTGCGGCAACACCAACCTGCTCACCGACGATCTGGTCATTACCGCAGGCGACTCCTGCAGCATAGAGCTGGTGCTTCGCAACGATGGTGGAGTTCTGAATGCAAAAATCGACTCCTCCTCGACCGGAGGCATGGCGCTGCTGATGCCGGCGCGAGGGCGCGGTACCCCGCGCACTGCTCGTTTCTATCCCACGGAAACCGACCAGGGAGCATCCATCACCATTAGCGGTGTCGCCCCCGGCGATTATCTCCTGTATCCCTTCGACAATCCTGACGGCATAGAGTATTCCAATCCTGAAGTGCTGCGGTCCTACTCATCCCAGGCCACCGCGGTGACGATTAGCTCCGGTCAGACTACCAAGGCAACAGCGCAGCTTATCCAGACTGTTGCCGCTTCGGAGTGATGGTGTCCCGTTTATTCACACAGACTTCTCGCACTGCTTCCCTTTGGCCTGATCCTGGCAGCCTCGATCGCCGCTGCGGCTTCGCAGGGCTATCCTGTGGCGGGAGTTGTACTGGATTCCCTAAGCGGCCAACCGTTGTCCGGGATAGTCGTCTCGCTCACCTCGGACAAGGACGGACCGTCGCTCAATGGGCGGACCTCCAACAACGGACAGTTCAGTTTTCCGTCCGTTGCCGCAGGCAAGTACATCCTCAGTGCCAGCGGCCACGGATATCGCGCTCAGGGACTCAATCAGCACGGCAACTATTTCACCGGTATCTCGGTCGGGGCCAACCTGGATGCGCGCAATATCGTCTTCCGGCTGCAGCCCGACGCCTCGATTCGCGGCCAGGTCATCGACGACCAGAACGAACCGGTGCGCAACGCGACGGCGCAACTGTTCCGCATGGACGAGGTGGACGGCATCCGCCGCCCGGTGGCGGTCACCAATGCCGGCACCGACGATCAGGGCAACTACCATTTTCCGCATCTGGAGCCGGGAACCTATTATGTGGCGGTCTCCGGGCGGCCCTGGTACGCGCAGTATGTACCGCAGAGTGCAAGCGCCGTCGCAGCTTCGGCTTGACCCCGAAACTGCCGCTCGGGTACAGCAAGAGAACGCCGAGCTCGATGTTGCTTACCCGCTGACGTTCTACCCCGACGCAGATGACTCCGCTCAAGCCAGCGCCATCACACTGCACGCCGGTGAGCGGGTTACCGCCGACATCACTTTGCATGCGGTGCCCGCCGCACATCTGAAGATCACTGGTGATAGACCGCGGCAGGGGCCTCCTCCGACCATCATGCAACGCATCTTCGACGGCCTGCAGATTCCTGTCTTCGCCAGTCAGGGCTACGGATTTGGTCAAGGTGTGTATGAATTTGCCGGTCTGGCGCCCGGGCACTATGTCGTCGAAA
This sequence comes from uncultured Acidobacteriaceae bacterium, assembly GCA_963747055.1. GTDB lineage: Bacteria > Acidobacteriota > Terriglobia > Terriglobales > Acidobacteriaceae > CAVVDY01. The sequence goes on along the minus strand of CAVVDY010000011.1, from coordinate 497,496 downwards.
TCCCCGGCAGCGCCTCCGAAAACATAGGAGGTAAGGCCGGCTGGTATCGTGACGTCGACGTCTATGGCGACATGGAGATTTCCGCCAACGACTCTCCGGCGATGGCTACGGTCACGGGCCTCGTAACGTACCAGGGCGCTGCGGCCCCTCACGATACGGCTTACTTCGAGCTCCGCAACGAAGAGACCGGCGATCGCTGGACCAGCAAAGTCAGCGATAAGGGACTTTTCGGGCTGAAAGACAATGAACTGCGTCCTGGGACGTATCAGGCCGTGCTCTACGGAGCATCGGACTGGACCATCACCAGCATCATCGCCGAGAGCGCGAAAGTGCAGGGATCGGAGATTACGCTGGCGCCGGGCGCGGCGGCCAAAGTGGTTTGCACGGTGACCCGCGTATCCGCCAGCGTCGCCGGTACCGTGCTTCAGGATGACAAGCCCTTCCCCGGGGCGATGGTGCTGCTTGTGCCGGACAACGACCTGGGCGATAAGCAACGCTATCGCCGCGACGAGAGCGACAGCGACGGAACCTTCACCCTGCGGCAGGTTATCCCCGGCCATTACACCGCGGTAGCGCTGCAAAACGGCTGGAACCTGGATTGGGGCAATCCCGATGTCCTGCGCCCCTATCTTGCCAACGGCGAGAAGGTCGTGGTTACCAGCGACAAGAGCGCAGAGCTCAAACTCCAGGTGCAATAACGGGCGGTACAGAACGCAAACGTTCCGCCCTAAATTTTCCTTGGATCATTCGTGGTGGAACCAGGGGTGGGTGATCAACTCTGCCGCGACCAGCACCAGCGTGAGTATCGCCAGCGAGAACTCCAGAATCCTCCGCCTTCTCTGCGAAGGTGTTAAAGGCTGAATCCGCCACGCAGCCGAAGGCTTATTGCGCAGCCGCTGTTCGTTCCACAGCAGAAGTATCGTCAGCAGCGCGCCCGCAGTGCCGATCGCCAGAAACGGGATCCGCAGTGCCTCGCGATGAAATCCGGTGGCAGGGCCGCTCGCCACGATCAGCGAGCTCAGGCCTAGCAGAACTCGCACGCCGCTCAGCCCGACGGCAGCGACACAGAGACTCTCGGCAGCCGCCAGGGCAAGTGCTCCCCAGGCCAACGCGATGCGTCCGATACTGCGGCGCTGTCCGGCCGACGGCAGCTCTGGTTCGCGCTCCGGTTGCATCATTGGCTCGCAAAGATCATAGCAGTGGGCGCGGTGCCCCTGCGGAAACAGGAGCAAAGAAAAATCCCGCCCCGAAAGGCGGGATTTGAAATTCCCATCGGGGATTACACCCCGATCACGCCCACTAATTCCTTGACCGCATCGGCGCTCTTCTGCAGTGCCGCCTGCTCTTCAGGCGTCAACTTAATCTGAATGATGTCCTCGATACCACCCGCTCCCAGCTTGCAGGGAACGCCGACGTAGAGGCCCTTGATTCCATACTCGCCCTCGAGATACGCGGCGCACGGCAGGATCTTTTTCTTGTCCTTCAGGATGGCCTCGACCATCTCGGTCGCCGCCGCCGATGGCGCGTAGTACGCGCTGCCGGTCTTCAGATACTTCACAATCTCGGCGCCGCCGTCACGCGTGCGCTGCACCAGTTGCTCCAGGCGCGTGGGCTCGATGAGTTCGGTAATCGGAATGCCGGCAACCGTGGAGTAGCGCGGCAACGGAACCATGGTGTCGCCATGGCCGCCCAGCACGAAGGCGGTAACATTTTCCACCGACACCTTCAGTTCCATGGCAATGAAGGCGCGGAAGCGGGCGGAATCCAGCACTCCGGCCATGCCGATGACCCGGTTGCGCGAGAAGCCGCTCTGCTTGAATGCCGCCTGCGCCATGGCGTCCAGCGGATTGGAGACAATGATGAGGATGCAGTTCGGCGAGTACTGCACCACCTTGCCCACTACGTCGCTCATGATCTTGTAGTTGGTGTTCAGCAGATCATCGCGGCTCATGCCCGGCTTGCGCGGGATCCCGGCCGTGATTACCACAATGTCAGAGTTCGCGGTGTCCGCATAATCATTAGTGCCTACAACGTAGGAGTCCCGCTTTTCGATGGGCATGGCCTCCAGCAGATCGAGGCCCTTACCCTGTGGGACACCTTCGATGATATCGATCAAAACCACGTCGGCGAGCTCTTTGGCTGCCATCCAGTGGGCTGCGGTCGCACCCACATTACCGGAACCTACTACCGTTACTTTCTTACGCATGATTTCCCTCGAATGTTCTTTGCTTACCGTTCTGTTTTCCGTTGAAGTTGCCGATTGGTCTCCTTGCAATGAAGCCCGGCATTAGTGATGCTCGGCGTGCTCGATCACGTCCGGAACCGGCTGCGCCACATGGTTCATATTGTGAATCATGTGCGTGGCGAACTCGCTGGTCTTTACCTTGCTAGCACCTTCCAGCATGCGCTCGAAGTCGTAGGTGACCTTCTTCTCCTGGATGGTCTTTTCCATCGAGTCCTCGATCAGGCGCGCCGCCTCATTCCAGCCCATGAAGTCGAACATCATTACGCCCGACAACATCACCGACCCGGGATTGATAATGTCCTTGTCCGCATACTTCGGAGCGGTGCCGTGCGTTGCCTCAAAAATTGCGTGCTGGTCGCCGATGTTTGCTCCGGGAGCGATACCCAGGCCGCCAACCTGCGCCGCCGCTGCGTCGGAGATGTAATCGCCGTTCAGATTCGGTGTGGCCAGACACGGCGTATTCATCCGGGCGGGTAACAATTTGCTGGAAGATACTGTCGGCGATACGGTCGTTCACCATCAGCTTCCACTTCCACTGCCCCGTTACCGTGGCTGGAATAGATGCTGTCCAGCACGCCCTTTACTTCCTTATGGAGCTGTTCCCGGAACTCAGGCGGAGCGAACTCCAGGCCGGGCTCCACCATCCTGCGCATTCTCTTCTACCGTGAGCCCGGGATGGCGGTCGAGATTGTCGATGATCCAGCTCTCGCGCTCGGTCACGACCTGGTCGCGAAATTCCTGCGTCGCCAATTCATAGCCCCACTCGCGGAAGGCGCCTTCCGTGAACTTCTGGATATTGCCCTTGTGCACTAGCGTCACCGACTTCCGGTGGTTCTTCAAGCGCATATTCAATCGCCATGCGCACCAGGCGTTTTGTCCCGGTGATCGAGATCGGCTTAATGCCGATGCCGGAGTCTTCGCGCACATGCTTGTTGGTTCCCGCCAGCATTTCGTTGTTGATGAAATCGATCAGCTTCTTCGCCTGCGGCGTGCCCTCCTTCCACTCGATACCGGCATAGACGTCTTCCGTGTTCTCGCGGTAGATGACGAGGTCCATGCGCTCAGGATGCTTCACCGGTGACGGGATCCCCTGGTAGTACTTCACCGGGCGCACGCAAGCGTACAGATCGAGGATCTGACGCAGGGCTACGTTGAGCGAGCGGATTCCGCCGCCGACCGGAGTGGTCAGGGGGCCTTTGATTCCGACCCGCAGCTCGCGAAATGCGCCCGACCGTGTCGTCGGGCAACCAGGTATTGAAGCGGTGCATGGCCTTCTCGCCGGCAAAAACTTCATACCAGGCTACTTTGCGCTTGCCCTCGTAGGCCCATCTCGACCGCCGCATCGAAGACCCGTACCGACGCCTTCCAGATGTCACGTCCGGTTCCATCACCCTCGATGAAAGGGATGATGGGGTTGTCTGGGATGACGAACTTGCCGTCGCGATAGTTGATCTTGCTTCCGGTTGAGGGCAGAGGAATGCCGTTAAAGGATAAGGACGACACAAAAACCTCCAGAAGAATAGCCGACGCCTATGTCTAAGCGAAGCTTACTGTTGCTGAAATTTCTACGCTATCACCCGAAAGCCTGGGGCGTATCAATGCAATCGTTCGGGGAATGCGTCACCGAGGTGTGTGACATATGTCGCTGAGCGGAGTGATAAGGCAGTGCTACAGCGCTATTTCCCCCATGCGCAGAAAGTTCCCGATGGCCATTTGCTGTGCGGGTTTTCCTTGCGGAGTGCTTCTCGTCCGCATGCAACGCTTGCCTCACATTGTCACTCACATGAGTGGGCCAAATCACAGGTGACCGTTTATTCTGTCTGTCATTCCAATTTGAGGGTGAGATGGTAATGCGACGAATTGAGCGCTGGCCGCTCCTGCGCCAGCTCCGCACCGGCGCCGATGGCACCGGCGTCGAGGCGATGAGTGAACGCACCAGGAACCTGCTGCCCAAAAACCACGATGCCGCAGTCACGCGGGCCATGTGCCCCTACTGCGGCGTAGGCTGCGGGCAATTGATCTTTCACCGGCATGGCGAGCTGGTCTCCATTGAGGGCGATCCTGCATCGCCGATCTCTCGCGGCCACCTTTGCCCCAAAGGCGCAGACACCCACGAACTGCATACTCATCCCAACCGGCTGATGACGGTCAAGCATCGCCGGCCTTTTTCTACGCAATGGGAAGAGATGGACCTGGAGGTGGCGATGGACCGTGTCGCCGACCTGGTATGGGAGAGCCGCGATCGCAGCTTTGTCGAGAAACAGGACGGCGAAACGGTGATGCACACCACCGCCATCGCCCACCTTGGCGGCGCCACGCTCGACAATGAAGAAAACTACCTTATCAAGAAGCTCTTCACTGCCGGTCTGGGCATGGTCTGCGTCAGCAACCAGGCCCGTATATGACACAGCTCCACGGTGCCCGGTCTGGGCACCTCCTTCGGACGCGGCGGTGCCACTACCGCACAGCAGGACCTGGCCAACGCTGATGCCATTCTGATCATGGGCTCGACCATGGCCGAGAACCACCCCGTGGGCTTCCAGTGGGTGGTGGAAGCGCGCGAGCGCGGCGCGACCATCATCCACGTTGACCCGCGCTTCACTCGCACTTCGGCGATGGCCGACATCTGGGTGCCACTGCGTGCCGGCACCGACATCCTGTTCCTGGGGGCATTAATCCACTACGTCCTGGAGAATGACAAGTGGTTCCACGAGTACGTTGAGCACTACACCAACGCCGCCATGCTGATTAGCGACCAGTATCGCGATACCGAGGACCTGGGCGGGCTGTTCTCTGGCTGGGACGAGCAACACAAGAAGTACTCGCCGGAAACCTGGCTGTATCAGGGTGAGGATGGAGAGGATTCGAATCCGGACGGGCACGGCCACCCCGGCCATGAAGAAGCAGAGGGTGGCCACGGCAAGGACCGCGGTGGTGAAGCGGGGAAGACCTCACACTATCGGGCTGATCCCACATTGCGGGACCCGCATTGCGTATTCCAGATCCTGAAGCAACACTTTGCGCGTTACACGCCTGAGCTGGTTGAACGTCACGCCGGTGTTCCCACAGGAGCTCTTCCTGAAAGTGGCGGAAGCGTTCTGCAATGCGTCGGGTCCGGAGAAGACGGCAGCTATCTGCTACGCTGTGGGATGGACCCAGCACTCCAAAGGGGTGCAGATCATACGCTCGGCTGCGATCCTGCAAACCCTGCTGGGCAACATCGGCCGTCCCGGCGGAGGCATTCTGGCCCTTCGCGGACACGCGTCGATTCAGGGTTCCACCGATATTCCCACATTGTATGACATCCTGCCCGGCTATCTCCCAATGCCTTTTTTCGAGGCGGATGCCAACCATCTGCAAGCCTATCTTCAGAAGCACACTGCGGCCGCTGGCTTGTGGAGTAACTTCCCGAAATATGTCGTCAGCCTGCTGAAGGCCTACTACGGCGACAACGCTACCCAGGACAACAACTGGGGCTTCGATTATCTGCCGCGGGTCACCGGCGACCACTCGCAGTTCGGGTACTGGCTCCAGATGGCGGATGGCAAGCTCGATGGCCTGTTCATCATGGGGCAAAATCCGGCGGTCGGTGCCTCTAACGGACGTTTGCAGCGCACCGCACTCTCGAAGTTGAAGTGGCTGGTGGTACGCGACATGGTTGAAACCGAAAGCGCCTCATGGTGGTGCAACTCGCCCGAGGTCGATCGCGGCGAGCTGCGGCCGGAAGAGATCGCCACCGAGGTCTTCCTCTTCCCCGCCGCGGGCTCGGCCGAGAAAGAGGGCAGCCAGACCAACACCCAGCGTCTGGTGCAGTACCGCGAGCAGGCGGTAAGTCCCCCCGGGGACGCGCGTAGCGAGAGTTGGTTCATCCACCACCTGGCGCGACGGTTGAAAGCGAAGGCCGCAGCCGATCCCGATCCCAGAAACGCAGCGCTCAACGCGCTCGCCTGGCCGTACAAGACACATGGCATTCACCATGAGCCCAACGTCCGCGAAGTGCTGATGGAGATCAACGGCCGCGATTTGACGACCGGCAATCAGCTCAAGAGCTATAAGGAACTGAAGGAAGACGGCTCGACGGCCTGCGGCTGCTGGATCTACTGCGGCATCCATCCCGGCGAGCATGAAAACGTCGCCAACAAGCGGGAGTCCGCCGACTACCTGGGCCACGGCTGGGGATTCGCTTGGCCCAACGATGTGCGCATCTTGTACAACCGTGCCTCGGCCCGTCCCGACGGAAGGCCCTGGAGCGAGCGTAAAAAGCTCGTCTGGTGGGACGAGGAGAAGCGCGAGTGGACCGGCTTCGACCGTCCCGACTTCGACCCGCACAAACCGCCCGATTACCGTCCGCCGGAGGGAGCACGGGGCATGGACGGCATCGCCGGCGACAAGCCGTTCATACTGCATCCCGATGGCGTTGCCTGGCTCTACGTCACCAGCGGATTGAAAGATGGTCCCTTGCCGACGCACTACGAGCCGCTCGAGTCGCTCTTCGGCAATGTGCTTTATCCCGGAGCACAACACGAATCCTGCAGCCGACAAGAAAGTTCGCCCAGACAACCAGTACGCGAGTCCTGACGATGAGCGTTTTCCTTTCATTCTCACGACGTATCGCTTGACCGAGCACCACACCGCGGGCGGAATGTCTCGGCAGCTTCCACATCTGGCCGAGCTTCAGCCCGAGTTGTTCTGCGAAGTTTCGCCCGAACTGGCCGCCGACCGCGAACTGGAACATGGAGGCTGGGCGACGATCACGACGCCGCGCGGCCTGGTGGAGGCGCGAGTACTGGTTACCCCCCGCATTCGCCCGCTGTGGGTGGAAGGGCGCACCGTTCACCAAATCGGCCTTCCTTATCACTGGGGTTACGACGGGCTGGTGAAAGGCGATGTTACCAACGACCTGCTGGTAATTTCACAAGAGCCTAATGTGCGCATCATGGAAACCAAAGCGCTGGTCTGCGACATTGAGCCCGGACGACGCCAGCGTGGACCTGCGGCGCTGGAACAATGGAGAGAGCATACGGAGCAGCCGGTATGAGCACGACCACCGCATTCTTCACCGATTCGACCTTGTGCATCGGCTGCAAGGCCTGTGAGGTCGCCTGCAAGGAATGGAACGATATTGCCGATGATGGCTTCAACTGGACCGGACATTCCTACGACAACACCGGCTCGGTGGGTCACTCCACCTGGCGGCACGTAAAGTTCGTCGAGCATGCTCCCGAAGCCGGGCCTCGGCGGCAACGATCCCGAGCTATCGTCGTGGGTGTTTTCCTCTGACGTCTGCAAGCATTGCGAGGCAGCGGGCTGCCTCGAAGCCTGTCCCACCGGCGCCATTGTCCGCACCGAATTTGGCGGCGTCTTCGTGCAGCCTGACATTTGCAACGGGTGCTCATACTGCGTTGTCGCTTGTCCGTTCGGTGTGGTGCAGCGCAACAAAGCGGACGGACGCGCTTTCAAATGCACCTTCTGCTATGACCGGCAGAAGGTCGGATTGCATCCCGCATGCGCGAAAGCCTGCCCGACCGAGTCCATCAAGTTCGGGCCCATCGAGCAAATGCAACTCGTCGCGCAGGAGCGCCTCGAAGAGTTGCAGGCTCGAGGCATGGACGATGCCGGTGTCTACGATCCGACGTACACCAGTGTTGGCGGTACACATGCATTGTTTCTGCTGCGCGGTGATCCCAGGCAGTACAACCTGCCGCCCAATCCCGAAGTTCCCACGATCTACAACAAGACTGGCTGGAAGAGCTCGGCGGTAGCCGCAGGGCTGCTGCTGGTCGGCAGCCTGGTTGCCTTTTTGGGGAGCCCCAAACGATGAGCAGCTCACCGCAAGACGGCCCTGCGCCGGAGCATCTGCAATCGGCGCGTGAGCAGCGCCTGATCGACATTCGCCGCGAAGCCGAGCGCAAAGGTCGCGTCGAGTCCCTGGGTGTTCGCGTCGCCGGTGCACCGTTTCCTGCTCGCCTCCCCCGAAACCGGATACTACGGAGTTCCTCTGCTCAAGGAGCCGCAGTGGAGCTGGGAGATTCCTCCGTATTTCTTCGTCGGCGGGGCCGCCGGTTCGGCCGCTGTCGTGGGCGCCATCGCTCGCTGGATCGGCCGCGATGCGAAGCTTGCCCGCGATTGCCGCTTCCTGGCTGCCGGCGGTGCCGCCGTCTCCAGCGTCCTGTTGATCTCTGACCTTGGGCGGCCGGAGCGCTTTCTCGCCATGTTGCGGGTCTTCAAGCCGCAGAGTCCCATGTCGATGGGTGCGTGGACACTGGCCGCCTTCGGCAGCTTCTCGGGAGCAGCCGCTTTTGCAGAGATCGGCTCCCAGCGCTTTGGCCTGCCGGTGCGCGTGCTCGGCAATGTGGCGGAAGCATTCTCTGCCGCTGCTGGACTGCCGTTCTCCAACTACACCGGCGTTCTGATCGGAGCAACGGCGATACCAGTCTGGAACGAGCACGTCGGCAGTTTGCCGATTCACTTCGGCATGTCGGGACTGAACTCTGCTGTCGGCATTCTGGAGCTGATGGGACACAAGAACCCTGCGCTCAACACGCTGGGCGTGGGCGCTGCGGCCATTGAGACGCTCGAGGGTTTCAACATTGAGAGCTCCCACAGGCCTGCGGCCGAGCCGCTGAAGCGCGGAACGAGTGGCCTCATCACACGTGTGGGCGGGGTCCTGAGCGGCCCGGTGCCACTGGCGCTGCGCGTTGCGGCAGCAATCGCCGGCCCGCGCCGCTCGACCCGGCTGAGAAAAGCTGCGGCGGTTTCCAGCATTGTGGGATCCATGCTGACCCGCGTTGCCTGGATGCACGCCGGACACGTGTCTGCCCGCGATTGGCGGCTGCCACTAGAGATCGAGAAGAAGTAGGTGGTTCTGGCTCAGCCCCGCGAGCTGCGCGTTGGGCGTCACGCGCACAGCAGCTCCCAAAGGCCACGCTGTATCCTTGTTGCTGCAGGCCCTCGCAGTCATCTTGTCGCTTACTAAACTTAGAGAGAGCATTCATGCCTAAGAAAGTCCGTAAAGCAGTCTTCCCCGCCGCCGGTCTCGGCACCCGTTTTCTTCCCGCTACCAAAGCCCAGCCGAAGGAGATGCTGCCGCTGGTGGACAAGCCCATCATTCAGTATGGCGTCGAAGAGGCACTGGCTTCAGGATGCGATCAGATCATCATCGTGACCGGCCGCGGCAAGACCGCCATTGAAGACTATTTCGATGTCAGCTACGAGCTGGAGAAGATGCTGGAGGAACGCGGCAAGACCGACCTCCTGGAGCAGGTCCGCCAGATCTCCGACATGGTTCACGTCGCCTACGTACGACAGAAAGAGGCGATGGGATTAGGTCACGCCGTGCTGATGGCGCGCGAGCTGGTGGGAGATGAACCCTTCGCCGTCATCCTTCCTGACGACGTGATCCAAGCGCCGGTACCTTGCTTGAAGCAGATGATTGAGGTCTACAACGAGACGAATTCCTCCGTGCTCGCCACTCAGCAGGTCGAGGGAGCGGCCATCTCCGCCTACGGAGTTCTCGATGCCAAGCCCACTGGCACCCATGATGGCCGCCTGTATGAAGTACGGAACCTGGTGGAGAAGCCCAAGCCCGAAGACGCGCCCTCGAATCTCGCCATCATTGGCCGCTACATTCTGACCCCGGCGATCTTTGATGTGCTGGAGGCTACTGCTCTGGGCAAGGGTGGGGAACTCCAACTCACCGATGGCCTGCGACAATTGCTGAAGCAGGAAAAGGTGTACGGCTTTACCTTCGAAGGCAAGCGCTACGACACCGGCGACAAGCTGGGCATGCTGAAAGCTACGGTCGAGTTTGCCCTGAAGCGGGACGACTTGGGGGGAGACTTCCGCGAGTACTTGAAGACTCTCGATTTGTAGCGAGGTTCGCTCGAAGCTCTACTCGTACCGCAAGCTCTCCACCGGGTCGAGCCTGGCAGCCCGGGCGGCCGGAACGGTCCCAAATAATACCCCCACAATCGACGAAACCAGGAGCGCGATAATCACCGACCACCCCGAGACGGGGACACGATAGTTGGTGAGAAAGCGCAGCGAGAAGGGCAGGGCCAGCCCAACCACAATGCCCAGGATTCCGCCGCCGAGCGAGATCATCATGGACTCCGCCAAAAACTGGGCGCGGATCTCGTGGCTGGTTGCTCCCACGGCCTTGCGCACCCCAATCTCGCGGATGCGGGAAGTCACCGTCGCCAGCATGATGTTCATGATTCCCACCCCGCTCACCACCAGGGTCAGCACCGAAATCAGCAGCAGCACGGTAGTCAGCGCATTCGCTGTCTTGCTGGCCACACTGAGCAGTTGCGTCAGGTTATCGACCTTGTAGACCGATTCCGGACGATGTCGCGACTTGAGTACTTGAAGAATTTGCTCCGTCGCGCGCGGCACTTCGCGGGAATCGGCGACCGAAAAGAAGATCTGCTTCACCGCTTCGTCGGATGTGAAGAAGCGGGCCACGGTGTGCGGGATCAGGATCGTCTCTTCGGAAATCTCCGACTGCCCGAAGGTGTCGACCCGCTCTTTGAAGACCCCCACAATCACGAACGGCAATCCCTGCAGCCGGATCTCCTGACCCACGGCGGCGTCCGGGGAGCCATAGAGCCGATTGGCTAGGTTCAGCGTTATCACCGCCACCTTGCTGCGCGCCCGCACGTCATTCAAGTCAAAGAAGCGCCCGGCCAGGACTTCAAGGTTGCGCACCCACTGATACTGGTATGAGACGCCAAGGATCAGCACATCGCGCTCCTTGCCGCCGGGAACGGCGATGCGGTCGTGCAGTTCCAGCATGGGCGACGACGAAGTGATGCCCGGCACTTGCCTTCGTACCGCTTCCATGTCCTCCAGTGTGAGGTAGTCACTGGAAGCGGTTCCGTGGATGCTGCCACCCTGGTAATAAGCCACCATCATGTTGGCGCCGATAGCCTGGATCTCGCGCAGGATGTATTCCTTCCCGGTCAGGCCAATGGTGACGACCAGGATGAGTGAGGCAGTACCGATCACCATGCCCAACGCCGTCAGCATGAAGCGGGTCTTGTGCGCGCGAAAGGTCTCGACGGCGACACTGATGGTTTCGCCGAGGACCAGCCTCGGGTAGGGACGTCCGTTCGCCGCTCTGATTGCCATGCTGCTAGTTCCACAGATTAAACACATGGCGCGAAGGGTTCAACGCGATCGCTGTTTCCTGGCCAGGTCGCCACGCGGCTTTTTTCAGTCGGGGAACGATTTTGTGAAATGCGCCCGGCCAAGCTTGGTGCCGCTCTGTGGCGGTGTTATCGTCAGTACGTTGTATTCCCCCGTGCACATTTCGCGGATGGGACTAAGGCTTGCGCCCGCCTTGGTGATGCTTTTCCTGGGCGTGCTCCAGGCTGCCGCTCAGCAGAACATTGGTGAGCTTTACGCCACCGACGCAAGGGTCAAAGGCTCGGTCATTTTGGCGGGATCGGGCACTGGCGTACTCAGCGGATCGCAGATTGCCGCCGGCACTCAGACGGCGACCTTGAAGTTGGAGCGCGGCGGAAGCGTGCTGGTCTGTCCGGGTACAAGCCTTTCGGTGTCGTCCTCGGAGAATGGCCGGCGGCTCATGTTCAGCGTGAACTCGGGCAACCTGGAATTCGACTACCCGATCGGTTCCTCCTCTGACAGTTTGCTGACTCCAGACTTCCGTCTGCTGTTGCCCGGGCCGGGCAGGATCCATGTCGCCTTGCGCATCAGTCCCAACGGCGATACCTGCGTACAATCGCTTCCTATGAACGGTTCAGCGCTGATTGTTTCCGAGGCCATCGGAGACCAGAGCTATCAGGTCAAGCAGGATGAGGCCGTGCTCTTCAAGGGAGGCCATATTCAGGGAGCCACGCCAACCCGGCAGAGCTGCGGATGCCCAGCCTCTGTCCCCGTGCAGGTTGCGCATCCAGCTCCGCTGGAGTCTCCTGCGAAGCCTCCGCCGCCAACCAGCGGCGCTGCTCTCGCCGCCGCTATGGACGAATCGGCGCCGGCGATGCCGCAAACTCATCTCTCGGTTGATGCGCCTTTCGTCTTTCACGGCAACGACGTTCCACCCGACATGACGGAGGTCGTTGCCCATCTTAAGCTGGACGACTCGGAGGTTGTGCCGCTAGAGCCGGTGGTATTGCCGCCGGGGAAGCAGAAGAAGACCGAGGCGAAGACCCAGACGGTCGCGACTCAGCCGGAGCAGAAACACGGCGTCTTTGGCAGAATCGGCGCCTTCTTCGCGTCCATCTTCCACTAGCACGCCACTTTTACTTGATGATGCCTCGCTCTGAGGCTTCGATGAACTTCACCAGCGCTGCCACATCCGCATCGTCGCTCTCCGTCCGCAGCTTTTCCAGCGCCTGCGAAGTGTTCAGCTTGGAAGCCAGCAGCACCTTGAAGGCGTGGTGGAGCTTGGCGATGCGTTCGCGCGAGAAGCCACGCCGTTGCAGGCCGACCTTGTTGAGCATGTAAGCATGGGTGTCGCGCTCGGCGCTGGTCATGGAGAAGGGAAGCACGTCCTGGGTGATGGTCGTACCCCCGCCGACGTAGGAGTGCGCGCCAATGCGTACGAACTGATGCACCGGGCAAAGCGCGCCCACCACCGCCCACTCCTCAACCGTTACATGGCCGGCGAGCGTGGCCGCGTTTACCAGCATGGCGTGATCGCCGATCACGCAATCGTGGCCGATGTGGGTATAGGCCATGAGGAGCGTGTCGTTGCCGACGCGGGTAACCCCGCCACCCTTCAGCGTGCCACGCGTAATTGTGACGTATTCACGGATCTGATTGCGGTCACCTACTTCCAGACGCGTCGGCTCGTTGTTGTAAGTGACATCCTGAGGATCACCGCCGACCACGGCAAAGGAATAGATCTTGTTGTCGCGACCCAGACGGGAGGGGCCGCCGATCACAACATGCGGACCCAGTTCGCAGCTCTCGCCCAGTTCGACCCCGGCTCGCTATGACGCAGTATGGACCAACCTTGCAGGAGGAAGGAACCTTCGCGCTGGGATCGACGATGGCCGTCGGGTGGATGCTCATCGAAGCTAGGCAGACTCCGCGGCGGGTTGAGGAGAGGCTGCCGGCTCGGCCTTTTGCCGGTCACGGTCCAGCAGGCGGCACGTGATGACCGCCTCGCATGCCAGTTTGTCGCCGACGTAGGCCTTGCCCTGCATGCGGCCGGCTGTGCCGCGCCATACCAGAACATCCACCTCGATGCGAAGCTGGTCGCCCGGCACAACCGGCCGGCGGAACTTCGCCTTCTCGATGCCAGTGAACAGCAGCAGCTTCTGGTCGCGGTCGGGGAATTCCGTCAGCAGTAGCACACCTCCCGCCTGCGCCATGGCTTCCACCACCAGTACGCCCGGCATGATGGGAAACGTCGGGAAATGCCCGGCGAAGAAGGGCTCGTTGATGGTGACGTTCTTGAGCGCAACAATGCGCTTGGTGCGAACGATTTCCGTGATGCGATCGATCAGCAGAAACGGAAACCGATGCGGCAGGATCTTCAGGATATCCTGAAGATCGAGGCTCGTTTTTTCGGCTACAGCCGGATTTGCCTGCTCGCTCATAAGCTGCGTTGAAAACGATAGATTATACATTTCGCGTTGTTACGCTAGGCTTGATCTCACCATGAATACTCCGTCACGATACCACATCCCGGAAACTCAAGGCCGGTTCTGTTGCTGGCGACCCACGCATTGCGCAAATTCGCGACTGGCTCATGCCGCGCAAGCCTGAGATGGTCGGCTGTCTCAAGGAACTGGTCCTGATCGAATCTCCCACCCACGACAAAGCCGCGTGCGACGCGTTGTGTGCCTTGCTGGCCAATCAATTCCTGCAACTCGGCGGGCGGGTGAAGCTGCATCGCCAGAAGAAGGCCGGCGATCACCTTCAGGTTGAGTTCGCGGGAGGGCGTGGCCGCAAGCCCCTTCTGTTGCTGGGCCATTACGACACCGTGTACGGCCTCGGGACGCTGGCCTCGATGCCGTGGCGCGAAAGCAAAGGGCTGGTCTATGGGCCGGGCGTCTTCGACATGAAGGGCGGCATCGTGCAGATCATGTTCGCCATTCGTGCTCTGCAGACCACCGGAGCGCTTCCCCGGCCGATTACCGTACTGCTGGTGTCCGATGAGGAGGAGGGCAGCGAGACCTCGCGCTCGATCACGGAGAAGATTGCCGCCCGCTGCGAGACTGTGCTGGTGTGCGAGCCGGCGGGTCGCAGCGGAGCGCTGAAGACGGCGCGCAAAGGCGTGGGCGGCTTCACCATTCGCGTCAGTGGAGTGGCTTCGCATCCGGGCTGGACTTCGAGAAAGGACAGAACGCGATCCTCGAGCTCTCCCATCAGGTGCAGGCAATCGCAGCCATGACCAACCTGGAGCGGGGTATCACGCTCAATCCGGGCGTCATTCGTGGTGGCACAAGGACCAACGTAGTACCCGCAGAGGCCGAGGCCGACTTCGATCTGCGCATTACCAGCAAAGTCGATGGAGACCTGATGATACGCAAGATTCGCGCCCTGCGGGCAGTCAACAAGAAATGCAAGCTGCACATCGAAGGCGGTATCAATCGCCCGCCGCTGGAGCGCTCGCCCCAGGTTGTGGCTCTGTTTCGGCAGGCGCAGGCTGTGGCTGGGCAGCTCGGATTCCCGCTTAGCGAGATAGCCGTGGGTGGCGGCTCTGACGGTAACTTCACCGCCGGGATGGGCATTCCCACGCTAGACGGACTCGGCGCAGTTGGCGATGGCGCGCATTCGCCTCGCGAGTCGTTGGTTGCCGCCGAGATGCCCCGCCGCGCCGCACTGTTGGCCGGGTTGATCGTAAGCCTCTAGAAGCTGTCAGCTATCTCATAAATCTGTTTTGAAAGGGCACGGCTTCAGCCGTGCCGTACAGCGCTTAAAAAATGCGGGGCTTTAGCCCCTGAGGGATTCAGAACCGCTATCCATGAGATACCTGTTGATTCTTTGACGCTGACATGACAAAAGCCTAGAATTTAGGCAGCCCGCAGCATCTTGCCTGATCGCAATGAAACACCGGGCTGTGTACCGGGAGGTTTTATGTTTGGTGGAAAGATCGGTCTGCCGGAGCTGTTATTGGTCTTGGGTATCGCCTTGCTCATCTTTGGACCCAAGAAGCTGGGCGACCTGGGCAAGGGGCTGGGCGAGGGCATCCGCAACTTCAAATCGTCGATGAACGACCACAGCGCGTCGCCTACTACCACGGCTTCGCCCACGACCACTGACGAGAAGAAGCAGGCGTAGGCGTTCCTCACGCTCTCTGTATCAGGCACGGCTATCAGCCGTGCGAACCCAACACATACAACGTGCGCCTTCCGGGTTGCTGAAAAGCTCACGTGATGGGAAGCTCCGCGTCAGGGCACGACCTTGGTCGTGCCGAAAACGCCCTCTTCTTAGAATTTGGGTCTTCAGCCGGTGAGCGCCTAAATACCTATCTTTCAACAGAGCTGTTGTACTCCCTCAGCATCCTGTAAACCCGTGCCACCGGCAATCCCACTACGTTGAAGTAGCAGCCCTCGACTCGTTCCACCCAGCGCGAGGCCATACCTTGGATACCGTACCCGCCGGCCTTGTCCATCGGCTCGCCGCTGTTGATGTATTCCAAGTAATCGCTGTCGGGTATCTCACTGAAGAAGACCGTGGTTGTCTCTGACTCCGTGCGTTCAAATCCGGAAGCAACCAGACTAACCGCCGTAATGACCTGGTGCGAGCGTCCCGACAACAGGCGCAGCATCCGCATGGCTTCAAAAGGGTGCGACGGCTTCTCCAGGAGAACACGCCGGTCGACGCGCACCACTGTGTCTGCGCCCAGCACCACGTCGTTGGGATGGCGGGTGAGCACAAGTTGCGCCTTCTCTCGCGCCAATCGTTGGGGGTATTCAAGCCAGTTCTCGCCGGATCTGGCTACCTCATCCACGTTAGCGGGATCGATCTCAAACGGTATGCGGGCATTGCGCAACAGCTCTGCGCGGCGCGGCGAGGCAGATGCGAGAATGAGACGTGGCATGGGGTTACAGTAGCATTTAGCAATTAGCACTTGGCATTTTGCCGTGGCGTGCTCCGTTAAGTGCCACGTGCTAAGTGCCAAAAGCCAAAAGCCAAAAGCCAAAAGCCAAAAGCCAAAAGCCAAAAGCCAAAAGCCAAAAGCCAAAAGCAAAAGCTCAATGCATCCCATGCCCGCATTGCCTCGTCTGATGTGAAGTGACTACTGCAACTCAAACGAAATCCTACGGCGCAACCATCCGGGGCAACGAAGTCGAGTTCCGCGTGTGGGCTCCCACGCCGAAACAGATCACATTACGCCTGTTGCGCGCAGGTCGGCAGCCGGAAGACCTCCCCATGCGCCGTGACGGCGAGGACTTCGTGGCGGCCGCAGAGGCGCGAGCCGGCGACCGCTATACCTACATTCTCGACGGGAGCAAGCCAATTCCCGATCCAGTCTCACGCTTCCTGCCCGAAGGTGTACACGGCCCCACCGAGATCGTCGATCCGTCTCTCTTCACCTGGTCCGATGCATCGTGGCGCGGTTTACCGCTTGAGGACTACGTCATCTACGAGCTGCACATCGGCACCTTCACGCCGCAAGGGACATTCGACAGCGCGATCGAGAAGCTGCCATACCTGAAAGACCTCGGCATCACGGTCGTCGAGGTCATGCCGGTTGCGGCAACTCCCGGCAAGCGCAACTGGGGATATGACGGCGTCTCGCCGTATGCGGTGCAGGCCAACTATGGCGGGCCGGAAGCTTTTCGCCGCTTTGTCGATACTGCGCACCGGCTCGGGCTCGGCGTCAACCTCGACGTGGTCTACAACCACCTCGGGCCCGAAGGAAACTATCTCCGCATGTTTGGTCCGTACTTCACCGCGCATCACAAGACGCCGTGGGGAGAGGCCATCAACTACGACGACCATGGCTGTGAGCACGTGCGGCGATATGTTGTAGAGAACGCTCTGTTTTGGATTCGCGAATATCATCTCGACGGGCTGCGTCTCGACGCCGTGCAAACCATCAAGGACGATTCGCCAAAATACATTCTGGCGGAGATTCAGGAGAACGTGCAGGCGCTGGCTGCGAGCCTGAATCGCGAAGTCGTAGTGATCGCTGAGACCGACGAGAACGATTCGCGCTACGTCGAAGCTCCCCCGGCAGGTGATGGTCTCGACGCCATCTGGAGCGATGACTTTCATCACGCCCTGCACGCGCTATGGACGGGCGAGCGTACCGGCTACTACCAGGATTTCGGCCGCGCCGAGCAGGTTGCAACCGCGCTGCGCGACGGGTACGTCTTCCAGGGCGAGCCCTTTGCTTACTGGAATGCGTCTCGCGGCACCCCTGCCAAGGACGTGCCACTCCCGGCAAACGTCATCTGCATTCAGAACCACGATCAGGTTGGCAACCGCGCCAAGGGCGAGCGCCTGACCGCGCTCGTGCCTCGCGGTGCGCGCAAGGTCGCGGCGGCGCTTCTCCTGCTCGCACCGCATACCCCGCTGCTCTTCATGGGGCAGGAGTACGACGAGAGCGCTCCCTTCCAGTTCTTTACGGACTTCGATGATCCCGAGCTGAAGAAAGCCGTCAGCGAAGGCCGGCGCAGCGAATTCAAAGGCTTCGACTTCAGCGAAGTACCTGATCCGGAAGATCCCGAGACCTTCAAGCGCTCCAGGCTGACGTGGGCGACGGCCCACGCCAATCACGACATGCTGGAGTGGTACCGCAAGCTGCTGGAGTTGAGGAAGCGCTACGTTATCGGCCACGAGCGACGCGCCGAGGTCTCGTATAAGAGCGGCGTGCTCACGATGATCGTCCCTCCGAAAAAGCCTGCTTTGCGAATCGAAGCGACGCTGGAGCGGGGGGCAGCGCTGCCCGAGCACTCGACTTCAGCGACGGCAGAGCTTCTGTTCAATGAGGAAGACGGCTTCGCAGTACGAGTCTCGAGCGTATAGGAAGCCGAGGCCGAGGAGCGTCTGTCGTATAATCCTCAACTTCGTTCCACACTATGGAACGCAGCCTGAGGCTACCCTTGATCTCGCGAATTTCGGCTTCTCTTCTGATCGCGCTGTTCTTTGCGCAACCGCTTCTTGCAACCGACACCACCACCAACAGCTCAACCGACACGATGTACGGATACTCGCCGTCCCACGCTACTACGGAGCGCGATTGGGAGACGAAGTTCCGCGGCATGCCCGATCCGAAGGCCATGCGCGATGCGATGCAGCACCTCAGCGCGCGTCCGCACAATGTCGGCTCGCCGTATGACAAGGAGAATGCGGAATGGCTGCTGGCGCAATTCAAGCAGTATGGATTCGACGCCCACATCGAAAGCTTCGACGTGCTGTTCCCAACGCCGAAGGAGCGCCACCTGGAGATGCTGGAGCCGACGAAGTTCGTCGCCAAGTTGCAAGAGGCGCCGCTGGCCGTGGACCCCACGTCTAATCAGACCTCGGAACAGTTGCCGACCTACAACGCCTACTCGAAGGACGGAGATGTTACCGCGCCGTTGGTGTATGTGAACTACGGCGTGCGCGAAGACTACGAGACGCTCGATCGTCTTGGCATTTCGGTAAAGGGGGCTATCGTCATCGCGCGCTACGGCGCCGCCTGGCGCGGCATCAAGCCTAAGGTGGCAGCGGAGCATGGCGCCATCGGCTGCATTATCTATTCCGATCCGCGCGATGATGGGTACTTCGAGGGCCAGTATTTTCCCACCGGACCGTTCCGCCCGGCGGACGGTGTGCAGCGCGGCAGCGTGATGGACACGGAGTATCCGGGTGATCCGTTGACTCCGGGCGTAGGCGCGACGAAAGCCGCAAAGCGGCTGCCAATTACCGAAGCGAAGACGATCACTACGATCCCGGTGCTTCCCATCTCCTACGGCGACGCGCAGCCGCTGCTCGCAGCGCTGCAAGGCCCGGTCGCGCCTGAGAAATGGCGCGGCGCACTGCCGATTACGTACCACATCGGTCCTGGTCCGGCGAAGGTACACCTGGTGATGAAGTCGAACTGGGACATCAAAACGATCAACGACGTCATCGCCAAGATCCCGGGCAGCGAGACTCCGGACCAGTGGGTGATCCGCGGCAACCATCATGACGCCTGGGTCAATGGCGCCGATGATCCGGTCTCAGGACTTGTCGTCGAACTGGAAGAGGCGCGAGTGCTGGGCGATCTGATGAAGCAAGGGTGGAAGCCCAAGCGCACGATCATCTACTGCGCTTGGGATGGAGAGGAACCCGGCCTGCTGGGCTCAACCGAGTGGGTGGAAGAGCACGACGCCGAGCTGAAGCAGCACGCCGTCATGTACATCAATTCGGATTCCAGTTCACGGGGATACATCTACGCTGCCGGCTCGCACACCCTGGAAAAGCTGGTCAACGAGATGGAGAAGCAGGTTCCCGATCCGGAAAAGAAGATGTCGATCTGGAAGCGGGCGCAGATGCGACGTATTGCACAGGCAGCCACACCGGAGGAGCGCGAGAAACTTCGTAGCAGCTCCGAGCTGCACATTGGAGCGCTAGGCGACGGATCGGATTACACAGCGTTTCTTGACCATGCCGGTGTGGCAGCGCTCAACCTGGGCTTCGGGGGCGAGGCCCACGGTGGTGTGTATCACTCCATCTACGACGACTTCTACTGGTATACCCACTTCGGCGATCCCGATTTCCTCTACGAGAAGGCGCTGGCGCAGATGGTGGGACCAACCGTAATGCGCGTGGCCGATGCCGACTTACTGCCGTTCGATCCCTCGGATTCGGCTGACACGGTGAAGCGTTATGTTGGCGAACTGAAGAAAGAGCTGAAGAAACGGCAGGATGACGCGCGGGAGCAGAATTGGCAGCTCGAAGAAGGCGTGTTCACGGCGACCGCCGATCCAACGAAGCAGTACTTTCCACCTTCAGTCGAGGCCGTGCCTCCGTACATCAACTTCGCGCCGCTGGAGAACGGAGCGGCTGCTTATTCGAAAGCGGCCCTGCGCTATCACAAGGCGGTGGCCAGGTTGAACGAGACCCCGGCTGCCTGGCAATCGCCGGAGCTGACGGAGATCAATGCGCAGTTGCTGCTGACGGAGCGAACCTTCACCACCACCGCAGGCTTGAAGGAGCGGCCGTGGTTCAAGCATCAGATCTACGCTCCGGGGGCGTACACCGGGTACGGAGTGAAGACGATCCCCGCAGTCCGGGAAGCCATCGAAGAGGACAAGTGGAGTGATGCCGAGCAGGGAGCGGTCGTCGCCGGCCAGGTGCTGATGAACGAGGCCAAGCTGGTAGACTCGATTGCAGAGAAAATCGAGCAGATTGTGGGCCCGACCTCCGCAAAAAATGTAGCGGGAAGCGGCACGAATTTCCAGCAGGCAAAGTAGTTTACATTTTATTTTCAGCTACTTGCGAAGCGCCGAAGTGTTGCATTGTTAGCAAATTATCTTTACTGAAAAGATATTTTGTTAGCAAGTCATCTTTCTAGCTTGTTATATGGCTAACCTTGAAACTCGTCGCTACCTGGTTACCGGGCGCGTGCAGGGCGTTGGCTTTCGCTGGTTCGTGGAACGGGAAGCCGCGCAGCTGGGGATCGCCGGTTGGGTGCGCAACCGGGAGGATGGCAGCGTGGAGGTGATGGCGACGGGCACCCGGGAACAGCAAGGTTCGTTACGGGCCAAACTGCAGCAGGGCCCGCGCGCAGCCCGCGTCGATTACGTGCAGGAGTCGAGCGCGCCCTTTCTGGAGGCACAGTCGTTTCGTATCGAAGGAGTCTGGTAAACATGGCCGATGTTGTGACGCAGAATTGCGACGACCTGAAGAAGCTGATCCGTGAAGTCCCTGATTTTCCCAAGCCCGGCATTCTTTTTTATGACATCACTACGCTGCTGAAAGACCGCCAGGGTTTCGCCCGCCTGATCGACGCCCTGACCGACTACTACATCACCCAGGACATCGACCTGGTGCTGGGCATCGAGGCGCGCGGCTTTATCTTCGGGCCGGCGCTGGCCTATCGGCTGAACGCAGGATTCGTGCCGATCCGCAAGCCGAAGAAGCTGCCGGCCAAGGTGCTGCAGTGGAAGTACGAGCTGGAGTATGGCTCTGACACGCTGGAGATCCACGAGGACGCCATCCAGCGCGGTCAGCGCGTGCTCATCTGCGACGATCTGCTGGCCACCGGCGGAACGGCCCGCGCGGCTGTGGACATGGTGAAGGCCTTGGGCGGCGAGATCTGCGGGTTGGGCTTTGTGGTGGAGCTGGACGGGCTCAAGGGCCGGGAGAAGCTCACAGAGTACGACGTCTACTCACTGCTACATTATGAGATGTAGACAGCGCGCCAGTTAGCGTTTCCGAGATTTACTTTCCTGCTTGCTGGTCTTTTTTCCGCTTTTCAGAGTGGGAGGCTCCGAGCTTTCGAATGGAAGTACTTTGACCAGCCCCCTGCCGTTCTCTGTGATCATGTAAGGTCGGCGTGTCTTCTGAACCTCATCAAACACTTCGAGGCAACGTTCGCAAAATCTTCGGGCCGTCATGCGTTTGGGTCGCATATTTCTCTACGTCGGCTGCAGAAACCCTTCCTTTAACTAGCCCACATTCCCGAGTAGTACTCGCCGCCCTGCGATCCGGTAGTTGCCCTCCAGCACGGTCCGTATGGCCTCGGAGTAGGCGATGTGCTCCTGCTCCAGAATGCGCGCCGCCAAGGCGTGCTCGTCGTCATCGGGAAGAACGGGCACGGTCTTTTGCACGATGATGGCGCCGTGGTCCAGGTTCTCATCCACGAAGTGCACGGTGCAGCCGGAGACCTTCACGCCATAGTCGAAGGCTTGTTTCTGTGCGTCGAGTCCGGGAAAGGCCGGCAGCAGCGAAGGGTGGATATTCAAGATGCGGTTGGGGAACTGCTGCACGAACCAGGGCGAGAGCAGGCGCATGTATCCCGCCAGGCAGACGAGGTCAACGGAGTGCTCATGCAGGGCGTTCGCGACTTCGCGGTCGTGCTCCTCGCGGACCTTGCCCTTGGAGGGGATGACCAGCGACTTCAGTCCACGTCGGCGGCCCGACTCAATTCCAGGAGCGTCAGCTCGGTTGGCGATGACGACCGCAATGTTGGCGGCCAGCTTGCCTGAGGCGACGTTGTCGGCGATGGCTTGGAAGTTCGAGCCGCGACCGGAGAGCAGAATGCCGAGATTCTTCATATTTTCAGTGCCACTATTACATGTATTACATTTGAAGGCCGCGTGCTAGCAATGATAGCATTGCAGTCATGGCAACCCTGACCATTCGACAACTTGACGAAAAGATTAAGACCCGGCTACGCGTGCGAGCCGCCCATCACGGCCGCTCCATGGAAGAGGAAGCCCGTGAAATCTTGCGTGCCGCGCTGAGCAGCACTGAGGTTCCGCAAAAGAATTTGGTGGATGCTATCCGAGAGCGATTTGCCCCGTTTGGCGGCGTTGAATTGGAGATACCAAAGCGTGAATCGATCAGCGAGCCCCCCGACTTCGAATGATCATTCTCGACACCAATGTGCTTTCAGAACTAATGAAGCCAGCTCCGTCCCCGAAGGTCATCGGCTGGATCAGAGCGCAAGCGCCTGATCAGTTATTTACGACTTCTGTGACGGAGGCAGAGATATTTTATGGGATTCAACTGTTGAGTTCCGGTAAGCGGCGCGACCACTTGTCAGTAGCAGCCGAAGCGATGTTCTCAGCAGAGATGGCGGGCCGCGTCATCGCATTCGGGAGCGAGGCAGCGCGTGCGTTCTCCCAGATCGCGGCCGGGCGCCGCGCCCAAGGCAGGCCGATCCGCGATCTCGATGCCCAGATCGCAGCCATCGTTCACGTACGCGACGCAACTCTCGCCACGCGGAACACCAAAGATTTCGAGGATTGCGGTATCCATGTAGTTGATCCGTGGACTGCGTAGGTGTAAAAGCCCCGACCCCCAGCGGAGTAGCTCCGGTTGCTTCCCCCTCGGATTTCCCGTTACCATCGCCCCAGCGTGGCCTTTTCCTCCGACAAGCAGCATCCTGATCGCGACCGCATTGTTTCGGCAGCGCCGGTCGATGACGATGCATCCTTCGAGCTCAAGTTGCGGCCGCAACGGCTGCGGGAATTCATTGGGCAGAAGAAGGTCAAAGAGAACCTGGAAGTCGCGATTGAGGCGGCCAAAGCGCGGGGCGAGGCGCTCGATCACGTACTGCTCTACGGACCGCCGGGCCTGGGCAAGACGACGCTGGCGAACATCATCGCCAACGAATTAGGCGTTCCCTTTCAGCAGACCTCAGGTCCGACGCTGCAGATCAAAGGCGACCTCACGGCGATTCTCACCAACGTCCGCGACAAGCAGGTGCTGTTCATCGATGAAGTGCATCGGCTACAGCCGGCGCTGGAAGAGCTGCTGTACTCGGCGCTGGAGGACTACAAGCTCGACATCATCATCGGGCAAGGGCCGTCGGCGCGGACCCACACCATCGAGGTGAGGCCGTTTACCTTCATTGGAGCGACCACCCGGGCGGGATTGCTGTCCTCGCCGTTGCGGTCGCGCTTCGGCATCGTGTTGCGGCTGGAGTTTTACACCCACGAAGACCTGAAGATCATTCTGCAACGCTCAGCCGAGATTCTTAGCGTCCAAATGAACGAAGATGCGGCCAAGGAAATTGCCACACGGTGCCGGGGAACACCACGAATTGCCAATCGCCTGCTGCGGCGGGTGCGCGACTATGCCCAGGTGCGCGGCACGGGGAAGATCGACAAACCAACGGCACAGGCGGCACTGGAGATGCTGGAAGTGGACCGCTACGGCTTCGATGATATTGACCGCAAGCTGCTGCTCACCATCATCGAGAAGTACCAGGGCGGGCCGGTGGGGGTGAATACTCTGGCCGCGTCGCTGGCGGAGGAGCCCGACGCCATCGAAGAGATTTACGAACCGTTTCTTATCCAAATCGGCTTTCTTGACCGCACGCCGCGGGGCAGGGTGGCGACACTCCTTGCCTACCAGCACTTCGGGATTAAGCGCCCCGGGGCGAGCACGCTCAGCCAGGACACTCTGTTTTAAGGGCGAGGGCATTCGCCTACGCGGTGGGAGCCCCCGCATTTACGCGGGGGAAATGTAGTGCGATACCGGCAAAAAGGCTTCACAGGTCGCTAAGAAAGTCGCTTTGCCTCGGGTAGAGCGGCCTTCGGGCCCGCGTCTAAGCCCTTTGTCTTTGTTGTCCCGAGCGGGCTTTCAGCCCCGCGAGGGATCTGTTTGTCGACCTTTTTTAGCAACCTGTTTAGCCGCGGCTTCAACACGACGCATAGCAAGAGCCCAGCGCTCAAGCGCTTTTTTCGGGGAAGCCTTGATCCCCCTGCATAAATGCAGGGGCTCCCACCCTGATACAAGACGGGGCAGGCTCAAAACTCATCAGCCGCATCTGCAGCCTCCCCGGAGTTTCGCCGGCTGAAAGTCGGCTGGCCACGAAATAGGGGCGGCCGGACGCGGCGCTGAAGCGCCGCTTTACCACAGTCCAGTTGCACAATGAGATTCCGGCGCTTCGTTTTCGCCGCAGGCGGCACAACATGGTTCGAGGACGGCTCCGCATTGCGTTATACTCGGCTCGAAACACCAATTCTTACTGAAGGTTGAAGTCTCATCATGCCTGCTAATGCTGTTGAAGCTGCATTGCCCACTACCGCTGGTGATTTTCAGGCGCTTGAGAAGAAGGTCTTGCGCACCATAGAGCTGTTGAAGACAGCGCGCGAGGCCCAGGCCGCTGCCGAGCGTGACGCCACCCGTCTCCGCGAGCAGCTTGCCGAACGCGAGGAAGCGGTCGATACCATGCGCGCCGAACTGATCAGCCTGCGCAAGGATCGGGAAGAGGTACGTACCAGAGTAGAAAAGATGCTGAGCCAGATTGATTCTTTGGCTGCCGACGAATTGGGTTAATAATCAGTCGAGACGTGGTTTTGCAGCAGGAGTCGTATTGAGCCAGGCAAACGAGAACGGCAGCACCAACATACGGGTCGAGATCTACGACCAGAACTATCACCTACGCGGCACGGATCCCGAGTACATCGAGGACTTGGCGGAATACGTGGATACCAGGATGCGCCTGATCTCGCAGCAGGCGGCAACGGTGGATTCGCTGAAAGTGGCCGTGCTGGCCGCTCTCAACATCGCGGACGAGCTCCATGTGCTGAGACGCAAGTACGAATCTCTGTCGGAGGACTACACGTCCCGGGCCGAGAACCTCTCCGGGGCGCTGGATGAGGTGCTGGGAGAAGTGCGGCGGGCGGGATAGGCGGCTGATGCCGCGTGATCACTGCGGCAGGGCATGGTGGTCGAAGCTGATTACGAGGGCAAGCTTCCATACTCCATTCTCGTTCTGCCAGAGTTGGGTGAACTTTGCCTCGCCGACAGGCTGGGTATTCTCGTGTCCCGGGTGATGGAAGCGGTGAACACCGATCTCCACCGCGCCATAGTTGGCGATCGGGTACACCTCGAGCGTCCCGGGAACAAGCTCTCTCGTCACCTTGCCACAGATGTTGTTCTTCACCGCTTCCACAATCGCTTGTTTTCCGCGGGTCAGACCAGACTGGTCATGATAAAACTCCAAATCGTCGGCCAGCATTGATCCAAATTTCTGCAGATCGCAATGGTTGTACGCATCGAAAAGTTGGGTGTCCAACGACTGGATGGTTTTAAAGAGTCCGTCGGGTGTGGAGGCCGCCTGGGCATGGGCGTCGGCTATCAGAGCAGCCAGCATGATCACAACCGAAGCCGCTCGCCACAAAGCGAAGATCTTTCTCATGCGGGAGTCCCCATTTCTCGATGTCGGTCGTGATACGTTCAGATCGGCGAGATTGTTCCGCGCTGGGGAGCGAAAACATCCCAATGACGCTGAGTACCCTACGCGGGTTCGGTGATTTGCGTGCAGATGGGTCCCGCGCGAAGCCGGTCCCAGCGTGTGGGTGCGTTTGCTTGGCACGTCGAGTGCCAACATTCAACAGTCAGGCTCTTGCCAATCGGGCGGGGTTTCCCTAGCATCTAACCACGAAAAGCCGACCTGCAAAGTTGGTGCCGATGGTAACCGTTTTTTGAACCATTACTCAGTGAACAGGGGGCCCGACTCGTATCGGTTCGGTGTGCGAGGCTCCGCCATGCGGAGATGCCTAAAGAGCCGCGGAGGGTTCCCACCGTCGTGGACGGGTTCATTGACGGCCCATCGAGCACGGCCCCGCGGGTCGGCGTTTTGACTTCCGCTATTTCGCTCTTCGCTTTTGGCTGTTCGCTGCTGATTTCGCCGGCGTGTCGCTTCGCATCATCCGACCTTGAGATGCTCCTACGCAGTGAGGGCCGCTTCCGGCCAATAGCGAAAGGCCAATGGCGAATAGCGAGCAGCGCCTGAAGCGCATAGCCCTTCAGGAACGTCTAAAATAGCAACGTGTTTCCCCGACTCATCGATTACGGCCACTTTGTCCTGCCGACCTATGGCGTAATGGCGGCCTTGGGCTTGATCTTCGGCCTGATGCTGATCATTCGTCTGGGTCGCCAGCAGGGTCTCGATCCCGAAAAGCTTTGGAACCTCGGCATTCTCGCAGTGCTGTCAGGCATTTTTGGGGCGAAGCTCCTGTACCTCATCAATGAAGCGGGCTACTACCGCGAGCATCCCGGAGAGCTGTTCAGCCTCGCGACCTTGCAGGCGGGCGGTGTGTGGTCCGGCGGAGTGGTGCTGGCGCTGATACTGTGCATCTGGTACATGCGGCGCAACAAGATGCCCATATTGCGCACGTGTGACGCCTTTGCGCCGGGCCTGGCGCTGGGACACGCTTTCGGGCGTGTGGGCTGCTTTGCCGCCGGCTGTTGTTACGGGCGTCCTACGCATGTTCCGTGGGCGGTGACGTTTCATAATCCGCTGGCGAATGAGATTGTCGGGACGCCGCTTGGCGTGCCATTGCACCCGACGCAGCTTTACGAGATGGTGGTCGAGCTGGCGAACTGCCTGTTCCTGGTGTGGCTGATCAAGCGCAAGAAGTTTGAAGGCGAGATCATCGGGACCTACCTCATCATCTACGGCATTGCACGCTACTTCATCGAGTTTTACCGCGGCGACCCGGGGCGGGGCGATTTCATCGGCTTCATCACTACCACACAGGTGATCGCACTGCTGCTGGTCGTGGGCGGCGGCCTGCTGTGGTTGCGCCGTGCGCCACTGCGCCAGCCGGCGAAACTGGCGACTGCGCGATAAGAATCTCACCACAGAGGCACGGAGCACACAGAGATGCCCGGTCTTTTCGTTCTCCTGCATGACTTGGTTGGAACCAGACGATGAGCGGGTGAAGTGTCCACTTGTTAATGCATAGCCGCCTTCAAACCTCCGTGACCTCCGTGTCTCCGTGGTGAGCCTTTGTGTTGTACTCTCTTCCCGTCCTATGCGGACCCATTTCCCGATCACGATCACCGTTGCCGCTGAGTTTGCCGGGCAGCGACTGGACCAGTTTCTCGCGTCTCAGTTGCCGGACACTAGCCGCGCGCGCGTGCAACAGGTCATTGCGGAAGAAAAAGCGCTGGTCAATGGCGCGGCTGCTGTGAAGCCCTCGCTGAAGCTCCGTGGCGGTGAGGAGATCAGCGTCCTGGGCGATCCTGTCCTGCCGCCGCTGCGTGCCGTCGCGGAAAACATTGCGCTGGACGTGATCTACGAAGACGCTGACCTGGCAGTGGTCAACAAGCCCGCAGGTATGATGGTGCATGCTGGAGCAGGCGCTACCGACGATGAGCGCAATCGCGGAACATTGGTGAACGCACTGCTGCACCGCTTCGGCAAGCTGTCGGATGTGGGCGGAGAGTTGCGGCCGGGTATCGTGCATCGCCTCGACAAGGAGACGAGTGGGCTGATCGTCATCGCCAAGAACGACGTTGCGCATCGCAAACTGGCGACGCAGTTCTCGGGACGGAAGGTCAAGAAACGGTACATCGCGCTTGTGCACGGCCGGCTGGCCAAGGAAAGCGGCACCGTCAACGCGCCGATCAGCCGCGACCTCGTCCGGCGAATCCGGATGACCACCAAAGGAAGGGAAGGGCGCGCGGCAGTGACCCACTATGAAGTGCGGCAACGAATTGAATCACCGTACGGAAAGTTCACGTTGCTGGAAGTTCGCATCGAGACCGGGCGCACGCACCAGATCCGCGTACACATGTCGTCGATCGGCCATCCGGTGGTCGGCGATACGCTCTATGGAGCGCCTCGCGAGCTGCGTGCGACGAAGGTCCGCGGCGCCGGGAATTCGAAGGGAGAGGTGCCAAAACTGGAGCGCAATTTTCTCCATGCTGAGTCCATCGAGTTTGCACACCCGACGACCGGAGAGCCTGTCGCATTTCGGGCCCCGCTTCCGGAAGAGCTCGAGGTGTTTTGGGAGAAGCTGGTCGGGCAGCCGCTGCTGTCGCACAGACTATAATTAGGCATTAGATGAAACGCATTCTCATCCTGCTCCTACTGGCGGTTGTAGCGCCGGTACTTGTCGCGCAGGACTCCTCACAGACATTACCCACGGCTCCGTCAGCCACCAAGTTTCCGCCAAAGAAGGATTCAACCTCCGCACCGGCGCCAAGCTCGTCCGAACCCGCAGCCAGCACCGGCACGACTTCAGGTGCTACTCCATCTGCGGCGAGTCCGGCTGCGACGGAACCGAGCACTGGGCCCACTGCACCAGGCAACGCAACGGCGCCAGCGAACGCGGCTCTTCCTGTTGGGCCAGGCGCGCCTCCGCCCGGCGATGACGTCGCCGCTGACCACCATCACCAAGCGTGTGGACGAAGTGAACGTCGTGTTCACCGTTACCGACAAGCGCGGGCGCTTCATCAAGAACCTGAAGCAAAGCGATTTTCGGGTGATGGACAACAACATGCCGGCGCAGTCGATCCGCTCGTTTCGCAGCGAAACCAATCTGCCGCTGCGGGTCGGTCTGCTGATCGATGCCAGCAATTCCATTCGCGACCGCTTCAAGTTCGAGCAGGAAGCGGCGATTGAGTTCCTGAACCAGATCATTCGTCCCCGCTTCGACCAGGCGTTCGTCATCGGCTTCGATACCACGCCCGAGGTGACCCAGGACTTCACCGATAACACGGAGAAGCTCTCCAAGGGCGTTCGCATGTTGCGGCCCGGCGGCGGTACGGCGATGTATGACGCGATTTACTACGCCTGCCGCGACAAGATCATGGCTGAGGACACAGGGCCGGTGGCAACCCGGCGGGCGATCATCCTGCTGAGCGATGGCGACGACAACCAGAGCCGCGTGTCGCGCGAAGAGGCGCTGGAGATGGCGCAGAAGGCGGAAGTGATCATTTACGCCATTTCTACCAACACCAGCGGCATCAAGCTGAAGGGCGACAAGGTATTGGAATACTTTGC
Organism: uncultured Acidobacteriaceae bacterium; assembly: GCA_963747055.1. GTDB lineage: Bacteria > Acidobacteriota > Terriglobia > Terriglobales > Acidobacteriaceae > CAVVDY01. The sequence continues at coordinate 467,884 of CAVVDY010000011.1, read as the reverse complement.
CGAGCAGACCGGAGGACGGGCGTTCTTCCCATTCAAGATTCAGGAAGTCTCCGACGCGTTCTCGCAGATTCAAGACGAGCTGCGCAGCCAATACGCCATTGCCTACAAGCCCGCCGATTTTCAGTTCAACGGCAAATACCGCAAGATCGACATCCTGGCCGACAACAAGAAGTACAAAGTACGCGCCCGCAAGGGATACTACGCGCCCACGCAGTAGGGGCCGCTCCTCGCCATTGGCTGTTCGCTTATCGCCAGAGAATCTCTGAAGCTGTGGCTGATAACTACTTGCTAACATCCGCTGCCTCTCTGATAACTGACCACCGGCAACCGACAACTGGGGGTACCCCCCTCCCCCTGGGTATGGCTAAAATCCTGATTCCATTGAGCCGGGGAAAACTTTTCCTCGCAAAATATTGAGTGCGTGGGAGCTACAGGCAAAATCTTGCGGAAATTGGACTTAGCTTGATTTTTTGCACCAGACACGGTGCATATTGAATTTTGAAGAGTAACGAAACGGTTAACCTGAAGCCAGCCTTGCGGCATTACTCAAACGTCCCAAAGAGCCGCGCCCAGAAGCCTCCGGCGCGCGTGGGCACACAACTCCCGTGCCTCACACGGCGAACGTAGCAGAGATGGGAAGCGGGTGCAAGTTACGAAGGTAATCAGACCCGCTCTTCGCTTTTGGCTTTTGGCTTTTCGCTCCAATCTGTCCTTTCGACAGCGATTCGGGCTATCAAGCAATCGGTTGCGCGAAAGGTAATTGGCGAGCGCGAGCACTTTTGGCAGGCGCGACACTATGACTTCAACGTCTGGAGTCAGAGCAAGGTCCGGGAGAAGCTGCGATACATGCACCGCAATCCGGGGTCCCCAACGAGCGCCGGGGTTGCGCTTGTTGGGGTGGAAGCCGGTGAAGCGGGGGTTAGTCGAGAAACCAGAGGACTGGCCATGGAGTAGCTTTCGTCATTACTTGAGGGGAGAGCCGAGTGTGGTGGAGATTGAGTCGGAGTGGACGTGGAAGAAAAGAATGGCGATGGGGACTGTCCCGCAGATGAGGGTAAGAGAAAACCCCCGCCCAACCGATGGTTGGACGGGGCACCTGTGATCTTTCAATACGTTGTCCATTCGGTTGGAACCGGAGAAGCTGGTTGTGACGAGCAACTAGTAACTCTGGAGACCGAATGGACTATCACAAGAATGCCCCATGGACCGCTGTCAGTCGAGAGCGTCTGGCCCGTATGGTGATCGACGACGGCCTGAGGGTAAGTGCAGCTGCTTCGCGCTTCAGTGTGAGCGCCAAAACCGCAGCCAAATGGGTGGGCCGATATCGGCAGTTTGGCGTTGCCGGCCTAAAGGACCGCAGCTCGCGACCCCACCATAGTCCGCGACAGATCCCTTCTCCCTTATTAGAAAGGGTTGTTGTTCTTCGCCGCGGACACATGCCTGGCTATGAGATCGCACGGCGCACCGGGCTAAGCCCCGCTACCGTCAGTCGCGTCCTGCGCCGCGCCCGCCTCAGCCGCTGGCGCGATCTGAACCCGCCGCCTCCCATACAGCGCTACGAGCACCCACGGCCGGGCGACCTGCTGCACCTGGATATCAAAGGCATGACGCGCTTTTCTGAAGTTAGCCGGCGCGGCGATGGACGCCTGCGGGGCAAGCAGAAACATCCCGGTTTTCTAGCCCTGCACGTAGCCGTGGACGACCACTCCCGCATGGCCTTTACCCAAATGCTGCCCGATCAAAAGGCCGAAACTACCGTCGCTTTCCTCACCGCCGCCACCGACTTCTTCGCCATCCACGGCATCGGCGTACGCGCCCTGCTCACCGACAATGGCTCCAGCTACCGTTCCGCTCAGTTCCGCCAGGCTTGTCAGAACATGCAGATCAAGCATCACCGCACCAGGCCCTATACACCCAGAACCAACGGCAAGGCTGAACGCTTCATCCAGACGGCGCTGCGCGAGTGGGCTTACTCCCAACACTGGTCCGACTCAGAGCAGAGAGACGCTTATCTGCAGCCTTGGACCGACTTCTACAACCGTGAACGCCCTCATGGTAGCCTCAACTACAAGCCGCCCTTCAGCCGCTCCGATTCCGGAACAACGTCTTGATCATCTACAGGCACCCACGCGAGTTTTCCTAGGGTAAAATGCTTGCCCTGGCCACCCGCCCCGAAGGTGGAGTTCCACTTCGGGGAGTTGTTCCCCCGAGTCGGATTCATCGTGACCAACCTGGAGACCCCGAGCCGGGCGGTAGTGCGGTTTTACAACAAGCGGGGGACGGCAGAGCCGTGGATCAAAGAGGGAAAGCAAGCGGTGAAGATGACGCGACTGAGTTGTCATCGTTTCCGCTCAAACCAGGTACGGCTGGGGCTGAGCCTGGTGGCCTACAACTTGGGGAATTTGTGGCGGCGGCTGGCGTTGCCCAAGCGCATCGAGAACTGGTCGCTGACCAGCTTGCAGCAACGGCTGGTGAAGACGGGCGGACGGCTGGTGAAACATGCCCGCTACTACTGGCTCTTGCTGGCGGAGAGTTATCTGACGAGGCGGCTCTTTGGGAGCATGGTGCGGCGGATCGCCGTGCTGTCGCTCCCGGCGGGATAGCTGAGGCCGTGGCAGCCGGGAAATCGACCCAGAGTCAAGAGAGGACGGAGAGGTGTCTGACAAAACCGGACAGGAAGGCCGCGACCAGCAGTTTTGGGACTCGCATTGGCACAGTCGGGAATTTGTCCCAAGCCCTGGGCCCGGCCAAGGAAAATAAACATGCGCCGGAATCCCTCGATGAGCATATATTGGGGGCTGTTGGGAGCTAAAACGGAAATTCCGAATAACAAATTCGAATCGGCACGGCGGGCGGGTGGCGAGTAAGTCTGCCACAGGCGAGGGCAAGGCGGCCAATAAGGAGGAAAAGGAACATGCTCAAATCAAAAGGTATCGCGACGATGGCAGCCGTATTCGCTATCACACTCCTGGTCACTGCAGCCGCGGCCCAAAAGTATTTATATGGTAATAACGCCACAACGTCCAAGCACCCGCATGTCTACAAGATCGACAAGACAAATGGGGTAGTGGTCGATACCTACACAAATCTGTCCGGTAATAATGGGCGCGGTGTAGTGGTGATCGGTAACACCATGTACTACACGAGCAACGGCTCTCACCAAGTCTACGGGTACGACATATCAAAGCACAAGAACTTGGGAGTCATGTTCACGGTAAGCTTAGGATCACTTGGCTTGGCGTCTATAGCATATGATGGAAATGGATTATGGATTCAAGATTACGGAAGTACGAAAGTATTTCATTACACGTTGGGCGGGATTTACCTTGGAACTATCAATGTAAATATATGTAATTGGGGGGCCTGCGATGGATTGACCTATTTTGGAGATCAGAACAATAGCTGGCTCGTTTCCAATCGCGGGGACAGCGTAGACCCTTACGATCTATACGATGCCAGCGGGGTGCCAGGTCCTTCTGGCTTCATAATTCCTAAAGAAAATGACACCGGGGTCGCCTGGGACTGCAGCAATTTCTATACGTCAGACATAGACAATGCAAAGATAAATGTCTGGAACAGCAGTGGAGGATTCGTAAAAACGCTTACTGTGAGCGGTTGGCCATCCGGCTACCCTCCACGTATTGAAGGGTTGTCGATAGGCTACACCCCATCCTCATCGTCGGCTGCTGGCTCCTGCCCGACCGCGCTCGGTGTCCCCTGCATTTTCTATACCGGCGATTCCTCTCCCGGAAGCTGTGGCCGACAGGCAACGTATCTTCCCAACGAACACGACAATCTTGGTGATAGCACAGTTTTAGGCAACATGACCGCGGCGAACGCCTTCACTGTCAGCGGTATTTTTATTAACTCGCTGATCGACCCAGCCGATATTGCGCTCTATACCACGGCGTTATGGGAAATTCGGTCAGGTATCAGCGAAGGGAATGGTGGGACGTTGATAGCTTCGGGCACTTGTGGTTTGTCCGCTACTCCCAACGGCCAAAATGCGAACAAACTGATCGGAGTCTGGTTTGTGTGCGGAGGCCTTCACGTCGACTTGGCTCCGGGCACCTATTGGTTTTCGCTGTCTCCATCAGCAGGAAATAACGCAGCGCATAACGCCTTTCAATGGTCCACTACTCAAGATCCTCCTCTAATCGGCACTCAACAGGAGCAATGCTTGCCTGGAGGGGGTCCATCGCCAAACTGTTCATTTTTCCGCGGCTTTGGTTTTTTTAACAGTACCCGGGATATTGGTCTTCCCTACCCATCAGCCGGCATAACGGCCGGGACGTTTTCATGGGGTCTATTCTGAGCTAGCCACCTTCCTGTCTCCTAGTGGCCTGTCGCAGAGTAAACGTTAGTAAGAGTATTTGCGTCTAACTGTGCATGGCCAGTGATGTGGTACTTAGCCAAGAACAGCTTATGTCTCGCCGACACCGCTTTCATCATCAATGACTCCGGAGATTTCAACTAAAACCGGGCACTGTGACGCAGAGAAACGCTAGACGGATCAATGAGATATACTTCTGTTCACTGCCTTGGGCGCAGGGGTCGGAGGACGGAATCCTCTCGCCAAGTGCGCCACGTGGGCAGGAGACAGTCCCCAAGGCCCGGCTACTCCCGCCCTAGCTAGGAGTGGAACACATCACACACACCTGTGACTCTACCCGAACATCGCGCGAAAGCCCCACCCCGGCAAAACCAGCCGGAATGGGGCACCCAATGTTCAAGCACCCGGTGTTCAAGACGCCAGTGTTCAAGCACCCAGTGTTCAAGAGCCCAGAATTCCCATTCTCTTGCCCACGCGCTTCAGGGTTTCCAGCGCCTGGTCGAGCTCGTCCTTGGACGGGTGGCCCACATTTCCCATCGTTTGGGAAATGTGGGAGTGCGAGGGATAGACTAAGAACGTGCCACGCGGTCTTTATCGGCTTCACCATTCCGGCTCAGCGCACTTCATCACATTCACCTGCTATCACCGTTATGCGCATCTGAGCGATCCCTTCGTCCGCGACCTGTTTGTGCAGGCCCTGGAAAGGACCCGGAAGTTGTATGGTATGCAGGTGTACGGATTTGTCGTCATGCCGGAACACATACACCTGCTGATCTCCGAGCCGAAGCGAGGCACGGTGGCGAATGCGATTCAGTCATTGAAGATCAGCTCGGCCAAACGGGGAAAGCAATGGCACGCTGTGGCAGCGGAGGCAAGAGCGTTCTGGCAAAAACGCTACTATGATCGAAACGTGAGAGGTAAAGAGTTCATCGAGAAGCTAAAGTATATTCACCGCAATCCGGTGAGGCGAAACCTGGTAACGAATGCGGAGGACTGGAAATGGAGCAGCTACCGCCGCTACCTTGTCGGAGAAGACTGTGGCGTGGAGATCGACTGTTGGAGGAGCAGGACGTACAGCTTCCCTATCCCATAATTGCCAAACGAAGGCAATTATGGGGCACCCGCCCGGCTTGGAATCTGTAGCAACAGGAATGGTCGGTGAATTTCAGAGTGCAGCTGCATCCGCGAGTGGGTTCCTTGTAAATGTCGCCGACACAACCTTCTCCCTTTTAGGGCTCGGGCAAATCGATTGTAAATAGAACGAGTTAGAGAATGGCTGACACTGCATTGAACAATAGGAAGTTTCGGGCCGCATTGTTGATGACGGTGATCGTGCTGCTTATGCTCATCGGGTGCTATGCAGTTGGGAGTGTAAGTGCACGCGTATTCGCGATCATCACCGTGGTTGTCGTTGCGACGTCATTCGTTGTCTGCACAAGGATCTTACGTTCAGAGCCGCTTGGCAGCCATGTTGTGAGCAGCCGGTCAACCACTCTATTCAGCAGGGTCATGCGTTACCTGCTGATTGCCGTCGCTGTGATCCTCTTGATTTCTGCGCTGTGGGGTCCCAAGAGTGCACCGCTGGGTCCCCGCATCGTCGGAGCACTGGTAATGTGTATTTGGCTTTTCGGAATCATTCGATACTGGAAGCCGAGTGGCCCAGGCAAGCACTTTTGAGCAGTCGATCGACGCACTTCAGATGCCACCGACTGGTGGCCTAGGCTGGGCACAGGTGGCCCACATTTCCCATCGTTTGGGAAATGTGGGAGTGCGAAGTGGAGATCGACTGTTGGAGGAGCAGGACGTACAGCTTCCCTATCCCATAATGGCCAAAACGAAGGCAATTATGGGCCACGCGATGGGGCTGCCGCGGGAATAATCACAACCCGCCCAATCGCGGCAGCTTACACCACGAGCATCCGAAAGAAGGGATTGCCATTGCCGATTAAGTACAGCGCTTGCCAGACCATGTCACCGAAACGAGTATCAAACTTCAGATATTCAGTTCCATAGGTATCGTTGAGGAGGTTTTGTACGATTTCCTCTTCGGGAGCGTCGGTCTTCTTCAGAAACTCTTCATACCGTGACAATAGTCCCTGCAACGCAGGATAGGCAGGAGTCCACCGGCTATTTTGCAGGAGCCATTCGAGGCGCTCAGTCGGACTCAGGGAGACCATGTGACGCACGTCCTCTGGACCTACGGTAGCGCGCTCCACGTAAACGGCCAAGAGATAAAGCAGCGCAGAATAACAGGTCAGCAATCGGCTGTGTTTTAATTTGAAGTTCTTAAGTTTTCGCTTTGCCTTCCTTGCTGGCGGAATACTGCTTGTTCTGGCTTCGTAGTTAACGCAAAATGTCCGCCACATCCGCAGTATGTCGTTCGCAACAAAAGCAGGTTGAAATTGCCCTTTGTGATCTGGATAATCTTTCCAGTACGCCGCTATGACATCATCAATCACCTCTTCATAGATGTCTTTGCCAAGAAGCGGCTTGCTCTCCAGCAGCAGGAGCAATCTTGCAGTGAACGTATTGCTCGAATCGTCATGTGGTTTTCCAAGGGCATCCCTAAGTTCCGAGACGACGTGGCGTGTCAAGTACTCTCCATCTCCCGAAAATGGAGGAAATCCAAGCTTTCTTGTTGCTTGAATCAAATCGGCTTTGACTAGGATTTCGTCCAATGTCTTCAGGGTTGGGTCTTGTTTTGTCCCTTTGCTGACGATAAATACGTCTAAATCGCTATGGGCGCTGGCGTCACCTCTCGCGACTGATCCCGTGATGTACGCACACGCTTTGTCTTTGCAGAGGCCTTCTGCTGTGCCTAGTTCGGCCATTAGATTGCTAATTCGGGTAGAAGCCTGATTACGCCTTTCGTGCAACAGTTCGGGCACGATTCCCCTCCCATAGAAACACATTGGCGAATATCTCGGCCTGCTCTACAGCATCTTCGAGCGCGTGGTGTGTGTGTCGGCTGTGAGGCCGAAGTGAAGGAAGCAGCTTAGATTTGCCAGCTTCAGAGATTGGGACACCAGCTTTGACAGCGTAAGCAGTCTTTACGTCGAAACAAAGGGAGTGATTAAACGGAGAGCCATCGCGAGCAAATCTGATGAAATACCAATACAACCACGACCAATCGAAGCTAAGCGGAAAGGCAACCAAGATCGGCTTATCTTGACCGACCACACCCTTGATCCACTGAGCGGCTTCCGTCATCACAATGCCGGGCTCGCCACCCTCTGCTAACAGACGAGTGCGATCCAAGCCATTAACCCTAAGAGCCTCCGGTTGAAACTCATTTGAAATCGGACGAAGTTCGCGGTAGAAGGTCGTTCTCAGATTCGACGGTTTGAACTCATCACCGTCGAAAGTGCCAGCAACAACGAGAGCGAATGACAACATTGAAAACACGCCTGGAATCGGCCCGTCGGTCTCGACATCCGCAGAAAAATAGACGTCCTTACAACTTTTCATCATGTCAATCGCTTGGTCATTTTCCTGCTTCACGGATTCAGAAACAGCAGTTAACGTTGGGTTCATCGTGCTCTCGTGGGGAGCAAGTTGCGAAAGCGAAAGCTCCAGAATGAGAAGTATATTGCACACGGGTGGGAGCTGGGCTACCTCTTTTTCCACCCCCTGTTAACAATCACCGCACAAAGCGGTTTCCTGCGCGTTCACCCCAGAATCCCCATTCGCTACCCCATAATTCCCATTCGCTTGCCCACGCGCTTCAGGGTTTCCAGCGCCTGGTCGAGCTCATCCTTGGTATGGGTGGCCGTCATGATGGTGCGGATGCGCGCCTTGCCTTCCGGCACGGTGGGGAAGGCGATGCCGGTGCCAAAGACGCCCTCTTTGAAGAGCTCGCGGGAGAAGTCCATGGTCAGGCGGCCGTCGCCGATGATGATGGGCGTGATCGGGGTTTCGCTGGCCGGAGTGTTGACGCCGCCGATGTTGAAGCCCAGCCCGCCCAGCTCCTTCTTCCAGTAGCGGGTGTTCTCCCAGAGCTTCTCCATGCGCTCGGGCTCCTGCTCGAGGACGTCGAAGGCGGCGATGCAGGTGGCCGCGACGGACGGCGGATGCGAGGTCGAGAACAGGAACGGACGGCCGCGATGGTAGAGGAACTCGATGAGGTCGCGGGAGCCGCAAACGTATCCGCCGAGAGCGCCGATGGCTTTGGAGAGCGTGCCGACCTGGACGTCCACTCGCCCATGCACGCCGAAGTGGTCGATGGTGCCGCGCCCGTTGCGGCCCAGCACACCGGAGGCGTGGGCGTCGTCGACCATCATGATGGCGCCGTACTTCTCGGCAAGATCGCAGAGCCCGGGTATGGCGCCGATGTCGCCGTCCATGGAGAAGACGCCGTCGGTGATGAGCAGCTTGTGGCCGGGCTCGTCCTTGATCTCGTTCAGCAGCTCTTCGGCGTGGGCGGTGTCCTTGTGGCGGAAGACCTTGATCTTGGCGCGGGAGAGGCGCGCGCCGTCGATGATGCTGGCGTGGTTCAGCTCGTCGGAGACGATGAAGTCTTCCTTGCCCAGAATGGCCGAGACGGTTCCGGCGTTGGCGGTGAAGCCGGACTGGAAGACGACACAGGCTTCCACGTTCTTGAAGCGGGCGATCTTCTCTTCCAGCTCCATGTGCAACGACATGGTGCCGGCAATGGTGCGCACCGCGCCCGAGCCCACGCCGTACTTGCGCGTGGCTTCCAGGGCCGCTTCGCGCAGCTTGGGATGCGTGGTGAGGCCGAGATAGTTATTGGACGCGAGGTTGATGACCTTCTTACCGTCGAAGGTACACACCGGCGCCTGCTCGTCTTGCAGCACGCGCAGGCGGAAGTACGTGCCCTTCTGCTTGAGTTCGTTCAGTTGATCGGTGAGGAAGGAGAGCGGATTGGTGCGAGTGGCAGTAGGCATAGTCATCACGCAGGAAATTCAGTTGGAGTCTTGCTGCGGAGCGCAACAAGCCGAATCCGTATTGTAGCCCCGGACATGCATGTGCGGAGGCGGATCGTTGGGCAAAACGGGAGCTCGCTTTTCGCCAAAGGGAACCTCGGCTCACTGAAGCTGGTGAAAGAATCCGGAAGCTGGGGGCGCTCGCGGACTGAAGTCCGCTCGCATCGCAAAAATAAAGGCGTTTTCGGCACGACTGAAGTCGTGCCCTGGCGCGGACCATCCCGTCACGTGAGTTTTTCAGCAGCCTGTACTACTGCCGTAGTCATTTGCAGCCGGCTTTTTCTTGACAGAATGCGGTCGCACGAATAAAGTCCAGCAGGCGTGGATTTTCGCCTTCCCCTGCCTACATCTTGAGAGACTAAGTCCACCTGTTTCGCTTGACTAAAAACTTTAGAGGAGTCCGTGATGAACAGACGCATTTCTTTGTGGCTGGCAATAGCAGCCTTGGTGTTGAGTGTTTCGGCAGCATCGCCGGCACAATCGCTGAAGGCGACTGCCAAGATCGCACCCCGCGTGATGGCGGAAACCGAAAATGGAAAGACGACTGAAGCCCTGGTGGTGCTGACCGAGCAGGCTGACCTGCGTCCGGCGGCGAACCTGCAGACAAAAGTAGAAAAAGGGACTTTCGTGGTCAACGCGCTGCGTGAGGTCGCTACCCGCACCCAGGCGCCGATTCTGCGGATGCTGGATTCCCTGGGAGTTTCCTACCAGTCCTTCTACATCGTTAACATGATCAAGATTACCGGTGGGCGTGATCTGATGAACCAGCTGGCGGCGCGGGCTGATGTGGCCCACATTGACGCCAACCCACATGTCCACACCGCCCTTCCCCAGCCGACCGGCTTCGATGCGCCACATGTGGATGGCATCGAGTGGAACATTACACGGGTCAAGGCCCCGGATGTCTGGAACCTGGGATATCGCGGCGAAGGCCTGGTAGTAGCGGGAGCCGACACCGGCGTGCAGTGGGACCATCCGGCCTTGAAGAGCCATTACCGTGGCTGGGACGGCCAGAATGTGGATCACAACTATAACTGGCACGATGCCATTCAGAACTCACAGACGCCCATCGATCCCCATGGTCACGGAACGTTCACGGTAAGTGAGATGGTGGGCGACGACGGACAGGGCAACCAGGTCGGCGTAGCTCCTGGCGCGAAGTGGATCGCCTGCCGCAACATGGATTCCGGCGGCAACGGTTCTCCGGCGAGCTATACCGAGTGCTTCCAGTTTCTGATCGCGCCCTATCCCTGGAACCACCCCGATGAGGGCGATCCCACCAAGGCGCCGGACTCGATCAACAACTCATGGGTATGCCCAGCCAGCGAAGGCTGCTCGTATAACACGTTGCAGGCCATCGTAGATGCGGTGCGGGCGGCCGGAATCTTTCCGGCGATGGCGGCTGGCAATTCCGGATCGGGTTGTTCCAGCGTGTCCGATCCGCCGGCGATTTACGCAAGTTCGGTCAGCATCGGAGCTACGGACTCAAATGACAACATTGCCGGCTTCAGTAGTCGAGGTCCGGTTACGGTAGACAACAGCAACCGGACCAAGCCGAATCTGTCGGCACCGGGAGTGAGTATCCGCGGAGCGGTGCCGGGTAACGGCTACCAGAGCGGCTGGTCGGGAACCTCAATGGCGGCGCCGCACGTAGCCGGCAGCATCGCGCTGCTGTGGCAGGCGAAGCCGTCGCTGATAGGCAATATCGACAAGACGCAGCAGATCCTGCAGCTCAACACGGTGCCGGGACACTATCAGTCGATCCACCACTGCGGGACGCTGCCGAGCACCCGTCCGGACAACGACTTTGGCTGGGGATTGCTGAACATCCTGAGGGCCGTCCAGGCCCCATAAGCACTGAACAGATTGGGGCGCACTGCCTGCGGTCCAAGCTGTAGGAGCAACTGGTAAAGAGGGTCAAACCGCGTGAGAGGAAAGTCTCGCACGCAGGTTTGGCCCTATTATTTTGGCCGCGGTAGCTTGCTCCACGCGAGAACCGCCAAGCTACAGCGAAGAGCCGCCTTCGAAAACTTTCTCCATCTGGTAGGGAAAGATGCGATAGAGCCCGTAGTTCATTCCGGTGTCAGAGTATTGCCGGAAGAGCAGGTCGCCGCGACCGTTGGCATTGGCGTCCAGGGCGTCGATCAGCTCGAGGTGCGGAAATACGTCGAGGTGAGTCGTGTCGGTAACCGAGCTGAAGATCTTCACCGGCTCACCGTTGATATCGAGGTGGGCAACGATGGTGGCGTAGTAGACGAAGGGCTTGGAGCCAGCAGTCGGAACCGGTAGTTTCGCGGTGAGCACCAGGGTGGGAGAGTTGTTGTAATCGAGGTCAAAGGAGCGAAGATCGTAATCCGTGATTGCTGCGTTTTTGGGAAGTTTCGGGCCGGGCGTGTGCTTGTTGGCAAAGGTGCGCATATCGGCGAGTGCAATAGCGAGCATGGAATGCGCCAATTGCTGCTGTAGTTCCGGAGTGGTGGTGTAAAGAAGTGATTGCGTCTCGTGCTTGCCCGCGTCAGAGATGGCGGCAAGAGAGCGGAGCTTGCCCGGCGGGCTCTTCTTGTTGGCTTCCAGTCCGGAAACGGGAACCTTGGGCGAAAGTGTGGTCGTGGAGTTGCTCGGTTGCTCATCCCGGGTGAGCAAGGGGCGATTTGGATCGTTCTCGTCGGAGGAAGCGGTGCTGGGCGTCTGAGGTTTGGCTTCGGGGACAGGATTGACTTTAGGAGTGGGTTTGCGAAAAACCGGGCGGTCGGGGTCATCGTCGTCGGACGTCGGGGGAGTAGAGGCAGAAGCTTGCGCCGTCGCCTGAGGTTGTGCGGCAGGCGGATTTTTGGAAGTGGCCGAAGCCGGCTCGGTTGAGCCCGATTCGTCGGGACGGCGCAGCACCGGAGGGCCTTGGTCGACGCCGCTGGTGAAGATGGCGTTGCCTGGCTTCGGCTTCGCCTTCGCTTGTTTGGCCGCCTTGGCGGCAAGCTGCTCATCCACAACGCGACGCGGAGTCCACTGGCCGTCACCAACCCAGCCCGCTTTCGACGGCTTGGGGGTGTTGACCACGAAAATACCGGCGTTCTCACCGTAGTTTTGCACTTCGTAAACGGTGCCGGGCTCAAGGGCCAAAGGCTCGGGATTGGCTCGATAAAGGCTGGCATCGTAGTACTTGCCGTCGAACAAGAGAACAACGGGGACCAATCGAACCCCGCCGCCGGGAAGGAATTCCAGGACGCCAATGGCGCGCGCGCTATGTTTTGGTTTGGCCGGAGGCGGTGCAGCAGGAACGCTTGACGGCTCTTCGGGCCGTCGTAACTCGGGCCGCTGGGCATGGGCGGCAGAAAACGCGAACAACAGAAAGAGGCCGACGAAGGGCCCAATGGCGTAGACGCGAGATTTACGGTATAGATGAGTGACTATGGCAAACAAAAAAGCTCCCGATTTCACATTGCTCGACGAAGACGGTAACCCGGTTTCGCTTAAACAGTTCCGGGGCAAGACCGTGGTGTTGTTCTTCTATCCGAAAGCGAATACGCCAGGCTGAACCATTGAGGCTCGCGGGTTCCGCGATGCATATGCGAAGCTGCAGAAAGCGGGTCTGGTGGTGCTCGGTATCTCGCCGGACAAGCCTTCCGCTCAGAAGAAGTTTAAAGAAAAAGAAGAGCTCCCGTACAGGCTTCTTGCCGATGACATGAAAGCGGTGGCCAAGGAGTTCGGGGTTCTGAAGGAAAAGAACATGTACGGCAGGAAAGTGATGGGAATTGCGAGAACGACGTTTCTCATCGGGCCGGAGGGAAAGATCGAGCATGTATTCGAGAACGTGAAGCCCGACGGCCATGCCGAAGAAGTGCTGGCACACGTGAAGGAAATGGGGCGCGGCGGAAAAGCCGCTGGCGACTGAGATTCTGGTTCGCCAGCGAGTGAACGGTACGGTGGAAGGCACAGCCGGGGCGGCGGTCGGCTGACCAACGAGGGGTTGAAGGTCAGTGGGCACTCTCCGAGAGGCGCAGTGGCAAAGCTGCCGGGCGGGTTACTCCGGGAACGGCAGTTTGTTATACTTTGTATTGCCTTTACGTTTCTGCGTGACCCCCCGCTCGGATCGATGCGGGACGCGTGTGCGGAAGTGGTGAAATTGGCAGACACACCATCTTGAGGGGGTGGCGCCGAAAGGCATGGGGGTTCAAGTCCCCCCTTCCGCACCATACCTCCGCAGCCGAAAGCGTATAGAGTTCAAGTCAAAGGAAGGCGCGCAAAAGCGCCTGAAGCGGGAACTGAGTTCATGGTTGTTCTGGTTACTGTTATTCACATCGCAGTGTGCATATTCCTGATTGCAGTCGTGCTGTTGCAAAGCGGCAAGAGCGGGGACATCGCCGCCGCCTTCGGCGGCATGGGTAGCCAGACCGCCTTCGGCACCCGCAGTGCGGCTACCATGCTGACCAAGGCGACAACCTGGGCAGCGGTGATCTTCATGCTGACGTCGATCACGCTGACCACCATTGCCACCCGCCGCGGCACCCGTAGCGGATCGGTATTGGAAGGCACGAAGTCGGCTCCGACGAAGACCGTGCCCGCGCCGGCCCAGAAGCCGGCTCCTGCGCCGCAGGCTCCGACACAGTAAAGAATTTTCCCGTCCTAGTGGAGAAAGCCTCCGTACCGCGGAGGCTTTTTATTGGCTCGACGGTGCTTTGAAAGACCCTATCCGTCGGTCGTCGCACCGTTGGCTGCAGATCCGGGTGCGACTTCGACTTCGGCCACGGGTGTGGCTTCGCCGTTCGATTTCGAGGCGGACGGCGACGGTGCCTTGCGGGCCGCACCTTTGGCAGGCCGCCAACTCTTCTCGTACGGTCCGATGTGCCAGATATCGCGAGCGTACTCCTGAACCGTGCGGTCGCTGGAGAACTTGCCGATACGGGCGACGTTCAGCACGGCCTTGCGCCACCAGACGTCGTCGCTGAGGTATTCCTGTTCAATGAGGCGGTGGGTCTCAACGTAGCTGAGGAAATCGGCTATGTGGAAGTACTTGTCGCCCCGGTGAACGAGCTCGTCAAAGATCCAGCCGAACAACCCATGCTCGCTGGCGCAGAAGCGGTCGGAATTGATGGCGTCGAGTACCTCTTTCAGATGGGGATCTTCCTCGTACTGATCGTGCGGGTTGTAGGCGCCTTTCTCTTTCATTTCGGCGATCTGTTGGGCGCGCAGTCCGAAGATGTAGATGTTGTCTTCGCCCACTGCCTGAGCAATTTCAATATTTGCGCCGTCCCAGGTGCCGATGGTCAAAGCGCCATTCATGGCCAATTTCATGTTGCCGGTGCCGGAGGCTTCGGTGCCAGCCATGGAAATCTGTTCGCTGACGTCGGCGGCAGGCATGATGAGTTCAGCCAGGGAAACACGATAGTCGGGCAGAAACGTTACTTTGATCCACTCCCTTGCCTTGGAGTCGCTGTTCACCACGTCAGCGACGTTGTGGATGAGCTTGATGATCTGCTTGGCGGCCCAGTATCCGGGGGCGGCCTTGCCGGCAAAGATGTAAGTCCGGGGAACTGCGGGCAGTTCACCATGCTCCACGATGCGCAGATAGTCGCTGACGACGTGCATCACGTTGAGCAACTGGCGCTTGTATTCGTGAATGCGCTTGATGTGTACGTCGAAGATGGAGTCGGGATCGACCAGGACGCCGGTCTGTTGCTGGATGACGGCCTGGAGGTTCAGCTTGTTGCGGCGCTTGACTTCCTTGAAGGAGGCACGGAAGTCGGCGTTTTCTGCCCATTGCTCCAGGTCGTGTAGCTTTTCGAGGCTGGTGATCCATTTGTTGTCATCGAGGGTGAGGCTGATCAGTTCCGTCAGCTCAGGGTTGGCCTCCATTAGCCAGCGCCGGGGAGCAACGCCGTTGGTCTTGTTGCTGAACTTCTCCGGCCAGACCTTGTAGAACTCAGGAACCAGCGAGGTCTTGATCAACTCGGTGTGCAGCGCTGAAACCCCATTGACCGCATGGCTGCCAACGATGCACAGGTTGGCCATGCGCACCTGTTTTTCGTAGCCCTCCTCGATGATGGACATGCGTTGCAGCTTCTCGGTGTCGAGGAAGGAGTATTGCTGCATGTCGCGCATGAAGCGGTGGTTGATGTTGAAGATGATCTGCATGTGGCGCGGCAGGACCTTCTCCAGCAGCGGCACCGACCATTTCTCCAGCGCCTCGGGCAGCAGCGTGTGGTTGGTGTAGGCCAGGGTCTGCTGCGTGATCTCCCAGGCCTGCTCGTAGGGCAGCGAGTGGTCGTCCAGCAAGCTACGCATCAGCTCGGCCACCGAGAGGCTGGGGTGGGTGTCGTTCATCTGGATGGCGACTTTGGAGGGGAAGAGGTCAAACTTGTCCCCATGCTGCTTGCGGAAGTGCCGAATGATGTCGCCAATGGCACAGGCGACGAGGAAGTACTCCTGCACCAGGCGGAGCTCTTTGCCGCTGACTACGGAATCGGAGGGGTAGAGCACGCGGGAGATGTTCTCGGACTGGATCTTCTGCTCGATGGCGCGCACGTAATCGCCACGGTTGAAAATCTCGATATCGAAGTCTTCAGAAGCGCGCGCGGTAAACAGGCGCAACC
The DNA here is from genome assembly GCA_963747055.1 of uncultured Acidobacteriaceae bacterium. Taxonomy (GTDB): domain Bacteria; phylum Acidobacteriota; class Terriglobia; order Terriglobales; family Acidobacteriaceae; genus CAVVDY01. The sequence continues at coordinate 452,021 of CAVVDY010000011.1, read as the reverse complement.
AGTTAACCGTCTGCCCGAGGTAGCCGACGATGGGCAGGTCTGCTGGAACACCTATGACGGTCTTGTGGCCAGTCCAGTTCGGTGTTTCGGTTTCTTCCACGTCCCCCTGGGTTTCAACTTTGCCGTAGAGGCAGATGGCGACTAACTCGTCGGCGTGCTCGATCTGAAATGGAGTGCCGTTGGCCTTCCACCGGTCAGGTTTTTCGCGCTGGAAGCCATTGACGATTTCCTGCTTGAAGAGGCCGTACTCGTAATCGATGCCGTAGCCAAATCCTGGCATCCCCAGGGTTGCCATGGATTCCAGCATGCAGGCCGCCAGTCGGCCCAAGCCTCCGTTGCCCAAGCCGGCGTCGGATTCGCTGTCCAGAACGTCGTCGAGGCTGACTCCGAAGCCCGCCAGCACCTCGCGGCAGAGCTCCTCGGCGCGCAGGTTCGACAAGTTGTCGGCCAGCGCACGCCCCATAAGAAATTCCATGGAAAGGTAGTAGAGGCGCTTCTGGTCCTTGTGGCGATAGCGGCGCTCCGTCTCCAGCAGACGGTCAATGATGCGGTCGCGAACGGCCAGGGAAACCGGGGTGAGGTAATCGGCGGGAGTCAACTCTGATGTGGGGCGCACCAACGTATAACGAACGTGGCGAAGTATGGCTTCCCGCAGTACCTCGGCAGGACGCCCCTGGGTAAGAAACTCTTCCGTGGACATAAGTATGAGGGCGCTGTCGCCTGGATGATTCCATGAAACAGCTAAGCTGCACTGCCGACAATCGATCGGGCAGAGCAACACATTCTCCTCCCAGCGCCAGCGCCCATCCAGAAACCTGCGGTCACTGCCGCTGTTGCCGGTGCCTTGCGTCGGAAGAACAGGTTCACATTCTAATGCAATCAGGCGGGCTGAGCACCGGAAAAAGGCCGAGGCAGGGTGCTCCTTTGTGTGACTGGAGGGCGAGATGTGACACCAACGTGCAGAGCGGGGTGGGGTTGCTTAGAATGACGGTGCAGTGCCACCCGATGGCAAATATTCGCTGATCGCGCTGACCGGCTTCATGGGATCCGGCAAGAGCAGTGTGGGCCGGGCGCTGGCTGGGCTCCTGGGCTGGAAATTTGTCGACCTGGACTGCGAGATTGAGCGCTCCGAGCGGCGGAAGATTGGGAAAATCTTCGAGGTCGAGGGTGAGGCCAGGTTCCGGGCGATCGAATCAGCCACCCTGGGCCGGGTGCTCACGGAAGTGCAGCGCCCCTTGGTGCTGGCGACGGGCGGGGGAACGTTTGTGCAGGCTGAGAATGCGAAGTTACTGCGAGACAGTGATGCGATCGTAGTTTTTCTGGAGACCACTCCCGAACTCCTTCTAAGGAGGTGCTTCCCAGAGAGCGGCAGGCGCGACGGACTTCGACCACTTGCCGGCGACGGAGAGGCATTTCTCCAGCTATACCAGCGGCGGCTTCCGTTGTATCGCACCGCCGATTTGAGCGTGGACTCGAACCACACCCATCCTGAAGCAGTTGCCCGAGAGATCGCCAATCGGCTGGGGTTGAGTTCCGTCAGTGAAATTGCCAGTGAGAGTTGACGGCTGCCGCTAATGGGTCTGCTGCAGCTGGGAGATCAGTTTCTGGGCGAGGTTGTCTTCCGATTCCGACCACAGCACCCGACCGCTGATGCCGCAATGCCTCTCAACCGCGGTGGAGAACGCCACCAGCTTCGCGATGTTGGCTCGGATACGCATCTCGTTGTCGGAGGTGAGATGCAAGCCTTCGAAGAGGAAGGGCGTGTCGAGGCCGAAGTCGACCTGAATGTGGCCGTCGTCGGCGTAGGTCCCCTCATCGAATTCAACTCCGTGAACCAGAAACTTCACCGCCGTCGGGCGCAGAACCCAGGCTTCGCCGTGCTGGTCCTGGTTGGGCAGCCACAGGTCCCAAAAGGCCTCGAAGACCAGCGCGAAATCGTCATGGGCAAATTCCTGGGCGATTTCGGCCGCCTCTTCAGGCGAGATACCGGGGTCGAAGCGCCGTTCCAGCACGGTGGGCTCGCTCCAGGCCACCGGATGCACGGACAGATAGGTCACGCCTTCGCGCAGTGAAGAGAAGAGAAACTGACGGAGGACGGAGAGCGCGCGAGGAACGACCTCAGCCTCGCGAAAAGTGGAAAACCAGATACTCAGATAGAGTGAATCCGCCACTGCGACATTGTAACGTGCCCGATTACTGCAGGCGAAAGCGTTCGGCCATCAGTCGTTGCAGCCGGGGTTTGTAGAGAATGTCGTAGGCGAACTCCTTATCGGGAAACATGGCGAGCGCAGCGCGCTTGGTGTTGGCGACCATTTCGGCGGCCTCCTCCACGGTGAGGTCCTCATCCTGGCTGATGACCGACATCACCATGTTCATCATGATCTGGAGCCGCCGGAGCTTGCGCCGTTCCTCTTCCTGTTCCTGAAGTTCCTTGGGCGTGGTCTGCGGTTTCGGTGCCTGGTTGCCGTGTGTTAGCTCCATTGGTCCTCTATGAGATAAAGACCGAGCAGTCAGGAGGTTTACGCCCGACCGCAATCGGCATTCATTACAATTGGATGTTGGACGCCATCTCACCGTTGCGCTGAAGCGTTGGGCCGCATCATACACCGATTCAGGCAAATTGCATTCGAGAACTCGGGGGGTGCTCAACCCTGAAACAGCACCAAGTTGCGCTAGACCAGGAGGAAATACCTATGGCAGATATGGACGAACCGAAGGAAACGCAGGAATCACATGAGGAACTGGTAAAAGTTTTCGATACCGAGCAGGAGTCGGAGGCCATGGTGGTTCGTGGACTGCTCGAGGCCAACGGCATAGAGGCCATGATCGAAAACCTCGATGCCCCGCAGGACGTGCTGCCCGGAGTGGGAGGCGTCGTCGTTCTTGTTCGCGCCGAGCGGGCCAAGGAAGCCGCGCGGCTGATTCAAGAGTCGCGCGTCGACATATCCGATGACGAGACCGTCAGCGAGGAACAGGTCTAGCCGTTACGGTTTTGCCATCCAGATAAAACGAAACCGCCCCTGCCAGATCGGTGCGGTACGTTGTGACGTGCCTCTCAGCGTACCGCGCCATTACCTCCGGCCGAGGATGCCGGAATGGGTTGTAGAATCCCGCCGAAACCACCGCAAAATCAGGATGCACCGCCGCCAGGAAGGCAGGCGAGCTGGAGGTCAGGCTTCCGTGATGGCCAATCTTGAGCAGATCAGCTTGCGGATTCTCCTCAATCAACAGCTTCTCGATGCGGTAGTGCGAATCGCCGACCAGTAAGGCGGAGGTCTGACCATACTGCAGGCGTAGGACCATCGATTCGTCATCCTGGGCGGGGTTTCGCGGTACCCAGCCCGGCTGCGGATTGAGGACGCGAATGTGGATGCCGCCGAAATCGAATTCATCGCCCGCATGACGAGCTTTGGAGATGAGGTGGAAGCTTTGAGCTGCGTCCTGCACCTGTTCGAAATCATGGCTGGGCGATTGGACTCCATACCAGAACTCGTGCGGACGGAAGTTGGCAATGATGCTAGGCATGCCTCCGGCGTGATCGGAGTGAGCATGCGAGATGGCGACGGCGTCGAGCCGGCGAATACCACGCGACCACAAGTAGGGCGAGACGACTTCTTCGCCGACATCGAAGTCGGAACGCGAAGCTGCGCTTTGCCCGCCGGAATCCAGAAGCAGCGTCTTTCCTTCAGGCGTGACGATCAGCAGGGAATCGCCCTGGCCGACGTCGATGGCCGTTACTTCCAGGACTCCCGGATGAAGCTGCGGTTTGGGAGGAACGAAGACCAAGGCGAAGGCTGCGAAGCCCAGGGCTGCGAGGCCTAGCGCCATCGAGGCGGCGCGGCGTCGAGCTAACAGGAGTGCCAAGGCAACGGCGCTTGCGGCGATGAAGCACATGGCCAGCGTCGGCGTTGGCACACGCAGGTCCGAGAGGCGGAAATGTCCGAAGAGACGCACGGTTCCAGTCAGGAGATCGAGCGTGTAGGCCGCGATGTGTGCGGGCAGCCAAGCGAGCCATGATGAAACATACGACAAGGCGACTGCGACGACTGCTGTGGGCATGAGCGCTCCGGCCAGGGGGATCACCAGCGCGTTGGCGGGCAGCGAAAGCGTGGTTACGCGGTGGAAGTACCAGGCCATGGGGAGGGTCAGGACAAACTGGATGATTGCGGAGCCGATCACTAGCTCGGCTGCTGCGAGCAGGAAAGATGCGGTTCGCAAGGTTACGAAGTTGGCTACGGGCTTGCCTACGACCTCAGCCAGTTGGGCGCGGACCAGGCGAAGATCGGAGCGGAACTGCGCGGCCCTGGTTGGGAAGCTGTAATCGAAGTTAGGGGAGTCGAGGTTTCTGAGACCGGTTTGCAGCGGATAGATCGTACGTCGCAGCACGGGCACTGCAATTCCAGCGATGGCAATCACGGATAAGAACGTCAACTGGAAGCTGGCTTCGAAGAGGGTGCGCGGGCTGGCCAGGAGCATTCCAAGTGCCGCGATGCCCAACGCGTTGAGGCCGGAACGGTCGCGAAACAGCAGTCGCGTGATCAGGTAGATGTTGAGGACGATGGTGGCGCGAACGATGGGCGAGCCGAGGTCGGCAACGAAGGCATATCCCCAGGAGCCGAGGATGGTGAGCACCGTGGCAGCGGTTTCGCCGAATGGAAGCTTGCGCAGCGCCCAGAAGAAGGCGAAGGCCAAGATTCCGACGTTGATGCCCGAGACGACGAGGATATGGTAGGTGCCGGTCCGCTGGAAGTTGGCCTTGATGTCGCGGGCAAAGAAGGCGCGTCCGCCGATGAGCATTGCCTGCATCAGCGTGCCATGCTCTCCGGGCCACAGGGTCTGGATGTGAGCCAGAATGCTTCTTCGTGCCCGGGCACGCCATAATCCGATGCGGCTGCCTGCAAAGCCCGGCAGAATTTCTACGTGACTGGCCTGCGCGGATCCGGTCAGGCGAATGTCTTGCGAGGCGAGATATCCAACCAGGTCGAGCGCACCCGGGTCGCCGTAGTTCCGCGGCATGCGGAGCTTCGCCGCCAGGCGCAACCGCTCGCCGTAGGTGTACACACGCAATGGCGATTCTGTGCCATCCTCTGTGGCTGCGGTTTCCTCGGACGCCTTGCTGTAAATGGTGAGGCGAATGCCGACGCGCGCATTGCTCGTGTGATCGGGCGTGGCCAGTTCTTCGGACTCAAGGTCGACAGATTCCTGCTTGCCGCCGTAGGGACTGTCGCGCACCAACCCTTCGCGGATTACGTGTCCCGTGAGCGAGACCTGGCCTTCGCCGGTTGCGAAAGCGTGCAAGTCGGGAGGCGTGGTCTGCGCGGCATCGTAAGCCTGGAGGTAGAAAGCGCCGAGGGCGGCGACCGTGATTAGAAGCAGAGGATAAGAGAGCTGCGCATCGCGTTTCCAAAACAGCCACGCTCCCGCCAAGGCCAAAACAGAGGCAATCAGCCAGACGAAGGGCGAGCGCCAAAGGTAATTAGCAGCGAGGATGCCGCAGGCGAAGGCCAACGCAGCGACAAAGAGGGGCTCTTGGCCGCCACAATACAGCCGGCGCGGGCAGGCGGAAGGAGCGCCGTTCGAAACGGGGGAGGCCGACGGCAATCCTCAACAGTTCGCTTATGGGGCCGGGCGCGCCCCTTGGCGATACTCCTACAGGCGGTCCAGGTCTTCGGCTCCGATGCCGGGCGACCAGGGCCACATTTCATATTGCGCGACTCCGAACCGTATGTACGGATCGTTTTCGCGGATGCTGTCGAGGGTCGCTTGCGCTTCGTTATCGGGAACTCGCAACAGTAGCGCTCCACCAAAGCGGGGAACCAGCGGGCCGGAGACCAGCAGAAGGCCTTCCTGCTTGAGTCCCTGCAAGTATGCGCGGTGCGAGTCGGTGTGCTTGAGGACTTCCTCGAGTGGCTTGCGATAGCGAATGATAGCGAGCGCGTACATGATCTGGCCGGGGGAATCAACGCGCGAGGTGCAGGACGGTTTCCATGTGGGCCGTCTGTGGGAACAGGTCGACCAGGTGCGCGTGTTCCACCCTAAAGCCCGATTCTAGCAGCAGGCGCAAGTCGCGGGCGAGGGTTGCCGGATCACATGAGACGTAGGTCACACGGGGCACGGACATGCGACCCAAGGCGCGTGCGGTCTTTTCGCCGAGTCCGGCGCGTGGGGGATCGACGATGACGAGATCAGGCGCTAGCTTGGGGCCGCGCTCGGTGAGGAAAGCTTCGGTCGTGGCGCGGATGGGCTTTACGTTGGGTGAAGCGTTGTGGCGGAGGTCGGCAAACGAGTGCGGCGAGGCTTCGACTGCAAGCACTTGATCGAAGCGGGAAGCTAACGCCAGCGAGAAGAGGCCGGCACCGGAGTAGAGGTCGAGGGCGGCGCGGCCTGTGTGATCGCCGACAGTAATGCGAGCAAGCTCCTCGATTAAGAAGCGGTTGGTCTGGAAGAACGATCCGGCACTGACGCGAAACTCGTGAGCGGCAACCCTGTACTGAAGGGAGTTGGAGCCGATCGCCTGTCCCGGTTCAGAATGCACCGAACTCAAAGGAGCGAATTGGCGGGAATCGTCTTCCACCGGCGAGCTGGCGAAGACCACGATACCGGCAATCGGAGGCAGGAGTTCATGCAACTCGGTGGCGAATGGCTGGCAGTCCTTCGCAGTGCTGCCCGGTTGGACATAGAGCTCGACCAGCATTTGCTGATCGTCATGATTAGCGAAGAACTGAATGCCGTGTATGGATTGCGGAAGCTTGCCATCGTTTCCGAGCGCCCAGATCGCGCGAATGGCCTGGTTAATCAGCGGTGAGCTGATGGGGCACTGCTCCACCGCCAGTAGCTGGCGTGATCCATGGCGGTGATATCCAAGCTGAAACTTGGGCGCGTGCTGCACATGCATGCGGGTGCGGTTGCGATAGCGCCACGGCTCACCGGCCTGAATGGTGATTTCGCTTTGCAGTTCCAGCTTCGCAGTGCGGCGAAGAGTTTCGCGCAAAATCTCAGCCTTGTAGCGAAGCTGAGCATCGTAGGCAATGTGTTGGTATTGGCAGCCGCCGCAGCTTCCGAAGTACGGGCAGTCAGGTGGAATGCGTTCGGGCGAAGCCGTGAGGATTTCGTTCAGCCGGGCGCGGGCAAATCCGGGGCGCGTCTCGGTCAGGGTCGCCTCGACCTTTTCGCTGGGGACTACGAATGGAACAAAGACAGTCTTGCCGGGGCCTTTGTCATCGGCGGGCAGGCGGGCCAGAGCGTCTCCGCCATAAACGAGTTTTTCGATTTGTAGTTGCAAGGTGTTGCTTGATTCTCTCGCCCTCATGTTAAGAAGGCGGAATGCCTAGATCTTTGCAGATTTTTCTGGCAAGGAAGTCATTGATCTCAGAGTGACGGGGTACTGATGAGGTCTTGCCGAGTGCACGGTTGACGTAGATGGAATGGTTAGCGCCTTCACGCAATAGTTCGCATCCATGCCCGGTAAGGTGCTGAATCAGATCACGTCGCTTCACGAGCTGACCGTGAGCGTCTCACGAATTACCTCGTCCGTCCCCGCTGCTTCTTTGGCCAGGGCACGATTGGATTCAAGCACCAGTGCAATTGCTTCCTGCAGGTTGGAGCGAGTTTCTTCCAGCGTCGCTCCCTGAGTGTTGGCGCCGGGAAGCTCCTCAACAAAACCGATGTAGCCTTCCGGCACACGACGAAAAACTGCGGTGAACTGGACTGTCACATCTTTATCATACCTCGCCGCAGCTACAGGCCTTCAGCCGATTTCGGCGTTGAGAGGGACGTTGGCGGTAACGAGGTGGGCCTTGGCGCGCTCCTGAAGCTCGGCGCTGAGGGCCACGCTCTTGCCCTGGTCGAGGCTGGCCTGCACGGCGACACAGTCGGAGGTCGCCACCATCTTGCCGGAGACGTCGTTGTACATCTGGTGAAGGAAGCGGAAGTATTTTTCACCCACGGCCAGAAATCCGCTCTTGATCACCACCAGCTCGCCGCCGCGCAGCTCCTCGAGGAACTGATAGTTTTGGCGCACGATGGCGATGCGCAGGTTTTTCTCCCGCATGGACGCCGGCGTGAGCCCGATGGCGTGCAGCAGAAACCATGTTGCCTGGTCGAAGCGCGACACGTACATGCGCGAGTTCATGTGGCTGGTGAAGTCGTACTCGGAAGCCAGCACGGCGCCTTTGAATGTGTGTACCCAGTCGGACATGTTAGTTGTCAGTGGCCAGTGGTCGGTGGCCAGTAAGTTTCGAGTTTCCAGTTTCAAGTTTCAAGCGGCGGCCACGTTGAAACTTTTTTCAAGAATCGCTCCACGGCTTTCAGGGTGCTTTCTCTCTGATCGCGATGGGGCGAGTGTTTGCAATCGCCAAGCATAACAATTTCCGTGCCGGGAACGCGACTGCGAATTGCCTCAAGCTGAGCGTGGGTGCCGTATTCATCCTGCTCGCCCTGAATACAGAGAACCGGACAGCGAATTGTGTCGAGGTAGGACTCGATGTTCCAGGAGCGAAAGTCGGGGTCGAGCCAGATGTCGTTCCATCCCCAGAAGGTCTCGTCGACGTGGGCGTGATACCTGGAGAGTTTGTCGCGAAAGTCAGTGGTTTGGAAGTTGATTTTGGCTGCTGTGATGCTTGCGACGCTGAGGTCTTCGACGAAAACGTGAGGAGCTTCCAGGATCAGTGCCAGCGGCGAGGCAGGAAAGGTACCGGCGTAGATTAGGGCGATGGAACCGCCGTCGCTGTGGCCAAATAGGATCGGCCGCTCGATGCCAAGCGTCGTTAGCAGCTCCGGCAGGACGACCTGGGCTTCGTGGTGCATGAAGCTGACGGGACGCTTTTCCAGCAGGCGATCGGAATTGCCGTGGCCGTAGCGCGAATAGACGAGCACGCCGCAGCCGGTGCGCTCCGCCAGTCGCTGCGGGAAGTCCTTCCAGAGCGCGATTGAGCCCAGCCCCTCGTGCAGCATGACGATGGGTGGCAGGCCGGCCCTGCGTGGTTCGATCCATAGCGTCTCCAGGTGCTTGCCGTCTATGGTGACAAACGCGCGCTGCTCGGTGGCCGGTTGGACGGGAACAGATTCCATGCTTGCGATGCTCCGAAAGTATCTCGCTGTTTAGAATACTTGCAGGCGCCGAAAACCAGCCAGGAGCGAACTCTATTCGTACCTTCAACCTATGCCTGATCGGGTTTGGCAATGTGGGCCGAAGCCTGGTGGGGCTTCTTCACCGAAAAGCTGCCGAGATGCGCGAACGGTACGGCATCGCCTACCGCATCACCGGGGTGGCCACGCGGCGGTTGGGATGGCTGGCGGCGGAGGGTGGTTTTACCGCTGACAAGCTGCGGAACGGCGATTATTCGGAAGCACAGAGGACGGAAGGCCTAGAGCAGTGGCTGACGGCGGCAAAGCCCCAGGCACTGTTCGAAGCCAGTTCGCTCAATGCCGAGAGCGGCGAGCCAGCGATTACATACATCCGCGAGGCGCTGGAGACGGGAGCACACGTGATCAGCGCCAACAAAGGGCCGGTGGTATATGCGCAGCGAGAGCTAACGCAACTGGCAGAGGCGCGCGGGCTGCACTTCTTTCATGAATCGGCAATGATGGATGGAGTGCCGGTATTTTCGCTGTTTCGCGAGACGCTGCCCGTCATCGAGTTGCGCGGCTTCCGCGGCGTGCTGAACTCGACCACGAACGTGATTCTGGGATGCATGGAAGCGGGCATGAGCTTTGACGATGCGGTGCGCGAGGCGCAGCGGATTGGGATTGCAGAAACGGATCCGAGCAACGACGTCGACGGCATCGATGCGGCGGTGAAAGTGGTTGGACTGGCGAACGTGCTGATGGGCGGAAATCTCAAAATGTCCGATGTAACGCGGCAAGGGATTCGTGGTCTCACCGCTGCGCACTTGCGCGAAGCACGGGAAAACGGCGAAGCTTGGAAGTTGATAAGCCATGCGAAGCGGGAGAGCGATGGCAGTATCTCTGCTTCCGTAGGGCCGGAACGCATTGGGCCGGAGGACCCGATGTATTCGGTTCGCGGCGCGTCGTTGTCGGTCGCGTTCGAGACGGACGTGTTCGAGCTGATCGTCGGCGAGCGCGATCCCGGGCCGGAGGCCACGGCCTATGGCATGTTGTGTGATTTCATCAATGCAGTCAGGAGTTCCTAACGTGTCTTCCAGTGGTCGGTCTGCAGTGATCTCGAAATTCGATGTTGAATGGGCCCGCGAGCAGTTTCCGGCGTTGCGCCTGCAGGTGAACGGCCAGCCGGCGGTGTTCTTCGATGCTCCGGGCGGAACCCAGGTGCCGCAGCGGGTGATCGACGCCATCGGGTACTACCTGGCCACCTCGAACGCCAACACGCATGGCGCGTTTCTCACCAGCGATCGCACCGACGAGATCTATGTGGGCGCGCACGCTGCCATGGCGGACTTCTTCAATTGCGATTCCGATGAGGTGGTGTTCGGCGCGAACATGACGTCGCTGACCTTTGCGTTGAGTCGTGCGATTGGACGCGAGCTGAAGAGTGGCGATGAGTTGCTGGTCACCCAGCTTGACCATGACGCGAATGTATCGCCCTGGGTGGCGCTGGAGGAACGCGGCGTGAAGGTGCGTACCGCCGACATCAAGATCGCCGACTGCACGCTCGACATGTTCGATTTGCAGGCCAAGGTGCGCCGCACTACAAGGCTGGTGGCGGCCGGCTATGCCGCGAACGCAGTGGGCACGATCAATGATGTCGCGGAAGTTGTCAGGCTGGCACATGCCGTGGGAGCGATGGCGTTTGTTGATGCCGTGCACTACGCTCCGCATGGGTTGATTGACGTTCGTGCGCTGGACTGCGATTTTCTGGTCTGCTCCAGCTATAAGTTCTTCGGCCCGCACGTCGGCGTTCTTTACGGAAAGCGGGAGCACTTGCAGCGGCTGCGGCCGTACAAGTTGCGCGCGTGCACCGAGCAGCTTCCTGACCGCTGGGAAAGCGGAACCCAGAACCACGAAGGCATGGCGGGAGTGATCGCGGCGATTGAGTATCTGGCCGATCTCGGCAGGCATCATGCTCCGGAAGCGCGGGGAAGACGCGATGCGCTTGCCGCGGCCTACGAGGTAATGGCGCAGTATGAACAGGAGCTTTGCGCGCGGCTTATTACGGGCCTGCTGGAGATTCCCGGCCTGACGTTCTACGGCATCAAAGACCCCGCGAAGTTTGATCAGCGCACTCCGACGGTCGCGATTCGCATCGAGGGCTATACGCCGCGAGAGTTGGCGGCGCACCTGGGCGAGCGCGGCATTTTTACATGGGACGGCAACTACTACGCCGTCGATTTGGCAGAGCGGCTCGGGGTGCAAGCGAGCGGCGGCATGCTGCGCATTGGGCTGGCACATTACAACACGGCAGAAGAAGTGGACCGCCTGCTGAACGAGCTGCGAGCGCTGCCCCGACGCTGACGAAATTCCTCAGGTGGATTCTCCGGCAGGTCGCGCTATAATCCGCTAACTCGCGGAGGGAAACTTTTCATGCGCGGCGTGCCTCGCTGGCTCGCAGTATTGTGCGTAGTCGCGTTTGCCGGGCTGGTGTGTACTCTCAGCCTGCGGCATGTCCATGCTTCGGGCTCGCTGCAATGCGAGCTTTCCGCCGCGCGAATTCCTGCCGACGGCCTTACTACCACCGAAATCAAGCTGCATTCCAGCGGCCGCGCAATCCGCGACCTGAAGATCGAGCCAGCAAACCAACATCGCATCGCGGTTGATTCCGTGGTGGTCCATGGCGATGAAGCCACTGCTACGCTGCGTGCCGGAGTGAATCCAGGTGCGACCAAGCTGCGCGTTAGTGCTGCCGGGCTGCCCGAGCAGGAGATCGAAGTCACCACCGTGCCGGACAACAGCGATTCGTTCGGCGACGGCACTCCCGACTTTCTGCGCCTGCATGATGCGGCGGACCGCGCCGCGTTCCGTGGCTGGTTCACGCTGCTGGCCGAGTCAGAGTACTTCCGTGGGACAAAGTTGCCGCGAGAGATCGACGACTGCGCTTCGCTGTTGCGCTTCAGCTATCGGGAAGCGCTGCGCCAGCACGACTCCGCGTGGGCGAATGAGATGGCGTTGCCAGGGGCGCCGCGGGCCGGGGAGTTGAGCCAGTACCACTATCCGTATACTCCGCTGGGCGGAGCGATGTTTCGCGTGCGCGGCGGAGCTTTTGTCGCCGCCGATCTGAGCGATGGCGCATTCGCGGAGTTTGCCGATGCGAAGACGCTGTGGCGCGATAACACCTACAATGTGGGACATTCGCTTGCACAGGCCCGGCCTGGCGACTTGCTGTTCTTCCGCCAGCCGGGAAATCCGCCGACGTTTCACGCCATGATTTTCCTGGGCCGAAGCCAGGTCGAGCCCGGGCCTGAGCGATACGTGGTGTATCACACCGGGCCCGAGGGCAAATGGCCGGGCGAGATGCGCCGCCTGTCGGTTGCGGAACTGATGAACTTCCCCGATGCTCGCTGGCGTCCGGTGGCTTCGAATCCTGCATTCCTTGGCGTGTATCGGTGGAACCTCTTGCGGGGTGACCAGTGATGCGGCGCTCCTGGCTGTGGGTTGCACTCGCGCTCTGTTGTGCGCTGGTTGCGCCTCGGTGGGCGCAGGCGCAGGAATCCGGCGAGCCCTACTTTTCGCTGAGCAGCCAGCAGACCTACATGCCGGGCGAGAAGCCCGAAGTTGCGGTGTACAGCCACAACGTCAAGCAACTGGAGTTTCGCGTCTATCACGTCAACGATCCGATCAAGTTCTTCAGCCAATTGCAGGAGCTGCACAGCTTCGGCGGACGCGGCCCGGCGCTGCCGAAGCAGCCGCATACGTGGCTGGAAAAATTTCATGCCTGGAAGCACCGCATCTGGGCATGGATTCGCGACTTCGTGCGGGCGCAGTTCTCGGTGGAGAACCGTCATGAGATTCGCATGTGGCGGCTGGGTGAGACGGAGAAACCCAAGAAGCAAGGCCCGCAGGTCGAGAACTTCGCGCAGGTACCGGTGCTCAACCAGCAGCAGGTTGTGTCGGTGTGGAAGTGGGCTCCCGGCTCGCACGAGCCTTGGCAAAGCGAGACGGTGAAGATTCCCGTCAGCGACAAGGGCGTGTATCTGGTTGAGGCGACGAACGGCTCGCTGCGGGCGTACACCATCATTGTCGTCACGGAGGTTGCCGTTATCAGCAAAGCGGCGCCGGGGCGGCTGGTGAGTTTTGTCGTCGACCGCAAGAGCGGCGATCCGATTTCGGGCGCTCAGGTCAAAGTGTGGATCGATCAGCGGGAGGTGGCTTCCGGGCAGTCCGACGCGCAGGGAATGCTCGACACCAAGATCGCCGACGAGAAGCCGGAGAACGTGGCGGTACTGGTTACGCACGGCGATCAGTTCGCCATCAACACTCCGGGGGCGTGGAACCTGGGCAGCGGTCCCGACCGCAATTTGCGCGGCTACACGTATACCGACCGGCCGGTGTATCGGCCGGGGGACACGGTGCACTTCAAGACGATCATTCGCGCCGAGAACCCCAGCGGCTACACGCTACCGCAGGACCGCCAGGTCAGCCTGGAGCTGCGCGATCCGCAAACCTATCAGCCAATCTGGAACGAGACAGCGAAGCTCAATGACTACGGCAGCGCGCACTGGGAGTACACGATCCCGTCGGACGCACACTTGGGCACGTATTACCTGTCGATGCAAATGGGCGAGCGATATGTCGAGGGCGCGAGCTTCTCGGTGCAGGATTACAAAAAGCCCGAATACGCGGTGAAGGTTACGGCGCAAACGCCGCGCGTGCTGCAAGGACAGCCGATCAAGGCGACCATCGACGCGCGTTATTACTTTGGCGAGCCGGTGGCCAACGCCAAGGTGAAGTGGGTGGTGCATACCTCGCCGTACTATCCGCCGGGCCGCTATGCGTCGGAGGACGACATGGGCGGCGACGAAGGCCCGCCCGATGAAGGCCAGTACGATCAATATGGCGCCGGTGAACAAGAGCAGGAGAACAGCGGCACGCTCGACCTGGACGGCAAGCTGCAGATCACCATTCCGACTACGGTCAGCAAACAGCATCAGGACCTGACCTATCGCATTGAGGCTCGGGTAACGGACGCAGGGAACCGCGAGATTTCAGGGCACGGATACGCCATCGCGACCTATGGCAGCTTCTACCTGACGGCGCAGCCCGATGCGTACGTGTACAGCAAAGGTGGCACAGCCAAGATCACAGTGACGGCCCAGGATTATGACAAGAAGCCGGTGGCCACGGCGTTCAAGGCCGAGATCAGCCGCTGGAACTGGCAAAAGCGCTCCGGGGAAGTGGTCTCGACCACGCAGGGGCAGACCGATGCAAGCGGCAAGGGGCAGGTGGATTTTGTCATTCCGGATGCGGGCGAGTTCCGGGTGCGCGTCTTCGCCATGACACCGGAGCATCGCGAGGTGCAGGATTCCATCTTCTTGTGGGCACCGGGCGAGAGTGCATGGTGGATGGGGCCGGCGCAGGAGAACGTGCAGATTGTGCCGGACAAGAAGTCGTACGTTCCCGGCGATACGGCGCACGTGCTTATCGTGACCGGCAAAGAGCCGGCATCGGTGCTGGTCACCGCCGAGGGCAACGGGCTGTACTCGGCGCAGGTGATCAAGAGCAATGGCGGCAGTATTACGGTCGATGTGCCGATCAAGCCGGAGTACGCGCCGAATTTCTACGTGGCAGCGACGTTCATCCGTGGGAACAAGCTGTATCAGGGCAGCAAGAGCCTTTCGGTGCCGCCGACGCAGCATGAGTTGAAGGTCGATCTCACTCCGTCGAAGCCGCAGTATCTGCCGGGTGAGGCAGCGTCGTACACGATCAAGGCCACCGATGCGAGCGGCAAGCCGGTGGCGGCGGAGTTCAGCCTTGGGGTGGTCGATGAAGCCATCTATGCGATCCAGCCGGAGACGGTGCTGCCGATTCTGAAGGCCTTCTATGGCACGATCTACAGCAAGGTCAGCACTGACACGTCGCTGACGTACTACTTCAGCGGGCAGGCGGGCAAGCGTGCGATGGAGTTGGCGGCAGTGCGTCCGCACCGGTCGCTGGCGCAGCTCAAGCCTGAGAAGCTGGTTCAACCGAAGGTCCGCAAGGCATTCCCCGACACCGCGTACTGGGTTGCCGATGTCGACACCAACAACAGCGGTCAGGCGACGGTGAAGTTCGACTATCCCGACGCGATTACGTCGTGGCGCGCTACCACTCGTGGCATCACGCAGGACACGAAGGTCGGCAGCGCGGTGGAGAACACCATCGTGCGCAAGAACGTGATGGTGCGCCTGGTGGTGCCGCGCTTCTTCCGCCGCGGGGATGAGATTGTGCTGTCGACCATCGTGCAGAACTATCTGCCGGTAGAGAAAACGGCGCAGGTTTCGATGGAGTTCACCGGGCTGCAGGTGATCGACGGCGGCACGAAGGATGTTCAAGTGCCCAGCCGAGGGTTGGCGAAGGTTGATTACCGGGTTCGCGTGCTGGATGTGGATTCGGCAACGGTGCTGGGCAAGGCGCTGACCGATGTCGAGAGCGATGCCATGGAACTGACGCTGCCGGTTGAGCCGTTTGGGGTGAAGCTGGCGGTATCGAACTCGGGATCGATTGCCGCCGCCAAGAGCGACACGACGCAGACAGTTGCCTTCCCGCAAGGAATTGAGGCGAACACGCGCAAGCTGAGCATTTCGCTGACGCCGACGATTGCCGGAACGGTCTTTGGGGCGCTCGACTATCTGACGTCGTACCCCTATGGCTGCACGGAGCAGACGATGTCGAGCTTCCTGCCGGATGTGCTGGTCTCGGAGGCGCTGAAGAAACTTGGCGTGAAATCGAATGTCGATCCGGCGGTACTCAGCAAGCAGGTGCAGGCCGGACTCGACCGGCTGTACAACTACCAT
This sequence comes from uncultured Acidobacteriaceae bacterium, assembly GCA_963747055.1. GTDB lineage: Bacteria > Acidobacteriota > Terriglobia > Terriglobales > Acidobacteriaceae > CAVVDY01. Next base: position 436,119 of record CAVVDY010000011.1, on the reverse strand, counting down.
CATCCGGATGGCGGCTGGGGTTGGTGGCAGAGCGACGACAGCAGTGCATTCATGACGGCGTACGTGCTTGCCGGGCTGGTACAGGCGAAGGATGCCGGGTATGACGTGAAGCCGGAGATGATCGAGAGCGGACGCGCCTGGCTGCTGAAAGAGTTTGCCAAGACGCAGAATGTCCGCACCGATCTGCGGGCTTACATGGCATATGCGCTGGTGCTGAGCGGAACGGAGTCGAATACGACGGTGCTGGATGCGGTCTGGGGCCAGCGCGCGACGCTAACGGCATATGGACAGGCGCTGCTGGGGTTGGCGATGCGAAAGGCAGGCGATGCGCGGGCGGGTGATCTGGTGAGGCAGCTTGAATCCAACGTCAAGCAGGATAATACGCAGGCGTGGTGGCCGACGGACTTCAACTATCTTCTCGATTTTTACGGCGATACCACGCCGCAAGCGACGGCCTATGCGATGAAGCTGTTGACGGCGGCCGATCCGCAGAGCCCGCTGCTGCCGAAAGCAGCGCTGTATCTGGTCGATCATCGCAGCCAGGGGTATTACTGGGAGTCGACGCAGCAGACCTCGGCCGTGCTGTACGGGCTGACCGATTATCTGCAGCACACACAGGAGCTGAAGCCAAAGTTCACAGTCAACGTGAATGTGAACGGCAAGGGAGTTGGCTCGAAGCAGTTCACTGCCGACAATGCCCTCAATCCGGCGACGGCGATCACGTTGAGCGATTCGCAACTCGCGCCGCAAGCGAATCAGGTGCAGTTCAACAAGTCGGGCGACGGGAGGCTGTACTGGTCGACGCGCGGCGAGTACTACTCCAGCCAGCCGAAGGTGGTGAACAGCGGGACGTTCCAGCTCAGCGTGGTGCGGCAGTATTACAAGCTCACGTCGGTGCAGCGCGGCGATCACATCGTGTACCACATGGATCCGCTGAACGGGCCGGTGCAGGTGGGCGACACGCTGGCGGTGCGCATCACGGTAGGCGGAAACGAATGGAAGTATCTGATGATCGAGGACCCGATTCCATCGGGGACGGAGTCGATTGCGCGTGATGATCTGTACCAGCTCGACGAGAAGCCGAGTTGGTGGACGCGCGGCTGGGGCTATCGCGAGCTGTACGACGATCGCACGACGTTCTTCACCATGTATTTTCCGCGCGGGCAGAAGGAATACACGTACCTGCTGAAGGTGGTGAACCCCGGCGAGTTCCGCGTGAGCCCGACGCGAGTTGAGCCTATGTATCAGCCGGAATTTCTTGCTACCAGCGATGCCATGAAGGTGAGCGTTAAATGAGCGCGGGAGTGACAAGCCGGAGCGGGGTGCTGAAGCTGTGGCTGCTGAATCTGTTCGTCAATGCAGCGGCGCTCGGGGCCTGGTACTACTGGCTGCGCATTCCCGATGCGCACGTTTGGCAGGTCGCGCTGTCGGCGGTACTGGCACTGCTTATTGTGGTTGGCATTGTGTGGCTGCGCGCGGGAACGCTGGCGTGGTTCAGGGTTGACGAGTTTCGCAGGCGGCCGGGGATTGGCGCAGCGTATTGGCGAGGGTTGCGGCATGTCATTCCGCTGGCGATCTGGGCGGCGCTGGGGGCGTGCGTCATGTGGATCATCGTGAGCGCCGGCAACTACGTTCCGCAGTTCTCGGTATGGATTCGGCAAAAGGCGAATGCCGGGCCGTCGCCACGGAACGTCATGCACGGTTCTGACTGGGTGCTCTTCGTGGTGCTGTGGGTTGTGTTGCCTGCGGTGTGGCTACCAGTGGCGACGACGATCGCCGCGACAGGATTTTCGGGCCGACACATCGCGCGTTCGTTTCGCGTGCTGCGTCAGCCGCTGTACTGGGTTTCGCTGTGCGTGCTGATGGGGCTGGGAGTGTGGGTGCCCTACAAGCTGGTGACGTGGGTTCCGGCGTTGAGCAGCCTGCGCGCAGAGGCGTGGAGTGCGGGGCTGCGCTTTGCCGGGGCCTACCTCATTCTGATCACGGCATTCATTTTGTTGATCTGGATGGTTGGGGAGCGGACGGACGGGGAAGATCGGATCGGGTAGCTGCCTGCGCGAGCGGCTGAAATCAAGAGCAGGTCCCTCGTTGGTCTAAAGGCCTCCTCGGGATGACAAATATAAGGGATTTCGGACGGCGCAGCTGAAGCTGCGCCCCTTCAAAACGACTCTCCCAGGAGTTTTTTTCAGTAACCAACTGTCAGGGAGTTATACCGGGCGGTAATCCCTGCCGCACCCAGAGAATCAGCTTCTGCTTGCCGTACTGTTTCGCAAGTTGCGCGACCGTTGAGTGCGCCTCGGTGTATGCCTTGCGCAATTGATCTTCGCTGGCGGGATTTACGATCGCGTTTTCCAAGTCGGCGGCGCTTTTGAAGCTCGATGAAGGTTGGCCTGATCCGTTCGGCTCCGACAAATACAACACCAGCCCTTCGCGAAACCACACCGGCGTGCCCGGCTTGACGTGGGATTCGATGAGCATGTGCAGCAGCTCGTGACGCAGTGTACTGTCCAGCGTACCAGCCTGTTTGAGCACGTCCGCGGGCTGGGTTTGTATGGTGTGGCCACGCGTGGCTGCCGCCACCCATCCCGGCTCTCCGGTTGCGTCGCGAAACATGGCAACCGTGGGATAGAGCTTCCACTGGGGCCTTGAGAGCAAACGTCAGTCCGGTGGTCGCTGCAGCTTGACGTGCGAGGCTCGCGGCAAGCGGGAGATATGCTCGGTCTACATCGGGCCGGGTCGTCAGCAATTCGATGTTCTCACCCGTTAGCGTATGCCAGGCGATTCCCTGGGCCGACCGGCCGAGCCTGGTTCCCGGGTAATAGTAGGCAAGGATTTCCTGATAGGTTTTGCCTTCCTCCCCCATCACCTCAGCGCCAACCTGGCAGAGGCCGACACCGTGTCCCGAGCCGCGGCCGTGGAAGGCGATGCGATCGCCACTTATGCTCACGTCGTACCAGTTGCTCTTCAGGCGTGCCCATCCGAGGTGCCGACCGACGGCTATGCGAAAGGCCACTCCCGGAATGGTGATGGATCTCGATCCCACGACACGCACGGTTTCGATGCGGCCACTCGGTGTACGCTGAACTACCGAAATTGAACGCAACGTTCCCGGTACGGTGAAGCCGTCGGCGGTCAGGGCGCGTTGGAGGTCGCGTTTGGTGATCTCGCTCTGCCACTGCATGATGCCATGGCGGATGCAATAAACATCGGAGTGCTGGATCAAGTACGGCATCGGGGGCTCGTCGTCTCCGATGACAAAGCGTGCGTCCTCCGTCATCCCTCCGCAATCAGCGTGATAGTAAGTCGCCGCAGGCCGCCCGTTGTACCAGAGAACCTCGCCGGAGGTGGACTCAGCAATCTGTCGCATGCGGCTGGTGATGCCGGAAAGTCGCAGGTCCTGGCAGTGGGTGGTGTCGCAGACATCGAAGTGATCGAGGGCGTGGCGGCTTCCGAAGTGCATCGCATAGGTCCGGGCCGCTACCGACATGGCCTTGAGGGCTTCGTCGGACTTGAAGTTCCCCGTCTCGCCGGCCAGCACTCCAGCGATGTACTCGTCCATCGGCATGGTGGCAGTGACCAGCAACCTTCCACCGGAGGCGCGGATGTCGACAGGAAAGTCGGCAGGAACCGGCGGCCCGTCGGCAGCCTTCATCTGGTAGACGCCGCTGAGGCGAAGCTCGGTCAGGGGGCGCTTCTCACTATCAAGCTTCAACCTTGTGCCCGATGCGCGGAGCGTGGCGGAGGTCAGAGCTGCGTCCTTGCATGTCGAGCAGGTGCGAAAGTGCGCCTGTCCTGAGGCGGCGCCGAGCTTCAGAGCGACTGGAGGATGCAGGTACCACAGCCGAACCTTCAGCGTCCGGGGAAAGCCGCTGGAGGGCGGGCCAATATTCTTGTTTTTCGAAACTGCAGTTTGCGGAGGGCGGGCAGCTCCAAGGGTCAGCGCTACCACCAGCGCCAGCAGGGAAGCACGCTTCATTGCGCGCCCTGGTGAGTAGGTTGCGAGTTGCCTGTCGATCTGGCGTATTCGGCGAAAATGTTACGAGCCACCTCGGCGGAATCGGCTCCTCCGGTGCCCTTTTCCAGGAAGACGACCAGGACAATCTGCGGCTTAACTGCCGGAGCCCAGCCGGCAAACCAGGCGTGCGTCCATGGGCCTTGCTCGGAGGGAGCGGTGCCAGTCTTGCCTGCAACTCGCATTGTTGAATCGGGCTGGGCGAGGCGTCCCATTCCGTAGGAGGCCGAGCCTTCAAGGCCGCTCAACACAATTTGCACGTTGGCGTCGGCTCTGCCGTCAGCCAAAACAGCCAGGTTGCGATAGGCGCGCAACAGTTCCAGCGGCGTGATCTTGACGCCCCACTCGCCAACTGCCTGGAGCTGCAATTCCGAGGTGGTGGAAGCCAGTGCTACAGAACCCGCAGCTTCCTTTGTGGCGAGGCCCGTCGGGTTGGCAAAGCCGTCGTCGAGAAACGCCTGCCGCAACTGCTGAGGCGAGAGTCGCGTCGCGACACTGGTGAAATAGGAGTTACACGAGTAGGCGAGCGCTTCCGTTGGATCCAGGGGATGATGGGTGTCGGGATGCGAACAATCGAGCCTGTGTCCAGCTATGGTGAGCGGGCGCTTGCACATGAGGGCAGTCTGGCTGGTGACCTTTCCTGCGTGCAGCAGCGCCAGCAAGGTGAAGGTCTTGATGCTTGAGCCCGGGAGCGCCAGGCGGCGTGCGGCGACGTCCAGCCGGTACGATGCCACAATGCGGTTGCTAACGACGTCCAGCACCACGGCCGTGCCGTTCTTCCCGGACATGGCATGGTCAACGGCCTTCTGAAGGCTGGACGAGGTTGTCTGGGCTGAAGCGTGAGCCCCTGCAAAGAGAGAAAGCAAAAGCGCCACAGCGGCCGTCCGGCGCCGGCAAGACATGCCTCGATTGTAAGGTGGTCAGCGCAGGGAACGAGCACCAACCTGGAAGGCGCACTCAGAAAGGCAAGAGCGGTTGAGCCGTCTCTAAACCGCCGTGGGAGTATGCATTTTCAGCCTTTCGAGGATTTTTTCCAGCAATTCGCATCGCTTCTGCAATGCGTGCCTGAATTCGTGGTGATCGGCTTTGGCGATCTCGTGCAGGAAGTGGACCTGGCGCTCTTCCAGAACCTGAATGAGTAGATCGTGTTCAGCTTCCGTTAATCGGAGTTCCATAAGGGCCTCCGTATCTGGGGGATATACCCCTTCTACCAAAAGGGTAGCTCAAATCGCGCGAGGCGGCGGAGAAACTGTGGGTTGGTACGGAAACGTTTTCCCACTTCGGTGCGGGCCGCGAGCTTGCCTTTAGAGTCTGGCGCATCCTGCTTTGAAAGGGTCCGCCTTCAGGCGGGCCGCTCAGACGGACAGGAAGCCGGCTTTAGCCTCTGAGGGAAAGCGTCCCCTCAGCGCCTAAAGGCGAAGTCTATGGCGTGCCCAGCGGCACGGCTGAAGCCGTGCCCTTTCAAAGCCGGGACAAAACAACAGTGGAACGCTTTAGCTTCCGGTCATGAGGATGATTTTGCCGTGTGCGCCGCTGGGTTTCATGACTGCTTCGTGTGCCTTGGGGGCATCTCGCGAGTGCAAACTTCTCGCCCACTACTGGCCGCAGTGTGCCCGCCTCAAGGCCGGCATAGATCGCTGCATGTATGGCCTGAAACTCCTCCGGGGAGGCGCCGAAGAGCATTACGCCGCGAATGTCGGCTTCGCGGGCCATGGTTCCACGAGGATTGATCTCGATGGTTCCGCGATTGCCGATCACGATGACGCGGCCGTGCCGGGCAATGACGTTGAGATCACTGGCAAGGTTCTTGTTGGCCAGCATTTCGAGAATGATGTTGACGCCCGCGCCCTGCGTGAGGCTCATGAGTTCGTCCAAATAGCCGCTGGACGCGTGGTTCAGGACGTGGTGAGCGCCCTGTTGCCTGACGAGTGCCATGCCGCTGTCGGTGCCTGCGGTTGCGATTATGGTCAGTCCAGCGGCGCGCGCGAACTGTACCGAGGCGATGCCTACGCCACCACTCGCGCCGTGAACCAGCACGGTTTCACCCGCCTTTGCGTTGGCGCGCTGAAAGAGGGCGCGGTAGGCGGTGCCGTAGGGCACTCCGACGCCCGCACCTTGCTCGAAGCTAACGTTGTCCGGCAGGAGATGGACATTCAGTGCATTGCACAAGGCCTGTTCGGCATAGGCGCCGCTGATGCACAGGGAGGAATAGACACGATCGCCAGGTTTGACGCTGGTCACATCTGCGCCGACCTCCTTTACAACGCCGGCGACATCGTTGCCGGGGGTGTAAGGAAGCGATGGCTTGGTGGCGTAGGTTCCGGTGCGGATATAGCTCTCCACCGGATTGACGCCGACCGCCTTGACCTCGACAACGACCTGACCGGGACCGGCAGTGAGATCGGGTACATCTTCCAGCTTCATCACCTCGGGCCCGCCGAACTCGTGCACTCTGATGGCTTTCAATTTGCTCCGAACTTTTGAGAGGAGACGCTTTCTGACTTTGAAGGGGCACGCCTTCAGGCGTGCCGCAGAACACAATCAAGGCACAGGCTTCAGCCGCTGAGGGGAATCGAACATCCTGACCTTAGTGGCTAAAGCCGAACATAAGCACGATCACTTTGGCACGGCTGAACAGGCCGCTGAAAAAGTCTGGATATCAAGGCGCTCGCGGGCTTAAAGCCCGCTCGCGTTGCAAAAATAAAGGCGTTTTCGGCACGACCAAGGTCGTGCCCTGACGCGAAGTCCCCTCCGTTAGTTTTTCAGCAACCTGTCAAGCCGTGCCCTTTCAACTCGTCCAAGTGGCCGGGCTCTACCCTAGATGGCGGCGCAGATGGCCTTCACTTCCGTGTACAGCTCCAACGCTTCGTGGCCCATCTCGCGGCCCCAGCCGGACTGCTTGTACCCGCCGAAGGGCAGCGCCGCGTCGAAGACGTTGTAGCAATTGATCCACACCGTGCCGGCGCGCAGCTTGTGAGCGATGCGATGTGCCTTGTTGATGTCGCGCGTCCACACACCGGCAGCCAGGCCGTACTCGCTGTTGTTGGCTTCAGCCACAAGCTTGTCAAGATCGCTGAACGGGCTTGCCGTGACCACCGGCCCAAAGATCTCCTCGCGGACAATCTTCATGTCGGGATTGGTGTTGACCATCACGGTAGGCTCGACAAAGTATCCACGGCCTTCTTTCTTTTTGCCGCCGGCCTTGGCCTCGGCGCCCTCGTTGAATCCAGCTTCGAGGTAGCTGCAAACGCGATTGAGCTGCTCTTCGGAAACCAGCGGCCCCATGGTGGTCTCGGGATCGAATCCGGGACCAACCTTGATCTTCTTCGCCTGATCGGCAACGCCTTCGACCACCTGATCGAACATGTCCTTTTCCACGAACAGGCGCGATCCGGCGCAGCAGCACTGGCCGTGATTGAAGAAGATCGCGCTGGCAGCGCCAGCGATGGTGGGCTTCACATCGGCATCGTCAAAGACGATATTGGGCGACTTGCCGCCCAACTCCAGAGAAACCTTCTTCAGATTGCCGGCAGCGGCTCGCAGGATGATCCTGCCGACTTCGGTCGAGCCGGTGAAGGCGATCTTGTCGACGTCAGGATGACCGGCAAGGGCAGCGCCGGCAGTCTCACCGTATCCCGGGACGACGTTGACCACGCCTTCCGGGAAACCGGCAGCGGCCACCAACTCGGCGAGCAATAGTGCGCTGAGCGGAGTCTGCTCGGCAGGCTTCAGGACGACCGTGCAACCTGTGGCCAGCGCCGGACCCAGCTTCCAGGCCGCCATCAGCAGGGGGAAGTTCCAGGGGATGATCTGGCCCACGACTCCCACCGGCTCGCGGCGGGTGTAAGCGAAATACTGGTTGCGCTTCGACTTGGCCGAGATCGGAATGGTGTTGCCCTCGATCTTCGTCGCCCATCCTGCCATGTAACGGAACAGGTCAATGGCCAGGGGCACGTCGGCCACGCGCGCTACGGAAAGCGGCTTGCCGTTGTCGAGGCTTTCCAGTTGGGCGAATTCCTCGAGGCGCTCTTCCATCAGGTCGCCGAGCTTCCATACCAGCCGGCCGCGTTCCGAGGCTGTCATCTCGGCCCAGGGGCCGCTCTCAAATGCCTTGCGCGCAGCCTTCACCGCACGGTTGATGTCTTCGCGATCGCCTTCGGCAACCTGTGCCAGCACTTCGCCGGTGGCCGGGTTATAGGTGGGGAAGGTCTTGCCCGAGGCCGACTCGACCCACTGGTTGTTGATGAACATCTTGCGCGGGCGGCTGAGAAATTCAGCGACACTGTTGTGAATCTGTGCGCTGCTCACTGCGGTGGACATGCTGATACCTCCTTGCGGGACACGATGAGCGCTCCCTGCGGTTGAACTCATTAAGATGGCATTCTCGCTCGACACGCGACGAGCGGCGCGATCTCCCTTCTGTAAGGAGGCACACAGAGGCAGACGGCAGAGCCAGAAGTGCGGGGTGCGCTCGCGAGAATGTGGCGGAGCGCTTTTGCCATCCCTGAGAGAAAGTTTATCAGAGCTGCTACCCATCTTGCTGGACGAGAGCAGGGTCCCGATAAGCCCGGCAGTTTCAGTAGGAGCGGTGGTTCAGAGCTTGCGGAAGATGAGTCCCTCGTCGATCTCGTTCCGCTCGAACATCTCGGTCAAAACCGGGTGAAAGCGATTTTTCTCAACCGTAAGATTCTTGCTAGGGACCGTCAGTTGATCGAAGAAGGGGTAGACCTGGTCGACGAAATCGCTGGGCGTAATGCCTGCAACTTTTGCCAGGTGGTGCGGGAGAAACTCGACTGCCAAAGTCCGAGCCCGGGCCAGCAGCTTGGGCATGCCCTTCAGAGCGAAGTATTCAGAACCTTCGATGTCCATCACGATAAGGTCGAAAGTTGAATGGGGAAGGATCTCGTCCAGCGGGGCTGCGGTTACCCTAATCACTTTCGGGCGATCGTAGAAGTAGCGGTAGTCCCGCACGATTGGCACGCGCTTGGACCCGCCGGAATTGGCTGAACTGGCCAGGAAGGGAAGCTGCTCACGCTTATCGCTGGCCGCCAGATGGAGCGCGCGGACATTAGTCGCAGTGGTTGAGGAGGAGATTCATTTCCAGCAAGCGATAGTTCTCGGGGTTGGCCTCGACGACGGTGAGCGCGCGGCTCTGCTTGGCGAGAGGAATAACCAGCGCGCCGACATGGCCACCTACCACGAGCACCTCCGAGTTGGTTCCGACCAGATTGAGCAGGCGGCTCAGTTCCTCGGAGGAGTAGCTGCCCTGCGACGCCAGTTTTCGGCCGACCATCATGTCCTCGACCCCAACCAGCAGGGGGCCATGATCACTCTCCACCAGCAGAGCAGAGGTTTTCCTCCCGACGATCTGTCGTCGCAGCTTGGCGAGCTTGTTGAGTACGAAAAGCTTGAGTGGAATCAGATCAGCCATGACCGGGCCGGGAAGACACCGGGGACATTCTACAGACCGCTCGCGGTTGGGCTCGTGCGAGTGGCGGATTGTATGATTCCCTTCGCGACCGCTATGAGAGCTTTCGAATTTGCCCGGCGCACCGATTGGGACCTCACGAGCAACGCGTACACGCGGGCGCTGGAAGAACATCGCCGCTCGGGCAAAGAAGTCCTGGACCTGACCGCCTCGAATCCGACAAATATCGGCTTGCGCTATGACCAGGAGAAGCTGCTACAAGCATTGGCCAAGCCGGAAGCCCTAACTTACGAACCGATACCCAAGGGTGTGCTACCGGCTCGCGAGGCGATCTTCGGCTACTACGCTGAACGTGGGGTGCACCTATCGCCGGAAGACCTGGTACTTACCACCAGCACCAGCGAGGCCTACAGTTTCATCTTCCGCCTGCTGTGTGATCCGGGCGATGCGGTGCTGGTACCCACGCCGAGCTATCCGCTGTTCGACTTTCTTGCCGATCTGCAGGATGTGAAGCTGGTGCCGTATGAGCTGGTCTACGACCACGGCTGGCAGATGGATTTTCACTCGCTGACGCAGGCCCTGAACAGGTGTTCGCCCTCGCCCTCCCACCCTTTGCGCAACAATAGCGCAAAGGATGGGGCACCCGCGGGGGAAGGAAGATGCAAAGCCGTTCTCGTGGTCCATCCCAACAATCCCACCGGATCGTTCCTCAAGCAGCAGGAAGCAGTCCAGTTGTCGCGATTATGCGCGGAGAAGAACTTGGCGATCGTCTCCGACGAAGTTTTCCTTGACTACTCATTGGGCGGCGGATTGGCTGCTTCATCTTTCGCGTCGGGTTTCGACGAGCACGGCGGAAGCCAAGCTCTGACATTTGCGCTGAGTGGGTTGTCGAAGATATCCGGGTTGCCCCAAATGAAGGTCGCGTGGATTGCGGTAGCCGGACCGGAAATTTTGAAGAAAGAAGCCTTGAGCCGGCTGGAAGTGATCGCCGACACGTACCTCTCGATGAATGCGCCGCTGCAATGGGCCATCCCGGAGATGCTGGGAGAACGGCACAATATTCAAAAACAGCTCATGTCGCGCATTCGCGCGAATCTGGAGAACCTCGACCGCCAACTGGCAGGGCAGAAGCTATGCTCCCGCTTGGAAGTGGAGGGGGGTTGGTACGTGATACTGCGGGTTCCGGCGACCAAATCGGACGAGGAACTCGCGATAGCCATTTTGCGACAAACTGGAGTTCTGGTTCAGCCTGGGCATTTCTATGATTTCGCGCGTGATGGTTACCTGGTCCTCAGTCTGATCACTCCGCAGGAAATTTTCGCGCCCGGCATCGAACGGCTTCTCAGATTCCTCGCTGAGGCGTAGAGTAAAGCAACAGCGCCTCCCGTGGGTTCGCAAAATTGCAAGTTCCGCTGCCCACGGCCTACCTGGGCCAGCCGGGGAACGTATAATCGAGGTAGCCGTGTCTAAGTATTCGATCGTCGTACCTTTTCATAACGAAGAAGAGAACGTAACCGAACTGTACGATCGCCTCCGTGTGGTGATGGAAGCCGCGGGGGAGCCGTTTGAGCTGGTATTTGTCGACGATGGCAGCCGCGACAATACGTTTTCCCTGCTCCAACAGATTGCCTCGGTGGACCGCCGCGTGGTCGTGGTCAAGCTGCGCCGTAACTTCGGGCAGACTTCGGCCTTGGCTGCTGGATTCGACCATGCCGAAGGGGACTACGTGATCGCCATGGACGGCGACTTGCAGCACGATCCCCACGACATCCCGATGTTCCTGCACAAGCTGCGGGAGGGATACGACGTCGTCAGCGGCTGGCGCAAGCAGCGCATTGACAACTTTGTCATGCGGCGCTTTCCGTCGCGAGTGGCCAACTGGCTGATGGCCAAGTTGAGTGGAGTCAACATCCACGACTTCGGCACGACATTCAAGGCCTACCGCCGCGAGATATTGCAAGACATTCCGCTCTATGGCGAGCTGCACCGCTTCATTCCGGCGTTGGCTTCGGCCTATGGCGCGACGATCTGCGAGATTCCGATTCGCAACGTCAATCGCGAGCGCGGCGAGTCGCACTATGGGATTTCGCGCACGTTCCGCGTCTTCTTCGATCTGATCACGATCCGGTTTCTGCTGAAGTACATGTCGCGTCCGCTGCACTTTTTTGGCAGCTTCGGAGCGTTCAGTTCGCTGACCGGCGGCGCCATCGCGCTCTACATGATGTACGAGAAGTTCATCCGCGGCGTGAATGTCATGGATGAGCATGGTCCATTGCTGGTGTTTGCCGCCGTCATGATCGTTGCTGGTGTACAACTGGTTGCGCTCGGGCTGCTTGGCGAGCTGCAAGTGCGACACTTCCACGAGCCGGAAAAGCGTGGCCCATACGTGGTCGACCGCGTGGTTCGGACCACCAGCGAGTCGGCGCTGGCGGATTGAGCGTGGAGTTTCGACTTTCTGGTTTCGGGTTTCAAGTTGACCGAAGCTAGCTTCACTCGAAACTGGAAACTCGAAACTTGAAACTTCTTGAGCGGCCACCAGCCACTAAACCACATCCCCTTCGCGGCTATCTCTTTATCGCTGCCGCGACTTTTCTCTGGGGACTTGCCGCTGTCATGGGCCGGGCGGTGTTCACCCATCGCATTCGGATCGGCGGTCAATATATTGGATCGATCGACCCGCTCATCCTCGCTCAGGGGCGGGCCACCATTTCGCTGTTGATCCTTTGCCCGATTCTATGGGTGGCGCAGCGCAGGTCATTGAGCATACGCGCCAAAGACCTGGCCCAGTTCTTTCTCTTGGGGATACTGGGGCTCGCTGCCTCCAACTTCTTCTACTACTTCGCCATCGAGAAGACGACGGTTGCGACCGCCATCGTTCTGCAATATGTTGCGCCCGTCTGGGTCCTGCTCTATATGCTGGCGCGGCGTCTTCAACACGCGACCGCACAGCGAGTGCTGGGAGTAGCACTCGCGGTGGTTGGCTGCGGGATCGCCGTCGGGCTGGTTTCCGCGCGCGAGTGGGTTTCCCTGGCTTGGGATTTCTGGCGCGCATTTCAGCACTCTCGGCGTGCTCGCTGCCGAAGCAGCGGCGGTATCTTTCGCCTTTTACAACGTGTACGCGCAGCACCTCGTCCAGAAATACAACCGCTGGACGGTTTTGCTATATGCCTTGCTGGGGGCGTCGGTGTTTTGGCTGATGGTGAATCCGCCGTGGAAGATCGCGGCACAACATTACACTAGCGGCCAATGGCTGTTTCTATTGGTGTTCGCCATTGTTTCGATGCTGGTTCCGTTTTCCCTGTATTTTGCGGGACTACAGCACCTCGATCCGACACGTGCGGTCGTGACTGCATGCCTGGAGCCAGTCTGGGCCATCACGCTGACAGCCCTGTTCCTGGGTGAGTTCGTCTCCCCTATGCAGGTGGTGGGGATCATGCTGGTTCTTGGCGCGACCATCCTGGTACAGCGTCCGGACAAGCGGGCGGCTCAGGAACCCGTCATTGCAGTTGAGCCGATCGAGTAGGTTCTTCCAAGCAACCAATCGAGGGATTCGCTATCCTTCAGAGTCAACAGCACTTCAAGAGATCCTCCGGTACTCTGCTTCCAGCTCACGCCCGGGTTCCAGTAGAATCTTTGTTGCATTACAATCTGGCCAATTTGTTGACATCCGGGCTCGCCGGGCAACTCTGCCCCCCGCGAGGTTTATGCGTCAGCTAACCCGACTTCTGCGATATATACGACCGTACTGGTTTCAGTTGCTCACGTCTGTGGTGTGTCTTGCGCTGGTCGGATTCCTGGATGCCTTTCGTGTACTGCTCGTCGGTCCGATCTTCGACCAGGTACTGAATCCAGCCTCGCAAACGCGCCAACTGGCGTTGTTTCGCGTGCCGTATACGAGCGAAGTCATTGATTTAAGACATTTTGTTCCCAGCTATTTCCATAATGTCTGGACCGTTGTGGCATTCGCCCTGGTGACTGCCACCATCATGAAGGGGGTCTTCGACTACGTTGGCACATATCTGGTGAACTACGCCGGGTTCGGGATGATTACGGACTTGCGGAATGATCTGTATTCAGCCACCTTGCGCCGTTCGGTCGCTTTTTTCCATAAGTATTCGACGGGCACGCTTCTGTCGGCCATCGTCAATGACATCGAGAAGGTGCAATATGCGCTTTCGACCGTACTGTCCGAGTTCCTTCAGCAGTTCTTCACGTTGATCTTCACCGCGGTTGTGGTGGTACTTCTGGGCGGCAGATTGGCCTGGGTGCTGGCGATCTTTGTTCCGTTTGTACTGATGGCGGCGCGCCGCATCGGGAAGCGGGTTCGCAGTACGACCCGTCACGGCCAGGACAATCTGGCGGAGATCCAGAACATCCTGCACGAGACCATCAGCGGCGTGCGCATTGTGAAGGCGTTCTGCATGGAAGTTTGGGAGACACGCCGCTTCCGCGAGGCGGCCAAGCGCCTGTTCCGGGCCAATCTGCGGTCCGTGAGCGCGACCGCCATAAGCTCTCCGCTGATGGACATCATCGGCGCCATTGCCATTGCGCTGCTCATCCTGATTGGCCGCGACTACGTCAAGCTCCATGTTTTTACGGCCGGCAGCTTCCTGGCGTTTATTGTTGCCGTTTTCAAGCTCTACGATCCCGTCCGAAAGTTCAGCCAGTTCAACAACAATTTCCAGCAGGCGATTGGCGCTTCTTCCGCGATCTTCAACTTCCTTGATTCGCAGGACGACATCTCGGAAAAGCCAAATGCCATCAAGCTGCCGCCATTTCATCAGGGCATTCGCTTTGAGCACGTACACTTCCGCTACAACAACGTGGAGGAAGGACGCGAGGTACTGCACGACATCGATCTGCGGATTGCACCCGGCGAAGTGGTAGCGCTGGTCGGGTCGAGCGGCTCAGGCAAGACCACGATGGTGAATCTGCTGCCACGTTTTTTTGATGTCAGCAGCGGCCGCTTGCTTATCGATGGACACGATGTTCGCGAATTGAAAATCCCTTCCCTCCGCTCACAGATCGCCATGGTCACCCAGGACACCATCCTTTTCAATGACACGGTCCGCAACAACATCGTGTACGGCCATCCCGAGACGTGCTTCGAGCGGGTGGAGGAGGCGGCGCACGCGGCCCTGGCGCATGACTTCATCATGTGCCTGCCCGACGGCTACGATACTGTGATCGGAGAACGCGGACTGATGCTGAGTGGGGGCGAGCGCCAGCGACTTTCCATCGCCCGCGCGATCCTGAAGGACGCACCTATTCTGGTTCTCGATGAAGCGACCTCTGCCCTGGACAGCGAGAGCGAGTCGCTGGTGCAGTCCGCATTGCAGAACCTGATGACGGGGCGCACGGTGTTTGTTGTGGCCCACCGGCTGTCAACGGTGCGCCGGGCCGACCGTATTCTGGTGATGGAAGCCGGCATGGTGGTCGATGAAGGTACTCACGAGCGTCTGATGACACGCACCGGCGTCTATCGCCGGTTATATGATTTGCAGTTTGAGGATGTAGAGGCGACGCCGAGAGGAGAGTGATCCCGGAAATGGCTGTGCACTCGATGACAGGCTATGCGCAGGTAAAGTCGCACGCCGGCGATGAAGTTGCGCTCACACTGAGCCTGAAGTCGGTAAATCATCGCTTTCTCGATCTTCATCTGCGTATCCCGCCTGAGCTTGATGCGATAGAAGTGAAAATCCGGCGCATCCTGAAAGAGCGTTTGCATCGCGGGCACGTGGAGGTGACAGTCGCGCTGGAGCGTGCTGGTGGTACAGGTTTCGATGTGAACCGCGATCTGGTCGGCGGATACTTGCGGACTTTCCGGGCGATTGCGGAGGAGTTTGGAGTGAGTGCCGAGCCGGACTTGAATGCGGTGCTGAAATTGCCCGGTGCGCTGAATGTGACGGCCAACGGGGATGCGGCTGAGAGTATCGAGCACCAGGTGACGGCGTCGTTGGAAGATGCCATTCAGCGCCTCAACCACATGCGCGAAGATGAAGGACGGGGCGCGGTCGCTGAGCTTCACGACCGCATGCAACAACTTTCCAAGGCGACTCACGAGGTCGATCAACTCCGCGACAAGGTTTCACGCGCCTACTACGACAAGGTTCATGGCCGCATGCAGGAGTTGCTCAACACCCATGTCGATCCAGACCGCATATTGCAGGAAGCAGCCATGCTGGCCGAGCGTAGCGACATCCAGGAGGAACTGGTGCGGATGAAGAACCACATCCAGCACTTTCTCTCGGTCCTGGAGGCAGGTGGTGAAGTAGGCAAGAAACTGGATTTCCTGCTGCAGGAGATGAATCGCGAAGCCAACACGCTGTTGTCCAAGACCTCCGGGGTAGCCGGGGAAGCATTGCGCATTACTGAACTGGGGCTGGCGATGAAGTCGGAGATCGAGAAGGCCCGCGAACAGGTGCAGAACCTGGAATGAACGGCATTGTGTTCATCATCTCGGCGCCTTCGGGGTCGGGCAAATCGACGCTGACGAATCGCTTGCTCAGCATCGTGCCCAATCTGGAGTTTTCCGTCAGCTATACCACGCGCCCACCGCGCGGCAGCGAAACCTCAGGGCGGGAGTACTTCTACATCAGCCGCGGAGAATTCGAGAATATGGTGCGCGACAGCGCCTTCCTCGAATATGCGGAGGTGTTCGGCAATTACTACGGCACGGCCAGACACTACATGCAGGATGCTTTCGCGCGCGGCAACGATCTGCTGCTCGATATCGACGTGCAGGGGGCGGCCCAGGTTAAGACCAAGGTGCCAGACGCGGTCAGCATTTTTATACTGCCGCCCTCGCGGGAAGAACTGGAACGCCGGCTGCGGAGCCGCAGCGAGGCGGACGACCAAATCCAGCGCAAACTGCTCGGCGACAAGGCGCGCCGCTTCAATACCGAGGAAACCATTCAACGGCGCCTGCAGACGGCATCGCGCGAAATTGAGAATTTCCGCCAGTACGACTATATTTTGGTGAACGACCAAGTCGACCGAGCCATTGATGCGCTCAAGTCGATCGTAAGGGCGGAACGGCTTCGCCATTCAGGTGTTGTGCCCGGGCCCGAAGATCAAGTGGCGTTGGTCGAGGCCGAGGCGGCGCGGCGAGCCCGCATGATGGATCAGGTGCAATCGATCCTGGCAAGTTTTGACCTGTCGCAGCATCCGACTCTCACGGAGTGAGTTGATCGAGTTTCACTGAAGTTCAAGATCTGATTTCGAACGGAGTGAGCCATGAAGCTGGTGGAAGGTTTCGACAGCAATTACCGCTACGTATTGGTGGCAGCGCGCAGGGCGCGCCAAATCCAGAATGGTGCCCGTCCCGTGGTGCAGACCCAGACTCGCAAGCCTTGCCGCATCGCAGAGGAAGAAATCCAGGCCGGCATGGTGAAGTGGACTGTGCCTCAACCGGAGAAGACTCCGCTGGAAACCGTCAGCGAAACGCTGGACGGCGTTATTGGCGGCGAGGCGGACGACTAGTAGCCCTCTCCCAGCAAGTCATCCGAGTTTGGCTGCCTATAGCTTCGGCAGCACAATCCCTTTCTGTCCCTGGTACTTGCCACTCTTGTCCTTGTAGCTGACCTCGCAGACCTCGTCCGATTGAAAGAACAGAATCTGGCAGAGGCCTTCATTGGCATAAATGCGGGCGGGCAGCGGCGTGGTGTTGGAAATCTCCAGGGTGACGAAGCCTTCCCACTCCGGCTCGAACGGGGTTACATTCACGATGATTCCGCAGCGCGCGTAGGTCGACTTGCCGACGCAGATGGTCAGCACATCGCGCGGAATCTTGAAGTACTCCACCGAGCGCGCCAGGGCGAAGGAGTTGGGCGGTACGACGCAAATGTCGGAATCGACGCTGACAAACGAGCGTTCGTCGAATTTTTTGGGGTCGACCACTGTGCTATTCACATTGGTGAAGATCTTGAATTCGTCGGCCACTCGCAGATCGTAGCCGTACGATGACAAACCGTAGGAGATCACGCCTTCCCGCACCTGCTTCTCAGAAAAGGGGTTGATCATTTCGTGTTCGACTGCCATCTTGCGAATCCAACGATCGCTCTTAATAGGCAAGGAAGCTCCTTTGCGGCGACCAAACCACCGCTTATTGGTGTGCCCAACCGCCAGCTAAACCCCCGCTTGGGCCAGATGCACGGAACGAGTCCTGGAATGGTAGCGTCATATTACGGAATGCGCTTGTGGATTGACAATGGTGACCGGGAGCACTAGGATTCGCGCAGGCGGCTCCCAACCTATCAGAAAATGAAGACTTACGCCCGAGAGGCAGGTCGGCTACAATCCTCAGATACGCAGTAGAGATGCGGTGAACACGGTGGCGTGATGAGAACGGCATGTTAAATTCGACATGGGTGTGAACAGAGCGGAGCCCTTGTGATCAAACTTGACCTGATCAACGAAGTTGTTAACAAGACCGGCGTTACCAAGACCAAGGCCGAGATGGCGGTGGAAACCGTTTTTGAGAGTATGAAGAAGGCACTCGCACGCGGTGACCGTATCGAGTTGCGTGGCTTCGGCGTATTCACCGTCCGGCCGCGCAAGACCGGGATCGGCCGTAATCCCCGTACCGGAGCTGAGGTCAATATTCCGCCCGGCAAAGCCGTTCGCTTCAAGCCGGGAAAAGAACTACAATCGATTGAATAACCCTCGGCGGTCCCGGTGGCGAAACCCCGGCGCCAGTGGCTACATCCATCGCCGGCGGCGCATTCAGTTGCTGGTTTCGCCTGCTTGGAGTGTCTAAGTTAAGTAACGATGTCGGATCCAACGCCGCCGCTTTCTTACAGTCTGGAAACTCCGCCCTACCCGCAAGTCTTTACCGTTACGAGACCGGCGCGGCAACGGCCTTATTGGCTGCATATCCTGCTGCTCCTGTTGACTTTTGCGACCACCCTGGTGGTGGGTGCGCAACTCGCGTTTAACTATAACCATAGGCTTCCCTCATTCGAGTTTGGTCCGGGATGGATGCCGCTGTTCCATCCCATGTGGATCTGGCATAATCCTTCGCTGCTACTCACCGGAGTGCCGTTCGCCCTCACACTCATGTGCATCCTGATGGCGCATGAGATGGGCCACTTCATCCTTTGCGAGAAGTATGGCGTCTACGCCACCCTGCCATTTTTCATACCTGCGCCGACGCTGATCGGCACCATGGGAGCATTCATTCGCATCAAGTCGCCGATTCGCTCGCGACAGGCGTTGTTCGATATCGGTATCGCTGGACCAATAGCGGGGTTCCTAGCCGCCGTACCGTTTGTTTTCATCGGGCTGCTGCTGTCCCACCCGATAGGGCTGGTGCGCGAGAGCGGCTATGAGATTGGCTTTCCGCCGGTGTTTCACCTTGCGTACTGGTTGATTCACCCCTTTGTGCATGCTGTTCCGCTCAGCCGGCTCAGCCTGCATCCGATTGCGATTGCCGCCTGGGTAGGAATGTTCGCCACTGCGCTTAACCTCATCCCCGGCGGGCAGCTTGATGGTGGCCACATCGTGTATGCTGTTGCTCCGCACGTGCACCGGCGAGTGACGCGCTTGTCGGTGTTCGTCCTGGGCCTGCTCGGACTCATCGGCCTGGTTCAACTGAGTGTTCCCAACGGCCATAACTGGGCATGGCCCGGCTGGCTGTTATGGGCCGGGATCCTCGCAGCGAGCGGATGGCGTCATCCCGCCGTCCCGCTTTGGCCCGGCCTGGACGGTACCCGGAGGTGGATGGCGCTGGTGGCACTTTTGCTTTTGGTGCTGACCTTTTCGCCTACGCCCCTGGGGCAGAATTTCTAGATCGCGCGCCCCCCGTAAGATTCCACTTCCTTCCTGAAGGCCCCGCACTGTATAAAGCTGCCCGTGCTCAATCTCCCGCTTCACGAGACCAGGAGAAGACTATGAAAATTGGAACTGCGATGGGTCGTGTATTGACGATGCTGTTAGGGCTGGTGCTGTTGAGCGGACTGGCCATGGCGCAGAGCAGCGGCAGCATGAGTTCGTCGGCGAAGAGTGCGGCGGCAGCGGCGGGCAAGACTGTGCCCTCGGGTGATTTGCTCGACATCAACACAGCAAGCAAAGATCAACTGGCGCAGCTGCCGGGTATCGGCGATGTCTACTCCCAGAAGATCATCAACGGCCGGCCCTATAAGGCGAAGAACGAGCTGGTGCAGAAGAAGGTCATTCCGCAGTCGACGTACGACAAGATCAAGGGCATGATCATTGCTAAGCAGAAGTAGGGGCAGCTCCCGCCCTAGGCGGGCTGTGTCGCTGTGGTTTGCCGCCGCGCCTGAATCTCGATGTAGACGTTGATCAGCGACACCGCCGCGGGGGTTACGCCGGGGATGCGGCTGGCTTGCCCTAAGGTGCGCGGGCCGCACGTGCGACAGCTTTTCGTTCATCTCGCGCGAGAGGCCGGAGACCTTTCCATAATCGAACCAATCGGGAATCGCGCGCTGCTCAGCCTTTTTCAGTCGCTCAATGGCCTTGGTCTGCTGCTCGAGATAGCCGGAGTACTTGATCTCCGTCTCGATGGACTTCAGTTCGTTGCGCACTTCCGCCGATAGGCGGAAGTGAGTTTCGAGTTTCGAGTTTCGAGTTTCCAGTTGTTCTTGGCTGTTATCTGGTGGCTGGGAGCCGGCGGCTTCGTTGCTCGAAACTTGAAACTCAAGACTTGAAACTTCCTCGCGCTGGAAAAACGCGGGCATCAGCACCCGCAGCAGCGGCGCCAAGTGCTCGATCTGCACCTCGGGGCGCTTCAGGATTTGCGCCAAAGTCATGCCCGCTGAGTTTCCGTTGGACGTGGTGTTCAGAGCCGAGAGGGCCAGTCCGCTTTCGGCAACTCGTTCCCATAACTCCGCGTTCATCCGTGTGCGCTCCAACAACTCGCGCATCGCCTTCACGCGTTCCTGCTTGGCAAGGTAGTCCTCCCAGGCGGTGTCGCTGATCAATCCGACCCGGCGGCCGTGCGGCGTCAGGCGTCGATCAGCATTGTCGATACGCAGGTGCAGCCGGAACTCCGCACGCGAGGTGAACATGCGATAGGGCTCGTTCGTTCCCTTGCTGATCAGATCGTCGATGAGGATTGCGGTGTACGCCTCGGTGCGGTCGAGAACCAGAGGCCGCTCGCCCCTGATCTTCAGCGCGGCATTGATCCCCGCCATGATGCCCTGGCATGCTGCCTCTTCGTAGCCGCTGGTGCCATTGATCTGGCCCGCGAGGTAGAGGCCTGCGATCTTTTTCACCTGCAGAGTGCGCTCGAGTTCCGTGGGGTCGATGGAGTCGTACTCGATGGCGTAACCGGGCCGCAGCATCTCCGCGTCTCTCCAGCCCGGGAATGGACTTGATCATCGCCAACTGCACGTCGATGGGCAGGGAAGTGCTCATCCCGTTGACGTAGATTTCGTGCGTGTTCAGGCCTTCCGGCTCGAGGAAGATCTGGTGCACGTCCTTGTCGGGGAACTTGACGATCTTGTCTTCGATCGACGGGCAATAGCGCGGACCGACGGAATGGATCTGCCCGCTATACATGGGCGAACGGTGGACGTTCTCGCGGATGACGCGATGGGTTTCCGCCGTGGTAAAAGCGATGTAGCAAGGCACCTGCTTCTCGTGATGTGCAACGCGCTTGGTGCGGAAACTAAACGGCGTGGGATCGACATCGCCGGGTTGCACCGTGAACTTCGACCAGTCGATGGAGCGGCCGTCGAGACGCGGCGGTGTGCCCGTCTTGAGCCGGCATCCGCGCAGCCCAAGGGCCTTCAGCGATTCGCCCAGCAGGACGGCGTTGGGCTCGCCGCTGCGCCCCGCGGGATATTGCTGCTCGCCGCAATGGATCAGTCCATTGAGAAAGGTGCCTGTGGTGATGATGACCGCCTGCGCCCCGACGGTGCGGCCATCGCGGAGCTTTACGCCGCTCACGCGCGAGTGGCCTGGCGGGGCAGTGGCCAGTTCGGTTTCCAGTTTCGAGTTTCGAGTTTCAAGTTGGTCGACAGGGATTTCACTCGAAAGTTGAAACTTGAAACTTGAAACCTCTTCGTGTCACCGGCCACTGGCCACTGGGCACTTCCTCTACGATCAGCTCCGCTACTTCCGCCTGCTTGATTTTCAGGTTCGGCTCAGACTCGAGGACCTCACGCATCTTGAGGCGGTACTGCTGCTTGTCGCACTGCGCCCGGGGTGACCACACTGCCGGACCGCGCGATGTGTTCAGCAGGCGAAACTGAATGCCGACCGCATCAGTGACCTCGCCCATGATGCCGCCCAGGGCGTCTACCTCGCGCACAAGATGGCCCTTGGCAATGCCGCCAATGGCAGGATTGCACGACATCTGCGCGATGAGGTCGACGTTGAGGGTATAGAGCGCGGTCTTCAGGCCCATGCGGGCAGCGGCCATCGCGGCTTCGCATCCGGCATGGCCGGCGCCGACCACTACAACGTCGTAGGTCTCGGTAAATTGCAGTGACAAGCTAAGAAATCCCCACTTGCGGCGCGGTGCGCAGCTATGGGTTCATTCTAGCTGACCCGCGAGCAGAGCGAGGCTCGTTCAGTCAGGCATTCTTCGCAAACTGAAATGTCTCCTTGTTCAGCACGTCGCTCATGACGACTGCCAGATCGCGCAGCGCCTGCTCGCCGTTACCGCTGTAGCTGGATCCGTGCATGGTGGCGAGCAGCTGCGGCTTGAGGTCGGCAAGACCTTCCAGAATCAGGCCTGTATTTCGCGTATAAGGCACGTAGTTCGCCAGCGGGCCTTGCTGGTAATCCGTGAGGCTCTGACGAACGCGCCCCAAAATGTCGGAAGAAGTCACAGCTTCGACATCGCCGTCATGGTGAAACAAGTCCGAACAGAACAACGTCGAGGTGCTTTCCTCAAATAACACCCCGGCATCCCATCCATGAGGCAAGTGCGGCGTAGGGTAATAGCGGAAGCGGTATTTGCCGGTGGCAATCTCTTCAGCCGGCGACATCGCCCGCGCGGGACGGACCGCAAAATCGTTCACGCTCACCAAGGCGCCAACCAGTCCGCATGCCGCCTGCGCATTTGGGGCCAGCGAAAGCCATTCATTGAGAGCCCCACACTCGTCCGATTCAAAGTGACTAAATGCAATCCAACGCAGTTTGGCTGGATCGATCACCTTGGCCAGTTGCTCTCGCACCTCGGGGAACATCCCACGCAATCCCGTATGGAACAGCAACGGCTCTTCGTCGCGCACCAGGAAATGGTTGAATTGCAGGTTAAAGGCCTCAGCGAATACGGAAATTCGAAACAGATCGGGCGCGATCTCGGTGAGGTTGGGCATGAGCGACTCGCTTTCTGTGGGTTCGTGTGGGCCACGAGCGCAACTCTCTCATTTTCGCAGGTCAAGCAAGGAGTGACGCTCTGCCGGGAGTAAAGCTCAACCTGGAGTGACAAATCACGCCGTTGCCACTACCCTCAGTCCATGTCCAAGCCCGTTCCGCTCGGCACCCGCGGCGAAGCCGAAACCACAGTCGAACCTCGCCACACCCTCACGGCGTGGAAGGACCACCTGCCGCCGGTTTATTCAACTCCATACATGATCGGACTGATGGAAGCCGCTGCATATACCGCGCTCGAACCCTTCTTGGAAGGCGACGAGGTAAGCGTGGGGACAGAGATCAACATCAAACATCGCGCGCCGGCCATCGTCGGCATGAAGATCAAGGCAGAAGCTGTGCTGGAGAACTTTGATGGCCGCTTCTACACGTTTAGAGTCAGCGCCCACAACGGGCACGAGGTGATCGGCTACGGAACCATCGCGCGCGCCATCGTCAGCAAGCGCAGGTTCGAGGAGAAACAACGGACGAAGTTTGCGGCGTCAGCCGGAGGGTAGAGTGGCGCTTTTCGCGCCGCGTTAACGCTTACCACCCGGTACGGTGTTATGCATCCCGCTGCATTGCAGCGGGATGCACAACCTGACTTGGTAACGGCAGCTTGACGCGGGCCTGAAGGCCCGCTCTACCGGATGCCCTTCCCACCCGTTTTGCTACAATACAAGCACTTCATACTCGCCTTTGGATTGGCGGTTTTGCTAGCACCTAAACCCATTTATTTCCTGGTTCGTTTACGAGCCCTGGCCCCGGATTCGTTTGGCCGCAACGTTGAATAGGAGCTTGTCCTGACGTCGCGAAAGCTTTCTTACCACCCGGCGCATCATCGCTTTGCCGTCTTCCTGGCGTGCGCCACACTGCTGCTGATCATCGCCGGTGCGCTGGTTACCAGCAACGATGCCGGGCTCTCGGTTCCTGACTGGCCGACGTCGTTCGGTTCGCTCTACAAGATTCCGCCCATGGTCGGTGGGGTGAAATGGGAGCACGGCCACCGCATGGTGGCGGAGTTCATCGGCCTGCTGATCATCGTAATGGCCATCTGGACGCAGCGGGTTGAAGAGCGTAAGTGGATGAAAGCTTTGGGCTGGATTGCACTTGCGGCAGTGGTTGGGCAGGGCGTGCTGGGCGGGCTGACGGTATTGTTCTATCTGCCGTGGGTAATCTCCACAGCCCACGCCACGCTGGGGCAAACTATTTTCTGTGCCGTAGTGGCGATGGCCCTATTCACCAGCAAGAGCTGGCTTCAGGAGACCGATCCGATTTACGAGCGCGGTCTGTCGCCGAGCACTCCGCTGTTGGCCGCCATAACTGCGGGCTGCGTCTGGATTCAGTTGATTCTGGGAGCCGCTTTTCGCCATTCAGGTATCAAGTTGCTGCCGCACCTCATCGGGGCCTGCGTAGTCGCCGCCATGATCTGCTGGACCGTGATTCGCGTTCTTAGTCATTACTCAAATGTGGCGCAGCTTCGCCGGCCGGCGCAGCTCCTGCTGGTGCTTCTGATGTTGCAACTTGGACTGGGATTTGTTGCCTATGTCACTCGTGTGCAGTGGGGCAAGGACGCGGTGCAGCCGACGATGAGCATGGTGCTTAGCACGGTCACCCACGTTGCCGGAGGAGCGCTGGTGCTGGCGACCAGCGTAGTTCTTGCCATACAGACCCGTCGCATGATTCAATCGCACGCCACGGAAGTTGTGATGAAATCTACCCCACGGAAGGCCGTTGCATGAGCACTGCTTCTCAGCCGCTGGCAGTTCCGCGCGAAGGGTTTGGAGCCGTAGCCCGCGACTACGCCGAGCTCACCAAGGCGCGCGTGACCACGCTAATCGTGATGACAGCCTGGTGCGGCGTCTATTTTGCGGCTGCCCGGGCGGGCGTCTCGGCGCTCTCATGGACGGCGTTCAATGCGCTACTCGGTATTGGACTGGTGAGCGGCGGCACGGCTGCGCTGAACGAAGTGATGGAGCGCGACATTGATGCCCGCATGCGCCGCACCGCCATGCGGCCGCTGGTTACGGGATCGCTCAGCGTCGTGCATGCTTCCATCGTGGCCTTTGGCATGACGCTGGGCGGCATCGCCTATCTCTGGCTCACGACCAACTGGCAGACCGCTCTGCTTACCGCACTTACTTCGGCAAGCTACCTGATGGTCTACACGCCGATGAAGATGGTGCACCCGATGTGCACCTTTCTGGGCGCGTTTCCGGGGGCGATGCCACCGGTGCTGGGCTGGACCGCGATCCGCGGACACCTCGATCCGGAAGCGTTCGTGCTGTTCGCCATCATGTTCTTGTGGCAGTTCCCGCACTTTCATTCGATTGCCTGGCTGTACCGCGAGGACTACGAGCAAGCGGGCGTGCGCATGCTGCCGGTGGTTGAGAGCGATGGCCGCTCGACTGCCTTCGCAATCGTTTTCTACGCACTGGCGCTGGTGCCGATGACTCTCGCTCCGACGTTGATGGGAATGTCAGGTTGGGCATACTTCGTTGGCGCCTTGCTGCTGGGCGGAGGCCTGTTGTGGTTCAGTCTGCGCATGTGGACCATGAAGCTGGCGCCGATTGTTCCCAAGTCGAAGGTGCGCGCCCGTCATTTGCTGCAGGCGACCGTTATCTATTTACCGTTGCTGTTTGCGCTAATGATGATTAATCGCGCGGCTTAGAATAGATTTATCGTGAATTCAAAAATTGCCATGCCGGAACGGGAGAACCATCCGGCCGTATCTGCATCTTCCCCAAACGCCGGCGCCGTTATTCAGCTTAGAAACTTACGCCATCAGTACGGTGACCGCACCGCCCTGGCGGGAGTGTCGTTCGACGTTCGCCCGGCCGAAATTTTCGGATTGCTGGGGCCGAACGGTAGCGGCAAGACCACGACCTTTCGCATTCTTTCCACGCTGATGGTGCCCAGCGGCGGCAGCGCCGAGATCCTGGGCGACGATGTCGCGCGCAAACCCGGCGCGGTACGCCGCAATATCGGCGTGGTCTTCCAGGCGCAAAGCATCGACATAAAGCTGACTGCCGAAGAGAACCTGACGGTCGTCGGCAACATTTATGGGCTGCGTGGAGCGTCGCTGAAAACAGCGAGTAGCTGAAATGCTGGGGCGCGTGGGACTTGCCGATCGGGCGAAGGAAAAAGCCGAGACCTTTTCCGGTGGCATGCAGCGCCGTCTGGAACTGGCGAAGGGGCTGCTGCATCATCCGTCGGTCCTGCTGCTTGACGAACCGACCACCGGACTCGATCCTGGCGCGCGGCGCGATCTGTGGCAGTATTTGCAGATTTTGCGGGACGAAGAAAACGTGACGGTGCTCGTCACCACTCACCTGATGGAAGAAGCCGAGCATTGCGACCGGCTTGCCATCTACGCCGAAGGTAGATTGGTGGCGCTGGGGACGCCGACGGAGCTCAAGAGCGAGATCGGCGGCGACGTGGTTCTGCTTGAGACTGCGGAGCCCGAGTCAGTGGCGAAGCGCATCGAGCAGCGCTTCAGCTTGCATCCCACGGTACTCGATCACCAGGTACGCATTGAAATCGAGAATGGGCACCGCTTCGTCCCCGACGTTGTTGAGGCTTTCCCCGGCGAGATTCAGGGCATATCCGTCCACAAGCCGAGCTTGGAAGACGTGTTTATCAGGCGCACCGGCCATCGCTTCTGGACGGAAGAGGATGACAAGGCAGGAGACGAATAAACAATATGGCAACGCGCACACAAACTTTGCCCGGTACGATCTCTTTGCCCCGCAGCGCGGGAACGTTCCTGCCTGCCGCCTCGCTTTGGTGGCGCGAGGTGGTCCGGTTTTACCGCCAGCGCGCGCGCGTGGTGGGAGTGATCGCGTCGCCGCTGCTGTTCTGGGTTGTCATCGGTTCCGGCTTTGGTACCTCGTTCAAGTCCGGCGGGGGACAGCACTATCTCGACTACTTCTTCCCCGGCGCGCTGATCATGATCGTGCTGTTCACCGCCATCTTCACCATGATGTCGGTGATCGAAGACCGCAAGGAAGGCTTCCTGCTCTCCGTGCTGGTGGCGCCCGTCAGCCGTTCGGTGATCGTGCTGGGCAAAGTGCTTGGCGGGGCGACGCTGGCGACGCTACAGGGGGTGATCTTCCTGGTCTTCGCGCCCGCACTGGGAGTTCACTTCACGCTGGCAAGCTTCGCCATGACGGTGCTGGTGATCTTCCTGGTAGCGTTCTCGCTGACCGCATTGGGCTTCATCATCGCCTGGCCGATGGATTCGACCTCTGCATTTCACGCCATCATTAACCTGTTCCTGATTCCGCTATGGCTGCTGTCGGGGTCGCTGTTTCCGTTGTCAGGCGCGTCGTTCTGGATTCGTATGTTGATGCTGGCCAATCCCTTGACCTATGGAACCGAGGCACTACGTGAGTTGCTTTTCCCAGGCGCGACCAACGATGGATTCTCGCTGGCGACGAACATGACGGTGCTGATCGGATTTACGCTCTTGATGTTCGCGTTTTCGTTCCTGGTGGCCAACCGGAGAAGCACTAAGCCAGCAGCGTAGGTTTGGTAGAGCCGGCCTTCAGGCCGGCGTCAAGATGCAATTACGAATTGTCATCCCGAGACGGCTTTAGCCGTCGAGGGATCTGCTCTTCCACCGCTCAGCTACAGGGCTTACATGCAGATTGAACCTACATTCTTCCCAACCCTGAATGCCTTTCTCAATGGCACCAGCGGCGTACTGATCGGGTCGGGCCTTTATTTCATTCGCAAGCGCCGCATCGAGGCGCATAAGCGGCTGATGATTGCCGCGTTCATTACATCAACGCTCTTTCTGATCTCGTATCTTTACTATCACCTGGTGCTGCGCGCGGGAGTGACGCACTTTAAGGGAAAGGCCTGTCGCGGCCGGTCTACTTCTCCATTCTCATCTCGCACACCTTTCTGGCCGTCATTGTCGTGCCTTTCATTCTGGTTACGCTCTATCGCGCGCTGAAAGGCCGCTTCGCCCGCCACAAGGCCATTGCTCCTTACACCTTTGCTATTTGGATGTACGTTTCCGTGACTGGCGTGGTGATCTACGTGATGCTGTACATCGTGTTTGCGAAATAGGCAGCCTTCGGCGAAGAGCCAAGAGCGAAAGGCGCCCAGCGGTCTTTCTGTTATCCTTTTCAGTTCCTTACAATCTCGTAACACAGGAGCACACGTATGGCGAAGAGCGTCAACAAGGTCATCCTCATCGGCAATCTGGGCAAGGATCCAGAAGTCAAATACACCCCCAGCGGAATGGCCGTGGCGCGCTTCACCCTCGCCACCAACGAGCGCTACAAGGACAAAGAGGGCAACTGGCAGGACAAGACGGAGTGGCACAACCTGGTTGCCTTCCAGCGCACGGCTGAGATTGTCGGCGAATATCTGAAGAAAGGCCGGTCCTGCTACGTTGAGGGCAGGCTGCAAACCTCGTCCTGGGACGACAAAGAGAGCGGCCAGAAGAAGTACCGCACCGAGATCATCGTGAATGATCTGGTCCTGCTGGGCGGTGGCCGCGAAGGCGGGGAGGGTGGCGGCTCGCGAAATTCCAAAGCAAGCGGCTTCGACCAGAGTGGCCCCGACTACGACAACGCTCCCGCTGCTCACCCAACCGAAGTTACAGACGCAGACATCCCGTTCTGACAGGTGTCAGTTGATCAGCCTCGGGTGAGGCCTAAGATATTGGGTCTTGTGTAAGGGCACGGGTCCCGGCGGTCTGGTCGGGATCTGGAGGTCTTTCTCTCCAGCTACGAACCTTCCCCGGTTAAGGAAAGTCTGATTAAGTCCGATCATCGAAGACCCTCAGGGGGGCTAAAACCCAGCTTTATTCGAGACACTTACGGACGGCCTGAAGGCTGTCCCCTTCAAAGCACGGACTTAATCGGACCTTCCTTAGCGTTACAGGTAAACTCAAGCCGGCTGAGCTTCCTGCACCGTAGTTCTACGGTGGGAACGTGCATTGCAAGCTGGATGTCCCGTTCACATTCATTGAGGAATTGTGTCCACCTCCCTGATAGGTGAGGTCGGATGGAACGCCCGCGGTAATCGTCACCGTCCCGTCGGTGAGACAAGTCGCTTGGCCGGTCGCGGGGTTGATGGTAGCGATCGTAGTGTTTGAACTGCTCCAGGCGAGGCCATCCTGGGAGGTCAGCAGACGGGACTGGCCGCTCTCGAACGTACCGTCGGCGGTGAACCCGACGGTGCCATCCGGGGCATTGCCTTGGGCATTCTGGGGACTCACCTGAACGCTCTTGATGGTGTTGGAGCTGCCCCCGCAGGCCGAAAACAGAGCGAGTGCGGCACAAACAAAAACGATGCCGAGATACTTCATAACGTTCTCCTGCCCAACTTCGATGACCAAGGTGACCCGCGCGCTGCCTGCCCATTTCTAAGGCAGTTCCGGCTGAACTCTGTTTGCAGTCATGGCGTGAAAATACTGATCAACGGCCTGTTAACAGTGGGTTGTCTGCACGGACGCCAGTGGCCATCCTTCGTTTCGCATCTGTTGTGCGCGAGCTCACTCCTCGTCATCAATCGGTGGTGGTGGGGTTCCCAGGCACTGCAAGTTTGCCATCCCGGTCACGTCGTCCGAGGTGTGCTGTGATTCACTTTTCGGTGTGAGTGTTACGCCGGCTGGGACCCGAACCGTGATCGCGACGGTTCCGGGAGTATTGCAGGTTGCCTGCCCGGTCGAGCTGTCGATGCTGGCAATGCTGGTGTCAGAAGTACTCCAGGCGGCGCCGTCGGCGCTCGTCAGGTTGCGAGACTGACGGTTCTCGAACATGCCGACGGCAGTGAACGCTAGATGTGCCCCAGGGCCGCCGACTTCGGCATTTTGCGGGTTGACTTGAACCTGGGTGATTTGGGGTGGTCCAGATTTACATGCCAGCATTAGGAAGAGGCTTATGCAAGCCATGAAGGTCGCGAGATGTCTCATAGGGTTGCTCATTTCGATTGTCGGGTTGCCCCTTTGCGTTGCCTCGGAGAACGGTGGCACCTGGAAACGGTCGCGAAGAAATACCTGCGACTGGCTTCGTGACCATGAGCCGAAGAAATTGTTGCATTTCTGTGCGGAGATGCCAGGCGCTGGCCAGCCCAGCCTGCTAATTCTGCCGACGGCTATTAAACTTGAAGAGTGAGAAGAGCTTTCAGGCCCGTCCATTTCTTTACAATCATAACGTTTTTTGTGGGGCTTCTCTGCTCCGTTCCTGTCCAAGCCCAGGGGCGGGCCGAATGCTCGATCATCAAGTCGAAGATCCTGGGGCGTAACGTCCGATACTGTGCTTTTCTACCGGCCAGCTTCGATCGGGACAAGGCCAGGAAATATCCCGTGCTGTACTACCTCCATGGATTAGGCGACAACGAGCAGTCGCTGTTGAACCTTGGCGGCTGGGACATGATCGACGAACTGCGCCGACAGGGCAAGGTCGGCGACTTTGTCGTGCTCGCGCCCGCGGGCGGCCACACCTTCTACATCAATTCGGAGGACGGCAAGGTCCGCTATGAAGATTTCTTCATGAAGGAATTCATGCCGCAGATGGAAAAGAAGTACCGAGTCGAGGGGGCACGCGCGACGCGCGGGATCACCGGCATCTCCATGGGCGGATACGGTGCGCTGCGGCTGGCATTCAAGTATCCCAATGAGTTTGCGGCAGTGAGTGCGCAGATGCCCGCCTTGATGACCGACATTCCGGCGAACCTCAGCGCGGGTGGCCCGGGTTCGCCCACCGGCACGATGGGTGAGGTGTTCGGGTCGCCCATCAATCGCGCTTATTTCGAGCGCAACAACGTGTTCACGTTTGCCAGGAACGATCCCGTCGCCGAATTGAAGCGGCTGAAGATCTACTTCGATGTGGGCAGCAACGACGATTATGGCTTCGATCGCGGGGCGGAAAAGCTGCATCAGTTGTTGGACTCGCGTGGCGTTCCGAATGAATTCCACGTTTATCCGGGACGGCATGATCCCCAGTTCGCCATGCGCCACTTCAGCAGTGTGATCGAGTTCCAGTGGAAAGCGATCGGGAAATAGAAGGGCCGCTTTTCGTTCTTGGCTCTTGGCTTTTTGCTACTGCTAATGCTTGTCGCGATCGTCCTTCGCAAAGGCGACCCATTGATCGCGGATGAGGATCACGCCTGCGCAGGCGTCCCCATAATGATAGGCGTTCTCTGACGCTTCCGATCAGAAAGACACTCGCAATGGGCGATGCACTCGACCTAGCCAAAACTAGAGCGAAGAGCGGCCCTCCCATTGTTCACGTGTCACAGCCGCTTGCTTCCCGATCCCACTACAATATTCCTATGGACTCTTTCATCATCGCCGGCAGGCAATTTCGTTCGCGTCTTATCGTTGGAACCGGGAAGTATCGTTCTGGCCAGGAAACGGCTCGCGCCATTGAGGCTTCGGGCGCAGAGATGGTCACCGTTGCGGTTCGCCGTGTCAATCTTGACCGCAGCAAGGAATCGCTGCTCGATTTCATCGATCCCGGCAAGTATTTCCTCCTGCCGAATACTGCCGGTTGCTATACGGCCGATGAAGCCATTCGTACGGCACGCCTGGCTCGAGAAGTGGGACTGTCGGACTGGGTAAAGGTCGAGGTCATCGGCGACCAGGCCACGCTATTTCCTGACGTTCAGGCCACGATCGAAGCCACGCGCGTGCTGGTGAAGGAAGGCTTTACCGTTCTCCCCTACACCTCGGACGACATTGTCGTGGCCAAGCGTCTTATCGACGCGGGCGCCAGCGCTGTCATGCCTCTGGGCGCGCCCATCGGTAGCGGTCTCGGCCTACAGAACCAGCCAAGCATCCGCATTCTGCGCGAGTTGATTACCGATGTGCCGCTGATCGTCGACGCCGGCGTGGGGACAGCATCCGATGCCGCAATCGCGATGGAACTGGGCGTCGATGGCGTGCTGATGAATACGGGCATTGCCGCCGCGCAAGACCCCGTTCTCATGGCCGACGCCATGAAGCACGCTGTCATCGCCGGTCGCAACGCGTATCTCGCTGGCCGTATGCCGAAGAAGCTATACGCGACCGCCAGCTCGCCGCTGGAAGGCGTGGTTCGCTGAGCGGTGTGAGCTGATCGGTTAGTTCGAGAACGAGCGGGCCAGTTGAGTGCCAGCCATCATGTCATAGCGGTGCAGCAGCGACTCCGCCAAGGCTGGTTTGTTGTACACCACCAGCGCGATACAAGCCTGTGTCAGGAGAACCGAGGGGTCGTGGCCACGCTCCAGCTTGCGGAAGAACACAGAATCGGCAAAAACCAGACGGTCCGCTTGATGATGTCCCGACGGCGTTGGCGGTGAGTTGCGGACCTGCTTGACTAAGTCGATGAACTCGAATCCGTGCTCCGTGAGGAAGCCGTGTACCTGCGGAAACAGCGGCTGTCCGAGGTACAGAGGGTAGAACTCCGTTTCGCAATGGACGACGGCTGTTCGGAACAGCACTTCGGTAGCGTGCTCCAGGGCCCGGAGTTCGAAACCTTGAATATCAAACTTCAGAAAATCGACTGGCCGTGACGGCAGCACATCGTCGAGTCGGCGGGTTTCGACACGCTCTTCGCGTACGGTATGTAAGTCGGCAAGGTCAGCGAAGTCTTGGGCTGCCGCGGGATTCAGAGGATACAACGAAGATGTTCCATCGTCATTGTTGATCTTCAGGGTGTGCGTCTTGCCGTCCCCGATGGCGTAGGGGAGCAGCGTCAGACGGGCACCGCCCTCCTTCTCGGCGCGTTCGCGCAAGCGATGGGCCAGCGGCTCGAATCCCACAATGTCGCAGGGCAAACCTTCGTCTGCCAGCGGCTGATAGATGTGATCCTCCGCCGCCAGACTCTGAGCGCCGACATCCACGATGAATAAGGGCTGCCCATACCGTGACGCTCGAAGCGCCCGCACGATAGCCGCGCGCGCGTCTTCCAGTTGGGCTTCTTGGAGCCGGAGCTGTCGATATTCATCGCTCGCAACGACGGCTTCAAATACCTCCGCTAGCGTACGGCCAGCCTCGATTTCCTTCGACCAGTACTCCAGACCTTCCGCATCGGGAGGCCGCTTTAAGACAAACCTGTATAAGGTGTCGAGATACTCTTTGCCAGTCAATGTGGATTGTGGTCCTCCATTCGCCTACCCTTGATCGCCCATGATGAACAGAGGCTTGCCTTCGAAGCTGCGAAACAGGGGGCGCAGGCGGTCTGTGTTGTAGTGTTCTTCCACGTTGACCGTTTTCTTGGTTGAGGTGACGATCTCCACCGGAATGCTATGGTAACGCCCGTTCTGCAGAACCACCAGCTTGCCGAAATCCTTGCTCAGCAGCAGGTCCAGCGCCAGGTTGCCGTAGGCCATAGGCACAACCGAATCAATCGCGTCGGGATCGCCGGAGCGCACCAAATAGCCGAGGTTCTGATTGATGATGTTGATGCTTTTGCCATTGTTGTACTTGGCTGAGCGGGTTTTCAATTCCCGGGCAACCAGCTCGCCGATGCCTCCCAGCTTCTTGTGTCCAAAAGCGTCGGTGGTTTCGTCCTCAAACATCATGTGCCCGCCCTCGACCGTGGCGCCTTCCGAGACCAGAACAATTGCATAATGGCTGGGATTTCTGCGGCGGTCCAGCACCAGGAGTTCGGTAAGCCGGTCGAGATTGAATCTGTACTCAGGGATGACGCAGCGGTGGGCAGCGCCGGCCAGGGTAGGCACCATGGCACTGAATCCGGCATAGCGTCCAAAAACCTCAAGCGCCAGGATGCGCTCATGCGACCCGGCTGAGGTGCGTAGTCGATTGGTCAGCTCAATGGTGCGCGTGACACAGGTGCTGAAACCGATGCAATAGTCAGTTCCCGGAACGTCGTTGTCCATGGTCTTGGGAATGGCAATGACCTTGAGGCCCTCTTTGTGCAGGCGCACGCCGTAGCTGAGCGTATCGTCGCCGCCGATAGGAATCAGATAGTCGATGCCCAGCCACTCCAGGCTCTTGAGCACCTCGGGCGTGAGGTCGTTCTTCTCGTCGTTATAGGTGCCCTGCAGGTGCTCGGGAACATCAGCCTTGCTGACCCTGCTGGGGTTGGTGCGAGAAGTGTGCAGGAAGGTTCCGCCAGTGCGGCCCATGCGGTCGACGATCTCCTGCGTCAGTACCTGGAAATTGTTGCTGTTGTCATACCGCTCATCGCGCACGATGTTGACCAGTCCACCCCACCCCCTGCGCAGGCCAATTACATCGTAGCCCTCTCCAATTGCGCGGAAGGTGACGGCTCGGATCGCCGGATTGAGTCCCGGAACGTCACCGCCCCCAGTCAAAATGCCTATAACGCCCTTTTTAGAAGTGCCGATCGCCATGCGCTAGTCCGTCCTTCTGATGATTGCACAGCAGCCACGAAACAAGTGGGCTTTGCGCTTTCAGCTTATGGAGATTGTAGCTTTTCGCGGGGTGATGCCCGCACCGCCCAATGTGAAAAATTATCCACGCTGGTTCGGCATCGCGGCGACCCTAGGAGGCCGGCAGAGGAGGCAGGATTTTGCGCTGGAATCAGCGTCAAGGCAGAGAAAACCGGGTTTGAGCCGCGGGCGGCACGTTTGTCGCACTGAGTCGCTACGTGCAATAATGACGCCCGCTATGACGCATCGACCTTTCTCAGCTCTGGTTGTGACGTTGGTTCTTCTGGCAACGTTGTCTGCTGCCGCTCAGGCGCCTTCACAGGCTCCGGCGGGCGCTACCAATCCTATGGCGCCCGGGCAGAAATTTATCAGCGAGGGCAAGCTCGACGATGCCATCTCGTTCTACAAGAATGCGCTTCAGGCCAATGCAGGTACGTGGGAGGCCTATCTCGGCATCGGGGCTGCCCTTGACCTGAAAGGCGATTACACCGCCGCACGGCAAAACATTCGCAACGCCATTGACATGGCTCCGAGCAGTGGCAAGGTCCGTGCCCTGCGCACCATGGCCGTTTCCTATGCCTTCACGAAGGATGCCGACCAGGCTGCCAAGTACGAGGAACAGGCCTTCCGGATTCAAATGGCCGCCAATGACTTCAACGGCGCGGCAGGCATTGCCGACGAGCTGGCACGAATCTACCTGGAGAGCGGCGATCTCGACAACGCCTACAAGTGGTACGAGAAAGGGCACGAGACCGCGATGCGCAATCCCAAACTGACCGACGCGGAGAAAGACTTGTGGAACTTCCGCTGGCAGAACGCGCAGGCGCGCATCGCCGCACGGAAGGGAAACAACGCCGAGGCCCGGCACCTTGCCGCCGCTGCCAAATCGATTATCGACAAGGGGAGCAATCCTGAGCAGCAGCAGTTCGTCCCGTATCTTGAAGGCTACGTGGAGTTCTACGGAGGCGACTACACCGCGGCCATTCATGATCTGGAAAAGGCTAACCAGAAGGATCCTTTCATTCTGGTGCTGATCGCCCAAGCCTATGAAAAGTCGGGCGACCAGAAGAACGCCATGGACTACTATCGCAAGGTCTTACAGATTTACTCGCACAATCCGACGATGGCTTTTTCCCGGCCCCTGGCCGAGAAGAAAGTCGGATCCTGACTGCGATCCAATCCGGTTGGCCCTTCTTCGTGGATTTTAGGAACGTGCGGGGTATTGACGTGGTCGCGTTACTCCGCCGAAGGTCCAGCCCGAGAAACAGCAATGGGATTGTCCACTTCCCGGGCCTGTTCACCCGGAGGATTCTCTGCACCTGAGGCATAAGCTCCGGTATTCGGGGTCTCAGGCGCTGGTCCATCCTCAAGTTCGCCGTCTTCCATCAGCAACGCCATCGACCGGCCTTGTACCTCCATGTGCCCCTTCATCTTCTCGTTCTTGAACGGCTGCCCGAGGTCGTGGGTGTCCATGATCAGCATCCAACCACGCCCACCAGGTGACGAAGGCAGCGTGTAGTCTACGCGCTCATGATGGGAGTTCAGCAGTATCAGGAATGAATCATCCTTGATCGTCTGGCCCATCTCGTCGACTTCGCCGAGGGTGTTGCCGTTGTACAGAATTGCAATACTGCGCATCCACCGCTCTCCCCATTGCTCTTGTGTCATTTCCTCACCGTTGCTGCCGTACCAGCCGATGTCCTTCAGTGATGAATGGCGTACCTCGCGGTCCTGGAAGAACTTGCGCCGCCGCAAGTTGGGATGGGTCATGCGCAGGGCAATTAGTTGGCGGGTGAATTCCAGCAGTCTTTGCTGGCGAGCACTAAGATTCCAGTCGTACCAGCTGATCTCGTTGTCCTGGCAGTACGCATTGTTGTTGCCGTGTTGTGTGCGGCCAATCTCATCTCCGCCGCAGAGCATAGGGACACCTTGAGAGAGGAATAGGGTTGCCAGCAAATTGCGTTGCTGCACCTCGCGCTTGCGATTGATGCTCGGATCGTCGGTCGGACCTTCGGCCCCCATGTTCCAGGAGTGGTTGTCATTGGCCCCGTCCTGGTTGTTTTCGCCGTTGGCCTCGTTGTGCTTGTCGTTGTAGCTCACCAGATCGGCAAGCGTAAATCCGTCATGGGCGACCACAAAGTTGATGCTGGCGGATGGCTTGCGACCATCGTTCTGGTAGAGATCGCTGCTGCCGGTGAGGCGATACGCCAGGTCCGAAAGCTGGCCCTCATCGCCCTTCCAGTAACGGCGCACGGTATCCCGATATTTGCCGTTCCACTCTGCCCACAGCACTGGAAAGTTGCCGACCTGGTATCCGCCGCTGCCCACATCCCAGGGTTCGGCGATCAGCTTGACCTGCGAGATGATCGGATCCTGATGGATGATGTCGAAGAATGCGGCGAGCCGATCGACGTCGTGCAATTCACGCGCCAGCGTTGCCGCCAGATCAAACCGGAAACCGTCGACATGCATCTCGGTGATCCAATACCGCAGGCTGTCCATGATGAGCTTCAGCACCTGCGGATGGCGCACATTCAGGCTGTTGCCGGTGCCGGTGTAGTCCATGTAATACCGCGGCTGGTTTGGCACCAGCTTGTAGTAGGTGGGATTATCGATGCCCCGAAAACTCAGCATGGGCCCCAGATGATTGCCCTCGGCGGTGTGGTTGTAGACCACATCGAGGATGATCTCGATCCCCTCACGGTGCAGCGCCTTCACCATCGCCTTGAATTCCGCTACCTGGGCGCCGGTAGCGCTCCCCGACGAGTAATGCGGCTCCGGACTGAAGTAGTTGAGTGTGTTGTAGCCCCAGTAATTGCGCAGTCCTCGATCGACCAGAATCTTGTCGTGGACGAACTGGTGTACAGGCATCAGTTCGACCGCGGTGATGCCGAGCCTCTTCAGGTATTTCAAAGCTGACGGGAAGGTCAGTGCCGCGTAGGTTCCCCGCAGGCTCTCGGGAACCATGGGATGGAGCTTGCTGAAGCCTCGCACATGCATTTCGTAGATCACCGAGTCGCTAAGTGGAGTACGCGGAGGATGGTCCTGCTCCCAATCAAAGTAGGGATTTGCCACAACGCACTTGGGCATTCCAGCGGCACTGTCCCGGCGATCCATGTGCAAGTCGGCGTTGTCGCCACCCAATCGGTAGGGGAAGATCGGTTTTTGCCAGTCGATGTGACCGTCGATGGCGCGCGCGTAGGGGTCGACCAGTAACTTGGTGGGGTTGAATCGCAGGCCGGCGCTCGGGTCCCATGGGCCATGTGCCCGGTAGCCATAGAGTTGGCCGGGCTGCAATCCGGCAACGTAGCAGTGCCAGACGAAAGCCGTCTGCTCCGAAACGGCGATGCGGTCGACCTCACGTCGGGTGCGACTGTCGTACAGGCACAGGTCGATCCTGGTGGCGTTTTCGGAGTACAGGGCGAAGTTCACCCCTGTTCCGTCCCAGGTGGCCCCCAGCGGATGGGGCCTACCCGGAAGAACGACTCGTCTCACGGTGTTCTCCTTCGGGGCGCTATGAGCCTTGCCCTTAGATGCACGTACATGGCCAGAGTTGATGATTGCGCAAGCCAACGCAATCCTACACGCAGAAGCCACAGCATACCGCGAGGCGCAGGTGGCCGTGAGATTCTTGCCCTGCATCCAATCCAAATGGATGAGTAGTGCCATGTTGGGTAAATGTGCCAATCCGAATTGCGACTCTGAATTTAAGCGCCTGGGAACCGGAAGAATCTACACCCTACAAGTGAAGAACCCGCAGAGCTGGGGCCTGCCTGAACACGTAAAGCAGAAGGTCGTCTGGCTGTGCGACGAATGCGACCACCACAAAAGGGTCCGTTTCGACCAGGAGCACTGCCAGGTACTGGTGGTGGATCGTCACGATCATCTCAGGAAGTCGGCATAGGGGACACTCAGAGCAGGGAGGGACCGCAAAGGTGGCCGGCGAATTCGGATAAGTCACGAGTCACAGGGGTGCGCGAGCCTGGGGAGTATTGAAGTTTGAGTTTCAGGGCTCAACCAAACCCGCATCCACAGTCAGCCCGCTAGAATCGAATTGCTCATGGCCGCCAGAAATACCCCTCCTACAGTGAATGAGCAGGACCTGCGCGATCTGGGATTCGGCTCCGTCGTCTCCCGCGAAAGCCGGGCCCGGCTGGTCAACCGCGATGGCAGCTTCAACGTGCAACGCCGCGGCCTTGCCTTCTGGAAGTCTTTCAGCCCCTACCACTTCATGCTGACGATTCCCTGGTGGCTGTTCTTCGGGATCACCGCGGGAGCCTATCTGCTGGCGAACATGGCATTCGCCTGGGCCTACCTTTCCTGCGGCCCCGGGGCGTTGGGCAGTGACACCGCCGGGATGCAGAGCCACACTTTCCTGCGTGCGTTCTTCTTCAGTGTGCAGACGCTTTCCACCATCGGCTACGGGCAGGTGGTGCCGATCGGACTGGCGGCCAATGCGTTGGTGACGTTGGAGGCGCTGGTTGGACTGCTGGGCTTTGCCATCGTAACCGGGCTGCTGTTCGCGCGCTTCTCGCGGCCCACGGCCAGAATGCTGTTCAGCCGCCACGCACTGATTGCTCCATATCGCGATAGAACGGCATTTGAGTTCCGCGTCGCCAATGCCCGCCGGAATGAACTGATCGAGGTGGCCGCCAAGATATTGTTTACCCGATTCGAAATGGTGGATGGCGTGCGCACCCGGCGGTATTACCCCCTTCCTCTGGAACGCGGGCAGGTCACGTTTCTGCCGCTTACCTGGACGGTGGTCCATCCCATTGACGAGGACAGCCCCGTGTATGGTGAAACGGCGGATTCGCTGCGCGAGAGCCAGGCAGAGTTCATCGTGTTGCTGAGCGGCTTGGACGAAACGGTGGCTGCCACCGTGAACCAGCGGACGTCCTATGTGCCGGACGAACTGCTCTGGGGCACACGCTTCGCCAATGCATTTCTCATCGTCGAAACCAAGGGCAGAAAGGTGGCCTTCGACATGCGGAAGTTCGACACCGTTGACCGGACGTCGTTGGCGGAGGCCGCATTAAATCGTTGACAGAACGGTGTAAATCAAGAGAATTGGTGCCGTACTCGCCTCAAGCTCGCTGTCTAGTTCAACCGTATGTAGAAATCTAAGTGCACTCGGCGCAACAAGCAGCTATTGGTGTGCCGAGCACAGGAGGAAGTCATGGCAGAGGGAATCATAGGTGGTGTCCGGCGTGCGTCGGGCTGGTCGATTGCTCTGGGAATCCTGATGGTCATCGCTGGCATGATCGCCATCTTTGCGCCACTGGAAGCAGGTCTGGTGGTGGTGATCGTCGTAGGTTGGATGGCGATCTTCAATGGCGGCGCGCAACTCTTCTACGCTTTCAGCCATGAGGCCAGGCATCGCTGGCTGGAGGTGCTGCTGGGAATTATCTACATCATCGCGGGCATCTACCTGCTGATGCATCCTCTCGGCGGTCTGCTGGCCATTACTCTGCTGGTGGGCTCATTCCTGGTGGTATACGGCATCTTCGCCTTCATCCTGGCCTTCAGGATGCGCCCGGCCCCCGGCTGGGGATGGGTGCTGTTTGACGCCATTGTGACCGTCCTGCTGGGCATCCTGATCTACATTCACTGGCCGGCCAATACCGAGTGGGTGATGGGTACGCTGTTCGGCATCAGCTTCATCGTCACCGGCGTGTCACGCCTGATGGTGTCGATGGCAGTGCGGCGGCTGACGGCAAAGGCGGCATAGGAACACCGCCACCGCCGCGTGAGGGCAGTTTTTGATCGAACAATGGCCTTCTGCTGTTCGGGCTTCAGCCTCTGTGATCCGGGTTGTGGGCACAGCGGCTGAAGCTCTTCGTGTTTCGGGCGTACCACAGGCCAGACGCCGGACTCTAATGCCGATTCACTCTGAAGTGATTTACGTCACAGCCAGCATTCGCGTTAAGGCGTTACATATGTAAGTAGCAAGGGCGAGTGGGAGCTGCACGCGGACATCGACTGTCCTTAATCCTTGACGCTCAGCTTGCCGCTCCATGGATACCCCACCGCGTGGGGAGAATGGTAGCGAGCCATGGCTACCGCAATGCCAAAGACGACGGGCGTCAGCATCCAGAATGTGCTGATCGCCACCGACTTTTCCCGTGCCTCTTCGGAAATCCTGCACGCCGGTATGAACTTCTGTCATGCCTACGGGGCGCACACCTATATACTTTATGTGCTTCCGCAAACCGAGTTTGCGCTGGCGGGATTCGAGGCCTATGCCGCTGCGCGCGATGTGGCGAAGCGCGATATGCACAAGCTTGACGAGCAACTGCGCCAACAATATTCGCGGGAGCAAGGCAAGGACTACGACCTTCTGATCAGCGAAGGCGACGTGGCCGACTCCATCCTCGCAACCGCCCGCGACAAGC
This sequence comes from uncultured Acidobacteriaceae bacterium, assembly GCA_963747055.1. Classification (GTDB taxonomy): domain Bacteria; phylum Acidobacteriota; class Terriglobia; order Terriglobales; family Acidobacteriaceae; genus CAVVDY01. The sequence continues at coordinate 395,603 of CAVVDY010000011.1, read as the reverse complement.
ACATCGATCTCATAGTCGTGGGAACGCATGGCCGGAAGGGTTTCAGCAAGGCTCTGCTTGGATCCGTGGCGGAGAGCATCTTTCGCCACTCCGATATACCAGTCCTGACCGTTGGGCCACAGGCTCGGCATCTGCATCCATCCGGTCCCAGGCGGCTGCTGGTTCCCGTGGACTTCACCGCTGCGTCGCAGCACTCGGCCAGGTATGCCTGTGCTCTGGCGCGTGAGCACCACGCTGACCTGCTGCTGATCCATGCCATCGAAGACGCGAAAGGCGGAGCCCTGGCCGACCTCGAGTGCCTGAAGCACACCGTGGAGCAGAGCCTGCAGGAATTGGTCCAGTGCGAGGCGAAGCCAGGTCAGGTTCAGTTCGTCGCTCGACTGGGAAGGGCCGTGCCCACAGTGCTCGACGCCGCCTCAGAGTTTGAGGCTGACATGATGGTCGTTGGCGTGCACACCTATCCTGGGCTCCTCGATCACCTCCGCTCGCAGACGGCCTACGATCTGGTGCGGCAGGCGCCATGCCCGGTGCTCACCGTACGATAGCCAACGCACATCTCGTTTCTCAAGAGGCACGGCGCCGACGGCGTGCCTCTCATCCGTCCCAAAAATTCGGTTCTTGAGTTCGCGTAGCCGCGCGGCATGAGGTAAAGTTCTACTCACTTAGCAGGAGGAGAGATGCGTAGCTTCCACTGTCTGGCGATGCTGTTCCTGGCCGCGATTGGCACTTTTCTTACAGCAAGCCCTCTGCCACAGAACCCACCGGCCGCTCAGGCACAACAGAACGGTTCGCAAGAACAGTCAGCGCAATCTGCCGACGAAACGCTCAGCCCGGAGGCGGAGGCGCGCCTCATCAACGAAGTGCGGCACAAACTCGTGATGCTGCCCTACTACAACGTCTTCGATAACCTCGAATTTTCCCTCAACGGCCGGACAGTGACCCTCAACGGGCAGGTGGTACAGGCGGTGACTAAATCCGGCGCAGAAAATGCAGTGAAGCACATTGAGGGCGTGGAGAAGGTGGTCAACAAGATCGAGATCCTGCCGCCAAGCGATATGGACAACCGCATCCGTCGCGAAGTCTATAACTCCATCTACAGTTTTGGGCCGTTGTTCAAATACGGCAATATGGCCGTGCCACCGATCCACATCATCGTCAGGAACGCCCACATTACTCTCGACGGAGTGGTCGATTCCGAGTCTGACAAGAACTATGCCGGAGTGCGGGCCAGCCAGGTTCCCGGGACCTTCGGGGTCATCAACAATCTGCGCGTGATCAAGAGCGATAACGGCAAGAATGAGAAGAACAATAAGAAAAAGAAGAAATAGCTTCCGGTGCGGCAGCTAACGGTTGCGCTCTCGCGGCGACCATCATCGCACCGATCCAGCTTTTCCATCCGCTTACTGCTCCGTCTCGTCTATATCTACGCACCCGCTAGAATATTGTTCTGGGAAAATGGCTTCCATTCACGAAGAAGAAATCTTAGGTAAGGCGTACGACAGCCGGCTGATGAAGCGGCTGCTAGGTTATCTGCGGCCCTACCGCTGGCAGGTGGTCGGCGCCCTTGTCGCGATCGTGCTGAAAGCCGCTGCTGACGTGGTCGGTCCCTACCTTACTAAGGTTGCCGTCGACAAGTACCTTGCCAGCCGTACGGAAGCACACTCGCTTCTCGACCCGATCCTCAGCAACAATCCGATGCGTGGCATTGCGCAGATTGCGGCAATGTATGTTGGAATCCTGCTGTTCAGCTTCGTGCTGGAGTTCGTGCAGACCTACGTAATGCAGTGGACCGGGCAAAAGGTCATGTTTGACCTGCGCAGCCAGATCTTCCGCCATCTGCAGCGGCTGCACGTCGCGTTCTACGATCGCAATCCCGTGGGGCGGCTGGTGACGCGCGTGACCACTGACGTGGACGCGCTGAACGAGATGTTCACCGCCGGCGTGGTCGCCATCTTCGAAGACATTTTCGTACTCATCGGGATCGTGGTGATCATGCTCAACATGAGCTGGCGGCTCGCCCTGATCACGTTCGCCGTGTTGCCGGTCATCTTCTTTGCGACCAGCCTGTTCCGCAAAGCGGTGCGGGATAGCTATCGCCGTATTCGCGTGGCCATAGCGCGCATCAATGCGTATCTGCAGGAACACGTTACCGGCATAGTGGTGCTGCAGTTATTCAACCGCGAGAAGCGGTCCTACGAGCGCTTTAAGGACATCAACCGGGTGCACATGGACGCTTACAAAGATGCGATCATGGCGCACGCCATTTACTACCCGGTCGTCGAAGTGCTTTCCGCCATCGCAATCGCCAGCGTGATCTGGTTTGGCGGCGGTCAGGTGATCCGACAGGCGGCGACGCTCGGCGTTCTTGTGGCGTTCATTCAGTACGCGCAGCGCTTTTTCCGGCCGATTCAGGATCTCAGCGAAAAATACAATATTCTGCAATCCGCCATGGCTTCGAGCGAGCGAGTGTTCAAGCTGCTCGACACGCCTGCTGAAATCGTTACCCCTGTTCGCCCCAAGGTACCCGAGGGTCCCGGGCTTATCGAGTTCGATCATGTCTGGTTTGCTTACCGCACCATGGAGCAGGCAGCCGAGGAGGCGGCAAACAAGGGCGAAAAGCTGAAGCCAGTCGCGTCCGGCCGCCAGGACGAATTTGACTGGGTACTGCGCGATGTGTCGTTCTCCATCGAACCGGGGGAGACGGCTGCATTCGTGGGACACACCGGCGCAGGCAAGACCACCATCATCTCGCTGCTGCTGCGGTTCTACGATGTGCAACGTGGGGCGGTGCGCATTGACGGCGTCGATGTTCGGGATATGGACCTGGCCGACTTGCGCCGCCGCTTTGGAGTCGTGCTGCAGGATCCATTTCTCTTCTCGGGAACGGTGGCGGACAACATTCGTCTGGGCTCGCGGTGGATCGAGGACGAGTCCATCGAAAATGCGGCGGAGCAGGTGAACGTGGCTGATTTCATTCGCTCCCTCCCCGGCGGCTTCGCCGAAGAGGTGCGCGAGCGCGGCAGCACATTATCAACAGGCCAGAAGCAGCTCATTTCATTCGCCCGCGCCCTGGCGCATGATCCCAGGATTCTCATTCTCGACGAAGCCACCTCGAGTGTTGACACCGAAACCGAGTTCCGCGTGCGCGAGGCGCTGACTCGCATGGTGGAAGGGCGCACCTCGATCGTGATCGCCCACCGCCTGAGCACCATCCAGCGCGCTGACAAGATTGTCGTTCTGCACAAAGGACGGGTGCGGGAGATCGGTTCGCATCAGCAGTTGCTGACACAGCGGGGAATCTACTGGAAGCTTTACCAGTTGCAATACAAGGACCAGGAGATTCCGGCCGGAGTGCTGTCCACCCCAGAACCGTCGGGCGTGACGGTATCGGGAGACGATTAATACGGAGAGCTAGCCGGGACAGGGAAACGCAGTGGGGATTCTACCGACAAACACTGCACTCAGCAGAGATGCAGGTTCGGCTGAAAACAGCTTGCGACTCCAAGAGCAGCTAAGCTAAAGCCAGGCAGATATCAACTGAAAGTGGGCGTTTTAGATCGCCTCTTCGGGAAGATCGGTACCATTGAGGCCCCCCTGACCATCAAGCCGACGATAGCGTCGCGATAAGTTCGCACTGCCACATCGCCAGACGTTGTGCCGGGCATGCTTCTCAGTGCCCGGCACGCACTGCACCTTGCCCGCTACTGCTCGATTGCGTTGATCACCGGCTGAGCATTGGTCGTCATGATGACGGTCCTCTGCGGAGACAGTGAGGCGATGATGTATCCGATGCCAATCTGGTTGTTGTTGGCATCGAGAATCGGGAAACGTCCACAAGTGTTGAACGTGGTTCCTGTATTCGTGCAGGAACTTGACTCCACGGTGTACGTCGCGTTGAACGTCAGCCCCATCATGGGCCCACCCGGGCCGCTGGTGTCGTAGGTCCCGGTCAAGTGCCCTGGCGTCTTGCCGTCCGCATTGAAACTGTCAACCTCGACGGTTTCCTCCGCTACCGCCGGAGCGATGATCGAGCCTCCGGAGTTGGCGTTGACAAGTGACGCGTTGTTCATCTGCGGAGGCCGTTGCTGTTCCATCTCTCCATACGTAACGTTGGCGTCCGTTCCCAGATAGTAGCCGCGATCGGTATTCGCAATGTAGAAGATGGGTGCCGTATCTAACCCTGTGAAGGTAGTACGCCCATTGTCGGTGACCGAGTAGGTTCCCGAAGGCTTGTTCTGGGTGAGCTTTCCGCCACTGTTGTCATCGAGGGTCGCCCAGAAATTACCCTGGCCATCGAATGAGAACAGGCCTAATGCCGCCTCCGAAACCGGCGTGCCATTCGGCGAGGGCGCAGCGGTGAGTTCGGTTATGCCGTTGCCGTTGAGGATTGTGTTGTCGATATGCAGGAAGGTAGTCTGTTTAACCATCGTGTACAGAATGAGAGGGGTCGAGGTCGTGACCGGATTGGTGCCGATGATCACGAAGTTTGCACTGTCGATGAAATAGGTTGAGTATTGCGTCGTAGTGGAGCCCGCGGTGAGAGACATGCTTCCCCGTCCTGTGGTCGAGTCAGGAAGCGTGAAATTGCCGGTGAAACTATTGCTATTACTCACCGAGCCGTGATCGTTGGAATCGAGCACTCCGCTTCCCACGGAGGCGCTGGTTCCCGCTGAGTTTGGCTGGAGGTCCAACCCGCCAACGGCAGCGTATCGATTGTCCGAAGAGTCAGCCCCGTATCCCCCGAACACCCAATTGCCCTTCAAGTTTGTGAGGTCCGTGACTACATTCGTCTGGCTTGCCAGAATGCCGCTGCCGTACTGCGTGGTCTGGCCATCGCCGTTTTCGATGAAGGAGAAGTAACCGGAAATCGTGCTGGCAATCTGGTAGGTTCCGGAACCGGCGGAGCCGTTATGCCCGAAACTCAGCGACATGGTACCGTGGCCGGTATCGTCGACGGTGTAGGTTCCAGTCACAGAAACACCGGTATTCGTGCCGCTCGTGGCCATGATGTCGGTAATGCCGCTGGTGACGTTCCCCATGCCATCGGAAACCAAACTACCGGCCTGCAATACCAACTTGCCATTATTGAATCCGCGGAAGTAGAAGACGTAACTACCACTGAAGCGGGCGTTGGGGCCCCCAACCGTCAGCTCCAGCGCCTGTTGCACCATGACCGGAGGGGTTTCGCCGTCCGCAACCTGCACGGTAAAGTTGGAAGTCCCCTTGGCTTTCGGTGTTCCATAGATCACGCCGAAGCTCGGGTCAAGCGTGAGGCCGTCCGGAAGCGAGCCGGAGACTACCGACCAGGTGTAAGGCTGAGATCCGCCATCTGCCTTTATGGCGACCTGATAGGGCACGTTGACTGACGCCAGTTTCAGACTCGTCGTGGTGATGCTCAGCGGATTATTTACCTTGAGCGTAAGCGCAGCCGTTGCCACCGCCGGGACTGGCGTCTGAGAATCCGTTACCTGAACCGTTATGTCCGACGAGCTCGTTGACGTAGCGGTTCCGCTGAAAACGCCGCTGGTGCTCATGGTTATGCCGGAGGGCAAGCTGCCGCTGATGATCGCCCAACTAAACGGCCCCAGGCCGCCGTTGGCCGTAAGCGTCGTGCTATAGCTCTTGTTAACAACCGCGACGGGTAGAGAGCTATTAGCAACGCTCAGCGGCATGACCGTTATCGGAACCGTGCCTTTGCCGCATCCTGAAAGTCCCGCCGCCAAACACCCGGCGGCCACCACGAGAAACACAGCTTTTCGCAAATTCATGGGATTCCCAACTGCATTCAGTTGCCCAGGACACAGGCAACGATATGGCAGTGCTCCAACTTGCGAAAAGGCCACGCTAGCTGGAAGAACTGCTGGAATCAGAGTATCGCAGAAAGGCGGCTGAATGTCATAGCGCCTGGGGGGAACCGTGGCGGGAGAAGCCCAAAACGGCATGGAGGAGGAGGCAATGCTGATCCGGCGCGCTCGTTTCTGTATCATCGGTCATATTTAGCTTTGCCGGGTGGGAATTCCTGCCGATCACTGCGACAATATGCGCATGAAGCTCGGCGTCCTCCGGTCACGCTTGTGGTGGTTCGTTTTGATAGGTCTGGTGACGGTGGCGGCCCAGTGGACGGCTTCGCACCAGCGAAAGACCAGCCCGCCTTATACCGGGGACCTTTCAGTCTTTGATTCGCCGGGCCGCGAACAGCGGCTGCACATCGATCAGGTCATGGATGCACTTGCGATTGCGCCCGGCAAGAACGTTGCTGACATCGGCGCAGGCTCGGGCTGGTTCACCGTGCACGCTGCGCAGGCAGTCGCCCCAGGTGGCACGGTGTATGCGGTCGACATAAATCCCGAGGCAATCAAATACATCAATGAGCGGATCACCCGGGACAAATTGCCCAATGTGAAGACGGTCCTCAGTAAGCCGGACAACCCGCTGCTTCCTTCCGCCAGCGTTGACGCTGTCCTCCTGCTGAAGACCTATCACGAAGTTGCCGACCCAGTCGCGCTGATGCGCAACCTGCGGCCGGCATTGCATCGCGGCGCTCGGATTGGAATCATCGACCGGAATGGCGACGGAGCCAATCATGGCGTCGAAAAAAGTGTCGTAGAGACGGAGATGCGGCAGGCAGGCTATGAACTGAAAGATGAGAAGGATAGCCTGGTGAAGGACGACAACGTGGACTACTTCCTGATCTTCACCGAGTCCCCCCACTAGTCGTATCGCCGAATCCCGGGCGGTTTTCGCGAATACGCGTCGAAAAATTGGGATCGTCGTTGGCCGCCCGTGCAGCATCGTTGATGTGAGCGCGCGCTTTCAGCTCCGGCAGCCCCAGGCCGTCGGTTATCAACTGGCCTCTTTCGTACATCATCTCGTCGCCCCTGCCGTTCAACAGCATGCGCCAGTCCCATTTGGGATGCCGGTCCTGGCTTGCCGCCGCCGACACCGCGATGTTAGTGGTGCAGTTGTTGGTCAGGGCGTTGTACCACTCGGGACGACGATGTAGGTCGTTGATGCGGTCAATGTACTGAATAAACAGGCCGCGGGCCTGCTCCGGCGTTGCCGTGGTACGAAAAAGGTAGACCTCTTCGTCCTTGCGATAGTTGGTTCGCAGACGGATCACGTCCCGCTCGTCGGCGGCAATGTAGGTCAGGGCATATTGTTTGAAGAAGCCTCGCACGGCGGAATAGCTCTGCCCCACCAGGTCGCGAGTCTCGATCGACATAGCCACATGGCCTTCGTCGCCGAAATCGAAGCTGAGGATCGGATGCGCAATCCACGGCGAGCCCCACCACGTGATGGCGATGTCGAGGTGCTTGAGATGAGAGAGATCGTAGCTGCGGGTCTCCCACGAGCAGGTGTAGTCCTGTTCTGTGCGGTAGTTGCAGTTGCGGAAGTTATGTATCGTGACGCGATCGCCGTCAACATCTGCCCAGGCCATCTTTTCGTTGTCCGGCTGCCAATTTCCACTCTCGGAAGGTGTCAACCTCACCCACCAGACCAAAATCACCACAAAGCCCAGCGCTGCGGCTATCAACGCCGCCGTGAAGCGGCCTGAAAGCAGCCATACAAGCGCGATAAGCAGCAGGTAGGCGAGTATCAGCGGGATGCGCAGCCCTGCAACTCGCAAGTCAAAGTAAACCGCGGCGACGGCCCACGTTGCCAGCAGGAAGACGATGATGGACGCTACAATCAAGCCGACCGTGCGGAACGCTCTCCAGGACTCCACAGATTTGGCCTTGTTCTCTGCAGTTGAGTTGCAGATGAGCATAGCAGGACAGACGCTCTGCCAGGCATTTCCTGCTAAACTTCGGCATACCCAAGTAGGCGGAAAGCGACGTGCTGCTGGAACTGCGAGTTGAAAACTACGCGGTCATCGAAAGCGTTGCGGTGCAGTTCGCGGCGGGGCTTAACCTGTTGACCGGCGAAACCGGCGCGGGGAAATCCATCCTCATTGACGCCCTGGCGTTGCTCCTGGGCGACAAAGCGTCCAGCGAATCGGTTCGCCATGGAGCCGATAAGGCCGTGATTTCCGCTGTCTTCGAGGCGGATTCCAAAGCTCTCGACCAGGTGCTCGCTGCTAATGGGCTGGATCCAGCCGACGAACCACAACTCATCCTTCGCCGCGAGATTGCGAACACCGGTAAGGGTCGCGTCTTCGTAAACAATCAAGCGGCCACGGTCGCCGTGCTCAAACAGCTTGCCCCGTCCTTAGCGATCATCCACGCACAGAACCAAGCCGTTCTGGCCTTCGACGATGCGTCGCGTCTGGCTTTGCTCGATGCGTTTGCCGCTGTCGATACGCAGAAGACCCACGAAGCTTACGGGCATTGGCGGAAGATACAGCAGCGCATTGCTGACTTGGAGCGGGATGAACAGGACCGCCTTCGCCTGCTGGATCTTTGGAGCTTCCAGAGGAAGGAAATCGATCAGGCGCGGCTTGAGCCCGAAGAAGACGTGAAGCTGGCCGCTGAAAAACACCTGCTGGCCAATGCTGAGCGCGTCTATTCCGCCGCTATGGGAGCGTATGACGCTCTCTATGAGAGCAGCGCTTCGGCTGCGGCCTTGATGCGGGGCGCAGCCCGGCAACTGGAAGAGCTGTCGCGCTTTGATGAGCAGTTCCGGCAGTCGTTGAGCCAACTCGACTCGGCGCGCATCACGGTCGAAGATATCGCGCAGACGCTGCGAGCGTATGCCGATGGGATCGACTCCTCCCCCGGGCGTCTGGCGGAGGTGGAAGATCGCTTGGCGCAACTCGATCGCCTGAAGCGCAAATACGGTCCTTCGCTGGAAGAGGTCGTCGCTTTGGGTGAAGAACTGGAGCGCAAGCTCTCCGAGATGGAAAACAAGGATGAGGTCCTGCGCGGGTTACGAACCGAGCAGACTAAGGCCGCGGAGCAGTATCTCGCAGCGGCCCAAACCCTTTCGCGGCAGCGCTACGACGCGGCCCGGCAATTGGAAAAGATGGTGGAGAGCGAAATCAATGAGCTTGCCATGAAGGCGCGTTTCAAAGCCGAAACCGGTGGCTCGGATCAAGAAGCGAATTGGACCCCGAGCGGCTTCGATCAGGTGGCGTATCTTATTTCTGCTAACCCGGGTGAGCCACTTGGTCCGGTAGAGACGATTGCTTCGGGCGGTGAATTGTCGCGCGTCATGCTTGCACTGAAGACCAGTATTGAAGCGGGGCCGGCGGGCCGGCTACGCCGCAACTATGGCAGCGCGAAATCCGGTGCACACCGTACTCTCGTCTTCGATGAGATCGATAGTGGAATTGGTGGACGCGCCGCCGAAGCCGTGGGCAAGAAGCTGAAGCAACTCTCCCGCAGCGCCCAGGTCTTGTGCGTTACCCACTTGCCGCAGATCGCGTCGTTTGCCGATCAGCACTTCGTCATCGAAAAGAAGGAAATATCCGGTCGCACGAAGACCTCGGTGCGGCCGCTCGATGCCCACGAACGGGCCGAGGAATTGGCGCGCATGATGAGTGGCGCCAAACTCACCGAAACCTCCATCAAGCACGCTGAGCAACTGCTCAAGGCGAACCGCTAACCGCATGGAAGCCTTTGTTCGTAATGTCCTTCTGGTGTTCGCGGCGCTGTTCCCGATCGTCAATCCGGTCGGCATGGCGCCCATCTTTGCCACCATGACATTTCCGTATAGCAGCGACGTACGTCGCACCATGGCGCTGCGCATCGCCATTAACGGAATTGTGCTGCTGGTGGCGTCGATTTTCATCGGCTCTTACATCCTGGAATTCTTCGGAATCAGTATCGCCGCCGTGCAATTCGGCGGAGGGCTAGTGGTCACGGTTGCGGGTTGGCATATCCTGAACCGTCGCACTGACGTAGCTGACCGGCAATCTGACGCTCCCGGGCACAGCTCCGAAATTCTCTCCAAGGCCTTCTACCCGCTCACCCTGCCGCTGACCGTCGGTCCGGGTTCCATTGCAGTGGCCATCACTCTAGGCAGTAATGCCCATTCCGAAACCCACCTTCAGTTGATCCTAACCTCGCTCGCTGCCGTAGTGGGCAGCATGTTGATTGGGTTGGCGATCTACCTGAGCTACCGCTATGCCGATAAGCTGGAACACCTTCTGGGAAGCACCGGTACGAGCGTTCTCATCCGTTTGTCGGCCTTCATTGTGCTCTGCATCGGAATTCAGATCATGTTCAACGGGCTTGAGTCCTTCTATAAAGAAGCACTGCACGTCCGTTGATCTGGCCGGATTTCAGACGTGCGATGCGGTTTCCTCCGATGAGCCCGCGGCCTCACCAAGTAAAATGTCAGCATTGTGAGACTCGGTATTGATTTCGGTACGACGCGTATTGTGGTGGCGGCTGAGGACCGGGGCAATTACCCGCTGGTGAACTTCGAAACACCGGACGGGCAAGCCCGCGATTGGTTCCCTTCGGTGGCGGCCATCTCCAGGCACCGCCGGCTCTATGGTTGGGATGCGCTGGAGCGGCACGGTCAGCCTGGCTGGACCTTGTTGCGTTCGCTGAAGCGCGACCTGAAGACGGCCGGTCCCTCTACCGAGATCGAAGTTGACGGTCAGCCCCTCAACCTTTCGCTCCTGATCACCGAGATGCTGAGCTCGCTTCGCCACGAATTGATGGAGCGGTCCACGCTTGGGGTCGAGCAGGGGACCAAGCTGCAAGCCATGCTTGGCGTTCCTGCCAACTCCAATAGCAATCAAAGGTTTCTGACCGAGGAGACCGCGCGGGCCGCGGGCTTCGAAGTACTGGGTCTGGCGAATGAGCCTTCGGCAGCCGCCATCGAGTTTGCTCATGGCAGTAGTTCTGATCGAAAGATGCGTGAAGATGCCGGCCTCCTGGTCTATGACCTTGGCGGCGGAACCTTCGACGCCTCTCTGGTTACGCTCGGAGACGCCGAGTACTCGGTCATCGCTTCCGATGGCATCAGCGATTTTGGAGGTGACGACTTCGACGAAATTCTCGCGGAATTGGCTCTCGATGAGGCTTGCATATCGGAAAACGAACAAGATTCGTTGTCGGATGCCGAACGGTTTGTCTTGCTGGAGGAATGTCGCGAAAAGAAAGAGACGCTGAACCCGAATAGCCGCAGGGTGACAGTGGATCTGGGCAGAGTGCGCCCGACCTGGAAAGAGGTTTCGATTCCGGTAGACGAGTATTACGAGCACTGCCGTCCGTTGATCGAAGAGTCGCGCGCGGTTGTCGGGAGACTTATAGGCGCCCGCCCGGAGCAGTCCATTGACACCCTGTATTTGACTGGCGGGGGATCGGAGTTGCCTCCGGTGGCGCGCATCCTACGTGAGGAGTTTGGGCGAAAGGTCAAGCGCTCGGCGTACATGCGCTCGGCGACCGCGATAGGCTTGGCGATACGTGCTGCTGGGCATGAAGAATGTGCGGTGCATGAACAGTTCGCGCAGAATTTCGGTGTTTGGCGTGAAGCCGACGCTGGACGCAATGTCGTATTCGACGTGATGTTTCCCCGGGGGAGCAAGCTTCCTGCCAAGGGCCAGGAGCCGTTGCGCATCCTGCGAACTTACCGGCCTGTGCACAATGTGGGGCACTTCCGCTACCTGGAGTGTTCGCACCTTGATGCCAATAGCCAGCCGCAGGGCGAGATCAGCAACTGGGACGAGATTCGCGTGCCGTATGATCCGGTCTTACGCGGCGCATCCGAACTTCCCCAGCAACCCGAGCGGAGCTTCGCGCCGGGTAAAGGTCCCCTGTTCGAAGAGGAGTACACCTGCGACACCAACGGGCAGCTTAAAGTGCGAATCTCCGACAAATCGACGGACTATGTTCAGGAATACCGGCTTGGCCACTGGTCGAAGGACGGCGAGCGCGCGGCCAAGAAGCGGAACAAGAGCGGCAGCCGTTTGCGAAAGCGCAAAGAATGATCAGCATTAGCAGAACTACTAACTGCTAATTGCTCTCTAACCCCTATGCCTGAAATCGCCTTTCTCGAATGCAGCAAATGCGGCGAAAAGCTTCCCGCCGACAAACCTCATAACGTCTGCCCCAAAGATGGCGGTCCGCTGTATGTGCGCTACGACCTCCAACAGATAGGGAACGATAAGCAATCGCGCGATGGCGTAGCTGCTGGCCCCAAAACCATGTGGCGTTACTCAGCGGTTCTGCCGGCCGTCGAATCCGTCACTCTTGGCGAGGGTTTAACCCCACTTTTGCAAAGCCGGAGCTATCCCAACTTACTGATCAAAGATGAAGGGCTGAATCCCACCGGGTCTTTCAAAGCGCGCGGGATGAGCATGGCGATCACGATGGCGCGCCACTACGGATTGAAGAAGCTTGCCGCGCCTTCGGCTGGCAACGCTGGCGGGGCGCTTGCGGCGTATGCTGCGGCCGCTGGAATCGACGCGTACATTTTTATGCCTAAAGATGTCCCCCTGGCCAACCGGCTGGAGGTCGAAGCCTCGGGAGCGCATCTTACATTGGTCGATGGGTTGATCAGCGACTGCGGCCGCATGGTTGCCGAACGCAAGGACAAGGAAGGCTGGTTTGACGTCTCCACCATGAAGGAGCCCTTTCGCGTCGAGGGCAAGAAAACCATGGGCTATGAGGTGGCCGAACAGCTCGGCTGGAGGCTGCCCGCCGCTATCATCTATCCCACGGGTGGTGGTGTGGGTCTGATTGGGATGTGGAAGGCCTTCGAGGAAATGGAGGCGATTGGCTGGATTCCGCCGGGTTGCCGTCCCCGAATGATCTGTGTCCAGACAGCCGGCTGTGCGCCGATCGTGAAAGCCTTCGAAGAGCACAAGGATACTGCCGAGATGTGGCCCAACGCGCACACCATCGCCGCAGGTTTACGCGTTCCGAAAGCGTATGCCGACTTCATTCTGCTGGACATCCTTCGTAAGAGTCGCGGAACTGCGGTTGTCGCTACGGATGACGAATTGATGGCAGGAGTGAAAGAACTCGCAACAAATGAAGGGATCTTTGCCGCTCCCGAAGGCGGAGCCGCGCTTGTGGCCTACAAGAAATTGATGGATAGTGGCTTTCTCAGCAAGGACGACCGGGTAGTGATGTTCAACACTGGGTCGGGATACAAGTACATCGACTTGATCGCGAAATACTGGGGAGTAGGGCCCTTTGCCGGAAATCTACCCTCGTCAAGAAGCATGGGCGGGATTATCGGACCATCTTGAAAATCAGGCGGCGGGTTAGGTTGCAGGCACCTGGCGTGCTTGAGTTGCCACAGGCAAATCCTCCGACAATGTCGGAGTGTTGCGCGGGAGTCGCACCAGGAAAACCGACCCTCGCGCCGAAGTCTTCTCCAACAGGATCTCTCCGCCGTGGTCTTCCACAATCTTCTTGGCAATTGCCAGCCCTAGCCCGGTGCCATTCGTCTTTCCTGCACTAACAAACGGCTCGAACAGAGAGGAACGAATCGATTCCGGAACGCCGCTGCCGCTGTCAGCGACTCGGCACTCCAGGCGCTCTTCAAAGCCCGCAATCTCAACCCTCACCGGCACATTGCTATTGGCGCTCGCCTCGCAGGCGTTCAGCAGCAGGTTGAAGAAAACGCGCTCCAGCTTGCGCGGATCAAACACTCCTGTTGCTGTTCCACGCTCGCGTATCTCGATGTTGATGTCGCGAAAGTCGGGCGAAGCCTGAACCGACTCGGCGGCCCTGCATACGACCTTGCCCAAGTCTGCCGGTACTGGGACAACGCTGGGCTTCTCGCGGGAGACCTCCACCAGCGAGTCGATCAGCTCCGTCATCTGAGAAGCCCCGCGGCGCACCTCGGAGTAAATCTCTTCGCGGTCGAAATTGAGTTCGTTTACGTTGTAGAGGAACTCCGCATTGGCCACCACGGCGGCGAGCTGGTGGCGAAGGTCGTGCGAAATCGATCCCGCCGCCCGCCCTAGTGCGGCCAGGCGCTCGGCCTCCAACTGTTTACGCTGCGACTCGAGCAACTGCTGGCGCATGGTGTTGAAGGCGCTGCCCAGTTCCGCCAGTTCGGCGCTGCCTCGAGGTTGCAGAGCATACTGATAGTTCCCCTCAGCCAGTGCACGTACGGCGGCTACGAGTGACTCGAGAGGCCCGGTAATCGCGCTCGAAATCAAGAGCACCAGGACGATGGCGCCGAAAACGGCAATAGCGCCGAGCACCAGGATCATCTGATTAAGGCGCCCCAGAAAGGCGTCCCACGCTGTCAGAGGCAGCAGCAGATAGCAACGAATGGGGAGTTCCGATGTGGCTGGAAGATCCATGCTGGCTATAGCGTAATGGTGGGCCCCGAGCCATACATCTCGGCTTTCACTCTTATCGTTATAGATTTTTCCCAGCTCGGTGCTGTCGAACGGTTGGGTTGACGCCACCACGGCGTTCCCGGCGGTCAGCAACACTTCGCTGCCGGCAAAACTGCCCAACTGCTTGGCAACCGAATCGTCGATACGCTTTCCTATTGCCAGGTAGCCAAGCGGATTACTCTCCGCGCCGGCGCCGGCGATGATCGGCCGGGTGACAACCAGATAGATATCGTCGCCCTCGCGCCAGAGACCGCTTCCGTTGCTGCGCTGTAAGGCTTCCCGCAGCAGCCTGGTCGCGGAGACGTCACCGATCCTTGAACCGTTTGTGTGGACGGCGACGACCTCACCATTTGTCCTTGCCAACAGCAGCAGGTCGGTGTCGGAAAGCTCAAAAAACTCGCTGGAAGAATCCTGGATAGTTGCGCGGTCGGTCGCGGTCATCAGTGATTTGAGGATCGGCAATTCGGAAATCAGCGCCGCTGAGCGTTCCAACTCGGCGCTTTGTTGACGCTGGATTCGGACGAAGTCTCCGACGGAAGACTCAGTTGCTTCCGAGATCTGCCGCGCCACTTCGCTGCGCACTGCTTGGCGTACAACGAACAGGCTGGTGCCCGTGAGGGCGGCGAAGATCGCCATCATGGCCAATAGCAGTTGCGTTCTCAGAGTCAGTCTTGGGATGGCCTCGTCCTCGTCAGGATGCGGCTGCCTCGGCCGCCATCACAAATTTGTACCCTACTCCGTGCAAGGTGAGAAAGTGCCTGGGGTTGGAAGGGTCAGCCTCAAGCTTTTGGCGTAGCCGAAGAATGTGGTTGTCGACGGTCCGCGTCGACGGGTAGTTGTGATATCCCCAGACCTGATTGAGCAGATCATCCCGCGAAATAACCCGGCCCGGGTGCTCCAGGAAGTATTTGAGCACCCTGAACTCCTGCGCGGTCAGCGTCACTTTCTGCCCGGAACGGGTGACCTCCATGGCTTCACAACGCACTTCCACCTCAGCAAAGCGATAAAGCGTTGCGGGCTCGTCCTTGGCTGGGGGAGCCTCGGTACGCCGCATGGCGCGCCGCACGCGCGCTAACAGCTCCTTTGGGCTAAACGGCTTGGTGACGTAATCGTCGGCTCCAAGCTCAAGAAGCAAGACCTTGTCGTCGACCTCGGCATTCGCGCTCAATACGATGACAGGCACGTTCGGAGCCAGCGCCTTGAACTCGCGGCACAGCTCGCGCCCGTGGATGCCGGGCAATTTCAGATCAAGCAGTACGGCGCTGGGACGCTGTTCGCGGAAGCTGGATAGGCCGGCGTGCCCGTCAGAGGCAACATCGACCTGATAGCCCTCCGCGGCGAACGCCCGCTCTAAGGCGCGCTGCATCGCCCGGCTGTCCTCCACGATAAGCACTCTGTCCATTGCCGAAACCCCATATTGAGAAAGCGTGTCGTTAATAGTAGTACGCAAACTGTCCCCTCCGAGATGCAAAAAACGCCCAACCGGGGCTGGACCCTGCTGACCAGTCCTTGCCCCGGTTGAACGCCCCTGTGCGAGCAGGAGGCCCACATCCCCCATGTGCTTTAGTCGTTGCTGCCACGCTGATCCCCCGCGACCGGAACGAGATTTCCGAAGGCGGCGTGCTTTTCTCTCATTCAACTTCGTGTCCGCAGAGATTGCGATTAGGCCCCGCGTCCACTCTGGAGAAGGTATTTCTGTTGCGCAGGTCGGTTGTCATTGCCGTGTCTCGCGCCAGTCAAATAGTTATCGGCTTTTTCAGTCAGTCTCGTGACAATTCTGGCGGGGGTAGGGAAATCAAGCTTCGCCAGGAGGTCCGAGAGCTCCCCTTCGAAGCTTTACGCTAATTGGACAAGTTCGGTGGTGTGCTTGAGTTGGCCGCAGGCGGCATAGATGTCGCGTCCGCGTGGGCGGCGGACAAACGCCGGAATTCCCGCCTTGATCAATATGTTTTGAAACTGAGCGACGGTATCAGGGTGGGGCGTCGCAAATGGAATTTCCGGGCCGGAATTCAGCGCGATGAGATTGACCTTGGCCCGTAAGCCGCGAACAAGATCGACCAGTTCGCAGGCATGGCTGGCGTCGTCATTGACGCCGGCTAACAACACGTACTCAAAGGTCAGCCTCTCGCGCTGGCGCAGAGGAAACTCTCGCAGGGCCGCCATCAGCTTTTCGATGGTCCACTTCTTTGTGATCGGCATGATGTCGGTGCGGAGCTTTTCCGTCGGTGCGTTAAGCGAGACTGCCAGCTTGGGACGCACCGGCTCGTCCCCGAAATCTGCAATTCGCGGCACGATGCCGGAGGTGGAGACCGTCATGCGCGACGCTGGCATTCCTGCCTCGTCTGCCAGCAGACGTACGGCCTGCATGAAATTGTCATAATTCAGGAAGGGTTCACCCTGTCCCATAAAGACCAGGTTAATGCGGTCGCGTTCCAGCTCGACCTGTTGGTCGTTCAAAACCGCCAGAATCTGCCCAACAATCTCCCCAGCGGTCAGATTTCTCTTCAGGCCCAGCAGGGCCGTCATGCAGAAGGCACAGTCCACCGCGCAACCCACCTGGCTCGAGACGCAGATAGTGGCCCGATGCCAACCGCTCGGGACCGCGACTGGTGCCGGGAGGCTCGCCAGCTCGCGCAGTTCGGCGTCGCCGACCTCTGACCCGTCGCCCGCCTCCCCGCCATCGCCTTCAGGCATCCAGACCGTCTCTACGCTCTGGCCATCGGAAAACTTCAGGAGGTAACGAACCGTCCCATCGGCGGAGCTGAACCTGCGCTCGATTTCGGGTGACCCAACCCGGTATCCCGAGTTTGCGAGTTGTTGCCGAAAGCTTTTCGGCAAGTTGGAGAACTGCTCAAGAGCCGACCACCTTTGCCGATAAAGGCCGTCCAATAACTGCCGCGCCCGGTACGAAGCCTGACCGAAGCCCTCAACGATATCAGTAAGTTGCTGATTCGAAAGGCCCAATAGTTCGGTATGTTGCGGGGTGCTCATGCATCTAATAGGCTATTCAGGGTAGCTCTGTCAGCCTGAATCAATCCTCGCAGCCTGGTACGAGGTCTAACGTGTCGGCAACGATACTTCATTGGAAGCCGGCGCGAAGCAAACCGACGCGCTCTCTTCATCAGTCCGAACGGTTCGTTGATTTCCTTCCGGCTTCAACGAGCACTGTCCACTGTGTGTATTTTGTCACTTGAATAGCAATGGTAGAAGAACTTCGCAATATTCGTCGTGAGGTCCTCCCCAACGGCCTCACCATTATCACCGAGCAGATGGACCATATTCGCTCGGTTTCGCTGGGAATTTGGGTCAAGTCCGGCTCACGCCACGAAGAGGCCCCGGTCAACGGGATCTCGCATTTCATTGAGCACATGGTGTTCAAGGGAACCATGAGCCGCAGCGCCGAGGACATTGCCCGGCAGGTGGATTCCATTGGCGGAAACATGGATGCCTTCACCGGCAAGGAAACCGTCTGCTTCAACATGAAGGTGCTGGATGAGCACTTGCCGGTGGCCATCGATATCCTGAGCGACATGGTGCTAAACCCGGTGTTTGCCCCCGGCGAAATCACCCGCGAACGCGGCGTGATTCTGGAAGAAATCAAGATGGACGAGGACAATCCCGACTACCTCGTCCACGAGCTGTTTACCCAGAACTTCTTCAAGGACCATCCCCTGGGCAAGCCGATCCTTGGTACCAAGGAAACGGTGCGCCGATTCGATCAGGAAGCAATTCTGGGCGATTACGTTCGCAAGTTTGTTCCCGGCAACCTCATTATTTCCGCCGCCGGCAACATCCAACACGAGGAGGTTGTCGAGCTGTTGCGCAAGCGCTTTGAACACCTGAAACCCGGATCGAACGGCTGGCACGACAACCGGCCGAAGACCTCGTCGCGCATTACCCTGCGCAACAAGAAGTCGCTGGAGCAGGTGCAGATCTGCCTGGGAGTGCCGTCCTACGAGATCAGCCATACCCGGCGATATGTCTCCTACGTGCTGAACACATTGCTGGGTGGCGGGATGAGTTCGCGTTTGTTCCAAAACGTGCGCGAAAAACAGGGACTGGTGTACTCCATCTTTTCCGAGCTGAATCCGTTTCGTGACATCGGATGTCTGTCGGTCTATGCGGGTACCTCTCGAGAGTCGGCTCCCAAGGTTGTGCAGTCGGTCCTGCGGGAGTTCCGCGACCTCAAGGAGGTGGCGCTCTCCGAAGAGGAACTGAAGCGTGGCAAGGATCAGCTCAAAGGGAGCCTGATGCTGAGCCTGGAGTCGTCGACCGCCCGCATGTCGAACCTCGCGCGCCAGGAGATGTATTACGACCGATTTGTCGGCATGGACGAGATCATCAATCGCATTCAGGACGTGACGGCGGAAGACGTTCAGCAGTCGGCGCAGGAACTGTTCAAGCCCGAAGCGATTGCGGTGACCGTACTCGGCAACCTCAACGGATTGAAGATCAGCCGCGATTCGCTGGCCTGCTGATTGAGACCCAAATAGGTGTGACTTTCCACGAATCGATCTGCGGTTCGGCTTACCTGTGCGCCTAATTGACAGTCAAACCTGCAGCAGCTGATTTGTAAGACCTCGGCGTTCTCCGTAGTGAGAGCTTTTTCAGCGTGCAGAAGCCACGCGTCTTTGACAACCGCATTCGCGTGCTCAATAATCTTGCTGTCAGCCCGCAAGGGGAGTTTTCTATGCGCAGACGCAATCGGGATCGCGGATTCACCCTCATCGAACTGCTCATCGTCGTAACCATCATTCTCATCATCGCCGCGTTCTCGATTCCGAGGATCACCAAGGCGCAGATTCCCGCCCACGAAGCGTCGGCCCTGGCCAGCATCAAGGCCATTAATGCCGCAGAGATGATCTATTCCAGCAGCCATCCCGACCTTGGTTTCACAGAAACCCTGGCGGTCCTGGGCGGTACGGCGCAGAGTGGCGGCGAGCAAACTATCGACGACAATCTCGCCAGCGGACGCAAGACTGGTTACACGTTTACCTATACACCGGGAGAAAAGGTGAACGGCGCGATCCGGTCCTACACCGTAACCGCGGTTCCTGATCAGGTGGGCACCACGGGGCAGCGGCGGTTCTTCTCGGACGAATCAGGAGAGATCCATTTCAACGGCTCTGGTCCGGCGGACGCCAGCAGTCCGGTGATCCAGTAAGGCGAGCCCGGAAGGGCGTGAGTTAGGTCGGTACCCGAAGGGCTTTGCTCTTATTGCGCGCGCGTCATTGGGAACTTGGCTTTCCTGTCTGCTGGAAAAACAACGCGTCGTTTTTGCGCCAGACGTTTACCCCGAATGTGGCAACAGCAGGAACGGCCCGACCGTCCTTCCGGGCAGGCGCGAACTGCCAGTCGCGAGCGGCGGCCAGCGCATTTTCATCGATCCCGCTATCGATTCCGCGCAGCACTTTGGCGTCACAGACAAAACCCTTGTCGCTGACGACCGAAAATATGGTTATTGTGCCTACGTATTCAGCGCCGTCCTGCGGCGGCACACTTTGGCCACGTTCGGCAGGAACAAAGTGAGTAGGGGCGGGGGGCATTTGCGGGCAGAAGCCTTTGCTAGAACCCAGAGCCCACACCGCCTGAAGCAACAGGACAAGGACTAGCGTCCGAGGCATGGAATGAGAGTAGGCCCGGTAAGATGGATGAAGACAAGGTTTTGCAGTTCCTTCGATGAAAATTAACCCCCAAAAGGCGATATGGCTGGCATGCCTCACCCTCTTCTCGTCTTTGGCCGCCTTCGCTCAAACCGATATCCACGCCCTCGCCAACGCCGTTGACCAGCGCTATAACCACATTCGCACCCTGGAAGCCCAGTTCACCGAAATTTATTCCGGTCCCGGCGCTTCCCGCACCGAGAGCGGAACGTTGCTGCTGAAGAAGCCCGGCAGTATGCGTTGGGACTACACCGAGCCGCGTCCCAAGCTGTTTCTGGTCGACGGCAAGACTGCATGGTTTTACGTTCCGGGTGAAAACCAGGTAAGGCAAATGCCGGTGAAGCAGCTCGACGACCTGCGCTCGCCCCTGCGCTACCTGTTGGGGAAGGCCAAGCTGGAAAAGGAATTCGACGATCTGCACATCGCGGCCAATGAAAAGCCGATAAATTCCGGCGACGTTGTGCTCGAGGGGGTCCCCAAAGGCCTGAGTGAACGCGTTTCACGCACCCTGCTGGAAGTGACCCCCACTGGTTCCATCCAACGCATCATGGTCGAGGAGATGGATGGCTCAGTTACGGAATTTCGCTTTCTTCAGCAGCGCGAGAACGTCGAAATACCAGACGCCAAGTTCCACTTCACGCCGCCGCAGGGCGTGGAAGTCGTCAGCGGAACCTTGGAGTGATGATCGGCAGGACCCGCTTGCGACCACTAGCCGCCAGCCAGCGTTGCCCTATTTCCGATGCTAGACTAGCGTAAGCACCCAACCATTTTGGGTAATTCATGGCCGAATACACTGTCAGACTAGCCGATGAGCGCGGACACCTGTTGGAGCAGGTGGAGCAGGGCGGTTCGGAAAACGAAATCCGCGACCGCTTCGCCCAGCAGGGCTACCTGGTCTATTCGGTCAAGCCGCGCGGGCTGCTGGCGGGTCAGACAGGGATACCACGCCGGCGCAAAATCAAGTCCGAGCAGTTTCTCATCTTCAATCAGCAGTTTTTGACGCTGATTCACGCCGGATTGCCGATTATTCAGGCGCTGGAGCTGCTGATGAAGCGGCAGCGCAACCCGTACTTTCGTTCCGTGCTGCAGAATGTCCGCGACCGGGTACGTGGCGGCGAGCTGCTCTCGCAGGCGTTTGAGGCGCAGCAGAGTTTTCCCAAGGTTTACACCACGACCATCCTCGCCGGCGAGAAGAGCGGCAATCTGGAAGAAGTTATGGGGCGCTACATTGCCTTCCAGAAGCTGGCAGTGAGTTTTCGCAAGAAGTTGACCGCATCGCTGGTCTATCCCATCCTGCTGGTGGCGATGCTGTTAGTAATGATGACCTTCCTCATCACCTATGTGGTGCCGCAGTTTGCCAACCTGTATCGCCAGCTCGATACTCCGTTGCCTGCAATGACCATGCTGATGCTGTCGGTCGGGACCCACGCCCAGCAGTATGCACCGTATGTTGCCCTGTGCTTGATCATCGCTGGTTTCTTCCTCTGGCGGTGGATGAAGAGCGATGCCGGGGCCACCCAGATGGACCGCGTGAAGCTGCGGATTCCGCTGATCGGTAGTGTCTGGCTCAAGTACCAGGTAGCGGTGTTCTCGCGTATGTTATCGACATTGCTTTCCGGCGGCTTGCCGTTGGTTCCAGCGCTGGAAACTTCCAGCGAGTCCATGCAGAGCCGCCTGATTGGACACGGCATCGACGGCGCGACCGCACGTGTCCGTGAAGGGCAGGCATTGGCGCGCAGCCTGGAAGCGCAAAAGGTTTTCCCCGAGATGTCGGTCGAGATGATCGAGGTCGGTGAGTCAACCGGCGCGTTGCCCGCGATGTTGAACTCGGTGGCCGAGTTTTATGAAGAGGATGTCCAGACCGCGCTGGCTACCGCGATGGCTCTCATTGAGCCAATCATCCTGGTGGTCATGGGCGTGGTCGTGGCTTTTGTGCTCATCTCGCTCTATTTGCCGATCTTCAGCCTCGGCGCAGGAGCGATACATTAAGCAGCTGTCAGTAGTCAGTTGCCAGTTCTCGGTAATTCCTGGCCTGACAACCGACAACTGAGAACTGAAAACTGAATATGGCCGATAAGAAGTCAATCTTCGTAAATGGCGGTAATGGCAACGTCTTCACTGCGGGCGATGAGATGGAGCACGCCCAGGAACTGGCGCGTCGCTACCGCTGCGAGTTCGTTGACCTGAAGAGCTTTCACATCCAGCATGAGCTGTTCCGCAAGATCAAAGTGGACCTCATGTTCCGCTACAACTTCGTCCCCCTGCATGAGACCCAGGACGGCCGATTGGTAATTGCCATCGCCGATCCCAGCCAGTTGATGATGATCGACGAGATCAGCTTCCATCTCGGGCACCGCATCATCACCCGGGTGGCAACGTTGACGCAGATCAGCGACGTGCTGAAGAAGAGCGAGCAGTCGCAGCGCGTGCTGGAAGAAGCCGGCGAAAACTTCGCGCTCGATGTTATCCGCGAAGACGAGAACGCTGACGAAACCATCTCGATTGAGAAGCTGACCAGCGAGACCGATATCAGCCCCATCATCCGCCTGGTCGAGACTACGATCTTCACCGCTCTGCAGCGGCGGGCCAGCGATATTCACATCGAAACCCGCGATGACTCAGTCATCATCAAGTACCGCATCGATGGCGTGTTGCAACAAGCCATGCAACCCATTGCCAAGGAGCACCACTCGACCATCATCTCGCGCATCAAGGTCATGAGCGAGCTCGATATCTCCGAGCGCCGCGTGCCCCAGGATGGCCGCTTCCGCGTGCGTTACAACGCCCGCTCCATCGACTTCCGCGTCTCCATCATGCCCTCGATCCACGGCGAGGACGCCGTGCTGCGCGTGCTCGACAAGGAGTCGATGAGCGAGAAGTTTCACAAGCTCACGCTCGACGTAGTTGGATTCGGCGATGAGGACCTGCACAAGTTTCGCCGCTACATTAAAGAGCCGTACGGCATGGTGTTGGTCACGGGCCCGACCGGTTCCGGTAAAACCACGACTCTGTACGCCGCGCTCAATGAGATCAAGAGCGACGAAGACAAGCTGATCACCATTGAGGATCCGGTCGAGTACCAGATCGTCGGCATCACGCAGATTCCCGTCAATGAAAAGAAAGGCCTGACCTTCGCGCGCGGCTTGCGCTCGATTCTGCGTCACGATCCCGACAAGATCATGGTGGGCGAAATCCGTGACACCGAGACGGCGCAGATCGCCATTAACGCAGCGCTCACCGGCCACCTGGTCTTCACCACCGTCCACGCTAACAATGTCGTGGACGTCATCGGACGATTCCTCAACATGGGTGTTGAGGCCTACAACTTCGTGTCTTCGCTGAACTGCATTCTGGCGCAGCGGCTGGTGCGCCTTATCTGCGAATTCTGCAAGAAACAGGTAAAGTACTCCGACGAAGAGCTGGAAGCCAGTGGCATGAACCCGGAGGAGTGGCGGAGCGTGCCATTCTACGAGGGTGAAGGCTGCATCGAATGCTCGGGAACCGGCTTCCGCGGCCGAACTGCGATCCACGAGCTGCTGGAATTGACCGACAACGTTCGCGAGATGATTCTGGCCAAGCGTCCCAGCAGCGAGATCCGGCGCGCGGCGCGCGAAGAAGGAATGCATTTCCTGCGCGAGTCGGCGCTTGATAGAGTGAAGCGTGGCCTGACGACGTTGAAAGAGATCAACAAGGTGACCTTCATCGAAACGACCCGTTAACCATGGCGAACAGCAACATTCCCCGGCCGCGAGTCGCCTGCGAAGTAAGCGTGGAGCGGGTGATTGCAGCGCGCGCCGCCGACAAGGCGCAGACGCTGGAGTCGGCCACCGCGCAGGCCCTGCCCGCAGGGGCGCTCGCCCCCGGAATACAGCAGACCAACCTGGTCGCGCGCGAGCCCATTGTCGCCGCTCTGCGGGAATCGCTCAGCGCCGTGGCCGGCCGTTCGCGCGACGTGGCGCTCATCATCCCAGATGCGACCACACGTATCATGCTTCTTGAGTTCGATACCTTACCTGAGAAGCCGGAAGATGCTGAAGGCGTGGTGCGTTTTCGCCTGAAGAAGTCGCTGCCCTTTGACGTCGATCAATCCGCCGTGTCATTCGACCGTCAGGTGGCGGGAGAGGGTCTGCGCATAATCGCTGCTGTCACCCCCCGTTCCGTCCTGCAGGAATATGAGTCTGCGGTGCGAGAGGCTGGATACAATCCGGGCACGGTCATGCCTTCCATGATCGCCGCCTTGGGTGCAGTCGATGCTGCCCGGCCGACAATGGTGATCAAGGTGGAAAGCGGTACCACCACCTTCGCCGTCGCCGACCAGAACCAGTTGCTACTGTATCGGGCCCTGGAAAACGGTGGCGCAGTAGTCACCGGCGAATCGCTGGTGGATGACGTGAATACTTCCCTGGTCTACTTCGAGGACCGTTACAGCGTCACGGTCGAGCGCTTGCTCGTGTCTGGCGTGCAGTCCGGACAGGCATTGCAGGCAGCCTTCAGCGACCGGGCGGTAAGGGTCGAGGACCTGGTTTCCACTGCTGTAGCCGGCGCTGCGGTGACCGATGTTTCTCGATTTGCGCTGGCAGGGGTAGCGGGGGCCCTGGTTTCCTGATGCGCATCAACATCAATCTCGCGACCGAACGTTACGAGGCGGGACGTCAATACCTGCAGCGCACGCAGGCATTGGTGGCGATGTTGGCCATCGTCGCGGCGCTGTTGGTGGGCTACATCATCTACCAGCGCTCGCACACCCGCGATATCGACGCCCGGATCGCCCAGGCCAGACAGGAACTGGCCGAGCTCAACGGTGAAAAGGCGCAGGCCCAGGCAATCTTGAACAAGCCGGCCAACCGCGGCATCGCCGACCAGTCCGAGTTTCTCAATGAGTTGTTTGCACGCAAGTCGCTTTCATGGACACGCATCTTCTCGGAGATGGAGCGCATTATGCCGTACAACATTCATGTTGTATCCATGAAGCCCGACTACACTCCCAACAACGAACTGGTCGTCCACGTGGTGGTGGCTACCGACTCGCGCGATCGCGCGGTTGAACTGGTGAAGCGCATGGAACAGTCAAGCCGCTTTCGCTCGTCCCAGATTGTGGCGGAGAACGTTACCTCGAACACCTCGGACCAGGGTGCCGGAGGAGGGAACATTCAGTTCGATATCGCCTCCGTATACGTCCCGGCAATGGGC
This sequence comes from uncultured Acidobacteriaceae bacterium, assembly GCA_963747055.1. GTDB lineage: Bacteria > Acidobacteriota > Terriglobia > Terriglobales > Acidobacteriaceae > CAVVDY01. Next base: position 370,496 of record CAVVDY010000011.1, on the reverse strand, counting down.
GGCGAAGCGGACCAGGCAAATCCGGAAGAGCAAAAGAGTACATCTCCGGCGAAGTCGGCAGGCATGGCAACCAAACCGCAGCCAACTACTACGGCGCAGAACCAGGGGCACCAGTAATGGCTACGGTGCGCGAAATTCGCCGGGCATCCATGCCGGTAGTTGCCGTACTGGCGCTATTGATCGTCGCTTGCGTGGTGTACATCTTTTCTCCGGCAGGCCGTTCGCGCCCGGCGCGTGAGCGAGAATATGAGCAGTTGCAGGCGGAGGTTCTTGCCAAACGCAAGGAAGTGTTGCCGACGCGCGGGATGGATAACAAGCTGAAGCAGGCGTCCATCGACAGCAAAACGTTTTACGCGTCGCGCTTTCCGGCCGAGTACTCCTCCATTGCCGAGGAACTTGGCAAGGTCGCCGGCGACACCGGTGTACATCTGACGGCCGTCAAGTACGACAATAAGAACTCCCAGATCGAGGGCTTGCGTAAGCTGAATATCGAAATTACGCTCTCGGGTGATTATCTGCAGGAAGTGAAGTTCATCAACGCGCTGGAACGCGACAAGATCTTCTTTCTGATCGATGGCGTGGCGCTCGGCGAGCAGCAAGGCAACGTGCGTCTGCAACTGAAACTGGAAACCTATTTGCGCACCTCGGCGGTGGCATCGTGAAGCTGGGCACGGAAAACAAGACCAAGACCATCCTTGCTGCCGTGCTTGCTGCGTTTGCCATCTTCATGTTGGTGCGGGCGTTTACCGGAGGCGGCGAAACTCCGGCGGCCCCGAGCAACACAACTGCGCCCAAGACGACCACCACCAGTGCTGCCACTGTGCGGAACAAGGGCGCGTCTGACCGCGGCAAGTCCCATCCTCTGCTGGCGCAGTCGCTTGATCCGACGCTGCGCTTCGACTTGCTGAAGTCCAGCGAAGACGTGACCTATAAGGGCTCGGGCCGTGACATCTTTCGCTCCCAGGCGCCGCCTCCGGAGATTCCGAAAGTCGTCACACAACCGATCAATCCGGGGCCACCGCCGACCCCTCCGCCGCCTCCAATCAATTTGAAGCTGTACGGCTATACCCAGCACAAGAACGGCACCGCCAAGCGCGTCTTCTTTGCTTCGGGCGAGGATATTTTCGTCGCCAAGGAAGGAGACATCGTCAATCGGCGGTATCGCATCCTGAAGATTAACGCCAACTCGGTTGAGGTCGAGGACGTACTGACCAACAATCGCCAGACGCTCTACCTGACACAAGGCTGAGCGCAGTGGCTCTCAAAGCAGTAGTGATGTTGAAGTCTTTCAATCCGAATTCCCTCAAAACGAGTCCTCTGAATTCGCGACGGCGGCGCGACTCCGGCCACCTTCTGCTGGCGATTCTGCTGATGGTCGCCCTCATGACCATTGCCCTGACTTACGAGGCGCCGCGAATTGTCCAGCAGCTGAAACGCGACCGCGAAGAGGAAATGATCCATCGCGGTACTGAGTACGCTCGCGCGATCAAGAAGTTCTACAAGAAGTTCGGCCGTTATCCCACCAGCATGGAGCAGCTGGAGAACACCAACAATATCCGCTTCCTGCGCAAGCGTTATAAGGATCCACTCACCAAGGACGGAAAGTGGACCTTGCTGCACTACACCGACGTAGCCAGTTTGCTGGTGGGAGCGGGAGGCCCGGGAACACCGGCCGCAGCCCTCGGCGGCCAGGGACTACAAGCGCCCGGCTCCTCGAACTCCCCGTTCGGATCCGGCAGCCCAACGGCGCCAGGAGGATTGGGAACGTCGAGCCTCGGAGGCGCTCAGTCGGGCGCGGGCAGTCAGAGCACGACCTTCTCGCTTTCTCCACAGCAAGGCCAGTTGGGCGCCAATCAGCAGGGAACGTCCGGGTCGAGTCTGGGATCGGCTTCGGGAAGCACCTCAGCACAGGGCTCCTCCTCGACCGAGAGTTCGTCGAGCACGACAGGAAGCACAACCGGAAGCACAACCGGAAGCAGCTCTGATACGGGATCCAGTTCGGGCTCTGGCGATAGTTCGAACAGTTCAAACACAGCCTTGGGCAGCCAGAATTCCACCAACCAGACTTTCGGCGCTGGGGCCATCATCGGCGTTGCCAGCAAGAGCAAGGATCCGACCATCAGGATCTACAACAAGAAGAAGACCTACAACGAGTGGGTGTTTATCTACAACCCCATGCTGGATCAAGCCAATGTTTTGCTGAAGGGGCCTTACTCGCCCAGCGCCTTCACCAGCAATATTGGCACGCCCGCCGGGCAACTGAACCAGCAGAATCAGCAGCAGAGTCCATTCGGCCAAGGAAACACCGGCACACAGCAGCCGAGCGGGCTCGGCAATCAGACGCTCACCCCGGGCGGCCAGCAATTCCCGCCGGACCAGAATCACTAGAGCGACGAGCAGTTAGCACTTGGCACACATTGTCTCGGTCATCTTGAGCGAGGAGTGCGCCGTGGCGGACAACGAGTGGAAGGGCCCTTCATTTCTGTAAAACGATCTTGCGCTGCCCCGACCGGCATCCTTTCATTCTGCTGTGAATGTTAACCGCTAACCGCTAACGGCTAATTACTAATCACTAATTGCCAGTTGCTAATTTGTTGTCCCCGCAGCGCCACCTCATGTAGGATTGCCCGTCGCTCACGACATCAGCGAAGCAAGCCTAAAATTTGGGAAACTTACGTCCGTTTGTGATTGGAATCACAGCAGGGCGTGACCCTCGCACGTCATGCTGAGCCGCTGAAGCTGCTACAACTTGAAGTTGCATCAGCTAGCTCAATCGACGTGGGTTGTGGGACGCGAGCGCCGCAGCCCGATAGCAGGAAGCACCCTGCCAGAGAGGCATTGAATGCCCGAGGAAACCAAGGGGCCCGAACCCGTCTCTCCCTCCCCAGAGGGCGCGGCAGAAGCCGCGCCAAAGGCGCCTCCGGTCGCGCCGGAAGTATCCCCCGCCACATCCGAATCAGCCAAAGCCATACCGCCTGCGGTCACCGCCAAAGCCGAGGCTAAACCGGCCGAGGCGGCCAAACCCGCTGCACCTCCCGTCGCGGCCAAGCCGGCTGCTCCGGCCGCAGCCAAGCCGGCGGCTCCCGCAAAGCCGGCTGGACCGCAACCCGAACCGTGGAACTCCGATCTTGTTGCCGGCCTGCGAAAGCAATACGGCTCAGCAATCCGCGAGGCCAGCACCTACGTCGGGCAAAAGTATCTGGTCGTCGATAGCGGCATCATCTACGAAATCCTTCGCCGCATGCGCGACGATGAGCAATATGACTACTGCGTGGACGTCACCGCCGTGCACTGGCTCAAGCGTGAGCAGCCGTTCGACCTGATCTACATCCTGTATTCGTTCCCGCATAACGATCGTGTGCGCATCAAGACGCAGATTGCGGAAGATCAGCATGTGCAGTCGGCAGTCAACCTCTGGCCCACAGTGAACTGGCTGGAGCGCGAGGTCTTCGACATGTTTGGCATCGTCTTTGACGGCCATCCTGATCTCAAGCGCATCCTGTTGCCGGATGGCTGGCATGGCCATCCTTTGCGCAAGGACTACGACATCCTCCTCCAGGACAAAGAATGGGTGCAGATCAACCTGGGCATCGAGAGTGGACAATGAGCAACGGCTTTGACCGACCCGACCTGCTCGACCTCGATACTAAGCAAGACACCTTTCTCGATACCACCGAGATGGTCCTCAACATGGGACCGCAGCATCCGTCGACTCACGGAGTACTGCGCGTCATCCTCAAGCTGGACGGCGAGAAGGTGTTGGGCACCGAATGCATCATCGGATACCTGCATCGCGGCGTGGAGAAGATCGCTGAGAATCGCACCTATGCGATGTTCAACCCTTACGTCGATCGCATGGATTACGTCGCCGCGGTTTCCAATGGGCTGGGCTACTGCGAGACAGTCGAGAAACTTCTGGCGGTGGAAGCGCCGCCCCGCGCGCAGTACATCCGCGTAATCATGACCGAGCTGTGCCGTATTGCCAGCCATCAGGTCTGGCTGGGGACGCACGCGCTCGACATCGGTGCGCTCACCCCGGTGTTCTACGCCTTCCGCGATCGCGAAGAGATCCTGAAGATCTTTGAGAAATACTGTGGCGCTCGGCTCACCACCCATGCATTCCGCATCGGCGGCTGCATCTACGAAACCTACGATGGTTTTGAGCAGGACGTGAGGGTCTTTTGCGAGAAGTTCCTGCCCAAGCTCGATGAATACGAAGAGCTGCTGACCACCAACCGCATCTGGGTGTCGCGCACCAAGGGCGTCGGCATTCTCAACGCGGAAGATTGCATTGCTCTCGGCGTCACCGGCCCCGTGCTGCGCGCCAGTGGCGTGCAGTGGGATCTCCGCAAGAAGCAGCCTTACGAGGCTTACAGCAAGTTCCAATTCGATATCCCCACCGGGCTGAACGGCGACACCTACGACCGCTACCTGGTTCGCATCGAGGAGATGCGGCAGGCAGTGCGCATTGTTCAGCAGGCGATTGAAGACATTCCCAGCGGGCCGATCATGGCCAAAGTGCCAAAGGTCATCAAGCCGGCGCCCGGCGAGGTGTACCACTCGATTGAGGCGCCTAAGGGCGAGCTCGGTTACTACATCGTGAGCGACGGCTCGACCCAGCCCTACCGCGTGCGTGTGCGTCCGCCATCCTTCGTGAATCTGCAAGCGCTCGACAAGATGGTGCATGGAATGCTGGTGGCCGACGTCGTCGCCGTCATCGGCACGCTCGACATTGTGCTGGGAGAGGTGGACCGCTGATGCTCGAGTCGATCGCGAAATACCTTGGCACCAACGTAACCCCGGGCGAAGCCGGCAGCATTTTCTGGGCTACGATCTACGTTCTGGTCATCACGATCGGCGTGTCTCTGGCCGTCATCGCGATGAACTGGCTGGAGCGCAAGATTCTCGCGCACATGCAGATTCGCCTCGGCCCCATGCGCGTCGGACCGCATGGTTTGCTGCAGCCCTTCGCCGACGCTCTGAAGCTGCTTATCAAGGAAGACATCATCCCTGAAGGCGCTGACAAGATCGTCTTCTGGATCGCTCCCGTCTTCGTCATGATGACGGCTTTTACCACCTTTATCGTGGTGCCCTTCGGGCGCACCCACGCCGTGACCGACATGAACATTGGCATCCTGTTCATGCTGGGTGTTTCGTCGCTTGGCGTGCTGGGCGTGATCATGGGCGGCTGGGCGTCGAACTCTCACTACCCGCTGATGGGCTCGCTGCGCTCTGGCGCTCAGATGGTGTCGTACGAAGTAGCGATGGGGATGGCGATCATCTCCGCTGTGCTGATGACAAGTCTTGCCACAGGTACCGGTACGCTGAGCATGATCGGCATTGTGCAGGCGCAGGCTGATCAGCACACCTGGTTCGTCTTCAAGATGTTCCCGCTTGGCCTGTTGGCCTTTGTGGTCTTTGCCATTGCCATGGTGGCCGAGACCAACCGCGCACCGTTCGACTTGCCGGAAGCCGAGTCGGAACTTGTCGCCGGCTTCATGACCGAATACAGCGGCTTCCGCTGGTCGCTGTTTTTCCTCGCAGAATATGCGGCGATGCTGGCGGTCTCGTCCATCGCTGTCGCTCTGTGGCTCGGTGGCTGGCTGCGGCCCTTCCCGAATTGGCTGAGTGGCCCCACCTGGGACCTGGCTTTCTCGCTCGTCCCCGGGCTGACGTTTCTCGGGCTGGCTGCGATGTGCTTCCTCGGCACCGTGCGCATGCCGAAGATCCCGCAATTCAAGGTGCAGACGATTGGCTTGGCCGTGTTCGGCGCGCTCCTCGCGTTCATCGGCCTGCTGCTGCTCGTTCCCGGCGTCCGCGAGCGCTCGCAGGATGTCTTCTGGTTTGTCGCCAAAGTTGCCTGCTTTATGTACCTGTACATCTGGTATCGCGGAACCTTCCCGCGCTACCGCTTTGACCAGCTCATGAAGGTGGGCTGGAAGGTGTTGCTGCCCGTCAGCCTGGGCGTGCTGATCGTGACTGCGATCGTCGGCGTTCGGCAGGAGCTGTGGGCGGCCATTGTGGGGATAATCCAATGAGTACGGTAGAGCTGGCCTTCAGGCCAGCGTCCGCGCCGCTTAAAAATCTTGGGGCTTTAGCCCCGGAGGTACTGCTGTGAGCCTTCAACCGATTCTGCGCAAAGTCTTTCTGGTCGATCTTTTCAAGGGTATGGGCGTGACCTTCCGTAATCAGTCGGAAGCCGAGCGCGTGACCGAGCAGTATCCGCTGGAGCGGCCCGAGGTCTACGAGCGTTATCGCGGCCAGCCCCGGCTGAAGGTGAATCCCGAAACCGGCGAGTCGCTGTGCATCGTTTGCAACCTTGTGCGCCCTGGCCTGCCCGGAGCAGTTAATCGTCGTGAAGGGCGAGCGCAATCCCGTGACCCGCCGCAAAGAGCCGGTCTCGTGGACCTACGACCTGAGCCGCTGCATGTTTTGTGGCCTGTGCGCGGAAGCCTGCTCAACCGACGCTCTGGAGCTGACGCAGGACTACGAGATGGCGCTCTACAGCCGCGAAGGCATGGTGCTCGATCAAGCCGCCTTGGAGCGCGGCCAGGAACCTGTGAGGTATGCGAAGTAGCTTTGAAAGGGCACGGCTGACGCCGCGCCGCATACGCAAGAGTTTTGAAAGGGCACGGCTTTAGCCGTGCCGCAAGAGGCGTAGAAGGGTTGGGCTTTAGCCCCTGAGGGAACGAGTAGTGAAACCAGCACGTGAGCACGCCACGAATAATCGGCAAACATATTTCGGGACCGCCTCAACATGGCAGCGCCGTGCTTTCTTTCAGAACCCTCAATGGGCGGACCTTTTCCTAAATACCCTGCTCTCATATCGCGAAAGGGCATATTTTTTGCATGAATACGTGCTCATGCCTGATCACTTTCACATCCTGATCACACCCACCGTGACGCTTGAACGTGCGATTCAGTTTATAAAGGGTGGCTTTTCATTTCGAGCTAAGAAAGCTCTCGGCAGCTCGATGGAAATCTGGCAGCGTGGATTCTCTGACCATCGCATCCGCAGCAGGGAAGACCTCGAAGCTCATATCGACTATATCCACAAGAATCCAGTTGAAGGCCAGTTGGTGGAGTTCGCTAGGGACTATCCGTATTGCTCGGCGTTCCCCGGAAGCCTCAAAGATGAAGTACCTCAGTGGCTAAAGCCACTGCCAGGAGAGAACATTGCCGGCACGGCTGAAGCCGTGCCCTTTCAAAACTGTTTTTGCTAATTGCTAATTCTATGACCCCAGTTGCCACACCATTTTTCTTCTACTTCCTGGCCTTCACCGCCATCGTCTCGGCCATCGCGGTGATAACCCGGCGCAATCCAGTGCATGCCGCGCTGTCGCTGATCGTCACGCTGCTTTCGCTCGCCGGGCTCTACCTGATGCTCTATGCCCCGTTCGTCGCTGGCGTGCAGATTGTGCTCTATGCCGGCGGCATCATGGTGCTCTTTCTGTTCGTCATCATGCTGGTGAATCTGGAGAAGAACATCCGCGAGTATCAGTGGAACAAGCAGTGGTTGGTCGGAACCATAGCGGCCGTCTTGCTCGGCGGGTTGCTGCTCTATGTGTACAACCGCGGCTACGACATCTTCCCGACGGCCTTCGCCGGCCTGCCTGAAGGGCAAAACACCCAGCAGGTCGGTATCTGGCTTTACGGCCACTATATGTTGCCGTTTGAAATCGCTTCATTGTTATTGCTGGTGGCCATCGTAGGCGCCGTGGTCATGGCGAAGAAGAGGATCTGACATGGCTGAGATCGGCACACTTCATTACCTGGTACTGGCGGCGGGACTGTTCATGATCGGCACCGTCGGCGTGCTGACGCGCCGCAACGTGATCATCATCCTGATGTCGATTGAGCTGATCCTCAACGCTGTGAACCTGAATCTGGTGGCCTTCTCGCGGCTTTATGGGCTGCATGGACAGATCTTCGCGATTTTCGTGATTACCGACGCTGCGGCTGAAGCTGCCGTCGGCTTGGGCATCATCATCGCCTTCTTCCGCAACAAGGAGACGGTGAACGTGGACGAAGTGGATTTGCTTAGATGGTAGAGCTGGCTAGGTAGAGCGGGGCTTTAGCCCCGCGTCAGCGGCGGTTCAAATTGGTAGAGCTGGCCTTCAGGCCAGCGTTAGAGGCGAGGGAGTTCGGTAGAGCCGGCCTTTAGGCCGGCGTCAGAAGCCTGTTAAGAATTTGGGGCTTTAGCCCCTGCAAATCAAATGACGTACTTCATCACAGCTTGCGCGCACATGCACAGTAACCTCTTTCAGCGTCACGAAACCGCTGAGTTGATGGTTAAAACGCTGTTCCACTATCGCAACGCTGGTGAGTTTCAGCTTCACGAGTATGTCATCATGCCCGACCACATACATGTTCTACTCACGCCTAAAACGGATGGCACCATCGAACGTGCAGCACAGCTCATTAAAGGGGGCTTCTCCCACCAGGCTCGCAGTGTGGGATTAACGCTCAATGCGATCTGGCAACCGCGCTACCACGATTGCCGCATCCGCGATTCGAATGAGTATGCCGAAATCGCGAGGTACATTCGCGAGAATCCAGTTCGCAAAGGGTTGGTAACCGCGGCTGCGGAATGGCCGTATTCGTCTGCTGCGAAACGCGCGAGTTTGGATACTGCGCCGCAGGGGCTGAAGCCCCTCACAGAATTGAACCAGTCCCGGGACGCTGGCCTAAAGGCCAGCTCTACCAAAGAGCTTGACAATGTTCTTTCTTGACCATATCTGGTTAATACCGCTGTTTCCTGCATTTGGCGCGGCCTTCATGTTCTTCTTTGGACGCCGCCTGCAAAAGTCCATGGTCAGCGGGATTTGCGTTGGCATGGTGGTGCTGGCCTTCGCCTGGGGATGTCTGGCCGTCTGGCAATACACCGGCTATGCCGCCGCCAACCACGGGCAGCCATTCGAGACGGTTCTCTTCACCTGGCTCGGCACCGGCGGCAACGGCATTGTCTACCCCACGCACACCGGCTTCGCGCAGTTCCATGCCGATGCCGGCTTCCTGCTCGACCCCCTGTCGTCGATCTGGCTGCTCTTCGTCACCTTCGTGGGCATGCTGATCCACATTTACTCGATCGGCTACATGGGACACGAAGGTGGCTACTATCGCTTCTTTGGCTACCTGAACTTGTTCATGTTCTCTATGCTGACGCTGGTGCTGGGCAACAACTATGCCCTGATGTTTGTCGGCTGGGAGGGCGTGGGCCTGTGCTCGTACCTGCTGATCGGCTTCTACTTCCAGCGTCACTCTGCCTCGACCGCCGCCAACAAGGCATTCATCACCAACCGCGTCGGTGATGCCGGTTTCTTGCTGGGCATGTTCACCATCGCCTGGTACTTCGGCTCGGTGCAATACACGCATGTCAACGCGCTGGCGCGCAGCGGACAGTTTGCCATCGGCGATCCCTGGATCACCGCCGCCTGCCTGCTGCTGTTCATCGGCGCCTGCGGCAAATCGGCGCAGTTCCCGCTGCATGTCTGGCTGCCCGACGCGATGGAGGGCCCGACGCCGGTCTCCGCTCTGATCCACGCCGCGACCATGGTCACCGCGGGCGTCTACATGGTGGCCCGCTCCAATGCGTTATTCGTGCTCGCTCCGACGGCGATGAAAACCGTCGCCATCATCGGGGCGCTGACTGCGATCTTCGCTGCCACCATCGCATTGGTGCAGAACGACATCAAGCGCGTGCTCGCCTACTCCACGGTCTCTCAGTTGGGATACATGTTCCTTGCGCTTGGAGTAGGAGCGTTTGCCGCCGGCGTCTTTCACGTCTTCACCCACGCCTTCTTCAAGGCGCTGTTGTTCCTCGGCTCCGGCTCGGTCATTCACGCCATGAGCGGCGAGCAGGATATGCAGCACATGGGCGGTCTGCACAGCAAGATCAAGACCACCTTTGGCACCATGCTGGTAGCCACACTGGCCATCGCCGGAATCCCCGGCTTTGCCGGCTTCTTCTCGAAAGATGCCATCCTGTGGGAGACCTGGTCGCGTGAAGGCGGCGCCTATCGCTATCTGTGGTACATCGGGTTTCTCACCGCGCTGCTGACCTCGGTCTACATGTTCCGGCTGATTTACCTGACGTTTTTCGGCAAGCAGCGCATGTCGCACGAGGTGGAACACCACATCCACGAATCACCCAAGTCGATGACCGTGCCGCTGGTGATCCTGGCAATCGGCTCAATTGGCGCCGGCTGGCTGGGCTTGCCGCATAGCCTCGGCGGTTCGAACCAGTTCGAAAAGTTTCTGGAGCCGGTGTTCGCCCAAGAGGCCGTCGTGCTCGAAGCAGGCGGCGCTGCCCATCAGGTGGCGGCCGGCGAGAAGCAGGTGGAGCACACCAATCCGGTGGAGTATGGGCTGATGTTCGCCTCCGTGGGCGTGGCCTTCCTGGGTTGGTGGTTGGCGAAGCGCGCGTACGGGAATGCCGACAAGGGATACAAGGAGCCCATCAACGAGATTTCGCCGCGCTTTTACAAGACGTTGTTCCGCAAGTGGTACATCGACGAGTTCTACGACTGGTTCATTACCGGCCGGCAGAAGTTGCTGCCCTTCCGTCTGGGCGCGATGGGGCTCGGCGAAGGGCTGTGGAAGTTCGACGCCGACGTCATCGACGGCACGGTGAACGGCGCTGGCTGGGCGACGCGCGAGGGCGGAACCGTCTCCAGTTGGTGGGACAAGTGGATTATTGACGGCCTGTGCGTCAACGGCGTGGCCATCGTCACCCGCCTGGCGTCGTATCCCGTGCGGGTCATTCAGTGGGGACTGGTGCAGTGGTACGCGCTGGTCATGGTCGCGGGCTTGGTTTGTTTTGTTTTGTATTACGTGGTCAGGTGGTAACGCAGCAGGTAGAGCGGACCCTTAGTTTCGCGTCGAAAAGAACAGGTAGAGCGAACCTTTAGGTTCGTGTCAAGCCGGCAATCACAAGTGTGTAGGGGCTTTAGCCCCGAAACCTATGACGACTTACTTCATCACGATTTGTGCGCACATGCAGCGGAACCTGTTTCAGCGAAATCAGGTTGCTGAACTCATGGTCGACACATCCTTTAAGTACCGTGATGCCGAAGAATTCGAACTTCACGAGTATGTTGTCATGCCGAACCACATCCACCTTCTGCTCTCACTGAATACGCAGCAACAGCTCGGACGAGTGATTCAATTAATCAAAGGCGGTTTTTCCCATTCTTTGCGCGACACAGGAACCAACTTTCGGGAGGCTTGGCAACAGAGGTATTATGCCCGCCGCGCGCGGAACGCGCGTGAAGTTGCGGAATTCTCCAACTACATTCGGCAGAACCCTGTGCGCAAAGGATTGGTACAGGTTGCCGAGGAGTATCCATATTCATCTGCCGGGCAAAGGATCGGAGTGCAGGGGCTAAAGCCCCTGATCATTAATGAAGGCGACGAGGACGCGAACCTAAAGGCTCGCTCTACCTCGCCTGAGAGCTGACTTCATGTACAACCACATTCTTTCGATCGTCTTATTCACGCCCCTGGTCGGCGCCATCCTTCTGCTGTTTGTGCCGAAGGAGAACAAGAACGCCATCCGCTGGTTCGCCAACATCTTCGCCATGCTTGGCTTCGCGGTCTCGTTGCCGCTGATCCCGTGGTTCTGGGCGCTCAAAGACCGCCCCGGCTTCCAGTTTGTCGAGGGCACGCCCAACAACTGGATCCCGACCATCGGCGCCGGCTATGTGCTGGGCATCGACGGCATCTCGTTCCTGCTCATCATGCTGACCACGCTGCTGGGCGCGATCTCAATCCTGTCCTCGTGGGAAGCCATTCAGACCCGGGTGAAGGAATACTACATCTGGTTCCTGGTGCTGCAGACCGGCATGCTTGGCGTCTTCATGGCCAACGACTTCTTCCTCTTCTTCGTTTTCTGGGAGGCCATGCTGGTGCCGATGTATCTGCTCATCGGCATCTGGGGCGGTCCGCGCAAGCTCTATGCGGCGATCAAGTTCTTCCTCTACACATTGTTCGGCTCCGTACTGATGCTGCTGGGCATTCTGTTCCTGTACTTCCATCACCAAACGCTCACCGGCGTCTACACCTTCTCGATTACGGAGCTCTACACCACGGCCCCGAAGATTGCCGGCCCGGCTGCGGTATGGCTCTTCTTCGCCTTCTTCCTCGGATTCGCCATCAAGGTTCCGATGTTCCCCTTCCATACGTGGCTGCCCGATGCCCACGTGGAAGCGCCAACGGCCGGCTCGGTGATTCTGGCGGGTGTTCTGCTGAAGATGGGGACGTACGGCTTCATTCGCTTCTCGCTGCCGTTCTTCCCCGGAGTAGCGATGACGCCCTGGGTGCGTGAGTTGCTCATTGTGCTGTCGATCATTGGCATCATCTACGGCGCACTGGTCTCGCTGATGCAGAAGGATATGAAGAAGCTGGTGGCGTACTCATCGGTCAGCCACCTCGGCTTCTGCACACTGGGCATCTTTGCGCTGAGCCCGGCCGGCCTGAGCGGCTCAGTGCTGCAGCAGGTCAATCACGGCATCTCCACCGGAGCGCTCTTCTTGATTGTCGGCATCCTGTACGAGCGGCGGCACACGCGCGAGATCTCTGAGTACGGCGGCATCTCCAACGTCATGCCCTGGTACGCCGCCATCACGCTGATCATGTTCATGTCCTCGATGGGGCTGCCGCTGTTGAATGGCTTCGTCGGTGAGTTCACCATCCTGCAAGGCACGTTCATGGAGAACAAGATGTGGGCGGCATGGGCGATCCCGGGAGTAATCCTCGCAGCGGCGTATCTGCTCTGGCTCTACCAGCGCGTTTTCTTCGGGCCGGTGAACAATCCCAAGAATGAGCACCTGAAGGACCTGTCAGCGCGCGAGATTGCAACCTTCCTGCCGCTGGTGGCGCTGGCCTTCTGGATTGGCCTGTATCCCAAGCCGTTCTTCCAGATTCTGCAGACACCGGTAAACAATCTCGTGGCAACCGTCCGCCCGGACTATCCCGGACTGCAAAAGCCTGTGGTTGCGGCGCAGCCTGCAACAGCGCCTCAGCCGGAGGCCGCAGCTCCCGCAACTGAGCAGCCGAAGGCTCCTGAGGTTAAAACGCCGACGGGAACGGACGAAAGCACTTTGCGGACGGGATCAGGGCAACTTACAGCTGCGACTGCGCAAGCGAAGTTGCCAGCAACAAGCACAGCAGGTGGCAACTAAGGTGGAACTGTGACGACCTCCATCACCCAATACTTCACGAGAGCGGATTACACCCTGGCACTGCCGATGCTCTTGCTGGCGCTGTTCGCCCTCGGCATCCTGCTGATCGACCTGCTGCTTCCGAAAGAATGGAAGCGGCTGAACGCCATCACCGCGCTAATCGGCCTTGCATTTTCGGCCATGGCGGTTGGCAAGCTGCATTACGCATATCACCTGGCGGAGCTGACGGGGACGAGCGGCGCAGCCTTCACCGGCTTCATGGGCTCGCTGATGATGGATCGCTTCGCGATCTACTTCTTCTACCTGTTTCTGGCAGGAGCTGCGATCGCCGTCCTCATCTCGATGCGTTATCTGGAAGTCGAGCACGAAAACCACGGCGAGTTCTATGCCTTGATGCTCTTATCTGTCGTCGGCATGATGTGCATGGCCGCTGGCTACGATATCGTGCTGCTGTTCATTGGCCTGGAGCTGATGGCGATTTCGACCTACGTGCTGGTCGGATTCCTCCGCCGCGACAAGCGCTCCAACGAAGCCGCCCTGAAATACCTGCTGCTGGGGGCCTTCTCCTCCGGCATCTTCGCCTACGGTCTGTCACTCTTCTACGGTTTGAGCGGCTCCACGAACCTTGGCCAGATCGCGCTGAAGCTTCAGGAGCGCATCGCCGTACGGCCGAATGATCCGGTGGTGATCCTTGCGCTGCTGACCACCGCCACTGGGTTGCTGTTCAAGATCGCCGCCGTGCCGTTCCATCAATGGGCGCCCGACGCCTATGAAGGCGCGCCGACCAGCATCACGGGCTTTATGTCGGTCGCGGTCAAGGCCGCAGGCTGGGCTATGCTCCTGCGCGTCTTCCTTGCCGGACTCTACCCTCTGCGCTCCATGTACGTGCCGCTGCTGATCTTCGTCTCCATTGCCACCATGACAGGCGGCAACCTCGCGGCCATCACCCAGACCAATACCAAACGCCTGCTGGCCTATTCCTCGATCGCCCACGTCGGCTACATGCTGCTCGGACTCGTTGCCAGCGATGGCACCAACAACACGACTGGCATTGTCGCGATCCTGATCTACCTGCTGGTCTATACCTTTATGAACCTGGGCGCCTTCGCCGTCATTACCTCATTGCGGCGGCGCCACGTCATCGGCGACGAGATCGACGATATGAACGGTCTCTATTCCAAGGCCCCGACGGAAGCCATCCTGATGCTGATGTTCTTGCTGTCGCTGGCAGGCATTCCGCCGCTGGCCGGTTTCTGGGGCAAGTACTTCATCTTTTTGGCTCTGATCCAGACCGGGCACTATGTGCTGGCTTCGATCGGAGTGCTCTACGCAGTGGTCGCGCTGTACTACTACATGCGCATTGCCAATGCCGTGTTGATGAAGCCGGCGGTCGATCCCGAACCAGTAAGGCTGGGTCCGGCAATGCGGCTGGCGTTGACCATCACCGGAGTCGCGACCGTAGGCATCGGCGTGTTCCCCAATTTCTTCATCTGGGCGGCAAACTGGTCGCTTGGGCTGACACAGGGAACGCACGTGGCCAGCTTGCTGCGATAGGTAGAGCGGGCGTTCAGGCAATTCAGAAGCGCAAAGGGGAATCCACGGCAACGTCGTGAATTCCCCTCATGATATTTCGGACGGCGTCTCGCGTTGATTTTGGATCCGCTCTACCTACTTCGCTGCCTCCCCTGCCTTCAGCACAATCACCAGCACTCGCCCATCGGACTTAATCTCGCCTCCCGTCGCTGTGAAAGCCTGCGTAATCGGATTTGGGCGGTCCATATACTCCATCGCCTGCACCCATCCCGCCTGCTGCAGACTGGCTGCGATGAAGTCCCGCTCCTTATCCACATCGGGGTCGATCTTGTGTGTAATGGCATCCGGCTCTCGCTGATCGCGTTCAATGCCAATATCGTGCGTGCCGGCCCCCGCCCAAAGCGTCTGCCCGTCCGGCCCTTTGAACGGCGTCTGCCAGATGCGGAAGTGATTTCGTTGCTCTGCGACCTGGACCGCCTGCGCGTGCTCATATCCAAAGTCCTGCGGCCGCCCAAACAAGTACAACGTGCTCATCGGGACGGCCACGTAAATTTCCTTGTTAAGTGTTGCCAGCAGGGCCCCCAGTACAGCGTCACTGTTGGTTTTGTCGGCGATCACCCATCCCGCCGCCTTCAAGGCGCTTGTGACCTGTTCCTGGCTGCCGACCAGCACGAAGTTCACCAGGTCCCCTGGATTCCCCCCCTCCGGCTTGTCACTCACTCGCAGCGGCAGGTCTTTCTCCAGCACCGCAAATAACGGCTGGAGATCGTACTTTGCGGAACCAGTTGCCGCTTCGCCCTTAGGCGCCGCCGTGCGCTCGACATGGACTTGAAACTTGCCTGTCGGAGCCAACGATCCCGATTGGTTGATCCCAAGGTACAGTCGCCCGTCCACCGGAACCGTGACCGTGCCATCTGCCCCGATGAAAAAAGGAGTTGCAGCCGGATCGTTGCCCACCCGCCCAACCAGGGCGCCACGTCCGGCGCTTGGAACCATCAGAGCGCGAAGCGTGTCCTTCCATCCACGCACCGCGCCGTCTGGCCCAACGCCGGTCTTGTCGGCAAAGTCGACGGTTCCCTTCGCCGTGATGTGCAGCTTGTCACCCGCTTTTACGTCGACGCCCGTATCAATCCATTGCGGACTGCCGGCGACGCTCACCTTGAAGCTTTTGGCATTACTGGCAATCGCATAAGCCGGCGACACGGAACTCACTATAAGTAGCCATGCAAGCGCCAACACGCTTGCCGCCAGTACTTGCCGGCACACAGTCATCATTGAGGAACATCTCGCCAGATCAATTAAACCCGCCCTGGATGAAGGTGGTTGCGCCACCTCCCGCCGGCTACCGCGTTGCTTGGGCGAAATCCAGCTGCCCCAGGAACATCGGGTGCGAAACCTTGGGAGTATCGCTCGGTCCGTATGTGGGGTAAGGGGTGTTCTGCGCCTTGATCGGGAAGCCCCACACATTTCCGTTCCGCATGTCGACCACGATCTTGCCCCAGGTCTGGCTGCCGTCGGCGTTGCGCAGCGTTACTGTCCCCGGCTCAATGTGGAAAGGATAAGGGGTCGAATCCTGTGCGAACACAGGTCGAGGTTGAACTACAGGACGAAAAACAAGCACGCCCAGGAAGATCGCAACGGTCAGTAGTAAGAGCTTGGTAAGCCAGTCGAAACGCATCGATTCCTCCGTCTGCGTCGCTGGGACGCAGCGCTCTGATTGCAGAGCGATTCTAAGCGAGAAATCAAATGCCGGGAAGTTTGTCCCTGCCGGAGATCGAGGCTCGGCCTATTTCGGCACCGCGTCATTCAACATGTAACGCCCCAGATACATGGGGTACGACTTGGGCGGAGTTGAACTCGCTGGGTTCGAGGGATACGGATCCGTCGTGTTGGTCGGGAATCCCCAGACATCTCCCGTATCCATGTCGACGAAGACTTTGCCGTACACCTGCATCGTGCCATCCGGCTTACGCAGCATGGTCGTCCCCGGCTCGACATAGAAGTTGCGCTCATGGGCCGTCTGGGCGATGACCGGCGAGGGACTGACCAACGGGCGAAGCGCGATAATCCCGAGGAGGAAGACAATCATCCCGAGCATTGCCTTGATGGTGCGATCCAGTTTCATAAGAGCTCCCCCTGCGCCCCCGACCGCGGCGCGGCGTTTGCACTAAGCGCTGTATTCTCAGGCTTCATTTTTGGGGCGGGAACAAAAATTTCAGCATCGGCGCAACCCTTTCAGCCCAGGCCGATTCGCTGTGGTCGGCGCCTTCCGCCTCCATGTACCCCAGATCGGCATTCTCCCGCCAGCCTTTACCTTCCAGCGCGGTTTTCAGCAGGCGAACGTCCGGTAGCGCCCTCGGGCTCTCATTGGTTCCAATATCCAGCCAGATGCGCTGGCCCGTCTTGCGCCGAAGCTTCGACACCGTCTTCACAATCGCCCGCCCATGCCACCACACCGACGGTGACAGGATGGCCAGCTTGCCAAACACCTCAGGGTAGCGAAGGCCCAGATACATCGAAACCAGGCCGCCCAGCGATGACCCACCGATGCCGCAATTGGCCCCGGAGATCAGCACCCGGTACTTGTGGGCGACAAAGAGACGCAACTCCTCCACCAGCATCTGCCCGTACGCGTCTGCCAGGCCTCCACCGAGGCGGCGGTCCTCAACCGGCGTGTACTCGTCGATGCGATGGTCGCCGGTGTTGTACACGCCCACGATCACCAGCGGTTCGATCTCCCCCGCACGGATTAGGCTGTCCGCCGTCTCCCCCATCCGCCAGTACTTGTCTCTGGATGAAGGAAGTCCCCGGATCAAACAGGTTCTGCCCGTCCTGCATGAACAGCACAGGGAAGAGCCGCTCCTGCTCCGCAGCATAGGTTGGAGGAACATAAACGATGAAATCGTGCTTGTCGTCGACCAAAGCGCTCGCAAACTGCTCATGTTTGAACAGTCGCGACTTCAGGTCGCTCTGCGCCGCCAAGGCCTGCGTTAGAGCAGTTGGGTTGGAAAGGATCGGTTCTGTAGCCATTCCTGTAGTATTGTGTTTCTCTTTGGCACGGACTCCGCCCCCGGCGCGACGGCTGGGCCGCCGAGTTTTCGAGCCAGGCTTTTGCGGTCTTCGAGGCACCGTTTCCAAAAAGTGGTGTCTTAGATTAGCAGACGCACTTTTCGTAACAACAAAAATTCATTCACGAGGCCCGACAACTTGCATCGCGAACATCACAAATGGTGGTCCAAAGACCTGCAGCGCGACATGGAACTGCTTTGCTTCGGCCACGGCGGAACTAAAGTCCTGGTGTTTCCCACCTCGCAAGGCCGTTTCTACGAATACGAGGACAACAAGATGGTCGCCGCCCTTGCCGACCGCCTCGACAACGGCCAGCTTCAGATTTACTGCGTCGACAGCGTTGACAGCGAAAGCTGGTACAACAAGCGCGCGCATCCTTACTGGCGGGTGCAGCGCCACTTGCAGTATGAGCAATACCTCATCAACGATGTCTTCCCCCTGATGTGGAACAAGAACTGGACGCCCCGCACCATCCTCACCGGTTGCAGCTTCGGCGCTTATCACGCTTTGAACTTCACCTTCCGTCATCCCGATATGGTCACCGGCTGCGTCACCATGGCCGGGTCCTTCGATATTCGGCGTTACATGAATGGCTGGTACGGTGACGACGTCTACTTCAATAACCCGGTCGACTATCTGGCCAACTGCGCCGATGGCTGGAAGTACAACCACATCCGCACCGTGCTCTCCACCGGCGAGTGGGACATGTGCTGGGACGACAACGAGCACATGGCGGGCATCATGCGCTGGCGCGGCATTCGCCACGAACTCTACGTCTGGGGCGACCAAAGCTATCACGACTGGCCGTGGTGGCGACCCATGGCCCGGGCATACCTGGAGTAAGAGTGAGACGGCTGCGTTGAAAGCCTGGTCGACGTTCTGGTAGCCGTCTTGCTGGCGATTCCCGTCCTCGGCCAAGCTTGTGTTTGACGCTTATGTCACCGGAATCACTGCCATTGGAAGGCCGGGCGACGTCGCGTCATGCCCTCCTCTCGTGTGGACGGTCGCGCCTGGCACGCCGGCAGCGAAAGCGGGTGTCCACCCAGGCGATCAAATCCTGGTGATTAACGGTCAACGCGGGCTGGACGTTCTGCAGTGAGGCCCTTGCTGATAGCAAGGACGACAAGCCTGTTACCATCGAGCTTGCAGGTGAACACGGCCCTTATAAGATCATCCTAGGCGCATTCGCTCTAGCGTGCTGTATGGCAAACAAGTTTGAAAGTAGGGTCGGACGGGCATGTGTATCCCAAGGACGCGACGGCGGCCGAGATGCAGCGCCTGCGCGAGCACCCGCACGAACCTCCCGTGAGCGACAAGGCGTTCCCTGTCGCCCACTACCCCGCTAACCCCGACCTCTACTCTCCCGGATTCGAGGTATTCGTATGGACGCCACCGAAACGCCCAGAGTGGAGGGATAGAAGACGGGCCCGCCCGGCGGGCTGGCGTGCACTACGGGGTCTTTATCCTCTGGTAGACCGCGTTGATCCGATTGGCAAGTCCGTTCCTGAAGTGGAACGGCTCTTGAGTTCTGAAACACCTGCAAGCATTACCCTAATTGTCGATCGAGATGGCATGAAGAAAACATTCACCTTCGAGCTGGCCAAAGCTTCCGAAGTTGCGGAACTGAACCATAAGAGGTTCTATGACGGTCACCTGATCCCTTCGGTCGTTCCCGACTCCTATCTGCACTGCTTTGCTGCCAGCAAAGCGCCTTGAGGCGATTAGAAAAAGCTCTTTCGTGCAGCTTTTCGCTAGAATAGGTGGCTGAGCTTCTCCAAGCACAATCAGTGTGCATTCACAAACAGCCAGGAGCACCGTGAAGAAGATCGGAATCATCTTCGGGATGGAGATCACTTTTCCGATCGTGGATCTATTCGTGTCGAAGGGCTGATGCGGGGTCGATGCGGCTGGCGCGACGCCCGGGAATGTAGCTAGCCAGCAACGCCACTAGTATCAGCAACAGGGGAACGGCGCAGAAGGTAACCGGATCGCTGCTACCTACTCCGAACAGCAGGCCGCGCAGCAGGCGAGTGATGGCGAAGGCTCCCAGAACTCCAATCGCAGCGCCGCTCACGGCGAGAATCAGCCCCTTGCCAACGGTCAGAGCCAATATCTCATTCTGCGTGGCGCCCAGCGCCATGCGAATCCCAATGTCGCGGGTGCCCTGGCTGATCAGATAAGCCATGACGCCATAAATGCCGATCGTTGCCAGAACCAGAGCGATGGCAGCGAACACCCCTAGAAGCACCATGGTGAAACGCCGCCGAGCCAGCGATTCTTCCAGCCGATGCTGCATGGTCAGCAGGTTATAGAGTGGCAGTTCGCTGTCGAGTTCATGTACCTGTTGCTTAAGAGCAGGGGCAAGTGCAGCAGGGTCGTTGCTGCCTCGCACAACGACGTTCATCGCCCGAGTCACGTACTGAGTTTGCGGGAGGTAGAGGGCAATCCGCGAGTCGGAGTCGAGCGTGTACTGCTTGACCCGCCCTACCACGCCGACAACGGTAATCCAAGGAGACGAGGTCTCCGTAATGCCTCCGATATGAAAGCGCTTGCCAACCGCATCCTGGTTCGGCCAAAGCTGTTGTGCCATGTAATCATCAACCATCGCCACGCGAGGGTTCGAAGCGGCATCGTGATCGTCGAAGCGACGGCCTTCCAAAAGCGGGATGTCCATGGCCTGGAAGTAATGGCCGCCGACCATACGCATATCAGCATTGATGAACTTTTCGCCCGCGGGAAGTACCCGGCCTTCCACCGTGATCGGCCCCCAGGCATACATCTGGCTGAGCGGCAGCGATGTGACAGCGCCTGCGGCAGTCACGCCCGGCAAGGCTTCCAAGCGCTGGAAGAGCTCGTGGTAGGTCGCCAGTACTGCCTGCTTGTCCTTGTACTTTGCGCCACTCATTGTCAGCTCGACAGTGAGAACATTGTCCGGATTGAACCCTGGAGAGACATCGCGGACACGGGTGAAGCTGCGGATGAGCAGGCCCGCTGAGATCAGCAATATCACGCACAATGCCAATTCCGAGACGACCAGCAAACGCCGCAGATGGTTGCCGCGTCCCCAGATAGCGCTGACGCCGGCGGAGCCCCGGGTCGTGTCCTGCAGCGTGGTTTGCAGGTCGAGGCGCGCCAGGCGCCAAGCCGGCGCCAGCCCAAACAGCCCTCCCGCCAGCACCGAAATCAGGAATGTGTAAACCAGCGCAGCAGCCTCAACATGAACTGAATCAAGGCGCGGCACGCTTTGCCGCCCAAGGATGTGAATTGCCTGCACGCCGGCGTAAGCCAGAGCCAGCCCGAGCAGGCCTCCGCACAAGGCGAGCACGATGCTTTCCGTCAGCAACTGGCGCACGACCCGCCTGCGGGAGGCGCCCAATGCTGTACGCACGGCCATTTCCTTCTGCCGCACCACGGCACGCGACAGTTGGAGGTTGGCCACGTTCGCGCATGCAATCAACAATACGAATCCGACTGCACCCAGCAGCAGCCAAAGCATGCGCCGGACATTGCCGACCACCTGCTCCATGAGGGGAACGATGCCGAAGGTCAGCCCGCCATTCGGTGGATACTGTTCAGGAAAGTCGTGTCGGAGGCGCGCCGTAATGGTATCCATCTCCGCTTGCGCCTGCTGGACCGAAACTCCCGGCCTGAGCTTGCCGATGATGTTGTAATCTTCGTGGTCCCGATTTTGGGCAGCGTCGGGGCCAAGCGGCAAGGGCAACAGGATCTCGGCCTGCTCCGCGCCGTCGAGTGTTGGCATTACTTCTCTCGGCAGGGAAAACGACCGGGGCAACACGCCGACTACTTCGTACGGAGCGCCATTCAGAATGATTTTTTTGCCCAGGATATTCGGGTCTGCGCCGTAATGTCGGGCCCAGATTCCATAACTCAAGACGGCCGTCGCGGTACGCCCTGGGAGATCTTCGTCGGCGACGAACAGCCTTCCCAACGCGGCACGTGTCCCCAGCATGGGCAGTAGGTTCGACGAGACGCGGATCGTCCCCGCCCTTTCCGGCTCACCCCAGCCGGTGAGGTTGTAGTTGCCTCCGATGGCGATCGCAACCTGCTCCAGGCCGTGGTGGCCGGTCTTGATGTCAAAGTACTGCGCGGTAGAGAACCAGTCTTCGCTGATACCCAACCCGGGGGAGCGATTCCAGAGGATAACCAGCCGCTCGGGGTCGCTGTAGGGGAGAGGCCGTAACAAGAGGGCGTCAAAGATGCTGAATACGGCGGTGTTGACGCCGATACCGATGGCCAGTGACAGCAGCGCTGCAAAGGTGAACGTCGGACTGCGGGCCAGCATCCGACACGAGTAGCGCAGGTCCTGAAATAGAGTGATCATTGCCGGCGAAGTTCCTGGTAATCATACATACGCCCGGATGATCTCTCTGGTTCTCACTATTCGTCGCGGGAGGGCGAGGAAGTTGCCAACTCTCAAGGCGAGAAGGTGCAGTCAGTAAGTCCCCCCCCCGCCCTTCGCCGCTTAAAAACTAATCTTGAGGATGCGACCGTCCGTACCTACCAGCCATCCGGCTTTCGGACTGGCAAAAGCCACCGCCCAATATCCGCTGACGCCGGGCAAGGAATACCACGTGGTTCCTTCGTCCGGAGTCCAAGCTGCGCCGCCTGGCGTTGGCGGTGACGACCACGGTACGGCCGCCCTTTCCGCCATTGCCGCCTGCTCCCTGGGTGTAAGCGAGGCCGAAGATCGCTCCAGTCACGGGAGGAGGATTGGTCAACGTCCAGGTGGCGCCGCCGTCGCTGGAGACTGCTGTTCCGGCGCTATTGGGGTCGTTCGGATCGAGATCGCCGCCGCCTACAATGCCATCCCATGGATTGCGGAAGGCAACGGTAAACGCGCCCGCGCTCGGTCCGGTGACCAGCGGAGTGTTGTAAGCGTTCCAGGTATCACCTCCGTCGCGCGTAGTCAGGACTCTGGCTACGGTCGTAGCGCCGGTCGCGATCCAGGCATTTTGCCCGCCTTGGGTCGCCACGCAAGTACCGCTGGCGGCAAACGAGCCTTCTCCCGGCAGCGCGGGCGGCATGTTAGCGCTGATGTCTTGCCAGGTGTTTCCATTGAGGGTGCGCAGGTCAGGAAAGACGCCGTTCACGGAGTCACTGTGCGCGATTCCCTTCTTGGGCGTCCAGAATGCAAAGCAATCGTAGAATGCGCTGGGATTGTGGTTCTCAAACTGCATGGTCCAGGTGGCGCCGCCGTTGACCGTTTTGTAGATGCGGAAATCTGTGGGGTCATTGCTCCCGATGGACAGCAGGTAAGCTTCCTTGGCGCTGACGCCTTCCACGTCGCGAAATTGCAGCGCCTCCGCTCCCGGAACCACTCCCGCCCGCCAGTGTTCTCCGCCATCGGTGGTCACGACAAAGGTGCCATCTCGTCCCGAGGCCCAGACTACCTGCGGATTTACCGGGCTGACCGCGATCAACCCGCTGGTTGTACCGCTGTCTTGAGGAGTAAGCGTGGGCAGGTGATGTTGCGCCTGGGCTGGGTTGAGTGTGATGAGAGTAAAGAGCGCAATCGTGAGGGTCACAAGCAGGTGTTTCATGGCAACTCCTCCTGGTAGTTGGTGGGGAGTATAGGTCTGGGCCGGGAGGGTGTCAACGCGGGCAGCCGTAGATGTCGTTAGCACATGATATGTCCGGTTGAGATAGCAAGTGATGTGTCCGCTTTGCGGGCTCCGAGCGATGAGCTCTCAGATCCAGTCACCGCTCATTACTATCTAATTCCTGCTACCCTACCGCCCGCACGGCGTGAGCTTTACCCACTGTGCCGGGTTGACCTGCACGGCGTTGACGTAGAGCGTCCAGTGCAGGTGCGGGCCGCTGGAGCGGCCGGTGGTTCCCACGTAACCCAGCACGTCTCCCTGCTTGACGAGGGCGCCCGGCTCGACGGCCAGCTTCTCCATGTGCATATAGATCGTTTCGACTCCCTGGCCGTGGTCGAGCCCGACGGTGTTGCCCAGCACTGTGATGAGCTGCGCGAACTTCACCCGGCCATCCGCCGCGGCGCGCACCGGAGTACCGGCCGCGGCGCGCAGATCGACTCCGCCGTGATACTCGCCGGTAGGCTTGTGGTTGCGATAGCGCCGCACGCCGAAGGGCGAGATCATGCACCCAGGCACAGGCTCGATGAAGCGGTCCTGCCAATAGCGAGTGTCGGTGAGGTTGACGCGGAAGCGCCTTGAGGATCTCCATCTCCTCCGGCGTGTTGTGCAGGTGGGCGATGCGGGGGGTGAGGTTGACGTTCTGCGTGGCAAAGTGCGCGTTGACGACGGTGATCTCGGCGGTCTGCTCTTCCGGCTGGGCATGCGAGGAGAAGGTGATCTTCTCCGGGCCAGGCTCCTGGGTTGCGGGGATCGGCATGAGCCCGAGCCAGTCGCCGTTCTCCTGCTTGAACAGCGGAACGGTACGCTCGCCCATGCGAGCAGAGGTGGTCTCGGTGTTACAAGTGAGGCGGACAACGTCTCCCTGCGGAGCGTTGGTCGGCGTAATGTGACAGGCCTCCGCCGCGAGGGCGGAGGCCGAAAGCCACAACAGAGATGTGAGGGTTACGACAACGAGACGGGACACCTGACCAGTATAGGGGGTCAGAGCGAGTCGCCCTAGTCACCAAGGATGAACTCCGTCATGTCAGGGGCGGTGGCGGCATCTCCGGGAAATGAGTTCAGGCCAAGCAACTGCATCATGAAGCGCAGCGTGCTCTGGTGCTGGTACAACTGCACCCGGAATTTGGATTTCGCCGGCGGATATCCCTTGCGAACGTCAGGTCCCACTGCCAGCCAGAGCACATTGCCGCCGCCGAAATTCCTGTCGCTGGTTTCCGCTTCGTCAAAAGTGATGATCAGCAGTCCTCCACCGGGAGTATTGAAGTCGGGGCTGTTGAGCAACTGAGGGATATTGTTCGCCAGCCAGGTATCGGCTTGCGCCAGCGTGCCGTTGTGCGCGTCGTCGTTCAGATTGGGCACGATAAAGCCATAGTTCGGTAGCGTATGGTTGGCGATGTCAGTCGCTAGCTGCGTGAAGGGAACCAGGTTCTGCTGCTGGGTGGGATCGCTGCGCACGTCGGAAAAGTACGAGCAGGGATTGTGACGCTCAGCGTAGAGGCCAGTATCGCCGCCATAATATCCCTGGAACGGAATGCTCTCGGAATATTCCTTCCAGGTCTTACCTGCGGCGATCAGATCACGCACCACATTGTCGACGCTGACCGTCCCGTTGTAGCCGTCATTGTTGGTGATGATCTGCCCGGTCGTCAGCTCGAAGTAGTTGCCAATCGAAGGGTGAGTGTTGGCAAAGTAGCCATAGGCCGTGGAATAGTTCTGGATCAGACTGTTGATGTATGGCATCTGTGCATTCCCGACCACGTCGGCCAGGCCATGATTCTCTTCCATGACGATGAAGACGTGTTGGACATGGACATTAGCCAGCTTCTGATTGAGCGTTGCTTGCGCCGCAAGCAGGCTCGCAGTGAGCAAGATCGAGCACACCAGTACTACGCGTTTCGTCATTTTTGTCTCTCTCACCCTCCTACTGTTTGGGATGGTTAAAGGCATACGCATGATACTTCTCGGGTTGATGGTTTCTAACAAGAATCGCGTGAATCTCCGTCGCGAAGCTTAGTCCAGCACCAAGATGGAGCATGACTTGGCGGCGTTCACTGCATCCCGAAGGTCACGTGCGACAAGACCGAGTCCTCCAGTCGCGTGATTCTGCTTGTCTTGTGTGTCGGAGCTCCCCCGGGAAGATGATTGTCCTGTTGGGCCACATAGCGCCCGATCAGATACCCGAGGACACCACCGACCACAACGTCGGAGGGAAAGTGCACGCCTGCGGTGACGCGCGCAGTGCTGACGGTTGTGGCCATGCCATACATCACCAGCGCGACCGGCCATTTGGGATACTCGTGCGCGATCACAGATGCGAGCGTCCAGGTAAACGCCGAGTGGCCGGAAGGAAAGGATCCGCTGGTGAAATTGCCGGAAAAGAAGCTGCCATCGCCCCTGCCACTATAAGGACGCTCGCGGGAGAAAGCCACCTTCATGCCGTAGTAGAGGATGGCGCTGTCGATTGCGCCCCGGGCGGCAGCTACTCCTGTGTCTTGGGCGTGTTCGTTATGGGTCACGAGGCCGGTGAGGAAGATTCCGCCGGCGGTAGCCGCTGTCGAATATAGTGCCGCGTTCGAGATCGTGATGCTGTTGTCATGCCAGGCAGGGTTGACCTGATGCAGTACCGAGACGTCGGTCGAAATCAAAGCGGCGGTCGCAGCCCCGATGCCGATGTCCCATTTGAGGTTCTTCTTTCGAAAAGGGGCTTTCAGGAAGGTCAGCTCGTCTTTGCCGATGGTGCGGACACCTCGGCCCAGTTCGCCAGAAAATGAGTTCGACTGAACGCCCGGTTCGGCCGAGGGGGCATCCGGCAAGGCAGCCTGAACTACGGCCGCGGAAGAAGCAGGAAGAATGCCCGATTGTTGCTGCGCATTGACGCCGATGGCCAGTCCAACAACGAGTGCGAGCAGAAGTGATTGACGGGCAGGACACAGCCGGTGAAACGCCATCCTGCGAATTGAGCGTATGGCAATTGAACATCTGAGTTGGTCACTCATGGCTGGAGGTGCTCCCTGCCCCGATCTCGATAGCGTTTGCTGTCTTGCCGCAGCAAGCCTAAACCCGCTTTCTTTGACTTTGTTGCCAGTATCTTTGCCCCGCTCCAGGTATTGGCTCCTTACTTTTGTGCGCTGTAACCGGGCGCCTGTGACGTATGCCACAGACTACCGGGTTGGGCCTCCGCAAAATCGAAGGTGGAGGGAAACCGTGTTTCCTATCGTTGAAGCGCGCCCGCTGGCGCGAGGCATCAAATTGTTCGTCATTCAGGCGCCGCGTATCGCGCGCAAACAGAAGCCCGGGCAGTTCGTCATCCTTCGGCTCGATGACACAGGTGAGCGCATCCCGCTGACCATCGCTGACGCGGATGCGGAAGCCGGGACCATCACCATCGTTGTGCAGGCGATCGGCAAGACCACCATGCTGTTGAGCATGCTGGAGGCAGGCGACTCGATCCTCGATGTCGTCGGCCCGCTGGGCAAGCCGTCGGAGATCGAGAACTTTGGGACCGCGGTCGTGGTCAGTGGCAGTGTTGGGACGGCCATGGCTTACCCCACGGCACGAGAGTTGAAGCGCGCCGGCAACAAGGTCATCTCGATCGTAGGTGCACGCAGCAAAGACCTGCTGGTGCTGGAAGACGAAGTCCGCAAGGTCAGCGATGAAACCTACGTTGTGACCGACGACGGCACCTACGGTGAAAAGGGCCTGGTAACGGACAAGCTGAAGGAACTGCTGGCCAGTCGCGAGCTGAACTACGTGCTTGCCGTCGGGCCGGTGCCGATGATGCGCGCCGTCGCCAACGTCACCGCGCCGAAACAGATCAAGACCATGGTCAGCCTGAACTCGATCATGGTCGACGGCACCGGAATGTGTGGCGGCTGCCGCGTGCTGGTGGACAACAAGAGCGAGTTCGCCTGCGTCGACGGGCCGGAGTTCGACGCCAGCCGGGTGAACTTCGATGTGCTGACGCAACGCAACAACATGTATCGCGAGCAGGAGAAGCAGAGCATCGAGCGCCTGCAGGCCGATCCGCAGGCAGAGCTGAACAGGTTGCGCGAGAGCATTCAATCCCATGTATGTGCCGCTGAAGCCGCAGGAGTCAGAGAATGAGCAACAATCCGCTACCTAATAAAGAGCGTGTCAAATTGCCCCGCCAGCGCATGCCGGAACAGGACGCGCACGTCCGTGCGGGTAACTTTCTGGAAGTGAACACGGGCTTCTTGCCCGAGCAGGCGCACCAGGAATCACTGCGCTGCATCGAGTGCAACAAACCGGGCTGCATGCAGAAGTGCCCGGTCGCCGTCGATGTGCGCGCGGTCATGGATTTCATTGTCAAGGGCGATTACCTTGGCGCTGCCGCCAAGGTGCGCGAGGACAACGCGCTGCCGGCGATTACCGGACGGGTGTGCCCGGTCGAAGATCAGTGCGAATCTGGCTGCGTGCTGGGCAAGAAAGGCGAGCCCATCGGCATCGCGTATCTGGAGCGCTTCGTCGCTGACTGGGAGCGCAGCTCGGGACAGTTTGGACTGCCCAAGAGCAAGCCTGCCACGGGAAAGAAGATCGCCATCGTCGGCAGTGGACCGGCGGGTCTGGCATGCGCGGGCGACTTGATCCAGTGGGGACACAAGGTGCGGGTCTTCGAAGCGCTGCACGAACTGGGGGGAGTGCTGGTGTACGGCATTCCCGAGTTCCGCCTGCCAAAGGACATCGTTCGCTTTGAGGTCGAAACGCTGCAAAGGCGCGGCGTCGAATTCGAGACGAACGTGGTCGTCGGCAAGAGCGTAACCATCGACGAGCTGATGCAGGAAGAAGGTTACGACGCGGTGTTCATCGGCACCGGCGCCGGGCTGCCGCGCTTCCTGAACGTGCCGGGTGAGCACTTCAACGGCATTTATTCGGCCAATGAGTTCCTGACGCGCGTGAATCTGATGCGCGCCTATCGCTTCCCCGATTTCGATGAGCCGCTGTATCCCTGCAAGGACCGCGACGTGGTCGTGATCGGCGGCGGCAATACCGCGATGGATGCGGTGCGCAGCTCGCTACGTTTGGGCGCGAAGACGGCCAGCATTCTCTATCGCCGCACCGAAGCCGAGATGCCCGCCCGTGTGGAGGAAGTCCATCACGCCCACGACGAAGGTGTTCGCTTCGAGATGCTGGTGAACCCGGTGGAATTCCTGGGAGACGAGAAAGGTAATCTCACCGCCGCCAGATGTATCCGGATGGAACTGGGCGAGCCCGACGAGTCGGGCCGACGCAGCCCGGTACCGATCAAGGGCTCGGAGTTTGTGCATCCCTGCCAGGTGGCGGTGATCGCGGCGGGAACAACCGCAAATCCGCTGATCCAGTCAACGACGCCGGGCCTGGCGACCACCAAGCGCGGATACATTGCAGCCAATGACGACACGCTGGCGACATCCAAGCCCGGAGTATTCGCGGGCGGAGACATCGTCACGGGCGGCGCAACCGTGATTCTGGCAATGGGCGCGGGACGCAAAGCGGCAAAGGCGATCGATGAGTATCTGACAACGCTAGAAGCAAAGGACGCGACTGACCAGAGTCCTGACGCGGCGTCCTCGCTCGTGCCCAGCCTGCAAAAAGGACTATAATGACCATAATAGGTCGGGGCAGGGTAGAGGCGGACGATGAGCACACATACCTGGACGGTGGCGGAAGCTAAGGCGAAATTCAGCGAAGTCCTGGACCGGGCGGAATCCGAGGGGCCGCAGAGGATTACCCGCCACGGGCGCACCACCGCCATGGTGGTCGCCGCGAAGGAATGGAAGCGGAAGGCCAACCGGAAAGGCAATCTGGCAGAGTTCTTTGCGGCTTCTCCATTGCGCGGCGCCGGGATCAAACCGGGACGCCTCGAACTCCACCTCAATAAGCGCGAGCTATGAGTTTCCTGCTGGACACGAACGTAGTTTCGGAATCGACGAAGCCGCGTCCGGATCCGGGCGTGATGGCATGGCTGGCCGGCGTGGATGAAGAGAGTGTTTTTCTGAGTGTGATTACCTTGACCGAATTGCGGTACGGCGTGGAACGCCTGTCTCCAAGCCGCCGAAGGAAGCGGCTCGATCGATGGCTGCAACAAGAGTTGCCGCTGCGGTTCGAGGGAAGGATCCTGCCCATCGATGCGCTGGTGGCCGACACTTGCGGGAAGCTCGTAGCCCGCACCGAGTCGATCGGGCGTCCGATTGAAGCGCGCGACGCGTTCATCGCTGCCACCGCCCAGGTCCATCGCTTAACGCTGGTCACCCGGAATCGGTCGCACTTTGAGACCACCGTGAAAAGCATCCTGACTCCGTGGACTCCCACATGACGATCACGTCCACAGCGCGGCTGAGCTGCCGACCCACTCCAGGTTCTTGTTGTGATCGACGCCCATCATCATGCCACGGCCCATGCGGATGAGCGGCAGCACCGGCGCTAGCTCGCCACCCTCAGGCCAGACAAACATCATGCGAATTTCCATCTGCGTCGGGCCATGAGGCGTTTGGATGACGGGCTCGAAGTGCATGCGCTCTTGCAGGATGTAGTCGTGTCTCTGGGCTGCGGGGATGGCGTCGATGTCGGCTTCGGTGGGCGCAAACCTGATACCCGCGCCGGCGAATGAGTAGAGCGGCTTCAGCAGGTAGTTCTGGTTATCGCTGGGAACGACGGGATTCTCATCGACGAACCACGTTTTTGGCACGCAGCGATGCTGAAGATACGGGATGGAGAACTTGCTGATACGGAAGTACCAGTTGGGATGGCCCGCCCACTCCACATCCAGCTCATCACGTAAATCGAAAGGCAGGGTGATTCCCTTGCGCTCAAGCTCATCGACGATGCAGCGGTTGTAGATGCGCTTGACCTCGATCTCGCGCCCGTTTTTCGTGTAGTAAAGGCGCTTGCCACGCTTCTTCAGGGTGAGGATGTCAACCACCGCAATCCCCAGCTTTTCCTGCGTGATGTTGAAGTCGGGCAGTGTCTTCTGGTGCTGCGGATCGATCTCCATGAGGATGACGTTCTCGGGATCGTGACCGGCAACGATCAGCTTGCGCATCAGCGCCCAATAGGAGTTGTGAGTGTAGCCCGACAGGTAGACGCCCAGGCTTTTTGACAGGCCGTAGGACTCGATGTACTGCTCGGCCATTCTTGGCTGGTAGCCGTAGAGCGATGGAAATGCCTGTAGCTCCACCAGCTTGGGTTCGAGTTCGCCGCCGCGGCCTCGCACCAGTCCAAAATCGACGGCGACCCACATGGGCATCGGAGACTCATTGGCCACGTTGTACTTGGCTGGAATGCTGATCGCGGACAAGTTGAGGTAGTTGGGATTCAATACGAGCTGGAAGATCAGGTCGCGCCCGTAGTCCGACATCTGATCGAGCAGCGGTTGGGGAAGAAAGCATGGGGTCTCGGAGACCCGATACTCAAGGTGCGTACCGGAGATCTTGTCGAGCGAGGCGAGGAGGTTCTGGTATTTGGCGGACGTGAAGTTTCGGTTGAACTCCTCGCGCAGCGCGGGAATCATCCTTTAGGCCTCAATGAGGAACTCGCCCTTCTGCATGATCTGTTGCCCATCCACCCAGATGTCGAAGTGCGTGCCCACCACGTCGATGTGGGTGCTGGAATCCCACTTCGCGCCGGTGTGAAAACCGTAGGGATTGCCGAAGGCGATATGAACCCCGGGGAATTTTTCGTCCTGAAGAATCTGGCCGATTACGTGCTTGAGGCCCAGGTTGGTGCCGATGGCGAACTCGCCGACAAGATCGCTGTTCTCATCGGTGTGAGTATAGGCCCAAAATTCCTGCTCCAGTTCCTTGTTCTCGCTGAATACCTCGGTAATCCGGTTGTTCTTCATGTTGATGGTGAGCGGCTGGTTGCCAAGGTCCTGGTACTTTTCGCAGAGGTAATCACCTACTACGCCGTCGACAACATAGGTTCCGTTGACTTCACCGGGCGTGGTGAAGATTTCGCCACCGGGAAGGTTGCCCCATTTATCGGGGCTGATGATACCGCTGGTCTTGATCCAGTTGTAATCGTGGTTCATGTCGGCGGTGAGATCGGTACCAGCGGGATTCCTGGCGACAATTTTCTCGGCGCGGGTGACAATGTCCATCACCTTGCGGCTGAGAGCGTCGACTTGATTGAAATCGGCGCGCATGCCTTCCAGCATGATCTGCCGGTTGATGTTGACCATGTGGGCATGGCGCATGCGACGGCGGTTGACGATGTCGGTCATCTGCATGCGCGACTTCAGCTCGTTGCGCTGCACCTTCACGGCAAAAATGCTGACCTGGCTGGTCTCCATGTCTTCGGCGATCGCAGCCGGCAGCACGGTCAGAGGGCGCTGCGCAACATCTTCGAGAACGAAGGAGTGGAAAGGAGAGCCCACGGCAAGCAGTTCGTGCACGATGCTGGCTGCGATCTCACGCGTGTCGTCGTCGGTAATGATGGTGACCTTCTCCGAGGGCTGAATGCGCAGGCAGGTGTTGACTGCGTTATGGGCGCCGGGAGAGAGTTCGGGATCAAAAGGTGTCGTGGTCAGGTCGGTAAGAACGGATTCTTTCAAGAAATTTCCTCGTTAAGAAGCAGGACAATGTCACAGCTCAGATTTTGAATTGTACCAAGGGCCACAAGACTGCGCGCAATATGATGCGATAGCCAGAGACTATTTCACAATAAGCCAGAAGGTAAACTTGTTTCACTCAGGGGTAAAACCTGCATTTTTGGCGACTCGAACGGAACGGCCGAACAGGTCGCTGAAAAACTCTGAACTTGGGGCGCTCGCGGACTGAAGCCCGCTCTCGTTATACAAACAAATAAAGACCCTGCCGACACGACCAAGGTCGTGCCCTGACGCGGAGCACCGCCTCACGTGACTTCTTCAGCAACCTGTAAGACCCCGTCCTGTGAAAGGCGATGACAGCTTCGCGTTACTTTGCCGCCGGACTAGGCTCGAAGACGCCCACGCGGGTTTCCTCGACAATGTAATCCACAACCTTCTTCAGATCACCGGTCTCCTTGAAGACTTTGAGCTGGCGGTCGGCGCCGGTTCCCATCTCCAGCATCTGATGGATGTAGTTGATCTCCTCGCGCGAGCCTAGCTCATCCACTTGGTCGCTGATCAGGTCAAGGTATTCCATCATCAGGTCGTGCAGAGGGACTTCTTCTTCCTTGCCGAAGTCGATCAGCTTTCCCTCAATGCCATAGCGTGATGCGCGGAACTTGTTTTCCATGATCAGCGCGCGCCCATAAATCCGGTAGCTCTTGTTGGCGGCATGCAGTTTGTAGAGCATCGCCATGGTCGCCTGGATCAGGGCAGCGATGGCAAGAGTTTCGTCGAGGCGCATGGGGATATCGCAGACGCGGACTTCCAGAGTGTTGAAGAAGGGATGCGGCCGGATGTCCCACCAGATCTTCTTGCCGTTGTCGATGCAGTGAGTCTTGACCAGCAGGTTGACGAAGGTCTCGTACTCCGACCAGTTGGCAAAGACATCGGGAATAGCGGTGCGGGGAAAGCGCTCGAAGACCCGGCACCGATAGGATTTGTAGCCCGTGTTCATGCCCATCCAGAACGGCGAGTTGGACGACAGCGCCAGGATGTGGGGCAGGAAGTATCGCATGGAATTCATGATGTGGATCGCGGTATTGCGGTCCTCGATGCCGATGTGCACATGCAGACCGAAGACGAGATTAGCGCGCGCGATGAGCTGCATGTCTTCCAGCACCTGGTGATAACGCGGGTCGGGATAGATTTCCTGCGTCTTCCAGTCGGAGAAGGGATGAGTGCTGGCGGCGCCCAACATCAACCCGTGGTCGGCGGCGAGGGTGATGACTTCGCGGCGCAGATCGCGTACGTTCTCGCGTGCTTCCTGGATGTGCTTGCAGACGCGGGTGCCAACCTCGATGACCGACTGATGCATCTCGGGCTTGACCGCCTCGCGCAGCGCCAGCTTGGCTTTGGAGAGGATCTCGGAGGCGATGTGAGAGCGGAGATCGCGAGTCTGGGGGTCGATGGTCTGATATTCCTCTTCGATTCCGATACTCAGGCTCGGCGGCTTCATCGCGAGTTGTCTCCCTTCCGCAGGGGCTGGTGAATCGTCCCCTAAGTATTACTTCGTGTCACCGCGGAGAAAAGTGCTCCAGCGGTATTCGTCAATGCGGCCAGTGTGTTGCTTGGCCTTGCGTACAGCCAGCTCGGCTACGGTGTTTACGATCCACTCGAAGTTGGCCGGCCCCACAGAATTTGCGTCGGCGTCGGGGGCCGGATTCATGAAGTCGATGGCGTAGGGAATCCCGTTCTCACAGGCGAACTCAACCGTATTGAGGTCGTAGCCCAGTGCCCGGCATAGCGTGACGCAGTCGCGTTCCACGCGCTGCAGCAGCTTGGGATCGATAGGCGGCGGGTTCTTTACGTAACGCTCGTGAAAGGGCAAGGAAGGATCGTACTGCATGATGTGCACCTTCTCCTGTCCTACGACATAGCAGCGGAAGTACTCCTTGAACTTCACTCCGCGCTGCAGGGTCATGCATAGATCGCCCGACTGGTCGTAGGCCTGGAAGAATTCCTCGGGCGAGTTGACCTTATACACGTTCTTCCAGCCGCCGCCGTCGAAAGGCTTCAGGAACGCCGGAAACCCTACGTAGCTGAAGATGCTGTCCCAGGGCATGGGAAACTGCAGGTTGCGCATGGAGCGGTCGGTAGTGCCGACGGGATGTTGTTTGTGCGGCAGGAGGACGGTTTCTGGAATCGCCACTCCGAGCTTGTGCCCAAGACCAAAGTTGAAGAACTTGTCGTCGGCCCCCCACCAGAACGGGTTGTTAATGACGATCGTCCCGCTGAGGGCCGCATTCTTCAAGTAGCCGCGATAAAACGGGATGTCATGGGAGATGCGGTCGACGATGACGTGATAGGGCGACGGCTCGGCCATGCGTACCTCGCCGACCTGCGCCAGCTCGGCATGAATGCCGGGCTCATTCATGGAGTTGATCTTGTCGACCAACGCCGGCGGGAAAGTGGTCTCCATCCCGAAGATGATTCCGATCTTCTTCACGGTGCTCCTGGCTGTTTGTGAATGCACACTGATTGTGCTTGGAGAAGCTCAGCCACCTATTCTAGCGAAAAGCTGGACTCGGGGATATCCAGACCAGCAATGACCGGCCGCAGATCACTCCAAGGTGTCGGGGCCGATTCCGGCGGCCTCGATGCGGCTGCCATCTTTTCCCAGGTCCCGCGCGCACCACGAATATCGGGCAAGTGCGGCCTTTGTGCGCACCTTCTTGTGGAGAACTCCAGAGAGTTTGTACCGGGTAAGACTACGTGGCGGAGGGAGAGGGATTCGTTCTTCACACCCCCTCGCCCGCTCTGCAACTTACTGAAAACAGGTTAGGGCAGAACAGCTAGAACAGACACACCGGCAGGCCGTGGGCACAATTTGGGCACACGGGCGTGTGCTTTGGGCTTGTTCTAGTAATTAACACAGGCTTTTGACATTTCGTGCTAGCATTAGCTGCTTTTGCCTGTATGCGTGGAGTTTGACTAGAGAGGAGCGTTACGCATGAGTGAAAATTTCAGCAAGTTTGGACAGCAAAGCTCGAAGGAGGTTACGGTCGAAATAGCGGACGCTGACGTAAACGCCGCACCCGCACCAGATAGCGCGAACTATGTGGTTGCCCTTATCAACCTGACGGACGATTGTTTGGTTTATGGTCGTGTTAACAGCGGAGGCTGGTTTGCCATACCGACAGTGTGCCGCACGTGCTCAGCGGACTACGATACGTGCTTCGCTCAACGTAGGTATAGTCCAGTGCTCAACTGCCAATGCAGCGATGCGCCTTTCGACCTTACCTTGGTTACCAGACCGGACGGAGATGGGCATCGTAAGGGAGCTACTTGGAGAATTACGCCGGATTGCCGATATGCCGGTGGAGTAATTGGGTTGCAGTAGAACAGGCCCTTCAGCGAGCAAACAAAGACTTCACGCCAGGATCGCCGCTGGTGCGTTTTGTAGGGGTGGGCGGTAGGTGAGTATACCCCCTGCCCTACCATTGAAAACGACTCGGCGTTTCAGGGGTGTGGCGTCGATTTTACGGGCTGGCCTCGGCGTTCGACGGCTGCGGCGGCGTTGCGGGCTGTCATGAGGGCATAGGCTTCCCCGTTCTCCTGGGCCTTACTGCTTTCCTCCATGAGCCGCTTTGCAGTGGCTTCAATGCTCCATCCCCAATCAAGCGCCGTCATGCAGAATGTGAAATCCGCTCTTGAAATGTCGGGCCGGTCGCCTTTGTGGGCCTTCGGCGCTCCCTTCACGCAAAGCTGATAACTTGGCCATCTGCGTCCGGTTCCCTGTGAAACACGGGGGGCGGCTGGTCGGGCCTGTTCCGGTGCTGCAACAAAGCCGCCGCCCTCAAGTTCGGCTGCGCTGACGATGTGGCCGGCGCGGGTGTGGATGATCTCCACTCGCGGGAACTGCGGCGCATACTTCCTTTTGAAATTCAAACTTCCGCCGATGCGTGTAGACCCGCTGGCGGTGGGGTCGGCTCCGGCGCCCTTCCGAAGTCTCCGCGCAAAATCCTCCCGCGCATCCTTCACGGCAACCCATGCTTGGTGATTGCCGGGTGAGGTGCGAATGACCATGAAAGCAAGAGGGGCTATCCGCTCGGCCTGCTCTGTGTCCAGGTCGTCAAGCTGTATCACGGTCGCCGTTGTGGATCGCGGGCGAATAATGACGTTGTGGCGGTCGCTTGTGGCGTCCTGCAACGTCCTGCCAATCGAGCGCCGCAATTCTTCAACGCTGCGCCTTGCTCTGAACTTCCTTTCAACCTTCTCGCCTTCAATGTCGGTTATTGTCACATCGAACACGCGAACGCCCACGGATGCAAATGCCGATAGCATTGCAAGTGCCTTGCTGGTGTCTGGCTCCCCTGCTCTACCCATACCCCCCGCCGTGTTTCTAGGAGCTTTGTGCACAGTTGCAAGATTGCGGTTGTGCATGTGTGCATCCCGTTCATGCGTCACCGAAGGCGCGTTGCGCCATGTGCTTACGGTGAAGATCATCAACGGCAAGCTTAATCAGGGCGGAATTGTCGAGGCCGAGGCGTGCCCGCAGTACGGCTACCTTTTCAACCGTGTCAGGATGGAAGTATCCGCCGATGTGTTTGAGGCCGGTGCGTGTTGAAGGTGGTTTGTAGTGCGACTGTTTTGCGCCCTGCTCATTTGTTTGGGGAGCCGCAGCGGGGGTCAAGTCCTCGGCCATGTTTTGCAGAAAGTCGGTTGCTGTGGCTGGTTTCTTCATGCTGCTCCTTTGTGCACAGTTGCAGTCTTGCCCAATCGCAGCCTTGCACTAAGCCAATCCCACAACAGAGCAATTTCATTTGCGGCTACGCTTTCGGGGTCCATCTCCTGCGCTGTTAGTCCTTTGATGTTGGCGAGCCGGTGAATGTCATAGCGGTGCAGCACGACGGGGGACAGGGAAAGGGGAATCGCGTCTAGGACGGCGCGAGCGGTTTCCTCATGGCTGCGGCTATTGGGAGGTGCGCAATTCAAGACACCGAACGCGGGTTTCCCGATGCGACGTGCAAGGCCCGCAGTCTTTACAACTCCGTCGTAAGCGTCCTGGTCGTTCCAAAAGGGAACAAGCACAAGATCGGCGCATTCAACGGCAGCAGGGGCCTCGCTGCTTCTTCCTGGCGGGGTGTCGATAAAAACCAAGTCACAACCGGCGCTTTCGGCCCGCTGCAATTCTTCTGCAAGGTCGTGCTCGGTCGTAAAGCGCGTTAGTGGCAAGGGTCTTTCTTGCTGCTTACTGCGCCTCCGTCCCCAACTGGTGGCGTTCTGCTGTGTATCCATGTCGAGCACAAGGACGTTGAAACCGGCGGAGCTTGCCGCCGTCGCAAGGCTTTTCGTGAGCATGGTCTTACCAACGCCGCCCTTGTTGATCGTTATTGCAGTTGTTCGCATGTGCAGGGTTTCAGATTTGCAGGCGTGCACAATAGCAGGATTGTGGTTCGGGTCAAGGGTCGTCGCTTAGGCAAGCCCGCCCCGTGTTTCGGTCCCGGTTTTTCGGTCCGAAATCTTCTTTTTCCCCACTGCGGGGTGATTTCAAGTCGTGCAGGGGGCAGGGGGGAAACGAAATGCTCTTGCCTGGGCTGCGGTTTCGGTAAGGGATTTGTATGAGGTGGGTATTCCTCGGCGTTTTTGACCGTTAGAGGCGGCGAGAGACGCGGCTATGCGCTGAATGCTCAGGAACGCAGCGAAAGCGTAACGGTTGCTGGTACGCAATACGCGCCATCCGTCCCGCACAAGGCCATGTGCCCAGACGATAAGGTGCTGCTCTCGCGCCCATTTAAGGGCACGTTGTACCGTGCTGACGCCACATCGGGCCTTGGCCGCGATTGCCTTGTGCGAAGGGAAGCATTCACCTGTGCGGGGATTGTAGAAGCCAAACAGCAAGGCTTCGTAAATGCGTATCCAACCGTAGGGGACGCCGCCGCGTTTCTCGATCTCGGCGTGAAGGTTGGCAATGCAGGCGGTTTTATCGCCGCGTTTGAGGGCAGGGCCGTAAAGGGTTCCAAACTGTTTCTCAATCATGGGTGGTACTCCTGGGGCTGTGGATAACCCGCAGGGGGGCCGAAAATCGGCACAAAACGGCCCATTAGCGGAATAAGAGTTTTCCGCTTGACTCGGGGCCTGATTTCGGGGAAAGTCGCTCTTGCTCAGAGAGACGATATTCCCCGGTTTTGACCGGCATCACGGCCCGCCACTGGCGGGCTTTGCTGTTTCTGCCTCGGATTTCTCCGCTTCGTGAGGGGTGGCCCGCCGAATCAGCAGGCCGGTGCGCAAGCCTGCCTGAAAATCAATCCGCAGTCGAGAGTCTGGACGCAACGCCCAAGATGTTGTGAGCGGGAGGTTGACTTTCGCCGTTTTTTCGTGGAGAACATAAAGCGAACATGCTACACTCGCGGAGAAAGGAGAGTTGTTAATATGTCCAAGCAAGTGACCTGCATTACAAAAAGGGGAGAACACTACAATCCCCATGAGCGCATTCAGGGCATCGGTGGAGTTGTTGGCGGCGCTCGTTGGTGGCGGGCGGAAGATGATGCAATCGCGGACGTTGAGAGGGATTCAAGCAGCTACTATGTAACCGTTAACGGGAAAACGGTTTGGGTGGTCGTGGCGATACATAACGGGCGGAAATACCTTAAGACGCAGGCGGACGGGTATGCGCCGAACAATCTGCTCGCGCTGCCTGAGTGCCCCCGCTAGGCATTGGCGCGTTCCAATTCCAGGCGCATAAGCTCAATAAGGGCGTCTAATTGCGCCTGCAATTCGTCGTGCGCTTCTTTGGCGGGTTCTTTGTACTTGGCGGTAGGGTCGGGGGCCTCAAGCATGGTGACGGTGTGCTCCCCGATTTGCATCTGCCGTGGCATCGCCCTGTAATGAAGCTGCGACCATTTTTCGAGCAGACCCGCGACTTTGAAATACTGCGCGATGATTGGTTCCGGCGCGAGCAAACGCACCCGTGCGTTGATCTGACTTTGCTCCGGGCTTAATACAAATTGCTCATTGCGCCTCGCATGGCCGATTGCCTGTTCAAACATCGTGTAAATGTCGCTGAAAAGCTGCTTAAGTTCCTCGCGCCGTTCTTTGCGAAGGGAGATGGATCGTGCCCGTTCGTCGCTTGCATCCTTAAGTCTCCACGTTACAAATGGTGAGAGGATCGCAAACAACCCGGCGATGATTGCCGCAACAGCGGGAACATATTCTTTCACGATGGGGTAGAGCCTAGCACGGCGACTCCGGCTGATTCTAGATGTTGTGTCTCGCCCGAAAGTGCGCCAGACGCATAAGCTCCATTATGTTAAGCGATTTCAAGTATTCGGAAAGCAAAGAAACACGGGCGGGGGCAGGGGACGCGGTTCGACTTCAAAGCCGAAGTAATCAATCGACAGGATTGGGCCGCGAATACTTGCGGGGCAGATCGGCAACGGCGAGTGCCAGGACACAAGATATAGATTCGGCGTTTTTGAAACCTCAGTATGCCTTGGGCTGAGAATTCTTGTACATTCTCACTACGGCTGCCTCTAAATCGCCCGGTCCGATGAACAGGTGCTCCCGTTCGGCACGGTCTTTCACGAGGGTAGCCAGTTCATTTCTTTTTGCTTCGTCCATGTTTTTGTAGGTTTCTTCGATCTCCATCCGCTGACGTATTGCTTCGGCTCGTGCCTCAGCTTCGGCTTTGGCTTTTGCGGCGGCTTCTTCATCGCAGCGTCGGCATCGACCGAAACCTCCGTGGCGATAGCATCGCTTCGACCTTAACAGGTCGTCTAGGAGCCAATAGGCGATGAACAAGAGAAATAGCCAGCCAAGCCATCCCATAAATAGGCGGTGTTCCCTCCGGCAACCCTAATTCGTTTAGTTACCGTTCGTGCGATTACTCGGCGTCGAGTTCGGGGGTTGCGTCGGCTTGCAACCTGAATGGCTCCAACCATTGGCGCAGGTCGGCGCTGATCCTCGGATAGCTCCATGCATCGGCCCATCCCGGCGTTGTCCCGTGACGCGCCTTCACCCATTGAAAGAACTGGTCGTGCTCTACCAAAAACCAAGGTCGGCCTGGTTTGCTACCTTGGGGATCGGGAAACAGCATCCAGATAGTCTTTCCTCCGTAGCGTTTCCATTCGACGGTGGGCCGCCCCTTCATCTGAACACATCGAAGATTTCCCTGCGGGCAACGAATAACCAAGTCCTCGCCGCCCACATCGGCCTCGGGTCGATAGACGCGGTATCCGGCCCGAATAAGAATGGCGGTCGCTTCTGCTCGGTTAGCGGCTTCGATTTCATTGGATGTTAGCGGCATTGGGTTTTGTATATCACGGCAACGCACGAAAGCGCGAAACTCACCTTTTAAGAAATGCGCCGAAAATCCGCGAAGCGGATCCTCGGCGTGTAGATCGGGCAATATGACGGGCTGTTAGGCTGCGGATTTGGGTCGTTCCCCGGTCTTGTTTGCCTTCTGCCAGTTCTCAATTCGTGTGCGGGCCTCTCGGGCCGCGTTTTCGAGGTGCTTAAGATCGGATGCTCCGAAGCTTGTGCCTGTGTGCCATTCGTCATGCTCGTCTTTGTAGCGAAGCTGAATGGTTGCGGCTCGGAATGCGCCTTTGATGCCGCTGTTTTCAAAAATGCTGACGTGAACGCGGCCATCCGTGAATTTATCAACGGGCTTTCTGTTTTCATTTGATGCCTTGGGCATGGTTTCTCTCCATGTGGCGGGTGAGTGGTGCGGGAAGATTAGCGTGAATTTGGAAGGCGGGAAAGGGGTAACGCTGTAAGGTCTATGGGGCTTTGTGTTCTTGGGAAATATGTTTGCTGCGGTTGCGCTTCTGCGGGGGCGCTGCCTCTGATTCCCATTCGCCGGTGAGCAAGTTAAGCTCGATAGAAAGCGGAATCCGTCCCTCTCTTTTGAACTTAGCAAAGTTAGTCGGACTTAAAAGCACAATCGCGTCATAGCCGCGCGCGCGTCCAGCTAGATAAAGTTTCGCGTCTAGGGCGTACCGCTTCGCCGCGAATGGTTCGCCTGCGGAAATGTCCTCGTCGATATCGGGCCAATCCTTGGACTCGTAGCGACCGAGAAGTGTGCGTTCAATCGTTTCCTCGTCGCCAATGAGCGGGTTCGTAACCGTCACCCGCTCCGGCGTGTCGTTGGGACGTCCCCAAAACTCTGCCTCTCGATACGTGGACGCGAGGAACTTGCCGCGCTTGGCGTAGGAGGTTGGGTCAACGGGAGGAGTGTGCCACCAATCTTTGCGGTTGATGCGGCGGATCAGATTTTCAACGTGTGCTGTCGATTTGGGGCGAGGAGTCACGTCGCGGTTACGGCTTGCCGGTTCAATAGGTGAGCAGGAGTCTGTCTGTGACTTCGTGGTCCTCCAGACTCCGGCCATCCATCTGGAACCGCTTCAACATTGAACGACCAAGGTTTAGGAATACCTCACGGGCAAATAGCCCCTCGGGTATCGGGACATCACAAAGTTTGCGCCCGGAGTATTTTGTGCCGTCGATGCTTAGGGCGACATAAGCGCCGCGCTGCTTACAGGCTGAGATTGCTTCAAACAGGCGAACAACTGAGAATTTCTGCGCACCGTACAGGATTGTCTGACTGTCGATATACGGAGGATCGCAGTAAATAAGGTCACCGCGCTTCGCCAAGGACATTGTTTCCGCGAAATCCGCGTGTAGAAAACGGGTGCCTTTCGTGCGTGCGTGCCACAGATCGACGCGTTTGGCAAAGCTCTCTGGTGGGACCGGGTTGTGTACGCCAACCGGTGTGCTCATGTACCCATCAGCTTTGCGGAAGCGAACCACACCGCCGTAACAGGCGCGACAGAGAAAAAGCAAATCAGCGCCGTTTGGGTTCGCGTTATAGCTGGCGAGTACTCGCTCGTAGCTGCTTGATTTTCCCATTGTGTCAATGAGCGCATACCGCTCCGCGTATTGCCGTTTCAGCTTGCTTTTGTCGTCATGGAGGGTTCGCCAGATTTGCATTAAGGGAAGGAAAGCGTCGCTCGCAATTGCCCGCTCCGGCGCTAGGACGCCCAAGACGCCGCCGCTGCCTAGAAAAGGTTCGTAGTAAGTGCCGAATTGCTTTGGAAAGTGCCAAATGATGGAGTCGGCTTGCTTCTGCTTGTTGCCGATCCACTTCAGGAGTTGAATTCGGAAGGGCCTTTGCGGCGGCGGAAGTTCTTCGGGAGTAAAGAGCGCGTGTTGAAGGGGTGATTCGGCCTTAAGCATTGTTTGAGCTTCCGTTTGCCAGAGGGACTATTCGAACTTTGAATATTCTATATCGGAATTTATCGTTGCGTCCATGAAAAAGCGCCATCTCGCCGCGCTACTGCGACAGATTCGCATCGACGCGGACCTAACGCAAGGCCAAATAGCGGAGAGAATCGGTCAGACGCAATCATATGTGTCGAAATACGAGAACGGGGAGCAGCGCTTAGACCTGATGGAACTCGAAGCCGTGTGCAAGGCGGCGGGCGTTCCTCTCCTGGAATTCGTGAGGCGCTATCTTGAGGGCTGATTCTCGGTTTCTCCGGCAACCAAAAGAGTTTTGGGCGCATGTGCGTACCATCAGCCAGGAAATTGGCTACACGGATCGGCGCACAAGCGCCATCCGCATTCCGACTCTGCCGGAAATCCGCGCCAAGTTTCAGGAACTCGACCTAAGCACGGCGCATATTGCAGACGAAAATGGCGGCTTGACGCCTTTCGGGCAACTAATCTGCGATTACTTCACTTTCCGAGCAAATTTCTTGAACGACACTGTACAGGGCCAGTTGATGGATAAAGCCGCCGCACAGGCGGAGTTCGACCGCCTACGGGCAGAGTTAAATCCGACCTGTCCGTTGCCCATGAACAAACAGAAAGGGGACAAGAGGAATTACGCCTTCCTAACTGGAATAGTAAATATGCTGGTCCAGGCGAACATCGGTGATGCCCCTTGTGATTACGATCCAAGAAGCTTAACGACGATGACGCATGACGCCATGCCTCAGCGCACTTTGGCACGGCGCGTTGACGGGGCGTTTCCTTCAGTAGTGAATCCTGTGGGGATTTGGGAGATTAAAGAGTATTACTACACCACTACCTTTGGGAGCCGTGTTGCGGACGGGGTTTACGAAACACTTCTGGACGGGATGGAGTTGGAAGAATTGGAAGCTGTAGCACGGCGGAAGGTCTACCATCTGCTTTTTCTTGATGATCATTTCACATGGTGGCAGTGCGGGCGGTCTTACCTGTGTCGGGTCGTCGATATTTTGCATATGGGGTTTGTGGATGAAGTGATTTTTGGTCGGGAAGTGCTCACGCGACTGCCCGAAGTGATGCAGGAGTGGAAAGGATATTACGACAAACTGCTGAAAGTGATTTGAAAATCATCAGCGGTAGGCTCGCTTTCAACCTCCGGGGAACAGCGCGAAGTAAACCTCCAGCATACCCATGCGCTTGTAATACTCGTAAAGCTCGCCCTGGCTCATGCGTTGGGAGAAACAGGGTCGCGGGCGGGCGGGTTGCTTGAGCACGGCATAACGCTCCCCGCCGGTGTTTCGCAGTCGGCCTCGGCTTGGGGCTGGTTCCTGGGGTCTGTTGCGTGGAGGTTGTCGCCGGGGAGGGGCGCAAGCTCCCGCGGCTCGTCATCGTTCCCGCTCTCGGCGCTTCCTGTAATAGTTCGGATTTTGGCCGGGGGTTCGCCGCTCCCCCGGCAATCATCTGTCCGCGTATATTTCGCGGTCCCTGTGCTCTTTCGTTCTCCATTGTCCGGCGCGTGGCTCGGTCAAGAACCTTGTGTTGCGTCTGGCGGGTACTGGCGGCTCTTTCGTTTTCCATCGTCCGGCGCTCGGCGCGGTCGAGTATGTCCTGGTCGCGGTTGCCGCCCCGTTGGCCGAAGATAGAAAGCCCGGCTCCACCGCGTTCGGTGGCGCGGGCGTGCATGCATTTGCTTGGCCGCCTCGATGCCCTGAAACTGTTTGCCGTCGAGCGGCGCGAGAAACTTCTGCGCGGCGGCGCGGTC
This sequence comes from uncultured Acidobacteriaceae bacterium, assembly GCA_963747055.1. Classification (GTDB taxonomy): domain Bacteria; phylum Acidobacteriota; class Terriglobia; order Terriglobales; family Acidobacteriaceae; genus CAVVDY01. The sequence goes on along the minus strand of CAVVDY010000011.1, from coordinate 326,552 downwards.
GTCGCCGGTCGTGCGCTGGTTCAACTGATAAACGTTGCCGCGCCAGGTCACGGCCACAAATTCGCCTTCGCGGTATCTGGTGGCGCGGTTGCCGATCTCGCTGGCGAAAGCGGCCTCGCGGTGGCTGCGGTCGGCTTCCTCCTTCGTCACCACGGCCAGCAGCATTCCGCGCTCGGCCAGGGCTTCGGCGAAGGCTTGCGGGTTGTCGCTGTGGTTGTAGGCTGCCCAGATAGCCGCCACGGTGCGTTGCGGATTTTCCGGGGGTTCCGGCGTGGCTCTGGTGCTTTCCGTATCCCGTCCGTTGCGCTCCGTCCGTTCTTCGCCCCCCCGCCGTGCTTCTCCCGGTCGGGTGGGTTGCTGTTCGCGCTCGGCGGCGGCGATTTGCTTTTCAACCTCGGCAAGCTCGCGTTTCAGCTTTTCCACTTCGAGGTTGCGGGTGAAGGTTTCGCGGGCGGCTGCGCCGCGCTCGGTGTTGATGCCCTTGCGGTGCATCGCATCGAGGGCGGGGCCTCGGTGGGTGGTCGGCTCCCGGTCGATGCCCTGGGCCTCAAGCGTGCGCCGGTCAACGCGGGCCTCGTGGCCGTAGCGTTCAAGGTAGCGGTTCTGGATTTTCTCCCATGCCTCGCGCCACTGCTCAAACTGTGCATCGGTGTTCCACTCGCGCCCCTTCTTGCCGAAGCCCTCCGGCCCGATCTCGCGCATGGTTACGAGAATATGCGCGTGGTAATTGCGGTCATCGCCCTTGCCTCCGGGTGCGTGAATGTTCACGTCCGCAATCATGCCCCTCCGCAGGAATTGTTCGCGCACAAAGTCGGTGACAAGCAGTTTGCGCTGCTGGTCGGTTAGTTCGTGGGGCAAGGCCAGCAGGAAGTTACGGGCAAGCTGCGCGTCATGGGGCCGCGTGCTGGCGTCCTCCCGGCGTTCGACCGCATTCCAGAGTTGGGCGCGGTCGCGGGTCCAGGCGGGCGCGTCCTTGGGGGCGAAGATGCCGGAAAACAAAAGGCCGCGCTCGTGGGAATAATCTTTCGTGAGTTGGCCGGTGCGCTCGTCGCGCAGTTTGTCGCGGGCGTTATATGCGGCGGTGACAATGACACTCTGCCCTGACCCGCGTGAAACCACCTTGGCGGAAAAGTGGTAGATCGCCAATTGCCCCCCTCGTGTTTCTCGTTTCGCGTGGCTGCCGGATGGCGGCCCGAAGCGAAACGCTTTTCGCGCCGGATGGCGCGGCCCGTGCCCCGGAAACGGGGCCGCACGATTAGCCGCAACGCGGCTAATGTATAAGTGCGCCCTTCTCTTCGTTTCGGGACTGCAACATCCTGCCGGTGCGAATCATTTTCGCAGGCTAACAACTGTTCAGATGCTGCAACTAATCTTTCCGGCTGCGGAAAAATTTCCGCGAAAAACACGGGGCGGCGAAGTGGAGTAAGAACAGCCCGCCGAAAATGCGACGGCCTGCCTCCTTAGCGCCCGGAGGGAAAGCGCAAGGGTGCTGGCCGCGTCACGTTTGCGTCAGGTGGCTCAGGACGGGATTTCAAAACGCTGTCCAGGGATAGCGGCTCCGAGTGGTCAAGCAGGAAGTCATAAAAGATGCCGAATTCGTCAACCATGCGCTTATCCGCCGACTTGAACACCGCCCCCGGCGTTCCGGGTTTGCCTTGTCCCCACCCGAAAAGCACTTCGCTGAATTGCTCATAGTCGAGAATGATGAAATTCAGCAACGGCCCTGCATGTCTGAGCCGGAACATCTTCAAATTTTCGCCGTGGCCGCTCGCGGCGCTCTGCATGGCCCGCACATATTCCTCGTCGATGTGCCAGCCGAGAATCATGGTTGCAACCGTGCGCTGCGTGTTGGCATGGCGCAAAAACTCGCTGAACGCTTCCTGCATACCCGCGTAATCTTCCGGTCTGGGCATGGGAAGTTCGGGGCGGACGTGGGTATCCCGAAACTGAATCAGTTTGCCCGATGGTGTTTCCGGCGAGTGGTAACGCTCCATGAGGTATTGAAGGGCCTGCCGGTTGGTTCCTATGTAGCTGCATTCAACGGGCAAGATTCTGTTGCTGTCGGGTGAGAGCGCGGCGCTCTCGGCTGGCGCGGGCCTGCTGCTCTCCTTCCATTCAAATATGAAGCTGTACCCCTCTCCGTAAACGGTCCTTATGAATTTGGGGTTTCGGGCGTCGTCGTCGAGATGCTTTCGCAACTCGGATATGTGCGTGTGCAAATTGGCGTGCCAGTAGTCCGCGCCCCAGATCGCCTTCGTAATTTCCTCCGTGGGCACAACCTCATTGCACTTATGCGAAAGAAGCTGTTCGAGCACTTCCAGGGAGCGTTGGTCGATCTCGATTTCAGCTTCATGTCCGGCGCGAAAAAGTCTCAGCCGGTTCCGCAGGCGTGGGGCGTTCGGCCAGATTTCAAAGACGAATTCGGCAAAAGACTTTTCGAGGATGGCGGCTGTTTCGCTCAAGCGGGGACATTTCTCAACTTTCTTCAGAATCGGGTGGATTTTAGCACTTCAGGAATTAAGGTCGGAATTAAGGCCGTGCTGTCATGGGCTGTCGTCGAACCACCTAGAGCACACTTCGGAAGTCATTGGGGGAGCTATGGAACTGGATTGCCTGCGAAACGCGAAACTGGAAACCCTGCGCAAGCGCGAGGCCGAAATAAGGAAGCGCATTGCTCAGGAGGAACAGAAGGGCAAAGCCCAGGAGCGAAAAGACGACACGCACGAAAAGGTTCTTATCGGAGCGGCTTTCCTGGCGGATATGAAGATTCACCCGGAAACACGGGCGGCGGTTGAAGCCGTACTGAGACGGGCGATTTTAACGCCACGGAACCGCGAATTTCTCAAACGAAGAAGGGGCTGGCTGTAAGAAAGGGGTAGTTTATGGCCGCTGATGGCGGTGGTTTTGACGCGGAGAAGTTTCGAAAGATCGTGGCAATGTTCGATTCGCCATACGACGAAGAAAAAAAGACAGCTTTTATTCTCGCTCTGGACTTACTCAAGAAAAATCAGTTGCGCTTCTGTGACCGCCTGGTGGATTGCGGCGAAGTCAAGGAAGCGCAAGCGGAATTGCAGCGTGTTCTCGCGGAACTCGAAAAGGCGTGTCGGCGGGCCGAGGCGCTGGAACGCGAAAACAGCCAGTGGCGGGAAGTGGCTGAACGGTTGCGGGAGGACAAAGCGTTTTACGAGCACGGGGCGAGAGTTACGGAACGGATGAAAGCAAGGCCCGTGTTCGTCACGCCGGGAGCTTCCGTTCCGGGGCCGAAGTCTCGCGGCTTTGGCCGCCCGGTCTTCTGGAAGACGCTTGCGGCGGTCTGCTTCGTCTGGGTCTTAACGATGCTTGGCGGGAATGAACGGACAGCGGGGCTGGTTCCGTGGTTGCTGGCTCTCGCCTGTGTCGGTTCGGCGGTGTTGCTGTTGAAGTGGATGCACCGGGTCATGTCGCGGCGGGCGTTCACGGTGTTCCTGCTTGCGGGCGTGGTCGTGGCGTATGCCCTCACGCCTCTGCCAGGAGGCCCATACCTTCGCTCAACGGCGGAAGTCGTTTGGAGCGTAGCGGCGTGGGTAGCGGTTAATGCGTGGGTATGGCCGGGTCTGGTGGTTGTCCTCATCATGCTGGTGACGGCGGGCGTGCAAGTGAGCCGGTTCGGGCCGTCGCGGATTAAAACCACGTTGTGGGTTGTGGCGTTCGCGCTTGGAAGCATGGGCGGCGCGGGGATTTTCGCCGTGCTGGTGTTTGAAATCGTCAGAGGGGACACCTGGAGCGTGGGGTGGGGACTTGGGGCTGCTGCTGCGGCGGCATACCTGGTTCTGCGTGTGGCGAAGTCGCTCATATTCCGTTGGCGTCTGAAGCGCATTTTGAGTTACAACGCGCCCCCTGTTTTCGGGGATGCCGGTGAAGCCTGGGAAGATGACGTTAGAGAGGCGGGCTGGTTATGAATCGGAAAAACAGGAATGGTGGTCGGGACAGAAGTTTCAAGAAGAGGGTGCGGCGTTCGAGCCAAAGTCATGCGGCTTTGCTGCCCCCCGTGCATTCTCGTAAAACGCGAAATCTTCTCGTCCCTGGGTTTCTGGAATATGGGGGGTCGTACATCGTTATCGACGCGAAGGCCGAGCTTGCCTGCGTCAGTGGACTGCATTGCAATCTCAAAACGGGGGTCTTGCTACTGAATCCTTTCGGGATTTTTGGAAGTGAGGTGCCGAGCTTATGAATCGGAAAATCAGAATTGGTTATTGGGACAGAAGTTTCACAAAGCCGCTGCGGTATCCGGGGCAAAGTCATCTCATCCTGACGGCTCCGGCGCGTTCGGGGAAAGGGCGGGATATTCTCATCCCTGCCCTGCTCGAATATGAGGGTTCGTGCATCGTCATCGACCCCAAGGGCGAGCTTGCCTGCGTAACGGCCATGCACCGCGCTCGGAATCTCGGGCAACGGGTTTTGCTGCTCAACCCTTTTCATGTCTGGCCGGAATACCTCGGAACGCTGCCGCATATAGGTTTTAATCCCATGCGGGGGCTGGACCCTGCGGCGGAATCCTTCGGGGCGGACTGTGACAGCTTGGCCGAGGCGATTGTGTTTCACGACGCCATGAGCCACGAAGCCCACTTTACGGACAGCGCCCGCCAGCTTGTTTCCGGCGTCATCATGCGGCTGGCTTCGGCGCGTCTGCGGGCTTATGGCCCCGACCTGGTTTCGCTCTACAAGGTTGTTTCGGGGAGTGGAACGGTGTTTCAGTTCGCACGGGATGCCGTGGCAAGCGAGGATATTCTTGTCGGCGGGCGGCTTGGCCGTTTCGCGGCGGAGGGTGCCGAGGAAAACCGGGAAATTGTCTCGATCAACTCCACGGCGATTACGCAATGCGGGTTTATCGGCAACAACGCGATTAAAGAAACGCTGCGCGGTGCCGCATCAGGAGAGCCGGAACTGCGTTTCTCCGATCTGCGTCACACGCCGACAACGGTGTACCTCATTCTTCCCTTGCGCTACCTCGCAAGCTGCGCGAAGTGGTTCCGCTTGGTGATCGCGGCGGCGCTGGCCGATCTGTTGCGGGAGGAAGATCGCGGGCCGGTGCCGGTCCTCTGCATCATGGATGAATTTGCCCAACTCGGCGTCTTGAAGGTGATTTCCGACTGCATGGGCATGGCGGCGGGTATGGGGCTGCAACTGTTCCCGATTTTGCAGGATCTGAGCCAGCTTCAGGAAATGTACCCGCGCCGGTGGGAAACGTTTCTCGCCAATAGTGGGGCGCAGATATGGTTCGCACCCCGCGACCAGACAACGGCGGAGTATGTTTCGCAACGCTGCGGTGATGCCGAAGTCGTTGAAATGAGCAAGTCGGTGAGTATGCAACCGTTCACGCCTAATCAGCGAAACGTGTGGGAGCGAATCAACGTCAATGTGGGCTATGGCAAGCGCCCTCGGAGGTTCCTTCTGCCCCATGAAGTGGCTGCATTAGGCGGAGATGAAATGCTCGTCTTTGCTGAGGGAATTAAGGGCGTCATACGCGGCGCTCGGCGGTCGTATCTGGTTACGCCTGAGTTTCAGGGCCTCTATGGGCCTAACCCGTATCACCTGGACCCGAACGCGCAGGCGGTCAGGGTGAGGGAACAGGCGCGGGCGGAATTCCGGCAATGGAAAGAAGCCGGACAACGCAAGCGGTGATGGCGGCGAAAGGTGCGAAAAAGTGCGGAGTATGCAGAACGAAAATCCTTCAAATGCCCGGAAATTCCGTTTTGAAGTGAACAGAGGCAGGACTGCGAAAAGCTGTTGATGTATGGCCCTGGGTGACACAACTTTCGAGCGCCACTACACCCCGCAGGAACTCGCGGAATTGTGGCAGCTCGATGAAAGCACAATCCGCAGAATTTTCATGGATGAACCTGGCGTCCTGAGATATTGCCGCCAACATGCGCGGCGGGGGCGGCGCGATTATGTGACGCTGCGGATTCCCGCATCGGTGGCGGAACGGGTGCATAGCAAGAAAACACGCCAGGGGAACCGGAAGGACGGCCAATGACCTATGGCACATGCGAAAACTGCGGACGCGGAACGGATCGCAACCCTCGAAGCGAAGGTTAAGCGATTATCATTGGCCCTTGCGCGGGAGAAAGAGGCATTCGCCACATTCCGGCGTCGCACAGCGGCGCAACAGCGGGAAGCGTGGCGGTACTGGCAAGTTGATCTGGCGCGAGAGAGGCAGGAAATGAAACGCTGTTGTGAGCTTCTTTTGGCGAAGGCTGGCCGGAGAGTTGGCGAGGCTTGAAGGGGAGACGTGTACGGCAACGGAGAAAGCGTTAGAATCCGGGGCATGCTTACGATCTGGCGGCGGCACACGGCAGGCTGTCCGCATCGTTCAGAAGGGCCGTACTGTCCTCAAATGCAACTGCCCGCTCTGGGCTGATGGTTATATCAACGGCAAGCGCGTACTCCGGCAATCCTTGGGTACGCGGGACATGGCGCGGGCGCGGAAGAAAGCAGTTGCGCTGGAATCCCCGGAAGAAAAGCTTTTCAAGCCTGTGGGGGACGCGGTTAAGTCGTTTCTGGCTCACTGCGAGAGTGAGGGCCTGAAAGATTCCAGCACACGCAAATATCGCAATGCGCTGAACAGGCTGAAAGAATTTTGCGAAGCGGCGGAGATTGATTCCGTGGGCGAATTGTCGGCGGAACGTCTCGACGCTTTCCGGTCGGGCCGTGGTCTAAAGCCGGTCACTGCCGCGAAGGAATTGGAAATCCTGCGGCTGTTCCTGGGCTTCTGCGTTGATCGGAATTGGGCGCGGTGACAATGCGGCCCGCAAGCTGAAATCCCCGCGCAATATCAAGCCGAATGAAGTTGTCCCCTTCACGCCTTCGGAAGTTGCGGCAATCATCGGCGCATGTCACACGTTCGGGCAGTCGGCCTATGAGCGTTTGCGGGCGCGGGCCATGCTCCTGCTGCTGCGCTACGCTGCCTTGCGTATTGGAGATGTGGCTTTGCTGGCGCGTGATCGCATCAGCCGCGACGGGGACAGGTGGCGGATATTCCTGCGCACTGAGAAAACCGGACACCCGGTTTTTCTGCCGGTCCCTGCGGAGTTGAAAAGGGCGCTCGATGCCCTGCCCTCACCCAAAGGGGCGAATGGCGATTGCCGGTATTTTTTTTGGAGCGGGTTAGGTTCTGAAAAGTGCATGAAGGCGAATGCGGATCGCACGCTGCACGCGGTGTTTAAGAAATCGGGCGTCACGGGCGCTCACGCTCATCGCTTCCGGCACACGCTGGCAACTGAGTTGTTAGGCCGGGGCGCGAGTTTCGAGGACGTGGCGGACGTGCTCGGCAATTCCCCGGATATTGTTCGAAAGCATTACGCGAAATGGTCCCCGGCTCGTCAGGCTCGGATTGACGATCTGATGCAGAAGGTCCACGCGGGGAGCCGGTATGTCGTTACGCAGAAGTCGGCCCGCCTTCAATAATCGGGCACAATTTGGGCACATCTGCGAAATAACGAGATAAACACCGCTAAATCAATAAAATAGATGGCGGAGGGAGAGGGATTCGAACCCCCGGTACGGTTTCCCGTACAGCGGTTTTCAAGACCGCCTGTTTCAACCGCTCACACATCCCTCCGCAAATTAACTTCTGACTTTTCTTGCACTTCCAAACGGTGTCACAGAGGCCCGTGGCCGCTTGGGAAGCACTGTCACTGCTTTGTCACTACGTTCGAGCCGTTCAACAGCCCGAAGTTTTGTCTCATGATTGGAATGAGCATAGCGCATTGTGACGGTGACAGTGGAATGTCCGAGAAGCTCTTTCACCGTGACGATGTCCACGCCCTTGCGCGTGAGACGAGACGCAAACGTGTGCCTAAAGGTGTGCCATGTGATGCCGGAGAGGCCGGCAGCCTTGCACGCTTTCCTCAGGCCCGCTGAGAGGTCTACAAACGCAGCCCCAGTGCTCCAATTATAGAAGACGTAGGGCCCACGCTTGATTGCCAGCCACGATTCGAGCACCTGAAGTGCCGCGTCGTTGAGCGGCAGTTCAAGACGGCGTCGAGTCTTGCTCGTGGTCGTTTGTAAGCGTCTTGCCTGCAGATCGATCTCCTCCCATTTGAGATTGAATATCTCACCCGACCGAAGCCCGGTATTGAGCGCGAAAACCACCATGTCGGCGAGGTACATCGGGCAATGCTCAACCAGTGCCCTTTCTTCCTCCTCCGACAACGTTCGGAATTGGAAGTTGTCCTCTGCCAAGAAACGCACCTGGCGCACGGGGTTTGACCCGCGATAGAGTTGCCACTTTTCAGCCATATTGAACATATGCTTCAAAAGCGCAATCTCGCGATTGGCGGTTGCCGGTTTGACTCTTTGAACTCGCTGCTGCTGGAACTCCTCAATCCGCAAGGGAGTGATTCCGTCCAGATTCACGTTGCCAAAGAAGTCCGAAAGATTTGCGAGCAACTGCTCATCGCGTTTCCAGGAACGCTTGTGCATCTTGGCGTGGGCCAGATAGCGCTCTCCAAGCTCGGTTAGCAACAGCTTGACCGGCTTCGTGTATGCGCCGCGACTGACCTCAGAAAGACGCAAGGCGCAGAACCTTTCAGCCTCACGCCTGTTCTTCGTGCCAGTGCTCTCCTGAACCCGTTTGCCGTATGCGTAATAATCGGCGTACCAGACTTGGCCGCGTCGGTAGAGTGCCATGTGAATAGCTCCTTCTACCTCTTGCCAGCCGCATTCATTTTAGTACACCGCGCCTGGAACTCAACGAGCTGGTCGACACTGAAGCGCAAGCAGCGCCCGATCTTCACGTACGGAATGCGGCCCTGATTCACCCAGTTGTAGAGCGTCGCTCGTGGAATGTTCCACAACGTCGAGAGCTCATTGATGTCAATGAGCCTCTTGAGCGGGCTGATTGAGACACTCATATGCGCTCACTTGGGACAGAATGCCCCACATCTATTCTCAAAGTTACCCACAATTTGTGGAAAAAGTCCTGAAGGACTGCTGAAGAATCAGAGGAAAGCATGAGCGAGCAAATACGTTTGGGAGAGAAGGTTTTAGCGTAGCGGAAAGCCGTGGCTCAGCCGAACCAGCTCGTGCACGATGTACCGAGCTTCTCCAAGCTCCTGCGTGCCGTAAGCAAACGGGATCTCCATCAGCTCTTCTTCTAGCCGGGTACGTTCGGTAGGAGATTCCCAGGCCTTTTCGAAATTTCTATATCCTTCGCGAATAGCGTCAATCAGTTCTTGTCGCCCAAAGTCTTCGACAAAATCCTTGTGAGCGACCACGCAGTTAACGGAGCGTCGTTCCAACTCTCTCTGTTGTGCGGGACCAGCCGCATCGTAATCAATCAGCTCCATGAAAGGGGCGTCATTCTTTACTTGGCGATATTTAGCTTGAAAACGCACGTTCTGACCGTGCGCCAAGAGAAGATCAGAGTCATGCGCAAAATGACTCAAACCATCGCTGTGCTCGACCTCGATGAACCTAACGTCCGGGAGGTCTTCTTTGTTGCAAGACAAAACCATCAAAAATTTCTCCGGCATGCCGGTATCGCGACGAAATGCAAAAGTGCCGCCATACTGCTTCAAGTTTTCGCGCAGCTCTGCGGCGGTTTTGAACGGCTCCTTCCATCGCGTACCCTTTTGCGCCAACACGTAGAAATTTCGACCCTGCATTGATGCGAAATATTCAGTGAGGCGGATGACGTTTGTGTGGGGATTGCTATTGATGTAATGCTCGGAGCGCCTGTCGTTGTAGATTGCGAAATCGATTTGAGCTTCATCAATCGACCTGAGAATCCCGTCGCCCCAGGGACGTACCCGGTGTGAGAGGCCATATCCGTGTTGCTCGAAGATCTTGTCGAGCCCCCATCCGGCAGTGACCGCCCGCACGACAATAGCATCGGAGTCTCCAAGAATCGCGGTCAGGGCTCCCGTGACGGGTAGGCATTTGACAGTGAAGCGATAGCCGATTTTGGGAACTACCTCAATGTAAGTGTCACCGATTACACGCCGAATCTCCTTCACGTGAGTGTCAATATTGCCATCTTCGACTTCCGATTCAAGACCCCATACGTCTTCGAGAATGTCTTGTCGAGTAACGGTGTTTGGAGCGCCCTCAATTAGGACTCGTAGAACCTCCAGGGCTCGCGGTTGGAGGTGCTGGCGTATCTCACCTTTGAGCAGTGTTGGCGGCTGAGAGCGAAACGTAAAAGATCCGAACTGGAGTGCATCCGGTTTGCTCATCACTGTCTTCAACTCCTCCTCAGATTCTTCAGCTTCTCTTCGAGACCTTGGCGCGGATTATAAGCGATGCTCAGTTTGGACAACCACCAGGCGGGTGGCGGAGGTGGATATGAGGGTGACGCACTGGAGCAACCAATCGCAGTACTCAGTTCTCGGCGGTCTTACCGTGGTATTTCTCGCCGATGTTGAGAGCCTCAGGATTGGAGCCCGAAAGGACGGCGGGCTTCTGCAATTTAGAACCCTTGGGCAACAGATCAGAAAGTGCGCTCGCCGGGCCATGCTCGCGGCGGTCATTAAATCGAATTATGGCTCAGAGCGTCTTCGCCGTAGCCTCATTTGCTGCGGCTATCACGTGGTATTGGCAGGCGACACACTCGGCAAGGTGGAAAACGCGGCAGATCGCGCGTTTTGTTTCGAAGCCGGGCGATTGGTTTGCGATGGCGGTTTTGACGCTCTGGTAGTCGGCAGTGGCGACGCCAACATTGCTCTGCCCGTTGCCGAAGGAATAAGACGCATTCGCCCCAACATCAAGGTGTTAACGCTTAGCTTTCCCAGCTTCACCCACGCAGAAATAGCAGATGCCAAATACCAGCACCTCTTCGATGGGCACATCTGGGCTGGCGGAGAAGTCACAACCCAGGTCGAAATGCGCGACGTTGTGACGCATCGCAAGTTGCAACATTTGGCCAGTGACAGGCACAACAAGCAAGGTCACTTCAGAAAGATCGGGTAGGGCAGGGGGCCATGAGCTTTACAGAGCTGGATTACGAGGTCTTGAACACGCTCACACATGATGTGCGGGCGCTAACTCTGAATCAAATTGCCCGCACCTGGTGGAACAACTCGTTTTCAGGTCGTGCAGCAGCCCGATATCGGCTTGCAAGGCTTGTCGAAAGGAAGCTGGTCCAGATAATGACGGTCGTCACTCATCCCGAACTGCCCATCAGTGAGCCTGTCTGTGTTTGGGCTCCCGGCGATTCTGAGCCGGAGTTTGGCAAGATTGCCTACCTGCTTCAACGGCGTTGGACGAAAGCAGTAGAGCGATTGCCTGTTTATGTCGCGACACAACGGGCTGCGAGGCTGATGGGCGGTTTCGGAGGCCGTCTCAAGCAGCCGCTGCAAGCAACACATGACCTCCACGTAGCTGCGGTCTTCCTCCTTCGCCGCAAACAACATGGCAAAGGTGCTTTCGGCTGGCTTCTCGAAGACGTAATCGCTCATGAACGGCGCGGGGAAAAACTCCCCGACGCCGTAATACGGGATGGCAAATCCGAACTCGTCATTGAATTCGGCGGGGCCTATCGAAAGGAAAGAGTCCGCAAAGTTCACGAAGACTGCGCCGAGCGTGGTCTTCCTTACGAGATCTGGTGAGGTTGAAATGTCAAACGAGCTTACAGATCGCCGCCAGATGGCGCTCGAACATATCAGGCGCTTCCGCATCAGCTCCGCACAGGTGCTTCAAGAGAGGTTCTGCGGAGGGTCGGAAAACGTATTGAAGAAGCTCCTCGCCGGACTCCGAGAGTTCGTGGCGTCCGAAACTCTGTTTGGCAAATACGTCTACTACCGCCTCACTCCAGCGGGGGCACGGCTAATGGGTGCGCCCGAAGAGATCGGTCGCCCGTTAGGCGCTCAGGCCCTTCCTAAAGCATTTGGCATCTTCGCGTTCTGTTGCCTCGGTCCGGTATCGCGATGGCGATACACGCGGCCAGAGTTCGCAGAGGATTTCCCAGAGCTGACGGAAGAACTGATGGGGGACGACTATTACCTCGACTTCTATCTCGATCATGATGGCCAGACAGTGCGGTTCGGCCACTTGATTGTCGATTTAGGGAGCGACTACCAAAAGCTCTTGCAGAAGTGCCGAGGCCGGGTTCGTCGCGGACTGCGCACTCCGGTCTTAAGCGAAATCATTGCGAATGATTTATTCGCAATCGCAGTTGTGGTTCCCAACGAGGAGAAGCGGAGAGCGATTGAGGAGGCTCTCAAGAGGCAGCCGCTTCGTGCCTGGATACGAATTGAGGTTGTTGCCCAACTTGGGCAGCTTCTCGCAGGCTGAGAGGTTTTGAATTCGTCCAGGCGTTGCGAGTGTTGGTGAGGTTCAGACTGATGACCGACTATCGACCGATCGAGCAACCATTCAATGAGCGACCGCCGCTCACGTTCGGTCCTTACCTGCCCACCGTAGTGCCGCAATCCGACGTGATGCGACGTGACAGACTGCCGTCGAGTGAAGGGATGGAGCTGGAATATCGCGAGTCGCCTTCGACGGCAACAGACGGCATCTTTTTCGAAACCGTTGCTTTTAGCCTGCTCTTCTTGGTTTTCGTGCTTAACTCTCTCGTCATTGGACCAATCGCAAGGATTCTCGGCTCGTCTATTACTTCCATTCTCTACCTGCCGGTATGGGTGGGCCTGGCATGGTTCTTTAGTCGCGCAAGAATCAGGCGGACTGAGCAAGGCGGTGCCCTCACTGCCACTATTCTTGCGGCGCTTCTGCTTCCGTTCTTTATGAAAACCAATTACGCGGAGCCGCCTAAAAGCCCGTCGAGGCTAGCTGTCGCGTTCCTGGTGATTTGCGTCGTGGGTTTTGCCGCAGACAGCATTGCGACTCACTATTGCTATTTCATGACGGCCAATCCACGACTTCGCTCGGGCGCGGTCAGAAGGCGGCGCGCTTGGTGGGGAGCGCGGTTGAATCCGGTCGATGTCATGGTCAAAGCACGTCAACTGCGGGAAAAGTTGCAAGAATCGAGTGAGAAAGATCAGGAGTTCGAGGCAAACGCTATTCGCCTCCAACTGCGAGAGAGCTGGGCTATGGCGCAGTACGGTGTGGGGTTTTTATTTCTTCCCCTCGCTGCCTTCGTTCTGATCTTTTCGGTGTCTAGGGAGGTGCAGGTACTTCTGCTGTTGGTGTCTTTCTTGTGGGCCTACCGCAACCCTAAGATAATGCCCGCTCCAGACATCTTTGTTTTCCGAGTAATTTTTCCAGCTCTCCGTAGCTGGCTTTGTTGGGGTCGCTGGGAGGCGTCTGACGGGGTGGCAACTCCTGGAGTATTTGTAAGCCCTCGTGGCACCTCGGGTGAACGAATCTTGGTAACTGCACTTGCCTGCTGGGGATGCGCAGCCATATTTGTTCCTCCAATCTCAACGTGGGGCCATGGCAATCCACTGACTAAGTTCTGGATTGGAACATTCCTGGTAGACCTTCTGACATACGCCGTGCTTCCAGCTCTGGTTGTGATCGCCGCATTCGTTGCTGTGGCTGGGTCAGCTCTCGGTGCCTATTACATGGCGATCGAAGATGCAGACGCTCCTGAAACTCGTGAGCGCCGCTCCTTTAGTGATTGGGAATGCTACGCCCGAAAGCTCGCAGAATCCGAGCACGATCTTGAGCGCGAGCACCTCTGGCTCGGTGTCCAGAAGGAGGCCCGATATCCAATTCTCGTCCACGAGAAGATTCTCGCTCAGCACGCGCACATTCTTGGCCCTACGGGCGGAGGAAAAACTACGCTTGGATACACTCCACTCCTCCGTCAACGGATCATGCGCCGAAATGCAGGGATAGTGTTTGTCGATCTCAAAGGTGACATGTCGATGATGGAGGAAGTCCGGATATCAGCTGAAGAGAATGGAATCAAATTCAAATACTTCACCAACGAACTTGGATATCCGACTTACACCTTCAACCCGATGGCGGAGATAAATATCGACACGGTGAGCCTGAGCCAGGTTGCTGAGACGCTCATGGAGGCACTGCGCCTCGATCATGGACAGGGATATGGTGAACGATTCTTTGCCAGCCAGAGCCGTGAATTTCTGCTGAACACGTTAAAGCGCTTCCCGAACATAAAGACGTTCGCTGATCTCTATGAAAAGACTGCGAATGAGTTCTTTGACCGGAAGGAGGATCGCGATCGGTGCAAGGAGCTAATCTCAGTCTTACAGCAGGTAGCGGAGGTCCAACCGCTTAACTGGAAAGGGGATGAAGGGGAATCTCCTTCGGTTGCGGAGAATGCCATTGTCATGTCCGACGTTGTGGAGAAGAACGAGATCGCGTATTTCTGGTTACCCGCGATTGGAGAAACAGCAACAGTACGCGAGCTTGCCAATCTCGTTCTCAGCACTCTGATAATTGCCTGCAAAAAATATCGGCGACTTCACGGCAAGTCGAAGCAAACCTATGTCTTCATGGATGAGTTTCAGCGGATGGCCTCCAGTTCCTTCGAGCTAATCCTCCAGCAGGCGAGAAGCTACGGGGTGTCGGCAATTCTAGCCAATCAAACACTTACCGACCTGAAAACGAAAGACGCCCCGAATTTGCTCAGCACCACGTTGAACAACACTTCGTTTAGGCAATTTTTCTCGCCTTGCGACCCGAACGTGGAAGACCTGTTGATTGAGCAGTCGGGTGAGACCGTGCACACGAACTTGTTCTATAGCGAGTTAGAGCGCGAAGACCTTGATCCCGCGCTCCAGACAATCACGAAACCGTTCCTTGACATTACGGTGGGAAATCGTTGGAACAGAAACGACCTCAAGTCTTACTCCTCGGAGCTTACAACGAGCATTGTCCTGATACCTCGGGACAGTGGTTACACGTGTTATGGCGGTCACCCGTTTGCGGTAGAGACCGACTTTCACATCGACGTGAAAACTTACGAGGAAAGACTCAATGCGAAGTGGCCACTCGGTAACGAGCACACGATTGTCGCGTGCCGCAAGGCTGTGAAACAAGCGAACTCCCAGACTCAGGTGCGGATATTAACGAACACTGCCATTGTCCCCGGAATTGCTGCGGCAGGCGATAAGCAGAAAGGGGAGGGGACACTCCTGTCATTTCCTGCGCCGGACGCTCAGCGCTGGTATCTCCGGCTGAAGGCGACTTACGAAAAGAGGCTTGACCATGTTTGAACCATTTGGTTTACGAGGCAACTCGATGAAGAACTTCTTATACCTGGTTGTCGGTGGGACAGCTGCACTTGTCGTGTGGTTTGACTTTGTACACGTGAACAAGAACGCAGAACCCGGAGCCGAATATCGTGCTGGCACTAGCTTCCTTCGGTCGGAGACGGAGCAGATCAAGTCGAAGATCGACCTCTTTAACGGGAAGCTCCAATTCAAAAAAGCGGAGCAGGATTACCAAGGTCGGGACTCAGCCTTGGACTTCAAAGTTGGATTCCTTGCAAAGCAACAAAAGGAAGAAGACCTCCGCGAGGTGGAGAAGGTCATGGCGGCAATGGCGAGTGATGTTTCGCAAGTGCAAAGAGTACAGAAACAACTCGAAGCGCTGCTTACCTCAGGAACGGGAGTGTTGATCGCTCGGGACGAGCGGCTGGTCAGATTCTTCGACCAGATACACAGCCAGAAGCGGCTGAGCCCCGATGACATTCTCTTCTACTTGAAGGAGGCGAAGGAGCTTCGGGATGAGATGCAAAAGGAAGACCCCACGAAGCGAGAAGACACACGCCAGACAGAAATGGCGCGTTTGCACTCTTGGGAGTCGGCCTCCCGGTCCGCGCAGGAGTCCTATCAACTGGCAGGATTTCAGGTCCAAGCGCTTGCAGAGGAAGCCCGGAACACGCCATTTCAGGGCAAGGCGACGAGCCTGGCTAAGGCGATCGATGCGCTAAAGCAGAAAGATGCGCATGACCGGCTCTTTCCGCAAGGAATCTTGCAGGGGGGCTCGACTCACCACGGACCGGTGGTGGTGCCCGCGAACGAACTCAATTAACTGGCAGCGGTTGGTTTGCGTTCGAGAAAGGTCGTATCTATATGACGGGCAATGGTTTGGTACAACGTTTTGGGGCACTCATCGCGGCCCTCAGGGGGGAAACCCAAAGGGTATGGACGAGTGTCGGTTTCCAGGCCAAAAGACAGCCGGAGGTTGCTCAAATTGAGCCAAAGGCGAAAGGGAGTACCTCCCCTCAGACCTGGCTGTCTAGCGCAGACTGCACACGGTTGTGCCGCGTTATGTGCCATGCGCTTCGCCACGCACCACACGCTTATGGCTTCGAACTGGATGAGCACGGCTGGGTGAGTCTTGAAGGCCTTCTCGTCGGACTTCGGATGAAAGGACGCCTCCTAACAGAGCTTACTGAAGAACAGATTCTGCTGGTCACGCGGTCGTCTCAAAAGCAGCGATTCGAACTCTCCGATGGTCGCATCCGAGCCCTGTACGGCCACTCGGTCAAGAAGGACGTTAAGCACCAGGCGCGCCGGCCACCGGAGCTGCTCTACCACGGAACGCATGACAAGGCCTTGGCTCGGATTCGGGAAGAGGGGCTCAGGTCGATGCACCGTCAGCACGTTCACCTTGCCACGAGTCCCTCATACGCACTTTCAACTCGGACTCGCAAGAAGGAGGACCCGGTGCTCTTCAAAATTCAGGCAGAACGGGCCTTTGAACAAGGAATCTGTTTTTACCAAGCAAACGACGTCGTCTGGCTGGCGCACTTCGTGCCGCCACAGTTTTTGTCCTTCATGACGGCTGAGTTGCTCGGAACAAAGAGACCATGGATTTCCGTGATTCAGTAGCGGGTTGGATTAGACCGCATCGGGAGTTGCAGCGTTCAGGGGCAGCTCACTGCTCTTGGGCGGCTCGGAGCGACCGACCACGGAAGCAACAAGTTTTCTCCTCCACTCCACTTTTCCATTCAGCTTTTAGAGTGACAGACAAAAACAACAAAGCTGATCAAAGCGCCCACGAAAGGAGAGCTTCTGAACCCCGTCGAAACCACTTGCTTATGGGCAGCCATACCAGGAGGCCTGGATGGTAGCGCAAGCGGCAAGTGCCCATTTTATTAACCTGACATCGAAAAGGAAAATCACATGTCACGTTATAGAAGAGACGAAGAGCAGAAGCCCGCGAGGGGATTTTATGATCCGAGCGATTTTTACGCAAACGGTCATGACTCTCATCGCGGCAACCGCAGGAGTAAGAGGCAACGATACTGGCAAACCGAGGACTATCGGGATTCTAGGCCTGAAAGACGTCGGTACCAGCGTTGGTGCAACTTCTACCTGATAGTTAGGACTGCTGCGGTGACGATCCTGGTTGTGGGGCTGATAGAGCTAGTGTGGATTGTTAATCACATCTAGCAGACCAATTTGGTAAGTTTTCGGTCCGGGCAAGAGCCTCTCTTGAGTATCTTCCCAATAAACTTACCCCTAAAGGAGCCCTCGGCTCCTTTTTGTATATGACAAGGTGCGTCGTGGAACCGGGCAGGATATATCAGGGCGATTGCGTTGAGGTGCTGAGAGAATGGCCAGACGCTTGCGTGGATTGCTGCATCACCGATCCTCCGTACAACTTGAGCACGAAAAAGGGACTTCGCTGGGACTTCAGCTCGCACGTCACTATGCGCGAGGCGTGGGACCGGATGTCATGCGATGATTATCGCGAATTCACAGAGCAATGGCTCAGTCAGGTCTCAAGGGTTGTTAGAGAGAACGGCAATATTCTCGTTTTCGGAAGTTTTCACAACATTCATATTCTTGGATTCGTTCTCAGCACGGTGCTGAGACTTCGTGTTCTGCAGCAGGTCACATGGTTTAAGCCAAATGCCCAACCGAACATCACGGGACGGCTGCTGACAGAAAGCGCTGAGTACATCTTGTGGGCCTGCAACAACAATCCGGACAGAGCGCAGAATTGGATCTTTAATTACGAGGACTCAAAGGCGTTCAACGGGGGCTTGCAACTTCGTAACGTGTGGAGTCTGCCGTACACCCCAGAGTCGGAAAAGTGGTGGACGGAACACCCGTGCCAGAAGCCGCTTGAGCTGGTTCAACGTATGGTGAAGATCTGGACGAGCCCTGGCGAAGTGGTACTCGATTGCTTCCTTGGGAGCGGGACGACACCACTGGCTTGCGAAGAACTTGGGCGTCGATGGGTCGGGGTTGAGCGAGAGGAGGAGTACGTTGTGGCTGCTGAACGGCGGCTTATGGAATCGAGGCGGCAGTTTAAGCTTTTCTAGAAACTTTGTATTCGCTTTCTAGACCGACCGCGAGCACAACGGCTTTGCGGGGTTGAAATACCCTTATTTCCCCCGGTTTCATGTCCGTGGGGTCCTTTCTCCCTCCTGGGAATCTCACAGTTGCGCTATGCTGCAGAACGTATCATAAAGGACGTTATGATGCATTGATTCACCCTCGCAAGCGGTCACTGTGGCAGACGAAATCACGATAATTCTCCCGCGCAAATTAGAGGTCTTGGGGATCGAGTCCCTCCCGCAAATCATCACCTCCGAGGGCGGGAACGCTTCTCGGAGATTCATCGAATTCTTCACCGCGAACATCAGGAACAAGAACACGCGCCTGGCTTATGCCAAGGCGGTATCGCTGTTCTTTGACTGGTGCGAAGGCAGAGGGCTGAGCCTCGGGCGGTTACAGCCGACAGTCGTGGCTATATATATAGAGAAGCTCCAGCAGACACATTCTGTCCCGACTGTGAAGCAGCACTTGGCCGCCATTAGAATGCTCTTCGACTGGCTCGTGCTTGGGCAGGTCATCCCTATGAACCCGGCTTCGTCGGTAAGAGGGCCGAAATACGTGAGCAAGCGGGGAAAGACTCCGGTGCTCACGGCTCA
This sequence comes from uncultured Acidobacteriaceae bacterium, assembly GCA_963747055.1. GTDB lineage: Bacteria > Acidobacteriota > Terriglobia > Terriglobales > Acidobacteriaceae > CAVVDY01. The sequence continues at coordinate 307,747 of CAVVDY010000011.1, read as the reverse complement.
ACAGGCAAGGCAGCTTTTGGACTCAATTGATATCAGTACGGTAATTGGCCTTCGCGACCGTGCTCTGATTGGTGTAATGGTGTATTCGTTTGCGCGCGTGGGAGCAGTCGTCGGAATGCGTGTTGAGGACTATTACCAGAGCGGCAAGCGGTGGTGGCTTCGATTACACGAAAAGGGAGGCAAACGCCACGAGGTTCCCGCTCACCACAATGCGGAAGCGTATCTCGATGCATACTTAGATGCCGCGAGAATCTCGGAGGAGAAGAAAGGGCAGTTGTTTCGAACGGTGGACCGAAAGCGGCAACTGTCTGAAGAGCCGATGTATAGGGTCGATGTGCTGAGGATGATCAAGCGCCGGGCAAGTGAGGCTGGATTGCCGGAATCGACGTGCTGTCACACGTTTCGTGCCACGGGCATTACAGCTTACCTGGAGAATGGCGGCACGATAGAAAACGCTCAAGCGATCGCCGCTCACGAGTCACCACGGACCACGAAGCTTTACGATCGCACGAGCGATGAGATCACACTCGATGAAGTAGAGCGAATAGCTATATGATTTAGAGGTTGGGCTTCCCAATGCCGTGCTCAGGCTGTTTGTTTTTTTGACGAGTGCTACATCGCCCATATGAATTCAGTCCCTATCGATTTTTCGTCTATACGTCCGTTGCATGGATCCAAAGCGGAGGGCTTTGAGGAACTCTGCGCACAACTTGCTCGGATTGAGAGCCCCAAAGAGGCTCATTTCGTGCGCACGGGAAGTCCAGACGCCGGAGTTGAGTGTTACATTGTTTTCCCCAATGGCGACGAATGGGGTTGGCAAGCGAAATATTTCGCCACCTTGGGTGATTCGCAGTTGGCTCAGCTCGACAAGTCCGTCCAAACAGCTCTAGACAAGCACCCTCGTCTTAAAAAGTATTTTGTGTGCATTCCACTCAATCTGGCCGATCCTCGTCTAGTTGACAAGAAGTCAGCAAAGCAGCGCTGGGACGAGCACGTCGAGAAATGGCTGGGTTGGGCGAAGGGGCAAGGCATTGATCTCGAATTCGTCTGGCAGGGACGTCATGAGCTCATGGTTGTTCTGCTGCGAACCTCCTCGGCTGGACTCTTACGCTACTGGTTCGAGGTTACGGTATTTGATGAGCGGTGGTTCGAATGCCGACTGGAAGAGGCTATTAAGACAGCAGGGCCAAGATATACAGCGGAGATAAACGTTACACTCCCAATTGCGAAAGAATTCGAAGCATTTGGGAGGACCGAGTATTTTCTTAATCACATTAAGTCATTCGCCAAGGGCTTGCGAGACAAAGGCAGGAGGCTCGACGATTCAAAGCGAGCCCTGTCTGAACCCGGATTAGAAGCAACGATTTCCGGGATTGGCCAACAGTTACAGGGAGTACTCGATTCGCTGGGGGCGCTTAGTCCGCAGCCAATCGGAGAAATACCGCTGTCAGAGATCGCTGGCCAACTCAGCACAACTTACGACTCGACGGAGCAACTTGAGAAGATGCTCCGCGAAATGGAATATGCTCGCAAGTCCGAGGAGCCTAAAGAAGAGAAGAGACGAACTGATAGTTCTCTCAGAGATTGTACAACTGCAGTCTATAGCCTTAGTGCCGAACTTCACCAGGCCCGCGAGGCTATGACGCATGCCTCAGACGTAGCTAATAGCGCCGTAATGATTCTTACCGGATCGGCAGGTGCTGGCAAAACCCATCTGCTTTGTGATGTTGCTAAGCAACGTCTCATGTCCAGTCGCCCAACCGTATTGCTGATGGGCCAGAGATTCTTGAGCTTTGAAACGCCATGGACACAAGCTTTGCAGCAATTAGATCTTGCCGTGCTCTCCTCCGACGAATTCGTAGGTGCGCTGGCGGCGAGTGCGCAGGCCGCGAATTGCAGAGCTCTTGTGTTGATAGACGCCATTAATGAAGGAGAAGGAAGGAGAATCTGGCCACCGCATATTAGCGCATTCCTCAGACAAATACGGCAGTCACCATGGATAGGTGTCGTATTGTCAGTTCGGTCTTCGTATGAGGAGATCGTTCTCCCTGAGGAGGTTCGTGGCGATGCCATTACCATCAGGCATCATGGTTTCGCAGAATGTGAATATGACGCCGTGCGAACGTTCTTTGTCTATTACGATATTGAGCTGCCGTCGACGCCACTCCTAGCACCTGAGTTTCAGAATCCCCTATTTCTAAAAACGTTGTGTACCGGATTACATGAGACTGGTCAGCGTCGTCTTCCACGTGGATTCCAGGGCATTAGCGCAGTGTTCGATCTGTACTTCGGAGCTATGAATAGTCGGTTGGCCTCTGCATTGGATTTTGATCCTAAGAAGTTTTTGGTTCGGGAGGCATTAAAGCTAATTGCGAACGCGATGATCCAAGAGGGAAAACGTTGGCTTAGGCGGACCGATGCTGAAAGTTCTGTCAATGCCCTTCTGCCTGGTACGGGGTTCTCCAAGTCGCTCTACCGAGGGTTGGTCGACGAGGGCGCACTTATCGAAGATGTTGCGCGGGCTTCAGAGTCAGTTGTCGAAGACATTGTCGTCGTTGCGTATGAACGGTTGGCTGACCACTTAATCGCCTCGGCGCTATTGATGTCGCACCTCGACAAGACTAACCCTGCAGTAGGATTCCAGCCTGGGGGACCGTTGGCCTTTCTGTGGGACCAGCGACAATATGTGCCAAGCGGCTTGATCGAGGCGATGTGCATTCAGATCCCTGAGCTGACTGGTCAAGAGCTAATCGATCTCGCTCCTCAAATGTTGCAACGCTGGGATATTGGCACTGCATTTAGGCAAAGTCTGGTGTGGCGGGCTCTCAGCGCATTTTCAGAAGGAACACGAGCGGCTTTCAACAGATTGATACGAACGGACAGTGATCTTGCTGAAAGTTTGGATGTGCTGTTGACCGTAGCCACGTTACCGGAACACCCGCTGAACGCTCATTTCCTTAATCGAATGCTTCGCAGATATCAGATGCCCGAGCGTGATTCGTTCTGGAGTGTCTACCTACACCGTGCGTTTGGACAACACGAAGCAGTAGATCGTCTGGTGGATTGGTCATTTGCAGTCAAATCAGGCACCGAACTTGACAAGGAAGCGGTTGATCTATGCGCCACAGCACTCATGTGGATGCTAACCACTTCAAATCGGTTTCTACGCGACCGCGCTACTCAGGCGACCGTAAATCTGCTTACAGGCCGACTCGATGCAGTGACTCGCTTGGTTAAGCTGTTCGAGGATGTTGATGATCCGTACGTACGAGAGCGACTATATGCCATTGCATATGGCGTAGCCATGCGGAGCAGTGATATTTCGGAAATCGGAGCGCTGGCTAATCAGGTGTACTCAAGTGTCTTTGAGAGTGGCCGACCAATTCCGCATCTTCTACTTAGAGACTACGCACGGGGTGTTATTGAGCGAGCCTTGTTTCTTGGCGCTTGTACCGATGTTGTCGTGGAAAAGATTCGCCCTCCCTATCAGAGCGATTGGCCAAGAATTCCGACAGAAGAAGAGATTAAGCCCCTACTGCCCGACTGGTCTCGCGGTTCGCATGATAGCGGTGATGTCACTTGGGCTCATAACCGTATTGGCGACTCAGTGATGCAGGATGACTTTGGCCGATATGTGATTGGCACGAACTCGGGTTCCACAGACTGGCTTGCGTTACGCTTGAGGCAAAAGCGATGGACGTCGCCTGACGTTCTCTTATCTTCCCTTGTTGCCACATTTTCAGAGGAGGAACGATCAGCTTGGGACAAATTCGAGCTTGCCCAGGCGGAGGTAAGCACTGCGTCCTTTTCCAAGATGCTGGCTGGGTTTAAGCGCAAGGCCGAATCTGAACGATCCAACATCGATGATGAAGATGAATCAAATGACGATCCCACGCTCGCCGCTGCAGAGAGAAAGCTTGACGCATCGCAGCTGGCACTCGAAGGCGTTCTCACAAAGAAAAACAATAGGCTTCTTAGGTCAATTCTGAAGAAAAAGAAGGCTAATGGCGGACGCCCTCCAAAACTCGACCTAAGGCTCATACAACGGTATGTTTTGTGGCGAGTATTCAATTTGGGCTGGACGACTGATCGATTCGGCAAGTTTGACAGGTTTCAGGCTGGCCACTATGGACGGGAGGCTTCGAAAGCAGAGCGAATCGGCAAGAAGTATCAGTGGATCGCCTATCACGAAATCATGGCGCTGGTGGCAGATCACTTTCAGTATCACGAGGAATTTCAAAGGGAGCGCGCCGACCAGAGTTATGAGGGCCCCTGGCAAGATTTCTTCCGAGGATATTGATCCCTCCTGCACATTACGTTCGACACCCGGCGGCACGTCATGGGATGGGCATTCTCCCTCGTGGTGGGGGACCTTTGAATACAACAAATGGGGCCCTCCCGAGGATCCGGAGGGTTGGGCGGCGCAGTACAACGATTTGCCACAAGTTCAGGAGCTCATACAGGTCACACGTCCGACCGATAAATCGAGTTGGCTAAATCTTGATGGCTATTTTTCATGGAAAATGCAGCCCCCAGCAGACCGAGAATCGTCGGATGTTGAGCACCGGGCGATTTGGTACAGCTTTGAAGGGTACCTAATCAAAGTTGACGAGGCGGCCGACTTTCTTACTTGGGCAGAAGGCGTTGATTTTTGGGGCCGCTGGATGCCCGATGCACCCAGCAATACGAGAGTCTTTCTTGGCGAGCACGGGTGGTCTCCTGCTTCTCGATATTTTCAGCAACCATACTACGGAGATGAGGGTTGGAGGCGACCTGGGCATGACTGCCCCGCAGCAATTCTTCCAGCTGCCTTTACCTATAACCGAGAGAGTCGTGGTTTTGATTGCTCTGTTGACGACGGTTACACACTTCATCTGCCGGCTAGTACGCTCATGAACCACCTCCAACTTCGCTGGAGTGGAAATGGTGCCGATTATCTTGACCCCGAGGGAGAGCTAACTGCGTTCGATCCTACCGTCCATGAAAAGGGACCCAGTGCGCTCCTGATTCGCAAAGACTCATTGCATGCAGCGCTTACGCGCGAGGGGCTGACGTTGTGCTGGTCTGTATTGGGCGAGAAACGTATGATGGATCCTGGATTCAGTCCTCGCCGCCATGTTTCTCTGAGACTCTCAGGCGCGTTCTTGCTGACTAGCGCCGGATTATCCGGTTTTGTGAAGTGCATAAAAGGAACCCCGGGGGCAACGGATCCAGTGCCAGACCCGACAGCGATTATTCGCACTAGCTCCTCATGACGAGTCTGGCAATTCGGTAGGCATGTAGACGCGAAGCCCGCCTGCATATTAAGGACTTTTATGAATCTGCCTGAGTTGATGTCGGTCGTCTGTAACTCCACGCCGAAAGATTGGAATCATATTAGCTGCTGGGGTGCGAGCAGTGGTCCGTCCTATCGTGATCAGTTTGTTTTTTATGATACGTACAAAGGCGCCTCCAATGTTCTCGTCGGAGAGAGTCACAGCAATGTTGCTGCATATATCCCAGATCCTTCAATCACGCTCGCATTCGGTCTGAGCCAGCTCGACGATTTTGAGGAGCCCTGGGTCAAGAATTTCCCCGACAAGCACGCTAGTGCTTCATTTGTTGACGTCTATTATTGTGGGGCTCTTGTCTTCCGAACAGAATACGTAACGGTAGATGGTGGCCGAACGAAGTTGCCTTTACCGAAGAGTCGGACAGATCTACGAGTACCTAGAGCGCAGGCGCGGTTCATTCGATTACTCGACAGCATTACAAGCGTGTCTAGCTTCGACGAAGACTTTCAACGAGCTGGAATGAGCATGTCCGACGAGCCTTGGCCTAGTTTTGGACAAAACTAACCGAGCGGGTTGCCGGCACGCCAATGCTCCATAAGATCGAGCTGCACAGTCGGACTCATACTCCGGTGCTTGACTGCTCGCGTTGAAAGAGCGATCTTATACAGCAGTGGCCAAACACAAAACCTGCGTATTTTCATGCCCTTAGCCCTAAAAGCCCGTGCGGGAACGCCCTACGATGAATCGGACAGTGGTCTTGGGCGCAGCCTGAAGGAGTTCGTTCCGCCAGAAGTGCTCCCCCTCCAAAATCCGCAGACGGATATTCCTCGCATTGCGAAGGACCAAAAGCTCCTGCGCCTCATTGAGCATGCTGTGCAGCGGATTCCGACGTTTCATGACCTGCATTTGGGCGACGCTCGGAAGATGAACGAGCTTGCACCAGATAGCGTTCATCTTGTTGTGACATCCCCCCCGTATTGGTCACTGAAGGAGTATAGGAATTCCGAAGGCCAGATGGGTCACATTAAGGATTACGACGAGTTTGTTGCCGAACTCGACAAGGTCTGGAGCCATTGTTTCCGCGCCCTCGTGAGTGGCGGTCGGCTCGTCTGCGTAATCGGAGACGTGTGTCTCTCTCGTCGCAAGAATGGCGGTCGGCACACTGTCGTTCCTTTGCATGCGTCAATCCACGAGCATTGCCGAAAAATCGGCTTCGATAACTTGGCACCAATCATCTGGCACAAGATTTCGAATGCTGTGTACGAGGTCGAGAACGGATCAAGCTTTCTTGGCAAGCCATATGAGCCGAACTCCGTTATTAAGAACGATGTTGAGTTCATTCTCATGGAGCGAAAGCCGGGTGGCTACCGAACTCCTGACCTCGCTGCACGAATACTGAGTGTTATTTCGGCCGACAATCACCAGAAATGGTTTCAACAGATTTGGACTGGCGTTACTGGTGCTTCGACGCGAAACCATCCTGCCCCTTACCCTCTCGAGAACCCCACTATAAGGTCTTCCCCGAATTCAAGAATGCTTCGTATGCAAAACGGTATGAGATATTGCTGACGAAGTTGGTGCGTGAGCGGCTCTACGACACAGCGTGCTTCTTGATGTCGAATGCAACGGATGGCGCGAAAGGCATATATCGCGAGCCGTCTTCGGAACTCAGTTTTGAAAAGTTCATCTCTTCGCTGGTCGCAAGGGCTATCGCGATCGCCAAAACGCAAGAATAGAGTGTTGTCAGGGCGTGCCGATTTTTAGCTGAGGAGGATCTGCTAATCACCGCAAACAGCTTCATTTGCGCGGATTGGGTAGCTGGCTCAGGCGCGTGGGGTCAAGAGACGAGTCGCGTTCGACTTGCAGTCCAGCATCGTCCGGATAATCTTCAAACACCGCGATGGTGAAGCGTGCAAACTCCACCTGGCGGACGACCTCAAAACTTAGCGTATGGTCCGCGCCCTCCCTTCCCCGAAATGGGGCGACTAGAGGGTGCCCTCCCCCATGTTGCGCCTAGGCGAGCAGGTCCAGGAGTACCCGCTGGCGCGGCGGTTCAACTAGCAACCATCAGACCGTAGCGCAGGACAATTCGCGTTTAACGCCATAACCACCGCCTCAAACAAGCTGTCTCCTTCAGCGGTTCCATCAAGCTCAATCAAAGAACTCCCGAGCATTCTTTCACGAACAAGAACACTGTAAGCATCAGCAACACCCTGCTGATACTGCAGAAAAGAGGTTAGACGGTCGCCGAATCGATTCATAAACGAGGGCCCGCCAGCTTCGGCAAGGGAGATGTTGCTCTTTCGCTTGGCAGCTTCAGGCACGGAAATACGGAAGAAGACTGTAAGGTCACTAGGTCGGAACAAATCGATCAAGCCACGAACATTTCTTAACGACACTCCTAAGGCGAGAGCGTCAGCGAAGACAGAGTAGATATAACGATCAAATACGCATACTTCCTGAGCAGAGGAAGCCGCGAGACCGGCAACCCAATCATAATCAGCCAATCCCAGAAGGAGTGACGCTACAGGGCCTGGAAAATCTGCTGATCCCTCAATCAATCGCTTGTATACCTCACGGATCGGTCGCCGCGTGTGCTTGTCAATGACGCGAATCTCTCTCCCCGAGCACACGCCGAGCGCGACTAGCCGCTTGGCTATTGTAGACTTTCCGCTGCCGTCGATGCCCTCTAAGGCGACTAACATATCAGTATCCTGACCTTCGCGATTTGACCACCGTGCACCAGCTCCTGACCTTCGAAATCCATGAATCAGCTTGGCGACGAAGTGGCATTAGTTCTTCGGCGTATGGCGCGTTGACAACGATGCCGTAACTGTCGAACACATACGGCAGGATGCAGTTACTCAGCACCACTCGGCACTCGCTCTCGACTTCGGTGCACACCTGGTCAGCCAAATCAATGGCGTATGCGCAAAATCTTCGTTCGGCTGCTTCTTCATTGTAGCCAGCAGGGAGTGAGGATTCGAAGATGTCTTCGAACTCCGGCGGCAAACAAGCCTGATCCGGAGGTCGCAAAGTGTCAACGTACTCAGACTGATAAAACCATTTATAGTATGCTGCGGCTGCGGCTCGAATTGCCGGACAAGCCTCCGTCGGTCGTTCTCGGAGTGCGGCTCCGGCGTCCTTCGAGAGCACGCGTAAAGCACTCTGAGCTTCAGGTGGAAGACTTGCAGTAGGATGGTTCCGCGCTATGGTCTGCAAGCCTATTTGCATGCGTCCTAGGCGAGTTGCAGTGGGTTGATACAGGATATTAAGTAACTCTACAACTATCCCAAGGTCGGCAGTGTCCAAGACCCGATACAACCACTTCGGCTTTGAGTACGCAGGCCCCCCCGGTCGCACTAGTAAGTCTAGAGTCGCAAGCACCTCTGTCCACTCAATTAGCCACTGTCTTCTGGCCGGAGGACTCGCCCCGACTATGCCCGGCCAGCGATCGACGAGAATGCTCAGACATCGCAGCAGGACTGACATATCGAGAGAGGCGCTTCGCGCGAGATGGATAAGTGCCACCACAGGCTCTTCGGCACGCACCATAACTCCATCCCGGACCTTAAGCAGCAATCGCAGAGCCGACGCATCATAGCGGTGCTTTAAGGCCCGCCTATAAAATTCGTCCAAGTCAGTATGTTCAATTGCTACCTCATGATCATGATATTCATGGTTGGATGACGTTATCCCTTTAAGTTTACCATTGGTCGCATAAAATATCATCACATCTATGTCCGATGCCGAGGAAGCATATCCCCGAGCACGAGAGCCGACCATCACAGTGCCGCTTACTGGATATCCGGGGATGCATTGGCGATCTACAAAGTCGGCAAACTCTTTAGTAACGATCATCGCGACGTTCTCCCTTGATAAAATATCGGCAGAAGGTTGCTATACGTGCCTACCCCACTAATAAACGGACAGCCGCATTGCAGCACATGGTGTAGCTCACGAGCTCTGGCCTCGGAGTAGCACAACCGTGGGTAAATGGCCACTATCGTGCACCAGATGAGTGGCGCGAGCAGTAGACTAGAGCCGATGTGATAAATGTGGCGCGCCATTGTATTACTATCTTACGGAGCAGAAGTAATAAGCTCGTTATGATGAAACGATATCTTTCGAAAAGCGTCACAATATCGTGTCGCCACTATACTATCTTCGATACGATGCCACACAGGAATCTTGAGAATGGACGCGTGAAAGGCTTCCGCTTTTGGGAACTGTCCGGGATAACAACTGGGACGGCCGCGGTACTTTGGGAAGATGACATGGGGTTCTTGAAACAGGGGCAGCAAGTTTAGCGGCTGGGTTGAGTTGGGCCTGTCTGCCTCAACGCATCCTTCAGCGAGCAAGGCATTGTGGACTTGCCCAATTGTGAGCCTTCCCAAAGCCGATGGGTCATATCGAATGACGAATGCGTACCAACTCGGCCAGGTGGAGCTCGAACATCGTGGTGGCGTAAAACCCGGTATATCCGTTAGCCCTTCCACCATCACGGCCGCCTGTGCATTCCTCGCAACGATGACTGCGTCTAAATGGTCTAACTGTTCGTCCGCGATTGCCGCGGCGAGCGGGTGTATTCTGAGCTTTAGGCCGGAGCCTGTTGTAGCGTACTGATGAAGGAGATGCGATGCTGGAATTTCACTCTTGCACCGCTTGTTATAATGTCCCAATGCAAGCGCGCGATAAAATAGTCCGTCGTCATCGGTCAACAACACTCCGCCTTCCCCCCCTGTGAGTGTTTTGCTCCCCTGAAGGCTGAATGCCGAAGCTAGGCCAAAGCTGCCCACCACCTCACCGTCGTACCGTGCGCCGTGAGCGTGCGATCCATCCTCCAAGAGCGGGATTCCATATCGCTTGCTGAGATAACCAAGTCCATCCATATCGCAAGGGTGGCCCCACATGTGAGTTACCACGACTCCTTTCGTGCGCGGCGTAATTGCTTTCACAACGTGCTCAGGATCGATGTTCCCATTCGAATCGCAATCAACAAGAATTGGGGTCGCACCAGTGTGGAAGAGCGGAGTCACAGTGGCAAAGAATGTGTAGGCAGGACAAATGACTTCGTCACCTTCGCTGAAGCCAGCGCCAATGTACATCGCCAGCAACGCAGAGGTGCCCGAGTTGAAGAGCAACGCATGCTTGCGGCCATGATAGGCGGCGAGGCGCGACTCTAAGCGGGCGATTATTCCGGAGCGATCATATATCGATATGCTCTCGTCGAGCTGCCGTAGAACAGCGGCTTTTGTGGTTTCTGTCAGGACGGGCCATGAGTAATGCGGCGGTGGCATCGTGACCGTCGGCATTCCTCCATTAATCGCAAGGCAGTTGGGCATGGCGATCCTCGATGTCTGTCGTGAAAGGCGCTCCGAGCGAGTTGTGCTGAGGGTAGCACTTGCTTATGAATGTCATATGCATAAGGTGTTCGTCGGGAGTACCTATGCTGTTCCGCTCCCCCGCCAATACATCGCAGAACTGATCTATTAACGCGCTCGGGCCAGGCTTCGACGGGTATTGAATGACTTGTGGACCGTTGCCCCCAACAAGAAGTAGGGATGAATTAGTGAGGGCATCGAGAACGAGTTGACCTTCCGACCCGACAACGGAGACCGTTTCGGTTTTGGGGGCATAGTATCTCGAGAGTGTCAGTATCCCGTGGAGGCCAGATCTGTAGGAAAATTGGATTGTAGCTGTGTCCTCTGCGTCGTATGATTTCCGAGGCTCGGCACTCATCGACAACTGGCTGTTTATTTGATGCGGTAATCCAAAATACCAGACGATGATGTCAATTAAATGATAGCCCATGTCTATGATGCACCCGCCCCCGGCGCTCTTGCTGTCTCCGCGCCAGCCAGCGCTGGGGTGGGCGATGAAGAAGTGGTACCTCGCATCGATAAAAAATGGCGTGCCTAGGTGCCGTCGAAGCTCCCAATAGCTCTGGTATACCGGCTGTAGCCTCCGTTGCATTGCTGTCATCACGTGAATCCCGGTCGAAGTCGCAAGTTGCGCTATTCGGATAGCGTCATTCATACAGGTGGCGAGAGGCTTCTCCTTAAGCACGTGCACTCCCCTGAGTGCAGCAGCTTCTAAGACTTGCATGTGCAGATGGTGCGGCACTGCAATGGTCACAAAATCAAGACTTTCGGAATTTAAGAGATCGCGGTAATCGCCATAGCCGTTAATTCCGAGACTCTCGCTTACCCTACTTAGTTTTTGTAGATCCGAGTCGCATACAGCCACCAGTTTTGCCCTGGTTGAAGAAAGGATGCCCGGTATGTGCGTGTCTGTCGCCTGATGGCCAAGCCCGATCAATCCGACCCGAAAATCAGTATTTCTGCTCATACTCTATCTTCTTTCCCGATTGTCGGGTATCAGCTCGGAGTTACGCCAGGCAGTTGGGATGCAGTTATACTTGCGCGATGCCGAAACTCGAATATAGATTGGACGGCAAGCGCCTGCGCCACGAGCGCCTTGCTCAGGGTCTGACGTTAGAGGACCTTGCGTCGGACTCTAAGCTAGCTCTGCGTGCTATCTCAAACATCGAGCGTGGGTTGACGAGGGCCGTCAGGGCCGACACCCTTGAAAAGCTGGCTGCTGCATTGAGCATGAATCCAGGGGCTCTTCTGCGAGGTCATCTCCTGGATACGCTGGAGCCATTGGGGGGTCCCATTTTGGGAACCGCAAAGGCAGGTGTGGACCTTAAAGACATCCGGAAGATCGCCACGTTTGTTGCAGAACTGCATCCCAGCCACGAAAAGGGAAACGAGCTCAATGAGATTTTTGAACGCTGGTACAACGGAAACTCACAAGTGTTTCAATTTGCTTGTCACCAGAGCAAGGAGCGTTTTACTGACCGCAGAATCGACGCACTAACGGTGGTCCTACCACTACGCCAACAAACATACGCACGTTACTCAAGTGGTCGAATAAGTGAATGGCAAATTGGGTTACCGGGCAACGAGATCGATACGCAATCCTCCGCAACGGCCAAATTTTTGCTGATTCAATCAATCGAGCTGAGAAAGGAGTTGCGACGTTCGTTTGCCGGAAACCGTCTTATTTTTCACACCTTAATTCGCCATTTGGCTATATTTTGTGGCGAACCGAATCGCGTGAGGCCCATCCTCATCGCGGACGGGAATGAAGAGGGACAACACTACCTCGTAAAGAGCGGCTTTTCTCGAATTGCCGATCCTGCCAGTGGGGCCACGACTGACCCTCGCCCTATTTACAAACTGGATTTTGACGAACGCTTTCCGAACGTTGCTCAAATGCGAACACTCAATGCACTGAGTCATTACATGGAACTGTATGCCAGGAGCTGATTCTCGCAGCCACGCGACAGTTGCGAGATCCTTCCGCTACAAATGAAAAACGGCCCGCCTCTCAGGGTAGGCCGTTGAGTGAAGAAGAGATTCCGCTCAGGCTACAAGTCGCTTTTCCTCTTGTTTGCTGTCCAAGTAATCAACCGCTGCCTGGGCCTTGCTCGCCGCCGTGAAGATGGCTTTCTTGTCGTTCTTAAGAACCTTCAGCCATGAAGCGACATAAGCAGCGTTCTCAGGCCTCGGCTCGTTGGAGAGCCCAAGATCGGCACAGAGAAAAGCTGCGCCCAGCTCTGCGATTAGTTCCTCAGCGGCGTAAGCCTCTTCACCAAAGCGAGTCGACAGTTGACGGTTCAACCGCTGCGGTGCTCCGGTCCAGTGCGTGGATTCATGCGAGAGAGTCGAGTAGTAAGCAATAGCGCTTTTGAAAATCTCGAATCTCGGCATCTGTATCTGATCGATTTTTGGGACGTAGCACGCCCGATATCCACCGTGGCGAATATCAGCGCCTAATGCCGCAAAGAAGAGTTCGGCATTCTGAACCCGTTCGATCTCCGGTTTTGCCGGCAGCTCTGGCAGCGTAAATCCATCGACCTGGGCCGCATTGAATACGGAATAGCCGCGTGCAAGAACGGAGCGTCGGTTCTCCTCTTCTCCGGTCCCCTCATCTTTCGAGTTCCCTTCCATTTCGAGATCGGAGAATTTCCAGAAGACAACGAGCGCTGAGCTTGCCCGCGAAAAACGTATCCCTTAGCTGAGTGATTAACATCAGTTAAGGGAGATGAAGATGACGAATGGGAAGCGGGCACGATACACGCTGGCGTTCAAGCAGGAGGCGGTGCGGTTGGTGGAGTCGGGCCAGAGCATAGCCGCAGCGGCACGCAGTCTGGGGATGGTGGATCAGACGCTGTTCAACTGGGTTAAAGCCTCACGGGAGGGCAAGCTGAAGGGGGCTGACAGCGCTTCGAAGGTGAGCGCCGAGCAGATGGAGATCAGCCGGTTGCGGGCGGAGTTGGCGCGGGTCAAGATGGAGCGCGACATCCTGGAAAAAGCGACGGCGTACTTCGCGAAAGGCCAGAAATGAAGTACGCCTTTATTTACCGGAACAAACGGGTGTGGCCGATCAGCGTGCAATGCCGGGTTCTGCGCGTGAGCGTGGCTGGCTATCATGAACACTTTGTCCGCCGGCGAGAGATGGTTCAGCGTCGCCACTTGAGTGAGGAGGCACTGCTGGTTCATATCCGTGCCGTGTTTGCAGAGAACCGGGGAGCCTACGGTTGGCCGCGCCTGTGGCGGGAGTTGCGGGCCCGGGGCATCCGCGTAGGCAAGCTGCGGGTGCAACGAGTGATGCAGCGGAACGGTATCCGAGCACGCGGCAAGCGCCGTTTCCGAATCACCACCACGGACAGCCGGCACGGTCTGCCGATTGCACCCAACCTGCTGGATCGCAACTTCACCGCGGCGGCACCGAATCAGGTCTGGGTCGGCGACGTAACCTACATCGCAACCGACGAAGGCTGGCTGTTTCTGGCTGTGGTCATGGACCTGTTCAGCCGCCGCATTGTAGGTTGGTCGCTGCGGGAGCAAATCACCAGCGAGATCGTCATCGATGCCCTGCGGATGGCCTGGTGCCTACGCTTCCCGGACCGCGAGGCAAGACTGATCTTTCACAGCGATCGAGGCAGTCAGTATGCCAGCTATGAGTTCGCCAAGCTGCTGCAAGAGTGCGGAATTACACCCTCGATGAGTCGCAAAGGCAACTGCTGGGATAACGCCTGCAGCGAGACGTTGTTCGGATCGCTAAAGGTGGAACGGTTGCATGGTCAGCACTTCGAAACGCGGTGTCAGGGCCAGGATGAAGCCCTCGACTGGCTGCACTGGTATAACCAAACCAGACTGCACTCGACTCTGAATTACGTCAGTCCGATGCAGTTCGAACAAAACTCGGCGTTGAGCGCGGAAGCATACGCGAGCTGAACGCACCGGCAATCAAAGCAGGCCATGGAAAAGTAGGAAAGCAAAACGCGCTTTCCAACTTTCCCACAGCCACGACGACTACGAAGTACATTCAGTTATGGGATACGGATTCTAGGGGCAAGGCCACGCTGCCTTTTCGCCTTTTCTCACGTGTGCCCCGAGTTCTTCCCACTGCTTGTAAGTCGCCCACAAGTTGGTGTCGTAGCCCTTCTCGTAAGCTGTGACCCACAGACTCAGAACGTTGACGCCTCGGTAAGGCTTTTTCGAGCGAGCATTGATTGGCATGAAACTCTCACCCTCTGGCCGATGCCAGGGCATGTTCCACTCCCCTGCTCCCTTCTCAATTGCCTCAACAATCTGATTGGTAATGCGTTCATAAATGTCTTGATGTTCGGTTTTCATTGGCTTTTCTCCTTAATTGTTTAGGTAGTTGTTGTGACAACTGCCTTCTAGGCACGCGCCAATGAGCTGGGGAGGTAAGGTCACAGGCCGAAGGCGAGCGAGGGGTATCACCCAGGCTGCACAAGCCCGACGCTTTATCAGGGCGCGGAAGCTTGGGGACACGCTCGATGGAGCCCGCAGGGTTGCCTTGACCGCGCCAGGGGCAACGCCCCTTAGGGTTCTTGATTTGATTGGTGTTCGTTCTCTGGAAGCGACGGGTTTGCTTTCCCGCGAACGCGGGCTCCATCCAAAAAACAACAATTCAATCGCGCTTTGTTGTATATCTGCCGCTGAGGCGTGAGCCTCATTGAACAGATCGCCAGAAACGTAAACATGTACTGGCACTGTGGATGTGGGAACGACACACCCGGTAAAGCTCGCTGCCAAGCGAGTCTAAGGGGATTGGGTTAACCACCCATTTCAGTGTCGTGCCCGTAGAGCCGGATGCATCGAGAGGTGCTTGTCCGTGCTCGACGGAGGCTCGCGGAAGTAAACACCTGGTATCGAGAGCGCCAACTCTTCGTACCAGGTCCAATCTCCGTGTTCTATCCGATAGCGACGGCAGAGGGCTCCCCGAAAGAATGGGGGCGACGGAGAAAGACCTTGATTTGTGGCCGAAACGAAGGGGAAAACTCGCCCCAACTCGTTCGTTAACAGATCTGAGGCCGTGATGATTCAAGCAGGTGGCTCCTTCGGAAAGGCTGTTCTTTCGCAGAAGCGCCATGCAGTTTGTGGCACGCAAGCGACAGTTTTAGTTTTTCCGCAGTTGGAATCCTGTGTAGGGGGCTCGGGCCATAGTGCATTCGGGTGAAAGCCCCGTTAAGGCTCGTGCAACCTATCTGGCGTGGGGAGTTCTTAGCCTGGTGACAGGCTGGACCGGAGAGCACCCTCTCTTCGGGTATCGGGCGAAATGCCCGAACATGAATAGCTCAACCATGAAAGGGGCGAAAGCCCTTGCCAGTCAGTTCAATCGGAGACGGTGCCGAACCGTAAAAAGTCATTCTCGATGGGTAAGCGGGTGCTTCTATGTTCGGCGTGCTGAAACCTGCCGAGCTGGCGGGAACTCTGATCGGGCGGGAGCCTGCATCAGACGAGAATGAACCGGAGGGTAACACCTCCTAGCGACGTGACCGATTGGATGTAGATCATTACTAATCCGGGAAGGAGTGGAGCTGCCGGGGTGGTTCCCCGGTGCCTGTTTTCTGCAAGAATTTGCTGTCTGAACTGCCTCTTCAACGAGTAACTTCGTTTGAGGCAGCGGGCTAATTGCAGATGGGTTTCAGGTGATTCAAAAGCTCCAGTCTGGGAGTGGCGCTTGAGTAGAAGCGCTTGCTGTGTGGCCGCGTGCAAGATTTCTCCAGGAGAACCTGCCGGAGAAGTTGAGGGCGACGACTAAGTAACGAGCGGCGATGATCCCTGCAAGGCAGTGGGGACTCGCGTTCACGTCTGGGTGGCACCAGATGGCGCTGGGGGCAAGATTTGATTGCCGTCACGCAAGTGACCGACGAAAGAGCGGACGGGCTTTGTCCCGCATCCATAGTGTCCTGGCTGAGAGCGAAAACTTTCAGCCAGTTTCCTTGGTAAGGCAGTAGCGTGGTCCTTTGAGACTTCCTTGGCGGGAGGCCTCAAAGGGCGACGATTCCGGCGGTAACGCTACTCGTGTGTGTTTTGCACGAGGCTTTACCGCAAGGTTTTACAGGGTTTGAGAACCGCAACTACTAGTATTGAGCAACGTCTATTGCTGAATATAAAGTGCGCAGCACTCGATTTTGGCCTTGGGATGTTGCCAATGAACCGAGCGGCAAGCCCTGCGTCCAAAGGTTCATCGGCTTTGGAGATTGTGCCCAGCAAAAAACAATCTCCATCTTTACATCCCAAGGCGTGTGGCAATGGAGCGAAGAACTCGGGTATGGCGTACCGTTGCAGTGCATCAACAATCGAAGGGTTCATACAGCAACTTGCTGTGTGTTACGTCGGGCGCGGCTACTGGTTTTATGTCACTGGATTTGTGCCCGACGGAAAAGACCCGAGAGCCGTTGATGCAAAGCTCATTGAGAAATACGGTATTGATATTTCGAAATGGGCTCGGGTCAGACGCAAAGCGGCTGGCCTTGCAAACATTCATTACCTGCGCCATGGCCGATTCTTTGTGCTCATTGCCACCCGTGGGAACCACGCGTTTTTTCAGGAGGAGCGAAGCTCCATCAAGGACTGCCGCGAGACGCCAATCAAGTTTGCAAGCTACGCCGTCAGTTACCGTGGCGGGCACGCTCATGTGCGAATTGAGCGAGAAACGGTGAGAGAACTCGCTGCACATTTTGCGGAGCTTGCCCTGAAGCGAAAAGAGGCAGACCTTGAAAAGCTCTTTCGGTGGCTCCCCTTCGAACCGTACGCGCCGGTGCGAACCCAGATTCAGACACTCCTGAGGGCGGTAAACCGCAAGCGAAGGACCGCTGGCCTGGCCCAGATTGCCCACACGTGCGTGCGGCAGCGTCGAAAGACCGTCAAGCCTTTCGAAGGGTTAGATCTGTTTCTGAAATGAAACCGTCACCGAGGTAACATTCGTTACGGGTCGCGTCATAACAACACTTGGGTAGGAGCGAAACTGACTGTCTCGCGATGAGCTTTATTAAGCTCATCTGGAGGCAGCGGTGGTGTAATTCTCAAGGTTTTACTTTTGGTTCTTAAGGGCTTTCCGCGTGGCTAATGTTATCGCTCTCTTCGAGGTTGATTTGCGTTCTTAGAAGGTCTTCTGAGGCTTTCTAAGAACGCAAATCAATTCAAAGGAGAAACCGATGACCATGGTTACCAAACATTCGCGCCGGAACACGGAAGACGTGACTGGGCTTCACGATGAGGTTTTTGGTGACTTCGACGGCATCTATGGCGACGTGTCCAAGATCCGGGGCGAGGTATCGAAAATCTATGGTGACGTGTCCAACTTGACTGGCGACGTGTCCAACTTGACTGGCGACGTGTCTACCCTCTACGGCGATGTGTCCAACATCCGAGGCTACGTGAGCCGCCTCTCGGGCGAAGTGTCCGAGTTGAGTGGCGACTTGTCGAATATCTACGGCGACGTCACCGGCATCCGAGGCTACGTGTCCAAGTTGACGGGCGACGTGTCCGGAATTGTAGGAGACTTAAGTGGCATCTCTGGCGACGTGTCCAAGTTGACGGGCGTCGTGTCGCGTATCTACGGCGACGTCACCGGCATCCGAGGCGACGTGTCCAAGTTGACGGGCAACGTGTCCAGAATTGTAGGAGACTTAAGTGGCATCTCTGGCGACGTGTCCGAGTTGAGTGGCGACGTGTCCGGAATTGTAGGAGACTTAGGTGGCGAGTAAGGCGACATCACGTGCCTTGTTGCGCATCGGCAACGTCGGAGCGAGCGCAGCCGATGATCGCCTCGGTTAATGAGTAGGACGCACTGCCCATGACAGCGCGTCCTACAAACTCAAAGGTCAGCACCACCGACCTCTTTTTTTAATTGTGTTCGAAATATAGGACCGACGGAATTTTCTTCAACGAAACAGCAGGCATCAATCGTTTCATTGCAGACACGCGATCCCCTCCAGTGTCGGCTTTTGCTTCAATGCTAAAAGCCTCGGGGTTTTTCTCCCGAAAGCGCTTGAGCACTTCAAGGGCCCGGTTTTCTTGCTCCTGCGTGATGTAGTTCCAGAGCTTTTTCTTGACGATTCCAACAAACACCCTCACTGGTGTGGCTGAAACGCGGTTCGCCCGAAGGGCAGCGCAAACGAAGTTCCTGAGGCTTGCCTCGCTGGGCGTAAGCCAGCGTGCTTGAATTGCTTGGCGGTAGAGCTTTTCGAGGCGAGTCATTTTGCGAAGGTCTTCGGGAAGAATGTTTCGGATGTTGATGTGATTTTCCTTGCAAACACCAGACTCAGCCCTCGGAACGAGGGGTTTATTGTTGATCTGGTAGTTGTACGTACAATTCTTAAAGATCTTAGTTTTCTTAGGGGGTGCAAATTCGCTCCTCGTTCCCCTCACCTCGCTCGCGGCTTTCGTCGTTTGTGCGAGCCCGGCAAGATTCACGAGAAATCTTCCGCCCCAACGATTGAGAACGAACTGGCTGACAGTTTCTCGAATCAAGAAACCTTCCTTCAGAAGCCACTTTCTTGCGGAATGCACTGAACGCTCTGCGACCCCAAAGTGGAATGCTACCCAGGAGGCCTTTATCAGCCCGCCATTAGAAATTTGCAGACCCCTCTTGAAGAGACAGCGGATGAGGTGGGCAATTGCGACTGTGACCTCGCTGGGGCGTTTATGGCGAAACAGCGCTCGCAGGATGAAGCGCGGGATCGGAACAGGTCGTTGGGGACTCGTCCCGCAGGCTTTCGCCAACTGACGGGCATTCTCGGAAAGTGTCTGCGGAAACAGGATGTCGCTTGCGGACCAGTGGATGAGACCGTGTGCGCGAAGCTCTTTGAGCGCCCGATGGGCTGAGGCTTCGCTTACGCGCACGAGCTTGGCCAGTTCGCCCACGGTGTAAACCACCCTACCCTTCGCGGTGCACCGTTTGGCCCGCTGTTCATGGGCTGCAAGCCATATGCGAAGCGCCAGAAAACTCACGGCACCGGCCTTTCGGGCGGCGCAGATGTTTGAGAGCTGCCCCACGGTGATACTGGCATAACCGCCTACGACGACTGCTGACACGACACTCCCTCCGAAGTACAAAGCAGCAGCAGGTCCCTTGAGTCGCGGGACAAAACTCCCCTATCGAGCTGAAATTTTGGGCCTTGACTGTGCTGGGCTTGCTTAGTACGGTCGGATCGTGTTTGGCAATCCGTCGTGCCGTTGACCTCAGCTCGGTCTCGACAATCAGCTTCGTTGTTTGAAAAAGCGACTCCTGGCAGAGTCGCTTTTTTACTTTCTGCTGCCTAAATCGTTAGTAATCTCTTGAAATCCTTTTCTCTCCTCACGTTTGTTTAACACGCTTAAACGAACTCACCACAAGACGCGCCTCCTGGCAACAGAATATTTGTACATGTGTTTGGTATGAAGTTATGAACTTCTGAAGTTCCTGAGTTCTGACCTTCTGAACTGATGAAGTTCTGAACTCATGAAGTTATGAATATCTGAAGTTATGAACTTCATAACTTATGAACTTATGAAGTTCAGACCTTATGAAGTTATGAAGTTCATATCTTGCCTCTCGGCAGCGACCAACGGTGCGCGCTGTGCTGAACTGTGATGAAAATAACCTCTAGTGTGCTGAACTGGCCCGTGTTAGTCCAAACAGTATGAGCGATCGGAGCGACGCACAACTTTTGGGGAGGACATGAGAGCACTATCTGCCAACACAGCCCGCAAGCAAGAAATCGAAAGGGGTGACTGACCTGCCCCCCATTGTTAGTCCGGGGATAATGAGACTTTCTCCGGTTTTTGTTCGCCCCACGTGCCTGTCATGGCAGCGGGGATGGGGGTGTGGGGCAAGGGGCCGGCGCTTGAGGCCCCTGGCCCCACATCCTCTGTGCCGAAGCTTGCCGCTGAGTGCGCGGCAAACTCCCTGGGTGTACGGTACTGCAAGCTGCTGTGCGGTCGCCTTTCGTTGTAGTCCTGCTTCCACCGTGCGATCTTGTCGCGCGCGTCGGCCAGACTGCTGAACCAGTTTTCGTTCAGGCACTCATCGCGAAAGCGTCCGTTGAAACTCTCCACGTAGCCGTTCTCCATCGGTCGTCCGGGTTGGATCGTGTGCCACTGCAGGCCCTGCTCGTAGGCCCACTGATCGACCGCGCGGCTGACAAACTCGGGTCCATTGTCGCTGCGGATCTGGCGCGGCAGCCCACGTCTCTGCTTCAGTTCTTCCAGCACGCGCACCACTCGTACTCCGCCCAACGAAGTGTCGACCTCGATCGCCAGACACTCCCGCGTGTAGTCATCCACGATGTTCAAGGTGCGAAACCTCCGTCCCGAACTCAGCGCATCGCTCATGAAGTCCACCGACCATACCTGGTTGGCGGCCACGGCTTGAGGCAGCGGCTGGCGCATCGTGCCGCGCTTCCGTCCACGCTTGCGCCGCAGCGACAGCTTCTCCTCCACATACAGCCGGTACACCCGCTTGTGGTTCACCTGCCAGCCTTCGCGCTCCAGCAGAACCTGCAGGCGCCGGTAGCCGAACCGCCGCCGCTCTTCCGCCAGCTCGCGCAACCGCACGCGCAACGGCTGGTCCTCGCTCCTGCGTTTTTGGTAGCGACACGTCGCACGATACAGCTCCATCAGCCCACAGGCGCGTCGCTGGCTCAGCTCTACTTCCACCTGCATCACCAGCACCGCCTCTCGCCGCGCCTGCGGGCTCACCACTTTTTTGCGACCACCGCCTTCAACGCCCGGATGTCCACCGCCTGCTCGGCCACAATGTGCTTGAGCTGACGGTTTTCTTCCTCCAACTGCTTCAGCCGTCTCGCCTCGCTCAACTCCAACCCGCCGTACTTGCTCTTCCACCGGTAGAAACATGCCTTCGCTATCCCGTGCCGACGGCACAGCTCTCCCGTCTCCACCCCGGCTTCCGATTCCTTCAGGATGGCGATGATCTGATCTTCGCCGAATCGACTCTTTCTCACGACTCCTCCTCTGGCCCTGGCGGGCCATCCTAAATGGAAGAAGTCACATTTCCAATGGACTAATTTCTGGG
The DNA here is from genome assembly GCA_963747055.1 of uncultured Acidobacteriaceae bacterium. GTDB lineage: Bacteria > Acidobacteriota > Terriglobia > Terriglobales > Acidobacteriaceae > CAVVDY01. The sequence goes on along the minus strand of CAVVDY010000011.1, from coordinate 286,070 downwards.
GAGCAGGTCAGCTAGGGGGCAAGTCACAGAAGAAGAACTCTCCAGTGGGCTCAAAAACCTGGGCGGGTTCTCCACCCTTGCGGCTGGGCGACCGCTGCGGGACAGCCCATTTCGCGACTCGCGCGCTGAAGTGAAACTCGTCGAAGCGCCGAAGGCCCAAGAGAGCGTGCCGGTTCTCGCGCTGCCTCAGACTGTCCCACAGAAAACGTCTACGGCCTCCGAAAACACACCAGCCGCGAAGGCTGAGGTCGAGGCTCCGGTAACTGAAAAACGGGCGAGGGGAGCCAAAGTCGCCCCAAAAGAAAAGTCGGCGACGCGCAAGGCTGATATCTACACCGAGCGAATCACGTTGCAACTGAGCCCCGAGATGCGAGATCAAGTGGATTCGCTTGCGCGAGAGTTGCAGCGGACGAAAACGAGTAAGGACGAGCGCATCACATCAAACACCGTAATGCGAGTCGCAATTCGCCATTTCTTGGATGAGTTCAAATTGCGCAAGGGAGAGGAGCCGAATGGGGAAGAAGAGTTGCTGACCTTGGTGAAGGGAAGAGATATTCTCAAGTAATAGCCGACTCCGACTTTCCGAGGAATTTAGCATGAAGGCGTTCATTAGCTACTCCACCCAGGACAAGAAGTATGGCGCCGCCGTTAAGGCCGTGCTTGAGGAAATCAACATCGAGTCGTTTCTTGCTCATGACGACGTGATGGTGTCAGAGAAGTGGAAGGAGCGGATTCTCGCGGAACTCAGAAAATGTGAGATTTTTATTCCGCTGCTGAGTGAAAACTTCTGAGTGGTGCGGACAAGAAGTTGGGTTTGTCACGAAGCATCGCTCAGTGCTCATAATCCCCCTTTCGTTAGATGGCACAAATCCGTACGGCTTCATTTCGCACATCCAGTGTCATCGAGTGCCGTCAACAGGCATTGACCGGGAGCCAATCTTGAGCGCTGTTGGTGGCAAGTGGCCCTCCGTAGCTATTGACATTATGTTGGAGCTACTCAGACATGCCGGAAGTTTCCGTCAGGCCGAAAAGCTAATGGGGTCTCTTGTGCCACACTTCGGGCGACTCTCAAAGAATCAGGCAGATCAGCTTGCAGGCATGGCCATAGAAAATGGCCAAATATGGTCTGCCAATCTATGTCGTACAACGTATCTTCCCCAATTCCTGGAAGCTAATAAACAGTCAATTTCGCCACAACTTTACATCGCCCTTAAGTATCAGGTGGAGAATCAAACTTGGTACCGATCGGCTAACGTTGAAAACGCCTGAATCCTTGTGCAAATGTGTGGAGTTGGATACTCGCAGCTTCTTCCTCACGGTCGCCCACTTGACGCCCGGCACGCACAAATAGCATCCAAAGCGCATTGGCTTCGTTGAAGACTCTCGCTAAGAAATTCTCGACTACTGCAGTTTCTTGAGGAGTGCAGAGAGCACGCAAATCAACCCCTAGCAGAAAGGCGTTCGTCAAACTGAAGTCTGAGAGACTCGCAGCTTGGACTTCATCGGAGAAAAGCCGGTCGCTACCCTCTCCGTATTGAGAGAGGATTCCACGGAGATCTTCCAAGTCGCGCTGTCGCTCGTATGGACGATCTAGAAATGCCACGATTTTTAAGAGGGTAAGCACGGCGGCAGGCGCGACGTTTACGGTCAGGGAGTCATTGAGCTTAACAGCGTCAGCTTCGGCAAATACGTGGTCGAAGCCCACAAGGCTCATTGCAAATTGGCTTTCAGGCCAAACGAGCTTCCCTGCTTGTCGCAGTTTTGTTCCTGCTGGCAGGAGGTCGATGAGAGTCCCTCGCGAACTTCTCCAGCGGTGCTCTCTCCTGTCCTGCCGCTCCCAGCCGAGTTTGGTTAGCCGGGCTTCAAGTTCTGCGAAGTCTTCGAGGTCGAGAGCTACCGTTAAATCGATATCAGCGGTGTAGCGTTCGATGTCGGGAAAACGAAACTTGTACGCCATTGCTCCGATGATGACGATCTCTGCCTTAAGGTCATTGCAAATTTCTTGGAGTTGCGTCAGATCGGCAAGCTGTTCTTCGGTGAGATCAATCATTTATGAATTGGGCCCTCAATTGTTCAGCTGCTTCGTGTGCCCTGGAATCAGGCGAGTGCATTAGCTCGGCATATATCAGCCACGGGTGAGCGACTGTTACACCGGAGATCTCTTTCCAAAAAGGCAGCGCTCCAAAGGGACGAAGAAGCGTTATGGGGCCGTTTCTATCGGGAAGGAAGCGAAACTCGCGAAGTTCCTCCTTAGAAGGATTGTCGATGAAGAGGGCAACTTCAGGGGCTCGATAATACCGCTCCAACCGAAAGGCAGCTTGCGCGCCGGTTACAGACCACTTGAGGGACAAATTTGAAAACGTCTTTCGGAGCCGAGAGAGTAGCGCTTCCGGCTCAGCTTCCGGTGCCCGAAAGCGGTTTATGAGGAGCTTAGGGCGAAGCGTCTGCTCGTAGCCACTGAGTAGTCGGTGAGAGATTTGTTTTCGGTCTCGAAGCTCGTAGCGCCCCGAAACGTGCTTTAGGAGGCTCTCCCGAAGGAACTCGTCGCGAAGGCGGGCGACGGTGCTCTTGCTGAGCCCTGATGCTTCAGCCAGCTGACGGACGGTTTTTGTGCCGGCCTCTTCGTCAGCTGCAAAGACGAATAGGAGCTGAACGCGGGCAGCTCCTGGGGTACCCGTGTCTCTCAGAATTTTTGGCTCTCTGTTTCCGATGATTGTGCGCGTGTAGTTCGTGCCGAGCGCAAGGTGCATGTTACCGACTCGGTCGAGGAAATTTATCCCTGCCTTGCTCAGGAGCTCAGCGGAAGGGGTGGGCACATAGCGCGCAAAAAGAAGGATTGGGCGATGAGTTGCGTCGATATGGTGCTTAGCCTGAGCAATGAATGCGTTCAAGAGTGAACGGTCGAGATAAGAGTTCTTCTCTTCAACGTCGAAAGTGAATGTTTGTGTTGGTGTTTTGATGCGAAGTTGACCGTCCACGCCTCGATCAGGATGGTGCTTGCTCTCTGCTGAGAACTGGAGTCCTCGCACGAAGTCGAGTTCGCGGATCGTGTCGAGATACTGGTTGAAATGGGAGTCTTCATTCATTTGTCCCACATTATGCCATGTCCGTTACTAATGGACAAGCACAAAACAAGGACAACAAGTGAGTTAGGTTGGACGCTGCCAAAACTCCCCAGTGTCCAAGTTAAGAGATCCGACCAATATTCGCAATGTCGGCCAAACGTCGTTAGCGAATATGACCGAGTGCGATTCGATAGAAACCGTATTGACACTCCAGATTTCATCGATCTGCTTGAGCACCGATTGAACCTCAGGAGTCATGCGGAGCTTTTCAAACTGGCTCTCGATTGTGCCAGCTACTGCATCCTTCTCCAGGAGTAAGACTTTTTTGGCATGTGTGTATTGCGAGAGTTTGGGAATCTTGGCTTCCAATGCCCCGAGCACAAGTTCCGGGCCGGGATCGCCTGGCCATGTTCTTCCGGTCTTGAAGGTGGAGCTTTCGCCTTTTTCGAGTGGGTTCTTCCAGACAGTCAGAGGAATGGTGATTCCTTGCGAGGCTACATTGAACACAGATCCTCCGACGGACAACGTCGAAAGCGCGGCCTCAAGCTGATGAAGAATATCCTCGCCTACGACCTTCCACAGAACGCCTTTTGGTATCGATGAGACGGGCTGAGAGACATGAATCGTAAAGCCGGGAAGAATCAATCGAGGATTGTCTTCCAGATCTGCGAGAGTGCGGAGAAATCTAGCGTCGTCCTCTTTCGCTCCCGTGAACGGCTGTATCAGGGTATGTTCGATCGCGAGTCGATTGCCGTCTGCATCTTCGCACAAAGCGTCAATTGCTTTCTGGTTTCGTTCCGTTTGGTCTGGCCAGTCGACCACGGCGTATGTGCTCGTCGTAAGGCGATTGTAGAGTTTGACCCAGCCCTCAATAACGGATTTGTCGTTCATCGGTGACAGTCTGGCACAGGGCTGTGCCAAAACTCAATTTGTCACCAAACTGTCACTACAGCCCGTCGAAATCCAGTGAAATTCGAAGAAGTCAGGTGAAGTCGCAATTCGCTCCAAGCCATTGGCTGACAAGAGGTTCTGTTGATTTTGAATGGCTTAGCGGAATGTGCGGAATCGGTACGGTTTCCCGTACAGCGGTTTTCAAGACCGCCTGTTTCAACCGCTCACACATCCCTCCGCGGGGGAATTGCGGGCTGAGGCAAGTTTACCGCACGTAAGCGAAGGTTGTGCTATCCACGGATTGTCACCCACCGGAGTTCGGTGTCAGAGCAGACGTTCGTGGGTGCCACGCCAGGGCCGATAAGGGCTTCCTTATTCACGCCACAAAAATCACTTTCATGAATCGCACAGGATAGGATTGTACGATCCAGAACCGTCATTCGGAGGACCAACCTTAATGAATATGGACCCGATGGTGGAAGCCGAACCTCGCCCGCTATTCGTTCCCGTGATTCTCGGCACGGTCCGGCAAGGCCGCATGAGCCAGCACGCTGCCCGGTTGATGGTCGCTGAACTGACAAAGCGGCCGAACGTCCAGACCGAGCTGGTTGACATAGCTGCGTTGCCCATGCCCACCGACAACGCGGGGGAAGCCATCAAGGACGCTAAGTTTTCCGCGACGATGAATCGGGCGGATGCGTTGGTCATCGTTTCTCCCGAATACAACCACGGATACTCCGGACTCTTGAAGCACGTGCTGGATAGCTGCCTGAAGGAGTACATTCACAAAGCCGTCGGCATTGCCGGCGTATCCGCCGGGCCGTTCGGAGGAACGCGCGGAATCCAGGATTTGCTGCCGGTATTGCGGGAGTTGGGTTTGGTCACCATCTTCTGGGACGTCAACTTTGGAAATGTTCGTACCGTGTTCGATTCCGATGGCCAGTTGCTGGAAACGGCGTTCCTTGCCCGCGTCGATCAGTTCCTGAAAGAGCTGATTTGGATGGCGAAGACGCTGCGTCACGGACGTGAACACATCGCTCTGGAGTAGTTGGGGATCGGACGGATTCCAGATTCTTTAGCGAGGCAAAGCGTATGAATTGTCCCCAATGCGGTCAGACCATGAATCACCACGCAGACAAGATTCTGCTGGATGGCTTTGACGCCGCGGACGGACTACACGTCCAGCTCATTGAATCGTATTCCTGTCCAAATTGTGGCGCGAACGAAAGCAGAATGGTAGGGCCCGAGTAGACTTCGCAACCATCCTGACCAGATACAAATGGCGGCCCCGAAGAGCCGCCGCGACAAATACGGGAGGAAAGTGCCCTACGACACCGTACGGATCTTGTTGGGCATGAAGTGATAGGGCGGCCAAGGCCCGGTAATGCTGACCTGGCAATCCTTGAAGTGCCGTGTTGCTGCCGAATACCGGTTCTGATACTTGGGAATAGAACTGGTGTCGATAAGGTGGGCAAAGTCCAGAAGCACGTTGCCGGAATCCACGCGCTTGCAGACGATGTCCTCTTCTAACGGCGAAAACAGCTTGTGCACTTGGAGAGAGAGCGCGCGGGCCTTGGTTTGCCGCTCGCGTTCGCGACAGGCCTGTTCACGCAGCTTGCGCAGATATTCGGCCCCGACTCCGGCCGGCAGGTCTTTCAATGCTTGCGCGACGCCGGCGTCTTTCAGCAAGATTTTGAAATGCATCTCTGCTTTTCCGCGAAGGCGCTCTACACTTTCCAGAAAAGTCTTGCGATTGGTGCGCACAGCTCGACGCAGGGCTTCATCGGAATCGAATACAGTACCAAAGCGGAAGGGCAGTACGGTCATTGTCTGGAAGCATTCTCTCACCACACGGGCGTGGTCAATGATGGCTTCCTGGCTGAGAGGCTTCGTGGCGGAATATTCGCTGACGATGACGGCGAATTCGCCGCTGGGATAGGCGAAAACCGAGGCTTCATTCACGCCTTTGAAGTTTTCCAGAATGTAGGGACGCCGAGGGCGAATGCCGTTTTGCAGGCCCGGATGCTCAGTGATGCAGTACGCGTACCACGCCATCTCCGTCTTCTCCTGGGAATGCTCGCGTATGCCAAACAACTACGCGAGAAAATGGCCGAGTTCGAACGTGGAGTTACAGGTAAGGCTACTGCTAGTTGCGGTACAACTTCCTTTTTGATTCTAAGCCTGAGTTCACGCTTAAAGCAACTGAAACATTGCGAGTGAGCGAAATTCGATCCCCAACTGGCCTAGTTTTGTCGAAGAACGCTCAGCTTGGGCTTGCAAATCGAATGAATTGGAAAATCAAGTTTTTGGTTTCCGACATTACTACGGCACAAATCCCTCTATTCGCGAAAAAGACGGAGCGGAACGCCGTTAGTTTGGTTGGAAGCTGGGCCAAAGAGAACAGCTGATCCCGCTGAGCATGCGTGGAGGGGGGATCGCGACCCAATTTGTTGAGTTGAGCGGTTAGCGATGTACGGCTTTTTTCGCAGCAGATTTCACAACAACCTTTTTAGACTTGCGGGCGGACACCTTTCGCACCTCTTTAGCTTTAGAAGGCTTAGCCTTAGCCGGCTTCGTCTCGGCAGGTTGTTCTTCTTCCTCTTGCTGGGTCTCTTCGCTTTGCCGTCGATCCAGCGCTTTGCTCACGACATACGCCATTTCATCGACGGGGGCCGGTTTTCCGGTCCAGATCTCGAATTGCCGCGCTCCCTGGTGAACGAACATCTCCAAACCGGAGATGGTGTGCAAGCCCTTGGCCTTGGCCAGTTTGATCAGTTTGGTTTCCGCTGGTGTGTACACCAGGTCGAAGACGTAATGCGCGTTGAGTTCTTTTTCCTCGAGGGGCATTTGCCGGTTGCCGTTCATGCCAAGCGGGGTCGCATTGATGATGACGTCGAATTCCTGCTTCGCGAGGTCGGCCCGTTTGACATATTTCGCCTTCGCCTGTCTCGCCAGCGACTGCGCTTTCGCCGGAGTTCGGTTGGTTATGAAGACCTCAGCATTGCGTCCCTTGAGGCCGAAGACCGCCGCGCGCGCTGCGCCCCCAGCGCCAATAACAAGGATGCGTTTGCCAGGGAGCTGCATCCGTTGCTCCAGAGGTTCTACAATGCCGGCGACGTCGGTATTGAAGCCGTAGAGGTTGCCGTCATGGCTTCGTACGACGGTGTTGCAGGCCCCAATCTGCCGGGTAAGCGGATCGGAGTTGGAGAGCGCCGCAACGATCTCCTCCTTATAAGGCATGGTGATGCTTAAGCCGCGAATAGGGATATCGTTGGTGCACGCCAGCAGGTCTTTGAGACTCTTGGCGTGCAGCGCGAGATACACGGCGTTCACGGTTTCGCGGCGAAAGGCCGCATTCATCATGACAGGGGACAATGACTGCGATACCGGATCGCCGGCAACACCGTACACTTGAGTGGACGCCTCGACCGTCTCAATCCGATATGTGTCTCGCAGTTCGCTGACTGTAATCTGCCCGGGGGCTGTCTCTTCGCCCCGTGCTGCCGATCCGAAGGTAAACACGCTGCCGGCGCGAACTCCGAGCACGCGGCTGATGATGCCCTGCTCCCCCATGCATAGACCCACCATCTCGTGCTGTCCGGAGTGGGACTGCAGGAACTTCATCATGGTGACGTTGTCATACAGGTTGGTGGCGGTGGTTACGATTTTGTGAAAGTCAGCCGGCAGCTCCCGCATCACGGTGAATTGTTCTTCCAACTTCCTGGTGCTCTTGAAGTCGTGGAAGGAAAGAATGACTCCGACCCGATTTTTCAGGTCAAGGAATTCCTCGCGCTTGAGATCGAGGGCGCTTTGGACTTCAATGTCGACCAACTGAAAGCCAACACTGGCGGCTTTGATTAAAATGTCCAGCTGGGAGTGCACCGATCCCTTGAATTTGCCCCCGTTCACCGCCCGGCGGCAGGTAGCAATGACGGTCGCCTGGGGGTATAGCTCCAAAAAGTGCTTGAGCTTTGGGAAGGCGGTTGCAGGCTGAGAAAGATAATCTAACCTGAACTCCAGAAACGGGTTATCGCGAACTAAGGTCTCGGCCCGTTCCAACAAGTTGGACGCATCTGGCCCGGTGACAGCGACGCAGAGGCGAGGCAGCCGAAAGCGCTGAACCCGGGTGTAGGTGGTGGTAGCTGCGCGCATATCGAGCGCCCCGATACTATCGTTGCACCCCGATTGTTGCAACTGTATTGTCATGGCATTTTGATTTGTGTGCCCAGCAAGGCACGGCTGGGTTTTGGGACATTCATGGCAGGCAATGAACAACTCGGGCTAACCTTCGCCGCTCCCGGTCGAACCATCTACCCCGTGCGGGAGCTGGTCGTGGCTATCAGAACCCAGCTAGAGCGTTCATTTACAGACATTTACGTTGAGGGCGAGATTTCCAACTATCGTCCGGCGGAGTCCGGGCACATCTATTTCACCCTTAAGGACGATTCCGCTCAGCTCCGGGTGGTGCTGTGGCGCAGTCAGGCCCGGCTGCTACGATTTCGGCCAGGAAACGGAATGCAAGTCATTGCTCGTGGGCGAGTTACCGTCTATGACGAGCGGGGTGAGCTGCAACTTCAGGCGGAATTCTTGGAGCCGAAGGGCGCAGGGGCGCTACAACTCGCTTTCGAGCAGCTCAAGGCTAAGCTGGCGGCAGAGGGTCTCTTCGATGCCGCACGAAAGAAGCCAATACCGGCTCTACCAGGGCGCATAGGAATTGTTACATCTTCTAACGCGGCCGCCTTGCGAGACATACTGAACATCCTTCAGCGCCGTCACGAATCGGTGAACGTCCTGATCTACCCGGCCCTGGTTCAGGGGGAAGGGGCAGCAACGGAAGTGGCAGCCGGGGTGCGCTATCTCAACCGCTCTGCCAAGGTCGATGTCATCATCGTCGCGCGCGGCGGCGGATCGCTCGAAGATCTGTTTGCGTTCAACGACGAAGGCTTGGCACGCACAATTGCCTCTTCGAAGATCCCCGTAATCTCTGCCATCGGACACGAAACCGACTTCACGATTTGTGATTTTGTCGCTGACCGGAGGGCAGCCACGCCGTCCGAGGCCGCCGAGATTGTGGTTGCCGCCAAATACGAACTAGAGGAACGGCTGTCCACGCTCTACAGGCGCTTGGCGAAGGCGACGCAATACCGGCTGCTGCTGGCGCATAACGCGTTGTCGCGCCTCACACAACATGCGGCCTTTGCGCGGATGAAGGACTCCATTGCGCGGCGCCAGCAGCGGCTGGACGACCGAGTCTACCGGATGGTGCAGGTACAGGCGCAGAACCTCACGCGTATGCGGCGGCAGCTGGAATCGCTGGATTCCCGCCTTCGGCATCAAGACATGCGCATTCGGCTGGGCAATGTCAGGCGGGAATTGAGTCGCCGGGAAGCAGCGCTTTCAACCGCAATGACCAGTTTGCTTACGCGCCGCCGCGTCCAGTTGGATCGGCCGAGCGGAAGCCCTGGGCCGCACAGCCGAAACCCTCTTACTCCAGAAGCACTCGCGTTGGCTAGGACTCGATCGCAGCCTGCAAGCGCTTTCACCCAAAGCAGTGCTGGCGCGCGGTTACGCACTGGTCTTTGATGAGAGTGGCGCGGTAGTTAAAGTAGCGTCGCAGCTCACAAAGGGCGATCGGGTGCGAACGGAACTGAGCGAAGGAAGATTCTCGTCAGAAGTGCGGGAGATAGAGAAGGATTAAAGCGAACAACGACTTCATTCGAAGCTGTCTTCCCGGTTGTCAGAACACTCTCTGTGCTAACCTTCGCGCATGAAGAGAATCTACGCCCTGATCCTGATTGCAGCAGCAGTTGGTGTTCAAGCTGCCGAAACACCCAAGGTCGAGTTGTCGCAGGAGAAAATGCGGAGCATGATCGTAGCTATGGTTGCTCCTGAGTATCCGACGCAGGCTGCTGGTCTGGAAGGGCCCGTAATCGTAGCTGTCGCGCTCAACGCAGACGGTTCCATTCTGGATGCGGACTCACGCTGTGGTGATGCCAGGCTGAGGAGCGCCGCTGTCGATGCCGTTCGCAAGTGGCGATTCCGAGCGGCGACTCTGAGTGGGAAACCTGTGCAGGTTCACGGAGATGTGGTTGTCGATTTCGAAGCTCCTAACGCCGCGTCCGACTCAACTATCCTCGATGTGAAGAGTCAGGATGCGTTGACCCATCTTGTCTCCTCCGCTCCGCCCATTTATCCGTCAAACGCGGCTATGGGGCGAATTCAGGGCTGTGTGATTGTGAAGACTCTAGTCGGAATAAACGGTAAAGTCATTAGCGTAAAAACGGTGAGTGGCCATCCAATGCTAGCGCCCGCAGCAGAGGTTGCAGCTGCGCAATCGCGGTACACTCCCTTCACGAAAGACGGGGCTGTTGTTCAAGCGGAAACTTACCAGATCATCAATTTCTCTCTTCGGAAGTGAGCTCGTATCTGCCATGAGCATCTAAAATCAGGCTCTTGCCACCCTTAACTCTGGCTCGGAACCACCGGCGCGCCGTCTTGCGACACCAGCCTTTTCAAGTGCTCCACCACGCTAGCGACGGAAACATCGTCGCGCGTGGCGGTTGCGCGCGTGGCAACCTCGACGATACCCTCCCCGAGCTTCTTGCCGACGTTGACCCGATAGGGGATGCCCACGAGATCAGCATCCTTGAACTTCACGCCGGGGCGCTCGTCGCGGTCGTCAAGCAAAACGTCCAGGCCGGCCGCTTCAAGGCGATTTGCGATATCGATTGCGCCTGAGTTGATCTTCTCGTCGGTTGTGTTGGTCGGCACCACCACAACTTGGAACGGCGCAATGCTTACCGGCAGCCAGAAGCCGTTCTGGTCATTGTTCTGCTCGATGCAGGAGGTGAGGATGCGCTCCAGTCCGATGCCGTAGCTGCCCATGATCGGCATGACTTCTTTGCCGTTTTCGTCCAGCACGCGCGCGCCCATCGACTGCGAGTATTTATAGCCGAGCTTGAAGATGTGTCCGATCTCGACGGCCTTGGCGACCTTCAGCGGCTTGCCGCAACTGGGACAGCCTTCGCCCTCGACCGCATTGCGCAGGTCTGCCCAGGAGGTCGCGCGGAATGTCACATCAGGAGTGATGTTCTTGACGTGGTATTCCTCTTTATTCGCCCCGGCGATAAGATTGGTGCGGCCGCGCAAGGCTTCCTCCACAATCAGCAGCGGCTTGGAAGTGTCGTTCTCGTCCTTCGCCCACTCGACATGCAGCGGGCCCAGGTACCCGGCCGGCGAATTGAAGAGCTGCTGGATCTCCTCCTCGTGCATTGGCCGATACTCTTTGCCGCCAATAGCGGCCGACAGCTTCGCTTCGTTCAACATGTGATCGCCGCGCATGAGCACGACGAGCGCACGGCTGCGCTGCTCGCCGGTCTTTGTATCGGCGGCGTCGACGATCATGTATGCCAGAGTCTTGATCTTGTTCTTCGGTGAGACGCCGAGAAAGCGCGCGACATCCTCAATCGTCTTTTGCCCGGGCGTGTGTACCAGCTCAGGCTGGCCGTTATTGGTCGCCGCCAAATCCTCCACCAGTTCCAGCTTCGAGGTTGCCTTCTCCAGGTTCGCCGCGTAGCCGCAGCTTGGACAACTTACGACAAAGTCCTCGCCGGCATCGGTGTAGATCATGAACTCGTGCGACTGCGATCCGCCCATGGCGCCGGAATGCGCTTCGACCACGACATACTTCAGTCCACAGCGATCGAAGATGCGGCAATAGGCGTCATAGTGCTTGCGATAGCTCACGTCGAGTCCAGCGGCGTCGATGTCGAACGAGTACGAATCCTTCATGGTGAACTGGCGCACACGCAACAGCCCTGATTTGGGACGCGGCTCGTCGCGAAACTTCTGCTGGATCTGGTACCAGATCTGCGGCAGTTGCTTATAGCTGCGCAGTTCCTTGCGCGCGATCTCGGTCATGACTTCTTCTTCGGTCATGCCCAGGCAGAGGTCGCGGCCGCTACGATCTTTCAGGCGAAACATGTTGTCGCCCATGACCTGCCAGCGCCCGCTGGCTTCCCAGATTTCCCGCGGATGCAGCGCCGGCAGATAAAACTCCTGACCGATGCGGTCCATCTCCTCGCGCACAATCTTCGTAATGCGCACCAGCGTGCGATTGCCAAGGAAGAGAAACGAATAGATGCCGGCGGCAAGTTGGCGAATGTAGCCGGCGCGGACAAGAAACTTGTGGCTGGCGACTTCGGCGTCGGCCGGAGCCTCCCGCAGCGTAGGAATAAAGAGTTGAGACCAGCGATGCATAGTAGGGTCGTCGTTCCTGTAGGTGAATCTCTTATTGTAAGGGAAGCCGTGAGACGAAAGATCTGGCCAGAGAAACTCCGAGGGCGCGGAGAGATTTGGGAATAGCTTCTCCCTGCACTCCGTGCCTCAGTGGTGAAAGCCCTTAACGGGTCACGAATCAGGTTTCCCGGAGCGCACGCCAAACATCTCCGCCGGCTGCCCGGTGAGCCGCTCGATGCGGTCAGCGATCGGCGGATGAGTTGCAAACAGGTTGGCAAAGCTCAAGCCCATGAGCTTCGGCGCGACGATGAAAAGGTGCGCGGTGGACGGCGAAGCCGCCATGGGAATGCGCTTCGAGTAGGCATCAAGTTTGGCCAGCGCGCTCGCCAATGCGTGTGGGTTTCCTGTGAGGTGAGCACCTGTCTCATCGGCCTGGTACTCACGTGAGCGCGAGATTGCGAGCTGGATCAACATCGCCGCGATGGGGGCCAGAATCAGCATTAGCAGACCCATCATGCCGCCGCCTTCGCGGTCGTCGCGACTGCCGCCGAACCAGAATCCGATGCGCGCCAGGAACGTGATGGCGCCGGCAAGCGTCGCCGCGATGGAACTGATCAGGATGTCGCGATTACGCACGTGCCCAAGCTCGTGTGCCAGCACGCCTTCCAGTTCTTCATCGTTCAGCAGATCGAGAATGCCCTGGGTGGCGGCCACCGAAGCATGCTGCGGATTTCGTCCGGTCGCGAATGCGTTCGGCGAATCAGTCGGTATCACGTAGATCCTGGGCATGGGAATGCCCATCTTCTGTGAAAGGCGCTCAACGATGACGTACACGCGCGGCAACTGCTCGCGGGTGGCGGGCTGCGCGCGATACATAGCGAGCGCAATCTTGTCGCTGAAGAAGTAGGAAGCGAAGTTCATGACCACGGCGAAGATGAGGGCCAGCTCCAAGCCCCGCTGGCCGCCAAATATCTGCCCCAGGAAGAGCAGAAAGAGCGTCATCGCCGTTAAGAGTAGGGCCGTCTTGAAGGTATTTCCCATACAGTCCGAGTCGATCAGACTCTGCCATGTAGATGATATCCAGTTGTCAGGGTTGCGGAAAACAGGCGCCCCCAGCAGGGCGCCATCGCCAGCGACACCACAGTCGGTGTCATTCCCGAGGACGAATGCGTTTCTTCAGCCGATCAGCGGATTCCTGGACTTGAGCGCAGGAAAGCGGGAAAAGTCTCGGTCTGCCGTCCACAGCTCTGTAATTCCATGCTCCAGACAGAGGGCCGCAACCCTTGCATCATGGATTCTCGGCCCTGAAGAACGAGCCGAGCGAAGCACGCGTTCCAGCCTCTGCCAATAGCCTTCGCTTTCGGCTATAAGAATCAGGCTCGGCGATTCGATCCAGGCCTGCACCTGGTCCAGGGCGGATGCCAAAGGCGTCGGGGGATCATAAATGCGGTGGTGAGTTACGATCGCCAGGAACTCGTGAATACACGGCCAGGGGATGGCCCAGGGATCGCGTTGCTCAGCCAGGCTTGCAATACAGGCGTAGGCGGCATCGTGCCACGCTGAATCTTCGCGGTGGGCATAGACCAGAACATTGGTGTCGACCGCGATCATGCCCCGCGGCCTTCGTAGCTCGCCTCGCGAATCTCCTCCCATGAGGCCCCAGCGACACGACGCTGCAGGCCCTTTCCCTTGAATGTCGCCTTACGCAGACGAAACCCGTCACGGCTTGTACGCTCTGCGAGAGTGCGCCGCAGCCCTTGTTCCACCAGCGCCTTGAGGGTGGTATTTTCCCGCTGTGCTACCCGGCGGGCCTGTTGCAAGAGGCTGTCGGCAATCTGGATAGTCGTCTTCATATGGTTAGCCATATCAAATAGTATGGCAGGCTGTCAACAGTGAACTCTGTGCAGTGTCATGAAATACATGTAATGTCCAACCCCTAGCTTGATAAGGTCCAAAGAGCCTGGGGCAGATGATGTTCTCGCACAGAAGGTTGTAGCCACTCCGCCGCATAAATGTTGGCCTTACGTGTCAACCTTTCTCGCAAACTACCTATCCAACTCGCATAAGCGCGGCCAGATTGTATGTCGATGCCTGGCCCAAAAGGACGGAGGTGACCTGGAACATGAAAAAACTTGGGATCCTGATTTTGGTGGTGTTGCTCGGCACGTTCATGGCAATGGCCCAGGGCAACAACAAAAATGTAGACAACCAGCAGCATAAGACTGCTGCGAAAAATGACCAGAATGCGGCGGAACAAGCCAAAAGTGAAGGGCGGAAGGACCTCGCACGGCTTGACCAGTCGGCGGCTATCATCCATCAACTGCTGGGCGCCCCCGACAGCGGCATCCCAGAAGAGGTATTCGAGAATGCCAAATGCGTAGCCGTCATCCCTTCAATGATCAAAGGCGGGTTCATTTTCGGGGCTGAGAATGGCCGGGGCGTTGCCACCTGCCGCACCGGCGGGGGATGGAGCGCGCCCGCCTTTTTTGCCGCCACCGGCGGTAGCTGGGGCGCCCAGATCGGCGTTGAAGGCACCGACCTGGTGATGCTCATCATGAATGACAACGGCATGAACCAGTTGCTGAGCTCGAAATTCAAGATTGGCGGCGATGTTAGCGCGGCCGCAGGTCCTGTCGGACGCAGCGCCAGCGCCTCGACCAACTGGAAGATGAAATCCGAAGTCCTGACCTATTCGCGTTCGCGTGGAGCCTTCATCGGAGCCACGCTTAACGGAGTGGCTATTCGCGAGGACCAGGACGCGATGACCAACTACTACGGGCATGACGTTGGTTTCCGACCGGTGCTGACTGGGCGGGTGAACGACCCCCATGCGAATGACCGCTTTGTCGCGGCGGTGCGTAACGCGCACACCGAGGCCACGGCGGAAAACCACTAAAAGGAGCATTCGCTTCATACGAACGGCGGGCTAACCGGCCCGCCGTTCGTGTCTATGCCTGTTGCTTAGCCCCGGTCCAATTGGCTACACTGCCGCGAAACCGGAGGGCGTCACGTAATGCGAGTTCCCTTTGTGCTGTGCTTGGCAGGTATTCTCCTGGCTGCGGCAACAAGGCCCGCCGCCGCATCGTCAGCGTCACAGACCGAGAAAGAGATTCGCGGCATCGTTCAGCAGCAAATGGAAGCCTGGAATCATCATGATCTGCAAGGTTTCATGGCCGGATACTGGAACTCGCCGGAGCTGACCTTCTTTTCGGGAGGGACCGAAACCAAAGGCTGGCAGCCTACCCTCGAGCGCTACCAGAAAACCTATCAAGCCGGCGGGCACGAGATGGGGAAGCTGGAATTCAGTGATCTGCAAGTCGTCCCGCTTGGGCAGAATGCCGCCTTTGCCTGCGGCCGCTGGCGCCTGACGATGCCGGACGGTAAAGAGCCACACGGGCTATTTACCCTAGTGTTCCGGAAGTTCCCCGTGGGCTGGCGCATTATCCACGACCATACCAGCGCCGCGCAGTAGTTTTGGCGTCCGGCCCTGCTTGTGAAGGTGTAGAATCCTCTCGGTTGCTTTTCACATCACGTAAACTTGTGACAAGCACGACAGGCGGTATCCGCTGGGCGGAACTGCACTGGAGGACATCGTGAGCATTACTACCGGCGACTTCCGCGCCAAAATCACCGCTTCCTCACTACTGGAAAAGAAAAAGAACCACGAGCTCATAACCTGTCTTACGGCGTACGACTATCCCACCGCGCGCCTGATCGATGAAGCCGGGATCGACATGATCCTAGTGGGCGACTCGCTGGGCATGGTCATGCTCGGCTACGAGAACACGCTCCCGGTAAGCGTGCCGGAGATGCTGCATCATGTCCGAGCCGTTCGCCGGGGCGTGAAGCACGCGCTCCTGATTGCCGACATGCCATATGCGTCCTACCACGTGGGTATGAGGGATACTCTGCGCAATGCCGTGCGTTTCATCAAGGACGGCGGCGCCGAGGCCGTCAAGATCGAAGGCGGCGAGAAGCGTGCGCCAATTGTAGAGCGCCTGGTCGACGCTGAGATTCCCGTCGTCGGCCACATCGGGCTCACGCCGCAGTCGCTGCATGCTATGGGCGGCTACAAGGTCCAGGGCAAATCCCTGAAGGCGGTTGAGCAGTTAGTCCGCGACGCTCTGGCTTTGGAGCGCGCCGGCGCGTTTTGCGTGGTGCTGGAGGGCATTCCCCGCGAGGTAGCGGCGATGGTCACCCACGAACTGGAGATCCCGACCATCGGCATCGGCGCCGGTCCGGAGTGCGACGGGCAAGTCCTGGTATTTCACGATTTGCTCGGCCTGACGTTCGCGCCGGCGGCGAAGTTCGTCCGCCGTTATGCCGATTTGGGAGCTGCGATCACCAACGCCGTACTCGCTTACAAGGACGACGTGAAGTCGGGAAGCTTTCCATCCGAAGCGGAGTCGTATCATCTGCCCCAAGACACTTCAGCGGCCTTGGATGTGATTGCCGAGCGCAAGCACGCCCTGCGATCATAAGAGTGTGCTGTCTCGTTCTCACAGCCTTTCGGCCTTCGTCCTAGTCGTTGCTCTTCTGGTGTGCGCTCAGGCTCAGAGGGCAAAGAGCACGGGCTCCTCTACAGGTCCGTCTAAGCATTTCTGCCAGACAGAGGGAGGATTTTGCTTCAACTATCCTGCTAGCTGGACGGTACTCGGCGAGGCCTTTGGTGATGGAGTTGTCGTCGCTCCTCCGCAGACTACCGACCGAAAGCTCTGGGATGTGGTCACCGTTGCTGCGGTCGAGCTGCCCACGATGGAAGACGGTGCCGCTCTCAGCATTGATCAAATCATCGATGCGGCCATGAGCAACATGCAGGCAGGTGGGCACAGTCCTCAGACGCTGCAACGTCAGCAACTGGTCGTCGATACCCTTCCTGCAGAGATGATCAAGGTCCGCTACCACGACAAGGAAAGCGCACGCGATTGGATTGAGCAATTGGTGTTCATCGAGGGACCCGACCAGGAAGTCTATTCGCTCTCTCTCAAGGCGCAGCCGGAATCGATCGGCCGATTACAGCCCGCGTTCGACGGCATAGTGCAAAGCTGGAAGCTACAGACCAGCGACAGCGCTGCGTCGAGTCCGGCGACGCCGTCGACTACCAAGCCTGCCGGGACCACCTCGGCCCAGCCCACGCCGCACAACTAAATGCCGATGAAAATGAAACTCATTCATTCCGTCGTCGAGATGAAGGCTCACTGCCGCGATATTACCCGGAGCGGAAGGTCTTTGGGTTTTGTTGCCACCATGGGAGCCTTGCACGAAGGTCATGCCTCTCTGGTGCAGGCCAGCAGGGCACAATGCGATGCGACGGCGGTTTCCATCTTTGTGAATCCGTTGCAGTTCGGGCCGAATGAGGACCTTGCCAAATACCCGCGCACTCCGGAGGGCGACAGCCAGATCCTGGAGGCTCTGCAAGTCAACGTGCTGTTCATGCCTACGGCGAGCGAAATGTACCCTGCGGGCGCGACCACGCATGTCGAGGTAGGTGGATTGAGTGACCGGCTCGACGGTCTGTCGCGCCCCGGGCACTTTCGCGGAGTGGCAACCGTCGTTGCCAAACTGTTCGAGATTGTGAGGCCCGACTTCGCCTTCTTCGGACAGAAGGACGCGGCGCAGGTGGCGGTCCTCCACCGTATGGTGCGCGACCTGGACATGGACGTAAAGTTGATCGTCTGCCCCATCGTTCGTGAGCCGGATGGACTGGCGATGAGTTCGCGGAATGCCTATCTCAGTCCGGAAGAGAGGAAGCAGGCGCTGGTTCTCCATCGCTCGCTTGCGCAGGTGCAACAAGCCGCAGAGATGGGCGAGCACGATGCGGCGAAGTTGGCTACGCTCGGCAAAAGTCTCATTGCCAAAGAGCCGGCTGCCCGGCTGGAGTACTTTGCCATCGTCGACGCCGACTCGCTCGAACCGGTCAGTGATATCTCCCGCGGCGCCCTCGTCGCCGTCGCGGCATTCATCGGCAAAACGCGCCTGATCGATAACATTCTGCTTCCCCCGCGCTGATCAGACGCAAAGCCGCGTGAAGTTTTGTTAGCGTCATGGAATACGCGCAGCGAGTTCGCTATGCGAAGCGGGGCAAACAGCCCGACGAAACCGCGCCGTAGGCGCAGCATATCTTAGTCCAGCGCTTTTTAGCGCTGGGTAGGTGGGGAAAAACGACCCGGGTCCCGTAGAGACGCCATGTGTATCGTTCGCTTATGATGGCCTGTTATTGTCAATTAACCCTTAAGGCTAAGAAAAACGCCATGAACAGCTATGTTGCGGTGGGACTTCTTTTGCTGCTTACGCCGTCATTTGCCGTTGGGCAAAATCAAGCGAGTCAAACTCGGTACACGGTGTATGAGGTTCATGGTGACGTGAAGCCGCCCCGACCGATTTCGACATCGCTGCCCGCCCCGCCCGGGAGTGTGAATAAGCCGCTCAAGGTGAAACTCTCTTTCGTTGTTGCACCCGACGGTTCTGTGGCGGATGTAAAGCTATTAAAACAGTCAATCCCGGAATTCAATGACTACGCAGTTGGTGCAGTAAGGAACTGGAAGTTTGAACCCGCAACGAAAAACGGTGTCCCCGTTGCCGTGAGACTTGAAACCGAAATCCGCTCGCACCAGTAGATGGTTGGTCGCAACCTCTCCCCGCCAGCGCGTGCTCTACGTTTCATCACGCGCAGCTCGCCGCCTTCTCCACCCGCTAATCCACGCGGCCCCCAGAACAAAAACTACCGGATAGCATTCCAGCGTGTAGCGCGGCTCGGGGTTCTCCAGGGTTCCCATGAAAGCCGAGCGCAGGAGAACGAACAAAAGCATGAGCGCGAGATATCTAGGACGCGGGCCGCTTGATCACGCCCAACACGGCAGCGCCAATAAACCCCAGGTTAATCAATCCCCAAATCGTAGCCAGGGTGGCGTCGTGCGGGTCGTTCGCATATTCCCACCAGCGCGAACTAAGAGGCAACATCTCGGTCCGTGGCCGGAGCCACATGTCGGCGATGCGCATCGACGGCAGCTCGATGTAATAGCGCAAGGGATGGCGCGCGATTCGCTGGTTCGCCAGTCGCTCGAACCGCTGATCGAGCTCAGGTCCTACTACGTGAGACTTGGCGTAATCCTCGAAGATCGCGTGAGTCTCTGCGCATTCCTGCTGGTTGTCACAGGCCCTTGCCGGCAGGAGCTTGATATCAACATCATCGTCCGGAACCTGCCAGTAGATCTCCTCCGTCGAGACGTAATCTGCGATCCAGGTGCGCACCCACTTGTCGAAACCCTCTGGGACAAATTCATCGGGATCGCTGGCATACCTGGGCGCCAACGGCTCGAACCGGTGAAAGTCGCGCCAGTTGCGAATCGTCCAGGGCACCAGCGGCGCCAGAGCGATGGCGAGCACGAGCGCCCCAGCCCAAAACAAACGTGAGCGCTCTCCCGGCACTTTCCACATGCGCCAAAGCAGGAATAAGCCGACGGATATCAGCAGGATTCCGCCGTCCGGGCGCAGGAGAATTCCCATCGCCAGGGAGAGGCCGCACACCGCCCACGCTCTCCATGCCGTTCCGCCCACGTCTAATGCATTGAATCCGGCGACGGCAGAGTCTAGCGCCGCGGCCGCGAAGAAGATGCTGAGAGTTTCGGCCAACGGAGCGACCGTGTAGTTCGCGGTAAACGGACACAACGCCGCCAAGACAAAGGCGATTTTGCAAGCCCGATCGGAGACAGTACGGCGGGCCAGGTCCGCGATAATGAAGCAACCGATCAGGTCGATGACGATCTGCACCAGGAGCACGGCGTTGTAATGCTCGTGTCCAAAGAGAACGAAGCACCCGGCGAGAAAGGCGGGATACCCGGGCAGCCGTATCCAGGTTGGCCGTACTCCTTCGGCGTGAGTCAGTCCGAAGATTCCGTGATCGAGCCAGTTCTTGGCGATGTCGCCATAAATTAGCGAGTCGCCCATGACATGCGGGAATCTAAAATAGAAGACAAGCCGCAGCAGCAAGCCGGCAAGGAAGAAGATTAGGAAGAAACCCGAAGATTTCCGGAGCAAGCGAAAGAGGGAGCTCGCGTCCGGCCTCCCCAGCATGTTTACCTCCTGTTCACGCACGTGGCGAATATAGCATCTGATGGAAAGGTACTGTTGCTCCGCCGATTGGCGGTGGGTACGATGAGTTGACTCGCAATTGATGTCCACCCCTAAGCAGATTTTCTACGATCCTGAGCGCAAGCGGTGGCGGCGATTACGCCTGGTGCTCGATGCCAGCGTCATTGTCATTACTTTGCTGGCGGTGTTCTTTGTCGCCAGCGTTATTCGTGGGGCATCGGTGCCTGGTGTTTCCCTGCCTGAAGTGAAGAAGCCCTACCACGCACTGAAGGAAAATCAGAAGCAGAAGCTGCACCGCCGGGCTAACACACACCGGAAGACGCACAAGCCCGCCTCGCAAGTCGTCTTGAACACCGATGAAGGCATTCGCGGCGCCTTCTACGTGCAGTGGGATGCGGCGAGCTTTGCATCGCTGAAGGAGTATTACCCGCAGATCGACTTGCTCTTCCCTGAATGGCTGCACGTGCTTACTGCGGACGGCCGCCTGCAGGCCGTCACCGAGCAGAACACCCTTTTCGACCTGATGCACGACGGCAAGCCTCGTCCGGTAGACGAGAAAGTAATGCCGTTCCTGAAGAGCGAAAAGGCGCAAATGGAAGTTTTGCCCCTGATCAACAACTACGATCCGATCGGCAACCAGTGGGACCCGGATGCGACTGCAAAGTTCATGGCCGATCCGGCGGCGCGGCAACGCTTTCGCAACGAGATTATGGCCTTTCTGGCCACCGACCAGTACAAAGGCCTGACCCTTGACATAGAGGCCTTTCCCGACAATTCGAGGGCCGACTACCTGACGCTGGTCCAGGAACTCTACGGCGACCTGCACAGCAAAGGGCTCAAGCTGTACATCGCCGTTCCCGTCAACGACAAGGACTTCGACTACGCGAATGTAGCCGCCAGCTCTGATGGCCTGATCCTGATGAACTACGACGAGCACTATCCCGGCGGAACACCCGGAGCCGTGGCCAGCCAGGACTGGTTCATCAAAAACCTGCAGGATGCGCTGAAAGTGATCCCGCGCGAAAAGATCATCGCCGCGGTTGGCAACTACGGCTACGACTGGGCGAGGAAGAAGGGCCAGAAAAAGGGTACCCCTCCTGAGGCCGTGCATAACGTGTCCGTGCAGGAAGCCTGGCTTGAAGCGGAGGATGCCGAGACCCCCGTCGACTTCGACAGCGACGCGATGAATCCCCACTTCGCCTATCTTGACGAGAACAATATCCGGCACGATGTGTGGTTTCTCGATGGCGTTACCGCTCTCAACGAGATGCGCGCCGCCCGCGAGTTGGGCATCACCACCTTCGCATTGTGGCGGCTGGGCTCGGAAGACCGGTCGCTATGGGCGGTGTGGGACAAGCCGAGCGATGCCAACGCTCCCAATGAATTGAAAACCGTTCCTCCTGGCCAGGACGTCGATATCGAGGGCCAGGGGGAGATTATTCGCATCGATTCCAAGCCCGCTCCCGGCGAGCGTGAACTTACGCTTGATCCCGCTACCAGGCTTGTCAATCACGAAAGCTTCAAGACCATGCCCTCGCCGTACGTGATCGATATGTACGGCAGTTCTCCCAACAAGATCGCCATTACCTTCGACGACGGACCCGATCCGGAGTGGACGCCCAAGATGCTCGATGTTCTGAAGGCGAAGGACGTCAAGGCGACTTTTTTCCTGATCGGACTTGAGGCAGAGAAGTATCCCGGAATAACCAAGCGAATTTACGCGGAAGGCAACGAGATCGGGAACCATACCTTCACCCACCCCGACATCAGCAGCATCAGCAAACGCTACTTTGAGGTCGAGCTGAACCTCACGGAGAGTTTCTTCGAAGGCAAGCTGGGTGTTAAGCCGGTCCTGTTCCGTCCACCGTATTCGATCGACCAGGAGCCGGATACGGCTGATCAAGTGCGGCCCCTCGAGCTCTCGCAGGAGATGGGCTTTATTACGGTTGGCGACAAAATCGATCCCAACGATTGGCGCGACAATCCCCGGCGCACGGCGGACGAAATCGTGGAGGATGTGATGTCGAACCTTCCTCCGTGCGATCCCAGCAATCTCAAGTGCGGCAACATCGTCCTGTTGCATGATGGCGGCGGAAACCGTGCCGAGACTGTCAAAGCTCTGCCGGTCATCATTGACCAGCTACGGGCGAAGGGTTACGACTTAGTTCCGGTTTCGGAGCTGCTAGGCAAAACGCGGGCTGACGTAATGCCTCCTCTTACCCGGAACGAGCGCTGGGCAGCCTGGGTCGACAGCCTCAGCTTCGACATGTTCTCGGGACTGTCTACGTTCATCATTCTTGTTTTCTTCATAGGCGACGTGCTGATGAGCGCGCGCCTGGTGCTCATCGGAGCGTTGGCCACCTACGACCGTTTTCAAAAGCAGCCGCATGTCGACCCGACCTACCAGCCGGCAGTTGCCGTACTGATTCCTGCTTATAACGAAGAGAAGGTCATCGAGCGCACGGTCCGCTCGGTCCTCGATTCGGAGTATCCAAATTTGCGTGTGATCGTCATCGATGACGGCTCACAGGATGCAACTCTGGAAGTCTGTCATGAGGCTTTTCGCGAGGAGATCGCCGATGGTCGCATTACCATCCTGACAAAACCCAACTCCGGTAAGGCCGATGCCCTCACCTTTGGTCTGGAACATGTCACGGAAGATATCTTCGTGGGCATTGATGCGGACACGGTCATCGCTGCCGATGCTGTCCGATATCTCGTGCCCCACTTTGCCGACCCGCGCGTGGCCGCCATGGCGGGCAATGCGAAGGTGGGCAACAGGGTCAACTTGTGGACCCGCTGGCAAGCGCTTGAGTACATCACCAGTCAGAACTTTGAACGTCGTGCACTGGATACGTTGAACGCCGTGAGCGTAGTTCCGGGTGCGATTGGCGCATGGAGAACATCTGCGGTGCGCGCAGCGGGCGGGTACCATCACGATACCGTCGCTGAAGATGCCGACCTCACGATGGCGCTGCTGCAGGCCGGTTATCGCGTGAATTACGAGGACCGCGCCCTCGCCTATACCGAAGCGCCGACCACCGCTAACGGTCTGATGCGCCAGCGCTTCCGCTGGTCGTTCGGAATCATGCAGGCCGTTTGGAAGCACAAGGTCGCGGTGAAGCGTAAGGGAGCGCTGGGCTGGGTAGCCTTGCCCAACGTCGTTATCTTCCAGATCCTGCTGCCGCTCGTTTCACCGTTTATCGATCTGATGTTTGTCGTTGGCACGCTGAATTATTTCGTACAGAAGTACTTCCATCCCGAGTCGGCGAATCCCGCGAGTTTCTACAAACTTGTGGTTTACTTTGCACTGTTCATGGTGATCGACTTCATCGCCTCGGCCATCGCCTTCGTGCTGGAACGGAGGCAACCGGGGCGCAAGCGCGATTTTCTGCTGTTAGGCCACGTCTGGCTGCAGCGCTTTGCCTATCGGCAGGTCTTCTCACTGGTGCTGATCAAGACGCTCAAGCGGGTTATCGATGGCCGCAGCTTTTCCTGGGACAAGCTGGAGCGAACCGCAACCGTCCGGCAGCCAGTGGTGGTGCGAGAAAAGCAGGAGGTGGGATAGGTGTCAAGGCGCGAGCAGCCGCAGATACTTGTTACACTGATCGGCGATGCTCCGCGCCAAGCTAACCGTCCTGCTTGCAACCATACTGGCGGCGGCCGCCTCTTTCGCCTCTGCTTACCAAGCCAATCCCAAGCTGGTCGTGATTCTTATCATCGACCAGTTCCGCGGGGACTACCTCGAACGCTATCACCAGGAATTTGGGCCAAACGGCTTTCGCCTCTTTACTGACAAAGGGGCCTATTTCCCGGCTTGCTACTTCCAGTACGCGAATACCCGTACCGCTCCGGGTCATGCCACCATCGGCACGGGCGCTTACAGTCCGGCGCATGGCATCTTCTCGAATGAGTGGTGGGACCCCGCTCAGAAGCGCATGGTCAGCAGTGTAGAGGACAGCGCGACTAAGCTCATCGGAGCCGATGTCGAGGGCGTCGGTTCTTCTCCCCACAATCTCCTTGCTGACACCATCGGGGACGAACTGCGCCTCGCTACGCAGGGCCAGTCGCGCGTATATGGTATCGCTCTCAAGGACCGCGCTGCGATTCTGCCTACCGGATTCAGCGCCAACGGCGCCTTCTGGATCGATCATGACAGCGGTGCCTGGCTTACATCCACCTACTACATGAGCAGTCCTCCGCGCTGGCTGCTGGCGTTCAATGGGGCGGACTCAGCGAAGAAATACTTGAATCAGGAATGGAAGGACAGCGACGGCACTCTTCTCGCTTCGACCAAGCCACACAACTTCGACAATGGCAAGCCGGTGAGCTACTTCGAGCTCGTCGGGTCGACTCCCTTCGGCAACGACTACGAGTTCGACTTTGCCCGCGAGCTGATCCAGCAGGAGATGCTGGGCAACGGCACCGTGACTGACCTGCTGGTGATCAGTCTTTCCGCGAATGACATCCTCGGCCACATGGTCGGACCGGACGATCCCGAAATGCACGCCATGGCTCTTGCGCTCGATCGCCAGATCGCCGACTTCGTGGGATTCCTCAATCAGCAGTTTGGGCAGGGACAATTCTGGTTGGTTCTGACGGCAGATCACGGGGTTGCTCCGGTGCAAGCGACCGACAAGCAGCTTAAGTTACCGCTGGCCACGCCTTCCGACAGCGATCTGCACGCACAGTTGAACAAGTACCTGAGCGTGAAGCTGCACAAGTCTGGAGACTACATCCGGTCGGTCTCCTACCCGATCGTCTTCGTGAACACCGAGGCGTTCCCTCCCAACGTCAGCGAAGGCGATGCCGAGAGCGCTGTCGCCGAGGCGATGAAGTCGGCAGGCTTTCTCAATGCATTCACCAAGGAGCAGATGGGCAATGGTGAACTTCCACCGACGCCTCTCGGGCATCTGTACTTGAATAGCTACTCGCCCTATGGTGGCGCCTGGGTTATGGGCGTGCCGATGCCTTTCTCGTATGCCGCCACGACCAGGGCGGTTGCCAACCACGGAGCGCCTTACAGTTATGACCAGCATGTTCCGCTGGCGTTTTATGGTCCGGCATTCAAGCCCGGAGTGTATCGCGATCAGGTGGAGCCTACCGACATCGCGCCGACGCTTGCTGCCATGCTGGGCCTGAACAAGCCAACCAGTTCCACCGGTAGCGTTCTGACGGAAGCCATCTCCGAGCGATTTGAAGAGTCGGCTCCCACCACACCCTCCAAGCGCCGTCCCGCGAAAGAGGCCCACCCGTGAGTCCGGTAACCAGACCGGCGCTGGACATGTCGGTTTCCGTTGCCGGAGTCCAGCTCAAGAACCCGGTGATTGCCGCCAGCGGCACATTTGGCTATGGGGTGGAGTTTGAGGATGTCGTGGCCCTCTCCCGCTTGGGCGGCTTCGTAGTCAAAGGACTGTCGCGCGAGCCGATGGCCGGCAATCCCCCGCCGCGGCTCTTCGAAACCGCCGCCGGCATGCTGAACGCCATCGGCCTGCAGAACATCGGCGTGCGCGCCTTCCTTGAAGAGAAGCTCCCACTCCTGCAAAAGATCAAAGATATCGCTTTCTTCTGCAATGTCTTTGGCCACTCGCGGGAAGAATACGAGGACGTAATCCGCGCGCTCAACGACGGGGAAGGGATCGCCGCCTACGAGCTGAATGTTTCGTGCCCGAACACAAAATGCGGCGGGATCACGTTCGGCAGCGATCCGCGCATGCTCTTCGAAGTGGTCAGCGCCGCGAAAAGGATAGCCACCCGTCCCGTGATCGTGAAGCTCTCACCCAACGTGACAAGCATCCCCGATGTGGCTCGCGCCGCCGAGGATGCCGGTGCTGATGCCATCTCGCTGGTCAACACCTTCGTCGCCATGGCGATCGACGCCGAGACCCGCAAGCCGAGAATCTCCAACACTACCGCGGGCCTTTCAGGGCCGGCCATCAAGCCCATCGCCCTGCGTATGGTGTGGGAAGCCGCCAAGACGGTTCGCATTCCGGTCATTGGCATCGGTGGTATCAGTACTGCCGAAGACGTGATCGAGTTCATGCTGGCGGGAGCGTCGGCCATTGAGGTCGGTACGGTGAATTTCTGGGATCCTTGTGCCAGTGAGAGCCTGGTCGATGCGCTGGAGAAGTGGTGCCTGGAGCACCGGATCGAGAAGATCAGCGAACTCACCGGCGGATTGGAGACTTCGTAGGCGACAGCCGCCTATGACCCTGCCGTAGCGCTGCTGGCTGGGCTCTCGCTCATATGTCGCACGCTGCTTTCGAGATCCGGATCGTGTGCTAGGATCGCGTCCGTGTGAGTGACGCTCAGTAGATGCCTCACGCGTTCGTTGGCTCCGCAAATGCGGAAGGCGCCGCCAGCCTGCTCCAGTTCAGCCGACATGTGCATGATCACGCCCAGCCCGGCGCTATCGACAGCTTCCGTGTGAGTAAGATCCAGCACCAGCTTGCGAACACCCTCAGAAACCAGGGAGTCTCCCAGTGCCTCGGTTTGCTTCAAGCGCGTTCCCATGGTGAACTTGCCGGCGCAGGCCAGCACCGTGATGTCGGGCTCCACGCGGAACAGCTCGGTTTCAAGCATCATGTTTGATCATTCCTTGGTTCCAGAGGGAACATCAAAGTAGCACAGTTTGCGCAGGACGGACCGTTGAAATCCGCTTACAAATACGTTGTTGTGTTGTCGCTGGCGTTGCTTGCTACCGGTGCCGCAGTGCAAGCGCAGGTTGTGTCTGACAGCGAGGCGGAGGCGCGCATCTTCGCCGAGCTGAATCACTCCCGGGAAGAAGCCGGCAAGCCGCCGCTGACGCTCGATCCAAAACTTACGCAGGCGGCGCGAAATCACTCGGAGCTTCTGGTGAAGCACCAAGCCCTGTCCCACCAGTTTCCGGGCGAGTCCACCCTCGAAGAGCGGCTGCGCTCGGTCGGCCTCTTCTTCACCGATGCCGCCGAGAACGTGGGCCTCAACAGCCAACTGAGCGACGTGAACAGTATGTTCCTGCGCTCGCCCGGCCATCGCGCCAACATGCTGAATGCGGTTTACGATGCCGTCGGCATCGGAGTCGTACAAAGCGGTCGCGACTTTTGGGTGACCGAAGACTTCGCCAAGCTAACGCCCAACCTGTCGGCGGAACAAGCGGAGGATCAAGCGGCCGCGGCTCTCGAGGCACGATGGAAGGTCGCTCATGCCGTCCCGATAAAGCGTGTTAGCTTGCCTGCTCTTCGCTCTTATGCCTGTAAAGTTGCCCAGGCCGGCGGCAAGCTGCAGACCACCTTTACCTATGAAGATAGACCAGCAAAAGAAATAGTCGGTTTCAGTACTCCAGATCCTTCCTCCTTGCTTCACAAGTCCGCTCCGTCCTAGATATGGCCCACCTTAGTGCCTACGCTGTAGGAGCCTGTACCCCGAAGGAGGCAGGGAACTCCAGCCAGTTCTGGATTGTGATGGCATTTTTCTGATAATTTGCTTGACATTGGGTTGAGTTGTGCTAGCTTGGGCGGGATTGTAGCTATTGAGGAAGTGCTATGAGTCTGCTCGACCGCGTAGTCCTTTACGGCGGCGTATTGCTGGCTATCATTCTCGCAGTATTAAGCTATGTCGACCTGAAGAGGGTTCAGTCCGACTCTAACAACCTCAGGACAGACATCAATCACATACAGTCAGAGTTGAATCAGCTTCGACGAGGATTGGGTCCTAGCACAGTTGCCGTAACGGTGACTGCGGCACGCTGCCCCGCTGGTACCACGGGTAGTTGTTGCACTCAGAGCTCCCCGATGTGGGGAGTGGATCCACATGGCAATCCATACGTGGCCACCGGAGACTACGTATCGTGGACATTTCCGGAACCGGGGGTTACGGTGGAATTTCTCGCGGATGCCTCCGGATCTCCATTCCCCAATGAAAATACGATCTCTAATTCGGGCCCCAAGGCAACCTCAACCGGTCAGGTCAAGCTTGCAGCTTCCAACTATGAATGGCCATACAAGACCTTGAGTTGGGGGAATAACTCATGCCAGCATGTTGTCGAACCTATTCAACACAGGATTTGGCCTCCTGGTTTGGTCATGCGGCCCCCGCCTTAATTATTTGCCTTAACTGTGACTGCTTATTTTTGGCGAGGAGTAATCTAATGCAACTTTTGAATCGTGGAGTTTTGTGTGCCTTCGTATTGCTGGCCGTTGTCTTCGGCGTAAGCTTTTCTTGCGAAGCTTCCAGCGTCGAGGTTCACGTTCGCCCCGCTACCTGTCCCGGAGCTGCCAGCAATTGTTGCATTCAAACTGGAAGCAAGGGCGAAGATACCAACGGCAATCCTTTGGTTGATCAAGGAGATTTTCTGGTTTGGTATTTTCCCCCGGCATCCAGCGGCGATGTCGTGCAGTTTACCCCCGGCGCGACCACTTGCCCTTATGGCAGCACTGCCGCTGCCTGTCAACTTAACAGCGGCACAACCTACACGATAGCCGAGTCAAATTCCATCGGAAGTACGCGGCCAACCAATGACACCTGGCCGTACTCAGCTTTGACGTGGACTACTGGGGCGACGCTTCAGCGATGCGATAACGTACTCAGCCCCACCAATATGGGGTCAGTTCATCCTCCCGGCTTGGTCATGCGACCGCCCAGTGAAACGGCTGATCATAAAGGTAAAAAGAAGCATTAATTGCCAAGCAGTGCCAGAAATGCGCGATTCTGCCGGACGTCATTGAACTCCGGCGAGTCCTTGATGATCGTGCGCGAGTATCCCGAGGCCAGGGCCTTCTTCAGATATTCGAGTGCCTGCTTTTGATCCTGAAAATGGCTATAGACAATTGCAGCCCGAAACAGGACTTCAGGGTTAGACGGACCCGTTTGCAGGGCTTGGTGCAAATAGTCCATGGCTTGGTCCTTCTTTCCAAGCATCGCGGAGTAGATAGGGAGATAAGGAAGTACGTCAAGGTCCCTCGGATTTACCTTCAACTTATCTTCAGCCAGGGCTATGGCCCTCTGGTATTTGGCCGCGGCCTCGCCTCTCCGATCAGGGCTCCGGTAGAGTGCGTCCGCAAGATTTCCCCAAGCCGCCCAATTGCCCTCATCGAGTTGTATTGCTTTCTCCTGCGCCGCAATAGCTTCGGGGAAACGATGCATTAAGTAGTAGACATACCCAAGATTCGTATAGGCGTCGGAACTTGGTCTGAGATCAATCGAACGCTGAAATGCACGGATCGCATCGTTATAGAGCCCTTCTGTGACGTAGATCCCCCCCAGGTTGCTATAGGTCTGATAATTATCCGGTGCGATCTGCGCAGCCTTTTGCAGGACGGGAACAGCATCACTGTAACGGGCCTGCCGGTAGTAAAACAATCCTAGCGCTTCATAGGCAGCCCAGGAGTTGGGATGCAGAGCCGCAGCCTTCTTAAGTGCCGATTCAGACCCGGAAAAGTCTCCCGCGTTTTCATAGGCCAGGGCCAATCCGCGCAAAGCGCCATCATTCTGAGGGTCGGCGGCAATCGCCCGCTTGAACTCTTCAGCAGCCTTTCCGTGCTTGCCTGTACCGTTTAGGATTTTTCCCATGCAGATGTGTGCTTCTACGAGTTGAGAATTGAGAGAAAGCGCTCTTTCGCAGTTCTCAGAAGCCTTTTGCACTGCGTCGTGTCCCTTGTCGAGCTGTGTGAACGCACTCCAGTACGCCTCGCCTAGGCCGGCGAATGCCAAAGCGTAGTTCGGGTCGAGCTTAAGGGCGGCAGTGAATTCCGCAATGGCATTCTGAATGTTCTCTGGACTCTCACGTTCCTGCAGGTATCCTCGTCCGCGGATGTTAGCCTCGTACGCCGCTGGGTCGATATCCTGCACCGCCTTCAGTCTCCGACGCTCTTCGGGCTTCAGCTTCACAGCCAGTATGTCCAGTGCCGCGCTTACTACCTTGTCCTGTAGTCCGAATGGATCGGTAGTATCCGATTCAATCGTCTTGGCCGCGATTTGCCGGTGCGTCTTGGAGTCCACCAGAAAGCAGTTGATGCGGATCATCTGTCCCGAGCGCTGCATGCTGCTTTCCAGCACATAGTCCGTTCCGAAGACGCGCTGAGCATCGCCCGCAGTTTTTACCTTTTGGTCCCGAAGGTCCTGCGGCGATACAACCTGGATCGCTGATGCGTCGCCAGCCTCGACCAGTTTGGCGGCAACGGTCTCCGTCAGCCCCAGACCCAGCGCACTCGTATCAGGGTCTTGCCCAACCGTGTCCATGGGCAACACGGCCAGGATCTTCTGCTGGACTTCGCCCTGATGTCCCCACCTCCACCACGCCAGCACAGCAGCCGCCGCAAGAACCAGCACGATGGCTCCCGTAATCAATACTCGCAGCGACGGCACAGGCGGGCGCTGTAAGTGTGGAACCGCCAGCGTCCGTCCAGAGGGATCCCGTCCAGCCCATAGCCGCTCCAGGTCGGCCAGCAGATCACGCGCGGACTGATAGCGCAGCTTGGGATCCTTTTCCAGACATTTGAGAATGACGGCTTCGAACTCGGCAGAAACTTCCTTGTTCTTCAGCCGTGGAGCAGTTGGAAGGCTATGCAGAATCGCATCCGCCAACAACTGCCCATGCTGTGGGAATGGCTTGAAGCCGGTCGCCAACTCATACAGCACGACACCCGCAGAATAGACATCGGAGCGCGTATCGGGCTCCCGTCCTTCAAGCTGCTCGGGCGACACATAGCCGGGAGTTCCGGCTTGAGGACCGTGTGCAGCGGGTAGCTCGGTGAGCGTCACATCTTCCGGCGCAGTCATCAATTGAGCCAGACCGAAGTCCAGGATCTTCAGCACATTGTCTGGCGTGACTTTCAGGTTGCCGGGCTTGAGATCGCGATGAAGCACGCGCTGCGCATGAGCTGCCGCTAATCCGCGGGCGAGCTGCATACCCAGGCCGACTGCCTCCTGCTCCGGCAGCGGTCCGTGCCTTATGAGATCGCTCAGCGTGCTTCCAGAGACGAGCTCCAGGACCAGGAAGTCTACGTCCTCTTCCGATCGGAACTCGTACACGCACTCTACGTTGGGGTGATTAAGCCGGCTGAGAATCAGGGCCTCGTTGCGAAAACGCTGGCGTGCCTTCGCATCCGCGAAAGTCCGGGCATTCAATACTTTGATGGCAACATCGCGCTTCAGCCGGGTGTCATGGGCGCGATAAACAACGCCCATGCCGCCTTCGCCGAGTTCCTCAACCAGACGGAAATGGCCGAGATTCTTGCCCGGGTTTAAGCTTGCTGTAGCCATAAGTCCCGATGGCGAATCGTATGACGTTCCTAATTTAGGGTCAACGTTTTAAGTTAGAGTCCTGCGGCGGGTACAGATTTGACGTTGTGCGGCAAAAAAGGATGCGTTCGAAGCCTCCGAAAAGCGGCGTATAATCCTGTCGTTACTCCAAGTCCTTTTCGGTCGCAGCTCGCTCATAATTCAATTCTTGGGTAGTGTTTCGTGTTTTGCCCTCGGTTCCCATCCCTCGCCTCAGCTCAGCAGTTCTGTGCACCGCTTGCGCTGATGCTCGTTTTCACCCTTGGCGCACCCCGCGCCGAGGCCCAGACGGCGAACAGCCTGGCGTTGCGCACGCTCGTCGTTTACAACGCCAACAATTCCGACTCTGCTTCGGTAGCAAACTACTATATTGCCAAGCGCTTCATCCCCACTCAAAATCTGTGCCCAATAACTCCGCCCGCCACCGACAAGCTCACCTGGGACCAGTACGTCTCCTCGGTCAGGATTCCGGTGCAGAACTGCCTCAATGCCGTTGGACCGGCCAGGATTCTCTATATCGTTTTCACCTATCAGACGCCGTATGACGTCAAGGGCTCGACCAGCCCTCTGTACTACGCGCTCGATCAATATGTCGCCGACATCTGGAATGTCTATTCAACTCAGGACTTCTTCCCTTATCCCTATCTCACGCAACTTCAACCGTACTACGCCGATTCGCAGAGCCAGGGAAACGTCTATCAGCCATTCCTTTCGTTCTCCGCGTGGCGCAATCAAGTGGTTGGAAAGCTAATTTACTCGGTGTGGCGGCTGGACGCTCCGACTGCCGACCTTGCCAAGGGGCTGGTCGACAAGGCTATCTCTGCTGAACGCTCCGGCCTATCAGGGCAAGCCTGCCTGGACAGGCGCTTCGGAGACATTTCGGGTGTCGATGACTCCGATTATGGCGAAGGCGACTGGGATTTACATCGGGCGGCGACGTTCTCCGGACTGGCGGGATTCCCGGTGCTGGAGGATTCCAATCCGCAGGAGTTCGGCACGCCGCCCGCTCCGGACTGCCCCGGCGCGGCGCTTTACTCCGGTTGGTACAGCTACAACAACTACAACGACGCCTTTACCTGGAACACCGGCGCCATCGGTTTTCACCTCGACAGCGCGTCGGCCCTGAATCCCCGAGGCGGCTCGAACTGGTCGGCCAACGCCATTATGAAAGGGATTACCGTCACCACCGGAGCGGTGAACGAGCCCGAGTTGGGAGGTCTGGTTCGCCCCGGGGGGACCTTCCGCGATCTCTTTCAAGGTGCGAACGTCGGCGATGCCTTCCTGCGAAATACGCGTTGGCTGAAATGGATGATCCTCAATATCGGCGACCCGCTCTATCGGCCCTTCCCCAAAGGATTGCAGAATTTCAATCCGCCTCCGCCGCAGGCCTCGCTCGCCCTGTCGCCGCGCTACATCCTGAATGCGAGCAGTTCGACAGGCACGGTCACGCTGGCACAGGCGGCTCCGCCGGGAGGCATAGTCGTGCAGCTAAGCAGCAATTGGGGCGACTTGGTTCAGGTTCCGCCGAGTGTCACGATACCGGAGGGCCAGCGTAGCGCGACCTTCAGCGCGACCAGTGCTGCCTCGCCGCTGGTCACGCAAGATTCGCCCGCCGTGATAGCTGCGTCCGGAGTTGGCCAGAACACGCTCACGGTCTGGCCGCTGCTGGGTGCAGATGTCGTCGAGCCGGGCGGCGTGATCGGCGGAGCGTCCGCCACCGGCACAGTCGCCTTGAACGAGCCGGCTCCCCCTGGAGGCGTAACAGTGTCGCTGAGCGGCGACGGTTACAGCCACGTGCCCGCGGGTGTCACGGTTCCGCAGGGCGCGCTCACGGCGAACTTCCCGATTACGACTTCATTCGTTGACAGCCAGCACATCAGTCCGATCAATGCCAGCCTGAACGGAGCCAACGCCGGTACCGACCTGTACCTGCAGCCCGCACTGGAGCGAGTGGATGTTTACCCGTCGTCCGGCCCGGGGGGCGCTCCCGCGCAACTTGCTCCGGTGCTCGGAGCCGCTGCTCCCCCCAGCGGATGGCTGGTGAACATGAAGAGCAACAATCCGCAGGTGGCCAGTGTGCCGTCGTCGGTGAAGGTTCCGGGCGGAAGCTACTACGCGCTCGTTCCGATTACAACCACTCCGCAATGCACTGACGTACCGGTGACGCTGACGGCCTTCTCCGGAATATCAGTAGTGATGAACACGTACACAGTCACGCCGCCACCGCCGTCTCAGCTGGACTTCCCTAGTCCGGTAAAGGGCGGCAGCAATGTGAACGCCACTGTCTATCTCTCATATCCCGCTTGCAGTGCAGGACAGCCCGTTGCTCTTAGCAGTAGCAACCCGCAGGTGGCCAGCGTGCCGCCTTCTGTAATGGTGCCGGGAGGGCAGACCCAGGCCACGTTCACCATTACAACCTATCCGGTCAACCAGCAGGCCCAGGTGACGATCTCAGCGACCTCGGACAAGACAAGCGTGTATAAGGTTCTGGTCGTTACCCCCTGAGGGCCGGAAAGTCCGGCCCCTGTTTCTGCCTTAACAGGACGAAAGGAGTAGTTCAGGCGAATGGCCCTTCGTCTGCGCTGCGGCCATAGATGACCGGCACGGGCACGTCCAGCAGGCGCAGATACACCGAGAGCTGGCCGCGGTGGTGATACCAGTGGTTCAGCATGATCGATCGCAGCACCTCGATCCTGGGCGCGTGAACGCCACGTTGCCCTGCCTGGTTGCATCAACGAGCCACGGCAAAAGTTACTCCTAGCATTCGCTCCCGTTCGCCGGGTTGTCCTCGGTCAGCGATTTCTGTGCCACGAGCCATGCCTCTGCCTCGGTCGCGATTCGGAAAGTGTGCGTCACGCGGAAGAGTTCGTCTGCCAGTGCCTCAAACCTCCTCATCATGCCGAAAAGAGCGTCGTCTTTGACCAGGATCGCGCACGCATCGAACCGAATCCTGGCACGGGTCCTCTCCAGCTTCCTGACGACGGTCGAGATTTGGAGAGTCTCAGGCAAAGAATCCACTTCACTCAGGTCTAGAAAGACGTCGGCGCGCTCGGGCATCGGGGATCTTGCTCCAAAACCCACAGATGATCGATGACCTCCTTCAACGTCACATACCCCACGCCCTTGGTCCGGATCGTTCTCTTATCGGCGTCAATTTCGTAGGTTATGGACACACTTCGACTCTATCTTTCGCTCTTCTCGAACATGTATAAGTATGTGGGGTAGTGTCGATATTGCTGTTTAAAGTCTGGCCCTCTGTTACATCGCTCCTGCCTCGAGGTGCGTGAATGCCCCCCAAAAAGAGCAAGCCTTCGTTGCAAAAACGACGCCCCGTAGCACTTCAGAAGGATGCAGACCTATACCGTGATCTGGTCCAGCATAGCCGGGATCTGTTGTGCACCCACGATCTCTCGGGCAGGCTACTGTCCGTCAACCCACTGCCGGCGCGGCTCCTGGGTTATGAGGTCGAGGAATTACTGCAGCAACCGATGAGAACCTTGCTTGCTCCCGAATATCGCGAGCAATTCGACGAGTATTTGGCCAGAATCCGCAGGGATGGTTTCTCTGAGGGTTCAATGATGCTTCTCACGCGCGGCGGACAACGCAGAATTTGGGAATACCACAATACACTGCGAACCGATTGTGGTTCTGAACCTATCGTGCGCGGTATGGCACACGATGTCACGGAACGTAGACGAGCCGAAGCTGCGTTGCGACTGAGCGAACAACGTTTCCGGGTCGCCCTTGCGAATTCTCCAGTTATTGTGTGCAACCAGGATCGAGAGCTCAAGTATACGTGGATTAGTGGAGCGGCCCTCCCCTGGATGGAACCGCAGCAGTATCT
Source organism: uncultured Acidobacteriaceae bacterium (assembly GCA_963747055.1). Classification (GTDB taxonomy): domain Bacteria; phylum Acidobacteriota; class Terriglobia; order Terriglobales; family Acidobacteriaceae; genus CAVVDY01. The sequence goes on along the minus strand of CAVVDY010000011.1, from coordinate 250,682 downwards.
TGGGCGTAACGACGCGGAAATTCTGGCTGGCGAAGAGGGTGCTCGCCTGGCTGCGATAAAGCAATCCGTGTTGGAGAGCGGTGACCCCGCTCGATCCGAAGTAAGTGTTACTTTGCACGGCGAGAAACGTTACTTTGACTTGACTGTCGAAGCACTGCGTGACCGAGGAGGAGCAGTTGCCGGAGTCACTTGCGCCGCCGTCGAAATCACTCCGTTGAAACGGGCCCTCGCAGAACGCGAACAGTTGATAGCGGAACTGCAGAACGCGCTCGAGAAGAACGAGTACCTTGCGACCCACGACGCGCTGACAGGAGTAGCGAACCGGCGACTTCTAGCGGACAGACTTGAGCAGGCGCTTGCCCGAGCTCACCGGCAAAATGGGAAAGTGGCTATTCTGGCTCTCGACCTGGATGGCTTCAAGAACGTCAATGACACTCTCGGACATAAAGTCGGGGACTTGGTGCTAACTAGTGTCGTTACGCGGATTCGGGCCAGGCTGCGGGCCTCAGACACCCTCTCCCGAAGCGGAGGCGACGAATTTACGGTGCTTGCAGAGGTTGCCGACAACCAGGGAGCGCAGGTTGTAGCTTGTGCCCTGCAGACCGTGTTCACTTCACCATTTGAGGTGGAAGGCAAGGTTGTGTTCCTTGGCGCCAGCATTGGGGTAGCGCTTTACCCTGACAACGGAAGCACTGCAGACGAAGTTCTTACAGCCGCAGACAAGTCAATGTATGTCGCAAAAGATGTCAACAAAGGACGACGTCCTCCGGCCAAAGTAGATGGTCGGCGACGCGGAAGTAATCCGAAATAGCTGCCCTTAAGTCGTCGTTACACAACTTACGCACCCAGCTTCACCAGAGGTTCCTCCCATTGTCTTGTCCCCGCTGGTACCTGGCAACTGGCACCTCTCCCCCGGTGCTATGCTTTACGCGTGATCGCCGAAATCGTGGCCGTCGGCTCGGAGATGCTCACTCCCTTCCGGCAAGACACCAATTCCCTGTACCTGACCGGCCAGCTCAACGAACTCGGCATCAATCTGGCGTTCAAGACCATCGTCGGCGACCATCGTGTGAATCTGACAGACGCCGCACGGACCGCCATTTCCCGCTCTGACATCGTCATTTTTATGGGCGGACTCGGGCCCACCGAGGACGATCTGACGCGCGAATGCGTTGCTGAGGCCCTGGGCCTGGATCTCAGGCGCGATCACGATGTGGTGGCCGCCATGTACAAGCGCTTCGCGGAGCGTCGCATCTCCATGCCCGAGAACAACGCTCAGCAGGCCGACGTCATTAGCGGAGCAGCCATCATCCACAATACGCTGGGCACAGCGCCGGGCCAGTGGTTACAACGAAACGAGAATGGCCGGCTGCAGATCGTCATGCTGCTGCCGGGGCCGCCACATGAATTGAAGACCATGTGGGAGCGGGACATCATGCCGCGCCTGCAGCAGGCCGCTCCTCCTTCGGCCATCGCCACGCGCATCATCAAGACCGCCATGCTGGGAGAGTCGGCGGTGGATGCGCGTACTGCGCCGATCTACAAGAAGTATCCCAACATCGAGACCACCGTGCTTGCCGGACAAGGCCAGGTGGAGTTCCATCTGCGCACTACGGCGGTTACCAAGGCCGAGGCGGAAGAGCGGATTGCACGGCTGGCAGGCGAACTGGAAGACGAGCTGGGCGATGCCGTCTTCTCGACTACCGGCGAATCACTGGAAGAGATCGTCGGCTACTACCTGCAGATGCGTGGTTTGAAACTGGCGGTCGCAGAGTCTTGTACCGGCGGTATGGTGGCGGAGCGGCTGACCTCGGTTCCTGGCAGCTCGCGCTATTTCCTGGGTGGAGCGGTTGTCTACTCGAACGATCTGAAAACGCTGTTTGCTGATGTGCCGCCGCTGATGCTCGAAGCGCATGGCGCCGTCAGCAAAGAAGTTGCCATCGCGCTGGCAGAGAACATTCGCGAGATCTGCAATGCCGACATCGGCTTGGGCATTACCGGAATTGCCGGGCCGGGCGGCGGCACGGAAGAGAAGCCCGTTGGCCTGGTGTACATTGCCGTCACCGACGGCCAGACACACGAGGTGCTCCAACGGCGGTTTTTCGGCGATCGCGAACGCATTCGCCGCTGGGCCAGCCAGCAGGCGCTCGACCTCGTACGCCGCATGATGATGTGAGAAAAATCTCATCACGGAGGCACGGAGGACACGGAGAAGAGGGTGTCTGAGTCCAGTTGCCAAAGCGCGAGCCCCTGAGCGCGGAGGGCGTGGGGATGATGGCCCGGTAAGAAGCGCAGCGGAGTGCTGAGTTGCGATGAGACTACGATTCCGCCTCCCTTCAGGGGCGGCGCAAAACTAAAGTTGCTATGCGTCTCTTTGTTGCTCTCGATATCGACCCCGAGATTCGCGACCGGGTCACGCACTTCCGTGACGAGATGCGAAAGCTCGCTCCCAGCGTGCGCTGGGTCGGGCCGGAGACCTTTCCACGTCACGCTGCAATTTCTCGGCGAAACGCAAAAGGCCCGCGAGATCGAAAGCGCTCTGTCGGGAGTGACCAGCCGTGCCGGTTCCGCTGACGCTTCGTGGAGCGGGTTTCTTTCCCACGCCACAGCGGGCGCGGGTGTTCTGGGTGGGAATCGAAGCGGGCGACGAATTGCAGGAACTTGCCAGCAGCATTGGTGCCTCGCTTGCCCCACTCGATTTCAAACGTGACGAAGTGCCCTACCATCCGCATCTCACGCTGGCGCGCGCCGGCAGCGGGCGCCCGCATTCCCAGCCGGGTGATAAAGCCGCGCCCGGATTACAACAAGTGCGAGCGAAACTTGAGGGCCAGCCTACGCCTGAGTTCGGTACAATGACGGCGCACGAGTTCATTCTGTATCAGAGTACGCTGTCGCCATCGGGATCGCGCTACACCAAGCTAAAAACTTTCCCTTTGCGATAGCACTTCTACCTCGTGCCGATCAGAGAATTGGCCATCACTACCCTCATCGTCGCCCTCATCGCGTTCCTTCTGGGATCCATTCCATTCGGCTACCTGCTGGTTCGGATCTTCCGCGGGCAGGACGTTCGCAAAACGGGCAGCGGCAACATCGGCGCGACCAACGTGGCACGCACAGGCTCGAAGGGCTTGGCCATTGCCACCCTGCTGCTCGATGCGCTTAAAGGCTATGCGGCCGTGGCATTCGCCTTTTTGCTTCCTGATCATGTTGCCATTCCGGTCTCAGCGAACGCGCACGCCACGCTCGCGCTAGCCAACCCGGGGATGGCGTATGTTCTCGCAGCGCTTGCCGCCTTGTGCGTCATACTTGGGCACATGTTCACACCATGGTTGGGCTTCAAGGGAGGGAAGGGGGTTGCAGCCGCGGTCGGTGCATTTGCCGGGATCGCGCCGCGCGCAGTCCTGGTTTCCCTGGCACTGTTTGTCCTATTGGTTGTCATCACGCGCTACGTTTCGCTGGGCAGCATTGTTGCAGCAGCAGTTTTCCCGGTTGCCGCCTACTGGACTTATCCCGCGATGCGCGACGCTCTTGTGATTAGCCTCATAGGCCTCTCCGCATTGCTTATCATTGTGCGCCACCGGGCGAACCTTCAGCGGCTGCTGGCCGGTAACGAGAATCGTTTATGGTGAACCAGTGAGCGAGATCGCCGTTATCGGAGCCGGCGCCTGGGGAACCGCCATCTCCATCGTGCTTGGCCGCCAGGGGTCCCACAATGTGAGACTGTGGGCCTATGAGGCCGACTTGTGTGAGGGCATCAACGCCCTGCGTGTCAACCACCTCTTCCTCCCAGACGAAAGAATTCCGGCAACGGTGCTCGCTACCAACGATCTTGCCCAGGCCCTGCAGCGGGCGGAAATTGTCGTCAGCGTGATGCCATCGCACCACACGCGCCACCTTTTCGGCGCCATGCTGCCACACCTTCGTCCCGAGATGCTCTTCGTCAGCGCCACCAAGGGAATCGAGAACGACTCCCTGCTGCGCATGACGGAAGTGATCGGTGCCACAGTTCCGTTTCCCGTGCGCATCGGCGCGCTCAGCGGTCCGTCGTTCGCGAAAGAAGTAGCGCAGGGACACCCCACGGCCGTAACGATTGCGTCCAAGGACGGAGACCTTGCGCAAACCGTGCAACGCGAGTTCAGCGATCCGAGCTTTCGTCTTTATACGAATGATGATGTCGTCGGAGTCGAACTCGGCGGCGCACTGAAAAACATCGTGGCCATCGCCGCGGGTGTATTGGACGGGCTGGGGCTGGGGCACAACTCGGTGGCGGCTCTTATCACCCGTGGTTTGGCGGAGATCACACGTCTTGCCGTCGCGTGCGGAGGTCGCCAAGAGACGATGGCTGGGCTATCCGGGCTAGGCGATCTGGTGCTCACCTGCACCGGAGGCCTTTCGCGCAATCGCAGCGTCGGGGTTGCCCTCGGCCAGGGGAAGAAGCTGGATGCGATCATTGCGGGAATGCACGGCATGGTCGCCGAAGGCGTGTTGACGACGAACGCGGCGATCGGGCTGGCGCTCAGGATGAACGTCGAAATGCCGATTACGGCACAGATGCACGCCATCCTGCAACAGGGCAAGTCGCCGAAAGACGCTATTCGCGAACTGATGACTCGGCCCACGACCAGCGAGGCGGGAAGCACGCTCGGGCGCTAATACCGCCGGGCCGAATCTTTGCAATTTCACGTTGCTGTAACCGCGTCGAAAAATCGCGTCATGATCTCGCGCACCGCATCCTCGGGCATCCCTGCCTTGTCGAGCATATGTTGTACCGTGAGACCGCTGCTGAGTGCAAAAAATGCCATCCCCACCCCATAGGCCGAGACTGGAAGCTTGTGGCCCAGGTCGTCCATGATCTGCTCCAGAATTTCCACGCCCGAGGTTACCAACCTGCGATGCATTGCCGTAAGCCGCACCTTGACATCGGGGTGGCGGAGCGCGAACAACTTGAACTCCATGGCCAGCAAGCTCCAGCGCCGATCCAGGCACATGCCGAGCCAGAACTGGCGCAACGCAGCCAGTTTCTCCGACGAGCTTTGGCACTTGGCAACATGCTTGCGCACGTTTTCGATGCGAGAGGTGATTTCCCGCTCCAGCAGCGCAAAGAACAGGTCCTCTTTGCTCTCAAAATTGGCATAGAACGCGCCTCGGGTGTAGCCTGCGTCAGCCGCAATTTCTTCCAGCTTGGCGGCCTCAAAGCCGTCGCGCGCAAAGATCTTTTCTGCGGCTTGCAGAAACCGGGTGCGGGTAAGGTCCGTCCGTTCCTGGTGACGGGAGGCGGTAGGCGGGCCTTTCTTTTCTCTGGGAAGCATCATCTAAGGGCTATGCAGCGTATTTCCTGTTTTCCGTTTATTTTCCGCAACGTCCGGCGAATCTTCGTCATCTAAGTGCCTTGAAAGATTCCATACATGCATGTATGTATTAGATACAATATGGAACGACCGGGATGCAAAGCAAATTTTGACTGGCGGCTGGCTGGCAGGGCGTCGCTAATCGCGGCGCTTCTTATCCTCTGCTCAAGTTCGGTACTGGCCCAGGGCACCAACGCGACAGGGTTGACGCCGCTACCTTCTCCCGAGCAGGTCATCCAGCGCAACACTGACCCGTTCGCCGGCTCTCTGCCGCAGGGCAAGGCTACTGCTGGGACGATAGATCTCACCCTCGACCAGGCACTGGACATGGGGTTGAAATATAACCTCGGACTGTACCTGAGTGATCGCGTCACCGACCAGGCCCGAGCCGCGCGATTGAAGGCGCTGAGTGAGTTGCTTCCGAACATAAACGGCGCCATCACCGAGCAGGTGCAAAAGATCAATCTGAAAGCTTTCGGATTTACCTTCCCCGGCTTTCCCACCTCTGTGGGGCCCTTCGGGCTTTTCGAAACCCAAGCCACCGGCGTGTGGAACTTCGGCGATCTTTCCAAGATCGACTCACTGCGGGCGGCAAAACAGAACGTCCAGGCCGCACAGTTCAGCTACAAGGACGCTCGCGACACAGTGATCCTCGCCGTGGGGGCGAATTATCTGCTGACAGTTGCCGCCGAGTCGCGCGTGACCGCCGTGCAAGCCGAGGTGCAAACCGCTCAGGCGCTCTACCAGCTTGCACACGATCAGGAAAATGCCGGCCTTGCGCCGCAGATCGACACCCTACGCGCTCAGGTCCAGTTGCAGGCACAGCAGCAGGTTCTTATTCAGGCGCAGAACGATCTGGAAAAGCAGCGCATTGCGCTGGCCCGCGTGATTGGCTTGCCGATCCAGCAGAAATTTCGCCTGGTGAACCGCGTTCCTTATCATCCTGTTCCCGAAATCGATTTAGACACAGCCTACGCACGCGCCTTGCAGACGCGTGCCGACTATCAATCGGCCCTGGCGCTGCTCAAGGCGGCAGAGCTCAAACGTTCTGCTGCGTGGAAAGAATACCTCCCCAGCCTGGGCGCCGCCGGCAACTACGGAGTGCTGGGTTTTACCCCCAGTTCGTTGGGCCCGGCTTACACGCTTGGGGCGACGCTCACAGTGCCGGTCTTCCAAGGGGGCAAGGTACGTGCTGACGTTCAACAGGCTGATGCCGTACTGAAGCAGCGGCAGGCGCAAGTTGACAATCTAAAGGCGGGAATTGAACAAGACGTGCAGGACGCCATCCTGGACTTGAAGGCAGCGGCCCAGCAGGTTCAAGTAGCCAAGATCGGTCTCGATCTGGCGCAGCAAACGCTGGCGCAGTCCCAGGACCGCTTTGCCGCGGGCGTGACCAATAACGTGGAAGTGATACAGGCGCAACAGTCGCTGGCCGTGGCGAACGACCAGTACATTACCAGCCTGTATGCCCACAACATTGCCAAGGTGCTGCTGGCGCGCGCTATCGGCAATGCTGAGCAGCTCGCGAAACAATACTTGGCCGATCCGGGAAACACGACCTCGGCGCCAGATGTAAATCAGAATCCGCCGGCAGAGAGTCCGGTCCCGACTCCGCCACCGGCACAGAGTCCCAAGACGACCGCGACGCCGAAGCCCTAGCGTCCATCGAATTCGTAGCAAAAGATAGGTAAATTGATGAGCCCGACTACAACTGAACAGAGCGATCTCGAACAACCTCATGCGTCCGAGGAACCTCGGGTAACCACCAACCACGATCCCGAAGCGCAACCGCCGGCGGCGGATCGCCGCAGCCTTCTGAAACGTCATCGCGCTGCCAAGCCCATGGTCTTTTTGATCGTGGTTTTGGTGCTATTGGGGGTCGGCTGGTTCTGGTGGGAGAGCCGCCATTGGGAGAGCACCGATGACGCGGAGATTGACGGGCATATTTATCCCATCAGCGCGCGCGTGAGCGGGCACGTTATCAAGGTCAACTACGATGACGGCCAGTTCGTGCACAAGGGAGATGTACTGGTGCGACTGGATCCGACTGACTACCAGGTCGCGTATGAGCGCACCCAGGCCGAATACGCCGATTCCCAGGCCAATGCTGAAGCTGCCGAGTTCGGCGTGCCCGTGTCGAGCGTTGGGTCGACCGAGCAGATCCGCTCAGCCCAGGCTGACTTGCAGAATGCAGAGGCGGGGTTGTCGGCAGCGGAAAAACAGGCGGCGGCAGCCAAGGCACAGGTGGTTGAGGCGCAGGCCAACGCGAAGAAGCTGAATGCTGATGTGGAGCGCTATCAGCAACTGCTCGGGAAGCGCGAGATCTCGCAACAGCAGTTCGACGCTGCCACTGCTGCCGCCACCGGAGCCAACGCTACGGTAGAAGCCCGGCAGGCGTCGGTGCTCGCGGCGGAGGCCCAGGTGCAACAGGCACGTTCGCGCATTACGCAGGCAAATGCCGAAATTCGGAATGCACAAATTTCTCCCAAGCAGGTAGCAGCAACGCAGGCCCGGGCCAAATCGGCCAATGCCCAAGTACTTCGCTATAAGGCGGCCCTCGATCAGGCTCAACTGAACCTGCAGTACACCACCATCACCGCGCCGGTGGATGGCGTGGTAGGACGCCGGTCCGTGCAGGTGGGACAGAATGTTCAGACGGGGCAGGACCTGATGTCCATCGTGCCGTTGCGGGATATCTGGGTAAACGCAAACTTCAAAGAGACCCAACTCACCTACATGAAGCCAGGGCAGACGGTCAAGATTAAGGTGGACACCTACGGCGGGCGCACCTGGTACGGCCATGTCACCAACATCGGAGGCGCCACCGGTGCCAAGTACAGTCTGTTGCCGCCGGAGAACGCCACCGGTAATTACGTCAAGGTCGTGCAACGCATTCCGGTTCGCATCGACTTCGACAAGCACGACTCTCCTGATTTCAACAAAGACGGCCTGCTGCGTCCCGGCATGTCGGTTGAGCCTGACGTGAAGGTGCGTTAGACACTCGACATGCCCGACTTGCAGGACTACACGGCTTCCGGCTGGAAGCCGCGCTACAACCCGTGGATCATTGCGCTCACCGTGACCCTGGCGACGTTTATGGAGGTGCTTGACACTTCCATCGCAAACGTTGCTCTCCCACACATTGCCGGTGGACTGAGCGCCGGCCAGGACGAATCGACCTGGGTGCTCACCAGCTATCTGGTCTCCAACGCCATCGTGCTGCCGATGTCGGGCTGGCTCACCACGGTGATCGGGCGCAAGCGCTTTTACATGACGTGTGTGGCGCTGTTCACCGTTTCTTCGATCCTTTGCGGCTTTGCGCCGTCGCTATCCATGTTGATCTTCTTCCGGATTCTGCAAGGCGCCGGCGGAGGAGGCATGGGGCCCAGCGAGCAGGCCATCCTGGCCGATACATTCCCGCCGGAGAAGCGCGGTCTCGCGTTCTCCGTCTACGGAATGGCGGTGGTCGTTGCGCCTGCGATTGGACCAACCCTCGGCGGCTGGATCACCGATAACTACGACTGGCGCTGGATCTTCTTTATCAACGTGCCGGTAGGGCTGCTCTCGCTGTTTTTAACCTCCGCCGTGGTGGAGGACCCTCCATGGCTCACGCGCTTTAAGAGCGCCGCCATGAAAGTCGATTATGTCGGTTTGTCACTGATTGTCCTGGGGATCGGCTGCCTGCAGGTAATTCTCGATAAAGGACAGCAGGACGACTGGTTGGGCTCGGACTTCATAACCGCGTTTGCCGTAATCGCCGCAGTTGCGCTGGTTGTGCTGGTGATTCACGAATGGCGAACGCCCCACCCGGTTCTCGAGCTGAAACTGCTCAAGAACCGCAATTTCGCCGCGACCGTACTCTTCAACTTCGTATTGGGCGCTGTGTTGTTCGGCACCACTGTGCTGATTCCGCAGTTTCTTCAAATCATGATGGGCTACACCGCGCAGAAGGCGGGAGAAGTCTTGTCTCCAGCGGGCTTCATGCTCATGCTGCTGTTTCCTGTAGCCGGCATCCTGTCCACGAAGATTGATCCACGCTGGATGATCGCCTTTGGTTTCGGCATTACGGCGGTCGCGTTGCACCACATCACAAACCTTAGCCTCAGCGTCGACTTCCGCACCATGATCTTCTGGCGTATGTATCAGGTGGCCGGACTCGCCTTCATCTTCATTCCCATCAGCATCCTCAGCTACGTTGGTATGCCTTTGGAGAAGAACAACCAGGTCTCCGGCATCAGCAACTTCATTCGTAATCTCGGCGGCAGCGTAGGGATTTCCATGCTGACGACCTTCCTGGCGCGGCAGAGCCAGGTGCATCAGACCGATCTCGTGGCTCATGCCACCAGCTCGAATCCGCAATTCATGAGCTTCTTGAATGGCTCGGCGGCGAGCATGGCACACTCCGGATCGGGACCGGTCCTGGCGCTTCAGCAGGCATATCGTCAAATGATGGGTCTGATAGAGCAGCAGGCCGCGTTGCTTGCGTACGTAAACGCCTTCTGGATGGTCGCGATCATCGTGGCATGCCTCGTTCCGCTGCCATTTTTCTTAAAGAAGCCCAAGCCCGGAACCGAGGTTATGTCAGCCCACTGAAGCCTGCGCCAACTAGGAACGTATTGTGGAGGTCTCATTGGCAGTTAGCGCTCTATTGTGACCGCACACCACCTTAGTTGTGCGAGGGTGGTGACATCGTGGCCGTTAAGCTTTTGAGGACTCACAACATCTGTAGCACACCTTCGTGCCGGGTTGTCTTCTTGTCGTGACAGAAAAATGACTTGCTTTCCACGGCATAAGCAACGATAATTTCCGCCGTACTAGCGCAATAGTACTTTCCGTTAGGTCGGTAGTACGAGCGTATACTCCAGATCATTAGACGCCAATCTGATAGCCGCTACGTCTCCCGCAGGTGGGGGCGTGTGCCGCTTTGTCAAAGGAACTGAATGCACCGGGTCCCTACACGGTTAGTACTGCTTGTTCTAGTTGCTCTCGAGGCCTGCTTCGCGCAGCAGAGTTCGGCTCCCGCAACGGGTGGTGCATCCGCCGCCGCCACCTCCTCCAATTCAAACAATTCGCTTCCTCCCTCCGAGCGGGTCGTCATGAAAGTGGGCGACACCAAGATTACGCAGGCACAGTTTGAGGACATGTATGGCGACTTCCTGAAAGATCAGGGAGGCGCTGCCGTGCCGAAAAAGAAGACTACGGCTGAGAACTTTGCCGGCGGCCTGATGCTGGCTCAGGAAGCGGTCGCCCAGGGATTGAACAAGAAGCCCGAAATTCAGCGCCAACTGGAGATGAATCGCATCCAGATTCTCTCCACCGCCGAATACGACGCCCTCTCGGAAAAAGCAAAGCCCACGCCCCAGGAGATCGCGGCTTACTACAACTCACACCTCGAGGATTTCGACGAGGTCACAATCCGCCGGGTATACATCTTCAAGCAGAACGAACACACCAGCGGACACGGACTGCCGGCCGCGGAAGCGCAAGCCAGGGCGGAAGAGATTCGCAAGGCTTTGGCCTCGGGTGCCGACGCTAAGCAGTTGATCAAAGACACCAAGGACGCCATTGACGTTAGTCCTCTGACCTTCCAACGCGACCAGTTGCCAGATGTCATGAAGCAAGCGTTCGACATGAAAGTAGGGGAGTGGTCGCAGGTGGCGGACACGCCCGACGCTCTGATTTTGTTCGAAGTGGTAAAGAAGGATCGGCTTACCCTCGGGCAGGCAACGCCGACCATTGAAAAAAAGCTTCAGGCGCCAAAACTTCGCGAGGAGATGGATGCCCTTAAGAAGAAAACCGGTGTTTGGCTGGATGAGGAATATTTCGCCGCTCCTGTAGCCGCGGCGAAGAGCCCGGCTCCGAGTCCATCCGATGAAAAACAACAGCAAGAGAAGCAAGAGAAGTAGAACGCAAGGAACAGGAACAAACAGGAATAGGAGAGGAATCCAAAACATGAGTAACCGCAAACTTACCATTTGCCTTCTCGCATTGGCTGTCTGTGCCTTCGCCCTACCCGCGATGGCGCAAATGACTTCCACCGGCATTGATTGCTCGCAAATCAGTGCATTGAATCTTCTTAAACAGGACAACATGCGCGCCGGCCAGACCCTGATCGAGTGCGGCATCGTGCAGGGTGGCCAACCGGAAGGCGGCAGTGACATCAACTTCCCCGCTCCCCCCAACGTCCTCGTCAGCAATCGTTCTTGCACGGGCCCCACGAGCTGCACCAAGAGCGAGAACATGGTTTGGGAGAACGGCTCGACCGTGGTCGTGAATTACAACGATCACAATGTTGGCCAGTACTCCGGAGTCTCCTACTCGACTGACGGTGGTGCTACCTTCACTCAGATTCTGCCGCCTCCCTTCACCACCCACGGCACCAACTATGGTGACCCGATTGTCGTGTTCAACAAGAAGCTGAATATGTGGTTTGCCGGCGATCTGGCGTCCGGTTGCGGCGGCCAGGGTATCGGCCTTTGGACCTCGCCCGACGGCATCAACTGGAGCAGCGGAGCCTGTGCGCACACCAACAGTGGTGACGACCGTGAGTCCATGTGGGTGGATAATGATCCCACCAGCCTCGGTTACGGCAGAATGTACATCTCCTTTAATAACTTCAACGTCGGATCAGGCGCCCTGCAGGTGGTTTACTCCGACAACGGCACGACCTGGACATTGGTAACGCTTACCAGCAACTTCATCCGCGATGTGCAAGTTACCGGCGCCCAGGTTAGCCCCACCGCGAGCCACGCGGCAATCCGTTCCTACAACAGCGTATTCGTGGCCAGCATGAACGAAGGTGGCGGCGGCCTTGCTAGCCGTACCAACGTGATGTGGCGCTCCGACAATGGCGGTGCCAGCTGGACTCAGATCACCATGGGATCCAGCTTCCCTGCCGTAGGTGATGGTACGTGCCCCAGCAACAGCTACTTCGCCAAAGTGAACCCAATCTGGCGGCACATGGGTTGGGGTGAGCCGGCGGTTGGTCCCAACAACGTCGTCCACTACATCTTTGCCGGACATGGTAGCGGCTCGGATAACGGCGACATCTTCTACACCCGCTCCACCGACAACGGCGCTACTTGGAGCACCCCGATCAAGCTGAACGACGATACGGATGCCCAGTACAAGGTCCAGTGGATGCCCTCGCTGTCCGTCAACCCGGCTGGCAAGGTTACCGCCTCCTGGTATGACCGCCGCAGCGTCAATACGGCCTGCAATGCGGCTACCGACCCGGGCTGCAACTATGAGCGCTATGGTGCTCAGTCGTCCGACAACGGCCTTACCTGGGGTCCGAACTTCGCTATCAGTTCCTCGATCATCCCGCAGCCGCAGCAGCAGGACGGCGGGGTTCAGAGCTGCTACGCCGGTGACTACGACTACAGCACCGCCCAGGGCAGCAATGCTTACGTTACCTGGACCGATGGCCGTCGCAACGTTAGCGGAGTCCAGGTGCAGGACGTTAACCTGGCGGTTGTGCCCGAGCAATAAGGGCAAGCTCGGCCTATATCTGACAGACTGAAAGATGTTGGGGCAGCCATAAGGCTGCCCTTCTTTGTTGCTTTGTTGGTGGGCGCACTTCTGATTTGCACAGCACTGTCTTCAGACCGGGAGCGGATCGCAGACCGCCCGATGTCGCACACGAAGCGCTGTAGCAAAGCGAAGCTGGACGGCTGAACTCTGGCAGCGTGCGATACTGATGTTGTCCGCACCCTGGGCCGGGATGGCGAAATTGGCAGACGCAGCGGACTTAAAATCCGCAGACCCGAAAGGGTTGTGGGGGTTCAAGTCCCCCTCCCGGCACCACCTAAGCCCCTGAAAGACCAATCACTAGCTGGCGCTAGTTCACCGCACGGGATGCGGCGGATTTCGTCAAAGAATCGTCACTGTGCCCAAACTGTGCCTTTTCTTGGGCTTGCCGCTCTTCTGCGAGCGCCCTTTCCTGTTCGGCCCTCGTCTCGGATTCCTGCAACTTGAGAATCGCGTCCGCAATGTCGTTGCGGCTCACAATCGCGTATCGCTCGAAAACACTGCGAGTGCGCCAGCCGCCGATTTTCATAATCACACCTTCGGCAACTCCGGCCCGTCGCAAGTTCCTTGCGCCTGTTCTCCGCAGATCATGAAACAGCAGTCCCGGCGCTCCAGCGTGTTCACAGGCCTTGCGCCAAGTGCCACGAAATATCTTCACAGGCTTGCCGTCTTTGCGCGTGAAAACAAAATCGTTCCTGCCCTTACTCTTCGTCAGAGCAGCCAGCAAGTGGTGCACAGCATCGGTCATGAACACTTCACGCCCTTCGCGGTTCTTTGTTGTGCCTGGCTCAAGGCGAATGATGCTTTGTGACAAGTCAACCTGATTGACTCGGAGCGAGAGCAGTTCGGAAACTCGCCAGCCATAGGTGCGGCCACATTCGACGAGTCCGCGGAACCACAACTCCGGGCAATACTCAATCAGCTTGCGATACTGCCCATCCTCCAAGAAGCCCTTCCGGACGTTGTTCTCCGCCAGTTTGGGAAACTTCGGAATGCGGATCACCTTCGGCGGAGTGGACTGCTGTCCGAGCCGAAACATACGCTTGAGTGCTGCCAGTTCTCGATTGATCGTGGCGTTTGCCGCCTCCTCCTGCTGCCGCTTGTCCAAGTACCTAGCTAGCTGGTCGCTCGTAACGTCAACGGCTCTCATACCGCCAAAGAACGGCTTTAGATGGTATTTCCAGCGAGCGTCCACGTCGTCGAGGCTCTTGCGAGCATTGATGCGGTAATCTCGCAGGAACATCTCCGCCAGTTCGTCAATCTTCGTCTTTTCTAGTTGCGGTCCCATGAATGTTCCCTGGTCGATTTCCGCCAGCCGAGTGTTCAACATTCTCTCGGCTTTACGGTAATCCTTCGTGTCGTGTGCTCTCTCGAAACGCACGGCCATGCCGGTGATACTTAATCCACCAGACATCCCAGCCGTCGCGTTTGTAGATGCTGCCACTGCCCCTTTTGCGCTTCATCGCGCCTCCTTTCGCTTGTTCTTGGCCCAGCGAGCCATACTGCCTTACGAGCAATCTCGCTGCGCTCGGCTGCTGATAGCTTCGTGAGCCGCATCTTGGCCCCCTTTTTGCCGATCTTCGACAACTCCGAGGCGGAGAGGCTTGGCGGCTCTCGCCTTTCCACCCTTGCTGCCCAGAGCCACGGCATTGGGGTCTTTCTTCTTGGCTCCCATGTCCCTTCCTTTCATGTTTATACTAACCTAGCGTTAGGTTGGTGTCAACAGAAATCGGAGAGCCGATGCTTGGATTTTTCGATATGTTCATCCAAGTCGTGCAAATCATAGAGCCAAGGTGCGCGCTGGTCGTGCTGAATGATGGGCAGTTCTCCGTCTTGAGTGAGTCGTCGCAGCTTGCCGGGACTCATCCCGAGATACTGTGCGGCCTCCTTCGTCCGCAGTAGTCGCCTCGGGATATGATTACTAACGCGCATCACCCTTCAGGAGTTTGGGCACAGTCTGGGCACAGTGTCAGTTGGGCCGCTGTAAGTGATTGAAACAACAAATGCTTTAAGCTCAGGTTCACGACGCAGCGGATTAGTAATCCTCTGCGTTCTTGCAAAGCGAGCAGCGGTTGCGCTAACCGTTGCTCTGGTTTGCCAGCGGGGCTGGCAGGGGTCAAAGCCTGCCAGCCCCGCTCCGGGTAGTCGTGCGTCTGGTCGTGACTACCCAAGCTCATTTGCGTTCCTTTCCCCGCTCGCTTCTCAAAAGAGCGAGTTTTTCGTTCGCGCCTTGCGCCTCTTCTGCCAAGGGTGTGTTAACCGTGTTGCGGTGTTGGTCGGTTGTATAGGTTCCCTGTGTTGGTGGGTTAGAGGGTAAAGGGTTAGTAGTTTGAGAGGTTGGCGCACCGCTCGCTCTTGCTTTACACGGGTGAATCCGTCTCACGATGCTGTACCAGTGCTCGGGAGCTCGGGGCTTTCCGTCCCGATCTTGCTTTACCGTCTCAACCTCAACGTCAAAATGCAGCCCAACGAAGATTTCCATGCGCACCTCTGCCGATGTGGGCTGGTCGCCATTCACTTCCACGTACAGTCGCCGAAAACGGCTCTGCGGCCCCGCATAGGGCCGCTCCGGGTT
Source organism: uncultured Acidobacteriaceae bacterium (assembly GCA_963747055.1). Classification (GTDB taxonomy): domain Bacteria; phylum Acidobacteriota; class Terriglobia; order Terriglobales; family Acidobacteriaceae; genus CAVVDY01. The sequence continues at coordinate 235,229 of CAVVDY010000011.1, read as the reverse complement.
CTTGCCGAGTCCCAGAAATGCGCAGAGCCGCCCCGTGTAGGAGCGGCCCTGGTAGTTCTGAGGTTCGAGCACGAGCCGGGCAATCCATTTTCGCCACTGACGAGCCCAAGCGAATGTCGCCTCGGTGCAGAGTGCAACGTAAGAGCCGGGGTCTAAGAGCGGGAACGGTTCGCTGAGACTGATCGAGGGATTCTGCTGCTTCATGTTTTGAAAACATGCATCCCCCCGCACGGAGGGAAGCAAGGCCGGGGGATACGGGGAAATGCGGGGAAATACGGGAAAATCTAACGAAAGGTCTGTTTCTTGCGCTTCTCTATGAACACTTCAGGGCTCATGTCGAGTACGCGATTGAATCTTGCTTTGCTGCCGGAAGTGGTGCGGTCATCTTCCCGCTGAAATCGTTCAAACTCCGTCGCATCTTTGTAACCCGCCACTTGCCAAATGTCTGTCCTCGTAATCGGATGTCCGGCATCACGCAACTTTTCTATGAAAGCGTCGATTCGCGCGCGTGTAGCGGTTTCCTTGCTAGCGCCGTCCGCAAGCTGCAACTTGTGCGGCTCGGAATCCTCACAAACCGCAAGTCGCTTTAGCATCGCGTGCCATTCATCGGAGTTTATTGCCGCCGTCTCTGCGCGGAAGCACTCGTCATCGTACTTGGAGTTTGACACGCATACATAGTGTAGTAGCTTCTTTAGGCGTTCTGGGGCGGCGTGGTCCATGAGAGTACCTTCACGCACGGACTCGCACAGCAGGTCAGTAAGATTGCTTACGATCTTTCTGCACAGTTGCTCTAGCGTCCATCGATCCTGAAACTCTCGCGCCGTGTCTGCGAGTATCACGCCTGTTCCGATCCTGAGGGACTGGGGATAATCGGACGGAAAGTCGGTGGGCACCTGAGGCTTCGGTTGTGAGGGTATCCAACTCCCTCCGCCAAGCACCGTTGGGGGAGGTGGGCATTTGCTGACTTGATTAGCTTTAATGGGGCGCTTGGATCGTCTCTCGGCGAGTATCTCTCGCGTAGCTTCCATCCAGCGAACGTCAGAGTCAGATCCACACAGTCGTGCAACTCTGGGGATTATTCGTTCCACCAGTTCCAAGTGGTCCGTCTTTAGAGCTGCATCGCCCATCGACCTCAGGAATGGCACATCGGCATGGGCGAGAGCCGTTTCCACACCGCTTTCTGCGTCATTACAAAAGCCTGGACACCAGCAACGAGCGTCCCCATGATGGGCAGTAAAAACCTTGCTTTCACGGCTTGCGAAGCATGAGCCCTCCGGCGACCTATGATGAAAGTAGGGATGCCGACACGCGAAACATTCACTACTCCAATCGGGCTCTGAGCTGTTGTCCGGGGTCGCTCGCTGATCAAGGGACATAGTGTCACCCTTCCATGACCTTCCCTATTCGCAGGAGTCGCTGGAAAGCGGGACGGGAAGGCGTCCCGCCTTGTTGCTCTCGATGATCAGTCGAGGCGCTATCCGGTTATGCCGGAATTGTATCGCCTAGGGCTGCTACACACTGCGGAAAAAGCTAGAATATAGCCGATGGCCAATAGCAAAGGCTCGGCAAACTTGGGGCGGCATAAGCGCAATTGCTCAGTCTGCTCGCACTCCCAGCGAGCAGAAATCGAATCCGATTTCGTGGGCTGGCGTAGTCCCTCGGTCTTGGCTCTGGAATACGGGCTTAAGGACCGCTCCACGATCTACAGGCACGCTCACGCTCTGGGTCTGTTTGCCAAGCGCCAGCGAAACGTGCGGGCGGCGCTTGAGCGAATTATTGAGCGGGCCGGGGAGGTGGAGGTCACGTCGGGAGCCGTGGTTGCGGCAGTTCAGGCATACAGCAAAATCAATGCAGCCGGACAATGGGTAGATCGTACTGAACAGGTCAGCCTGAATGGATTATTTGAGCGAATGACGCGGGACGAATTGGAACGGTACGCCCAAAGCGGAAATCTGCCGGACTGGTTTGCACAATCGGTGAGCGCAACACCGTTGGGCAGTCACGAGGATGGAAATCATTGAAACGGCAAGCAGAAAAACTCCGAGTGAGCGCAACAGGTCTGACCGTCCGGCCCGGCGATTTCCCGATTGGTTCGCCTGAATCGAGAGCTGCAGCTCGGGCACTAGTCCAAGCTCGCACTCAATCCCCGAAAGTGGGACTCAGGCTGATTCTTGACACATACGATTCGCTAGACCTTGACAAGTCAACCTGCCGACGTGCCTTAACGGGTGATGGCACTGTGACCGAGATCGTATGTCTGCACGGGAGCGCCAAGGACATATCAGATGCGGAGTTGCAGGCTTTCATAGCGCGGCATCCCATCGCTGAGTGATTCTGGGCGGCGATTCAGCCGGGAGACGTGGACCTTGTCGATTGGTTCGACGATGTGAAAGCGGGGACGGGAAGGCTACCCCGCCTTGTCGCCGCTGATGGCCGTCAGCAGCTATCCGGTTTCAGAAACAACATAGCACTTAAGCGACAGACCAGCCCTGCTAAGCAATATTGCCTGTTTTGGTAACGGCCCGCTGGTGCTAGAATCCGCCTTTCCACAACAAGATAAATCCCCCGATCCGTGAGGGCCACTTCGGATGCCACGCGCCACAGGTACGAAGTCAGCGAAGTCCAAGACCAAGGGTAAGCCAGCCGAGAGCTACAAACACCCCGAATCTGACAGCCCGATGCGCCCAGAGGTCGGGACGCAGGCTCAGTTCAAGAAGAAGCTCCCGCCCAAGACGTACAAATACGATTCGTCGCTGTCTCCGGCGATGGACTGCGACGGGCAGAACCCGGCTCGTGAGCAGGGCGAGGCACTGGTGTGCCAAGTGCTTGAGGCTGAGACGCTGGAGCAGGCAAAGACGGCGGCGTCGAAGCTGAAGGCCATCAGCAAGCCGTTCCTGAACTGGGCGGGAAAGGCAGAGCGGCTGTCGTTCGATGTGCCCAGCCTGCCGCTGTTCATCCACGAGCGGCTTTCAACGAAGGCCATTCTGGAAACGCTGAAGGGACACAAAAAGCAGGGCGAGCTATTTGACCTGTTCTCCGATCCCAAGCATTCGATTGCCGATCAGGTGTTACGCGCCTACGAGTATCGGGACGATTGGGTCAACCGCATGATTCTCGGTGACTCGCTGGTGGTGATGAACTCGCTGCTTCAGTACGAGGGCATGGGCGGACAGGTGCAGATGATCTACATTGACCCGCCGTATGGAGTGAGGTTCGGTTCAAATTTTCAGCCCTTCGTTCGCAAGCGGGATGTCGCACACAACGATGATGAGGATATGACTCGCGAGCCTGAAATGGTGCAGGCGTACCGGGATACATGGGAATTGGGATTGCATTCCTATCTCACATACATGCGTGACCGGCTGCTTATCAGTCGGGAGCTACTCACACCCAGTGGTAGTCTCTTCGTTCAGATTAGCGGCGAGAATATGCACCATGTCCGTGAATTACTGGAAGAGATTTTTGGGCCTGAGAATTCCTGTGCCATCGTCGCATTCGCGAAAAGCAGCGCAACTACCAGTGGGATTCTGCCACAGCCGACCGACTACTTATTGTGGTACGCCAAAGACCGCGAGCGCGTTAAGTACCATCAGCTATATCTGCGGAAGAGAGTCGCAGGGGATGGTGGGGGTGAATATACCAAAGTTCTTCTACCTGATGGCCAAAAGAGACAGCTCACGGCAGGGGAGCTTGCTACGCCGTCCACTCTTCCAACGGGCTCTCGTGTTTATCGGGTATCTAGTTTGCTTAGCCAGGGATTCCGGCAGTTCACGAGTGTGCCCTTCGAGTACGAAGGGAAGTCATACAACCCAGGTCTTACGATGAACTGGAAAACTACTCTCGATGGAATGTCACGGCTGGCGTCCTTGGGCAGGATTGAGCCGAGTGCGAACTCCTTGGCATATATCCGATTTCTGGATGACTTCCCTGTATTCTCGCTGACGAACAGATGGGATGACACAGGCATTGCTGGACGCCCCGGAGACAAAATTTATGTCGTTCAAACAAATCCGAAGGTGATCGAACGATGCATTCTCATGACTACCGATCCCGGAGACCTCGTCCTTGATCCTACTTGTGGAGGCGGCACCACCGCATACACCGCCGAACAGTGGGGACGCCGTTGGATAACGATTGACACTAGCAGGGTTCCGCTTGCGCTTGCACGCCAACGGTTGCTGACCTCAACTTTCGAGTGGTACGAACTCAAAGATGAAGGACGAGGGCCAGTGGGCGGTTTCGTGTACAAGCGCAAGCAAAACAAGAGCGGTGAAGAGGTTGGCGGGATCGTCCCACACGTCACACTCAAGTCGATAGCGAATCACTGCTGTCCGGTTAAAAGTCGAACAGAATCAGTTGGTTGACGTTTTCGGCGAAATTGGCGTCTTCTCCGATGCTCTGAAAGGCCCATAAAATGGGCATTTTCTCGAAAAGCGTGACGCTGAGAATCTGTAGAATCTGGTAAAGGCTGGCCTCCAGTCCCAGCCGCTTGCGCACGATTGCCACCAGCACATAGACCGACACCGCAATCCAGATCTGGGTCTTCACCGCGTTCTCGCTGGTGCCATAAAAAGCCTTGATTCGCAGGTGCTGCTTGATCCATTTGAAGAACAGTTCGACCTGCCAGCGCGCTTGTAGATTTGCGCGATGGTCAGCGCGGGAAGCGTGAAGTTGTTGGTCAGGAACTTCAAGCGCTTGTTGGTTTCCGCATCGCAGTAGCTGACGCGTCGCAACGGGTCCGGGTATGCTGAGGCCGATTCGAAGGATGTGAGAATCACGGTCTGGTCGGAGCGCACGCCGGTGCGCTTGTCCACCGGATGCGAGTAGCGCCGCTGGAGCTGCACGTTCGCTTTCGTGCGCACGACGAAGAAGGCCGAGCTGAGCGTGAAGACGAAGAGGCGCTCTGAAAATCGATGTAGGCCGCGGTCCATCACGTAGAAGGCGCCGGCTTCGGGCAGAATTTCGTCGAGGAGGTTGACATCGTGCACATTCCCGCTGGTAACGCGGAGAAACGTGGGGATGTTGCCGTGCAGGTCGAGCAGCGTGTGCATCTTGACGGCGGCCTTGCGTCGCCGGAACCGCGCCCACGGAAACAGCGACAGACACAGATCGATGGTGGTGGAGTCCAGCGCATACAGGCTCTGATCCAGATCGACGCCGATCGGATCTTGGGCATACAGACGGCGTGCGGTGGCGATCAGCACCTGAGCGAAGTCCGCATAGATGCGCCAGTCGCGCGACTCGTTGGCGTCGGCCAGCGTGGAACGCGCCACCTTGCCTCGGAACCCCATGTGGTAGAGCTTGCCCTGCAACGAACGCAAGCAGGCTTCGATGTCGCGCAGACTCTCGCGATACGTCAGTTGAGCAAAAGCCATCGTCAGATACTGGTCCCAGCAGGAAAATCCTCGCAGCCGGAGGTCGCCCTGATAACGCTCCACGCAACGACGGAACTCTCGATCCGGAAGAAAGCCGATCAATTGCGAGAAGACGGTGCGGCCCTGATTCATGAGCCATTGTCTGCTCTCCCCAAATTCAAATCGCGGCAAGCCAGAAATGGCTTCAACTTGTTGCGCAGCTACTATTTGCAGCCAACACCCTGCAAGTTAACCGGACAGCAGTGATAGCGAATAATGAACCGCCTGATGAAGAGGTTCTAGTTGACCGTCCCGAAGTCCAGAACAATATCACTCGTGTGAGTGGTGCATTCTGTGTCGAAGCAACGATTCCGACGCCGGTGGGCTGGAACGAGGTCGAAACCAAGTCCGACGCGCCGATTGACGCTAAAGAGAACGGATCGTTCGTTGACCGGATGCTAGAAGTGCTTCGCAAGTCTCCGATGTTGAGAGTGGAAGGCAACAAGACCGTTACGTTAAAGAACATCCGCCCACCAGCCAAGAGCCTGTCACTGTCAGCCGAAGCGATGGTAGAAGCAACGGCTCCCGGCCAGAAGCCCACTCTGGCAGAAGCGATCCAAGAGGCAGAAGAGAAGAGCGGACTGGCACTTCCGCTATCAGCGAAGCCTATTGCATTCGTGTTCGGCCCTGAGAACGGGGCGGTGAGTGAGAGGCTAGTATCAGAAGCCGCTAAGGAAGCAAATGCCAAGAGCTACACGCACCTGTATGTGCTGGGTTTCGCCATACAGCCGAATGCGCGCCAGCTTGTCGATACATGCGAGCTTGTGTATGGGATTCCCGCAACCTACGTGCAAGCGACTCCCGACCTGATGATGGGCGACTTGCTGAAGAACATGCGTTCCAGCCAAATCTTCAGCGTCTGCGGCCTGCCGGAAATCAAAGTCAGCAAATTCAAGAACGGCGGAGAGCAACAGTACCAAGTCGAATTGCTCGGTCTTGACGTGTTTGACCCGATAACGATGGAAACGATTCACCGCAGCGGCGATGATGTTCCTGCGTGGTTTCTCGACACCGACTACAACGGAATGTGCTTTCACGTTTCGCAGGCCTTCTTTCCGCGAACGAGCGCCTGGGACAGCCTGAAGAAAGCACTCAATGGCGAGTATGGCGATTCCGTTTGGGAACACTTGGCTGGCACCACGAGCGCACCATTCGAAGGCGGTGAGCACGGGCAAGTGGCCGTGAAGGTGATTGATGATCGCGGCAACGAGTTGCTGGTTGTGAAGAAGCTGAGCGAGGCAACGTGATGGCGCGCCCAAACGGTGGAGTGAAGCACTGGTCGGCTGCCTTTGTGGAACACTTACGGGCCGTTAATCTTGCACTTATCACTGTTTCAATGGGCCTCATTCTCGTAACCTCATCGTGAGGCCCTACGACCCTCAAAAGGCTTTGGCTGAGATTAGGGAGATTGTTCAGTTGCAGAAAGATTGGTCACTAGATTGGGTTGCCTCCAATTTAATGACTGGCCTGCAAACTCTCCAAAGCGAGCGACAGGATCAAACCTTCAGGCTTCCGCTCGGCAAACTCTTTACGTGTAGCATTACGGAACCCGGCAAGCATGAGCGAGCGTTCGCCTGCATAGTTCGTACGACACCGCAAGAGCTTCCTGATGAGGTTTGGGAGCGCCCACTGTCGAAGGAGGACGGGGGAACAATGAGGTTGTTGCCAACGCTAAGCCCGACCTCGTTCCCTTCGACTCTTTGGCAATTCCGTCGATGGTGGGATCGTCTCCCAGGAAGGATTTCCGTGCCCTACAACCTGCGAGAGGGCACCGCGAAAGGACCAAATTTCAGTGATAGACGGGTGCATTACGACGAGCGGCTTACTGCGACTTCAGCCGGAGCACCGGTCGAGTTGCTCCTCAGAGAGCACGGTGATGATCTGTGGTACGAAGGCACCGTAGATGGAGGCAAAATTACGATTCACCTGCCTGTTTTGTCTGTCGAACATTGCGAGATCAGCCAGGGTGCGTTGGAGCGAATATTTCCGACATGGCACACCGGACGTTTCGAAGAAGCATTTCCCGACCTTGCGAAAGCGGTCTGTTCATCCGAAGAGGTCAGTCTGCAAGACATTGTGACCCACCTTGAGCAGGAATCTGGTAAGGGGCCAGAGTCATTCGAAGCGTTTGGGTTGAAAGTGCCTGTAGTGCAGTTAACGAAATGGGGAACCGTACTTCTGCTCTCAATTCAGGTGTACTTCTATGTTCACCTCAGAGAACTGTCTCGCAAGCTCGGCAAAGACGATCCTGGCTGGGATGTGCCATGGATCGGGATGTACCAGTCGCGCCTCAGTAGATTGATACTCCTTGTGTCGTCATGCATAGCTCCAGTTCTCGCGGTTGGATTGCTCGGCTGGTATAGCTGTGCACACTATGTCCGTGACAAAAATTTGCACAACTGGCGAGCAGAGAAATGGGAGTTAGTGCGGCTCTTCACCTCCGGGCTGGCCGTTCTTATCTCGGTCATGCTTAGTTGGCTCTCATGGAAGTACAGGCCGAAAGTCGTTATGACCGCACCACCTATGGACGAAAAGGGCCAAACTACCAAGACCGCAGAGGAACTCCGGTTTCAGCCCGAAAGCGTCGCTGTGCGGTCGGAAGACCAAGGTGAGGGGAGCTTCTCGTGAGCGGCTACGTAGAAGTATCAGAACCAATCCAGAACTCGCCCTTCGAGAAGCCGGCACGCTACTGGTACATCCAAGAGGGCGAACAGCCTGAATTACGCCCTGCTTCGCCAGAACACCTCAAGCGCAGACCCGCCGTGATCTTCCCGCCCAGGGACCAACGTAACACGTGGACGATTGACGGAACAATCCTTCGAGCATCGAAGGACTATCCCTCCGGCTTCGAGTTGGGCATAGTCAACCTGATCCGGGAAAGACTGGAAGCATGGGGGCAGGCCGAGTATCCGGGTGTGACTCGCACGACGCTGGATCTGATCAAGTGGTGGACACGGGACGGACGCGAGAAGCGACTGTTCTTTGCTCAGCTTGAAGCGGCCCTAACGGTGATCTTTCTCGTCGAGGCGCGGGCCGATTTTCTGCAGGGTATTTCTATTCCACGCGACAACCTAGTGACGAACGCAAAGCCGATGGATACAAGGGATTCCAGCGATACGCCTGCAAAATGGCTACCGGAGCAGGCAAAACGACGGTGATGGGAATGCTGGCCGTGTGGAGCATTCTGAACAAGGTCAATGACCGCAGCGACGGGCGATTCTCTGACGCTGTACTTGTTGTCTGTCCCAACGTGACCATCCGCAACCGTCTTAGCGAACTAAATCCTGAGCGGGGAGAAGCGAGCATCTATCGCACACGCGACCTCGTCCCTTCGCACCTAATGCCGTCGCTGGCACAAGGCAAGGTGCTGGTGACCAACTGGCATGTATTTGAGCCACAAACTGCGCAGCAAGGCGGGGTAAGCGCGAGGGTAATCAAAGCGGGTGTTCCGGTTCGGACGCCCGAGACGATCACCATTGGCGCTAAGACCACAACCGCCAGAGGGACCCGCTATCTGAGCTTGAAGGATTTTGAACGCCAGCGTGCGAATGGAATGTTAACCGTAACCCCCGGCGGCGAGCAGCGCGACAAAGAAGGCAATCTCACGAAGGTGAAGGTTGAGTCCGTTCGCTACGTCGAGAGCGATACAGCACTCATCAATCGCATAGTAGGCAGCGACCTCGGCGGCAAACAGAACATTCTCGTGATGAATGATGAGGCTCACCACGCTTACCGCATTTTGCAAGAACGCCCGGAAGAGTGGGAGCAGATGGACGAGGACGAGCGTGATGCTTGGCTGGCTGAGCGGGATGAAGCCACTGTTTGGGTAGATGGACTAGACAAGATTCAGAAGCTACGCGGCATCAACTTCTGCATTGACCTATCAGCCACTCCGTACTTTCTCGGCAGGATCGGGCAAGAGCAGAACAGACCATTCCCCTGGATCGTCAGCGACTTCGGTTTGATTGACGCAATTGAATCCGGGCTAGTGAAGATTCCTCAGCTTGCCATCCGTGATACGACAGGCCGGGACTATCCAGCTTATTTCAATATTTGGCAGTGGATTCTGCCACAGTTGACCTCTGCGGAGCGCGGCGGAAAGAAGGCCAATCCAAAACCCGAAGCCATTCTGAAGTACGCCCACCATCCCATTGCGATGCTGGCCGGGAAGTGGGAAGCGGAACGGGAACAGTGGGAGAAAAGCGGGACCGAGCCGAGACCGCCAGTGTTCATCGTCGTCTGCAAGAACACCAAGATTGCCAAAATGATCTACGGCTGGCTCGCCAACAACGAAGCTCCAACCGGTATTCCGCCGTCGGAGATCGAAGGATTCAGGAACGCGAACGGGAAGATCAACACGATCCGAGTGGACTCCAAAGTTGTTCACGAAACCGATACGGGCGAAGCGAAGAGCGACGAATCCCGCTGGATGCGGCTGACGCTGGACACGGTTGGCAAGTCGAACTGGACCGCTGACAGCCAGGGCCGTCCGATTTACCCCGAAGGATTTGAGGAGTTGGCGAAGAAACTGGGGCGTCCATTGCACCCGCCGGGACGCGATGTGCGCTGCATTGTGAGTGTCGGAATGCTCACCGAGGGCTGGGATTGCAGCACCGTCACGCACATCATTGGGATACGCCCGTTCATGTCGCAACTGCTGTGTGAGCAGGTGGTTGGTCGCGGGTTGCGGCGTGCCAGCTACACGGTAGACGACAACGATAGGTTCAGCGAGGAAGTCTCACACGTACTAGGTGTGCCGTTCGAGGTTATTCCGTTCAAGGCGACTTCGCGGACACCGGGCACGCCTAGACCGAAACGCTATCACGTACATGCGATCCCGGAGAAAGCGCATTTTGAAATCACCTTCCCCCGTGTCGAAGGCTACACACAGGCGATCCGCAACCGGATAACCGTAGATTGGACGCATGTGCCAACGCTGGTGCTAACGCCGGACTCCATCCCGCCCGAATACGAAGCGAAGGGCTTGAGTGTGGACAGCGCAGGGAAGATGTCGCTGAATGGGCCGAACAAGATCAGCAAGGTTGACTTGGAGGACTACCGAAAGCGACACCGCTTTCAGCGGCTCGTGTTCGACATTGCTGCTGGATTGACAAAACATTATGTGAAGCAGCCCCGATGCCAAGCGCCAGCGCATGTGCTTTTTCCGCAAATCATGCTGATCGTTGAACGTTACCTGAAAGAGCACGTCAACGTGCGCCGCCCAGCCGACCTCAAGGATGCGGGCTTATCACCGTATTACGGCTGGCTGGTTGAGGTCTTAACTGAGAACATCCGTCCCGATACGCGCGAAGGTGAGGCACCAGAAATTCCGCTATACGAATCCAGCCGGGGCCCCGGCTCAACTGCTGAGGTCGATTTCTGGACGAGCCGTGAGACGCGAGAAGTTTTGCATAGCCACCTGAACTACGTTGTGCCAGACACCACCAAATGGGAGCAGCAGGCAGCGTACTACATTGACACGCATTCGGCAGTGGATGCCTTTGTGAAGAACTCCGGGCTGGGCTTTGCAGTGCCCTACCTGTACAACGGCCAAATGCACGATTACATTCCCGACTTCATCGTGCGCTTGAAGGGTGAAGCATCGGTGAATTTGATTCTGGAGACCAAGGGGTATGACCCGCGCGCCGATGTGAAACGCGCAGCCGCTGAACGCTGGGTTGCCGCCGTCAACGCGGAAGGCTCGTATGGTACGTGGGCTTACAGGATGGTCAGAAGCACGACCGAGGTTTCGGGCGTGATCTCTAATCTGGCGGTATGAAGCAGACTTAGGCGCCTGATGTCTGAATGGAAGTGCCTAAGAGGACCTCACGTCTTTCAGGGAAAAATGAATGGTACACATTCTAGGCTGCGACCATTACTTGCAGTCATACGACCTCCGAGAGTTCATGGATGAATTCCGCACCATAGAACGCGAACTCAAGGGGAGGTTTTATTCCATCGTTGAAGACCTCATAATTGCCAACCGAGTTCTGTTGATCGGCGAGGAATGCAAGCCCGGAGAAAGGACCATCCCTCAGGTGCTCGCAAGGGAGCGCGGATGTGAGTATGTCGAGATAGATATGCCGGTTGAGGAGCGGAAGAGACAGGGTATTCCTGATGACTATGAACAGGTGGGCGGTGAAATTCGGGCGCGGGCAATCGAATCTCGCGAGAGGCACATGGTAAGCCGATCCATGCAAATTGATGTAGGGGAAGGCCCGAGACTCATCGTCTGCGGTGCGGAACATATCGCAGGGTTGAGGCTCAAGTTTGAAGAGATCGGTGAGACGGTGAGCACCCGCAATGTAGTGGCTGAACGGTGGTTCAACCCTCCGTTCAAGAGGATATTCGGTAACTGATCCAATTCGCTGTCCCGGTACTATCCTGTTAAGGACGACATTCCCCCCCCGCGGAGGCAACGCACGGTGGGCACAATTGGAAACATCGACAGTTGGAAAAGGCTGGGGCGAGTGTTTCCGAAAAGTGGTCAGGGCGTGTGCCAACTGGTAGAGAGCGCAACAGCACCCGGCGGCGAAAAATTTGTCTTGAAGACGATGTCTCCGGAACAGTCCCGCAAACTGCCAAGGCGTGCCCGGTTTGAACAAGAAATCTTTGCTCTGCAACGCTTGAACGATCCCCGTATTCTCCGAATTGAGGACTTCGGAGTTGACGCGCGCGACGTGCCGTACATGGTGACGCCATACTGTGCCTTAGGATCTCTTCGTCGAGAGTTGCTGCCACTGGGCACGATTCCTGAGACCCTGGGGTTCTTTTTGGGCATATGCCAAGGCGTAGCTCACGCGCACGAGGCCGGGGTTGTGCATCGCGATTTAAAGCCCGCTAACATTTTTCTGACCGAACTTCGATCTGCCGTCGTGGGCGACTTTGGTCTGTGCTTTCTCCTTGATCGAGCCGATGATGGCAATGATCGCATCACAGAGACGCAGGAGGTCGCGGTCGCGCGATGGTTTGGTGCGCCCGAAGCGCGGGATGGTCGATTGGACAGCGTCAGCGCAGCCGCAGACGTGTATTCGCTAGGGAAACTGTTGCACTGGATGCTGAGCAACGGCAGCGTGTTCGACCGCGAGAACCACCGTGCCGATCGATTCCTCCTAGGTAGGGGCGTCGCTGACCGCCGCGAACACGAACTTGTCCATGAGTTGTTAGATCGTATGATTGTGTATGAGCCCTCCGAACGCTACCAGAGCGCCGTAATGGTATTGGAGGCGGTCGCGAATCTCATTGCTGTGATAGAAGCGGGGGGGAGGCCAATTTTGCTGAACTTTGCTCATCGTTGTTCGTTCTGCGGCCAGGGCGAGTATGAGTTTCGTAATGGGCCGGAAGATATTCCCAGAAATCAGTCCGCATCGCAATCCCTCGGCCTCGCGGCTTATGGCGTTCAACCCTCGAATTCTTCGTACGCTTACTGGATGGTCGCCATTTGCAACAAGTGCGCACACGTCCAGTTCTTCAGGCCAGACTTGGTGCCGGAGGCCCGGAAAAACTGGTTGCGGGATCAGAAGGGATGATTTTTCCCGGAGTTCGGGAGTGTTCACTTTTTGATCCTGGGCCGTTTGAAATTTATTGCTGTTGGGGAGCTTGGCGCGGACGCGCCCGGGATAGTTTAGGGAGCCAAAGACTGGCAATCGTTAATCCCTTAGAATAAGTGGAGAAGACAGTGGCCGGACGCATTGAAAACCTGAAGCCTTGGCCAAAAGGCGTGAGCGGCAATCCCGCAGGCCGCCCGAAATGTGATGTCTCGGCAGAGATAGCCCGAGCTGTATTCGAGCAGAAACCCGAGCTGATCTATCGAGCGATGCTCAAAGCCCTTAAGAGCGGCAATGCGAGAGTCTTCTCGGTTTTAGCAGAACGCGCGTATGGCAAGGTGACAACTTCAGTCGAAGTGAACGTGAATGCGACCCTCGCAGAACGGCTTGCAGCAGCCCGCAAACGGTTGCACGACGGAAGACGAAAGGCCCACAACCTTCACTCAGAACAGCGAGAAAACAGTGGAAAATAGGCTTGCAAATCTCCGCTCCTGGCCCAAGGGCGTTAGCGGTAATCCAGGTGGCCGTCCTAGGAAGAAACCAATCACAGAGAAGCTTGAGCGGCTTTTAATGCAGGAGGCCCCAAACGCTGACGGGCAGACGTGGGCAGACCTGATCGCAAAAGCACTGCTCCAAGAGGCGAGCAAGGGCGATGTCCGGGCCATTTCGGAGCTTGCGAACCGCATCGAAGGCAAACCCTTGCACGCTCTCTCGGTGGGCTATGAGGCGACGGAGGGAATGAGCCGAGAGGAAGCGGATCAGCGGATTCAGGAGATTGTGCAAGAGCTTGGGCTGTGTGAGACCTGCCGCCTTCGGATTTTGGGTAGTGGAAGGCGTTAGAGCACATACTTGGGGCAAGGCTGTCGCCTGCGGAGCCACTTGCCACACCGCTCCTCTGCGGCAAGTGGATCGTTTCGGCATCCGTCTATTATTGAGTTCGACCTGCCCGAGGTGAAGAAGAAACCCCGCAGGCGGAGATCGACAGAAGTTCGCCCCGTCTACGCCAGGAAGTCACATCCTCAATGCCTGAGAACGACCTTCTGCTGAACACGATTTTCTGATTGAGTGCAGATTCTGATTTGTCCCGGCGGTGGTCCCTCACCATCGGGCCAGTGAATCCGAATTTCGAGAGAGGCTCGACTCTCAGGGGCGATCACCTCATCAATGATTGACTTGTCGTCAGTACCGATTCGATTTGCTATAAGGCTTCGCAGTATCTGCTCAGAACGCTGACAATCCGGGAAATTGTCTTTGCTCAACCAACTTTGTACGTCCGCCAGCGTTGCATTTTCTGTGAGCTGCCAACGAAATGACTGTAATATGCGTCTTTCGGGGTCGGCATACGAGTACAGCAACAGTGCGAAATAACCAAGTCTCTCAGGCAGCACCTTCTTTTGATCTCTAGTGAGCCCGCCCCACTTTAACGTCCGCCTGAACACCTTGGCTTGGCACAGGAGACCTCGTTTATAGTCCTGCTCGATCGTTATCGCATTATCGTTCCAGCCCCATCGATCTTTTTCAACAGTCGGCCTAACGATCACCAGCCCAAGATCACCTCCCGTCTGGGCCTCTTTCGCGCGATCATGGAAAGACACTGTTGCGATTAGGCCGACAGCAATTTTGTGAAGTTTCGACGAGTCTGCCGAGGGAAAAGCCTTGGTGAGATCGTAACGAAATGCGTCTCCAATCCGCCCTTCGTTACTCGCTTTGCTCACTCGTTCTCTGAGTTCCCCACGAAAATACGTCGTCAGCGCCTCCTCATCGAGGTCGAAATGTTTGCGCTCAACGTCCGCCTGGAGGATTCGTTCTGCATCGGTCCAGCACGTCACTATGACTTGTTCAAGACTTGGAATGGGCATCGGATGCATACGAGGAGTTTACTTGTCTGGGAAGGCAGGCGGAACGGAAGCCGCCGTCGGGCCTAGTGCATCATTCGGATCGCGGGGTGCAATACGCTTCTGACGTCTACGTCGGCATCCTGCGCAGGCACGGCATGATTCCGAGCATGAGTCGGCCCGCCAATCCCTACGACAACGCTAGTTGCGAGAGCTTCCTGAAAACGCTCAAGCGAGAGGAGATCTATGCCAGTGAGTATCGCGATCTGGATCACCTGCGGGAGAACATCGCAGATTTCATCGAGCGCTACTACAATCGCGTACGGCTGCATTCCGCGCTGGGATATCGGACGCCCCAAGAGTTCGAGCAGGCAGCCGCTCTGGCAGCGAAGTCGCAGGGAGCAACCATGAGTTTTTTCAGGCATGAGGAGATCTTTCGATCCGATGTGGGCTTTACGGTTAACGGGGAACCAACCGAGGTCGGCTCCCCAGACCATCGGCTCGATGAGTCTCCGGCTGGCTATTCCTCGGTGGGTTGGTCTCCACCAGAGCCCGCCTCCGCTTCACCAGCCGGGGACGAGGTTGAAGGAAAAGAGGCTGTTTGACTAGAAAAATACATTTAACGGCAAGTGTGCCAATTTCAGTTTGTCTCAACAGAAGGGTTCACCCCAAGTCAGTGTGCCCAAAATGTGCCCGTCAGGTCGAAATGGGACGCATCCGAACGTCACCGAAAGTAACGCCCCGATTTGCTAAGCGGCTGTAATTGCAACAAAAGAATGAGGCCTAGTAGTTTGCCGGGGAGCGACTTAAAATCCGCAGACCCGAAAGGGTTGTGGGGGTTCAAGTCCCCCTCCCGGCACCACGTAGACCGACGTCCGGATCACCTACCGAACGAGAGCACAAGAAAAGCCGGAGCGGGAGCTCCGGCTTGGTTGCGAATGGAGTAGTTTTTGTTTAGAGGCCGATTCTGCGGCGCAGGAAACCAGCAGCAGCCAGAAGGCCGCTACCCATCATGGCCAGAGTGCCGGGCTCCGGTACAGCGCTGGCATACAGCGTGAAGGCTTCGCCTCCATCGCCGCAGCCGCCCTGATCGACTCCGCCCACTGCGAATTCGCAGGTGGCAGGACCGGGAACCACGTCCCACGCGTCAAACTGGGTAAAGCCGCTATCGTTGGCATTGCCCAGGGTGAGGTAGTAGGTATTGCCCTGAACAATGTTGCCAGACAGGCCGTCGATGTGC
This sequence comes from uncultured Acidobacteriaceae bacterium, assembly GCA_963747055.1. GTDB lineage: Bacteria > Acidobacteriota > Terriglobia > Terriglobales > Acidobacteriaceae > CAVVDY01. The sequence goes on along the minus strand of CAVVDY010000011.1, from coordinate 219,193 downwards.
GCATTGTAAACATCGTAGCCAAATCCATTGCTGGCTTGTTCAAGCTGTACTGAACCTGAGCAACCGTACCGCTGCCGAGCTCACCGCCAAACACGGTGGTGCCGAGCCACCAGCTAATGGTCGTGGGTGTCGGCCCGTCGGCACCCAGATACCAAAGTCCAGGCTGCTCGCCGTACCGCTGCCGTGGCAACGAAGCCGTCTGAAATATTCTGGCTGAAGGGACCAGGATTCGGGCCATCAATGAAGAAGGCATTGTAGGTGCCGTTCGTCGCGCCATCGTCAAAAAGTACGTTATCGGCGAAGGCCGTAGCGGACAGCGCTAAACAAGCAAGCAATACAACCGTCAAACGCAGTTTCAATTCATCCTCCTTAGAGCTTTTACCTTTCGAAACGACTACTTTTCTTTAACGTCTATCGATGTTGGGGAAGGTCTCTGAATAGTAGGACATTGGGAAGCATATTGCCAAGTGATTTATCGCGTGTTGCATGCGATTTCCTTGAATCTCGGGCCTGACTCACGGTTTACTCTACTCATGCCATTGACTCCAATCTTAAATGAACTGAAGTCAACGCGCGTTGAGCCTGGAGCGTACGGAGGCATCTGTCAGAGGCACATCCGATACCACGGCGAGTGCCGTTCCAGGGGAAACCCAGCCAAAAGTTCCAGAATCTCGTGCAGGCACTAACTTTCCCAGGATCTCATGGTTATCATGACCGACGGGAAACTGAGATGAGCACGCTTCGCTGCTTTGGGTTTGTGCTGGCACTGCTGCTCGCCACGGGCACCTTGACTCCCGTCTCGGCCGGGGTTCACCTCGGAACTATTTCCATTGGCGTAGGTTACGGGTATTACGGCGGCCCGTACTGGCCCGGATATTACCCGCCTCCGTTCTACGGTCCAGGGTTTGGTTCGTGGTTCGCCGCGCCCTTCTATGGGCCGGTGTATCTCCTGCCGCAGCCGGACAAGGGCCAGGTCAATCTGCAGACTTCCAACAAGAATGCTGAGGTTTACCTCGATGGCGCATACGCCGGATCAGCTTCCCACCTCAAGAAGTTCTGGCTGGCTCCAGGTGTGTACCGGCTGGAAGTTCGCGCCAGTGGCCAAGCTCCTCGCGAGAGACGCATTTACGTTCTGACCGGCAAGACGCTGAAGATACGTATGGAGTGAGCCTATGACTCGCATTTGCGCTTCATTGCTGTTTGCGGTAGTCGCCGCATGCAGTGTGGCTTCCGCCCAGACCCCGCCTGTGCCACTGGCGTCCGCCAAGGACTACCCCGCTTCGAAGGCGGAGTCACAGTACGCGATCGGAGCCAAGATGCTCTCGAAGACCCAGATCCAGAACTCGTTCTCCACTCCGCTGGCCGGGCGCTACGTGGTGGTGGAGGTCGGGTTCTATCCAGCCGATGGCGAGAGCGTTGAGTTGCAAAGATCTAACTTCGCATTGCTCCCCTCCGACAGCAAGTCTTCGGTTGCGCCCATCAGTCCCGCGGAGATTGCGTCCATTGTCCAGCAGCGGCCGTCAAGCAGTCGCGACGTGACGCTTTATCCAACCGCGAACATCGGATACGAAAGCTGGCCAGTCTATAGCGGCAACGGAGTCAAGCGAGTCGGTGGACCAGTGTATGGCGCAGGAATGGGGGTTGGTGTAGGCAAAACCACGTCGCCCGCTACGACGGATTCCGATCGCACGACGATGGAGACCGAGCTGAGCGATAAAGAACTAAAAGGCGGCGATATTTCCAAGCCTGTCGCCGGATACCTCTACTTCCCGGTTACCGGCAAGGAGAAGGCAACCTATCGCTTGCAGTATCGCAGCCCAAAATCAGTCAGCGACCTTCCGCTCAAGGCGCAATAGCTGCCCGGCGAACGCTACTTCGGCAGGCTGCCATTCGCCCATTCTGCAAGCTTCTCTACCGGACAGCGCACGCCCAGGAAAAACTGCCCAAACTGCGCATATACGGCGCTCACTTCGTCGAAGCGCATTTCGTAGATCAGCTTCTTGAAGATCAGCGGGTCATCGGAGAACAGGTCCACGCCCCATTCCCAGTCATCGAAGCCAATCGATCCGGTGATGATCTGCTGCACTTTACCAGCGTATCTGCGGCCCACCATCCCGTGCTCCTCCATCTGCCGCTGCCGTTCCTCAATCGGCAGCATGTACCAGTTCTTGTCCTCACCCCGGCGGCGATCCATGGGATAGAAGCAGAGATAACGCGCGCCAGGAATCTTGGGATAAAGTCGCGGCGACATTGCCGCACGTTGGCGATCCAGCGTCGCCTGGACTTCCTTGTTCCACTCCTCGGAGAGCGGCGCCACACCACGCTCTGAAAGCATCCGGAAAAGCTTCACGCTGGAGTCATACAGGCCTAGCTCGATCACCGACAGGTAGGAGTGCACCGGCTCAAGAAAATCCTGAAACTCGGTCTGATCCAGTTGCAGCTCCGCCGCGTTCAAATCGTCGAAGCTGTCTCGGAAGTGTACGACCATCAAGTCGCCCTTGTGGCCGAGCATGGAATACAGGGCCGTCTGCCCCGATTCCTCGCTTGCCCTGAACATCGCCGCGGCCGCTTGAGCGATCTGGGCGCGACGCGGCTCCTCCAACCTGCGCCACTCGGCCCAGCGGAAACGAAACATCTGGTGCAGCACGCTTAGACCCTCGAGCGTGAGGGGAACTGCGGGTAGATCGGTTGTGACCTGCACGTCTGCGTTAGAAGCCATAAGGGCGATCTCCGAAGAAGCAGTAACTCTGCTCGTTGTATTGTAATTGCCGGCTGCTGTATGACGTTGTAGCCCGAACGGAGGCCGCCATGACCTCCGCCGTCGCCCCAGGGCCGGCAGTTCAACGACCGAGGTGTCGTCCGCTGCAACTTGCTATCCTAATGACGAATGATCTCTCACATCATTGAACTGGTTGGCGCGTGGATTATCAGCGTGATCTCCTCCATCGGGTATGTCGGAATCATGCTGCTGATGGCCATCGAGTCGGCATGCATTCCCCTGCCCTCAGAAATCATCATGCCCTTTTCCGGAGCACTGGTCGTCCCCGCCGTGGCCATGGCCTACGGCCGCGACCCGCTTTCGCTATTTTGGGTAGCAACCTGGGGAGCGATCGGCTGCAACCTGGGATCGGTAATCGCTTACGAAATCGGCTATTTTGGTGGCCGGCCGCTGGTGGAGACCTATGGCCGGTACATCTTGTTGAGCAAGCGTGAACTTGACTGGGCCGACCGCTTCTTCCAGCGGCACGGTTCGCTGGCTGTGCTGACCGCGCGCCTCCTTCCTGTCGTTCGCACGTTCATCGCGCTCCCAGCCGGAATTGCCCGGATGCCTCGGCTCAAATTTCACATCTATACCTTTGTGGGATCGTGGCCGTGGTGCTTCGTCCTCGCCTATGTTGGCATGCAACTGGGCCAGCAGTGGGACAACGACCCGCGCTTGAAGATGTGGTTTCACCGGCTTGATGCGGTGATTCTCGCGATCATTGTTGTCGGCGCGCTGTACTTTGCCTGGTCGCGCTGGCAGCATCGTGTCGGCGGAGGGAAGAAGGCCAGCCCGATTGCAGAGTGAAGTGCATTTTGATTGGAGAAACGATGGCTGACAAGACCGAAAAAGTCAGGAAATCGGAAGAAGAATGGCGCCAGGAGCTGACGCCCGAGCAATATCACATTCTGCGCGAGAAGGGCACGGAGCCTGCCTTCACCGGTGAGTACGCTCACTCCAAGGCTCCCGGCGTCTATCGCTGCGCGGCTTGCGGACAGGAACTCTTCCACTCCGATACCAAGTACGAGTCCGGCAGCGGCTGGCCCAGCTTTTACCAGCCGATGGATCCTGACAACGTGGAGTTGCACGACGACGACGGCTTTGGAATGCGGCGCACGGAAGTCATTTGCTCGAAGTGCGAGTCCCATCTGGGACACGTCTTTCCCGACGGGCCGCATCCGACGGGCATGCGCTTTTGCATCAACTCCGCCTCGCTAAAACACGAAGAGAAGAAATAGCGGCGAGCAACTAGCGCGCTGCTTCCCGCTTATAACTTCCGCCGATGCCAACGCCTTCAGACAATTCCGGCCCGCTGTACGGCGAGATGCGTCAGCGGGCGCGGGAAATATTCGACTATGCGCTCGCCAAGTGTAGTATTCCGACGGCGATGCAGCGGCATGTTGAGTTGCAAGGAAGCCGGCTTCGCATCGGCGACGGCACCTACGATCTGAGTGGCTTTTCCGCCATCAATATAGTTTCCATCGGCAAGGCTGGGCATAGCATGGCGAAAGCTCTTGCTGACATCACAGGCCGGGGACTGCGAGGCATCATCTCCTGCCCCAATCCGCCTGCCACGCCGGTTGCCGGCATCCGCTACTTCATCGGAGGCCATCCTCTTCCGAACCAGGATTCCCTGCGCGCCGGCGAAGCCATACTGACACTGCTCAACGATGCCGGCCCGGACACGCTGACGATCTTCCTGGTAAGCGGGGGCGCGTCGGCTATCGCCGAGAAACCGATCTCACCTGCTATCACCCTGGAAGATGTGATTGCCACCTACAAAGCTCTGGTTCACTCAGGCGCGCCCATCTCCGAGATCAACGCCATCCGCAAGCACCTGTCTGCCATCAAGGGCGGGCGTATGGCGCAGGCCGCCGCACCCTCGCTGCAGGTTTCCATCCTGGTCTCCGACGTGCCGGAGAATGCGCTCGATGCTCTGGCGTCAGGTCCTACAATGCCAGACACGACTACGGTTGCTGATTGCCATGCCATTGCGGGTAAATACAATCTTGTTCGGCAGTTTCCTGCCAGCGTGCGCGGGATTTTCGAGCAAGATGCATTGCAGGAAACCCCGAAGGCGGGCGATCCCGTGTTTGCCCACTCGCGCTACGTCACGGTCCTCTCAAACGCAACAGCGCTGAAAGCTGCCGGCGAGTCGGCGACGCACTGCGGCTTTGCTGTCGAGGTCGACAACTCATGCGACGACTGGGACTATGCCAACGCCGCCGACCATCTGATCTCGCGCCTGCACGAGTTGCGTCAGCAGGCCTCCCGCGTCTGTCTGCTTTCAGGCGGTGAGGTAACGGTGAAGGCGGGAACGCAATTCGGGAACGGGCGGACGCAATCAGCAGTTTGCGCTATATTGCGCGCAGAAGGTCGAAGGCCAGCCTATCACGATTCTGAGTGCAGGCACCGACGGTATCGACGGCAACAGCCGCGCGGCAGGAGCCATCGCCGACGGCAGTACGCTGGCCCGCGCAACAGACAAAGGGCTGGACCCATCAACCGCGCTGCGCGAGCTGAATGCGTTTCCGTTTTTCGACGCTCTTGGCGACGCAATCATCACCGGCCCGACGGGAAATAACGTGCGCGATTTGCGGGTGCTGCTGGCTTACTAGGGTCGACTCACGCTTTCGCCGTCACGTCCGCGAACAGCTCCTCATACTTCCTGGCAACGGCTTCCCAAGCGAACCTCTCCTGCGCGCGCTGTTTCGCTCGCAAGCCCCACTGCTGCCTTTCTGCATCGTTATCTAGAAGCATCTGCAGTTTCTGAGCGAGATCGCTTTCCTGCTTCGAATAGCGCACCGCAGCATCGCCGGCGGTCTCGTTATTCTCTGGAGTATCCAGGTAGAGCGTGGCATTTTCGGCTGCCATCGATTCGATCAGCGCAGGATGCACGCCACCGACTTCGCAGGCAAAGACGAAGATCCCGGCGTTCTTTTGCAGCGCCCAGTACCCGTCTCCATACACAGCGCCGGTGAAGACGACTCGCCCATCGGCCAGCTGGCGCAGATCGTCGAGGTATTCCGGCGTATAGCGGTTGTCGCCGACTATCACCAGCGGCCAATCCGTTTTTACCTGTCGCCAACTCTGTAGCACCAGCTCCGGATTGTTTTCCGGCTCCAGCCGGCTGACATAAAGAACGTAGCGGCCCGGCTGAAGGTGAAAGCCATTCAAGCTGTAGTCGCCCTTGGGCATCTCCGAGCCATAGCCGATGACCGTCGACTTGGCACCATACTTCGCAGCATAGTAATCGTGAATGGTGGCGGCATCCGTCACCAGCCGGTTTGAGCTGAAGCTCGATACCCACTCGCAGAAGTGCAGTACCTGGGCCCCCAGCCAATTCCATTTGCCGCGTTTGCGGTCGAGCCCGTCGACGTTCAGTACGACGGGCGTGCCGAACATGCGGGGAAGATACGCGAACGGCGCATTGGCGACATTGCAAAAGAGCGCGACATCATAGCGGCTGAAGGCCGCATGGGTGGCGGCGAAAAACGTGCTGACCCAGGTGTCGAGATGCTTCTGGTGAAGGCTGGGCACGATCACGCGCTTCACTCGACCATCGTATTCGTCATCCGGTTGGGTAAATGCGCGGCGGCAGTAGACGGTTACATCGTGGCCGTGGTCGGCAAAGCGGGAACTGATCTGCTCAGCGAACCGCTCGAAGCCTCCATAGCGATTCGGAATGCCTCGCGTCCCGACAATGGCAATCCTCAACGCCGCTCACCGGAGGCGAGTTCGCGTACGGCAAAGTCTGGCTCAATGGTTGGAACTCGCTCCAGGACGTCGATGGCGCGAGGTGTGTTGCTGAACCACCAAACCAACTGGCGGTCGGACACCTTGCGGCGGCCCTGAATGATCCCGCGCTTGTGCCGCAGTTGCTTGCGCACGTTCGCACGCCAACGATAGGTGCAGGCGGAGAGCATCTCTCGGTCTCGCAAAAGTGCATAGCCAAATGCCTGCACATCGCGCCACAGGACCGGGCCTGCCAGCCGCAGCGTAAGCCCCCACGAAGCATTCTTGGCGCGCATCAGCCAGCGGTTTTTCACCGAGTGCCAGTTAATGAGATAAGGCAGGTCTTCTCGCCGCTCCGGGGTCACGCGGCGCACATGCCAGGCCACCGCATTCGGCGTGTACAGGAACTTGTGTCCCATCACCTGAGCGCGCCAGGCCAGATCGCAGTCTTCGCGGAACGAGAAGAATTCCTCGTCGAAAAACTCGCCGCTCACAGAAACAGCGTCGATGAACTGGCGACGGAAGAGCACCGCTGCGCCCGTGGCAGCGAACACATACTGCACCCGATCATACTGGCCGCGATCGATCTCTTCGGCCCCGCGATCGAGGTGACGCATGTTGCGGGTGAAATACACCCCGGCGGAGTCGATGATGTTGGTGCGCCCATCAGCGCTCTCCGGCTTCCAGCGCAACAACTTTCCGCAGATGGCGCTCGCTTCCGGATGGGCTGTTCCCGCAGCCACCAATCTGCTCACAAAATCCTGGCGCAATAGAACATCTGGATTCAGGCACAGGATCCAGTCGCCATATGCCGAGCGTATGGCTTCGTTTTGTCCCGCGGCGAAGCCGATGTTCTGCTCCTTGTAAATCACGCGGAGGCGCGGCCGGAATTCGCGCAGTATCCCGCGTGTGCCATCGGTCGAAGCGTTGTCGAGTACGATGACTTCTATGTCCGGGTAATCCTGCCGCGCAACTGACGCCAGGCATTCACGCAGACATGAGGCCGAATTCCAGGTGACAATGGTGATCGAAACCATGACCTTTCAATACGCTCCACGGCCAGAAAGCACGATGGGAATCGTGCGCAGGAAAATTTTCGCGTCCAGCCACAGCGACCAGCTGTCGATGTAAGCCAGATCGAGTTGAATCCAGCGGTTGAAATCGAGGTGGTTGCGCCCCTCCAGGACCCAGGTGCAAGTCAGTCCGGGACGCATCCGCAGTCGCCGCCTCTGCCACGGTTCATACTGGTCCACTTCTGCAGGTATCGCCGGACGCGGCCCGACGAACGACATGTCGCCCCACAGAATGTTCCAGAGTTGCGGCAGCTCATCGATGCTGAAGCGCCTCAGCCAGCGGCCCACCGCGGTGATACGCGGGTCGTCGCGTACCTTGAAGGCCGGCCCGTCGAGTTCGTTGAGCTGGTGTAACTCTGCCTTCAACTGCTCGGCGTTGTTGATCATCGAACGGAATTTGTACAAGGTGAAGCGGCGCCCGCCCAGGCCACAGCGGGTTTGTTTGAAAAGGACCGGTCCCGGCGAGGTAATGCGGATGGCCGCGGCCACGGTGCCCATCAGCGGAGCTAGAAAAACCAGCGAGCAGGTCGCCAACAACATGTCGAACACTCGCTTACAGAAGAGGAGCAGTTCACTCTCCGGCGTGCTCGACAGGCTAAGCAGTTCAACATCACGGAACTTCTCCAGGTACACCTGCGAATATGCTGCCGGCAGGAACTCCAGTTGCACGCGGACCTTCATCCCCAGGTTGGCGCAGTGCAGGATAACGGGCTCCAGTCGCGCGAGCTCTTGCATGCTCACCGCGAAGATGACCTCATCGATCACCCGATTTTGCAGAATGTTCTCGACGTCCCCGAGCGGATACACTTCATATTTCCCGATGTTGCGCTGCGTCGGCTCTTCGTAGCCGTCAGGATCAAGGAAGCCCACAAGCTGCAGCCCGCTGCCCCGGCTCTCTTCAATCAGCGTGGCAACCTCACGCGCCCGCGATCCACAGCCCACCACCAGACAGTAGTGGTAGCGACCGAGGACTTCGCGCATCCAGTACACACCGGAGTACGAAATGGCGCGCCCCGCCAACAGTGACCCGAACATAACGGCGCCTGCTACCAGTACAAAGGAGCGGCTAATGTCGGAGCGCTTCAGCAGGTATAACCCCGCATATGCCAGCACCAGCACGACCAGCAGTTGGTACAGCAGGTTGGCCGCGACGCGCACCGGATTGCTCAGTTCAAGGTCGCGATAAAACGTTCCAAAATATCCTGTCACTGCCCATAGGACCAGCACACCCAGCAGTAAAGGGATGTAGTGGCTGAAGGGATAAATCGGGCGAACTCGCTCGTGGAAGAACTCAAATCCAACCGGCAGGATGCGCAGCAGATAGGCGGCGCCGAACGCGATGCAAATGACCATGAGGTCTTGCATCAGCGTTAGCGTACTAAGCAATTTTGATCTGCGATCAAACACGGCAGCACTGCTAGCTTTCTGTTTGTTCTGCCACTCTTGTCAGCCATCGCATGTGGCAGGCATTTCCAGGATCTAACGTCCGGAGCGGCGACGAGTTGTGGCGACAAAAGGAATAGCGCAGCTGAAGAGACATTTTAGCCTACTTGAGCACCAGGAAGAAGCTGCCCAGCGTAAAACTAAAGTGCTAACCTGTGTACCACTATCACGCCCTTGGCGCCAGCCCCAATCGCGAAGGTAATCCGTCTGATGCTTGAATGCCGGATGTGGGTTTCTCGACAACGAGGTGAACCATGCTTGGAAACTGACCGCAGTATTAAATTCTGGCGTCCTCCCGGTCGTTTTGCCATCGACCACCACAAGCTGGGCCTCCAGGCCCCACGAGATGGGTTGGCGGCAGGTGGGTGGGCGAATGACTCCCACTATCCCAACGCCATGGCAGTGAGCGGCGTGACCACCTGTCAGCGGTCGCCCGATCATGTCTTCATTGTCTGCGATCAGGAGATCAAAGGGAATGGCAAGCCATTGACGGAGCTAAGCATCAGACCAAACCCCCAGCCGTATGCCTCCGGACGGGCCTCACGTCACAACGTCCTGTGCGGCTAGTCACTGAGGGCAAGTGACGACAGTTTCACAATGGAGATGTTACGGAAGTTCGCGTCCGTGGAGGCTCCCATGCTCTCTGTCTTCCTGATCGCACTGTTCATCATAGGTGGCATCATCTTTATTGGGATGCCGCTCGCATTCAGTCTGCAGTCGTATTACAAGAACCGTGGCCGGCGCGCGATCATCTGCCCCGAAAACCACCAGCCGGCCGCTGTCGAAGTCGACCGCAAGTTTGCCTTCTGGACGGCCTTTCGCGGTCAGGAGCACACTCGTCTGGAGTCGTGCTCGCGCTGGCCGCAAATGCACGAATGTGGCCAGGAATGCCTGGCGCAGATCGATCCCACACCCGAGAATATCGAGCGCCTGCTTAAGGACTCGTATGAGGGCAAGGTCTGTGGCGTCTGCGGTCGCTTTCTCAATTCTTCCGACTGGCAGCGAGGTCGGCTCGCCTTCGTCGACCAAAACTTCAGGCTGGTCGAGATGCGGAGCATCGAGTTGGACCAGCTCCAATCCGCGGTTGATTCCCTGCGCCCACTATGCTGGAACTGCCATCAGGAGCAGAAGGAGCGCCAGGTGCGACCGCATCGCATCCTGAAAGGCGAGCGCCAGCCGGTCAGAACGGTCACCGTGGAGTGAGCGGCGGTTTGGATATCGAGTGCGCAGTGTAAGCCAGAGTTGCGCTCCTTGCGCTCGGCTTACCGAAGCTGTGCGATAGTAGTCTCGTGAACTTCTTACGAAGGGCACTGCTGGCACTGTTGTGTATTGCAGCTTCCATCGCAGTTGCTCAAACTCAGACGCCGGCTAGCCCACAGTCGAAGCAGAGCTCCGGTCAGGCTCAGGCCAAGGTCAAGAAGTCTCCTCTCGTTCCGTTCGTCGCCAACTGGTACAGCCTGTTCAATGGCAAGCCTTGGCTACTGCTGAGTCTCAATCTTAGTGGCGAGCAGTTTTCCGGTTCGCTGCAACGATCGCGCGAGTTTGCCTTCAAAGATAACGGCGACCTGAAAAGTGTCAGCGACGACATCCTCACCTATCAACTGATCGACGCCAAGCTGACTCCCGACGGGCTGCTCCTCGCCTTCAAAGACCCGGACAAGCCGAAGCCGCAGCGCTACATGATGAAGCTGACAGGCGACTCGACGGCGGAAATCAAGATGATCGAAATGGTCATGCCACCCGGCATGCCCAAACCCAATCCCTGGAAGCTGACGAAGGTCCAGTGATGTGCGCGTAGCGCCTGATGGCCGGGACTCAACCTCGTGTGAGTGTTCCAGACAGACCTAGGCAACCCGTCCGAATTTGCTCCCAGCCAGGTCACGTATTCCGAAAACCCTCTCGAAACCCAGGTGTCCGGCATGACTTAGTCGCAGGGCGCGCGTGCCCGGGCGACGGGCAACCCACTTCATTTCGAGGAAGCGCGAAAGCAAGGCAGCTCCCAGCGAGCCTCCCAGGTGATGAGTTCGCTCCGTCCAGTCCAGACAGGCGTATGCAAACGAGCGCCTCTGACGTTGTAGGAGTGCGGTGTCGATCTCCAAAGTGCGCAGTATCTCTTCCCCTGAGGGCGTCACCACGAATCCAGTAGTCTGCTGGCGAATGGCTCCGTGTTTCAAGAGTCCGTCTCGCACAGCGATCGCCAAAACTCCTGCAAGATGGTCGTAGCAGCTCCGGGCCAAACGAATTTCAGGCATCGGAGCTAAGTGCTGGTGAGTGTTTGCCAATGCTCCAATGGCTTCGACCGCCGCCGCCACATCGGCGTTCTTGAGGCGAAAGAGGCGCTGTCGGCCGCTACGCTCTACGGCAATCAGCCCTCCTTCCAGCAGCTTGGACAAATGCGAACTGCCGGTCTGGTTCGACACTTCGGCCGCTACCGCCAGCTCCGACGCCGAATGAGCCTTTCCGTCCAGCAGAGTGATCAGCATTTGCATGCGTCCAACCTCGCCAATGAGGCCGGCGATACGGGCTACCGCGTTTGAGTCCTTTGCATTCATAGTTCGGCAGCCATTGAAACATAGTCGCAGCGTTTTAGGCTACTCTTTTCATTATCCAAAAGGAGATCACATGAAAGACCTGACAATTGCGCTCGAGGATCGTCCCGGCGCGCTGGCCGCAATGGGAAGTGCGCTTGGTAACGCCGGCGTGAGCGTTGAAGGCGGTGGCGCGTGGGTAGTAAATGGTCAGGGGACCGGACACTTTCTTGTCGCCGACGCTGCAGCGGCGAGGCGCGCTTTGGAAGCCGCAGGAATCCAGGTGGTCGGCGAACGGGAGGTGATCGTGCAGCGGTTGAATCAGGACCAACCCGGCCAACTCGGCAAGCTAACCCAGAAGATGGCCGACGCAGGCGTAAACATCGAGACGCTTTATAGCGATCACGACCACCGTCTGATTCTGGTTGTCGACCACATGGAGAAGGCACGGGAGGTCTCCGAGGCATGGGAGAGGCAACGCAGGTCGGAGGATGCACGAGGAGCCAGGCGCCGCGTCGGACAGCACAAATACAACGTGTCCATGCAGTGGACGGGCAACGACGGCGAGGGCACCAAGACCTACCGAAGTTATCGTCGCGACCACACCATCGACGCTGAGGGCAAGCCTCAGATTCCTGGATCGAGCGATCCACACTTCCGCGGCGATGCTTCGCGTTACAACCCTGAAGACCTCCTTGTGGCGAGCCTGTCTGCCTGTCACATGCTGGCGTACTTGCACCTTTGTGCAGTGAGCCAGATTTGTGTCACGGGCTACAGCGACGAGCCGGTTGGAGTGATGAACGAATATGGCGATGGCTCAGGCGAATTCGTTCAGGTGACATTGAAGCCAAGAGTGCGCCTAACTGCTGACAGTGATGCCGAGAAAGCCTTGGAGCTGCACCACGAGGCGCATCGCCTGTGTTTTATCGCTAACTCCGTGAACTTCGCGGTCGAAGTCGCCCCCGAAATCATCACTGCATGACGTGGGTGCGCCCAGCACCCCGTCAGGCTTCGTCCAGCAGCGCCTCCTGCAATCTCGCGTGTAGCCGCTCGCTGTAGCCGACCGGCAATTCGAAGGTACGATCGTCCCCCACCAGCATCAGGATGTTGCGCGTCGAGTCAAGCACGGCGCTGCAGTGCCGGCAATGGGCCAGGTGCTCTTCCACCGCCTTGCGAAGCTCGGCTGGAACCGTTCCGTCGATGTAGTCCGAGATCTGGTCCCAGACGTGTCTGCAATTCAGAACCATGAGCCACCTGCCTTCCGCTTAAACAGGCCGAAGATGCCTCCGCTGGCATGCCTGGTCTTCAACTGCGGCGCCAGGATCTTCTGCATCATCAACCGGGCGCGCAACAGCCGCGTCTTCACCACTCCTTCGTTGACGCCCAGCATCACAGCGGTGTCAGCAATGTTGAACTCCTGTACGTCGCGCAGAACCAGAACTTCGCGATAGATCTCAGGAAGGGATTCGAGCGCGGACCGTAGCAACTCGCGCAGCTCCTTCCGCTCCAATGCCTCCGATGGCACTTCGCGCCAGTCCGTGATGAGTGCCGGTACAAACTGGCCGTCTTCATCTTCCTGGGCCGTATCAATCGAGTCGAACTTCAATACCCGGTCATGTCGCAGTCGGGCGCGCGCTTCGTTGATCGCAATCGACACCAGCCAGGTGCCGAACTTCGACTCTCCGCGAAACGAGGGCAGGTTCTTCAGCGCCTTCAGCACCGTTTCCTGGGCCACATCTTCCGCATCGTGCTCGTTCTCCAGAACTGAGTAGGCGGCGAAATACAGGCTACGCTCATAGGGCCGTACTAATTCGTGGAACAGTTGTCGCTCGCCCGCGAGAATGCGCGCGATCAGATCACGTTCCTGCGACGCTGATCTCACCTCCCGTGCCGCGGTACTGGCCATCCGATCTCCCACTCCCGGTTGGAGAATAGCAACCCATGCTATCGCTAGACTCCTTCAGATGGGAGTTCTCAGCCCAATAAAAGTGACAGGCATTTCATGCCGTTACCTAACCTTGCTTCGGGCGTCCTATCCAGCATGAAGGCTGTATGGCTGGCGTTGCTGATCGCTGCTTCTTCGTTCGCCCAAACCCTGCCGGCGAAAGCGCCCGTTGTCGTCGAACTTTTTACTTCGGAGGGATGCTCGAGCTGTCCTCCCGCCGACGCGTTGCTGGTTCAGCTTAGCCAGTTGAGTGGGCCGACCGCTCCTGACGTCATCGTGCTCGGAGAACACGTCGACTATTGGAACCACATTGGCTGGACCGACCGTTTCTCTTCGGCGCAGCTTACCTTGCGCCAGCAAGGGTACGCGCAGCACTTCGGGCTGGCTTCGCCCTACACGCCACAGATGGTGATCGACGGGGAGCGTCAGTTCGTGGGTAACGACAGTGCTCAGGTAAAGCGCGAGATCACTGCAGCCTCCAAGCAGGAAATGCCGGCAACGGTCTCATTGACGAAGCTGAGCGGCGACGCATTTCAGGTCTCGGTGAGGTCCAGTGGCGCGAAGGGCAAGGTCTTCCTCGCCATAACCGAAGATGGCTTGTCCACTGAGGTCAAAGGCGGCGAGAATGACGGCCGCACTTTGCACCATGCCGGCGTTGTCCGCGAGTTACGCACGCTGGGCTCGCTATCAAAAGGCAGCTTCGATAAGAAAGTCGAAGTGCCGGTCAAACGAGATTGGACCCCGGCCAACATCAAGCTGATTGTCTTCACGCAGCAGGGTGATTTCGGGCGCATCCTCGGCGCCGCATCGCTGCGGCTCAGCCAATAGAAGATTTATTGCGGCTGGGTGTTCGAATTCTGTTGAGCGCCGGGCGAACTCTGCTGAGAAGCCGATTCCGGCTTCTCCCGCTGCGGCGGCAGCGGATAGTACCCGTGCTTGGCGGACACCAGCAGTCCCGGGCGCTTCACCCTCACTTCGATATCGCGGTACTTGCTGGACGGGCTTTGCGTCGTGTTGTATCCCAGCGTGTACTGGTTGCGCGCCTGTAGTGTGATCTGCTGGTAGGCGTCTTCAATTGCCTCACGCGACATTTCATTCAGCACGTCACCGCCGGTGGCGTTGGCATATTTGGGAAGGATGTCGGTGAAACCCTGGGTGGGGATGTGCAGCTTGCCCAACTCGCGATAGCCGGGCATGGCGGCGGAGTCGACACCGATCGCGTACACGGCGATATTGTAGGTTAACAGCACTTTGAGCACTTGTGCATAGCTGGCCCGGCTGCCGTACTCACGGCCATTGCTGACCACAAAGATGATCTTGCGCGTTTCGCGCGACTGGTGCGAGAGGTCCTGCGCCGCCATCAGGATTGCGTCGTTCAGTACCGCCGACGGGCGCGAAGGAGTGTTCACCTGCAAGCGTCCCGGATCGACGGGCTTACTGTTGACACTAGGGCCTGAGCCAAACGGCCCGCCGAGTTGTACCGGTCCGGGTGTATTTCCTTCCATGTCGCGGATGCGCTGCAAAGCGATCTGCAGTCTTTGCGCATTACCGAAGTCGGACTGCTTGGTGACCGAGTTCCCATAGGTAAACACGGCGGTGTTGTCGAATGGGCCGAAGGCTCCTGTCAGAGCAGAGTAGGTTTGACTGACCTTCTTTAAGGTCGTCTCCGGCAATCCGACGTCAATCACCAGTGCCGTCGAAAGCGGGAACGGATCGCTGGTAAAGAAAGTAATCTTCTGGGGAACACCGTCTTCGTAGATGCTGAAATCTTTTTGCAACAGTCCAGCCACAAGGTGCCCATCGTGGTCCTTCACCGTGACGGGGACCGACACGAAGTTCACGTTGACTCTAAGCTTGAACAGCTCGTCCACGCCGCTGCCTGGCGCCTGTGAGGCCTGGCCCTGGGGGATGGTCTTGATCTGCTGCGAACCGGGCGGCGGCGGCTCCGGATTCTGCTGCCCTGTATCTGCCGAGTCGGCCGGGCGAGTATTCGGCCCCGATTCCGGGTTTGCTGCTGATGAGGATTCCCCTTGATCGTCGCTCGTGTTCGGTGACGGCACCTTGACCTGTGGCAATGGAGCGTTGTTCTGAGGCGCAGGGGCGTCCGGCAGCTTCTCCTGCGAGAGAAGGGAAATGGGGGCGAGGAACAGTGCCGACATCGTCAAAGCGGCACACAGACTCCAATGGCTCAATCGCCGATTGAACATGGCAGGCGTTCTGGTCTCCAGGATGGCGAAACTACGCTCAGTATACGCCAGCCGATTGGCTGTCATGCTGACCGGCGAAGTCACCTATGCGGGATATGCAATACAATAGACCCATCCGCAAGAATCGAGAGGCCATGTTGTTGATGCGAGTTTGCCGGACTGCGATTGCCGCCGGCCTGGTTTCATTTTTCAGTGTCTGTTTGGCGGCGCAATCTCAGGCGCCCGCCTCCCAGCCGCAAGACCAGCAGGCGCCGCCTTCGTCCCAGGAACCAGGCAACGAAGAGCCGCTACAGACATTCAAGGCGCAAGTCAACGTCGTCAACCTGTTCTTCAACGTGAAGGACAAGCATGGCATGCTGATCCCCAACCTGACGAAGACCGACTTCGAAGTCTACGAAGACGGCAAGCCGCAAGTGATTAAGTACTTCTCGGCCGAGTCCAACCAGCCGCTTACGCTGGGCATTCTGATCGACACCAGTCCCAGCCAGATGCACGTGCTGCCCATCGAGCAGGAGACATGCACCGAGTTTCTGCGCAGCGTTCTTCGGCCCAAAGACCTAGCCTTCCTTATCAACTTCGACTCCGATATCGACCTCGACCAGGACTTCACCAGCAGCGCTAACCAGCTTGCCCATGCCCTCGACAAACTCCAGATCAGCGGCGGCGCTTCCGGAGGAGGCATGCCTGGCATGGGGGGAGGGCCGGTGCCCAACGCTCATCCGCGCAGCACGGCGCTATACGATGCGATCTTCCTGGGCGCCGATGAGAAGCTGAAGAATGAAGTGGGCCGCAAGGCCATGATCATCTTTACCGATGGCGAGGATGAAGGCAGCCGGATGCGAATTCAGGACGCCATCGAAGCGGCGCAAAAAGCGGACGCAATCTGCTACGTGATCCTGATCGCCGATCGTGGCTTCTATGGCGGTATGGGATACAGCGGCGATTCCGCCATGAAAAAACTGGCCGAGGAAACCGGCGGGCGGGTGATCGAGGTCGGCAACAAGCAGGAGAAGGTGCGCCAGGCCTTCGACCAGATCCAGAACGAACTGCGCAGCCAGTACAACATCGGCTACACCCCGACCAACAACAAACTAGACGGCTCCTATCGCAAGATCCAGATCAAAGCCAAGGGTGGCGACTTGAAGGTACAGGCTCGTCAGGGCTACTACGCGATGGCCAAGGATTAGAGCGTTTCTAATTTATGTGTTTACATACCCGCAGGCCGTGAAGTAGTGTAAGCATTCCTCCGAGGAAACCGACTGCAGCAGAGTTCCGATTTCTTCCCAGAGAGTCTCGGTGGACCGCCTGGCCGCCTTACGCAGCAAGGCCTTGAGCTTGGCGAAGAAGTTTTCGATGGGGTTCAGGTCGGGGGAATAGGGCGGCAAATAGAGCAGGGTTGCGCCAGCGCCCTGGATGGCTTGGAGCACGCCAGCCACCTTGTGGCTGCCCAGATTGTCGAGGATGACCATCTCTCCGGGGGAGAGGGTGGGGACCAGCACCTGCTCGAGGTAGGCGAGGAATACCTCGCCATCCATCGGTTCGTCGATCACCATGGTGGCGGAGATCCCGTGGCGGCGCAGAGCGCCGACAAAGGTGGTGATCTGCCACTGACTGTAGGGCGCCGAAGCGCGACAACGCTGCCCACGGGGGGCACGGCCGTAGCGTCGAGTCATGTTGGTCGAAGTCCAGGTTTCATCGATGAACACGAGCTTTTCGACGTTCATCGCGGGCAGAGCTTGGCTCCACGCCCGGCGCGCCGCGACCACGTCCGCGCGTGCTTGCTCGTCGGCGTGCAGGGTTTTTTTTGAAGGTCAGATTCCACTTGTTCAACTGATGCCATAGCGCCCCGGACTTAATGGCAATTCCCTGACCCGCCAACCGGTCGCAAATCTGCTGCAACGCCAGGTCGGGTTCCGCTTGATCAGGCCCGCACTTCGGCTCTAGGTCGGCGTTTCAGGAACGGCGATGGCCGCCCATCGGCAAACTCGTTCGCAGCCCCGTGGTTTGTCTGCGGTCCCGCACTTGATAGACCCAGACCCGGCTGACCTCTAGCCGCCGCGCGATGGCCGACGGTCCCTCTCCGCGCTCCAACGCCCACAGCACACGATCCCGCAGGTCTTGCGAATAGGAGTGCATCCCAGCCGCCTCCCGACGGCGAGACTATTATCGCACAGAAATGTTAATACTTAAATTAGAAATGCTCTAGCGGCGCCACGCGTATTTGGATCAGTAGCGCGAGAGGACGGCGCGGGACCCTATCCTATTGATTGTTTTCGCACGCTAAACAAATTTTCCTACGTCTATTCGTAAACGTCACTTCGGTAATGCCTGGCACGATGCTGGCGACCGCACAGTAATTGGAAGGGGGCTGGCACGCCATAAGCTGACCCTCATTTACCGTGATGCCCGACGGGAAATAGGGAGGCATGGGTGTCTCCTTAATCGTCACCTGCGTATTAACCGGGAAGTTGCTAGCCAACACGCAGTAGCCTCCTTGGTCCGCCGGGCCGGCTGTCACCATGTACTGTTGCTGGTTTTGCCCGCTGGTTACCGTAAAGGTGAAGACTTGACCGAGTGTGAAACGGTCCCCTGCTATCTTACAGAGCTTCAGCAGTCCCGGTGGCGCTGCATAGTTCGTAAAGGTCGTAAGGGTTTCCTCATCCTCATCGCCTGCCATGACATTCACGATAGCCTGCAGGTCCGGCTGAATCCAGGAATTCAATTCGTTGTGCCAGAACCCCAGTTCGTCGTATGCGTAAGCGATGACATTGGAGACCGCGACCCCGAGCACCGGTGTTTCAGTGACGGTAACAGCGCCGGAAGGCAGTTTGATAGATCCTGAGCACTGTCCAACGGGAACCGCGATCGGACCGCTATTGAAGCCGAAAATTTTTGCCTGCACGTAAATATCACGGTCACCGGGTGATTCGGATCGGATGCCTTACAAATCTCGAGGTAACCAGGCCCAGGTTCACGTTGAGAAGTCACAAAGATACCGTCTTCAAACTGCTGGATCTGGTTCCCGGTAAAAGTGAACCGGGCTTGGGTGAAGGTGTCGGTACCGCCGTCGTAGTGCACATCCCAAGCAGTGCTGCCCCCATATTCGTCGGTAACAATGGCATCTCCCAACAGGCCCGTGAAGTTGCTCGCAGCAGCGAACTGGATATCATTGGGGTAATTGGCGACATAAAAGCCCTGCAAGGGGTCGTTTACGTCGAGATTCAGCGGCACAAAGCTGACCGTCTCCGCGCCCGGAAATGACCCCACAGATCCGACCACCGTGATTTGGCCAGACGGGCTGATAAGCCGAATGGTGCCGGAGACCTCGGAGGCGACCAGCAAGTAGCCGGTGTAAGGTCCCCAGGCGGTGGCGACATCGATGCCTTCCGTATCCTCTCCGACCATTGCCAGCGGGGTGCTGCAGTCCAGCACGGGGATGCAGGCGCCGGTATGGTCGATCTGATAGATGTTCCCCGAATTGGTAGTCACCAGCATGTTGCCGTTGAAGCTGGAGCCCGGGTCAAAGAAAATTTGACGCACGACCCCAGCCACAGGCGGGAGCGTCACGAACAAGTTCGGCGTGCCGCCGTTATTGGCGAAGTGGTAGATCTGACCGTTGGCTTGCGAGCCTGCATAGATGTCGCCGGCAGTCCATCCGCCCTGGTTCTGGCCGAGCGCTGCGCCCACTACGACCTCACCGGAGGCATTAGGAATTGGTTGGCCGAACGGCGTGACAACGCTGCCACTGAGGTTAGTCGAATAGAGTTGGTTGTTGTTGGCGCCCACATAGACCGATCCGACAAATTTATTCCCGGCAAAGTTGAACGCGATAGTTGCATGGTTTCCGTTTTCGGCCATCGCGATGTCGGTGCTAGACACAAAGGATTAGAAGGCAATGGTGGAAAACTGACGTGCGCTAGGCTAAAGCGACAGAAATAACATTGCGCAATCCATGACCACTGCTTGTTCATTTTGAACGCTCCTCTCTCGTTCAACAGAATGTTCTAAGCTAAGCCCATCCCGCCGCGGGTGGCCCAAGCTACATTCCTAAGGGGCGCCCCGTCCGAGCCGGTTTGGGCCAGGGTTTTCGTGCGCCTCCATCCCTGTGTCTCCTTCCAACCCATAGTCTGATTGGGAAGAGGAAAAGCTAAAATCCCCACCCAACCAAAGGAAGGTTGGATGGGGCACCCTACAGTGTCTTCTCTACTCAGAACGCTTGGCCGGGCCACCCGCCCCGAAACAGAGGCGGATACCCCTAGGTCAATGGGTCAGCTGCCTATTCTTCGCGCACTCTAAACAATTCTTCTGTGCCAAGATATTTGTAAAGCTCACTTCCGTGATGCCGGGCATGATGGTCGCGACCGTGCAGTAAGGGGAATCGGGATTGCACGCCATAAGCTGACCCTCATTTACCGTGATGCCCGACGGGAAATAGGGAGGCATGGGTGTCTCCTTAATCGTCACCTGCGTATTAACCGGGAAGTTGCTAGCCAACACGCAGTAGCCTCCTTGATCCGCCGGGCCGGCTGTCACCATGTACTGTTGCTGGTTTTGCCCGCTGGTTACCGTAAAGGTGAAGACTTGACCGAGTGTGAAACGGTCCCCTGCTATCTTACAGAGCTTCAACAGTCCCGGTGGCGCTTCATAGTTCGTAAAGGTGGTGAGAGTTTCCTCATCCTCATCGCCTCCCATGACATTCACGATAGCGTGCAGATCCGGCTGAGTCCAGGAATTCAATTCATTGTGCAGGAATCCCAGCTCGTCATATGCGAAAGCGGTGACATCGGAGACCGCGACGCCGATTACCGGTGTTTCGGTGACGGTAACCCCGCCGGAAGGCACCTTGATAGATCCTGAGCACTGTCCAACGGGAACCGAGACCGGACCACTATTGAAGCCCGGAGTCGTTGCCGTGAACGTAAACGTCCCCGTCACCGGGTGAACCGGATCGGATGCCTTACAAATCTCAATGTAACCGGGGACGCCAACCAGTCCCTCCGAGGAAATGGAGAAGACGGTGGCAACCAGTGCGGTAGCATCGTCGCGGCCGTCCACTGGCCAGGAGCCGTCTGAATTTTGCTGGGTCAACAGCAGATCTACCAGCTTGGCGTACCAGTTGTTCGGGTCGGTCAGGGCCGGGGGGATGTACTCGCCCAAGCCTTTGGCGAGCGAGAACATCGAGTAGTGAAAGCCGCCCTCACCACCGGAGAAGAACCAGTCGCACCCGGGGTTACCGATCGGGCAACTGCCGTCTTCGACTGCGCCCCCGTGGTAGACCATGTTGTAGGTGGGCTGCTCCAGTTCGTAAACGTCGAGGACGTCCTGGCCGAACAAAAGTCCGGCGACGACCTCGGGAGCGCTGGCCGGTACGTTGTCATAGCCAAATCCGAAGAGCATCGAGCCGCTGTCATTGGCGTTCGAGGAGAATGATCCGGAGTTGATGCCGGGCTGGTAGCTCCCGCCGCCGTCGTTGCGGGTCGCAAACGGATTCGAGATGAACTCCTGAATGTGGCGCTGCCAGTTGATATTGTCAGGTATGAGATCGGCAGGAATCCCACCCGTAAGCTGTAGCCCGAACATGGCATATCCGGTGTTGGACTCGTCGGAGCGGCCTGGGTCCGTTTCGTAGTTTCAGCCTCCGCAATAGTACGCGCTTGGCGAGTTATCGGCGGAGGAACAGCCAGTGTACGCGGGGCCTTGGAACTCGTCGTGGAGGAAATTGCGGCCCATAGCGATCGCGCCAGGCACGCGAGGATCCACGCCTTGAAGCCAACTCAGCCCTGCAAGGTCTAGACCCGTAGTGTAAGTCTCGTAGCCGAAATCGGCCCACCAGCCAGTTGCGTCTTGTAAAGGAAGGAGCCAGTTAAGTGCGCACTTGATGTGGTTTTGATAGGACACGGAGAGGTTGTTGAAATTTCCGTTAGCCAGTACGCTGTACGCGAGCAGCGCCATTCCGGTCTCGGTCTCTGGATAGTCTGTCCCGTAGCTGCAATTCGGGTTCTGAAGGGTGTCGATGTAGGCGACCGCTATCACGATACTGTGATCGATGTCGGCCTGGGTCCAGTCTCCCGGTGCGGCTTTTCGCTTGGCTTGGACGCCGGGCACAACCGCAACCAGCGCAAGTACGCCGATGAGGAGCGCGGTAATGGACGCTCTCACTACTTGCCAAGATAACCGCGACCGCAACTGGGTTCCGCTTAGACTCTGCTTACTTCCGATCCTCATATTTCTCTCCTGTCTGGGAACTGTCGTTAATGCCTCGCTTCTTGCCGCAATCGCTCTCAGGACGACGGTTTCATATCCGATGCGGGCTCAGTTTGGCAATGGTTGGCCATTGTTGGTCTGCTTTTGGCGCAAAGGCCGCTTTTGGGTAGAGATACCTTCGCTACTCAGCAGGCGTGCCACGAGGCCCGCCCGGCGGCCACAGACAATAGATCTCTGTTGTCACCCCAAGCACACTCCGGGCGAGCCAAGTTGCTGTTATCAGCGTTCGGTCTGTGCGGGATGACGAACGGCGCACGGGCCCGAGCGTGTTACCTGAGATAAATCTCAAATACTGCCAAAGCTTGTGCCTACTACATGGCCTGGATATTGCCTACCCCGAAGGAATGGGGCTCCTTGCCGTTCTACGAAAAGGGGCCTGTATTGCTTAGCCTACGAACGGGCGCTGATGACAGATGTGTCTCCGGTCAAATATTCGACCGCGTCGGTCAACTGAAGCACTGCCTGCAACGAGAAAGCGATCAATCCATTCGTCGCGGTACCGTGACTATTAGTTGCCGGAGTTGAATATTATGCCAATTTTTAGCTATGTAAAGACCACAGAGGTGGGGGAAATCTCAACTAACAACAATATTTGGACATAATTCCTCAGAGGAGCGGACGGATGATTTGATCCTTCCCGCTAACGAGGGAGGTTAATTTACAGGCTGTGGGTAGAGTCCCGCTTCAGCGTTGCTCGGGAGGGTTCTACTTGTGTTGTTTTTCGACGAAAGGGCGCGGGTGTGGCCGGGTTGTATTAGACCAGCGAACTACGTAGATTGCAGTCCAGCTAGTGTAAGTTCGGAGGCTGGAGCGCAGGCGTATGGAATACACAATCCTGGGAGCGGGGGCGATCGGCGGGCTAGTAGGCACGGCGCTGGCGTCGCTGGGCAACAATGTCAACCTGATCGTGCGGCCGGAAAAGCTAGCGAACTACCCCAAAGAACTGATTCTGGAGCAGCCGTCCGACACCATCAGGGCCGCTGTGAACCGGCATTCCGAAATCTTCGGAGCCACTGGGGTCAAGCTCATTACCGAGCTGTCGCAGCCTACTGAGGTGCTGTGGATTGCGACCAAAACCTATCAGCTCGAGGCGGCGCTCAAGCTCATCAAGGCCGAGCCGCGGACCGTTGTACCGCTATTGAACGGGGTGGACCATATCGCCGTGCTGCGTTCGCGCTATGGGGATGACAGGGTAGTTCCAGCAACCATCGCCGTCGAGGCTGACCGCATTGCCGACGGACATTTTGTGCAGCGCTCGCCGGTGCGTCTGAATCTGTCGGCAACGGGAGAGTCCCGGCTCGGCGATACAGCGCAAGAGCTGCGCGACCTGGGGTTCCGCTGCTCGTTCATCGAAAACGAACAGAGCCTGATGTGGGGCAAGCTGTGCTTCCTGGGACCGTTCGCGCTAACGACCGCGGCCTCGGGCAAGAACCTGGGCGAGATCCTCGCCGACCCGGCATGGAAGACGACAATGTATGAGGCCTTTGCCGAAGCTCAGGCAGTGGCGGAAGGGTACGGGGCGGTGATTGATCCGGCGCGGGTGCAGGCGATTCTCGACTCTTCGCCGCGCACTATGCGCAGTTCCATGGCCAAGGACCTGGACGCCGGCCACAAGCTGGAACTCGACGGCATCGCCGGGCCGATCATTCGCGGCGGGGCGCAGTGGGAAATTGACGTGCCTACGACGAAGCGCTTGGTAACGCAGATTGAGGAGCGAGTGGGGAAGGAGAGATCCTGAGATTTCAGCGACCCAACCATACAAAAATCCTTGCCTAAAACAACGTATTCTTGCACAATTCTGCCCTACGCGAGGCGGCCATGAAGCGGATCTATGTTTCGTCGACGTATGAGGATCTGAAAGATTATCGGACGGCTGTGGCCGACGCTCTGCGCCAGTGCGGGTACGACGTAGATTACATGGAAAAATACGCCGCCAGAGATGACCGGCCGAGAGAGCTGTGCGAAAAAGACGTTGCAAAATGCGGCGTCTACATCGGAATTCTTGCCTGGAGGTACGGCTATGTGCCCGTCGAAGACAATCCCGATGCAAAGTCGATTACAGAGCTTGAATATCTCGCAGCCGCCCGGCAGGGCAAGACCAGATTCATATTCTTGCTAAGCGAGGAATATGCCTGGCCGAGCCGGTTGCGAGACGCAGACAATGAAGAGGACTATGGAAAACGTATCCGCGAGCTTCGCAAGCGCCTTCAGGCAGAGAGATGGGTTTCATTCTTTAACTCTGCCGCCGAGCTCGCCAATAAGGTTTTGATATCCGTGCTTCAGGAGGAATCCACAAAGCATGTCGAAGACATGCCGGCGATGGATGAAATCAGAGCAGTCAGGGATTTGGGTCCTTCCTACCTTCCGAACATTCAAGCACAGATCGCGCAGTCAAGCTCAGCTGAGTTCGTCGCCGTGCGGCTGGGCCCTACTCCTTGGTGGGACACGCGATTACATTTGGTCGCGGCCTTATGCTCCGACTTTACTGATATCAGCCACTTCGTGATATTGGACGAAGAAGGGCGGTTCTTAGTTCTCGTTTCTCCTGCGGAGCTTCGGAGAGCACTTGCCAAGGTGCGCCCACAACTCGAGATGGCGTATCTTTCCAGCTGTCAGAATGCTCAGCAGAGGGGAGGGGGCCAGGCGGTTGATCTCATTATTGCGAGCTACCCCGAGGCGGTACGCGGTGTGTTCTCAGACCAGGACGAACAAAGCATTGTGCAGGTGGTCAATCCCACCCGTGTTCGGGAACTCGGATTGAAACCGGTATCAGAAATCCTGGAGCAAAGCGCGGATGAGTCTCGAAAGATATCCAACTCCGAGATACTTCGTCGACAATCGCCCTATCTGGTACTGACGCAAGACGGACGGGTCCAAGGAGTCATCGATCGCCTGCAGTGGGCATCCAGCATTGCAGCTCGTTACATGAGTTGAGAAGCCAACTTCGATTGTTACTTGCGCGCGCCACTCCACCGACGCCACTTATTGCTTGACCCTGGTTGCGGTGAAGTGAATCGGTACGTGGGACTCGATGCTGCTATCGGTCACCATGGTGAAGTCGATGGAGTCGCCTTTGATGGTGCCCTTGTAGTAGTGCTTGTCTTCGTAAGTTTTCTCGTCGCCGGTGATCGTGGTGAGGCTCTTGGTCATGAAGCTGATGCGGTCGCCGCTGATCTTGCCGTCCCAGATGGGCCGACC
The DNA here is from genome assembly GCA_963747055.1 of uncultured Acidobacteriaceae bacterium. GTDB lineage: Bacteria > Acidobacteriota > Terriglobia > Terriglobales > Acidobacteriaceae > CAVVDY01. The sequence continues at coordinate 194,039 of CAVVDY010000011.1, read as the reverse complement.
CTGGCCCTTACGAGTTCCAAGAAATCCGGCCGTGCCGGACAATTCCTGGCCGTCAACTTCAAAATCAAACAACTCGTGGTAGGTGTCGCCCCAGTCGTATTTCACAGTCGCCTGCCACTCACCGGCGACGTTTGCCGCGGGCCTGGTTGAGTTGCTAGTTGCATCTCCTGAGGTCTGGGTGGACTGCGGAGCGGCTCCGGTACTCGGTGCAGCTTGTCCCGCGCCAACCGGGTTGGGTTTTGCAGCTCTTTGCTGATGAACCAGCAACAGCGAAGCAGCCCCGACGATCACCACCGCAGCAATGACTAGCGCGGGGATAAGGCGCTTGCGGTGAAGTTCTCGAGGGACGAAGCCAGTGTCGTGAAGCGTTTGATGCAGGACATCGATCAGCTCTTTGGCGTCGTCGTGGAAGCGGGTGTCACGAATTTCCAATGCCTGCCGATCGCACAAGGGACGCAGGTTGTCGGGCAAATCGCTGGGGTGGGGCAGGACGGCCCCGCCCACCAGCACGGGAATGACGCGAATGCCGCGCTGCAGAGCCTTGGAGATTTCCATGCGAACGAAATCGTTTGGGTTGTCGAGCCGCCGCTGGCCATTAGGGTCGGTCACGCTGAGCCAGTGCTCGCCGATCACGGCAACCATGGCGTCTGAGACATCAAGCTTGCGTTCGATGACGGTGGTGAAGTTATCGCCACCCTTGATGTCGTCCACATCCATGAAGGTGTTGTCGGCGCCAAACTCGGCGCTCAGGATGTCGAAGAGGCGGCCGGCGTAGGCGGCGCTGTCTTCGCGACGGTAACTGATGAAGACTCCCGGCATGATGTGGTCTGCCCAGGCAGAATGGCGGGATTATAGCCTCGCAGGTCTCTGAGGGCTAGCTGCCAATGCGGGGCTGGAGGTCTCAGGCATTGCGGTGACCATCTCAGACGGCCTGCGGAACGCTCTTAGCCGGAACTTGTGTTCCTGCCCCATGCCGCCCGCTCCCAAGCATCCTTCGAGCGGTCAGAGATTTCACAGGGAAAAACCCGCCACTCTTTGTAACTCATAGATAATACTTGCTTTACCTGTTATCTTGTGGTAGTATTAATACATAGACGGACATCATAAGCGGTCTGATACAGCGTTGAGCCCCTGCCTTCGCTGTTGAGAGCGGTGTTACCTTACGACGGACCATCATCTCGTCAGGGAGAATCGATTATTGTATTGAAAATCACTCGCAATGTTCAAATCCAGCTGAAAGAGGGAAAAGGCAAGGAGTTCATGCAGATGTTCGAGTCGCAGGTTCTACCGGTGCTTCGTCAGCAGACTGGCTTTCAGGACGAGTTGGCCCTTCTGGACCACAACCGAGGTTTGCTGATCAGCTTCTGGGATGACCGGAAGAACGCCGAACTGTATCACAACACAGTGTTCCCCAAGCTGGTGGAGAAGCTGAATCCGATGTTCCAGACTCCTCCAAAGGTCGAAACCTACGAGGTGGCGACGAGCACCTTTGCGGTGGCAGCCTAGCATTTTCCTTCCGATCGCAGCTGCGTAGTGCATGGCCCCTCCCGGGGCCATTTTCTTGTTTCACGGTTCGGCCACCCGTTATTAATTTCCAGGGGCAAACCCAGAGTTGTCAGTCGAGCTATTCGCCGAGCTAAAGCTCGGCGCTTCCACCAGTTCATGTATCCCGCGGAAGACATTTTAGCGACATGGGTGTCGGCCCGGTTAAAGCCGTGCCCTGATACAAAGCGATTGGCGTGCGCAGCAACATTCCAGAAATCTGTCAGAAACATTCCAGACCGGTCCAAGTACCCTGCGAAACAAGTCGGGCTACTCTCGCTCCATCAATTGGGGAAATGCTCCCGCATGAGCAAGAAAAAGGATGGTGCAAATCTATGAAACGAGTAGCGGTTTTTCTGTATGGCGTTTTGAGTTACGCCGCGTGCCTGGTGGCCTTTCTTTGGGCCATCGGATTTGTTGGTAATTTCATGATCCCGAAATCACTGGACTCGGCCGTGCGAGTGCCTTTCTGGCAGGCGCTGATGACCGACGTGCTGCTACTCGGCGTGTTCGCGGTGCAGCATAGCGTTATGGCCAGGCCCGCATTCAAGCGCGTGCTGACCCGTTACATCCCGCAAGCCGCCGAACGCAGCACATATGTCCTGCTATCGAGCCTGTTGATGTTCGCGCTCTTCGTGTTCTGGCAGCCCCTAGGTGGAGTGGTTTGGAACGTATCCAATCCCTCCCTTCGCGAGGCCATCAACGGCCTGATGTTGCTGGGATTTGGATTGCTACTCATTACAACTTTCCTGCTCAACCATTTCGACCTGTTCGGAATGCGGCAGGTCAGCTTGTACCTGGCTGGCAAGCCCTATACCAACCTCGAATTCAGCACGCCATTGTTCTACCGGTACGTGCGGCATCCTTTGTACATAGGGTGGTTCATCTTCTTCTGGGCAACGCCAACCATGACCGGCGCGCATCTGTTGTTCGCGGTATTGACTACGACGTACATCCTGATGGCTATTCGCTGGGAAGAGCGGGACCTGCTCATGCTCCACGGCAAGCAGTATGAGGATTACCGGCAGGCGGTGCCTAAGCTGATTCCATCGCTGCTGCCCTATCTCGGGGGCGAGGAAAGCATGGCTGGGAAGCAGCGTTCGGCCGCGTAACCGGTGGGCGCGTGTACTCAGGGTGGAGTACGAACTCCATTTCGAGGAGCACGCGCTTGCCTATCGGGGTTCCGGCAAATCGAAAGTTAGTCGATGTGGTGCGCAAAGCGTGGTTCCCACCTCGCTCTGGTTGGGGCGACGGCATTGCATGAGCACTGGTGTGATCTGTGTGTGTCCGTAGCGACAAACAGTTCTACTTCGAGCCTAAACAACAAAAACTACAAGAGTAAGGAGAAGTCTCATGATGAAAACAATAAGAACTGGAGCCTTGGCGTTTGCCGTGGCTCTTACGATTACTGTCGGATTGCCGAGCCTTTGCACCGCTCAGGCCCTAGTCCAGACTGGGCAAACACAGCCAACCGCCTCGCAGAATCAGCAACTGACAGCTTCCCAGGGTGAGCTGTTGAAAATCGTTCGTGAATCCACGGAACGATTCAAAAACGTATCCGTTGCCGAAGGTGAAGGATACAAGCTTGTTTTCGGATGCGTAACCGGGCCCGACGCAGGCGCCATGGGAATGCACTTTCTGAAGCAGGAGTTCCTGAATAGTCCGCCGCTCACAGCCAACGGCGAAATCGATGCCAGGCGTCCCCAGATTGTGATCTATGAACCGACCCCCGAGGGCGATCTGCGATTAATCGGGGCTGACTACCTTCTTTTTGCCGATGCCTGGGACAAAGCTCACCCGGGAAATCCGCCGCAGCTCATGGGACAGCTCTTTCACTACTTCGAGAGCCCCAACCGCTTTGGTCTGCCGCCCTTCTATACCTTGCATGTCTGGGCATGGAAAGACAATCCCAACGGAGCTTTCGTAAACTGGCACCCCAACGTTTCCTGCCAGTCATTCTCCGGAAAGGGACCGTTTTAGCAGATCGAGCAGGCGATGTGGAGTCGCCAATCGTGTCGGGAAGTTGTCGGACTAAGCAGTGCTCGGCCAGGTAAGACGTGGTCGTGTAATCCCGGTGGAACATTCGCTCCAGTCACATAGAGAAGTACGCGCTTGCGTCAAGCAAGCTGCTATTCAATACAGCAAATTAAGAAAGAGGAGACTATCAATGAAAGACCGCAAAAGCCTATCGCTGAGACTTGCCGCAATAAGTCTCGCCTTTTTGCTCTTGTCCGCATTTGCAGCTGCGCAGGCACCGCAAAGTCCGGCGGCCCTTCCACTGCCGATCATAAACGTCGAGGATCCAGGGCGCATCCCGTATCAAGCTGTTGTGCTGGGCAAATGCAACGGAACTGCCTGTTCCGCTACCTTCAATGCCATTCCCGCCGGCCATCGGCTGGTCGTCCAGCATGTGTCAGCTCAGATAACCACGTTAGATCCGGTTCCCGATGGAACCAGGGTGTGGGCCGGTCTTGGAAACAAAGTCCAGTTTACGTCTTTCGCGGCCAGTCCGTTCATACCCGGTGTTTTCCTTGGTTCATTCGATCAGCCAGTTCAGTTTTACGTGGACGGTGGGCAAACCCCCGTCATGGACATCAAGATTGGAGTGTCACAGTTCGACACCTTCGTTCCAACCTTGATCGGCTACGAACTGGACTGCACAAAGGTTTCGTGCGCTCCCTTTGCAGGGACGAATTGAGACCGGCATCAGGGTTCAATCCAGTTGCTTGACGACACATGTCCTGCGCCGAAGCCGTTCTCAATGTTGACCACCGTAACGTCTGAGGCGCAGGAGTGAACGCGAAGGCGTGGTGCCTCATTTTCAGGCGAATGATCGCACTGCAGCAGCGCCCTGTTCCTGCCACGACATGAAGGTCGAGAATTCCTCAACGAAAAGGTCCCATGCGGAATCACCGGGGGCTACCATGTGGGACCGGCTCGGCAGTTCGACGAAACGTGCTTCGCGAATGCGGGCCGCTATGAGCCTTCCTTCCTGGACAGGAACACTAGCGTCATCGCGCGAATGCAGCACCAGCGTGGGGCAGGAGATACCGGGGAGCAGATCGAACATTTTCAAGTTGGGGAATTCCGATAACATCCGGGCAGCATTCTCCGGAGAGGCCGCGATGCGCTGCAGTTCGTTCATCCAATTCCTCGCCTCCGAATCGGCGTCCGGCTGGAACAGAGTCGACCACATCTGACGGAATGCCGGATTGTCGCGCCCCCAACCGAGCCGGATCAGCGTGAGCAACGCGTCGAGTTGTTCTGTTGCTCCGGGGCCTGGTGGCGGCCAACCGTTGGCAAAGGCTCCATTCAAGATGAGCCTCGTCACGCGCTCCGGATGGCGGGTGGCATAGGCGGTAGCGATCGCAGCGCCCTGGCAACCGCCAAAGATGGCGAATTTATCCAGGCCAGTCGTCTCGATCAGCTCTTCGAAATCTTTGACCATCCGCTCGTAAGAAAAATCTTCGACGTTCCAGTCGGAGAGTCCGCTGCCGCGCTGGTCGTAGCGCACCAGCGTGTTGTGGCGCATGATCTCGGTGAGCCAATGCCGCAGGAACGGGCTTTTCCACTCGAAATGAAGATGGCTGAGCCAGTCGATGGTGCGCACGATGGCGGGCCCGCGGCCTCCGATGGTGTAGGCAATGCGGACGCCGTCACTGGTGGTGAAGAACTGCACCTCCGGGTCCGGAGCATCCCGGCGCGGTAGCGCGGGCTCGAGGGTGACAAGTTTTGGGCTGGGCTTTGTCAAGGTCACGGCGCCGACGAAGCGATAGCCATGACGCGGTACGGTTTCGATGTACTCGCCCGGTCGCAGGAGCTTGCGGAGATGAGAGACACAGTGATCGAGGTTGTTTTCCTCGACTACAGAGTCGGGCCACACGGCCTGCATCAGCTCATCTTTGCGCACCAGGCGGCCGGCATTCTCTACCAGGACACGCAGGGTATCGAAGAGTTTCGCCCTTAAACGAATTTCCTCACTGCCACGAAAGAGCCTTCGCTCATCCACATCGAGGAGGAAGGGTTCGAAAACATATCTCGCCATCAGCCTCCGGCGGCCGTTGTCGGGGTAACTGCAGGACAGGCCGCTCCCACATCCGCCGTATTTTAGCAGCGGCCGCAGGTTTTTGTTGTCAGGTAATCGTCAAAAAAGGCCGGACATGGCGTCCGGCCTTTCGGTCAGCTTTGGCAAGCCAGGTCAATAGGAATACCCGTCCGGCTGAGGGACCGGCAGCAAGCGGACAGGTGTCTGTGGGCAGGCTAAAATCCCGTCCGACCGTGGTTGGCGACCGGACGGGTAGGGTTAATCGACGTTGCCCTCGATGTGCGATTTGACGAACTGGTATGCCATTTCGCCGATCGGGGGGCCCAATATCCTTCCCACTGCCACCGCTGCCGGGAAGTGAACACCGCCCCAGATCCGGGCCTCACCGCAGTTGGTGGCGAAGTCGGTCCAGGTGTCGAACTGGAGCACGATATCGGTCTGGGGAGTAAATCCAGGTTCGACAAGTGAAGATCCTTGTGGTGCCGGAACACTCCAATTGAGATTGTCGCTAGCCAGGTAGCGGCGCGCGGCCTGCGCGTGGGCCTCGCAGGCCATGGTGGATACCGACGGGTATTCAGGATGGTCGGCGACGTTCACATATTCCTTCCACTGATCTGCGGGAAGATCGTGAACCGTGCCTTTGCGCGGACCTCCCCAGGCTGTGACCTTGCGGCTGCCGTAGAGGTAGCGAATAGCACTGAAGGGGCGGACAGCGTCCCAGCGGGCCTTCTCCTGCCAGGCAACGATGCCGGCATCAAAGGCGGCAACGTTGGTGACGAAGTCCAGGTGGATGAATTGAAGCAGGCCCAGTCCATTGGATTGCGCGGCGAAGACCGCGGAGAATCCTAGAGCCCTGACCTTGTCGTTGAAGAGCTCGGCGGTCATCTTGCGGTAGTCGTCGAGATTCGCCGAGGCGCTGAGCACGTCGTCGGCTTGCTGCTGGTACAGGCTGCGGTGGTGAGGATCACTGGCGATCGGCGGCGGTGCGTGGAACTGGTGGGGATTGAAGCCGGAGTAGGTGGGCACCAGCCGATACTGCGGGGTGACAAACTGCTGGACCCGGAAGGTACCGTTTCCGTTGGGCACGACACGCGGCTGCCAGCGCGAGGCAAAACGCAGGTCGTATGCGGTATTCACCGGCTGGTAGCCGGTGTAGTCGGCATAGGGCTGGCAGTTGTACCGGCATTTGCCCAGGTCGCCCAGTTGGTTCATGCCATCGTGCTCGCGGGCAGCGATGATGTATTTGCCCGCCAGGTTTCCGATCCCGGTGGGAGTAGTGGTGTTCTCGGAGTTGTCGTCGGGGTCCAATCCCACGGACACCAGCATGGCACGCCAGTCAGCGTTGCGATTGGGCAGCAGGCTGTTGAGCACGCGATAGCTGGCATAGAAGCAAGCGATGTTGATGTTGCGGTTGGTCTGCGATTCATTTGGCGGACGGCGGCCAAGATTGGAGTACACGCCAATGGCCGTCGGGTGGTATGGTGCCGAGCCGTCGAACCAGGCGTTCGTGACCAGAGTGGTGATTCGCACTACCAGGGTAATGTCAGAGCCTGAAGGCGAAACATCAGAAAAGATAATGGGGGCGACGGTGGGAATGATCACCTCAATGGGACCATTGCCGGTGTCGAGATCGAAGCTTGCAAACGCCGGGGTGCTGCAGAGAACTGTAAGCAGCAGCACCAGGCTGATCGCCAGGGTGGGGAATAGCTTCTGTCGCATGTGGAACCTCCAATGCTGAAATTCGCAGTGTGCGGTTTTGGACGATCGCAACATCTGCGGGAGCCGTGTGAAAGAAGCCGAAGATGAATTGTCAAATTGACTGGGTAAGATGTAATGCTTACAGGCTGAATTCGCGGTTGCCCGGTACGCAATGGGCGTTTGTCTCGTCGAGGAGGCTAAAACCGCCTTTTGATGCCGGTTTCGGGCCGCGGCACGGCTGCCTGTTCGGGCGCCTTGCGTCGCAACAGGCTCCAGTCTCCCAAAACAGCGCACCCGCGGGTATAGAAACGGGGCTGCGAGCGCAACCGCTACGCTTACGCTTCCATTTCTGCCCTGCGAGAATGCCGTCCCCACGACAGGGTGCCGGGATAGTAGCAAGACTTCGTGGCCCAGTCCAGATTAAAGAGGGTTGTTCAGGAAAAATTCAGGGCCGGCCATTAGGGCCGGCCTCTGTAGTCCAGATTCGAAGCTGGTCAGTACGAATACCCGTCCGGCTGCGCGACGGCACCTACTTCGACTTCGGTGTCCACGTAGTCGCGGCCGGCCTTCAGCGCATGGCGGTCGAGTTCCAGCAGCTTCGGATTCTTCACCGTGGCTTCGAGAACTGCAATCGCCGTGTCGGAGGGCAGGCACTCAGTCTCTTCCAGCAGCGCACCCAGCATTACGACGTTAGCTACCTTAGTTGAGCCCAGGCGGTCGGCGATGTCCGACGCCGGCACGCACACCACGCGGGCGTGGGTGATGCTGAGGTCTTCGGGCAGCTTTTCGCGGTTGTAGAGAATCAGCCCGCCGGAGATGACGCTGGAGGCGAATTTGCGCAGCGAAAGCTCGTTCATCGCGACCAGCACTTCGGGCCGCGAGATCAGCGGCGTGCCAATGCGCTCGTGGGAGAGGGTGACGTGGCAGTGCGCGCTGCCGGAGCGCATCTCCGGTCCATACGACGGCAGCCAGCTAACTTCCATGCTCTCGCGCAGGCCCATCTCTGCCAGCAGTTGGCCCATGAGCAGGACGCCCTGTCCACCGAAGCCGGCGAACTTGACCGTCACCTCGCGGGTATGGTGACGATGCTTAGTAGCCGTTTCCGGCGTGGCCTCGGTGTCCACACCCAAAGCTTCCGCAACTGTCTTGTGCGGCACTTTGGCCGAAGCCGGCAGCTCAGGCTTGCGATCGCGGAAGACGCCCAGCGGGAAGGCCTTCACCAGCGTGTCGGCTACCCATTTGCGCGCCACGACGGGATCCATCTTCAGGATGGTCGGGCAGGGCGAAAGCATCTCGATCAGGCTGAAGCCGCCGCCGTTTTTCTGAATCTCCAGCGCTTTCCTGACCGCCTTCTTCGCCTTGGTGATGTTCTTCATGTCGGAGAGTGCGACGCGCTCGATATAGGTTGGGGTCTCGAGCGAGGCGAGCAGTTCGCAGACGTGCAGCGGCAGGCCTTCGTTGTTGGCGCGGCGTCCCCATGGGGAGGTCGTACTGAATTGGCCGACCAGCGTGGTGGGAGCCATCTGGCCGCCCGTCATGCCATAGATCGAGTTGTTGATGAAGAAGACCGTGATGTTCTCGCCGCGATTGGCGGCGTGAACGATCTCGGCCGTGCCGATGGCCGCGAGGTCGCCATCGCCCTGGTAGGACATGACGATGGAGTTGGGGTTGGCGCGTTTCAGCGCGGTGGCGGCTGCCGGGGCGCGGCCATGCGCGACCTGCACATTGCCCACATCAAAGTAGTAGTAGGCGAAGACCGAGCAGCCGACCGGGCTCACCAGGATGGCGTTGTCCTGCACGCCGAGGTCGGTGAGGGCTTCCGCGATCAGCTTGTGGGCGATACCGTGTCCGCAACCGGGGCAGTAATGCGTCTGCTGCTGCAGTTCGGCCTTGCGCTCGTATGTGTCATAGAATGCCGGCGATTTTTCGTAAACAACCTGATAACCTTCCACGATTCCTCCTCGGCCCTTACACCAATGCCGCGATGCGCGCGAATACCTGCGCGGTAATCTCTTCTGCCATAGGCACGTTGCCCCCGGTGCGTCCGTAGAACTCGATGGGCAGCGAGCCTTCCAGCGTCAGCTTCACGTCTTCCAGCATCATGCCGGTGCTCAGCTCAACCACCATTGCCGACTTCACCGTCCTCGCCGTATCGCGCAGTTCGCGCGAGGGGAACGGCCACAGCGTGACGGGCCGGAACAGGCCAGCCTTCACGCCCTGGGCGCGCAACTGGTCGACAGTGGAGCGCAGCACGCGGGAGACAATGCCGAAGCCGATCAGCAGAATGTCGGCGTCTTCGGTCATGTAGTTTTCACTGCGACTCTCCAGTTCCTGGGCGAGCTGATACTTGGATTCCAGCTTGCGGACATGGGCTTCGAGCTCGTCGGGCTCAAGATAGATGGAGCTGATGAAGTTCTTCTGCGTCTCCTTGGTGCCTTTGACGGCCCAGTCTTTGGCAGGAGGCTCGATGTCTCTTAGCTTGATCTCCAGCGGCTCCTGCATCTGGCCCACATAGCCGTCCGTCATGATGATGACCGGGTTGCGGTAACGGTCGGCGAGTTCAAAGGCGAGCACCGTGAGGTCGAACATCTCCTGAACTGACGAGGGAGCCAGCACGATGTTGCGATAGCAGCCGTGGCCACCACCCTTGACGCAGCAGAAATAGTCGCTCTGCTCAGGCGCGATGTTGCCCAGTCCCGGCCCGCCGCGCACCACGTCCACGATGACGCAGGGCAGCTCAGATCCCGCAATGTAGGAGATGCCTTCCTGCATCAGGCTCAAGCCGGGGCCGGAGGAAGCCGTCATCACGCGCTGGCCGGCAGAGGATGCGCCGTAGACCATGTTGATGGCCGAGACTTCGCTCTCTGCCTGCAAAAACGTACCGCCCACTTCCGGTATGAGGAGGGCGGCGTATTCGGCGATCTCGCTGGCCGGGGTGATGGGGTATCCGTAGAAGGCCCGGCAGCCGGCGAGCACGGCGCCTTTCACGACGGCGACGTTGCCCTTACATAGCTGGCGCATGGTTTCCTCCCTGGTTAGTGTTAATCACCGCGCCTGCCACTTTGGGCGGCGGGATGAGGCGATAGACGGTAATCGCTCCCGGCTCAGGGCAGCAGTAGAAACATGCGCCGCAGCCGGTGCAATCCTGGCCGGTGTACATGGCGGGATGGACGCCGTACTTGCTCAGCTCGGGCGCCAGAAACAGGCACTTGGGCGGGCACGACTCCACACACAGCCCACAGCCTTTGCATTCTTCGACATCAACGGTGATGTTACCGCGCGGTTGCGATTGCGTTGGCATGATTCTCCTTGGTCTCCTCCAGAGCATTGCGCTGGAACCACAGCTGCTGCTCGCAATACTCGTAAAGTTCGTTATGAAACGTAGGGTGGGCGATCTGGATCAGCGCCTCGGCCCGCTGGCGGATGGTGCGGCCATGCAGATACGCGATGCCGTATTCGGTGACCACATAGTGCACGTCGGCGCGTCCGGTCAGGACGCCGGCGCCGTGAGCCAGGCGAGGCACGATGCGGGAAACCGTCCCATCCTTGGCGGTGGAAGGCAGGGCAATGATCGGCTTGCCTCCCTTGGAGCGGGCGGCCCCGCGGATGAAATCGAGCTGCCCGCCGAAGCCGCTGTAGAAGCGGGCGCCGATGGTCTCAGCGCAGACCTGGCCGGTCAGGTCGATCTCGATGGCGGAATTGATGGCCACCATACGATGGTTCTGGGCAATGCGGAACGGGTCGTTGGTGTATGCCGAGGGGTGGAACTCGAAGATCGGGTTCTCATCGACGAAGTCGAAGAGCTGCTTGCTGCCCAGCACGAAGCCGAGAATGATCTTGCGCGGCTTGAAGTTCTTGCGCTCTCCGGTGATGACTCCCGCCTCCACCAGAGGTATCACATTGTCGGAGATCAGCTCGGTGTGAATGCCCAGGTCCTGGCGGTCCATCAGGTAGGGCAAAATCGAATCGGGGATGCCGCCGATCCCACATTGTAAGACAGCCCCGTCTTCGATCAGGGAAGCGACGTGCGCTCCAATCCGATCGTGCACCGGGTTGTGTTCGTGCTTCTTCAGTTCGCACAGCGGCTGCGAAACTTCGACGATCGCGTCGAGCTGGCTGACGTGAATGAAGCTGTCGCCGTAGGTGCGGGGCATCTGGGCGTTTACCTGCGCCACCACCCGATGGGCATACTTGGCGGCGGTCAGTGTGGTATCGACGCCGACGCCGAAGCTGCAAAATCCGTGCGGATCGGGCGGTGAAACCTGGATGAAGGCAACATCGATCGGCATCTCGCCGCTCTCAAACAGCGCCTCCACTTCCCCGAGAAAGATCGGGGTGTAGTCGGCGCGGCCGGCATAAACGGCGTCTCGAACGTTCGGTCCGACGAACAGGGCGTTATGGCGAAAGTGTCCCGCCATCTCCGGCGCGCAGTAGGGTGAAGTGCCGAAGGTGAGCAGATGCATCACCTCAACGTTCTTTACGAAGGGGGCGCGCGCCATCAGGGCCCCAACCAGTGCTTCCGGCTCGGCACATCCCGGGTGGATGTACACCCGCATGTTCGACTCGACACAGCTCACAGCTTCGCTGGGGTTCATCAATTTGCTGCGGTACTGGTCTATCCAGGACATATCTCTCCTATGCGTTCACTTCCTGGCCTACCGGCGGATATCCGGCCATGGCCCGTTCATGCCCAAGCGCGGCGTAGTAGACCGCGCGATTGAAAAACTGGTCCAGCATTTCCTGTAGCTCGATTTCGCCGAAGATTTCGGCAGGACGGTCGAGCTCGGCGTGCTTTTGCAGGTAATCCCACAGGTTTTCGCGCACCAGGCAGATCATCCAGATGACCTGGCTGACGGGCACACCCTGCTCGGCGCGCTTGGCGCCAATCTCCAGATAGCGCTGTTCGACTTCGGATTCGGTCTTGGCCAGCAGCCACTCGCCGAGATGGCGATAAACCTCATAGACGCGCTGGGTTAGCTCGGTCTCCGCAACGTTGGAATAAGCCGAGCACCGGGGATCTTCGAGATATCGTTTGTGAAGGCTGCGGGCGAGCCCGTCAGAATGGGTTTCGATCAGTTTTACCAGCCGATATGCGAGCAGCATGGCTGACCCCTTTCACCGGGCAAATCGTTACCAGAGGGAGGGTGCGGAGGTATGCCCAGTTCTCCTCATCGTTACTTTTTAGTGTGGGCCAAGGACGGGCGTTTGAGCGGTGATTGAGGTCACAATTTGGGGTGATTGGAGTCACCCAAAGAGGAAGCGAAGGCGGCGGTCAAGTCGTCCTGTCTACTCGCCTCAACGCTTCATAACTTCGGCGCGGTTGCGAAGGAAATTCACGATATTGCCGCGGGAGAAGATGCCCTGCAGCCGGCCATCGGAAATGACCGGCAGTTGATTGATGTCCTGGCTGCTCATGATCTCCAACGCCTTCGCGGCGGGAGTGTCGGGCCCGATGGTGCGAAGCCTGGCGGCCGGCACCATCACGCTCTGGATACTGGTTTGCGGCCACTGTTCGCGGTCCACCTGCCGGACTTCGTTGGGCGTGATCAGACCGACGAGGCGGTCTTCCTGTACCACCACGAAGCAGCGGCGTCCGCTGCGCAACAAGTACTCATCCACAAAATCCTGCAGGCTGAGGTGGGGCTCCACGATCTGGCAGTCGCGGTCCATGATGTCGGAAACTTTGCGGTCGCGCAGCTCCTCCATGACTTCGACCTGGGCGTAGCTGCTGCGCGAGGCCTCCAGCAGAAACCAGCCGATGAAGGCCAGCCAAAGGCCGCCGAAGTTCGCTCCGAAGAAGAAGCGGAAGAGGCCGAACAGGATGAACAGGAAGGCGATGCCCTGGCCCACCCGCGCCGCCAACTGGGTCGCACGGACGGCGTTGTGGTTGCTCCACCAGATGATGGCGCGCAGCACGCGTCCGCCATCCAGCGGGTAGCCGGGAATCATGTTGAAAACCGCCAGGACAAAGTTGATGTAGCCGAGCCACACCAGCACAGCGACGGCGGGAGTCTGTGCTTCGGCGCCTGTTGTCCAGCCCAACCCGTGGGCCAGCAGCAGGCAAATCGCGCCAATAACAAGGCTGGAGAGCGGACCGACGATGGCAATCAGGAACTCGGTCTTGGCGTCGGGCGACTCCTTCTCGATCTGCGAAACGCCGCCCAACGCGAATAGGGTTATCGCTCGCACTCGCAGCCCCTTGGCTTGGGCGACCAGCGAGTGCGCCAGTTCGTGCAGCAACAGAGTCACAAAAAACAGGATGGAGGTCACGACCGCTACCGACCAGACCAGGGAGCTGCTCCATGCCGGCATGGTGGTGCGAAAGTGTCCGACGAGTGAGAGCGCGATCAGTACGGCGATGATGAGCCAACTGAAGTGCAGCCCGATGGAGATACCGGCAATCCGGCCGAGCTTGATCTGTGCGCGCATGGTCCAGCCTTAGGATAAGGCCGGTTGGCTCCGAGTTGTATGGGGAAATGGCATAAGCCCGCGGATTCCTGCACGATGCTCGCCCTGACATTTGTCATTTCCCGGCGCTGACATTCCACACTGTTGACCATCCCGCGGCTGCCGCATGATCGCAACTGTAGCTGGACGCGACGATCCGGCTGGAGCAGACGATGTCAACCGCAATCGCAGAATTCATTCCGTACCTTGCGCCGCAGCCGACGAGCGTGGCGCGCACTCGCAACCTGAGCAAGCGCTATGGCGAGACGACTGCCCTGAAAGGCGTCAGCATCGAGCTGCGCGCCGGCGAACTATTGGCGCTGCTGGGCCCGAACGGAGCGGGCAAAACCACGCTGGTGCGCATTCTGCTGGGGCTGGCCAAGTCGGATGGCGGCAACGTATCGGTGTTTGGCGGCGATCCCCGCAGCCTGGCGGTGCGTTCGCGCTGCGGAGCCATGTTGCAGGTGGCGCGCGTGCCCGAGACGCTGAAGGTCCGCGAGCATGTTCATTTGTTCTCGTCGTACTACCCCAAGCCGCTGCCCGTTGAAGAGACGCTGCGCGTGGCCGGGCTGGAGGAGATCAAGGACCGCCGTTTTGGCGAGCTTTCCGGCGGGCAGAAGCAGCGCGTGATGTTTGCGCTGTCCATCTGCGGCGACCCTGACCTGCTCTTTCTCGACGAGCCGACGGTCGGCATGGACGTGGAGGCGCGCCGCCTGATGTGGTCGCAGATACGCCTGCTGATCGCGCGCGGCAAGACCGTGCTGCTCACGACGCACTACCTGAACGAAGCCGACGCGCTGGCCGATCGCATTCTGGTGCTGCAACAAGGGGAGATCGTCGCCGAGGGCACGCCGTCGGAGATCAAGGCCAAAGCGGCGGGCAAGCAGATTCGCTGTGCCACGCGGCTGTCGCTCGGCGAGGTGGCCGGCATCCCGGGCGTGGTTGCGGTGAAAGAAGATCGGCAGGCTTTCGAGATTCAGGTAAGCGCCGCCGAGCCGGTGGTACGCGAACTGTTGCGCCGCGATGAATGGCTGTCGGATTTGGAAGTGACGAACGCCGGGCTGGAAGAGGCGTTCTTGTCGCTAACGCAGAAAAATGGCAATTAGCAATTAGCAAAAAGCGACTACATCTCCTATGAATTGCTCCGCGTCAGGGCATCAGCGGCTGACACATGAAGGCTTCTAAGACTTCGCTTCCTCCGTGTCCTCCGTGCCTCCGTGGTGAAGAGAGATCCTGAAAGGACGACATTATGGCCACTGCAACAATGCCCACAACGCTCGCCATCCCGCGCCGCACGCTCCGCGAATGGGTTGCCCTGTTCGCGCTGGAAGCCAAGTACGAATTCCTGAAGTACATGCGGCTGCCGATTTTCGCCATATCGACGCTAATGTTCCCGACCATGTTCTATGTGCTCTTCGGGATCGTGTTGCCCGGTGGCGGCCATGCCAGCCGCATGCAGACGGCAACCTATCTGCTGGCAACTATGGCCTGCTACGGCGTGATGGGCGTGGCCATGTTCAGCTTTGGCGTGGGCATCTCGATGGAGCGCGGCCAGGGATGGCTGCAGGTGAAGCGCGCGTCGCCTATGCCGCTGCCGGCGTATTTCCTGGCGAAGATCGTGAACGCCATGGTCTTCGGCATTGCGATCTCGGTGCTTCTGCTTGGGGTGGCCGTGGCTTTTGGCGGCGTGCGCATGGCTCCGCTCATGGCGTTCGAGCTGGTGAGCGTGCTGGTTCTCGGCTCGATTCCGTTTAGCGCGATGGGGCTGGCGTTGGGCTACTTCGCCAAGCCGAACTCGGCTCCGGCGATGGTGAATCTTGTCTATCTGCCGATGTCGTTTTGCTCGGGCCTGTGGATTCCCATCTTCCTATTGCCCAAGGTCTTGCAAAACGTGGCACAGGTCCTGCCGCCGTACCATGTCGCGCAGTTGGCGCTCCGTACGATTCATGTGGGCCCATATCCCGGTCCGGTCTGGGGGCACGTCGAGGCGCTGGTTGGAATGACTTTGTTGTTCCTCGGACTCGCGGCGTATGGATATTGGCGCGATGAGGGGGAAACGTACGGGTGAAAGACAGCAATTAGCAACTAGCAGCTAGCCAAGAGCCAAGAGCGGGGTAGTTATGAGCAGATGTACTTTGGAATGGATGATTTGTTGCGCAGCGATGATTGGGTTCGCAGTATTGGCGTTGACCGGCCGCTGGACACAGTTGGGGGCGGCGCTGGTAATCACCGGCGTGCTGTGGTACACACTGGTTCCCGAATACCACTCCGGGCGACAATAGGGGAAGGCCTAGCAACATGGAGCGACTGAAGAAAATCTGGTGGTGGTTCTATCCCAACACCGACAAAGAGCATTGGTGGATGCCACTGATCTGGCTTCCCTTCATGTTCTGGTTCTTCCTTTCCCCGCTATGGAAGCACGCCGGCCCGTTCTACTGGATCGTCAACACCGTTGTCGGCTTGGTCTTCGTGGCGCTCTACCTGCAGGCCTTTGCGCGCGGCGGCCGCACTCGCCTGATCTGTACCCTCCTCATGCTGGCGATAGCCATCGTGACAGCCCCCTTCAACCCTGGAGGGCCAACCCTACTCATCTACTGCGCCGCCGCGGGCAGCTTCAGCACCAAGCGAGGCCGCGTGCTGGTCCTGATGGCAGTGGAAATCGCCGTGCTGGTGTTCTACGCGTATCGCCTGCACCTTGATGTTGGCTTCTGGGCCTCCATGCTGCTGCTGATTGTCCTGGTCGGGCTGGCGAACCACTTCGCCGCGGTCTCGCATTGCCAGAAGGAGGAGTTGCGGCTGGCCAATGATGAGATCGAGCACTTGGCCAAGGTTGCCGAGCGCGAGCGCATTGCCCGCGACCTGCACGACGTGCTGGGACATACCTTGTCGCTGATTACGCTTAAGTCGGAGCTCGCACGCAAGCTGGTGGACCGCGATCCGGAGCGCGCCAAGCTGGAAATGCAGGACGTGGAGAACACCTCGCGCGCGGCATTGGCCGATGTTCGGGAGGCGATTCGCGGCTATCGCAGCGACGGCTTCTTCGCCGAGCTGTCCCGCGCGCGGGCTGCCCTGGAGACCGCGGGCGTCAACCTGAAGTGCGATGCCGCGCCTTTGGAGCTGAGTCCGGCGCAGGAGTCGGTGCTGGCGCTGGTGCTGCGCGAGGCGGTGACTAATGTCGTGCGGCACGCCGAAGCGCAGCGTTGCGAGGTGCGGCTGGTAAGGGAGGACGCGCATTGCCGGCTGGAGATTGCTGACGACGGCTGCGGCTGCGATGCTCCTGAGGGCAACGGCCTGCTCGGCATGCGCGAGCGCCTGCAATCCATTGGCGGCTCCCTGGAGCGCCTGACCGGGCAGGGAACCCGGCTGGTCATTCAATTACCGTTAGCAGCTAGCAATTAGCATTTGGCACTTAGCATTTGGCACCTAGTATTCTGAGAGGTTAGCCTTTGCTAAATGCCAAGTGCTAAATGCCAAGTGCTGATTCATGCCCTCCACCAGGCGCGACAAGATACGAGTGCTGCTTGCCGAAGACCAGACCATGGTGCTGGGCGCGCTCGCCGCGTTGCTGGAGATGGAGGACGACATTGAGGTTGTCGCCCGCGCCCGCACGGGTAACGAAGCGCTGAAGCTTATCGAGCAGCATCGGCCGTCCGTCTTTATCACCGACATCGAAATGCCCACCATGACTGGCCTGGAAGTCGCAGCGGAATTGAAGCGACGGGGCACGCCGGTGCGAGTCATTATTCTTACGACGTTTGCGCGGGCGGGATACTTGCGTCGTGCGCTCGACGCAGGTGCAGCAGGCTACCTGCTGAAAGACATGCCAGCGGAACAGTTGGCGGAGGCGGTGCGACGCGTGCATCGCGGACTGCGCGTCATCGATCCGCAGCTTGCCGCCGAAGCCTGGACCGAGGAGCCCGATCCGCTGACCGAGCGCGAGCGCCAGGTCCTGCGTCTGGCCGGAGAGGGCATGGCCAGCTCCGACATCGCAACTGAGCTGAATTTATCGGAAGGAACGGTGAGGAATTATCTTTCCGAGGCGATCAACAAGATGGGCGCAGCGAACCGCGTCGAGGCCGCTCGGCTGGCGAGGGCGAAGGGGTGGTTGTAGGCAGTTTGCGTTTGCTCGGTTCCGACCGTGCGGACGCATTATGCCGCTTTGAGCCGCTTGAGCTTCAGCCGGTCGCGACGAACGTGCGCCAGATCGTATTGCGCTTGCTGTAGCAGCCAGCCCTGTTCGGCGCCGCCAAAGACCTTGGACAACCTCACGGCCATTTCAGGCGATATGCCGCGCTTACCGTTGACCAGTTCTGAAAGCGTGTTGCGCGTCACGCCCAGGGCTTGGGCGGCGTCGGTGATCGTCAAACCCAAGGGATCGATGCACTCCTGCAACACGACAATGCCAGGGTGTGGCGGGTTCTTCATTGTCATTGGCTGTTTGTTGTCAGTGGTAGTCGACATAATCAATGTCCTCGGCACCGTCGTTGAAACGGAAAATCACCCGCCAGTTGGCTCGCACGGTAACAGCCCAGAAGCCCTTTCTCTCACCCTTGAGCGGATGCAACCGGAAGCCCGGCAAATCCATGTGCGCAACCGTCGGGGCGGCCTGAAGCGTCGCCAAGATATTTCTCAGCTTGCCGACATGTTCCGGATTTACTCCGCTCGGGTCCTCTTGTTCAAAGAGACGTTTCAGCCCCTTATGGCGGATACTCCGAATCATTTTGAACTGTAACGCGCCACGTGGCGCATGTCAATAATCAGCATGGAAGCGTTGGATTCCTGCAACGAGTGGCCTACTGCGCCGTCACCAACACCCCTTCTTCTTTTTCCTTCTTTGCCCGCGCAGTGGCGACCAGCTCGGCCGCCTTTTGCGCGATGTGCTCGGCGCTGACCTCGAACTCCTTGATCAGCTCCCAAGGCGCGCCGGAATCGCCGAAGCGGTCCTTCACGCCGATGGCGCCGGTGATGATGGGCGTACCGTAGAGCTCGTGGCTTTCGGTGAGGATGCTGCTCACGCGCCAGGCCAGCGCTCCGATCTGGTGCTCTTCGGCAGTGACGACTACGCCGGTTTCTTTCGCGGCGCGAAGGATAGCCGCGGCGTCGATTGGCTTCATGGTGTGGAGGTTGAGCACGCGCGTCTCGTAGCCGAATTCCTGCTTCAGGATCCAGGCCGCGCGCATTGCTTCCGGCACCATGGGACCGCAGGCGATGATGCTGAGGTCTTCGCCCTCGTCCATATAGTGGGACGCGAGCACGGTGTCGAAGGCGTCGATCATCTGCTCGGCCTCGCGGCGCAGGCGAATGACGTTGGCCTTGCCAAAGACGAACGGTGTGTCTTCTTTGGTGACGATCGGCGTGGCTTCGCGGGCGAAGCGAATGTACTTCGGCCCCTCGTGCCGGAGCAGCAGGTAGTCGGTTGCCTTCCGGGTTTCGATGGCATCGCAGGGGACGCAGACCACCATATTGGGCAGGCCGCACATGGCGAAGAGATCCTCCAGCGCCTGGTGGGTTGCGCCATCGGGTCCGACCGAGACGCCGCCGTGGGCGCCGGCGATCATCACGTTGAAGTTGCCGTAGCAGATCGATACGCGAATCTGGTCAAGGTTGCGGGCAGCAGCAAACGTGCCGTAGGTCCCGAAAACCGGCAGCTTGCCTTCGCGCGCCAGCCCAGCGGCAGCGGCGGTCGCCGACTGCTCGGCGATGCCCATGCTGATCCAGCGGTCCTTGCGCTCCGGCTTGCCGGCATAGAAGTCGCTGATGGTGATGGAGCCGGAGATGTCCAGCCCGAGGCAGACCACGCGCTCGTCGTCGCCGTTGTTCTGCAGCGACTTGCCAAAGCCCTTGCGGGTAGGCTCCATGGCGACCTTCATGGTGCTGCCGCTGTTCCACCAGTAGTTATTGGTGAACTTCGGCATCTTTTCGTCGAGCGTGGCCTCGACGGTCTTCTGATAATCGGCGGCGTTCTTGAGCAGGGCGTCGTAGGCGATGGTCTGTTTCAATCCAAACTCTTCGAGACCCTTCACCATCTCGTCGTAGCTGGGAGCCTTGCCATGCCAGCCGGCAATATTCTCCATGAAGCTGACACCTTTGCCTTTGACGGTATTGCAGATGACGACCGTCGGCTTGCCGGCGACCGGAATCTTCTTTGCGTTTTGCAAAGAATCGACGACTTGTGGCATATCGTGCCCGTCGCAGACGATGACCTCCCAGCCAAAGCTGCGATAGCGATCTTCCAGCGGCTCAACGTTCATCACGTCCTTTACCCAGCCGTCGATCTGCAGGCGATTGCGATCGATGATGCCGACCAGGTTGTCGAGCTTGTAGTGCGAGCCTTCCATGACCGCTTCCCAGATGCTGCCTTCCTGCTGCTCGCCGTCGCCCATGATGCAGAACACGGTGTTCTTGCGGCCGTCGAGTTTGTTGCCCAGCGCGATGCCGACAGCGATGCTGAGACCCTGGCCGAGCGACCCGGTGGAGGCTTCGACGCCCGGCAGCTTCAGCCGGTGCGGGTGACCCTGGAAGGGCGAATAGAGCTTGCGCAGCGTGACCACGTCCTCGATGGGAAAGAACCCGGCAAATGCCAGCCCGAGGTAAAGCGCCGGAGCTTTGTGTCCGCCGGACCAGACGATGCGGTCACGGTCGGGCCAGTCAGGGACGTTGGGATCGTGGTTGGCGACCTTTAGATAGAGCGCCGCGACAATGTCCATCATGGACAGCGTTCCGCCGGAGTGGCCGGAGCCGGCAGCACACAGCGATACCAGGTCGTAGCCGCGCATCAGGCGGGCGGCTTGTTCGAGCTCGGCGAGGGTGAAGTCGCGAGTCACGGCTTTGGAGAAGGCGTTCAGGACCGGCATGGAATGAGTTCCTTTCGGGGCGAGCATTGAAAAAGCCGCGTTGAGCAACATCGGGGTTGCGGTTTGGCTCCGCGGCAGCCTGCGCGCCCAGCCCGTAGGACGGGACTATCAAGGTTAAGAGGAGACAACCAAAGCCGCAGTGAGGTGGGTCACAGGGCAGTTGTGACGCGGGTATATTGAATTGAGGGCCAGCCAGTATTCATGAAAAGAGTGAGCCGCTTGTATCGCGGCCCGTCCCTTAATTGCTGATTGATAAGTGCTGATTGCCAAAGGACCCCTGATTTGCAAACCACGTACTTAAGCGGCAGCAAGGCGGTCTCGATCGACGTTTTTGTGCCGCCGTCACCGGGGAAGTATCCCATCGTGCTGGCCCTGCATGGTTCCAGCGGAGTGTATTCCGGCTCCATGCAGTTTCCGCAGATGCTTGCCGATCGCGGGTTCACGGTGTTTCTGCCGCATTTCTTCGAGACAACGGGGACAACCTGGGCAAGTCCGCTTACGATTCGCGACAACTTCCCGGCCTGGGTCATCGCCATCTCCGACGCGCTGGATTTTGCGCAGGACCATCCCCAGAGTGATCGCGGGCGCATCGGCATTGTCGGATTTTCACTGGGCGCCTACCTCGCGCTTTCGTTGGGCTCGCAGCAGTCGAGGGTGAAAGCGGTAGTCGATTTTTTTGGAGGCATGCCCGGCCACTTTGCCGAGCAGGTGCGTCAGCTCCCGCCGGTGCTTATCCTGCATGGTGATCGGGACACCGTAGTGCCGGTGAGTGAAGCACACAAGATCGAACAGCTATACCGCGCCCGCCAGGCTCCCTACGAAATGAAAATTTATCCGAACGCCAACCACGGCTTCAACGGCTTCAACATGCTCGATGCCGGACAGAGGACCTACTTCTTCCTGAAGAAGCATCTGGGGGACGGCAGCGGCGCATAGCAGTTAGCGGCGGATTTCGCTGCCGCCTTCTCGTACGCTTTCGAGCTCCAACTCCAGTGCGCCGAGCGAGACCGTGATGTCTCGAATGGAGTAGTACATCGCGATGACGAGGCATAAAAGACAAAGCGCAAAGGAGGGCAGTGCGATGAAATCGATTGGGAGCTTGAGAACATACTCCGCAAACAGCGCCAGCACGGTAAGTGAGACGAAGAAGATGCTGGCCGATCCGAAGATCATCGATGAACGCAAGAGCCTCGCACGCCGATAGGTGCGTTGCAGTTGCTCATCCAGGCGGATGGCGCCAGCGGCGGCAGCGTCACCGTGTTCGATTTCCTTCAGCAATGCCCGCGCCCTGTCGAGTGCGCGTCCGTACCGATTGCTGATACTCAGTAAGACGAGACCCACCCCAGAGATCACGATGACAGGCGCGATCGCAGCGGTAAGGATCTGAACTACGGACAAAGTTGGCATGCTGGAGGCTCCAAGAGGACTGTTTGCTCGGATATTACCAATGATGGGTCCTATTTGAGGACTGCGATGCAACAACCTTCCGCTAAGTCACTGCCGTCCCGGCTTTCAATCGTTACAATGCTGCCGGGACCAACTTCTTATGCAAACGGCAGACGTAGTCATCATTGGAGGCGGAATTGTAGGCGCGAGCATCGCGTGGCACCTTACGGAAGCGGGATGTACCAATGTCCTGATCGTCGAGCGCGAATCGCACCAGGGTAAAGGGTCGACAGGCAAGAGCATGGGTGGGGTGCGCGCTCAGTTCGCGACCCAGCCGAACATCCAGATGTCGCTGTATTCCATTCCTTTCTATGCCGCGTTCGAAGAGCGGCTTGGACAGCCTTCCGAGTATCGCGCTCAGGGATATCTCTTTGTTGCGACCAAGCCGGCGCATCTCGAGTATCTGCGGACCAATCAGACGTTGCAGAAGTCGCTGGGGCTGACACAGGCCAGCATGGTGACGCGCGACGACATCGTGGAGCGCGTGCCCCAGCTTCGCTCCGATGACATCCTCGGCGGCAGCTTCTGCCCGACGGATGGCTTTGTCGATCCCTACAGCGTGATGGTCGGATTTACCACCGTCGCGTGCGAGCGCGGAGCGAAGCTGTGGCGTTCTGCGGAGGTGACCGCAATCCGGCGCGACGACTCGGGAAGCTTTGAGGTGGAAACGTCGCGCGGAACTGTCAGCACGAAGACTGTGGTCAATGCGGCCGGCGCCTGGGCGCGTGAGGTCGCGGCGATGGCCGGAGTCGATCTTCCCGTCGAGCCGCTGCGGCGCATGCTGGTGCCAACCGAGCCGTTTGACGGCGTTTCGCACGCGATCCCCATGGTCATCGACATGACGAACGGCTTTCACTTCCGTCCCGAAAGTCTGGGATTCCTGCTGGCATGGAACGATCCGGAAGAGACGCCGGGATTCAAGACGGATTTCGTGCCGTCATTCATTGAGAAGATCCTGGAGCGCGCCGCCGACCGCGTGCCCTGCTTCGAGAATCTGGCGATCAATCCTAAGCGCGCCTGGGCCGGTCTCTATGAGATGTCACCCGATCATCACAGCATCCTTGGACCAGTGCCTGAGGTCAAAGGCTTCTATTGCGCCAACGGATTCAGCGGTCACGGCGTGATGCATGCACCGGCGACGGGAAAGATTCTGGCCGATCTGATCACGACGGGGGAGACAAGCGTCGTTGATAACGTTGAAGCTCTCAGTCCGGCGCGCTTCGCCAAGGGCGAACTGCTGCACGAGACGGCGGTGCTGTAGGCAATGTCTTCTGAAGGGTTTCAGCTGAGGAACGCCGTTCCGGCTGACATTCCGGCCATCGTCGATCTGATCAACCGTGCCTTCGCGGTGGAGAAGTTCTTCAAGTCGGGTGAGCGCACGGATGTTGTCCAAGTGACGGACATGATGCGGACGGGCAAGTTTCTTCTGCTGATGGCTGGTGATGCGCTGATCGCCTGCATCTATGTGCGAATCGACGGCGAGCGGGCTTATGCGGGAACCCTGGCTGTCGCACCATCGCAACAGCGGTCCGGTATCGGCAGACGCATGATGCGCGAAGTGGAAGAGCATGCGCGAGCGCAGGGATGCGAGGTGCTCGATATCCGCATCGTAAACGTGCGCCCAGAGTTATCGGAGATTTACAGCAAGTTGGGATTCGTGCCGACGGGCATTGAATCGGCCGAGGTGATCAACACGGCGACGCAGCCCGTTCACTTTATTACCATGTCGAAGCCGTTGTAACGCAGCTTGAAATCCGGCAAAACGTGGGCACCGCGAGCCCGCACCATAGCCAAAGACCCATCCGGAGTTGTCTCATTTCTGTCAATTTGCAAAATAATGGGTTCCGAATTCGAGAATCTGCGCTACAATTTCGCCCACTTCCCGAGGCGCGCGCAATATGCGTCCGAAAGATCCGGGTTTCGGTGAACCGTTGGGCCCAAACTGTAAGCCAAAAAATTTCCTGTGAAGGAGGAGTTCAAACCATGAAACGACTGTCGTTCGGCGTCGGACTACTGCTGGTCTTGCTGGTGACAACCAGTGCCCTCGCGACCGTGATGAAGATCGGTGAAAATGACTTTCCTCCCGGCACGCTCGTGCTCACCTTTGACGGCATAGATGATGGTACGGAAGTGAATGGGCTGGTCGTGCAACGGCGTTACCTTCAACTACAGCCTCGGGGACGGCCAGGTGATCATCGATGGCGGTCCTGGTGAAACCAACCATGTTAGCCCACCCAATGTCGTTTCCGTGGGCGATCCTTCCGGCATGATGAAGCTGTCACTGCCCGGTCCGGCAACCCGTTTTGGTTATGGCTTCGCTATTCTCAACAACGGTTTCATAGCCAACGCCACGACGATCACCCTCTACAACGGGAATACGTTCATAGGCTCGCTGAGCTATGACGGAGACTCGGACCCAGACTTCACCGGGGGCTTCGCAGGTATTCAGAGTTCGGATCCGTTCGATACGGCGTACATAAGCTTCGACCCGAACGCAGCTCCTGCGTGGGCTTTCGACAATGTGATGATTTACAACGATGTCCCTGAACCGGGGAGTCTCCTCCTGATGGGCTCAGGCGTTGTGGGTATCGCAGGGCTGGTTCGCAGACGCTTCCTGGTGTGAGGAATTCAGTTAGGAGCGCTGACGCCGGGCGGCAACGTCCGGCGTTTTTGTTGGTCGCGACGGTACATCCGTACGCGAGGACACTTTGCGTCTGGTCCGTTAGCGTGATACTTACTGGAGAGATGAACTATCGCAAACTGCCCCGCACGGACCTCAAGGTTTCCCGCCTCTGTTTTGGCACCATGACCCTGGGCAAGCCGCTTGACCAGGCCGGTTCGACGCAACTGATCGGCCGCTGCATTGACGCCGGCATCAACTTCTTCGACACCGCGAACATGTACCAGACCGGCGTGGCCGAGGCCATGCTCGGCGAGGCGATCAAGAGCCGGCGCGACAAACTCGTCGTCGCCAGCAAAGTGCGCTTCAAGGTGGGCGACGAACCCGATCAGCAAGGGCTTACGCGTAAGGCCATAATGCGCGCGATTGATGAATCGCTGCGCAGGCTGCAAACAGACTATCTCGACATTTACTACCTGCACGCGCCCGATCACGCGACGCCCATCGAAGAGTCGCTGGAGACGATGGACTCGCTGGTGAAGCAGGGCAAGGTGCGTTACATCGCATCGTCGAACTACGCGGGTTGGGAAGTGGTTCGAGATGTTGTGGCTGGCGAAAGAGCGCGGCTGGGCGGCCCCTTACGTCTCGCAGCCCATGTACAACCTGCTGGCGCGCGGAATTGAGCAGGAATATCTTGCGATGTGCAAGGAGTTCGGCGTCTCGACCGTTGTCTACAATCCGCTGGCGGGTGGTCTGCTCACCGGCAAGCACAAACAGGAGACGTTCACTCCGGGCACGCGGTTTGACAACAACAAGCTCTACCAGGACCGCTACTGGCACGAGCGCTACTTCAAGGCCGTGGAAGAGCTGCGTGAGATTGCCCGGCGCGCGGGTCGCTCGCTCGTCAGCCTGGCACTGAATTGGCTACTGCACCACACCGCGAGCGATGTGGTGATTTTGGGAGCGTCGAGCCTGGCGCAGTTGAATGAGAACCTTACTGCTTGCGAAGAGGGCCCGCTGGACGAAGAAACGCTGAACGCCTGCGATCAGATTTGGCAGGACTTGCGAGGGCCGCTGCCGGTTTACAACCGCTGAGCCTGTATGAATCTTATGGTCTGGCGTTCGGCCCAGCGGCCGTCGTAGCCGTTGGGCTCAGCCAGGAACGCGCAGTGGCCGCCGGCCGCGGTCTCAACAAATGTGATGTTCGGGTTGTTGTCGAGTTTCTGCCGCGTCTCGGGAAGAATGCGAATGAACGGGTCATCTTCGGCGTGCAGCACAAGCGTGGGCACGGCAATAAAGTCGAGAACATTGGCGGAAGCGGCGCGGGTGTAGTAATCCTGGGCGCCGGCAAATCCACAATAGCGCGCGGTGATCTGTTCATCGAAGTCCCGGATGCTGCGCAACCCGCGCAGATATTTCAGGTCGTACTGGCCCGGATAGAGCGCGGCCTTACGCCGCACGCGCTGCCGCAGGTTGCGAAGGAAGCGGTATTCATAGATGCGATTGCCGAGGTTGTGCAGGGCGTCGGCCGAGGGCGCCAAGTCCATCGCTGGCGAAACCCCCACCCCAGCCTTCACCTGTGGCGGAACGGCGCTACCCCACTCGCCCAGCATCTTCAGCACCAAGTTGCCACCCATGGAGTAGCCAACCAGCGAGATCGCCTGTAGCTTCTCGTCGGCGATGAGCGTTCGTACGACGACTTCCACATCGGCGGACATGCTGGAGTTGTAGAGCGTCGGTCCAAGATGCTCCGTGTCGCCGCAGTTGCGCATGTTCATGCGCACGACATTCATGCCTTCGACCCAGGCCTTGCTGCCGGTGCCGATCATGTATTGCGACTCGGCCGAACCTTCCAGGCCATGAACGGTGATGACTGTCATAGACGAGGCACGGTTCGCCTGCCAGTGGCAGTGACACAGCAGGTGCATGCCCGGCTCGACCTCGAAGAGGCGCTCCTCCGCCGGCGGCAACAGATTTTGCCGGCGTATGAAGTTGCCGGCGACCGTCTGCGCATGGCCACCACGAAACAGGCGCCGTGGATGAAACGGCTCGGCAACGAATCGATGTTGGTTATGCGCTTCCACGAGGAGAGGAACCTGGCAAGCCGTAGGCCTGCCGCTGTGGTTTGATTTTGACATATTTGGGCTGGGTTGCTTCCAGGAGTTCATCGGATGGCTATGACAAACTATCCCTCGCTTCTGGTGATAATCTCGACCTTCGACCGCTCATGAACTCCGATTCGCTTAAGAAACTATTCCTGCAGGTCAAAAAGGGCGCTTTGTCTCCTGATGAGGCGGTGCAACAACTGCGCCACATGCCTTTCGAGGACCTGGGCTTCGCCAATATCGATCACCATCGCGCGCTACGGGTCGGCATGCCGGAGGTCATCTTTGGTCCGGGCAAGGAGCCGCGGCAGCTCGCGGAGATCTTCGCCAAGCTGGCACAGCGCGCCGGCAACGTTTTGGCTACGCGCGCGACCGAGGAGCAGTTTCGCGCGGTGAAGAAAAAGCTGCGCAAGGCCGAGTTTCACTCGCTGGCGCGCTGCATCACGCTCACGCAAGAGGAAGCCGTTCGCGGCAAAGGCACGATCGTTGTTGTCTCGGCCGGCACCAGCGATATTCCTGTCGCGGAAGAAGCAGTGGTCACCGCCGAAATCATGGGCAACGAGGTGCAGCACCTGTACGACGTCGGAGTCGCGGGCATTCATCGCCTCCTGGCGCGCAAAGAGGTGTTGAGCCAGGCGCGAGTGATCATTGTCTGCGCGGGTATGGAAGGCGCGCTGCCCAGCGTCGTCGGTGGATTGGTGGGCGTGCCGGTGATCGCCGTTCCGACGAGCGTGGGCTATGGCGCGTCGTACAAGGGAATCACAGCGCTGCTGGGAATGCTGAACTCTTGCGCCTCAAACGTCACGGTCGTGAACATCGACAACGGCTTCGGCGCGGGGTATGTGGCATCGATCATCAATCGGCTGGAGTAGGAATCAAACCACGGATCAAGACAGATAAACACGGATCGGAATTGAGAATATCTGAGCGGAAGCGACAAATTCTCCGTGTACCTGCATGCCGCACTTCGAACGTCGTCGTTCGTACCTCTTGCAGAAGAGCGAAGGGATTGGCCGCAGTTCAAGGCGAACCTTTCTGATCCGTGTAATCCGTGAAAATCCGTGGTTGAAAGGGCTTGTTACATCTTTGGCCCGCTGAAGCGGCTGGCAATATCCACGGCCAAACGGAATGGCTCGGTGATGGGCTTCTTCAGCGGCGGTTCGAGGTCGCGCTGCTTCAGTGCTTCCAGCAATTTCTCGGTGGGGATATTTCCTACCAGCACATCTTGCGCGAAGGGGCATCCGCCCATGCCGCCGATGGCGGAATCGAAGCGGCGGCAGCCGGAGTCGTAGGCGGCGAGCACTTTATCGATTGCCTGATCGGGGCGGCTGTGCAGATGCACGCCGATTTCGATATCACGAAACCTGGCAAACACCTGGTCGAGCAGGTCTCCTATCTGCTCCGGCGTCGCCAACCCCACGGTGTCGGCCAGGGAGATGGCACCGAGGTCCATGTCGGCGAGCAGGCCAATGCCCTCGATCAACTCCTCGGCATTCCACAGATCGCCGTAGGGGTTGCCGAACGCCATCGAGATGTAGGCGACGGTGTCGAGCCCGCTTTCGTCGGCCTTCTGCTTGATCCTCTCCAGGACTTCTAGATTTTCTTCGGGCGTCTGGTTCTGGTTCTGCTTCAAGAAGGTCGGCGAGAGCGAGTAGGGGAAGCCCAGCGTGTGTACCGCATCGGTAGCGATGGCGCGTTCGGCTCCGCGTTCATTCACCACGATGCCGATGATCTCGACGTCGTCGGGTGGATCGAGATCGCTGATCACGGTCTCCGAATCGGCCATCTGCGGAACCGCCTTGGGCGAGACGAACGAGACCGCGTCAATGTGCTTGAACCCGGCGTTGATCAGCGCCTGGAGATATTCGACCTTGAGGGTGGTCGGGATCTGTCCCGGCAAGCCCTGCCAGGCATCGCGCGGGCATTCAACGAGTTTGATGGAGGCGGCCATTGGCAATTAGCGCTTAGCTCTTGGCCTTTGGCTAAGAGCTAAAGACCAAAGGCCCCTCGTAAAGAGGAGCCTTGATTCTAAATGTTCTTGAATTGAACGGGAGGAAGCATCCGCCATTCCGGCCAAGAGCTAAGAGCCAATCGCTAGTTGCTAGCTGCTTCTTTCGGAACCACCGACACGAACTTGCCCATTGCGCCGCGGTTCCGAAACTCGATTACGCCGGTGACTTTGGCGAAGAGCGTGTCGTCCTTGCCGCGGCCGACGTTCACTCCCGGCTTGATGCGGGTGCCGCGCTGCCGCACGATGATGGTGCCGCCAGAGACGAACTGGCCTCCGAAGGCCTTGACGCCCAGCCGCTGCGCGTTGGAATCGCGGCCATTCCTCGAACTGCCTAAACCTTTTTTATGTGCCATCGCTTTTTCTCGTGGACCTAAGCCTTGTGTTATACGCCCTCATGGGGTCTTGTTATATCGATGCATGCAACCCTGCGCGGCTGCGTTACGCATCAGAATTCCGCTTCGCCATCCAGTCTCCAGAATCGCACCTGGTACACCAGCCGAGCTGCAGCATGCCACCAGCGAAGCACGACAGACTGGAACCGCTTGATGACCGGCATCGCGATCATCAGGAACTGACAGGTCAGCATTACGCTTTGTGCGCCTGGCCGTCGATGCTGATGCCCGTGATCTTCACGGCTGTGTATGCCTGGCGGTGTCCCTGCAATTTCTTGTACTGCTTCTTGCGCTTGTAGTGGAAGACGAGCACCTTGTCGCCGCGCTTCTGCTCGACCACCTGCCCGGTGACCACCGCATTGGACGGCTTGGCCAGTTCACCCTCATTGGCGCTAAAGGCCAGAACTTCGGCGAACTGTACTTCGGCACCGCTCTCCTGCGGCAGCTTCTCGACCTCAATGACGTCTCCGGGTGCGACGCGATACTGCTTTCCCCCGGCGCGGATTACCGCGTACATGGCAATCTCCTGAACATAAACTGTTGCTAACACGCAACCGTGCCAGCGTTTTAGGCGGCACACAATTCGTTTGGGCACATGCACTTACCAGCGCCAGAAAGGAAACCTTCGCGGGACGAAGCCCGGGCACGCTGGGCATCCCTGACGGAACGCACTCGTACAGGCAAACCATAGAAGTGTAGCGTGTTTGGGCCAAAGCGGTCAACCGCCGGGTTGAGGACCGCCGGGTTGAGGACCGCCGGGTTGAGGACGGATCTCGGCGGATCACACCCTGTCGAACGCGCTCCCCAGGTCGGCTCCTTTAAAATCGGAGTGTGGCCCTTCTGCGCAGCATTGGCACGACCTTGGAGATGATCAAGTGGGAGCACTCGTTCCTTACGCTCCCCTTTGGGCTCACCGGCGCGGTGCTTGCTGCCCGCGGAATTCCTTCGGCATGGACGCTGTTCTGGATCTGCGTTGCCTTGGTGGCGGCGCGCTCGGCGGCCATGGCGTTCAATCGGCTGGCCGATGCCGACATTGATGCCGCCAATCCTCGCACACGGACGCGGGCGCTGCCGGCCGGCAAGCTGTCGCGGCAGTTTGTCGCGGGATTCGTGGCGGTGACCTCGGCGCTGCTTATCTTTGCCGCGTGGCAACTCAATCCGCTGGCCTTCCGGCTTTCGCCGGTCGCGCTCGGCATTGTCTTCCTTTACTCGTACAGCAAGCGCGTCACCCGGTGGTCGCATGTGGCGCTGGGTCTGGCGATGGGCATTGCGCCTGCGGCAGCTTGGATCGCGGTGCGGGGCTCGCTCGATCCGCGCATCCTGATACTGACGGCGGCAGTGGTCTTCTGGGGCGCAGGCTTCGACATCCTCTATGGCTGCCAGGATTATGAGTTCGACCGCTCGACCCAGGTTTACTCCGTTCCCAAGGCCTTCGGCATTCGCAACGCATTGCGGCTGGCGCGTGTCTTCCACGTCGTGACCTTTGCGCTGTTGGTGTGGATGGTGGTCGCGTTTGGCCTGGGAAAGATCGCGATGGCAGGAGTTGTAATCGTGGGACTGCTGCTCATCTATGAGCACTCGCTGGTGAAGCATGACGACCTGAGCCGCTTGAACGCCGCTTTCTTCACCATGAACGGATTCATCTCGATGGGGTTTCTGTTCTTCATTGCAGCGGACTTTCTGTTGTGAAGAAATCCGCTCTTGGCTCTTGGCTCTTAGCTCTTGGCCAGAGCGCGGCTAGACCTCCCCGGCTAAAATCTGTCCTGCAGATGTAAGAGCAGATGCCTCGAGGTGGAAGCCGACTCCGGGACGACAAATAGGCGGGAAACGCCAAAAGCCAAGAGCTAAAAGCCAAGAGCCAATGCTGTGAACCTCGACGACACCATCGTTGCCATTGCCACGCCTTCGGGTAGAGGCGGCATCGGCGTCGTACGGCTATCCGGTCCCGAATCGAAGGCCATCGCGCAGTCGATGCTGCGGATGAATGGCGAAGGCGAGTTGCAGCCGAATCGCGCGCATTTCGGCGAGTTGGTCGATACCGCCAGCGGCCAACGCATTGACGAGGTAGTGGCGACCTTCTTCGCCAAACCGCATTCCTACACCACCGACGATGTCGTCGAGATCTCCTGTCACGGCTCGCCGGTAGTCTTGCGCCATGTTGTCGAGATGTCGGTGAAGCGCGGGGCGCGGCTGGCCGAGCCGGGCGAGTTCACCATGCGCGCCTTCCTCAACGGACGCATCGATCTCACGCAGGCCGAGGCGGTGCGCGACCTCATCGAGTCGCAGACGCTGTATCAGGCGCAGGTCGCCGCGCGCCAACTTGAGGGTTCACTCTCGCGGCGTCTGCGGCCAATCAAGCAAAAGCTGGTCGAGTTGATCGCCGTCATGGAAGCCGGCATCGACTTCGCTGAAGACGATGTCTCGGTAATTCCTGGCGAGCAGATACTGGCGCGCATTGCTTCGGTTCGCGGACCGCTTGAGCAACTTCTCGCCAGCTTCGCCTTCGGCAAGGTGGTGCATGAAGGGCTCACGCTGGCGATTGTCGGCCGCCCGAACGTGGGCAAGTCAAGTTTGTTCAACCGACTGGTGGAGCACGAGCGCGCCATTGTGACGGCCACTCCGGGAACCACGCGGGACCTGGTGAGCGAGACCGTTTCCATCGGCGGCATTCCTGTGCGGCTGGTGGATACCGCTGGCATTCGTACCGCGCTGGATGAAGCGGAGAGTATCGGCATCCGCAAATCGATGGAGGCGCTGGCGGACGCGGACGTCGTGCTGGTCGTACTGGACATCACTCAGATGTCGGACGAGGCGTTTGATATGGACCTTGATCTGATTGAGAAGACCAGCGGCCGTGCTCGCATTCTGGTTTGCAGCAAAGCAGACCTGCACACCGAGTCGCGGGGAATCTTCACCGGGAAACTGTCGGCTGCCGACGGCATGCAGCGTGAGCCAGGAGTCTTTACATCGGCGGTCACAGGAGAAGGTATCGACGAGCTGCGAGAGACCATCCTTAAGCTGGTCAGCGGAGACCACGGCGCGCAGCAGGAGAGCGGCTTCCTCACCAACGTTCGCCAGCATGGGCTGGTGCAGAATGCGGTAACGGCGCTGGATGCAGCCTCAGCCGCCGTTCCGATGAACACGCCGCACGAGATGGTCCTGCTCGATCTCTACAACGCGCTGCATGCGCTGGACGAAATCACTGGCGCGACGACCGCCGACGACATCTTGAATCTGATCTTCGGCACGTTCTGTATTGGAAAATGAGTTCACCACGGAGGCACGGAGGACACGGAGAAATGAAGGCAAAGAAATACACGGTCGAAGAGGTTCAAAAACCTGTCCAAACTGATCCGTGAGGCAGAGAGCGGGAAGGATGTCTATATCACTTGTGAAGGAAGTTTTGAGGCCTGTTCAGGTCCACCGTTATCGGATTCTTGAAAGAACAAGTCACTTCGACAACCCCGCCAGCGCTGCTCTAAAGATTGCATCGAAGTTCTCACGCCCTGCTGAGGCGACCGCGCGCTCGACGACTTTCTCCGCCAATGCGCGCTGATAGCCGAGGTTGGTCAGCGCCGAGATGACGTCTTCCTCCGCCGCTGAAATGCTCTTCAGAGGCGGAGCTTCGCCGAAGCCTTCCAGTTTGTCGCGCAGCTCGACGCACATGCGCTCGGCCGTTTTCTTGCCAACCCCGGGGATTCGGGTGAGCCGCGCGTGATCGTTGCTGCGGATAGCTCCCACCATGTCGGCAGTCGCCATCCCGCTCAGGATGGTGATGGCCAGCTTTGGTCCAATGCCGCTGACTGTGATCAGCTTCTCGAAAAGCTGTTTCTCTTCGACTCGCAGAAAGCCGTATAGAGCGAGCGCATCCTCGCGCACATGCGTATGGATGTGGAGCGCGACATCGCTCCCGGCGGCGGGCAACTCGGTGAACGTCGGGATCGTAATGGCGACGTCGTACCCCACGCCTCCGGCCTCAACGATGGCCTGGTTGGGATGCTTGGAGATGAGCCGTCCGCGCAGATGAGCAATCATTCTTAGCGACTAGCAATTAGCAACTAGCAATTAGCAATTAGTGAGCGTCAACTGACACGGGCGCGTTGGCACCTGACCACGAGCAGCTATTTCTGACAACTGACAACTGCCGACCGGCCACTGCCCACTGCGTCACTGCCTTCTCCGGTGATAGACAGCAAACTCATATCCCGGATTCGGTGGGAACAGCTCATTCACCTTGCGTAAACGCTCGGCCAATGCATTCGGCGAAAGCAAGGGATAATCGCGCTCGCGCAGCTCGTGGTAGTCCACGTCGAGATACAGCGACAGCAGATAAACGGCAATGGCGTCAGCAAAAGTGGCCAGCAGATACTCGTGGCGGGCCTTCTCTGACTCAGGACCGTTAGTGGTTGCGACCTTGCGCAACTCGTAGGCGTCCATCGAGGTCTCGCCGCGAGCTTTGTCCTGCACCTGCTTCCAAACCAGATCCGAGAACTCCTGCGAGACGCCGATCTGGTCGACAAAGTTGTGCCCGATGTTGATGAAGAACTCAAACGCGATGGCGAAGCTGTCTTCCATGAGCCGCGTTGAGATAAAAACCGCCTGCGAGTCGCCCAGGTTGTGATCGCGATGGCAGATGGCATTGTCGGAAAGTTGCACATCGTAGCGGTCGGCGATGAGAGTTTCGTCGCCCAGGCTCAGGGTGAGCGGAACGAAGTAGTACGCCTTGCGGCCCAGCGCCGCCGCAATTGTGCGCGGCACGGTAGAGACCAGGCGCTCCAGATCGCTGGTCGAGGCTGTGACCTCGCCCGAGACGGCATAGCAAATGCCGTTGCCCGCCTGCGTGACCGGAGCCATGCGGATCACTTCTGCCGGCGTGCGTGTAATGGCTTGTGACGTCTGAGACATGGAAACCCGATTGTAACCCACCCGCAACCGGACTGGCGGTGCCGTGCGGGTGTGTCGCTTGGTGTAACCTAATGCGTATGGCGGTTTCGACGTTGCCTGTCGCCAAGCCCAGTGCATTCTCCGTTGTTTTCGTCTCGGTGGTAAGGGTGCTGTTTGCGACCCTGCTGTTTACCGCCGGAGGCATGGGCGTCGGGCTCTTCTTCGGTATCCTAGGCACCATCGCCTGGGGTATGATTCATAGTGGACGGATCGATATGCGCAATGCCTATCTTCATGTAGCGATTCCGTGCGCCATCCTGGCGGGCGCCACCGCGCTGGTCGGCATGACCTATCTCGAAATTCGCGCCCGGCGAACATCGGCCAACCGGTAAGCTCTCCCGCAACGAATTCCAATGTTCGACAACTGTACAGGGTTCCTGTACGCTGAGCTAAGGATATACATCATGCCCATTGAAACCACATACACAAGCTTGCGAGAACGGCTGGCCAGCGTTCTGGACCAGGTGAGCAACGATCAGGAAGTGGTGATCGTACGGCGGCGGGGAGCCAAGGATGTGGCGTTGGTTCCCGCAGACGAGTTGGCGAGCTTGATGGAGACAGCCTACCTGCTGCGCTCGCCGGCCAACGCAAAGCGACTGCTGGCGGCATTGCGTCGCGCCAAGCAGGGCAAAGGTAACCCCGAGCCGGTTGAGAAGCTGCGGCGGGAGATGGGGCTTGACTGCAGCGCCTAAGCGGGATTCGGTGTTTGATGCCGAATTCCGGCGCGACCTGGAGTTTTGGGTCAAAACAGATCGGAAAGCCGCCCTGCGAGTGATGGAGTTAGTTGAGGCGGTAATGCGTGACCCGTTCCAGGGCATAGGCAAGCCGGAGCCGTTGAAACATGAGTTGGCAGGATGCTGGTCAAGGCGCATCACGCCAGAACATCGCCTGGTGTACCGGGTCAGCGAGACACGCGTCTATTTCCTTCAGGCCCGCTATCACTACTAGAATCGAAGTTTAAGCAACAAGGATAAAGACTATGTCCGAGACCATTCATATCAAGCTGCCCGACGGCAGTGTAAAAGACGTTCCGCGCGGCACCTCTGCGCTGGAGATCGCGAAGAGCATCAGCCCGCGCCTGGCGGATGCCGCCCTAGTCGCCCAGGTCCGGCCGCTGTCGTCCAATGGAGCCGGCGGCAACGGAAACAAACCGGGCGCCGACGCCGGAACCGCAGCCGTAACGCAGACCGCAGCCAACGGCGCCAGGCTGGTCGACCTTGCTCGCCCGCTGGAGAGCGATGCCGAGCTGCGCATTCTCGACCGAGCGCGATCCCGAGGCGTTGGAGGTGTATCGGCATTCGTCCGCCCACCTGATGGCGGCCGCTGTTCTGGAGCTCTTTCCCGAGACCAAGCTCGGCCACGGACCGGCGACGGAGAGCGGCTTCTTCTACGACTTCTATCGCGAGAAGCCGTTCACGGCGGAAGATCTCGAAGCCATTGAGAAGAAGATGCAGGAGCTGGCAAAGCAGGACATCCCATACGCCCGCGAGTTCCTGCCTCGCGCCGAGGGTCTGGAGCGCTTCAAGTCGGAAGGCGACTTCATGAAGTGCCACTTCATCGAGCAGTTCACCGCGCCCGACGAGAAAATCTCGCTCTATAAGACCGGCAAGTTCACCGACTTTTGCCGCGGGCCGCACATTCCCTCGACCGGGCGCATCAAGGCGTTCAAGATACTGAATGTCGCCGGCGCCTATTGGTTGGGCGATGAGAAGAACCCGCAACTGCAGCGCATTTACGGCACGTCATTCTTTTCCAAGAAGGACCTTGACGACTATCTCCATCGGCTCGAGGAGGCCAAGAAGCGCGACCATCGCGTGCTGGGCAAGCAGCTCGACCTGTTCTCCATTCAGGAACTCGCCGGGCCGGGACTGATCTTCTGGCATCCCAAGGGCGGCCTCATCCGCAAGGAGATGGAAGACTGGATGCGCAGCGAATACCTGAAGCGCGGATATTCGCTGGTGTTCACGCCGCATGTGGCGCGTGTCGACTTGTGGAAGACCAGCGGCCACGAGGGCTATTACGCGCAGAACATGTTCACCCCCATGGAACTGGACGATGCGGACTATCGCATGAAGCCGATGAACTGTCCGTTTCACATCCTGATCTATCGCGACTCGCTGAAGTCGTATCGCGATTTGCCGGTGCGGCTGGGCGAGCTGGGAACGGTGTATCGCTACGAGCGTTCGGGCGTGATGCACGGCTTGCTGCGTGTCCGTGGCTTCACCCAGGATGACGCGCACATCTTCTGCACGCCCGAGCAAATCGAGGATGAGGTCGTCGGCTGCATCGACTTTGCATTGGCCGTGCTGAAGACCTACGGCTTTGACCAATTCCAGGTCGAGCTTTCCACCTGGGATCCCAATGACCAAAAGACCTACGCCGGGCGGCCCGAGCAATGGGAACTGGCGCAGCGCTCGTTGGAGCAGGCGCTCAGCCGCCGCGAGATTCCGTACAAGACCATTCCCGGCGAAGCCGCGTTTTATGGCCCGAAGATCGACGTCAAGCTGGTCGATGCCATCGGCCGCCTGTGGCAGCTCTCGACCGTGCAGTTCGACTTCACCCTGCCTGAGCGCTTCGGGCTGGAATACGTCGGCGAAGACGGCAAGCGGCATCAGCCGCTCATGGTGCATCGCGCGCTGTATGGTTCAGTCGAGCGCTTCTTCGGCGTGCTGATCGAGCACTACGCTGGAGCTTTCCCGGTCTGGCTATCGCCGGTGCAGGTAGTGATCATCCCCATCGGCGAAAAGCACCATGTCTATGCCAACGAAATCGGCGAGAAGCTGAAGGCCGAGGGCGTGCGCGTGCATGTCGACCTGCGCAACGAGAAGATGAACGCCAAAATCCGCGAGCACGCACTGCAAAAGGTGCCATTTCAGCTTGTCGTTGGCGACAAGGAGATGGACACCATGCAGGTCAACGTTCGCGTTCGCGGCCAGGAAAAAGCGGAGGGCTCAGTTCCCATCGGCGAGTTCATCGCGCGAGTGAAGCGGCTGATCGAGGAGAAGAGCCCGACGCTGTAGGAAGCTACGATCCAGCACAGAATCAACCGCGGATTTCGCGGAAAACGCGGATTAATTCAAGAAGGCTAGCCGCCAACTTCTAATCCGAATCCGCGTTCCTTCGCGTGAATCCGCGGTTCCTATTTTCAGCATGACAAACAGCCGCCATCAATCCGCTGAAATCTCGCACCGCACAGCCGTCCTCATCATCGCCACGACGGCGACGATCTGGGGGTTGGGCTTTCCTGCGACCCGCATTGCGCTGAACAGTGGCATGTCGGTGGGCCTGTTGATGACTGTGCGCTTTGTGGTGGCGGGCGTGCTGATGGCAGTCATTGTGCGTACGCGAGGCATTCCCCTTCGCCGGCGCGGCGTCATTGACGGCATGTGGCTGGGAATCGTCCTGGCCGTCCTCTTCTGGCTTCAGACCGATGGCATGCGCTTCACCACGACCGCCAAGTCGGGCTTCATTACCGGGCTTTACGTTCTGTTCACACCGCTGATCGCCGTAACCATTGGCCAGCGCGTAAAGCTTACGTCCCTGCTGGGCGCTGTGATCGCCACCTATGGCCTTTATCTGCTGGTGCATTTGCCGGGCGGATGGTGGTCGGGCTGGAACCGCGGCGACATTGAAACCCTGGGCTGTGCGTTTCTGTGTGGCATACATATTGTGATGATGGGCAAGTTTACGCGAAGGTCAGATTCATGGCTTCTTGCCAGCTCACAGGTCATCACCTGCGGGATTATCTCGCTTGCCATCGTGGCTCTGCAGCCGCTGCAAGCCGGGTCTCAGAACATGCTGCAGGGGCTGACGAACTGGCCTGCATTGCTCGCCACGCTCTATCTGGCGCTATTCTCGACGGTGTTCGCCTTCTGGGCGCAGGCCACGGCCCAGACCAAGCTGGGACCAACCGAGGCCGCCATCCTCTTCTCACTCGAGCCAGTGGTGGCTGCCATTCTCAGTGTCTTCTGGCTGAAAGAGCCGATGTCTCCGCGGCAAGCCCTTGGAGGTGCGCTGATTGTCTTTGCCATGATCGTCGCCGAAGCCCTGCCTCACATGTTCCGCGCGATCACCGTGCCAGATACCAGACCGTGAAGGCTATCAATTTACAGACGCCGGTTATTAGAAAGTTTCTTGCAAAAGGCGGTGATGTTGTACATAATGCGCCAGGGTCCATATCCCTAGGCTTGCTGCTGCAACCCCGCATGCGACAGCATACGTCCCGATCGTCGCTGGGAGACATGGAGCATCCGGCAATGGCGCTGAAATCGGCGGCATTTCAGGGAAATCTTCGGCTGGAACAGGCGGCGCAGGGTAAATCGTCCATCCGTCCGGGCGAGACCGGCCATGCCGTGGCCTTGTTGCAGGCAGGTCTAATCTCTCGGGGCTATAAAATGCCCCGTTCGACCACTAAGAAATTTGACGCGCCGGACGGCATCTATGGCGACGAGACCTGGCGCGTCGTAGCTCAGTTTCAGACCGATCAAAAGCTATCGCGTGACGGAATAGCTGGAAAAGACACGGTTACGCGCCTCGACTCGCTGCTGCCGCCTGCATCACCGCCAAAACCGGCTCCCCCTCCATCACCGCCGGTGCCTCCGCTGCCGTCGTCGGCTGACTTTAAGGTCGGCACAGATGATCCGAAGATCACGCCCGATCCAGGTGCCGGTCCTTGGAACTCGAAACCCAAGGAGATCTTTACAAGAGTCAAGTATCTCGGCATCGTTGAAGTGTTGGGTCCGGCCTACGTGGTAGTCGGCGATGACGCGGCGAAGCACATGTCGCACTATCTGGGAAATACCGGAACCCCGCTCATGATCGACCTTGAGGGCATGGTGGCGGAGGTACCTTCGGCAAAGGCATTGTTCGATACCCTGGTCGCGAAGACAAAGGCGTACGCTGAAAAGCTTTCCCCCGGCGTTTACGACATCACATCCACCCATGCTGTTAATGCTTACAACCGGAAGAGCGAAAGCACGAACTGGTTTTTCGCCGTGGGCGGCTATTCGGTCTGGACGAAAGGACGAGTGACGGTCAGCGGCAGCGGGCCTGGCCACGACGTCGGACTGGAACTGGAGTATAAGTTCTATGATCGCTATAACTGGGACAAGGGAAAGAGTGTCACCATTGCAGGAATTGTAATCACCGACGATGCAATGGGTGAGTTCCACCGCGAGGGCATGGCTCGCGAGTACGACGAAATGGGTTCCTTCAGCCGCTCGCTCAAGTGGAAGGCGCCGTGAGGAAACCTTCTCCAAAACACGGTCGCCGCGGTGCCGTCGCTGTATTGAGTTTCCTGGCGCTCGCGATCTTCACATGCGTGGCGTTCGTGGGATGTAAGACTGAGCCACGGATTTCTCGCGCACGGGAGCGAAAGGTGGACGACATTCAAAAAAAGATCGGCTTGGTTTTGCCGCAGCCTGTGCGGGTCGTGGGCGTCCAAGATGAAGCGGGCATTGATCAGTTGGTGCAGCTTAAGGTGGAAACGGACTCAGCCGGCCTCGAACAATTCCTCGTGGCCAACCATCTCGACAAGGTTGCTTTCGAAGACGCCCAACGCGCACTGCTCCTGCCCGACGCAGGTTGGTGGGATCCCTCGAAAGCAGCCTCCCTGCCCACGATCCAGATTCGACGCCCGGCGGGTCCTACCCTCAACATTGGATACTCGCCGAAACCTGACGGCTCCGTCGATCTTTACATAATGTGGTTCACCACTTAGGTCAGTACGGCGCAGAGCCTTTGGGCGGTTCGCATGGCATGAATGGGAGCGTCGTGTCGTAAATCCCTTTTCTGTGAGCAGATGCAGGCCCTTCCAAGAAGGTAAGGATTTCGCCGATTGCAAAAAAAGCAACTGCCAGGCCTCCTCGCGCAGTCTAAATTGGTGGGAAAGTTTACATTTGTGCAAGATGACGACCAGGTTCCAAATGCGAATAGTGGTTACCAGTTGTTGCCTGGCTGCCGTATTTTGCAGTTGGCAGATCGCAGCCGCGCAACAGCAGAACATCAATCCCGTGGATCTTGTACGCCGCGCGACGCAGAACGAAATCGCCGCCACCGGCCCCACCAAGCCTCCGTTACTTTATCTACAAAGACCATACTCAATGGAAGGACCATTCCGTCACCACGGAGAACATTGAGACCTCCGAGGGCGGGCTGAGCCGGACGATCGCGAAGAACGGGAAACCCCTTTCCTCCGACGAACAGGCGCAAGCTGACCAGAAGCTCAAGACCTTTGCCTATGACACCGACGCTCGCCGCAAAAAGCGCCAGTCCAACCGTGAGGACGATCAGCGGTCCATCACCTTGATGAAGAGTCTGCCGGACGCGTTTAATTACACCGTCACCGGCGTGAGCAAGGGCCCCAACGGAGATGAAATGGTGCATCTCAAGTTCAAGGCCAAGCCCGGCTGGAGCGCGCCGACCCGCGAAACCCGCGTGCTGGAGGGCATGGAAGGGGACATGGTCGTCGACCAGACAGCGATGCGAATTGCTGAGATCAACGGCACGCTCTTTACGGACGTGGACTTCGGCTGGGGCATTCTGGGCCGCTTGTTCAAGGGCGGAAAGTTCATAGTCCATCAGGCGGACGTTGGCGAAGGAAAGTGGGAAGAGACGCAGGAGACGCTGCAATTTAGCGGTCGGATCCTGATCTTCAAAAGCCTGTCGATCTGGTCGACGGAGACCATGACCGACTTCCGGCCCGTGCCTTCCAACCTGACCACCGCGCAAGCGCTGCATCTGCTGCAAAATCCGGATGAGGTCGTCGCCCAGAACGGCGGCGGAGGCGAAAAGCAATCCAAGCAGAAATAAGAGCTACCCCTCAAGACAAATCAGGCGCGGAGTGATCCGCGCCTGATTGCTTACGGAAGCCTTCGCAGAAAGACCTGCTCAGGACAGGCACTTGCTCACGCGTTCCAGTGCCCAGTCGATCTCTTCCCGTGTGATGACCAGCGGCGGTGCGATGCGGATGACCATCTCATGCGTCTCTTTGCAGAGCACGCCGACAGTCTTGAGCTGTTCGCAGAAGGGACGCGCGGGCTTGTTCAACTCGATGCCAATCCACAGGCCTTTGCCACGCACTTCGCGCACATGCGGGCTACGTATTGCTCGCAACTTCTCCAGGAAATAGCCGCCCAGCTCAGCTGAGCGCTCAATCAGCCTTTCTTCGGTGAGCACGCGCAACGCAGTCCGCGCCACGGCGCAGCCCAGAGGGTTGCCGCCGAAGGTGCTACCGTGATCGCCTGGCTTGAACACGCCCAGCACGTCTTTCGATCCCAGCACCGCCGAAACCGGGTAGAAGCCCCCGGAGAGCGCCTTGCCGATGATGACAAGATCGGGACGCACGCCTTCATGCTGGAAGGCAAACAGTTTGCCGGTACGGCCGAGGCCCGCCTGAATCTCGTCCGCGATGAACAACACGTTCGCGGCGCGGCAAATCGATGCAGCTTCTTTCAGATATCCCTCAGGAGGAATGATGATTCCTGCCTCGCCTTGAATCGGTTCGACCAGGAAGGCACAGGTGTTGGGCGTAATCGCCTCCCGCAGCGCCTTGGCATCGCCAAACGGGATGATCTTGAAGCCCGGCGTGAAGGGGCCGAAGCCGTCGCGATACTGTTCATCCGTTGAGAAGCCGACGATGGTGGTGGTGCGCCCATGGAAGTTGTTGGCGCAAACCACAATCTCAGCCTTGCCGTCGGGAATGCCTTTGACCTTGTAGCCCCATTTGCGGGCGGCCTTGATCGCCGTCTCCACCGCCTCGGCGCCCGAGTTCATGGGCAGCGCCATGTCGAAACCGGTGAGGTCGTGCAGCTCCTTGTAGAGCAGCGGCAACTGGTCATTGCGAAAGGCGCGCGAGGTAAGCGTCACCTTGCTCGCTTGCTCGATCAAGGTCGCCAGAATCTTTGGATGGCAATGGCCCTGGTTGACCGCCGAGTACGATGCCAGGCAATCCAGGTAGCGATTGCCGTCAACGTCGTATACCCAAACGCCTTCAGCGCGCTCGATCACGACATCGAGCGGGTGGTAGTTGTGAGCTCCAAATTGGTCTTCAAGCTCAATATAGTTATTGGTGCGGAGATGTTCGATTACGGGCATGGTGTCCTCGTGAAAAGCCGTTAGCCATTAGCACTTAGCCCTGACTCTGGGAGCCAAGTGCCAAGTGCTAATTGCTAATTGCTAATTGCTAATTGCTTCATTCCCCATCCATCAACATCGTTAACAGCGCCATTCGCACGTACAGTCCGTTTGCCGCCTGCCGGAAATACATTGCGCGCGGGTCTTCGTCCACCGTCTTGTCCAGCTCGACGGTGCGGGGAAGCGGGTGCAGGATCATGGCGTCGGAGCGCATCTGCCGCAGTACGGACGAGCCGATTGCATAACGCAAATTGCCGGTAACTCCGGCGGCACGTTCTGGCCGGATGCGCGTCTGGTAGACCACGTCCACTTGCCCCACCACGCGATCGATATCAGTTTCCACTTCGTAGCGCACGCCATGGCGCTCAAGGTATTGCAGGATGTCCGGCTTCATCTGCAATTCCTTTGGGCTCACGAAGAAGATTTTCACCCGGTCGAACTTCGCCAGCAGATAAGCCAGCGACCGCACCGTGCGGCCCCGGTCCAGTTCGCCGATGAAGGCAATGCTCAGTCCGTCCAGCGGGCGCTCGCGGTAGATAGTGTAGAGGTCGAGCAGTGCCTGCGTGGGATGCTGTCCGCCATCGCCGTCCCCGGCATTGATCACCGGCACTGGTGAAACGCTCGCGGCGCGCGTTGCGCCACCCGTCTCGTGGTGGCGGATGACGATCAGGTCACAATAGCTGCCGACGATGCGAATGGTGTCTTCCACCTGCTCGCCTTCGATCTCCGACGAGAACGCGCGGGCGTGTTCTGTCGACAGTACGCGCCCTCCCAGGCGCAGCATCGCTGCTTCAAAGCACAGGCGAGTACGCGTCGAGGGCTCATAGAACAGACTGGCCAGGATGCGTCCCTGATAGTCGAGCGTGCCACCCCGGGCGACGATGCGCTCCATCTGCCGGGCGCGATCGAACAGCTCCATCAGTAGCGGCACGGTAAACTGCTGCGACTCGACCACGTGCCGCAGCGGGAGTATCGGCTTGTCATGATTGTTGTTGTTCTGCTGCGCGGGCCGCGATGTGAGCGCTTCTATCGGCATGTGTACACCTCAACTTCTTCATGGACCCCGACGGTCGCTGGATCAGGCAGGATGCGCGTGCCGGCTTTCCCTTTGACGGCATCGGCCAGATGCTCGTACGACGTAATCACCGCTTCCTTGCCGCCTTTCCTCAGAAAACTCAGCACTGATTCGACCTTTGGCCCCATGTTGCCCGGCGGGAAGTGTCCGGCGCGAGCATGCATCGCCAGCTCCGATGCCGTCGCTTGAAGAATCGGCGATTGGTCGGGCTTTTTGTAGTTCAGGTAGACGTAGTCAGTATCGGTCGAGATGGCGAACAGGTCGACGCCAAGCTGAGACGCCAGCACTGCCGAGGCACGGTCCTTATCGATCACCGCTTCGATACCGCGCAAGCCGCCGTTTTCGCGCACCACAGGAATCCCACCGCCGCCGGTCGAAACGACAAGCGCTCCACCGTCGACCAGCTCGCGAACGAGATCAAGCTCTACGATCTCCAGCGGCTGCGGCGAAGGCACGACGCGGCGATAGCCGCGCGCCGCATCCTCCACGATGTGCCACCCCAGCGTGCGCTTCTTTTCTTCCGCATCAGCGCGCGAATAGAACGGGCCAATCGGCTTGGTGGGATGCTGCATGGCGGGATCATCGGGCGATACCACGGTCTGCGTGACGAGACACACCACCGGCACGGTGATGCCGTTGGCTGCCAGTTCATTGTGCAGCGACTGAGCCAGCAGGTAGCCGATCTCACCCTGGCTGGCCGCACCGCACACGTCCAGTGTCTGGCTGTATGCCACGTCCGAGGCACGTTCCGAGCGCAACAATTGCGCCCCAACCTGCGGCCCGTTGCCGTGAGTGATTACCAGGTGGAATCCGAGCTCGAAAAGATGCCGAAGGGCTGCCGCCGTGCGACGAGTATTCGCCAACTGTTCGGCGATGGTGCCCTTCTCGCCCGCCCGGATGAGCGAATTCCCGCCTATCGCAACCAGCGCGGTCTTCGACATACAAACCTCTCTCGGTCCCGG
Source organism: uncultured Acidobacteriaceae bacterium (assembly GCA_963747055.1). GTDB lineage: Bacteria > Acidobacteriota > Terriglobia > Terriglobales > Acidobacteriaceae > CAVVDY01. The sequence goes on along the minus strand of CAVVDY010000011.1, from coordinate 149,765 downwards.
CAGGCGGATAGCGTGCGCCACCCGCTTGCCGGATTCCGACTAGTGTCCTATCTGGCCATCTCCAGCACATGCTCGGCTGCAGCCTGATGCCTCGCCTCGATTGCCGCATCCGACATCAGTTCCAGCATGATGGCCTTCTGCGCATGCAGCCGGTTCTCTGCCTGCTGGAAGACAAACGAGCGCGGCGAATCGATCACCTCATCGGTGACCTCGTCGCCTCGGTGCGCCGGCAGACAGTGCAGGAAGATGGCGTCATTCTTGGCGTTGCCAAACAGGCTGGCGTTTACCTGGTAGGGCCGGAAGACGTTGGCGCGAGATTCTGCCTCGCCCTCCTGCCCCATGCTGGCCCACACGTCGGTATAGACCACGTCTGCACCGAAGGTCGCCAGCTCGGGATCGTGCGTGAGGGTGATGCTTCCGTGGGTTTCGCCGCAGCGCAGTCGCGTCCATGAGGTCGCGTCCAAATTGGGCTCGAAGTGCGGTGGCGTTGCAATCCATACATTCGCCCCCAACTGCGCGCCGGCAAACATCAGCGAGTGCGCCACATTGTTGCCATCGCCGATGTAGGCCACCTTCAGCCCGGCAATGCGGCCCTTGACCTCCAGCATGGTCAGATAGTCCGCCATGGCCTGGCAGGGGTGGCTGAAATCGCTGAGCCCGTTGATCACCGGCACGCTTGCATGTTCCGCCATTTGCTCGACAATTTCGTGAGCAAAGGTGCGGATCATGATGCCGTGCACCATGCGCTCCAGGTTCTTGGCGACATCGTGGATCGACTCGCGCTTGCCCAAGCTGATCTCGGCAGGCGAGAGATAGATCGGATGTCCCCCCAACTCCTCGACGCCGACGTCAAAGCTCACTCGGGTGCGCAAGGAGGGCTTCTCGAAGATCATCGCCAGGCATTTGCCGCTGAGCGCCTCCGAGTAGGCGTGAGGATTTGCCTTTACCTGGCACGCCATGTGGATAAAGTGCCGTATCTCGCCCGGCGTGAAGTCACGCAGCGAGACGAAATCCTTTCCGTGCATGGCTACCTCCCTGCGCCAGCCAAGACGCGCTGGTGCTGCTGGGTGAAGTTTTCCATCAGACGGGTGATCGCCGGCTCGCCCATCTCCTCCACTTCGTAGCGAACGCGAATACTTGGCTTGTCGAGGTGAATGGTGCGGGTAAGGTCGATCGGAGTCGCCACCAGCACCAGGTCGCAGGGAACGCGCTTGATGGTCTCCTCCAGTTCGTGACGCTGGTTCTCGCTATATCCCATGGCCGGCAGCAGCTTGCCCAGGTGCGGGAACTTTTCGAACGTAGCCTTGATGGAGCCAACCGCATACGGCCGCGGATCGACCAGCTTGGCAGCGCCGTAGCGCTTGGCGGCAACCACACCCGCACCGTAGGGCATTTCGCCGTGGGTGAGGGTGGGGCCGTCTTCAATGACCAGCACGCGCTTTCCGGCAATCCGTTCGGGATCAGAAACAGTTACCCGGCACGCGGTTTCAATCACCGCCGCGGTGGGATTGTGTTGTGCGATGTTGCGGCGCACGGTCTCGATGGCTTCCTGATTCGCCGTATCGACTTTGTTGATGATCAGCACGTGGGCCGTGCGGAAATTGACTTCACCGGGGTAGTAGGCGAGTTCGTGCCCCGGGCGATGCGGATCAAGCACCACGATGTCGAGATCGGGGCGGTAAAAGGACGTATCGTTGTTGCCGCCGTCCCACAGGATGATGTCGCCATCCTGTTCCGCCGAGCGCAGGATGTCGTAGTAGTCGACGCCCGCGTATACCGTGGTTCCTTCCGCGATGTGAGGCTCATATTCCTCGCGCTCCTCGATGGTGCACTCGTAGCGGTCGAGGTCGGCGATGGTGGCGAAGCGCTGGCAGCGTTGTGCGACCAGGTCTCCGTAAGGCATGGGATGGCGTACCACAACCGGGTTCCATCCCAGCTTTCTTAGTTCGGCGGCAATCCGCCGCGACACCGGACTCTTGCCGCATCCGGTACGGACCGCGCAAACGGAGATGACCGGGACCGAGGCTTGCAATTGTGTGTGTTCTGCGCCCAGCAGCCAGAAATCAGCTCCCGCAGCTACGGCACGCGAGGCCAGGTGCATCACGTTCTCATACTTTACGTCGCTGTAGGAGAACACGGCGATGTCGATCCGCTGCTCGCGGATCAACTCCTCCATGCGGCTCTCTTCCTCGATCGGAATGCCTTGCGGATACAGGCTGCCTGCGAGTTCCGGAGGATAGTGGCGTCCCGCAATGTCAGGGATTTGGTTGGCGGTGAAGGCGACTACGTTGTATTCAGGCTTGTTGCGAAAGATCAGGTTGAAGTTGTGAAAATCTCTGCCGGCGGCACCAAGAATGAGGACCCGTCTCATAGTGCGTCAAAGCGTCATTAGACCCATAATGTGGGGACACTTTTCTCCTCCTCAGCATCCTCACCCGCCGAGGGCAACAAGCGCAGTGAGGGTTATCACGTGCGGCTAAGACAAATGTCACAGAGGTAGAGTGAGGTTGCTACTGGTCCGTTCGCCGAGATCAGCTCTTTTGCCCGTCAGCGCCCTGGCCCTTGCTCTTCAGCGCCTCGTCAATGAGCTGCTCAATCTGTTCTTTGCCCTTCATGTTCGGATTAAGCTTTAGCAGTTTCTTCCAGGCGGCCACTGCTCCGTCCACATCGCCCTTGCCCTTCCACTTGATCATTCCGATATTGAAGAGCGTGCCGGCATGTTTCGGGTCGTAGGTTAGAGATTTCTGCAGTTGCGCCAGCGCTCCGTCCACATCGCCTGTGTAGTAAAGGCATGAAGCATAATCGGCGCGTACGGCAATATTCGTGGGATCGCTATCCAGAGACTTCTTGAAGTACGAAGCGGCTTCCTTGAACTGATGTGCCGCCTTGTAGGAGAGGCCGATCTTATCCAGCAAGGCAGGATCATTCGGTTTGCTTTGCAACTCGGCCAGCTCGGGCTGTACCTGCTTATCGGCCATCCTCTTCATGTCGTCGAGCGAGGGCATCTTAGCCGGTGCGCCTTGCGGTATCGCGGCTGTGGGGCGGGCTGTGTTCGGCTCGGGCACCGAAGCAACGGACTGCTGAGCGGGAGGAGCGGAACCGCGAATCAGGTAACCGATTGGAAGTCCAACCAGAAGGCATACGACGGCTAGGGTGTACGCCTGCACGGGACGCCAGGTTGAGCTTGTGTTTGCAGGTTCGCTCGGTTCAGCGTGCATTTCGGTGCGTCCTTATGCCAGAAAGTGTGTGCCGGACAATAAGATTCACTGTTGTAGACGCACTTTGAATGCCAAACGCAGCATGCCTAGCTGGCCTCCAAGACTGTGAATACAAACGGTTTACATGCTGTCGATCGCAGGACTGGCCACCCTGTTCAGGACACCGGGTCTAAATCCTCACCCCACCGGGTGTTATCACAATTCGACCGTCCGGCCTCGTGATCGGTCTTGACCGCCAGAAATCAGTGGGCGTGATTGTGGCAAACCAGCGAGCAGGAGTTCTGAGCGCGGTTGTAGGAGATGGGTTTGTTCTGGTTGGGAGCGACCACCGCTGCGTCGAAGTTCACCAGGCGCTCTCCCGATATCGACCCCGAGACCGAACCCATGCCGTGAGCCGTGTGGCAGGTCGAGCACGAGAAGCCGTCATTGATATGCCGCCTGTGTTCTGTGAAGCTGGTGTTGTTCACCACCTGTTGAAGGTCGTGGCATTTGGCGCACAGAGCGTATGGGCCATTCGGGCCGAGATCAGGGTTGGGAAACAGGTTGGTGACGGTTCCGCCCGGGATCGCTGCCTGGCTGAATTCGTAGCGGCGCTCCAGCAGGTGCCAGTATTTTGAGCCATGCGGACCATTCGCACCGATACCGCCGAATTCGCGGTTGTCGTCGGAATTGTGACAATCCGTACAGAGGATGCGCGTTCCCATGGCGCGAGCCGGCGTAACGCCATCCAGATTCATCATGGCTGGCCGCAAACTCGGCTGAGGCAATGGGCTGGTGCGGTCGTGAAATACCGGATGGCTTGAGGTTGCCGTCAGGCTGAATTCCGGAATAACGTTCAGCGGGTCCGGTCCCGTCACAACTCGCGGCGGCAGATATCCATACAGAGCAGAATTGCCGGTTTTTCCCGTGCTGGTACCATGGCATCGCAGACAGTTCTCGTACTGGTTCAGTGCGGGCTTCAGCACCGTGACGCCATCGGCGCCGCTGATACCGGGAACGCCGTTCTGCGACACGCGAATAGACGGTGGCAGGGGGAAGGCATTCACCGGCTGAGCAGAATGCGAGTTGTGGCAATCGGCGCAAGTCGCATGGCGGTTTTGATTGAGCAGCACATCTTCATTCGGATCGTGCATGCCGTTTGGCGTAGAAAATGGATGTTGCACCTGCTTGGCGAATTCCGTGAATACATTCGGCGCAGGAGGCGACAAATTCAACCCGCCGCTGTGGCAGGGCAGGCAGGTATTTTCGCCTTTGGCGCGTAGCAACTCGACTGCTCCGCCTGCGTTGTGGGAAGCATGGCAGGATTGGCACGCGAAGTCCCTTACCGTCGTGTAACCGCCTAACCCGGCGCTCGGATTCACCAGGTTGCCGGCTTGGGCGTGGGCACTGATGTCCCACATCGCGAGCGCATTGTCCCGCCCATTGACCTTCCGCGGGTCGGTGGTATGACAAGCCAAGCAGATCGCGCCCTTCGCGTTGGCCAGCACCAGGAACTTCTGCGATTGCTGGTCCACATACTGATTGTGGGGATTATGACAAGTCGTGCATTCCAGGTTCCCCTTGATCAGCTTGACCGAGTGCGTCTGGTCCTCCGTTTCGCCTTTTGCCGCCAGGCTCGGCACCAGGTCCGAGGCGTCCTTGATGGGAAGCTGCAGGCTGAAAGGATGCGACCCTTGCAGTTGCGTCCCCATGGGGTCCCACTTTCCAGACATGGTATAGGGACCGTAGGGAGTAACCTGACCCACCCCGACCGTGCCATCATGGCAGCTCAGGCAAAGTGAACTGTCGTCGCCAAGCTCGGGCTGTTTGGTGGTATTTTCCGCGGTGTCGCTGACATAGGTCGAATACGCTGAAGACGACAACCGCTGTCCCCACAGTGCGACCTTGTTGGGTCCGGAGTGCGGCACATGGCAGTAGAGGCATGAGGCCGCCATTTTTCCTTTGAGCCGCGAGCTTCCTCCCATGGAGAGATCGTGCGAGCCCAACACATCGCCGGTGATCTGACCGAGGGCCCCAGTCACTGCCAACAGCAGGAACACAACCAATCTCGTACTTCATGGCTTGGTTCCTTGCGCGCTGACCTTCAGGCCGTAGTAGCGGAAGACCTGTACTCTGCGGTTATAGGAGTCGACCACGTAAACGCGATCGTCCTGGTCGATGAAGACGCCTGCCGGAAGCTGAAACTGGCCGAGCTGCGTGCCACGCCCTCCAAACTCGTACAGCAAATCCCCTTGGCGATCAAACACCTGGATTGCGCCGCGCAGGCCTTCGGCCAGGTAGATATGGCCTTCCGAGTCCATCGCTAGACCCTTCGGCCGGAACAACGCCCCGCTTGAATCGCCGAGGTCACCGATCGAACTCTCGTATGCCCCTTTGTTGTCGAAGGTCTCAATGCGAAAGTTCATGGCATCGACCACCGACAGCGAGCCGTTCTTTACTACCAGATCGGTCGGGAAATTGAATTCGCCGTTCTCCTCACCGCGCTGTCCAATACTGCGCAGGACCTGGCCTTTGCTGTCGAGCACGTAGATCTTGTCGCGCAACGTGTCGCTGACGTAGATCTCGTTCGTCTCCCGGTCGATGGCAATCCCCGTGGGCCGCTTGAAGAAGCCTTCTCCACCCTTCAGGTTCCCGAATACTCCTTTATATTTCCCGTTGGCCGCCCAGACGAAGATCTTGCCCTCGATGGAATCGGTGACGTAGATGTTGTCCTGGGCATCGACGGCTACGCACTGCGGCTCAAGCATGGTCGAGTTCTTGCCCTTGTCTTCGCGCTCCAGGAACTTGTATTTGTGGTTCTCCACGTCGAAGATGTGGACGCCGCCCAGCCCTGGATCAGTGACGATGACGCGCCCTTTCGAGTCCACCGCCACGCCGTAGGGCCGCCGCATCGGCTGGTAGTCCGCTTCGCCGGCCACCACGTCCACCAGCTTTCTCCAGAAGCCCTTCGGCCCCCGAATATCCTTCTCCGACGTCAGTACCCGCTCGAACGTCAGCTTGCGGCCGCCCTCGAGCAGCAAATCGGGGGGCAGCTTGACCTCTTGCGGACCCTTGTTTCGGGCGAGCACGACGACGGGAAGTAGTAGGAATATGAGCGCGAGGCCCGATGCCGCAGGGCGCCTGAACGACGTGCGCACCCGGGTTAGAAAACGTTGAACCATCGAGAGATAGTGAAAGTGTAATTGTTTTGGTTGACCCAACCAAGTCCGGAAGAGCTGATCTGCTGGTTGGTTCTCCAGTAGGTTGCCAGAAATTGCAGCTTGCGGAATCTGTAGGTCATCGACCCGTAAATCCGATCACTGCTGTTACTTGAGTATATGAATTGAGACGGTTCCGGGTTCGAGGCAGTATTCGAACTCAACCGGAACCAGCTCACGTTCATTATCATTCTCTTGATGGGAACATAGCTGACTGTTCCGCCATAGGAGGCACCGCCATAGAAAACCTCTCCCGTTACAAGCTCTGGCGGCAGCGGAGTTGGGACCAGCTCTCCCGACGTGGTGAGGATGGAGCTGCCATTGGTTTGTGAGTAGCTCCCGGAGACGCCAAGCTTTCTCCGAACCAGGGTCGTGATGTAGGTCTCGGTATGGGTGTTATAGCCGGTGAACTGCGTGATTCCAGTGCGGACACTGCGCGCTGTCGCGGTCCAATACATCTCCTCGCCCAGGCGCCGGCGGACCGAAGCTCCGTAATTGTAGCTGCTGGTGGTGAACCACGCGACACTGTTCTGCACGTTCTGTGCGTAGGAGAAGTCTGCGTTGATGTCCCAACCCGCGATAATCTTCTTGATCCCGATGTTCCCCACAGCGGCGATTGTGCTCTGGTAATCGTTCCCCGCGGTGTTGATCAGTCCAAACGAAAAGTACAACATGCCCAGCAATGGCCGCGCATACGAATAGGTCAGCGTGCCGCCAAACTGAGCATTGGTATATTCCTGGTCGTTGAAGTGTTGCCGGTACCAGTTGCCATAGCCGACCAGCACCAGACCATGGCCGAAGTTGTAGCTTCCGTAGCCGTTGACCACGACGCCATTGGATTGAGCGCTGAAATTACTTATCGGCACCGAGCCGGGAGGGATGACGGTGCCCTGCAGGGCAGCAATCAGATTGTCGTAGTACCGCACACCGCCGCCAATCGACAGATTGTGTACGGGATTGATCCCGGCTGTAACATAGGCCGTGTCGGCCGTGCCATTGTTGGTGATTCCGTTGGTTTCGCTATCGTAATTCTGGCGCGAATAGCCGGCCGTCATGCTGCCTTCCATCGGCAGCGTATGGGTTACGGAGATGAAGTATCCCGTGTTGGTTGAGTCGCTTTGCTGGTTCGGACCTACCAGAAATGCCGGGTAGGTCACGTTGAAGTTCTGATGGGTGAAGCCCCCAAGAAATTGAAAGCCGTCAAAGTTGTAGTTGGAGGTCAGCGTAAGGATCTTCACGTCGCTGTTCGTGGTGCCGGTCTCTCCCAGAATCGTGTCCGAGTTGGAGTTCGTGGAATACGTAGCTGTAAGCGTCGGCCACTTGGGGAATAGGGCACTCCAGGAGACGTTGAAATCCTGGGTCGTGCCGTTGGCCGTCAGACCGGGGCTCTGAAAGAGCCCATACTGGCTGCCATCGTTCTTTGACCAGCTATAGCCGATCGTCCCCGGGAAGTGGCTCCCGCCAAACAAGTTCACCGCCGCGTCAATGCCGCTCTGGTTCAGCACCGAGGCGTAGGAGCTGTTTTCCTGATTCCGATTGTAGTAGGGCCGTACATTGAAGTTAAGGAATTGCGGGTTGTAGTAGGAGCCCGTCAGGTTCCCCTCTCCCTGCAGGAAGATGCCGTGCGAGGATGTGACCGGCCCGCTCTGGTTGTCCCATTCTCCGGCGTATCCGGTGCCGAGTACGCCATTGAGGTTCATCTTCAGGTTGTCGCCGACTGTCACCTGGGCATGGGCGGCCAATGCGATCAAACAAAACGCCAGCAATTCCGCTGCGAAAAGTTGTCTGAGGGTCGAGCACCCATACCCACGCATCACATCCGTCCTTGACTAAAGCACTTCAATCTTTGCGTTCTGTTGTAGCTTCTGAGCGAAGGCGGCACGGAGCTGTTCTGTTTTCTGCTTCTGCATCTCCGATTCCAGTTTGGCTTTGACTTCCGCAAACGGCGTTGTGCCGGCCGGCGTGCGGGAGTCCAGCCGCACAATCGTGTAGTTGCCGTCAAAGGCGATGAGATCGCTCACGTCGCCCGGCTTCATCTTGGCCAGGGCCTCCATGATGAGCGGAGGAAGCGTGTTGAGTTCCATGGGCTTGTGGTCGCCCATATTCACGTGGTAATCGTCATCGGAAACTTTCTCGGCCAGTAGTCCAAAGTCGCGATAGTTTTTCGCCTGCTTCGCCTGTTTCAGTGCGTCCTGTGCCCGGCGTTTCGCTTCGTCCTGTACCGCCTTCGCCTTGCTGGGCGGAATCAGCGAGATGCTCTGGATGTGTACGATCTCGCCGTGCTTGTATTGCGTGATGTCCTTCTCGTACTGTGCCTTGGCTTGGGCGGTCGTGATTTGCGCCGGACCGTTGATTTCTTTGTTCAGCAAGGCCTCGATTAGCATGGCGCGGCGGATCTTGTCGCGCATGGCCTCTTCCGAGCCGTTTGCATCGGACTTCAGATACTGTTTGTAAGCTTCCTGGCTGGGGAACTGTTTGCGGAACTCCTTCTCCGCCTTTGCCAGGTCAGCCGCCGGAATCGTCATGTGGCGGTGGATTGCCTCCTGGTACACCAATTCCTCGAAGATGATCATCTGCAAGGCGCCACGGCGGATCTCCGGCTCCAGGGTCTTGGGGAAGCCGCTGTGCTGAGAGGCGTAGGGGAACAGGGTGTACATCTCACCCAGCAGGTCGCGGTCGATCAGATTGACGCCGTTCACCCGCGCCACAGCCTTGCCTGTAACCTGCATGGGAGGGACCATCTGGGCAGGCTTGGCCGCCGCGACATGCGGGTTGGAGATCACCGGCAGAGGAGAGGCTGCTGCCTTGCTGCCGCCGGAACCGTGTGCTGAAACCAGTTGTGCGCCGGCGGTGCCCACGGCCATCATCACCACCAACGCTGCGCAGAATCGAATCTTCATTGCTCTCACCTTCTCAACTCTCAAAAACCAGGGGAGGGAGGAGGTCCCTCCCCTGACGTCAGACAACTAGAACGCCGTTGTGACAGTAAGAATTCCGCTGGCTTCGTTCGAACCACCCGCGCCGGAGTAGTGGCACTGGCGGCAGAACTGCGTGGCGGAAGACGCCTGGTTCGCATTCGGGTTGGAGCCCGGGTTGTAAGGCGCCGCGATGAACCAGTAGCTTGGGAAGTTGCCGCTGGTGTGGCCATCGATTGGCGCGTCAGCATTGGCGCTGGCGATGTACATGCTGTGCGGGGTGTGGCAGGTGGTGCACAGCAGATAGGCATCGGCCGGGTTGGTGTCCGGCAACGCCACCGGTGAGCTATGCCCGTTGGAGGTGATGTTGGGCAAGCCATAGTGGGAAACGAACGTGGTGAAGTTCGGGTCGGTGCCGCCATCCTTCAAGCAAGGGCTGGCTACGCCGTGGAACTTGCAACCGGTTGGCAGGTATGCCAGCTTGCTGGCAACACCCACTGCTCCCAGAGTGGCTTCTGGCCCGATCGGGTGATCGTTGTAGTAGTTGCCGTTGGCCGTTCCATCTTTGCCCAGCAAGGTGGGAATGGTGTTCGGACCGTAGATGTTCGGCGGCAGAAGGCCCATCTTCTGCTCGTACGAAGCATTGGTCATCATGGCGCCGGTGGCGATGTTGCCGTCATGGCAGCTCAGGCACATCATGATGCCGCTGATTTCCTCGGGGAACGTGTAGAAATCAGCGGACGCCGGGAGAACGGTCTGGAAGGTGTTGCCGTTCGCCACGTTGTCGCCCTGGGTGATGGTGTAGCCGTAAAGGGGACCGAGGTCCTGGCCCCACAAGGCATAGTTTCCGGCGTTGGTCTTGTCCTGGATTTGGCCGACGTTGCTGCCGCCAGCGCCGAACGCGCCGCTGTGCGGAGCGTGACAGCCCGTGCAACCGCGGCCGCCGTTCTGGTGGGCTCCGAGTTTATCGATGCCGGTGAGTCCGCTGCCCTCGATGTATGTCTGGGCCATCGTCATTCCAACGGCTACCAGCACTACGAAGGTTAAAATCAATGCTTTCTTCATAAAGCTTTAAAGCCTCCTATCGGTGTAACAGCTGTTACTGCAAGTACTGCTTTACTGCTTAGCTCAGGCCCGGATCGCTCCGGGCCCGTTCTGGCTGCCGCGCGCGCTGGCAGCCAAAAATCTGCGCCTCATTTGGGCGTCGTTTCTCCGGCAGTCTTGGCGGCGTTGGCCGCTTCGTTCTTCTTTTCTCCTGCTGCCGTCTTCTTAGCCGCTTCGGCCTCGCGCTTGGCCTGCTCGGCTTTGGCTTGTGCATCTGTGATGTAGCGGAAAATCTGTAACCGCCCCGGATATTGCTCGGTGGTGTAAAGTCGGTTCTGGTTGTCGAAGGTCAAACCTGCCAACATGCTGAACTCGCCGGGGAGCAGCCCGTGCCCGCCAATGTAGATAAGCAAATGGCCTTCGGGTGTGAAGACCTGCACCCGGTCCTGCACTGCATCGGCCACCCAGATATGCCCGTCGCTGTCCACCGCGACGCCTTTCGGGCGGGCGAAATAGCCGGGGCCGTCGCCGGCCTTGCCGAACGCCCGGATGAACTCGCCGTCGGCATCGAAAATCTCAATGCGATTGTTGAAGGTGTCGGCGACGTAAAGGTTCCCGTCCTTGTCCACCGCTACGTTCGTCGGGCGGGAGAAGGAACCGGGCTCCGTCAGGTCGTGCTTGCCACTGGGCTTGCCAATGGCGCGCAGGAACTTGAAGGTGTCGGCGTCATACACTAGTACCTGATCGCGCTCCGAATCGGCGACATAGAGGAAGCGGTTCTCGTTGTCCAGGGCCAGCCCCGCAGGACGCACCATGCCACTGCTGATGGTGGCGATCGGTTTATGGTCCTTGTTGAAGACCAACACATGCTTGAGCTCGCTGTCGGAGACATACAGTGTGTCCGCATCGTCAACCGCCAGTCCGGAGATGAGCTTAAAGTTGGCCTGTACGCCATTCTTGATTAGCTCGACCTGTTGGCTCTCCGGGGTATAGATAAATACCGCGCGAACCTTTTCATCCGCGATGTACACCCTGCCCTTACTGTCCACGCCTACGCCGTAAGGCGTGACCAATTGGAAGAAGAGCTTCTCGTTCGGGTTCGCTTCGCCCACCGCCACGCCGGACAGCCGGTCCATCCAGCTTTGTTTCTTCTTCTGCTGTTTCTGGTCCTCGCGTTTCTGGCCATAGAACTGGCTGACGAAGCGAATGCGGGTGATCTCCGGAGGATTGGGCCATACGATCTTCGAATAGTCCAGATGCTCGAGAACTTCCTTTGCCGAAGGCTGGCCAGGATTGGTCGTTGTCGCCGAGGTATCCGCAGCCGCCTTCTTCTTCTTCTCCTTGCCACCCGCCGGAACTGCGCCGGACAGCAGGAAGGCCAGGGCACAGATCACCGCCAGTACCTTGTTCCACTTCATCGCAGATTCACGTATCGCAGTCATGTGCGTCTCTTACTGTCCGACTCCGATGCTCTTGTGGCACGAGTCGCAGAACTCCGTGTTGTTCTTCTGGTCTTTCACCAGCAGGTTCGGCTGCGCCGAAGAGTGCGGCTGGTGGCAGGTTGAGCAGTTCAGTTGGAACTTAACTTTCGTGGGATTCTGGGGGTCCATCTGGTCGACCACGGGGTGCTTGTCGATCGGATGACCGAGACCATACTTGATCGGAATCCGCGGTACCTGCGCGAAGTAGTTAGCCGGCAGCTTTACGCTTCCGCTGAAGATCGTCACCCACTCCTCGCCCTGCACCTTCTGGGGCTGGGCGTCCGGGCCGTGGCACTCCAGGCACAGCGGATTTGGGTTGGCGGCCCGCAGCAGGTAGGGATTATTGCCGCCGTGCGGCTCATGACAAACGAAGCAGCCCTGCTTGAACGCCGGCTGGTGCAAGTGGGCTTTCTTCATCTGCTCGGCTTGTTCGTTATGGCAGGCCAGGCAAACATTCACCGGATCAGGTTGCTGGAATCCCGGAGACTTTCCGGCGTGCGGATTGTGGCAGGTGGTGCAGTCGCCTTGCGCACCGGGATGTTGCACCTTCGCCTTCTCGATCTGTTCGGCTTGCTCGCTGTGGCAGCTCACGCACAGCGCCTTGGTATCGCTGTTGGTCAGCACTACCTTGCCATCTTTCGCCGGCTGGTGGCAGGTATCGCAGCTCTTCGCCTCGAAGGGCGCGTGAGTGAAGGTCTGCATCAAATTGGCTTCCCGCGACTGGTGCGGATTGTGGCACTGCAGGCAGTTGGAGTTTCCAAACGGTTGCCCGTCGTGCGCCTTGATAAGGTCGGCACTCGTCGGATCGTGGCAATCGAGGCAGAGCGCCGGTACGCCCTTGGTCAAATGAGCGGAGAATTCAACTTTGCTGGGATCGCCAACCTTGTGGGTGACATGGCAAGTCTCGCAACCCATGTCGAGGGCGGCGTGACGGCTGCCGTCCTTAGGAACATTCAGTCCTTGAGTGTGGCACTCAAGGCACAGGTTCTCGTCTTTGCCACCTGAGGTCGGCTTCAGCAACTGATATTTGTTGTCGGACTCGTGTGGATCGTGGCACTTCACGCAATCGCGGACCGCCGGGGGATGTACCTCACCCTTCAACTGGGCGGCGTTCTTGTCGCTGTGGCACGTGATGCAAAGCGAAGACGAAGTCGCGGTCTTGAGCTTTACCCGGGTGATGTCCCGATTGACCCGGATTTCATGGCAACTTGTGCAGCCCATCGCGATCGCCGAATGCACGTACTTGCCTTTTGCCTTGTCTTCGTGGCATTCGACGCACTTGGCTGAATCGGTGTTTTTGTCGAGTGGAACTGGGTGGACAGCCGCAAAGGACAGACTAGCGGCCATTAACAATCCCAAACCCAGAACTGACCGTACTGCTTTGGTCACACCTACCTCCAACCGTACCGTTCCTCTAGTGCAAGCGGTGTACCGTCACGTGGGCCGGTGCAAAAACAAATGCGGAAATCGATCTATCATGCTGATTACAATAGATTTAATCGTGTCCTATTCTTGCCGTCCCGGCCCCGCGACAGAGTTCCTAGGCCCCCGGGAATGTGTCTTACGCCGCAACGGGACGCGAAAACACCCACCCATGAGGAAGATGGAATGGAGTCACTACTTTGAGCGGGAGGTGGGCCTATTGATGGAGCTGCGCCGTTTAATCACGCCAATGGGTGATATGCCTCACGCAGCAGGCTGCCGCCGGATGGCGGCCTTGCGATGAAACGTCGCTAAATCAATAGTTTAAGGATCATCGAGGTTTTGGCTGTCGACTTGCCATATCCCTGGCATACGGAAGAAACCTCTATGGCCTTCGACGTACTTTCGATACCAAAACGCTTTTACAAAACTTTTGCCAATCTGCGCACCGGAATTATCCTGCTCATCCTGGTCGTCATCGCTGCAGCCACGGGAACATTCATCCTGCAACGGCCGACGACGGACCTGGACAAGATCCAGGCGGCCTATTCGCCGCAAACCCTTCAACTTCTCGACCGCCTCGGGCTGACCGACGTATTTCATTCCTGGTGGTTCATCACTCTCCTAACTCTCGTCAGCCTCAGCATCGTGCTGGTTTCTCTCGAGCGCTTTCCCAATGCCTGGCGCTTTTATGCCCGTCCCTTATCGCAAGACCGATTCCCACTTCCGCGCGGCAACTCAGTACAAGGCGGAGTTTCCCATCCGGAATGCTGAACAGGGTTTGAATGCTGCCGAGCGCGCGCTTAATAAATTGCACTGGCCGGTACAGCGCATTACTGGCGACGACGGGACCTCATTGTATTCCGAGAAGCATCGCTTTTCGGTGATGGCGGTTTACGTCATTCACGCCAGCCTGTTGCTCATCTTCGCCGGCGGAATCATCGACGGCTTCTTCGGTTATGCCGGATTCATTTCGCTGCACAAGGGCCAGACCGGCAACGTGATCGAACTGCGTACCGGCGGCAACAAGACCTTGCCCTTCAGTGTGAAGTGCTACAGCGCCGGCCAGGAGAACTACGCCGACGGATCGCCCAAGAAGTGGTGGTCGAACCTGGCCATCGTCGACGACGGCAAGGAAACCGCTAAAAAAGAAATCGTGGTCAACGATCCTCTGGTCTACAAGGGGCTGCGCTTTTTCCAGGCCAGCTATTGGATTGACAACAAGAAGGTTGACGCGCTGCGGCTCTCGGCGGTCGATGCGGCCGGTGCGTCACGTCCAATCGAACTCTTGATGAACCGGCCAGTCGAGCTCGATCCCAACACCAGCGTCACCCTGGCGGATTACATCTCCGACGCGTTCATACGAGATGGCCAGGTGTTCAAGCGGTCCGATGGAATCGAGAACATCGCCTTTGGCTTGGACGTGACCAATCATGCGACCGGCACGACAAATCGGGTATGGCTGCTGCCGGTGCAGCGCGCCATGGTCGGCGGCGACAACCTCAACTACACGTTCGTAGGGCCCACGTCAGGGAAGGACATCGACTTCTCGGCAGTGACCGGACTCGAAGTCGCGCACGAACCAGGTCAGTGGCTGGTTTGGGGCGGTAGTGTCCTGATGGTGCTCGGCCTGTTCGTCGCCTTCTACATGGTCCACATGAGGCTGTGGGTGACAGCGGTGCCAAACGCCAGTGGCAATCTGATGCTGTGGGTTGGGGGCGCCGCCAACAAGAACAAAGATCGCTTTGAGCAGAAGTTTCACGAGGTAGTGACCGAAATCCGGGATGAGCTGGGTGAACAGAAAGACACGCCTGCGGCTCCTCGATCTGCGCACACACAAAACGAGGAGCGCGAGGCCGTACTGGCCGGCGTGCGGTAAGCGGAGGAAAGAAATCAGATGTCGACTCGTGCACGAATCACGCAATTGGAAACCACAGCCCCCAGCGGCGGAAATGCTCTGCTGGTGCTGGTGGGCCTGGGAATCGCGTTCCTGCTGATCACCGCCTTGCTGGGCGTGACCAAGACGGGTGGAAACCTTTATACCGAAAGCAATCTTCTCTATGTCGCTTTGATCTTCTACGCGGGCGCAGCAGCCCTATACATGGGTTTCGGCGTCACCGGCACCGACAAATATGTGAAGTACGCTTCCCTGGCCACCGTCCTCGGATTCGCTGCCAACACGCTGGCGGTAGCGCATCGCTGGTACCTGGCCGGACGTCCTCCCTTCGCCAGCATCTATGAAATGCTGCTCAGCTTTGTTTGGACGCTGGCCCTGCTCACTCTCATCACGGAAAAGAAATTTGGGGTGAAGATCATCGGCAGCATCACCATGCCGCTGGCCGTGGTCTGCGTCATCCTGATGCAACTGTTGCCGTCGGAAGTGCGGCCGCTGGTCCCGGCGCTGCAATCCACCTGGCTGCATGTTCATGTCACGCTGGCGATGTTGAGCTACGCCGCATGTGCGGTAAGCTTCGCGCTGGCCATGATGTTCCTCATTCAGGATCAGCTCAAAACCGAGACCTTCCTCGCCGCAACCAGCACGCTGGTCAGCATGATTTATGTTGCCGTCGTTGCCTCGCGCTTTGAGCGCTGGGGCGGCCTCTCGGTCACGGCGTGGGACGCTGAAAGCAAGAGCGACATGTTCCTCGGTCGCGGTGTTCGGCTGTTCGTCACCGTCCCCGACCTGGGATGGTTGTTCGTGATCGCGGCGCTGTCCGCCATCGTTCCCTTGGCCTGCTACCTCCTGTGGCGGGCGAGGCAGGACGACCAGATTCTCGGCATTGCCAACAAAGCGGTCTTTGTCGGCATCCTCTTGCAGGCCGCGGTGCTGGGAGCTTTCGTGCTGCGCGTGAAAGACGCAAGCTACCCGTCGCCGTATCAGGAGGGACTCTACCCCACATCGCTGGCGGCTTCTCCCTTCATCCTCGGCGGAATGATTACGGCCCTGTTCGCGTCCCTGCTGTATCTAATGCTGCTGTGGCGGCGCAGTGATCTTCAGCGCCTGCTGCCCAGTGCCGACGTGCTGGATCGTGTGACCTACAAAACCATCTGCATCGCTTTCCCGCTGCTGACCGGAATGATCGCGGCGGGCGCTTACTGGGCCAACCGCACCTGGGGTTCTTACTGGAGCTGGGACCCGAAAGAGACCTGGGCTGCCATTACCTGGCTGGTCTATGCGGGATATCTGCACATGCGGATCACGCGGGGCTGGCGCGGACGCCGTGCGGCCTACTTCGCGATCCTCGGTTTTGGCGTCGTGATTTTTACCTTCCTCGGCGTGACGTATCTGCTTCCCGGCTTACACGCATACGCCTGAGGAACCTCGGGGCTGGAACTGCCGGTTAGGCTCATCGAGCCGCAACCCTACTCCGGCCCCGAAGAATATTGGAAACCATCATGCCTTCACACTCACTCGTCAGCACCGCCGATACCTCCTTGTTGGAGGCGTCGGGCCGCGCCGTCCCGGTGGCGCCGAAGGTAGAACGCGAGCGGCATATGAATTGGGCCCTGAAGGCGTTGCTGCCCATTGCCGCCGTTCTGGTTAACGGACTGCTGCTCTTCGTGCTGGTCTCGTCGTCGCTCGCGGCCGGGCCCAGGAACAATGTCATCGCAGTCGCCGCCGGTGGGGCGTTCGTGATCTTTGCTGCCATCCTGGTGGTCCTGTCGGTGAGTGTTCGCCGGCCGATGCTTGAGTTGCAGGACAAGATTGCGCGTGTCCGCCTGGGTGACATGGATGTGCGGGTGAGCTTTGCCGATCGCAAGGATGAGATCGGAGACCTGGGTCGCGACTTCAATGAAATGGTGCAGCAGTTGAAATCAAGCCGCGAGGAGATTCAGCATCTGCACCACAGCCAGATGTCGCGCGCCGAGCATTTCGCAACCTTGGGAGAACTCGCCGCCGGACTGGCGCATGAGATCCGCAACCCCCTGGCTGGTATCGCCGGCGTCCTGGAAATCGTTGGCCGCGACCTGCCGGAAGACAGTCCCGCCCGCGCGGTGATGGCCGATGCCAAGCAGGAAGCGGTGCAGATCAACCGCATCCTCACTGAACTGTTGGAGACGGCGCGCCCGCGTCCGCCACAGTTCCGCCCCGTCGACCTGGCGGCCACGGTAGAGCATGCAGTCGTTTTTGCCCGCCAGCAGGCAGTGACCAAGCGCATCCACATCGAGCTGGAAGTCAAACGCGAGCTGCCGCCAGTAGAGCACGATCCCAACCAGATCAATCAGGTTCTGCTCAACCTGTTGCTCAATGCCGTGCAGTCGATGGACAAGGAGGGAACCATTCACGTTTCCGTCGACTCGGATGAGCAGGGTGAATCGGCATTGATTACAGTTGCCGATGAAGGGAAGGGCATCGCTCCCGAGCACATCGCCAACATCTTCCGCCCCTTCTTTACCACCAAGGGCCACGGCACGGGTCTCGGGCTCTCGCTGGCGAAGCGCACCGTCGAGACGCATGGGGGCAAGATCGAGGTCAGCAGCGAAGTCGGCAAGGGGACGCAGTTCATGATCGTCCTGCCGGTTACTCGGAACACTCCGCTGCACTCGTCGTAGGCTTTTGCAAACCTCCAGGCCAGGATCTCGACATGCAGCAGTCAGCAAGAGCCTGCCATCAAATCGGCTGCGCATGCCCGCGGTAAGCGTTACAATCAATTGAAACAGCACGAACCCCAGGATTCCCGGTAGTACGCGTCTGCCCGGATTAGGATGCTGATGAAATACGTATTTTCCCTAGCCCTCATATTGGCCGCCCTTCCGGCGATCGCCCAGCAACCAACCACCGCAGAGCAGCCTCCAGAGGGGCAATCCCAGGTACTGCAACCGCAAAGCCAGCAGTTAGCCAAGCAGCAGCCGCCAGCAGCGCAAGATCAGCCTGCGCGGCCCCAGGAAACCGTGGTCGAGGAGATCGTTGCCCGCGTGAACAACAGCATCATCACTCGCGCCGACCTGCAGCACAGCAAGGAGGCGTGGCAGGAGGATGTCAGCAAAGCCACCGCGCAGGGCGTTGAGCCGCCCAAAGAGCAGGACCTGCTGCGCGATCTCATCGACCAGCAGTTGCTGATTCAGAGAGGTGCTGAGCTGGACATCACCGCCGACACCGATCTGGTGAAGCGGCTTGACCAGATACGCCAACAGATTCATGCCAGCTCCATGGAAGAGCTGGAGAAGGCGGCGCAGGCCCAGGGCGTCTCCTGGGAGGATTTCAAGCAGAACCTCAAGAACGGCATTATCCAGGAAAAAGTTATTCAGCAGGAAGTCGGCGGACACATCATCATCACCCAGCAGGACGTCCAGCAATACTATGATCAGCACAAGGCGGAGATGGCGCGTCCCGAGCGGGTGCGGTTGAGCGAGATCCTGATCTCCACCCAGAAGGCTCCGCCGGTGAAGACCGAACAAGGGCAGACGGTCCTGCCGGAAGCTCCCGATCCGCAGATGGTGGCCGCGGCCAAGACGAAGGCTGACTCGATCTATGAGCAGTTACAAAATGGGGCCAAGTTTGCCGACCTGGCCAAGGCAAATTCCGACGGCCCCACCTCGCAAGTCGGTGGCGATCTTGAGTACTTCAAGCGCGGAACACTCTCCAAGGAGCTGGAAGACAAGGTCTTCGCCCTGCAGGCAGGCCAGTACACTCAGCCAATCCGCACCAACCAGGGCTGGGTAATCCTGGAAGTCACGGAGCATCAGACGGCGGGAGTTCCGCCGCTGAAGGATGTCGAGGGACAGATTCAGCAGCGTCTTTACCTGACGGCCATGCAGCCGGCTCTGCGCGAGTATCTGACCAAATTACGCGAAGACGCCTATATCGATGTCAGGGCCGGTTATGTCGATACCGGTGCCAGCCCGAACGAGACCAAGCCCATCTTCACCACCGCCGACGCAACGGGAAACAGCAAGCCCGCGAAGAAGAAAAAGAAGCTGGGGCTGTTCTAAGCCTCAAATTCGACCGCGAACCGATACGAACCGGCCAACAGAAAATGCGACTGTGTGGGTTGTGTCCCGCGAAGCCAGTGTAGGAAGTTGGTCTTCTCGATCGCGGTACGTTGTCAGTCGAGATCGCCACTATGCAGCCGAACCGCGGCGCAGAGTCACATCTGCGCTCATGCAGGTTCGAAAAGTGCTCAAAACTAATCCCTTAGCACTTCATATCCCCAGCGGGGCAGTGACTCGACCGAGACAAGGGAAGAAGCCCGTCCACCATGAAATGAAAATTCGGCGCGGCTTTGGCATTGCTTTGTAAAAGTCGATGCAGAAACAGACCGACGCCAGCGGCACCCGTACCGAAGTCTGCGCTCTCCCGCCGAGCTTGTTCTCCGGGAAACGTAAGTCCCTCGTCCCGCTCAACGCCAAACAGCAAGATCCCTTCGGCAGCCTGCTCTGCGGCTTTTCGGTGCTGGTCATCCCCGGTAAATTGCCAAGCGTCCAGAAGAAAATTGCCAAGTCCGGCCAACCCTCGAAATAACTGCGGAAAGGCAGTGTACTTGCGACTGGTGTCGGCGGTGAGTCTCGTGGTCCAGGTGCGATCGAACGCGTCGGGCATGACTTCAAGTAGCGAAGAAGCGTTGTACCTACGCCTGCCGAACCAGTGTCCCAGTAGCAACTCAAGGCCGCGCTATCAGGCTTCGGATCGGTGTCGCCTGTTACGCGCGCGGGAAAACCTGCAAATGCGTCGTCAAGCCACACACCCTGTGCCAAGTCGAAGCTGAGTGCTTCGCGTCCCAACTCAAGCATTTTTCTGTCGCCCGTGGCCAGCCCCAGATAAAGCAGGAATAATGCCACGCCGCTCGCACCATGCGCATAGCCTACATATACCGCGCCGTTTTCCGCCTGCCACCTGACCCCCTTGCTGTCCTGCACCTTGTTTTCGCCTAAGCGCCTGCCTGTCTCCGCTGCCGCGTCCAGAAACTGCTGTCCGCCGCCTTGGTTCCAGATGTGAAGACACGACATACCATATCCAGCAATTCCATGAAAAAGTCCCGAGGTAGTCCTCAAGTAACCGATGATCGCCCGCCTTCCTCAACAATCTCTCAGCTATGTCGCGCTTGCCCAGATTGTGAAGCACCCACGCAATCCCAGACATCCCCAGATATAAGCCAGGCGGATAGTTCTTCTTCTGATATCTCCCGTCGTAGAATCCAATCCACTAGCGGCCCTGGTGCAGTCCCCTGAAATGCATTGGAGAGCGTGTAACACCCCACACGCGCCGTACGCCAACGAAAGCGGGTTGGTCTCAAACACCGCCAGGTCGGCTGGCCACAGCCGGTCGTTCCGCGATGGACTTGCGGTCCTCCTCAGATAGGCTTCGATTTGGGCTACCGCAGATGTCAGACGCCGTTCAAGGTCTCTCGGCTCTGGCGCCAATGTTGAAGATGTTCGAGCGCTTTGCACGTTTCCGAACGGAAGTGCTTCGATGGCAGCTGCTATTGCCGCCGGTTCTGCCGACAGCCTTTCCGGTCTCTCGGTAAGCCCTTTGACCAGTTCTACAAGTTCATCGGGCAATCCCAGGTCGCGCTGCAGCTCGTTGAGAAAGCGGCCAAGCGCCGCTCGATGAAAGCCGACGAATCCGTGCACCAGCAAAATGCTTCCAAGCATCAGAGCGCCCAACGCGTACCAATCATTAGCACGCTCATCCAGCCCGATCGCTGACATGCCTGGTGTCCCCAATCCCATCGGAACACCGCCGTCCTCTTCGTCAATCCCCGTCTCGATGTCACATATCCGGATCCGCCCGTCAGCATCGACCAGTATGTTCGTAAACGACAGATCCCCCAAAACGATGTTGCGTTCGTGCGCCGCTGCAATGGCCTGAGCCAGCTGTCCCCAAATGCTCTCTCATGCGAACGAGATAGGCTTCGACCTTCCGCGCTTGTGTCTTCAGAGAGTAGAGAGGATTGTGGCGAATCGAGTACAAGCCCAAATGGGGTCCGCCGACAAATTCCTCGACTAGGAAGAAGTGCTCCCATGCTCGAAACAGCGTAACCGGTTGCACAAAATAGCCGGTGTCGGACAGCCGCTGCAGTAGCCGGTATTCTTTCCTTAGCGTTTCAACTGCTTCGAGCCTCGCCGTTCCCAACTCAACATAGGGGCGGGCTTCTTTGAGCACAACCGTCCGGCCCGTCTTGACGATCCCTACCCTTGTATACGCCGCCACGATTGCTGAAGCTTAGTGCTGATTCAATCGTGAACCGGCCGTCTCCAAATGCCTGCTGCTTGGCTGTGGTGGCCTTCTCCTCCGCAGGAAACGGATCTGTTGCCCATACTGGCGGTGTCCAATACGGCATACGCAGATCCAGCTCCATCTCCCCAGTAGGCGACTGAATTACCGGGCGTCTCAGGCCGTCCGCCTGTAGTCGCGAACGCAGCCGGAAACCACCGTAGCGGTAATACAGTGACGCTGATCCCGGCCATCTGCGATCGGACAAGATGTAGGGTCCTGAGAAGCCCGCCAGATTTTCTGCGAGCCGTTCGCCCAAGCGGCGAAATTGTTCCACGTCGCGCGGGTACACAGCCAAGAACTTCCCGCTGGAGCCACGAGGCCACAGTTTGCCGTTCGCGAACGAGGTAATGCGGCAGTCCAGCAGGAATTTAAATGGTGCTGCCTCTTCTCTCAATGCCCGAAGCGCGGCCCCAAGAGCTCGTGTCGACTCATTTGTCGAAACTGACACGTGCAGCTTCCAGCCATGTTCTGGCTGCTCGCCCTTGGGGCCGCTCTTCTCTGGCGGATGTGCAAAATACCACAAACCTTGCCGCTCTATCGTCCAATCCTGCGGCAACAGGGCATTCACCACATCCACATACTCAGACGTGGGTGCGTATGCATCCGGCCCTTCAAACCAGCGCGGATGAAATTGCGAATACAGTTCCAACGCTTCAAGCGTATGCATGGAATTCGCTTCGCTCGCGGAAAGGTTCTTTCGGCCTCGCGCCTAGTTAGAACCGGGGTTAGATGTCAGCGTTGGCGGTTTGCTGCAGCTGTCCTGCAAGCACGAAGTGCAACTTCGTACGAACACCACGCCGTCAGGAGAGGTGAGTACTCTCTGAAGTTCAAGTACGGCAGCCTTCGTTTCACGGCTGAACACAAGCAACTGATCGAGTTTACCTTCGTCATTCGTGGGCATTGGATTACTAACCTCCTGCCCACAGTTTAAGACTGGACAACGCAGAAAGGTTCTGACGAATCCTGAAAGATTTCTGAATCGTTGTGAAGCTGCCAAATGATCGCTTCGGCAGGAGTTGCCTGAGGGAAGCTACACTTCTTGATGACTGCGGCGCGGATGAGCAGGCCGTTGCTTCTTTGGCGATAGCAAATTCGGGCTGGTCTGACGGCAACCAAGTAGGCCCGGCGGTCTCCCGTCGGGCCTACGTTTTCTCCGCGACGAGCTACAACTTAGCCAGAGTCTGCTGGGCTTGCTTGGCGTCGTCGCCCTGGAGTTTCAGGTCGAGCGCCTTCTGTAACTCCACCTTCGCCCGGTCGTGATCGCCGGCCGCACTCAATGCCATTCCCAGGTGGTAGCGGTATTGTGCATTCTGCGGCGCTTTCTTTATGGCGTCGTTGAGCAATCCGATGGCGATGCTGTAATTGCCCTTCTTGTATTGGATCCAGGCCAGAGTGTCGGTAACCGCCGGGACCTCGGGCAAGACTTGTTTTGCCTGCTGCGCCAGGGAGAGAGCAACATCCAGGTTCTGGCCCTGCATGGCATAGACCCAAGCCAGATCATTCATGGCGAGAGGATTGTCGGGAGAGACCTGGTGGGCCTTCTCAAAGCATTGTTGGGCTGACTTGAAATCGCCTTTGGCGAGGTAGATTTCGCCCAGGGCAACATTGATGGCGACCGCGTTCGGATCGGCTGCCAGAGCCTTCTGATAAGTGGCGATCGCCTCATCGGGCCTGTTTTGCGCCAGGTAGATGCGTCCCAGCTGCATATACGATCCCATGCCCTTGGGCTCAAGCTCGATGATCTTCTGGAATTCAGCAATCGACTGATCGAAGTTCTTGCTGTTGGCCAGTGCCGTCGCATAGATGAAATGCGCCTGCGCGCGTTTCGGGTTGGCGGCCGCGTACTGCTTGGCGAAGTCCAGGCCCTTCGCTTGTTGGCCGGTGGCGAACAACAGGGCTACGTAGTCCGTCGCGGCCGCATCGAACTGCGGGTTCAGACGCAGCGCGTTCTGGAACTCGCGCTCGGCCTCAGGGTATTTCTTCTGTCCGGCGTAGGAGAACGCCATGTTCAGATGGATTGCCGGATCATTAGGCGCCAGTTGATTGGCCTGCGCCAGGTTCTCATCGGCGGCCTTGTAGTTCTTCAGCCCAAGCTGGACGGTTGCCATGGTCAGAAGCGCCTGCGGACTCTTGGGCGCCAGCTTCAGCAGACGATCAGCGTAATCCTTGGCGTTGTCGTAGTCGTGTGCGTCGCGATAAATCTCGGTCAGGGCTTCCAGATAGAGGGTATTGTCAGGTTCCCTCTTTACGGCTTGCTGAATCTCCCCTTTGGCTCCTGCAATATCGCCTGACTGGCGCAGCGCCTGGGCCAGGAAGTAATGGGCGCGGGCATTCTCCGGAGCATCCTTCAATACCGCCCGCAGCAAGGTGATGGCGTCTGCGAGGTTGCCGCTGGCGGCATCCAGACGGGCTTTCGCCATTCGCGCCGGCACATCGTTGGGGTGCTCTTTCAGAATTTCGTCATCTAACCTTTTGGCCTCGTCGACCTTCCCAGTCATGAGCTGAATTTCGACCAGCGAGGTCTTGAGCTTATCGTTCTTGGGATCGACCCCCAGTCCCCGGTTGTACTCCCGAATCGCAGCTTCGGGATTACGCATCGCCACGTAGAAAGCGGCGATTTCACCCGCCAGATCACCCGAACTGGGCTTGGTGTTGCGCAAGTTCTGCAGCACGGTTTCGGCATCGTTGCGGCGGCCCAGGCCGTAGTACAACGCAGCCAGGCGGAGATAATTGGCGGAGGAGTCCGGATTGGCCTTGATCCCCTGCTGCAGGGCGTCGATTGCCTTGTCGCTTTGGCCCCTGAGCGCGTAGAAGCGCGCCAGGTTGGCATAGGCGTTCTCGTTCTTGGGATCGACACTGATGGCTTTCTGGAAGTCGGCTTCTGCCTGCGGGAACTGATTGGTCGCAGCATAGGCTACGCCACGGTTCAGATACGCCGAGGAATCATCCGGCTTGGCCTCGATAGCTTTGGTATAAGACGCGATTGCTTCAGGGATCTGTTTCTGCGAGAGTTGGACCGCCCCCATCAAGCGGTATCCGTCAGCGTTGTTGGGATCTCTTTCGAGGATGGCTTTGGCCTGTTCCTCCGCTTCGGCCGTCTTGCCTCCCGCCAGGTAAAAGTCGCCTAGCGCTACCCGTGCCTTCAGGTTGTTGGGGTCCAATTCAACCGCTGTGCTCATTTCACGGAAGCCTTCGCCCCAGTGTTGCAGTTTGACTTCGGCCGTGCCCAACTGGTAATGAGCGTCGGCATACCTCGGGTCAGCCTGGAGGGCCTTCTTGAACTCAATGACCGCGGCTTCATACTTCTTGTCATCCATGTACTTCATGCCGCTGGCGTAATACTTGCGCTTGGTCTTTTCAGGGTTCTTCTTGCAACCTGCGAACGTCAGCGCCGTCAGGATCAACAAGAAAAGGACGATGTACCGCTTCCGCATAACTTCTCCTGGACTTACCGAGGGATAATCTTCTCCACATCAACCGCAGCCAATTGGGCAAACATGAATGCCCGCTTTTTTGCTTCCGCTTCGTCACCATTGATTACCGGAGCGGTGACCCTGACCAGAGCGGCGTCGGTGCGGTTGAGGCGTAAGGCGTCGTAAACCATGTAGAACTTGCCCGCATATTCGCTGGCAATGATGCGCCCGTGCGACTGATACCAATAAAGCACGACCGTCTCGTCTAACCCCTTGCGTATCAGGTACATGTTGACCGGTACTTTGCGGCCATCAGGCAGCGTCATGGGGGTAATGGCCGAGTATGCCGGCTGCCAGCCTGCTCCGGGCAAACAGTTTTTAGGGGAATGGATGGCCGCGCCGCTTCGCTGTGATTCGAAATAAGCGATATACAGTCCCACTTCTCCCAGTCCGGGAGAGTAGTAAACCCGATCCAGGTAGTCGGACGGCTTCAATATCGCCAGCGTCTCCTTGTCGAAGGGAATGTCGGCTACGCTACCGAAGACAGAGACTTGCTTAGGAAAATCTGACAGGGGCAATGCCGCAGGCGTGGCTTCTCCATGCGACAACATGGCCATGCCCGAAATCGCCGCTGCCAGCACGCCCAGCATCAGCCAATAGCGCACGCTTGAGTTCATGCAGTTACCTCGGGGCCCGGCTTGGGCGGATTCTCGTCCGGCATCCAGCCCAGCTTCTTGCGTACCGCTACGGTCAGGCTATGCAACGCCAGAAACAGGATGGTTGCCACGACGAAGATGACCCACCCGGAAAATTCGTGCATGAAACCTTCGGCGGCCTCGGGGCCGATGTAGTGGGTCATCAGGGCGGTGATCATGACGCGGGTACCGTTGCTTACGATGGCCAACGGAACCATGGCCAGGAACAGGAACCAGCGCACTATGTTGCTACGCTCGGCCACGTACCCGTATCCCGCTGCCAGTGCCAGCAGGGACATGAGCGATCGTATGCCGCTGCAAGCTTCGACGACCTCCAGGCGCATTCCGGGCATGACCAGAACGTTCCCTTCCCGCATGATCGGGAAGATATTGAGGATCTCCAGGGTTCGGGTTGCGAATGTGGACGCGATAAACTGCAGCGGAAAGACAATCTCGTTATAAATCAGGGCTGGAAGCGGTATGGCGAACATCAGAAAGGCGATAGGAAATGCCATGGCCCGCAACATGGCCCATCCCTGGAAATAGATGACCAGCCCGCAGATCACGCCTATCAGCGAACTGCGGCTCAGGAACAGCTCGGCGCCGAGGCTCCCCAGAAACAGAATTCCCAGGGAAAACAGCACCACGATCATCCCCCAGAACGAAGGTCGCTTGGGGACCTTGGCAAGGTCGTCGCGCTTGTGCCAGATCAGATAGGCCGACAGCAACGGCACTAAGAAGCCATGCGAGTAGTCGGCATCGTTGTACCACTGAGCGACCAGCCGGACCAGAATCGGCGCGTATAGAGCGGTTACTATGCCGATTAGCAGGAAGCCCTGCCAGCCAATCGATTTCAGTTCGTCAGTGAAAGAAGCTTTTGGCGGGGGAGAGACTTCCCCCATAACTGCCGAATTACCGGCCGGCGCGCTCATAGGCATACCGGTCGGCTTGATACCAGCCAGCGCCACAATGTTATTGCTCCCTTAGCACGAATCAACCTGGTGAGTGCTTGCACTCGCCCCTCCAGAGTGTTTGTTTAGCCTACACCAACACCCGGCGAAAAGTCAGCAGGCGGAGGCTGCAGCCCTTTCCGGCACGCCGGTTCAGGCCGGCTGCGCTGCCAGCAAATCTCTTGCCATGCTCCCAAACTCCGACATCGACCCGGCGCCACCGGCCTCCCCGCCTCGACGTCCTACCCACTTGCACCAGCCCTCGAATCTCAGAGCCGAACAATCTTTGGGGAATCCAAGCTTTTCAGCGCATTGCGTGTGTCAACTACAAGGTTGGACGCCGCCAGCAGCTGTGGGTAATCGAAGTTGGAGTGGTCGGTGATGATTACCACACAATCGGCCGCTGACGCGGAGGAAATCAAGTCCTCGGATGCCAGCGTCAGCCCGTCCAGCTTCAAGGCGGGAACATGAGGATCGGAGTACGTGACCTTGGCGCCACGTTTCCGTAAAAGCAGGATGACGTCGAGCGCCGGCGACTCACGCATGTCGTCAATGTTTCGCTTGTAAGCGACACCCGCAACGTGTACATGCGAACCCTTCACCGCCTTGCCGCGTTCATTTAGCGCGTTCTGGATCTTGTCGACCACGAAATGCGGCATGTTTCCGTTGATGTAGCCCGCCAATTCAATGAAGCGGGCCTCAATGCCCGACTGCTTCGTCTTCCACGACAGGTAGAACGGATCGATCGGAATACAATGCCCGCCCAGTCCGGGCCCAGGATAGAAGGGCATGAAGCCAAAGGGCTTGGTGGCGGCCGCGTCGATTACTTCCCAGACGTTGATCCCCATCCCGTCGCACATGGTGGCCATCTCGTTGACTAGCCCGATATTGATCATGCGGAAGGTGTTCTCCAGCAGCTTTACCATCTCGGCGACGCTCGTATTGCTGACCGGAACCACCGTGTCCAGCGCCTGCGCGAAGAACAACCGTCCCATCTCCGTACATGCCGGAGTTATGCCGCCCACCACCTTTGGGGTGTTCGATGTCTGGTAGACGGGGTTACCGGGATCGACGCGCTCCGGCGAGAAGCAAAGGAAGAAATCTTCTCCCGCCTTGAGCCCCGACTTTTCGAAGGTGGGGAGCAGCAGCTCGTTGGTCGTTCCGGGATAGGTGGTCGATTCCAGAATAATGAGCAGGCCGGGATGGAAGTACTTGGCGATCTCCTCGACGGCGGACACGATGTAGCTCATGTCCGGATCTTTCGTCTTGCGCAGCGGTGTCGGGACGCAGATGTTGATGGTGTCCAACTCGCGCACCACCGAGAAATCGGTAGTTGCGCTGAACCGCTTGTCCCCAATGAGCCGTGCAATCTCAGAGCTGGGAACGTCCTGCACATGCGACTCACCGCGGTTCAAGTTCCCGACCTTGGACTCCTGCACGTCGATTCCCGTGACGAAGAATCCCGCCTTGGCAAACTCCACCGCCAGTGGCAGTCCGACATAGCCTAGTCCGACAATCCCAACCCGGGCGGTCTTGGACTCAATCTTGCTCTTCAACTCCGCAAAGGTTCCGGTGCTCGCAACCGCAGTCTGCATCGATCGCTCCAACTTTTATATGTGTACCACACCACCTACGCGAACCATGGCGTGCGGTATTCTGGGTGAGGGTGCTGGAATAGGTGGCACCATTCTATAACGGGCCGCGCACTGGCGTGGTGCTTCGTATGAATAAGTTGTGTTGCCAACCCGAGGGCATGACCTATGTGCCTTAGCCGCTCCTGTTGTTGCTTTCGCCCCGGAGTCACACAGTTCATGCTTCCGGCAGATGAGCTTTCTTCCCTAACCACCGGCGCGGCCAAGCGTCTATCCGGCAACGTGTTCACAGGGCGAGCATTATGTGCGGAATAGCGGGCGCGGTTGCGTCCGGCAGGTCGGAGTACACGCGAGAGATAGTGCGTTGCATGACCGACTGTCTGCGACGCCGGGGCCCTGACTCCGAAGGTCTAGCCACCTGGAACGACGCGGCACTCGGACATCGGCGGCTCTCCATCATTGATCTAAGCTCCGCCGGCCATCAGCCGATGCTTTCCGACGATGGGCAGATCGGGCTGGTCTTCAACGGCTGCGTCTACAACTTTCTCGACATCCGGTCGGAACTGGAAGCCCGCGGCCACCATTTCCGCTCCCACACCGACACCGAGGTCCTGCTGCGCGGCTATCAGGAGTGGGGCATCGACCCCCTAGTCGAGAAACTCCGCGGCATGTTCGCCTTTGCTCTGTGGGACAACCCCGAGCGCAAACTCACGCTAGTCCGCGACCGCTTAGGGGTGAAGCCTCTGATGTATTGCCGCGAGGACGGCCAGATTGCCTTCGCCTCCACCGTGGGGGCGCTGCGCTCGGTTGGCTTGGGCGGCGCGATTGACCCGCTGGCGACGCTCGAGGTCCTCGATTTCGGCTTCGTCACCGACAAGCGCTGTATCTACCAGGGCATCGAGAAGCTTCCCCCCGCCACCATCGCCGAGTGGCAGGAAGGAAAATTTGTCCAGCGGCAGTATTGGTCGGTGCCGTCGCCGGAGTCGTGGTCGACCGCCACCTTCGATGAAGCGGTGGAAGAGACCGAACGGCTTCTGCTTGAGTCGGTCCGGCTGCGCCTGGTGTCTGACGTTCCCATCGGCGTTCTGCTCAGCGGAGGCATCGATTCCACCCTGGTGTGCTGGGCGCTGCAAAAACTCAACGCCAACGTGAAGGCATTCACTGTGCGCGCCCCCGACGATCCCAGCGACGAAAGCGCGGACGCCGCCGCCACGGTTCGCCAGCTCGGCATCGAGCATGAGATCGTCGAGATGCCCCAGACCGAGTTCTCCCTCGATCAGCTTACCGACGCCTACAGCGAACCTTTTCCGTGCTCATCGGCGCAGGCCATGCTCTGGGTTTCCGGCGCGGTGAAGAAGCATGCCACGGTTTTGCTGACCGGCGATGGCGGTGACGATGTCTACCTCGGCTATCCGCTCTTCCGAGATGTGATGACAGCGGAACGGGCCGCCCGGGCCATTCCTCTCGCTATCGCCCCTGCGCTGCGGGCGTCCGCCAAGCTGCTGCCGGATTCCGGACAACTGCGCCGCGCGAAGACTGCGATCTATTACGCGACCGGCGGCATCGGCTCGTGGATTCGCCGCCACGATGGGCTGCCGTATTATCAATCCCGCGGAATGCTGGGCGAGAAGCTTGCCGGCGTCGAAATGCCTCTGCGCCAGATACCGCCCTCTGCCAAAGCGGCGCGGCGTCTGTTCCGCGACGTCTTCGACTTCCATCGCCAGATGCACTTCACCAGTGAATTCATGCCCAAGGTCGATAACGCCACCATGTACTATGCCATTGAATCGCGGGCGCCCTTCCTCGATCAGAAGATGTGGGAGTTCGCTGCCACGCTGTCGCCCGAGGTGCGCCTGCGCAATGGAGTTTTGAAAGCTGTGTTACGTCAGGTGGTTGCCAAGAACCTGAACCGGGAAACCGCACAACGCCGCAAGCAAGGCTTCGTCGTCCCCGTCGAGCGCTGGCTGGCAAGTCGCTGGAGCGCCATGCTCTCGCGCCTGCAAAACGGCACCCTTCTGGAAAGCGACGGTTGGATCGCTCGCGGAAGCCTCAACGCTCCCATCCAGGAAGCGCAGCGCAGCGGAACGGTCCCACTGCAGATCTGGCGCATGCTGGTTCTGGAGAACTGGATGGAGAAGCATCACAAGGACGCATCCAGCGAGGCTGGGAAATCCCAAGCGCCCGTTACCGCGGGATAGGCACAGTTAACGAACTGACGAACGCAGCAGCCGACGACGAACTTGCCTTCCCCTCCATTCGTTTGGCCGTCATCACTCCGGTACCCAGCCATACCAGGTGCACCACAAAAGCGATGATGATGAGCTGCCATGCCCGGTAGCGGCGAATCCATCCCTCCCTGACTGCGCGCCGGAAGACGTAGATCCCGAACGGCAGATTAATCAGGATAGCGGTGACCAGCCCCGGCACATAGCCGCGTCGGAGTATGGCGGTGAAACTGTGCGCCAAGGCGTTGACCAGCAGGATGGCTTCGACGAACAGGCTCGCGATCAGGAAGCCGTGCATGCGCGTAACAATCGCGCACGCGATAACCAGGCACGGCAGCACCGTGCCCACGATGAGCGCGATGCGAAGGCTGCTGACATCATGTCGCAGTGCCGGCGACGGCATCCACGAGGGTAGTTGATGTCCGAGCGACGGCATGAAGATGGGAAATGCGAAGAACTCCTCGGCAGTGTGCACCGCAAGGGTTACGCCAATGAGCGCTAGCACTACATTGCGCGATAGCGAGCGGTTGGGCATAGGGTATCTTAGCCGAAGCGCGACCTCGCGCCGAGCCTGATGTGGCGATAAAGCTTGCGAGCCCGTTTATCCCGCAACCTCAGGATGTCTCGCGCCCGGGCTCGCCCTCTACCGCCTCGCCCTCCAGAGCGCTTAGCGTCTCATCGTCAACATCCCATTTCTTCAGGATGCCGAAAATGGTGCGGGTGCTGAATCCGGCGCGCATCAGGTTGCGGAATACCTTCGCCGCCTGCCTCTGGTCCGCCGGCTTTTTCAGGCGCTTGCGTGCCAGATACTGCCGCGCCAGGTGTTCTTCGTTGACATCATCGTAGGCCGCTCCGACCGTCTTCTCGATGATGTCGGCGTGTACGCCCTTGGCCTTCAGGTCCTGTACCACCCGCCTGCGCCCGAACTTCTCGTTCTCTTTGCGAAAGCGCAAATAGCTTTCCGCGTAGCTGGTGTCGTTCAGGTACTTCTGTTCTTTCAGGTGGGCGATCACGACATCGATCAGCAGCTCGGCGTGCGGCTGCTCGCGGACCTTCGCGCGCATCAGGCGCTTGAGCTCCGCCACCGTGCGCATCTGCCGCCCCAACGCGCCGATGGCGTACTCGTACAGCATTTGCTCGTCGTAGACTTTATTAGTGCGCCGGAAGGCCGTCATTCGCTCGTCGCTCTCCGCGTTTCCCTGTTGGCTCTTGCTTCCGAATGTCGCTCGTACGACTATCTACTGTGCAGCCCAGTCCGCCGGACGACCGCGCAGCCAGTCCGAAGGACGACACAATCGTAGCCCAGCACGTGAGTGCTGGGTAGAGTGCAAGAGAAACGTCCCGAGTCCTCGGGGACGGCACATGTGGTGAGAAGAGGTAATCCTCTACGCCGTCCCGGCTAATTGCTAATTGCCAATTGCTTCCTCCTCTGGCAAAGTAAACAGTGGAAACTCAGCCTATTGTCGTTCTCGATTTCGGCTCGCAATACACCCAGCTCATCGCCCGCCGTATCCGTGAGCAAAACGTCTTCTCTGTCGTTCTGCCCTGCACCGCTCCTCTCAGTGAAGTAGAGAAGCATCACCCCGCCGGCATCATCCTCTCCGGTGGCCCTTGCTCTGTTTACGACACCGATGCGCCGCCGGCGGATGAGCGTGTGTTGCATCTCGGCGTGCCGGTGCTCGGCATCTGCTACGGGCTCCAGTTCATGGCGCACAAGCTCGGCGGCAAAGTTGTGCCCGGCGACAAGCGCGAGTACGGCCACGCCGAGGTCGACCTGTTGAACGGCAACTCGGCACTGTTCAAGGGTCTGGAAGGACCGCTGGCGGTCTGGATGTCGCATGGCGACAAGGCCGAAGCGCTTCCTCCGGGCTTCGAGTTGATCGCGCGCAGCGAAAATGCCCTCGCCGCCATTCAGAATGAGGCGCAGCGTTATTGGGCGGTGCAGTTTCATCCCGAAGTCCACCACACGCCGCAGGGCACGACCATACTGCGCAACTTCATCTTCGAAATCTGCCGCATGAAGCCCAATTGGACACCGCAGCGCTTCATTGACGAGACGGTCGCCCGAATTCGCGAGCAGGTGGGGAAGGGGAGAGTGATCTGCGCGCTGTCAGGAGGGGTTGATTCCTCGGTTGCGGCTGTACTGGTCAACCGTGCCATTGGCGATCAGCTTACCTGCATCTTCGTGAACAACGGAGTGCTGCGCAAAAATGAGTTCGCCAGCGTACAGAAGAACCTGCGCGACAGGCTTGGCCTAAGCATCGACGCCGTCGACGCCAGCGAGCGCTTCCTCAGCAAGCTTGCGGGCGTCAGCGATCCTGAGACGAAGCGCAAGATCATCGGCAATGAATTCATCGCTGTCTTCGAAACCGAGGCGCACCGGATCGAGCAACTGCACGGCAAGGTCGACTGGCTGGTTCAGGGCACGCTCTATCCCGATGTGATCGAGTCGGTCTCGGTGCGCGGACCGTCGCAGACGATCAAGACCCACCACAACGTCGGCGGCCTACCCGACGTCATGAAGCTCAGGCTGATCGAGCCATTACGTGCCCTCTTCAAAGACGAAGTCCGCAAGATTGGCCGCGACCTCGGCATGCCGGAAGAGATTCTGCAACGGCAGCCGTTTCCCGGGCCGGGGCTGGCAGTGCGGATTCTCGGTGATATCACTCCGGAACGCATCGGGCTGTTGCAGGAGGCCGACGACATCGTCGGCACCGAGATTAAGAAGGCCGGACTCTATACGAAGATCTGGCAGTCATTCGCGGTGCTGCTGCCGGTGATGTCGGTTGGCGTGATGGGCGACCAGCGCACCTACGCCTATACCTGCGCCATCCGCGCCGTGAACTCCGAAGATGGCATGACAGCCGACTGGGTTCCGCTGCCCTACGACGTGCTGAAGACCATCTCCAGTCGCATAGTGAACGAGGTGAAGGGCATCAACCGCGTGGTGTATGACATCACGAGCAAGCCACCAGGAACGATTGAGTGGGAGTGAGGGTGATCGCTTAACGCGTATTGCCACGGGAGAGGTCTTATGATGCTCTTGTCATCGTGGGTTCAAGCAATTGCGGAGATTGTTCTGGCGCTGGTGACTTCGATCACTCTGTGGGTTGTAGTCAGGTATGCGGCCGACACCAAGACAATCGCTGAGAATAGCTCGGTTCAGCTTGAGAACTCGCAAAGGCCTTTCGTGGCACTTGTCATGCTGACAGAGCCTGGAAGAACCGGCAATTGGGCAATCAAGAATCAGGGTAACGGCACGGCCTTAAACATCTACTACACCCGTTACCTGCCGGACAGATCTGCGATCTCGCAATGGATGACACCGCTTGCGCCAGGAGAACTCTATCCTTTGCCGAAGGAAAACGACGATCAGATGGCAAAGATTGGGTTCAAGGTGGAGTATGAATCGCTAAGCGGCATTAAATATTGCACGACGGTTAAGTGGGAAGACGGCAGTCCCAAAACGAACCTTTCTCAGGTCTAAGTTATGAAAGGCCCTAGATCATGATCCCCGAATTTACGAGCCTACGCGATCGTGTAACCATCCTCGAACGAGACAACCGGCGATTGCGGTGGATGAGTGGGATTGCATTCGTCCTCATTGCGACCTTCGTCCTTGCCGGCGCGGCTAAGTATCCGCGGACGATCAGCGCTGAGAAAATTGTGCTGTTAGATACTCAGGGTCGTGCGCGCCTTACGATCTCCACGCCTGCCGTGGCCGGTCTAGCTATCGATATGGCCCCGGACGATCCCGCGGTCTGGTTTACTGACGAGAAGGGCACCGATCGCGCCGTAATGTCGACCGACGGATTGTTCTTCGCAAATGCTAAATCTAGGCCGACGGTGTCGCTGAGCAATAACAATGCGCCCGATGCGTCCTCGTTAAGGTTTTACCACCCAGACGGTAAAGTGTCTTGGTCCGCCCCGTAACGGCTGATAGCAAACTCCTGGGCTCGCGGATGGAGGTGTCGGCCACATGAAACGGGATCGCTCTGCAGTGCGGGATGCGTTGCGGGAATACCTTCGAGATCTCGAGGTGTGTTCTAAGGAAGAGCAAGACCGGAAGGGTTATGAGCGCCGACCGCAAGCGCAGGCGGAAGCGCAGCTCTGGGAAGCGGCGGCTGAGTGGCCGACGGAATAACCCTGGGGGATGGATGGAAGAGCTAAACAAACTCGTCGAGCAGAGAATTCAGGCGCAGAAGGAAGCGGCCCTTCTCGAGTTGGCTCGCCGTTTTCGCGATGAGCAGGGCCCCGAAAAAGTGGATCAACTCGGCGACCAAGTGGGACGTTTAGTTTTCGGTGAATGAGTCCGGATCGTTTCCCATGAATTAAACTTCCTCTTTCGGCCACGGAGGCTGTCGCGTGTTCAAACACACACTTCGTACGCTGCTCATTCTCCTTCTCTCCTCGCTCGCCTTTAGCCAGTCGCACAAAGCTCCCGTCGATGCCAGTGGCCAGCCATGGTGGAAGCACGCTGTCTTCTACGAGGTCTACCCGCGCAGCTACATGGACTCCAACAACGACGGCATCGGCGACCTGAACGGCATTGCTTCGAAGATGAACTACCTGAAGTGGCTCGGAGTCGACGCCATCTGGATCACGCCCTGTTTCCCCTCGCCGCAGGTCGACTTTGGTTACGATGTTTCGAATTATGTGGATATTGATCCGATGTACGGCACGCTGCGCGACTTCGACCGCATGGAAGAAAAGGGCAAGAAAGACGGGTGTGCGCATCGTGCTTGACCTGGTCGTCAACCACACCTCCGACCAGCACAAGTGGTTCCTCGAGTCGGAATCGTCGAGGACCAATCCCTATCGTGACTGGTACATCTGGCGCGACGGCAAAGGCCCGAACCAGCCACCGAACAACTGGACGTCCACCTTTGGCGGCTCCGCCTGGCAGTGGAGCGGCAAGACCGGCCAGTACTATTACCACTTCTTCTATCCGCAGCAGCCGGACCTGAACTGGCGCAATCCCAAGGTGAAGGACGCGATGTTCGACGTGACACGCTTCTGGTACAAGCGCGGCGTGGTCGGCTTCAGGCTGGATGCGGTGGACACCCTCTACGAAGATCCGAACCTGAGGAACAACCCGGTCCTGCCGGGCAAGGATGCCTACGGCGAGCCGAACCAGGAACGCATCTACAACACGAAGCTGCCCGAGGTGCAGCAGGCATTGGCAGGGCTGCGCACGGTAGCCAATGAATACAACGCGGTGCTGATCGGCGAAACCTGGACCAGCGACATCGCCGAGTTGAAGCGCTATTACGGCGAGCACCACGAGGGCATCCAGATGCCCATGGACCTGATGTTCACCCAGCTCAAGCCGCTGTCGGCCGACGTCTTTCGCCAGCATATAGCCAAGGTGGTCGGCTCTGGCGAATGGCCGGTGTGGGTGATGAGCAATCATGACATCACGCGCGCCTACAGCCGTTTTGCCGACGGGAAGCACAACGACGCCATTGCCAAGGTGTTGGCGGGAATGTATCTCACCCTGCCGGGCACGCCCATCCTGTACTACGGCGAAGAGATCGGCATGCAGAACAACAACCCCAAGCGCAGGGAGGACGTGAAGGACCCCATCGGACGGCTGGGCTGGCCGAAAGAGAAGGGTCGTGATGGCGAGCGCACGCCCATGCAATGGAACGACACGCCCAATGCGGGATTCACCACCGGCATCCCGTGGCTACCAGTTCCCACCAGCTACAGGACGCACAATGTAGCGACCGAGCAGGAGGACCCAAACTCGATCCTGAACTTCTACCGGCAGGTGATCGCGTTGCACAAAACGAACCCGGCACTGCTGAATGGCGACTGGGTTCCGCTGAACGAAAACGACGACAACGTGTTCGCCTATCTGCGCCGCTACCAGGACCAGGCCGTGCTGGTTGTCCTGAACATGTCGGCCAGCCCGCAAAAGGAAAGTTTCGACCTTGCGCAACAGGGATTTTCGCAAACCGAAGCCCGGACTCTGGCAAGCACCGATGGCAGCCCGGCAAACCAGAAGCTGCAGACGATAACCTTGAAGCCGTTTGGCGTCTATATCGGGGAGATATCGAAGAAATAGGGACAGCGGGTGAAAACTCGGGCCCGCAGAGGCATGTTCGGACTGACGGAACGAGAACGCGTACGTCTAAAGATAAAGAAAGAATTGGGATAAACCTGCACTGCGCACCGCATCAAAGCGCCAGAAAGTGCATTTATACTTAGCAACAGTCCGGCCCGTGAGGCTTATCGATGTGTCCTGAGAAGTCCCCTGTATTTGAGCGGCTCTCCTTCGTAGTTCAGCGCTGCGGGGCGATAGCTCTGGTTGCCTTCGTCACGCTTCTGATGGCGCCCTGGGTACTGGCCCAGTCCTCCAGTTCGACTGATTCCTCGTCCTCGGCGCAGGCGCAATCCAGCCAGAAACCACAGGACACGGCCCCCGAAGCCGGCGGGCCCAGCGGCGACGTTGGCCCCATGGCCATACCCAAGAAGAAGGAGTCGACGGAAGACATTGCGCCGCCCCCGCGGCCGAAGAAGGCTGAAAACCTGCCGGAGTACTCGATGAAGGTCGATGTCCCGGTGGTGACAGTCGACGCCCGCATCGTGCAGAAGAACGGATTGCCGCTGGCCGTGCCTCCCGAGGTCGCGAAGGAGCACTTAAGAGTTCTTGAGGACGGTGTGCCGCAGCACATCCAGAGCGTCACCCAGAGCGAAGCTCCCGTAACCGCGGTGCTGCTGGTCGAGTTCTCTGAGGGAAACTACAACTTCATGTACGACGCACTCAACGCTTCGTACGCCTTTGCCTCGAGCCTGAAACCTCAGGATTGGGTCGCGGTTGTCGAGTTCGACATGAAGGACCACATCCTGCTCGACTTCACCCAGGACAAGCAAGCGATCTTTGGCGCGCTCAATGGGCTGCGCATTCCCGGCTTCCGCGAATCCAACCTGTGGGACGCCATGTTTGACACTCTCGACCGGCTGGACCGAATCCAAGGCCATAAGGAACTCATCATCGTGGCCAGCGGAATCGACAGCATGAGCCACATGACCTTCGACAAGATCCTGAAGAAGGTGAAGGCAACCCCCGACGTCACCATCTATCCCATCACTACCGGAATGGCGCTGCGGCTCGCAGTCGATGCGTCCAACCCGAACATGTCACCGGTCATGATGAACTACGTTGTCGCCGATAACGAGATGAAGCAGTTCGCCAAGCTCACGGGTGGGCACTGGTATGCGCCACGCTTCATGGGCGAGCTGCCGGGCATCTTCCGCGAGATCGGCGCTTCCATTCGCAATCAGTACACCATCACCTACAAGCCGACCAACACCAAGCAGGACGGCACCTATCGCAAGCTGACGGTTGAGCTGGTCGGCCCCGACGACAAGCCGCTGGTGATCAAGGACGAGAAGAACCACGACGTGAAGTATCAGATCATCGCCCGCGACGGCTATACCGCCAAGCATGAGGTGGAGTAGGCACCGGTTCGCCCATTCCCGTTTTAGTGCTTGACGAATCGGGAAGCCTTGTTGAAGCTGGTGACAGCCTTGGAGGCTTCTCGCGATGCGCATGCTGCGTTTGTCGTTAGTCGCCGTACTCTGCATCTCCACCCTCGCTTCCGCCGATATCAAGATCAAGACCCGTACCACGGTGATGGGGCACAGCACCGAGAGCACGGTCTACATCAAGGGAGCGCGCGAGCGCACCGAAATGAGCTTCGGTGGCCATGGCGGCACCGCCAGCATCATGCAGTGCGACCAGAAGCGCATGATCACTCTTATGGGCGACCGCTGCATGGTGATGCCGTTCGGCAAAGAAGAGACCTCGTGTCCGGCCACTCCCAACATGCGCGACCTGATGCGCGGCAAGGCTTCTGCTGAGCCTGAACCACCACGCGCCGGTGGTGTAGTCACTATTACGCGCAACTCGGTCGACACCGGCGAGCGCCAGGAGATGTTCGGCTATAAGGCACGTCACATCAGGACGACGATGACGATGGAATCCAGTCCCGATGCCTGTAACCAGTCCCACATGAAGATGGAGATGGACGGCTGGTACGCGGATGTATCGGCCGCCTTCTCCTGCGGTGAGGAGTCCTACCGCTCGATGGCTTGTGGCGGCGGAGGCGGAAAACCTGGGTGCCGCGACCGCATCGTGATGAAGGGTGGCGGCGGCATGCCGATGGGGTATCCGCTGAAGCAGACCATGACGATGACGACTGAAGGGCGTACATTCACGACGACGACCGAAGTGCTGGAACTGACCAACACCACGCTGGAGGCTTCGCTGTTTGATGCTCCTCCGGGCTGCCCGGCCATGGACATGACGGCCATGACAGGAGGCGCGGCAGCCAACGCGGGTGCAGCCGCTGGTTCCGCAGCGGCGGCCGCTAGTGGTGCTGCAACCCATGCTGGGTCGGCGGGTGCTCCAGCTGCTGCTGCGCCAGCTACTGCTCCAACGCCGACGGTTGCGCCCAAGGCTGCGGGAGTGGTGCGCGTGGGCGTGGTGAAGATAAACGACAAGAGCGGTCAATCGCTGCCCACCGACAATCTTCAGCTGAATCTGATGAGCGAGTTCAGCCGAGTACAGCTGGAAGCGATTTCGCTGGAGGCCGATGCACCGCTGCAGGAGGTCGAGAGCGAAGCCAAGGCCAAACAATGCGACTACATCGTCTATACCGTTCCGTCGGTGGTGAAGGACGCGGGCGCAGGCGGCATCCCGCCGGCATCGCTGCCCAAGGGCGTGACGCTTGATCCTGCAAAGTACCAGGCGCTGACGCTCATCACGCTGTACAAGGTGGGCAAGCCTGCTCCCGAACTGAAAGACCTGCCGCTCGCGGCGGAGGCGAACACCATGGCAGTGGACGCAGTGACGGACACCTTTGTGCAAGAGGCCGATACGGTGGCCAAGCAGATTGCCGACGATGCTCACCCCAAACCGCCGGTGAAGACTGCTCCGGCAAAGCACAAGAGCACGACCGCCAAGCCGAGGTAGGGCAGCATTCGCGACTCATCTCTATTTTGTCTGAACGTGACGAATCCCTGCGCGAATCCCGGCGCTTTTCCGCAATTTACTTCGCTCCGGATACGAAATGCGGCGGCAACTTCGCAACATAGTTACAAATCGCCTTGACGTTAGCCGTGTACGCTGCCATGCTGCGGCCCGAAGCAGAAAGTCCGCAACCCTGGTGTGGCGAACGCGCTTGCTTCAAGGTGGAGTATGCGGGGCATTGGGGGTATATGTTTGATCCTGGTTTGCTGCTTGCTGCTTCAAGCATGCGGCGGAAGCGCCAGCCCTAATCCTCCCCCACCACCGCAGCCTGAGATCTCCATCACTGCGCCGATGGACGGCAGCACCACCGGCTCCCTACCCGCCACGATCAGTGTCCAGTTCAGCAATGGCGCCGACCCCGCAGCGATGAAGGCGATGCTCGATGGAGTGGACATAACCTCGCAATTCAGTGCGGCGGACAGCGGCGGCGTGCGCCAGGTGCAAGTCGATCGTCCAGCCGTAAATCTGGGCAAGAACCAGATTGAAGTTCTTTCGGGAAGCTTGATGGCTTCGGCCTCGTTTTTCGTTTCTCTGAACGGATCGGAGCCGGGTACAGGCCAAAATCTGCCGTTGTTAATTCCAATCAAGACGCGTTACGTCACAGGCGACGGATCGGAGGCAACGGACTACAACATCGCGTTATATGAAGATCCCAATAATCCAACCACCCCAACCCTGATCCAGGCGAAGAAGCCGCCGGACGGATCCAACACCGGATTTCAGATCGTCTATCTTCGTCGTTCAGACCTCACGGTGGTCTCCAACATATCAACATCAAACCCTGATTACGGTGAACAGTACTTTAAGTCACCGCTGTTCTATACCCTTCTCGATGTCCCGTCGGCCTGTGGCAGTGGAGGCTGCCTGGTGATTGTGCAGAGCCTGGAAACCCTCGGCTACACGCCATGCTACCACCCTGGCAACGGAGGGGACTTCGAAGCTTGCGCAGGCACCGCAGTTCTGTTTGAAGCAATGGGAGGCTCCGCGCGATGGCTCTATGCCAACGGAACAAACGACAAGATCGCCTATTCCTTCATAGGCAATACCGATGGGAACGGATCGCCCGTCAGCGGGCCGGTCACAGCCGGGATTTACTATGAGCGGCTCACCTGCAGCGCAACCAGCAGCTGCGACAGTCTGGGCTCCCCCAACACCAATGGTACCGCCCCCAGCGACGCCTCCCCGTCACAGATCGGCAACCTTTCCGGAGTGCTGTTGCGCGACAATTACAACAATTACACCTTTGCACAGAACGCCCCTATCATCGCCTTCTCCAGCGGAGTAGACACGCAAAATGTCAGCCATCGGTTCACCATCAATGGCGTGGACTACTGGTCGGGGTTTGCAGGTAAAGGCGGCGGAGGCTTCCATATCGTCATCCTCGATGGAACCACCTTGGCTCTCAAGCAGAATCAGTGGGTACGTGCGATGCCTGACGCCAGCGAACTTGACTACGTAAGCAAGCTGATCAACCAGTACAACAGCTACAACGACCTGATCTTTCTAGCGGCGTTTGGCGACACTACCTACACTCCCAACACTGCCAACGTGGCGCGCTGGTATTCGCTGGCCCACAACCTCATCCCTGCGCTGGGTGGTACCGAGCAGGTTTTCTACCTGATGAACAACCAGGAGCATGCGCCGCCCAAGCAGATCGACGATTACACCTTGATCGGCGGCTTCGTGGACAGCAAAAACCTTTACGCTTGGACGGGCCTGCAGGGAGAGACCGGAGCCGAGATGAGTTCTGTCATCGCGCGCGAGACCGAGAAAACTCCATTGTCTTCGGAGCTCCAGGGCTTTCTGGAACTGGGCCATGAAGGCTACTACAGGGCGAAGCAGTATGGCCATGCCGTGGGCCTGAACCACGATGTGCAGTTGGCTACGGGTACCAACGCCGAACTGCTCTCTGCCTCCCGGCTCGATCCCATACCTTGGCCTTTTCCCGGCCCGGATCAGGCGAAATCACAGGCTGCCTATAACTGGATCAGCAGCCAGCTCTGCTGCGACGACATTCGCTCTGCTTATGTAAACCTGAATGTCGACGCCTCCATATGGCTGGCGCAGTTGCAGCCGCTCACCTTCGACCAGGCGAAAATTCCCAACTCCGACCAGGCCGATTTCGACGCCATGAAGCAACAGCTGACCACCGAATTTCAGTATGTGGAGCTGGTCCGTCTGTTTCAGAGGAACTTGCTGGGCTTGTACCAGAACCAGCAGGCGAACCTCTCCCTACTCCTGCAGCAGGCGACCGATGAGGTGATTGACAACCTGCAGGTGCAGCTTACGCAGCCGGTGCGTCGCCAATCGTGGACGACGACTCTCGAGACGATCTTCGGCGTAGAGAGCGCACTCGTGGGCTTTATTCCCGAAGCCTCGACCGTCACTGCGGGTTTACAAACCGCCCTCGCCATTGGCACCGGCTCGCTCTGGGAAACCTCGGCCTACACCAACTCGGCCAGCGGCGTCGCGCTGCGGGCGCAGGAGAACGCAGAGGTCGAAGCCGGCGACCTGGCCGGCAACACGGCAGATGAATTCGCGGCCAATCTCATTACCGTAGGCAATGAGTTCGATCGCATCGTTACCGATTGGGGCCGGCTGAAGACGCTGGGCGGTCCACTACTGGCGGACCAGGTTCCATGGGACGGCAACGTGAGCGGTACGCTGCTGGAAGGTTATGACCGGCTAATACGCCGCGATCTTTATACCAAGCTGCTGCAGGCCAATGCACAGGTCATCTATTACCCGTATATTCAAGATGATTCGTTTATTGGCAACACGTTTTGGGGCAGCGGATATCTTTGTAGCTGGGACGATGAGAACATCGATCCCTACTGGCAACTGGCGAATGCGCCACTGCTGTTCTATCCTTCGGGCGCTCTGAACACGGACAACGAAGACAGCAACTGTTGCGGCTATCCTCACGGCTATGACTGGGCGGTATGGGCGCTGGTCTATAGTCAGAACAATGGTGCCTCGTGCGCCATCCAGACCACGCAACCCAGTACCTTCGGGCTGTTCAAGCCGCTCGATCCTGACGACCCCAATGCGCTGGGAGCCTACCGGCTGTGGTTCTTCACCCGCCAGGGATATAAGGTCAACACCAACACCGAGCAAACCCCCTGTTACGACGACAGTTGCTGATGAGAGTTGCGAGCTGCGGCCTTGCCGAGGCGCAGCATGCAAGGTTACTTACGAAGCAACCGACAGCCATCCAGTGGTTTGCCCTCACCCGTCCGAAGGCAAAGAGTAGCTAGTTTCTGCCGTTTGACACATAAGTTGTATTAACGATTTGTTGCGAACTTCAGCACCCCCCTTCGCAATTGGCAATTCGGCCTAAATATTCACAACTTATGAACTTAGGAGTAACAAGCCAGAATCTGCCTACCCGTTTTTTCACTTTCATGTCACAGGAATATGGTGTCGTACGTCACAAGCCTCGGTGAGCAAGATCATCCTTCCGCGGTGACGGGTCGCATACTCTTTCCGCCCAAGGCCAAATCAACAAAGGCGTTGCCTGCTATACGGCAGGGCAGTGGTCTCCTGTTGGCGCCCGGCCGAAAACGCCCACTCGGGAGGCGAAATGCGTCACCTAGAACGATGTCGATGGCTGTTGTCCTTTGTGCTCGCCGTACTGCTGTGCAGCGCAGGTGTAATGCATGCTGCGGAACCAGCGGAAGCGGCCACGCCGGACGCAGCAGCCGCGCCGGATCCTTCGCTCAACGGCGTGAATCCATCCACTCCGAATGCCGTGCTGCTGAATTTGCTGGTCAGCAAGGGCATTCTCACCGCAGGAGAAGCGGCAAGCCTGAATTCCGCGCCGGGACAGGCGGGCACTCAGCAATTATTGTTGCTTCTTAAACAAAAAGGCCTCATCAGCGAGGCCGACATAAACTCGATGCAAGCGGCGGTGGCCACCACGGCCAACGAACACCAGATCGCCGATTCACTTTCGGCCCAACCCATGCTGACCGCACAAATGGCGGCAGGCCAGGCGGGACCGCCGAAGCCGAAGGAAGCGCCGGGACCAACTGTGATTCCGGCGATTGCTCCGCTTCGGGTGCTGCCGGTGGGTCCACCTCACAAGGACGCACTGGTTGCCGCCTTCACCCTGGGACCGGTGAAGGTCCGTCCCTACGGATTTATCAAGTCCACCATGGCGTACGACAGCAGTGACCCGCGCGGCGATGATTTTCCCGTTCCCGGATTCCTGAACTCCGACACTGGTCCCAACAACAATCCGGAATTCCACATCAAGGCGCGCGCTACGAGGTTCGGCTCGCACTTTGAATGGCCCGACGCATCCAAGAAGCTGACGATCACCGGCACGGTGGAAGCCGATTTCGAAGGCAACTTCAGCCGTGCGGACAATCGCAACGTCTCCTCCATTCGTAGCAGTGCGCTGTCGTTACGGCTGGCCTACGGGCGAATCGATTACGCCGCCACCGACAATACGGACATCTTCTTCGAGGCAGGTCAGGACTGGTCGATCTTCGGTTCCAGCGCCCTGATGAACCTGTTTGAGACGACGTTTTTCGGTGCCTACTGGGGCAATATCTGGGAGCGCACGCCGCAATTCCGAGTGGGCATGATCCACAAATTCGGCGGATCGCGGAACTTCAAAATCGATCCTGAGTTCGCGATCATGATGCCTAGCGCCGGCCTCCTTCCCGCCGAC
Source organism: uncultured Acidobacteriaceae bacterium (assembly GCA_963747055.1). GTDB lineage: Bacteria > Acidobacteriota > Terriglobia > Terriglobales > Acidobacteriaceae > CAVVDY01. Next base: position 105,677 of record CAVVDY010000011.1, on the reverse strand, counting down.
AGCGTGAGCTGTACGGTCACGGAGCTGGGAATGGCCACGGCGTGTTCGTTTACCAACGGGCTGGGCAACCAGTTGGGATATGGCGAACGCCAAGGCGCGGACTATGGGGCGCCGGAACTGGAAGCCAGAACGGTACTGGAGTTCCAACTGGACAAAGCTCCTGGCGTAGTACCGGCACAAATCCTGTGGAGCGGCTTCTACACGCATCGGCAGGCGACGGTGCTGGGCTCTGCGGTTCCGGCGGATTACAAATCTGCGTTTCCAAGGGGAGTTGATGTGACGACTCACGGTTACGGAAACCAGGTTGCGATCTCACTTCCAACTCGCTGGCTGACGGTTGTTGCCAGCGGCTACATGGGCGCCGATTTGCGCTTCTTCTTCGGCGGCCAGATCAACAGCAACTACAACTACACGGGCGGCCTGACGATGCTGAAGAGCGCTGCCTCGGTGGACGGATCTTCGTCCGTATTTTTCGGCACCAACGCCAATAACGTAGCGGTGGTGGCTCCGCAGTACCCGGTGCGAGGCTACGGCGGGTTTGTGCAGGTTGGATTGCCACTGTCGCGGTGGTTCAATGCCGAGCCTAAGGGCCGCAATGCCGGATGGCAGGCCTACTTCGAGTACGGAATCGATGCCGCCAATGCGTCCGACTTCCGCAAGGCAAAAAACATCGGCGCATCGGGAGCGGGTCCGCTCAAGAGCACTCTGAAAGGTCTTACCGTGTTCTACAAGATGAACAACTGGGTGCAGTTTGGCTTTGAAGAGAGCCAGAACCAGAGCACGGCCCTGCCCAATAGCGACGGCGTATGCACGACCAAGGTAGCGGGCAAGCCGGCATGTACCTGGACCGACTGGCGCACAGAGTTCGGTCCGGTGTTCAGCTTCTAGAGCTTAACCGCACAGCACTTTCCCGGGTGAAGCGTTTGGGCGGCGCGGAGACAGTCTCCAAGATTGTCTCCGCAAGGCTTTTGCGCAGCCGAGAAGGGAGAGTGTGTCCCAGAATTCGCGGCGTGACGCACCGGGGAAAACGGGAATCCCGTCGCGCTCAAGCCGCCGATAGCGCCATCTACCTGCCGTACTCGGCGCAGTTCGGTGCGACGTCCTGTACGGTCTTAACCTCGAAGTAGGACTGTTCAATCGTGCTGGATGCGGCTCCGGCGGGAGTGGTGTCAATGGTCCTGGTCCGGAGCTGGCCGGTCACCTCGATTTCATGTCCTACCAGGTTCTTTAGTTTTCCGCTGCTGGAGAGACGGCGATAGGTATTGTCCTTGTCGATCAGGATGTAGTGTCCTTCGGATCGTTGCAGGCAGCCGCGAATCGTAGCCGGACCGGGGGTATCGGTGGATGGCCCGCCAGCGGGGACGGCAAGCAATGGCGTGGAAGCAAGAAGCAGCAGTGAAAGCGCAAGGAATCTATTCATAAGCCACGGGTGCTCAAATGGGGCGCTCGAATGAATGAGATGCGACGAATTGTAGCAGGGAGCTGAGGCACAGCCGGAATTGTGCTGCCCGAAATCAACAGCACCAGCGCACCATGGTTTACTATGACTTGCTCTTGCCCTTGAGATTGAGCGCCACTGCAGCACGAATGAGATCCTTCAGGGCCGCCTCGTTGATCTCGTCGTTTTCGTGGATGTCGATGGCGCGCCTGACATTGCCCTCGAGGCTGGAGTTGAACAGACGGGCTGGGTCCTTCAACCCAGCTCCCTTGGCAAAGGTCATTTTGACGACCTTCTTGTAGGTCTCTCCCGTGCACACGATGCCGCCATGCGACCAGACAGGAGTCCCCGGCGAGGTCGCCTTGGCCCACTTCCATTCTTCGACAATGTCAGGGTCCGCCTGGAGTAGGAGGTCGCGCACCTTGGCGAGCGTCTTCCCGCGCCAGTCGCCAAGCTCCTTGATCTTCGCGTCGATTTGTGCGGAGGCAGAATCCATCGGTACGGACTTCTTCATATACAGCTTATCTCCTCGCAGCTAATCTAGCTGCGCTCAGCGTCAGCCTGCAACTTCCACAAGCAGTTCGGCAAGCTGGTGGCGACCAGCGTACGCGATTCAACCCTTTGGGACGTTAGGCGGCCAGTTGGGTGGTTCAATACCGAACTGTTCGGCGTATTCCGCGTGGAGCCGCTGCCAGCCGCCGAACTTTATGGCATCGGGGCCGACGATGCGTCCAATGGGCTGACCGGCCAGAAGCCGGTCCAGCACATCGAAGCAGATGTGCCAGCCCGCAGCACCCATCGCGATAAAGCGGTGACCAATGTTTGTCCACAGCGTGAGGCGCGTGCCACCAGCAAAGCTTTCGAGTTCCCAGCGCATATCGAAGCCACCCCACTTGTACTCCAGCGCCTTGGGAGCGTCGGCTCGCGTCACAGTTGTTTCGGAAATGCGCAGCGTGGGAGCTCCTACGGTGGTGAGCTTCACCACGGCTCCAGGCATACCAAGGCTTCCGTCGGCGTCGAAAGGTGCCCACTCACGCAGGTGCGCCGGGTCGGTAAGCGCCTGCCAGACTTTTTCCGGCGGATGGCGCAGTTCCCGGACGAGAATGAGCGTCCACTTGTCCCCGTCTTTTTGTACCTGCGCCCCTCTGGCCGGGCCGGGTACATATTGCTCGCGATTGGTCATTCGTTCGCTCTACCAGCGCATGAGTTGTGTGACCTGAATGAGATTGCCGCAAGTATCATTCAGCATGGCGATCTTGGAGGCGGTTACGTCCTTGGGTGGCATGGTGAATTCGGCGCCGCGAGCTTTCATGCGCTCATAGTCGGCCTGCACGTCGTCGGTGAAGAACATGGCCGCGGGCTGGCCTTGCTGAAATAAGGCCTGCTGGTAGGCTTTGGCCGCCGGATTGTTGTTGAGCGCCAGCTGCAGCTCGGTGCCGTCCGGCTCCTCGGGTGAGGCCACGGTGAGCCAGCGGAATGGCCCCTGGCTGAAGTCGGCCTTCTTCGCGAAGCCCAGCACTTCGGTATAGAAGCGCAGCGCCTTCTCCTGATCGTCCACGTACACGCTGGTCAATTTGACCTTCATTTTGTTCTCCTTTGTTCTCTTCGCGATTTAGGGCGCGTCTTTCTTTTTGTTGAGGTGGATTGCTCCATGCGGTCGAGGTGGCGCTCAAGAGCATCCAGGTGAGCGGACCAGAACCGGCGGAATTGAGCCAGCCAGTCATCGATCTCCTGAAAAGGTTCAGGCTTCAGCCGATAGAGACGGCGTTGCGCGTCCACCGTAGATTCCACGAAACCGGCGTCACGCAGCACACGCAGGTGTTTCGACACGGTGGGCTGCGGCATACGAAGCCGGCGCTCGATCTCTCCCACCGATCTTTCCGACGAGACCAGGAGGCTCAGGATGGCGCGGCGGTGGGGCTCGGCAATGATCTCAAAGGCAGATTCCACGCCTTGTATATACCTTAGTACGTATATACGTGTCAAGGGATATAGCGAGGCAAGACAAGAGTGTCGCCGCTGACGCGGCCCGGTCTCTGGCGGTTACGCGTACCCGCCGTTCACACGCGGGCTCAAAGCATTCCGGCCTCCGGCCTGTGCCGTCAGTAATCGGCATTTTCAAATAGGCTGCAATCTCAATCTCCATGGGAGCCGGTGAGACGGTTCGGGAGATGAGTAAAGACTGCAGCGGGTAGACCTCAGCCCGAAGGGCGGAATGGTGTGAGCCCGGCGCATCAGCGCCGGGTAGGCAGGAGATTTAAGGCGGGAGCCGCGTTAGCGGCGGCACAAAGAAGCGTGATCGGCCTCACGGACGTTGAGGGCCAATGAGTCGCAAAGTTGGTCAATGGCTCACACCTACACGCTAAATCTCGTCCATGTCGTCTTCAGCACGAAGAATCGCGCGCCCATGATCCGCAATCTGGCCGGTCTGGTGAAGAATCTACGCGGCATCGCTCGTAACAAGAACCTTGAGGTGCTTGCCGCGGGCGGAACATCGAATCATGTCCATCTGTTGCTGCGGGTGTCGCCTGTACGTGCCTTCAGTGAAGCGGTTCGCGACCTGAAGGCGAACTCATCACGCTACCTGAACGAGACAGGTTGCCGCTTTGCATGGCAGGACGGGTATGCCGCCGTCAGCGTCAGTCCCTCACAAGTACCGACGTTACGGGCATACATCGACAATCAGGAGTGGCACCACGCCAAGCGAACCTATGAGGAAGAGCTGAGGGCACTCCTGGAAAAGGCGGGCGTGAAATACGAGAAGGAATATTTGGTGTGAGTCGCCGCTGACGCGGCTCCTCGTATCTAAACGCATTCCTCCCCGGCTCTGACGAGCCGGGCTCACCCCATCACGCCCTTTGGGCTGTGAACTCGCGATCAGGACACATTCTCAGATAGCCAATGAAAACCCGCGGCACATGGAAAAGGAATCACAGCTCATGTGCTACAGAATCAGGCCGCAGGCAGCGGGATGCTGTGAGCCCGCTGTGTAAACGGCGGGAAGGCAATGCACAACACGTCCAAGCCGCGTCAGCGGCGGCACCAAAATACCCCTACCCCTTCATCGCCGGCTCGAGCTTCTCGGCCTCCTTCTCCTCCTTCGGAGCGGGTTTCCAGCGCAGCACCGGCTTGCGGGCGGCGGCGGTTTCGTCCATGCGCGAGACGCGGGTGTTGTGCGGAGCTTCCAGCACGATCTCGGGCGACTCGTCGATCTCTTCCGCCACTGACTTCATGGCGTCGATGAACAGGTCGAGCTCTTCCTTCGATTCGCTTTCAGTGGGCTCGATCATCAGCGCGCCATGCACCACCAGCGGGAAGCTCACGGTATAGGGATGGAAGCCGTAGTCGATGAGGCGCTTGGCGATGTCGCCGGTCTTCACGCCCTTGCGGGTTTGCAGGTGATCGCTGAAGACGACCTCGTGCATGGTCGGAGTCTTGTAGGGCAGCTCGTAGACGCCTTCCAGCTTTTTGCGGATGTAGTTGGCGTTGAGCACGGCGTCTTCGGTGGTCTGGCGCAGGCCGTCGGGGCCGTTGGCCATGATGTAGGCCAGAGCGCGCACGAACATGCCGAAGTTGCCGTAGAACATGCGCACGCGCCCGATGGACTGCGGGCGGTTGTACTCGAAGCCCAGCGTGCCGTCGGCGTGCTCGACGACAACCGGCGTGGGCAGGAAAGGCTCGAGAATTTTCTTGCAGGCGACTGGGCCTGAGCCGGGACCGCCTCCGCCGTGCGGGGTGGAGAAGGTCTTGTGCAGGTTCAGGTGCATGACGTCGGCGCCGAAGTCGCCGGGACGTACCTTGCCGCAAAGCGCGTTCATGTTGGCGCCGTCCATGTAGAGCAGCGCGCCCTTGTCGTGCAGCACATCGGCGATCTTGTGGATTTCCTGCTCAAAGATACCCAGGGTATTGGGATTGGTGAGCATGAGGGCGGCGACATCTTCATTCACTTGCGCGACTAACGAACTGACATCCACCATGCCGGCGGCGTTGGACTTGAGGTTCTCGACGGCATATCCAGCGGTGGCCGCCGTGGCCGGGTTGGTGCCGTGCGCCGAATCGGGGACGAGAATCTTCTTGCGCGGATTGCCTTGTGACTCGAGATAGGCGCGGACAAGCAGGATGCCGGTCAGCTCGCCATGCGCTCCGGCGGCGGGCTGCAAGGTGATGGCGTCCATGCCGGTGATTTCCATGAGCTGGTCGCGCAACATCTTCATGATGTGCAGCGCGCCCTGGGAAATGCGATCGGGCTGATAGGGATGGGCGTTGGCCAGGCCGTCGAGACGGGCAACGACTTCGTTGACGCGCGCGTTGTACTTCATGGTGCAGGAGCCCAGCGGATACATGCCGTAGTCGACGGCGTAGTTCCAGGTCGACATGCGGGTGAAGTGGCGAATGATTTCGATCTCGCTCACCTCGGGCATATTGCCCAAGTCCTGGCGCGCGTGGTTGCCGAGCAGAGTTGCGGCATCGACTTCGGGCACGTCGAGCGGGGGCAGCTTGTAGGCCTTCTTGCCGGGCGAGGACTTCTCGAAGATCAGGCCTTCGTTCTGGTTGACGTGGGTGGTGGCCTTCTTAATTTTGTCGTTGAAGCTCATTACGCCACCTCCTTCACCGCGGCGTCGATGGACGCGCGGCTGGTTGTCTCGGTACAGCACCACAGCGCAGCGTTCTTCAGTTCGGGATAGAACTCGCCGAGTGGCAAGCCGCCGATGATCTTCTGCCGCAGCAGCTTGTCATTGATGGCGCTCGGGTCGGACTTGGTCTCGATCACGAACTCGTTGAAGAATGGCGAGCCGTCGAAGGGGAGCGTCGCGGGCTCCTTCTTGAACTGCTCGGCGGCGTAGTGCGCCTTGGCGAGGTTTTGCTTGGCAAGGTCCTTCAGCCCTTGGCGGCCGTAGACGGTCATGAAGATGTTGACCATGAGCGCGACCAGCGCCTGGTTAGTGCAGATGTTGGAGGTCGCCTTCTCGCGGCGGATGTGCTGCTCGCGGGTGGAGAGGGTGAGCACGTAACCGCGCTTGCCGTTGCGGTCATGGGTCTCGCCGGCGAGGCGGCCGGGCATCTGGCGGACGAACTTGTCGCGGGTGGCGATGACGCCGCAGTAGGGGCCGCCGTAGCCGAGCGGCACGCCGAAGGACTGCGCTTCCATGCTGACGATGTCGGCTTCTGCCGGAGGCTTCACGATGCCAAGCGAGACGGCTTCGGCGATGGAGACAGCCAGCAGCGCGCCTTTCTTGTGGACGACGTCCGCGACGGCGGCGACGTCTTCGATCAGGCCGAAGAAGTTAGGAGACTGGATGAGCACCCCGCCGGTCTCGTTGTCGATGGCTTGGTCAAGCGCGTCGAGGTCGATGCGGCCGTCCTTGCCATAACCGACGAGAGCGATAGGTGTTCCCTGGTAGCGCGCGTAGGTGGCGATGACCTGGCGATACTCGGGATGGACGGTGGTGGCGATGACCGCCTTGCGGCGACCGGTGACACGCTCGGCCATCATTAGCGCTTCGGCGGCGCCGGTCGAGCCGTCATACATGGAGGCGTTAGCTACATCCATGCCGGTGAGCTCGCAAATCATCGATTGAAATTCGAAGATGGCCTGCAGCGTTCCCTGCGAGATCTCCGGCTGATATGGGGTGTAGGCGGTGAACCATTCGCCGCGCGAGATGAGCGCATCGATGACAACGGGGCGGTAGTGCGAGTAGGCGCCGGCTCCGAGGAAGCTGACGTAGCCTTGTGCGTTCTCGGCAGCGCGCTCACGGAAGTAATCGATGATTTCGCTTTCGGCGTACTGGCGCGGTATGTCGAGATCGCGGGTGAGGCGATATTCGGCCGGGATGGCGGCGAACAGGTCGTTGATCGATTCGGCGCCGATCTCGGCCAGCATGGTATTGCGGTCGGATTCAGACTTAGGAAGATAGCGCATGATTACCTGTGACTTTCTGGGCAATAACAGTTAGATGAAGTACCCGGGCCGGGGCATCACCGGGAGAAATACGGATTGAATTCCGCGAAAAAATGTACGGGACGGATTGCGGCAAAATATAAAGTCGCACGATGTCATTGCGGCGAGCGGCCTTCGCGATGGCGGCGCAAGTCTTCCAGGATAGCTTCGACAGTAGTCTCATTGCGGTCCAGGCGGCGCTCGTGGGATTCGATTACCCTCTGGTGTTTCTCACGGCGCTCAACAGTTGGCCGGTTGCTTCGCGTAGCCCAGACACAGACACACGTAGCTCTTCGACGCTGCGACGGGTTTCCAGGCTGTTTTCGTACAGCCGTCCAAGCGCCCTCCAAAATTCATCGAAACTTGCGAAACCCATGTTTCATCGAGAACTCTATTATCGCAGTTCTCCCTAGTGCGCACCTTCCTCGGCGATAAACTTCTCGTAATCGCCCGCCGATAGCAACTGGCCTGTCTCGCCGGAATCCTTGAGCGTGACCTTGATCATCCATGTGGCTGTTGGCGTCTTTGTTCACCTGCTCAGGCTTGGTGTTCAAAGCCTCGTTGACCTCGGTGACGGTCCCGGAGACCGGTGCGAAAAGGTCCGATACGGCCTTGACGGACTCGACCGAGCCGAAGGTCTGGCCTGCGGTGATCTCCTGCCCGACCTTGGGTAGTTCGACGAAAACGATGTCGCCGAGCGAGTTCTGGGCGTAGTCGGTAATGCCGACGGTTCCCTTGTTGCCCTCAATCTTCAACCACTCGTGTTCTTTGGTGTACTTGTAATCCGCGGGATAAGCCATTTCTGATTTCCTCGTTTGTGCCGTCCCTACGGGACTGATTTTAGAAGAATGAAAAATCTGTACGGCACGGCTGAAGCCGTGCCCTTTCAAAACAGATTCGCGAGATAGCTTTCAGCTGCTCGTCGCCTTCTTCGGACGCTTATAAAACGGTATTGGAACCACCTTGCACTTCACCGGCTGGTTCCGGATTTCTACAGCGACCACGGTGTCAATAGCCGAGCGCTCCACCGGAACATAGGCGAGCGCGATGTTTTTCTTCAGAAATGGTGCGTACGAGCCGCTGGCGACATAGCCGATCTGCGAGCCGTTCTCGTCGAGCACGCGATAACCGTCACGCGGAATGCCGCGCTCGACCGACTCCAGCCCGACCAGTGTGCGCTTCACTCCATCGGCTTTGGCCTTTTGGAGCGCTGCGCGACCGATGAAGTCGCCTTTCTCCATCTTAATAAAGCGATCCAGGCGCGCCTCCCAGACATTGATCTTCTCTGAAATCTCGTGGCCGTAGAGGGAAAGCGCGCCTTCCAGACGCAGGGTGTTGCGAGCGCCTAATCCGCAGGGCAAGATGCCGAACTCCTCGCCAGCCTTGAGCACTTCATTCCACACGCGCGAACTGGTGGCTTCGTCGGTCGGGAACATAAATCTCGAAGCCGTCTTCTGCGGTATAGCCGGTGCGGGCGATCAGCATGTTGGGTAAGCCGCAGACAGTGCCATGGGTGACCCAATAGAACTTGACCCGTGAAAGATCGGCGTCGGTCAGCTTCTGTAGTGTGTCGACGCCCTTGGGGCCCTGGATGGCGATCTGGGTGTAGTTGTCGCTCAGGTTCTCGACCTTGGCGTCGAAGGCGCGGGTGTTCTGGGTGACCCAGTCGACATCCTTTTCGCGCGTGCCCGCGTTGATGACTAGCAGGTAGTCATTTTCGCCCAGGCGGTGAACGATCACGTCATCGACGAACGTGCCCTCGGGATACAGCATGGCCGAGTATTGCGCCTGATTGATCGCCAGCTTGGAGGCGTCATTCATGGTGATGTGCTGTACAGCGGCAAGCGCCTGCGGGCCTGAGATGCGGATATCGCCCATGTGGCTGACGTCGAAGATGCCGACGCCGGAGCGCACGGCAAGGTGCTCTTTCATCAGACCGCCGACGGGGGGATATTCGACCGGCATGTCCCAGCCGTTGAAATCGACCATTTTCGCCCCAAGCTGGCGGTGAACGGCGTTTAACGCGGTCTTGCGCAATGTGGCTGTGGCCTGTGTCTCCGAAGCCAAAACTGGTCCTTGGACGCCCGGAAAGGGCATTAGAGGATGGTGTAACCAATCACGGTAACACGCTGGTTTTCAACGGTCAACGAAGCTGATCGCAGCGTCTACGACGTTTTCGTCATAGGCAAACCATGGAATGTCGAGTACACATGAACGTAGGCGACGCGCCCCCGAGGCACACCCAGTCAGTAGAGCGCATTTGCAAAAAAGAGCAAAATCTGTCTTGCCCTTGGAAGGCGTAGAGCATCAGTGATAGCGGTGAGCATACCTGACCCCTCCCGGCCGTTGCCGATCAAGACGGTGCTGTGCGTTGACGATGAGCGCATCGGTCTGCGTGTGCGCAAGATCATGCTGGAGAGCCACGGCTTTAACGTGCTTACCGCCAGCGATGGCCGTCAGGGGATCGCCATATTCGACGAGAACCATGTCGACCTGGTGGTGCTGGATTACTTCATGCCCGACATGAACGGTGGCGATGTTGCCGCCGAACTGCGCAAACGCCGTCCTAACCTGCCCATCATTTTTCTTTCGGCGTACTTCTCCCTGCCGCCGGATGCGCTGGAATTGGCCAACGCCTTCATCACCAAAGGCGATCCTCCCGACACACTGCTGGAAAAGATTGATCAGCTGGTGTGATGGGTTGCGCTCGCCGGCAGCGTGAGGAGCATGCGACTGAGCAGCTTAACGCGACTGCTCTGATCCCTTGATGGCGTTGCTTTTTTCGAATCGCTCGGGAAGAACGCGCGAAGAGGCTGGCGAAGCGATGAAGGCACACGCCCGGTGTGCCTTTTCCAATAGCGAACCTTTACTCGCGGCCGAAGTACTTGGCGTTGCGGGCAGTGTACTCGTTCCACTTTTCCGGCAGATCTTCGAGCGCAAAGATGGCCGACACCGGGCACACCGGGACGCAGGCGCCGCAGTCGATGCATTCCACCGGGTCGATGTACAACATCTCTTCCGCCTCGTACTTGTCGCTGTCTTTTTTGGGGTGGATGCAGTCCACCGGACAGGCGTCGACACAGGCCGTGTCCTTGGTTCCAATACAAGGTTCTGCAATTACGTAGGCCATAAGGCGATTTTCTCCTCAACCCCTAAACGCGCGTGTTGCCTTAGGTTGATCTTAGCAAAAGTTGGCGGCGTTCTGTCGAGGAGTGCGAGGCGAAGGGAGCGTGCGCCACCTGAGCGGCGCACGCCTGCATTGGACGGGGAAGGCCGGGCGGCGAATTATCCCCGAGAGCCGGCCCGCATGGCCTTCATGATGAAGTCCTGGATCGCGGGCTTGATCTGGTACTGCTGACGTTCGGCCGGCCAGTTGGACTGGTCGGCGTACATGGCATTCAGGCCCTTCTGGATCCCCGGGTCGCCGCCAGTGAATTCTCCGACCAGCTTGCGCCAACGTGCGGCCAGCGCCTGCGCCTTCGGGCCGGCGGGGTCTTCGCCGAGCGCGGCTTCGACGTCGCGAAACAGTTCGTTCCATTCGTGGGTGACCCGCTCCTGAAGTTCTGGCGTCCACATTGTCTTGCGCGCGTCGACCTTGGCCTGGGCGCTCTCGCTGTAGTACTTGCTGGTCCAGTCGGCATCGTTCTGCATGGCTATCCTCCTGATGATTTGGGTAATCAGCGTCCAGTCGGGTTCGCTGCTGCGCGTCAGCGCCTGCCGTGCCGCTCCGATAGCCTCGATCGCTTTTTCGAGCTCACGATGCTTCGCGAAGAGCACGGCCTGCTGCCGCCGAAGCGTCTCGGGAACGGATTCCCGGGTGTTCAGCAGCCTTCCGATGGAGCGTAGAGGCAAGCCGAGAAACTTGAGCACCACAATCTGTTCCAGGCGGAGCAGGTCGCGCTCGCTGTACAGACGATAGCCTGCTTCGCTGCGCAGCCTGGGCTTGAGTAGTCCCAGGCGGTCGTAGTGATGCAGCGCTCGCACCGTGACTCCTGCGAGCTCGGCGAACTCGCGAACGTGGTACAGGCGAGTGGTGGTTCCGGATTTCGTCATTGCCTCTGAGTGTATGCTCGGGGCTGACGTTACGTGAGGGTCAAGAGGAAAGTTGAAAGGTACGGAGGAATATCTTCTGTCCGACTGCCAGGCGGCCGGTGCGCGTGACCGTGCAATAGACTCCTGCGTTGTTCTGGTTGGCACGAACGATCGCCTTCAGCACTTCCGGCGTAGGTCTTGCCGAGTCGGGATCAAGGTTGACCATCGAGCAGCGCTCATCGCGCATGGTGACGGCGACGGATGGCGCGTCATCTCCGTCGCCGAAAGAGAGCGCGCCGCCCAGCCACTCGTCCTCCTGGAAGGGAGTGGGACGCAGTAAGCGGACTAGGATGTTCGGACGAAATCGCCGCACGTCCGGGTTGACCCCTGTGAGCCGTCCAATCTCGCGCACCGTATCGGAGGCGATTACCGAGACACTGGCATCGTCAAAAATGCCATTTTTCAGCTGCATCATCTGCACGGGAGCCCCGTAGCGGCCTCCGATCTCGGCGGCCAGATCATCGCCGAAGACGGGCATCTCTTTGCCGTCGGGCGTGCGGATGTGCGTGGGAAGGTCGCCGTCTTTAGGGCGTTGCGGAGCAAACAGTACCAGCTCGGGAAGCTTGCTGGCAGTTAGCCACGGAAATCCACCGCGGTCATCGATCCGGCGGAATGCCAGGCGCCTGTCGCCCTCGAGGCCGTGCCAGCCCAGTTGGGCGGCGTCGAGGCGTTCGCCGGCCATGGACTTCACGGGATAGCGGAAGAGGGCCTCTACATGTCCGATCTCAACGAGCATGGTCGACCCGTTTGCCTAAGCCTTACTCGATGCTGGTTCCATCTGTCCGGCCGGCTCATACTCCACGATGTAGCCGGCGACGGCGCTGGCGGCGACGGTTAGCGGGCTGGCCAGGTACATCTGGCCGGGGCCACTGCGTCCGGGAAAGTTGCGGTTCTGCGCGCTGATGACGACTTGATCGGGGCGCGTGGAAACTCCGGGTCCGGCATTGATGCAGGCTCCGCAGCTCGGCTCGATCACCTGCGCACCGGCCTCGCGGAAGATATCGAGATAGCCCTTGCGTATGCAGTACTCGCGCGTCTCCTGCGAGCCGAATTGTATATAAAACTTGCAACTGTCGGCGACGCGGCGTCCCTGCTTCAGTGCGTCGCTGAGCACCTGCGCGTACATGTCCATGTCTTCGTTCTTGCCGGCGGTGCAGGTGCCGCCATAGGCGATCTCGACCGGAACGGGCGTGTTCAGCTCGCGGATGAACTTGCCGTTGCCGGGATCTCCGGGCGTCGCGACCATCGGGTAGATATCGTTAGCGTCGAGCTCGATGACGTGCGCGTAGTGTGCCTCGGGATCGCTGTAGAGACCTTCGATGAGCGTCTCAGCTTCATTGCGGCTCATGCCGCGGCGCTCCACCAGAAAGTCGACGACCTTCTGGTCGGGAGCGACGATCCCGGTGAAGCCTCCAATCTCGGCCGCCATATTGGTCATGGTGGCGCGCTCGTCGACGCCGAGCGCCTCGATGGCTTCGCCGGAGTACTCGATGACCTTGGCCAGCGCCTTGCCATGGCGAATGTATTCCAGGGAGAGCAGCTTAAGGATGAAATCTTTGGCGGTGACGTTGTCGCGCTTCTTCCCGTGAATGATGACCTTCACCGATTCAGGCACCTTCACGCGCACGTCTTTGGTGAACCACGAATTGAAGACGTCGGTGGTGCCGATGCCGAAGGCCACGCATCCCATAGCGCCCGCGTGTGGAGTATGCGAGTCGGAGCCGACAACAAGCTGTCCCGGCAGAGCGTAGGTTTCGGTGATCACGGAATGGCAGATGCCCTCCGATCCCTTGCGGTCTTTCAATTCGCCGTGGAGGCGGATGCCGCGCGATTTGGCGAACTCTTCCTGCTTCAGCTTCAGATGGCCGGCCAGATCGAGCAGGCCCATCTTGCGCTTTTCCTCGGACAGAACCTCGTCGAGGAAGGTGAGGTGGTCGCGGAAGAAGAGAATGGTGTCGCGATCGTTGACCGGCTCGTCTTTGCCGAGATAGTGGTCATAGAAAATGGCCGCCATGGGCGTGACGTACTCATGGCTGAAACGCAGGTCGGTGCGCGCAAATCCGGTGTCGCCCGGCTTGACGGCTTCGACGCCGACTTTGCCCGCGCCGTGCAGCATGTGGCGGGCAAAGATCTTCTCGGCGATGGTCATGGGCCTCGGCTTGGTTTCGACCGGCGGCAGGAAGACCTTGCCTTGCAGACGAGCAACGTTAAACGGGAAGAGCCCCCCGTACTCAATGACCTGGCGCGTGATTTCATCCTCGCCCTGGGTGAACTCGACGAGCGGAATTTCCTGGCCGCTGCGAATCTTGTCGATGATGCTGAAGTCGGTCGAAGTCAGCACGCCGAGGTTCTGGCAGTTCTGCTTGTAGATGCGCTCGATGTTTTCTGCGATAACGCACCGAATGCCGGCCGACATCTCGGCATAGGGCGACTGCTCGCGGCTGGAGCCTTTGCCGCGGCGCTTGCCGCTGACGCAGGCCACGAAGCCTCCGCGCTTTACGTCGCCACGCTTGATGGGCAGCTCGTTGCCGCACTTGAGGCCGGTGTAGGGGAACTCTCCCAGCGTCTCGTCGAAGAAGAAGCAGATGTGCGCCGGCGTGATCTCGTCAGTGGAGATGTCATCGCGCAACTTTGGATTGTCTTCCGGATGCGCAGTATTCCACGGCAGGTCCTCGCCGGCGAGTTGACGCTTGATCAGTTCGGGATCTTCCGTGAGAAAAAGGATTCGCCCTTGCAGCTTCACTCGATCAGGGCGCTTGGAAACAGAGCGGCTCAGCAACGAAGTGTTCACAAGAAAATTTTATCGCAGAAAAGAGAGCCGCCGGGCGCGAGACTGGACTTGCGGATTTCGATAGCGCGAGATTGCCAGGGCATCTGGCTACTTTGCGGCGTGCCCGATCTTCTTGAGTGCCTGCGTCACCTTGTCGGCGATTTTGTGCATGGTGAAGCCGATGGCGTTCTGTTCCGAGCCTCGATCGGAAGCTTTCTCCGAGCCACTGATCACCTCCGAGCCGTCACTTACCTTCGCGAGCTGGTAGCGGGTTGTGACATAGAACGTCGGCATGGCGGTTTGGCTCATAGTTCCCATCATCGGCATCTGCGAATTCTCGGTGTAATTTTCGGTTTGGTCCGTCATGACCAGGTAGTCGCAGTTCTTGGCCTTGGCTTCTTGCATAGCCTGGTCGGGCTGCGAAGCATCGATAGGGATCTCCGTGGCAACCGACTTCTTCTCCTTGGCGAGGAACTTCAGCAGTAAGGCCTGTCCCGCAGGATCGTCAGTACCCGACTTTGAGACCTGCATGTTGGCAACGCAGAGTTGAACCGGCGCGCTCTGCGACAAGGCCATTGTAGAAAGACATGAAAAAAGGACAATGAGGGGGAGGCGTTGCACCGCGAATCTCCGAGAGATGGAATTTCCGCGCCATTATAACCCGGAGACATTAATGTGCAATCGCAAAATACGCGTTGATGGGCAGATTCTTTCCACTTCTGAGCAAGACCTTTCGCGAATCGTCGACGGCAGGGACTCTACACGTAGGCCGTGTGGACTCAGCACCATTTCCAGTCGCCGCCGTCATGGGCTTGCATGACCGCATGGCCCGTCTGGTTGAAGTGCTCTGTGGCGTGGCGGCCCGGCGAGGAGTCGCAACAGCCGACGTGGCCGCACGGCAGGCACTTATGCAGGGCAACCCATTTGCTGGCCGGTCTTCTCGCACTCTTCGCAACCCTATGTCCGGGTCTGGACCTTAGGATTCGCGTCTTTTAAATGCTCACACTTTGCCGTAAACCTGCCTCCTGATTTGACCTCGTTTGGATGTTGTTACAGCGGCCTCGGTTGCTGGCGCCCAGCTTTCCGCGGAGTTGCTTGTCTATAATGAAGACTTGCGTTCTTTGCCAAACACCAGCACTCAACTCTGTTCCGCGTGCGCTGATCCAGCGCGTTCGCAGCGGCCCTATTCATGATTCAGACCTTATTCGGCAGCACAGAAGAAAAGCCAAGTTTCTTACAAAAGATGAAAGAGGCGGTCACGCGAACGCGTGAAAGCCTGAGCGAGCGCATTGAAGACGCTGTCGGATTTCGCAAGGAAATCGACCGCGAAACGCTTGACGACCTGGAAGCCACGCTGATCAGCGCTGACCTGGGCAGCGCAACGACAGCCGCAGTCCTCGAAACCCTTCGGGACAGAGTGGACCGCAAGCAAATCGGCGATGTGGCCGAGCTGAAGCGGGTACTCAAGGAAGAGATGCTCGGCATTCTGACCAGCGCCGACAAGCAGCCGGTCGCCAGAGTCGATGGTGAGCCGGAGGTGATTCTGGTCGTCGGGGTGAACGGCGTCGGCAAGACAACCACCATTGGCAAGCTGGCACATGTCTTGCGTGCACAAGGGAAGACAGTGCTGCTGGGGGCGGCCGACACGTTTCGCGCGGCTGCCATCGAGCAACTGGAAATCTGGGGAGACCGCACCGGCGTCGAGGTCATCAAGAACAAGCCGGGGGGTGATCCTTCGGCGGTGCTGTTCGATGCGCTGCAGGCGGCCAAGGCGCGCAACACCGACTACGTCATCATCGATACCGCCGGACGCCTGCACACCAAAAGCAACCTGATGGATGAGCTCTCGAAGATGCGGCGCACCGCGCAACGGTTTATTCCTTCGGCTCCTCATGAGACTTTGCTGGTGATGGACGCCACGACCGGGCAGAACGGGCTGCAACAGGCACGGCTGTTCACGCAATCAGCGGGCGTGACGGGGATCGTGCTCACCAAGCTGGACGGAACGGCGAAGGGCGGCATTGTAATCGCGATCTCGAAAGAGCTTGGCCTGCCCGTACGTTATGTTGGAGTCGGTGAGAAGGCTGGCGATCTGTTGCCGTTTAACGCTGAAGACTTTGTGAATTCACTGTTCGACTGAACATGGCATTGATTGGCGATCAAGAAGTACATGGAAGAGGCACTTGAGCTCGCGCGGCGCGGCCTTGCGCTGGCGTCTCCCAATCCACGTGTCGGCGCCGTGATCGTGAATGCGAGCGGCGAGGTCGTGGGACGCGGATTTCACGTTTATTCCGACCTGAAACATGCCGAGATCCTGGCTCTGGAAGAAGCCGGGGAGCGGGCGCGCGGCGCAACTATCTATCTCAACCTTGAACCTTGCTCGCACACCGGACGCACGGCTCCGTGCGCCGACGCGCTGATTGCAGCGGGCGTGAAGCGCGTTATCGCCGCCATGCGCGATCCCAATCCGCTGGTGGCCGGCGCAGGTTTCGAAAAATTGCGGGCAGCCGGAGTTGAGGTCCACGAGGGTTTGCTTGAGCCGGAAGCGCGCAAGCTGAACGAAGCGTTTGCGAATTACATCCGGCGCAAAATCCCCTTCGTCACGCTGAAGACGGCAATGACGCTGGACGGCAAGATCGCGCCGCCCCCGCTAGAGACGGTCTTGCCGGGGGAGGCGGCAATAGCTGCGGCCAGTGGGGGATGGATCACCAGCGAAAGCGCGCGTGCGCACGTACATGCCATGCGGCACGCGAGCGATGCCATCATGGTCGGAGTCGGAACCGTCATCGCCGATGATCCGCTGCTGACCGACCGCAGCGGTCTTCCCCGGCGGCGGCCGCTGATGCGAGTGATTCTGGATTCCCGGTTGCGCCTGCCGGTGGAATCCCGAGTGGTGAAAACGGCGCATGAGGATGTGCTGGTTTTTTGCGGTCTGGCGGAAGAGAACAGGCGCCAGGAGTTGGAAGCGCATGGCGTGCGCGTTGTACAGGTCCCGATGTATCCGGCGATGGAAGATGGGACCATTCCTTTTCCCAACGTGGCCCCCTCCGATGGGCGTCCCGACCTGGTGCGCGTCATGGAGAAGCTGGGGGAGGAAGAGATCACCAGTCTGCTGATCGAAGGCGGCGCCATGGTGAATTGGGCCGCGTTGGCCGCGGGCATCGTCGACAAAGTGTTTTTCTTCTACGCACCGAAAATTCTGGCGGGCTCGGGTTCGATCCCGTTCGCGCTAGGGGCAGGGTACCAGCGCCTGAGTGACGCGGCCTATGTGAAGAACGTGACACTCCATCGCTTCGGAGAAGACTTTGCGGTGGAGGGTTATCTGCGCGATGTGTACGAAGAAAGCAGCAATTAGCACTTAGCAACTAGCTGTGCAGGAAGGAATTCATCATGTTTACCGGACTAGTAGAGGAAGTTGGAACTATCGCCAGCATCGTTGCCAGCGGCGACAATCATCGCATCTCAATTCAGGCTCCCAACACGGCGCGCGAACTGAAGGAAGGCAACAGCGTCGCGGTTAGCGGAGTTTGCCTCACCGCCCTGGATATTCGGCCGGAGGTTTCAGCGCCGATCTTGCCAAGGAGACTTGGACGCGAACGTCGTTCTCACGCGTCAACGTCGGTGCTCAAGTGAATCTTGAACTGCCGCTTCGAGTCGATGGGCGTATGGGCGGACACATCGTGCAGGGTCATGTGGATGGCACGGGGCGTTATGCCGGCCTGGAGCCGATTGCCAACGCCAACGACTTCTGGCTGCACATCGATGTTCCCGAGGACTTGGAGAAGTATCTGGTGTTCAAGGGATCGATCGCGGTGGAGGGCATCAGTCTCACGGTTGCGAAACTCGAAGGGCTGCGGCTCACGATTGCCATCATCCCGCACACCATCAAGATGACGAACCTGCAATCGCTCAAGCCGGGCGATCCGGTGAACGTGGAGACGGACATCGTCGCAAAGTATCTGGAAAAGTGGACCAGGCGGGAGGAAGGTTCGTCGGCGTTAACGGTCGAGAGGCTAGTTGCGAAAGGATTTTGAACCACGGACCGCACGGATCAACACGGATTACAGCAAGAAAACGAGATACGTCCATGGTTTTGCCTGCTTTTCCCATTCGGGTTGATGCAGGGTTGCTTTTATGGTTGCGCCGGGCGCGGCGGAGGTTGCGGATCGAAGTAAGCCCCGAAGTCCGTCGAGTCAAACTCCAGGAACTCCTGCACGATGGGCTCGGTCGAGCGCGCCATCTCCGGGAAGGTGCCAAAGAAAATAACCCGCGCTTCGTGCAGAAACACCAACCGGTCAGCCAGCTTCTTGGCCAGCGCCATGTCGTGGGTGACCACGATGCTGGTTAGCTTGAGCTGCTTCTTCAGCTTCTTGATCAAATCCCCCAGCAGGTGGGCCATCAACGGATCGACCATGGTTGTGGGCTCGTCGTAGAGGACGGCTTCAGGTTGAGCTGCCAGAGCACGTGCGATGGCGACGGAGCGCTTCATTCCTGTGGAAAGGTCCGAGGGCAGGACATCGCGAAATTCGCGCACGCCCACCATGTCGAGCAGGCCGTCGATGATCTGGTAGATCTGCTCCTCTTCCAGGCCGCCGCGCTCGCGCAGCGGGAAAGCCACGTTCTCACCGACGGTTAACGAATCAAACAGCGCGCCGTTCTGGAAGACCATGGTGACTTTCTTGCGGATGCGTTCCAGTTCCTCCTCGGGATAGTCGGTGATGTCCTCATGGGCGACCCAGACCCGTCCGCTGTCGGGCTTGAGAAACCCCATGATGTGGTGCAGCGAAACGGACTTGCCCACGCCGCTGCGTCCGAGGATGCAAACCGTTTCGCCCGGCATGACGTTGAAGCTCACGTCGTCGAGCACGACCTTGTCGCCGAAGGCCTTGCAGACGTGATCGAAATCGATGTACGGCTTGTTGTTGTTGTGATGGTTATTCATGCCGAGGCCCAATCACGCCATGTGCAGGTGATGCCTGTAGCAGCGATTCGTAGTCTCCCGGAGTATTAACGTTGGTGAAAATCGAGAGATCGAATCCTGCCGCGCGAATTTCGTGCTCTCTGATGATACGCGTCGGAACGCGATGGAACAGCCGCGTCACCTTCAGGTCTCCCTCCGCCAGTGCCGCATCGACGCAATCGCGTATTTGGCGACTGTAAACAGCGCACAGCGGCTGCAACAGTCCCAGAGCCTCCGGCGCGGTAATCTTCTGACTACCTGAGTCTGCCTGTTGCAACAGCCAGGCGAGAAACTCCGCCGGCATCAACGGGAGATCTACGGAGAGGATGAGGTTGAGGTCGGTCTCGGTTGCGCGCAGAGCCGACTGGATGCCGGCGAGTGGGCCCCGCCCCGGATCGGCGTCTTCGATGACCGAACCAAACTTGGAGTACAAGGGAGCGAGGTCCGCAGATGATGGTTCGGCTGCACACCGCCTGCGCAGTGGCGAGCGCGCGCGTCAGCAGGGTCCCATCGCCCCAGGGCAGCAGCGCCTTGTCGGAACCCATGCGCGAGCTTTGTCCCCCGGCGAGAACGAATGCGGTCACGTTCAAGAGGAAACCATCCGGCAGGCGAGATTATGCGTTGGCCGGGCGAAAAGTCGTGGTGTGCGGAATGCAGCCGTTGATCTCCACGGCAACGATTCGACCGCCGCTGTCGAGTTCCAGCGTTCCTGGCGCTTCCAACACAGCGTCGCCGCTCAATCCCGGGATCGCGACAAAAACGCGATTTTCGACACAGCTTACGGACGGGTCGCGGGCGAGGTAAGACATGGCAAAGTCGCTGCGGCAAGCTTTGGGCAGGACGAAGCTGAGATCGGCCACGTCGCCGGTTTCTGTTACCGAGACTGCAATCGCGAGCGAGATGCGGGAACGCACTTCGTCGCCTTCCACTTGACTCTCCGGCTTGAAACAGATGTAGTACTCAAAGCCGGACTCTGGGTCGAACGGGCTACGGTCCACCTGAAAAGCCATCCGATATCTGCCTCCCAACGAAGCTGACCTGGCGGGGACTTCGGGCCGAATACTAACGGGCTAGCACCACAAGCATACTAAATTACCCTTTCGTAAGGTGAAAGAGCCAATGCAGGTGGGTGAGAACACAGGTTCCGGAGATATAGCCGAAACGTGGAATACAACAAACCACCACCGGATTACCTGATATATTTTCGTTGCAGTACCTGAGAACAATGCATGCCGGTCTTTTCGCCCGTTGAAATTGCCAAAACACAGGTTGTAAGCGTCCAGGAATACGCTCTGTTGGCGTGGCGCTCATTATCCAACCTGTTCGCCCACCCGCGCTATTTCGCCGATACGGTCATGCAAGCCGACCTGATTGGCGTCGGCTCGCTTCCCATCGTAGTGCTCACCGGTTTCTTCACCGGCGCGGTGCTGGCGCTTCAGACGTCTAATACGCTGGAGCAATTTGGCTCGCTTTCGCTGACCGGGCAGTTGGTGGCATTTTCCATGGTGCGCGAACTGGGGCCGGTGCTCACCGGGCTCATGGTGGCCGGGCGCAACGCCAGCGGCATGGCCAGCGAACTGGGGTCGATGAAGGTGACGGAGCAGATCGATGCCATGCGAGCCATGGGCGTCGATCCTACGAAGAAGCTGGTGACGCCGCGGGTCATCGCGTGCACCGTGATGCTGTTCTTCCTCAGCATCATCTCTGACCTGGTCGGACTCGCCGGCGGCTGGACCATTGCCTTCTTCATGCTTGGCCTCGATTCCAACCAGTACTGGACAACGGCCTATCAGTCACTGAAGTTCGGGGACGTCTTCATGGGGCTCTCAAAGCCGGTGGTCTTCGGCTTCATCATTGCCAGTGTCGGGTGTTATTACGGCCTCTCTGCCAAAGGTGGAACCCAGGGCGTGGGGCGTGCTACCACCCAGGCGATGGTGGCGGCATCAGTGCTGATTGTAGTGAGCGATCTGTTCATCACCAAACTCCTGATGGGGATCATTCCGGCATAATGGCGAACCTTGCGCCGACTGTCGATCAGCCGCGCGCCGTGGGCTATCGCGGCGAGGATTGCGTGCTGTCGTTCGACGAAGTGTCGATCGCCTTCGATGAGCCGGTTCTCAGAGGCATCTCCTTCAAGCTGCACGCGGGCGAGAGCAAGATCCTGCTGGGCGCGGCAGGAACCGGCAAAACGCTGATCCTGAAGCTGGCACTGGGACTGATGAAACCGGACTCGGGGCGCATCACAGTGCTGAATGATGAGATCACGTCGATGCGCGAGCAGGACCTGTACGAGGTCCGTCGCAATATCGGCATGGTCTTCCAGGAGAGCGCGCTGTTCGATTCTATGACGGTGGAAGAGAACGTGGCTTACCGGTTGATTGAGGAGACCGGGGAAATCACGGACGAGATCCACCAGCGGGTGCTGGAGGTGCTCCGCTTCGTCGAACTGGAGCGGACGTGGCCGCTTTCTCCTGCCGAGCTCTCGGGCGGAATGCGGCGGCGCGTAGCCATAGCCCGCGCCATCATCACTCAGCCGGAAGTTCTGCTTTACGATTCACCCACCGGAGGGCTCGATCCGGTGACGTCGAATACGATTATCGAGCTGGTGGTGAAACAGCGGGACGTTTACAAGACCAGCTCGCTGCTGGTGACGCATCGCTTGCAGGATGCATTCACCATGGCCAGTCACTACTTCGACCGCGAGCAGAACAAAATGGTGCCCGTTCCCCCGGGAAAGGAGCTCGATGTCCACACCGAGTTCATCATTCTGCGGGAAGGGCACATCATTTTTGAGGGCACGGCCCCCGAGTTGCTGCGCTGTACGGACCCTTACATTCGCGAATATCTGAGTTAGCGGGCGCCCACAGCCTCAGACTTCTGCTGCACGATCGCCGCCTGCCTCTTTTGCATGTCTTTCAGTCGCTCGCGGGTTTGAGGTGAGCTCTCGACCAGTTGTTGCACGTTCTGCAGGAAGTGCGGCATGCCAATGGCCTCGCGGAAGGCTTGCACGAAGGGCTCAATCTTGGCGTACATGTAGAACAGTTCGCCGTAGTTATCGAGCGCCAGGTCGCGATTGATGGCTCCCCGGTTTACGAACGAGGCCGCCATCTCCCAATAACCGGTGACCTGTCGCATGTAGGCGTTTTCTTTCGATCCCCGATTCGATGTGATGGCAAGCAAGTCATCCACCGAGGTGGGCCAGAAGTCGACCAGGAAGCGTCGCGCATCGCGCATTACGCTTTCGCGGCGGAGTTCGTAGAGTTTCAAAATGATGTCAGCGTCGTGATGATTAGGGGGCTCGCTCATGATTCAACCTGCTTTTGATGGGGATTTGGTCCAGATCAGGACCGGTCAATTATGACATAGGGAGAGAGCCAGGGATTTTATGGTCGCCCCACACATTGGAAGATCGCGAATGAGTGGGGCAAGTCCATCGTTGCAATTTCAGGTTTAGGCGACGGCCTCCGGCGCGGGGGCGTCAGCAATCCGCTTCGAGAAGTCGCATTTTGCGGTAACCACGACAGGCTCGGTTTCTTTCTTCTTGCCCCGCCGCTTCGGTTCGGTGCTTTCCGCGGTCCGCTTGCTGTTCGGACAAACCAGATAAACGCCGTCCTTCAAGATTTTTTCCAGCAGATACGGACTGCCGCACTCGGGACATTTTTCCGCTACGGGCCTGAAGGCCGAGGTGAATTCGCACTTCGGGTAGTTCGAGCAGCCGTAGAAGATGTTGCCGCGCCGCGCCTTCTTTTCGACAAGTTCGCCGTCGGCGCACAATGGGCACTTTACGCCGATATAGGTCTGCTTCACCCACTTGCACTCCGGATAGCCGCTGCACGAAATGAATTCGCCGTAACGCCCATGCCGCAGCAGCAGACCACGTCCGCACTGCGGGCACTTCTCGTCGAGCGGGATGTCGGGAATCTTCTTCGCCTGATCGAGACGGCGGGTGGTCTTGCAATCGGGATAGCCGGTGCAAGCCATGAACGTCCCGAAGCGCCCGCGCTTGAGCACCATAGGACGGCCGCAGTTCTCGCAATACTCTTCCTGCCCGGTCTCCTGAACGTCAGCCGAGTCCAGGTCGGGCAGGTCGATCGGATTCTCCTTGGTAAAGGTGCAACTGTTGGGATCGCTCTTGTCGTAGGCGCTACAGGCATAGAACGAGCCATGCTTGCCCCACTTGATTACCAGCGGAGCGCCACATCGCTCGCACTTCTCGTCAGTGGGCTTTTCCATGCGCTTGACGTTCTCCATATGCTTTTCGGCATACTGGAGGTCTTTTTCGAACTTTCCGTAAAACTCGGCCAGCGCGTCAGTCCAGCGCTCCTTGCCATCCTCGATTTCATCGAGTTCTTCTTCCAGGCGCGCGGTGTACTGTGGATCAAAGATGTCCTTGAAGTTCTCGACCAGCAGATCGGTGACAACGAAGCCAATCTCCGTCGGGATAAACTTGCCACCCGTCTTCAGGACGTACTGGCGTTCCTGGATGGTGCTGATAATGGCCGCGTAGGTCGACGGCCGGCCGATGCCACGCTCTTCCAGTTCCTTGACCAGTGAGGCTTCGTTGTAGCGCGGAGGCGGCTCGGTGAAGTGCTGCTCGGCGTCGAGGTCTTTGAGGGTCAACTTCTGGCCGGCCTCGAGGCTGGGCAGCTTGTGCTTGAGCGCCTCGTCCTCTTCGTCCCTGGTGTCCTTCGCCTCCTCGTAGACTTTGAGGAAACCCTCGAACTTCAGGACCGAGCCGGTGACGCGGAAGCGGTACGTCGTATCGCTCGACTTGGCGTCGATATCGACCGTGGTTTGGTCGAAGACGGCGGGCGTCATCTGCGAGGCAATAAAGCGTTGCCAGATCAGCTTGTAGATCTTGTATTCGTCCTCTTGCAGAAACTGCTTGACGCTGTCGGGATGGCGCATGGCCGAGGTCGGACGAATCGCTTCGTGCGCATCCTGCGTGTCCTTCTTCGATTTATAGGTGTTCGGCGAGCCGGGCAGGAAATCGTTGCCGTATTCCTTGCCGATCCACTCGCGCACTTCCGTGAGCGCGTCGTTGGAGACGCGGGTGGAATCGGTACGCATGTAGGTGATGAGGCCGACGGTGCCCTCGTCGCCCAGCTCGACACCTTCGTACAGGCGCTGCGCGATCATCATGGCGCGCTTCACGCTGAAGCGCAGCTTGCGCGAGGCGTCCTGCTGGAACTTGCTGGTGGTGAACGGGGGAGCTGCATTCTGCCGCCGCTCTTTTTTCTCAACCGTCGCAACCGTCCAGGTCGCGTCCTGGAGCTTCTGCTTTAATGCGGCGGCAGACGCCTCGTCCGGCAATACGTTCTGTTTCGGGTTGGTTCCTTGAAGGCGCGCGACGAAAACCGGAGGCTTACTGCCCAGCAGATGCGCATCCAGGGTCCAATACTCAACCGGAACGAAAACCTTGATCTCGCGTTCGCGCTCAACGATAAGCCGCAGCGCGACAGTCTGCACGCGCCCCGCGGAAAGGCCGCGACGGACCTTGTCCCACAGCAGCGGTGAAACCTGATAACCGACCAGGCGGTCGAGGACACGCCGGGTTTGCTGGGCGTCGACCAAATTGCGGTCGATGTCGCGCGGCTTGGCAAAGGCTTCCTGCACGGCGCGCTTGGTGATCTCGTTGAAGGTCACGCGCCGGATGCTGACGGCCGACTTTTTCGCTTTCTTCTTGCCGTCGACGGAATCGCCGCCCAACTCTTCCGCCAGGTGCGCGGCGATGGCTTCCCCTTCGCGATCCGGGTCGGGTGCCAGGTAGATAGCGTCGGCCGACTTTGCCAGCTTTTTCAGCCTGGCGATGACCTTTTCTTTGCCGGGAATGACCACGTACTCGGTAGAGAATTCGTTGTCCAGATCGACCCCGAGCGACTTCTTGGGCAGATCTTTGATGTGGCCGAGCGAGGCTTCCACCTCGTAGCCTTTACCAAGATATTTCTGAATCGTCTTCGCCTTGGTGGGCGACTCGACGATGACTAGACCTTTAGACAATAGTGCTCCGTATGAGTGCGGTGGTGCGACTACAGAACGACGTTACCACGATTGCACCGCCGTCAATAAATCCGCCCGGGTATCAGGTGTCAGGTTTCAGGTGTCAGAATCGACGCAGATGCTTGAAACTCGGAACCTTATTCGAACAAACATCAGTCAGAAAATCTGGCCCGCCGATCGCGGACGGCCTTCAATAGGGCAGTAAGCATTCGGTTGGTTGCCTTGATCTCATCCGCGAGTCGCCCATATCGCTCGTTGTTGGAAATAGCCACGATCGCGGGCGAGCAATAAATGCCATTCAACCTCGCATGCCGAACCCATTGCTATCTGCACGAACCGTTCAAATTCCGCCTGCGTCCGACCAGAGCCTTCGGCGAGGTTTGCGGCAATCGACGCGGTCGCTGGCCGTAACTGGCTGGTGAGGCCAAACATCTCAGAACGTGGCAGCGATTCCGTTTCGCGGTAAACGCCCAAGCTCAAACAGCCACTCGCCGCTATAGCACCCTGACATAGTTCTTGCCGGGCAATTCCCGGATGCGGCCGCTTAGCTCAAGCTCGAAGAGAGCTGTAAAGATCTCGGAAGACGACAGGTGCGAGACCAGTCGCTCGACGATTTCGTCGATGTGGGTTGACTCATCAGCTCGGAGTATCGCCCAGATGCGCCGTTCGGCCGGGCCTAATTCGGGCGCGTCAAACAATGATGCTGTGGGCGGACCATCGGATGCACCTGCCTGGGGTGGCGTCAGGGCGAGGCGAACATCGGTGGGCAACGCTTCCCAGACGTCTTCCCACGTGGCAACCAGAGCAGCCCCCTGTTTTATCAATGTGTTAGGGCCCCAAGATAGTTTGCTGGTCACATTTCCAGGAACGGCGTAAACGTCTCGTCCCTGCTCCAGGGCACAGCGCGCCGTGACCCGGGTTCCACTGTATTCTCCCGCTTCGAGGACCAGCACGCCAATCGACAACCCGCTAATGATACGGTTCCGGATGGGAAAGTTCTGGGGAGCCGGGAAAGTTCCCAAGGGAAACTCAGAGATGATGGCTCCTCCGGAAGCCAGGATTTGATCCGCAATCTTTTGATTTTCCTTGGGATAAGTCACATCGAGTCCGGTACCCCAGACCGCCAGCGTCTTGCCATGAGCATTCAATGCGCCGCGATGGGCAGCGGTATCGATGCCGCGCGCCATACCACTAATTATGATGAGACCCCGGGCGGCAAGGTCGCAGGACAGGCGCTCGGCGACGCCGACGCCGTACGGGGTGGGGTGACGTGTGCCTACGACCGCGATGCCGAACTTGCTGAGCACCTCAGCGTCGCCACGGACATAAAGGATGAGTGGCGGATCGTAGATTTCAAACAACCTCGGCGGGTATACCCCGTCTCCTTGAACCAGCAGCGTCACGCCGATTTCTCGCAGGCGATCGAGTTCTTCACCGGCCAGTTCAAGCGATTTGCCGAGGGCAATGCTTTGTGCCGCGGCAGCCGGCAGGCCGGCCGCTTCCAGGTCAGTCAGCGAGGCAGCGAAGATGCCATCGACTCCGCCGAAGAACTCGACCAGCTTCTTGCCCCGGCCAGCTCCCACACCTGGGGTCATCGCCAGGCCCAGCCACTTCAGGGAACGATCGGCGGCGAAGACTGTATTGGTGACCGCAGGGCGTGTTGAGGCCATGGGGGGAGACTCCGGAGACGAGCAGTGTCGCAAGACGCGAGAGTAACCTCGAAGTCTGGTTACCGTCAATGAGGGGGATCACGCCTAGCTGTGCGTTGAGTGAGCGGCTCCCAGCTTCGCCGCTCGTCTCTGCTAGACTCAAGCTTCATGCCCGGTCTGCGTATCTCGGCCATTTCATTTCTCAATACGGCTCCCCTGATGTGGGATTTCGAGCACAGAGACGCCGCTCAGCACTTCGAAATCTCATACACAATTCCATCGGCATGCGCCGCGGCGCTGGCTGCGAACCAGGCCGATATCGGGATCATACCGGCGGTTACATACGCTCAGATTCCCGGGCTGGTGATCCTGCCCAACATCGCGATTGCCGCCAAGGACCACGTGCGCTCGATTCTGCTGATCAGCCACAAACCGATGGAAGACGTCCGTAAGGTCGCGGCGGACACCTCGTCGCGAACCTCGGTGGCACTGACGCAGGTTTTGTTTGCGAAGTTCTTCGGAGGCCCGCGTGAACTCACACCCCATCCGCCGGACCTCGATGCGATGCTGGCGGCGCATGATGCCGCGCTGCTGATCGGCGATGCGGCATTGCTGGCAGAAGCTCAGATCTCTCAGAGGCGGCTGTACTCCTATGATCTGGCGCATGAATGGCGAGTGCGCACCGGCAAGCCGTTTGTGTTCGCGTTCTGGGCGGTGCGCTTGGATGCGCTCTCGCGCCTGGCGAAGGGCGTCAACCTAGCCAAGGTATTTCAGCAGTCGCGCGATCATGGAATCCAGCCGGAGAGCACAGCGATGCTGGCGAAAGAATGGTCACAGCGGCTGGGACTGAGCGAAGACGATGTCACGAGCTATCTCACTCAAAACATCCATTACCACCTAGACCGCGAGAACCACGCCGGCTTGCAGCTCTTCCTGCAATACGCGCAGGAGCTGGGGCTCATCTGCCGCGTGCCCGATCTTCGCTTCCTGGGACCGGTGGCGTTCAGCAAACCGAAGAGCTGATCCCCCCGTTAGCCTTCAAAGTGAATTCCTGAATTCAACTGGTCGTGACCGTGGAATTCTGCTTCTAAGTTTCTAGCTGCCCAAGACGATGACTGGGACGATGCTCTCGTACGTAATCTTCACCTTCCAGCACACTGCCTGGCACTGGATTCAGAGGCTGGGCGGGCCCGGGCTGATCATCGTAGGAGTCGTCGACAGCTCCGTGATTCCGTTTCCGGGAGGCATGGACTTTTTCACCATCTTGCTGGCAATGTCGCATCACGAGCCGTGGTGGTACTACGCAATCATGGCGACCGTCGGCAGCGTGATCGGAAGCTATTTCACTTATCGCGTGGGCCTCAAGGGCGGGGAAGAGACCCTGGAGAAGAGGTTTTCCGGGCCCCAGGCAAAGAAAATCTACGCCATATTCGAGAAACGCGGCTTCCCGGCGGTGGCTCTTGGGGTCCGCCGCACCGCCGCCCATTCCGGTCGTCCCATTCTTTCTGGCGCCCGGAGTTTTGAAATACCCGCTCAAGAAATTTCTGGCCGCTGTCCTGCTGGGGCGATCGATTCGCTACGCCATCATGGCGTATCTAGGCTCGATTTACGGACGTGTAGTGTTTCACTGGATGCACCAATACGACGCTCCGATCCTATACACGCTTCTGGGGCTGGTTGTGGTTGGAGTCCTGGCCGGCTTGTATTACTGGAAGCGTTCGCGGTGGCATGAAGATGGCAAAGCTAAACGTTCCAAGCATGCTTCAAAGGCCGCATGAGGCGCTACAAAAGGCCGGTAGGGGTGCCGGGAAAGCATCCATTCGCGTCGGATGGCTCGCTCAGTCAGTTTGTACGTTTTTGTACAAATATCAGAATTTGTATGGTAATGTGCAACCATGACGAGGAGTTCCGGGAGCGCGAATTATGCAGTTTTAACTGCCGATGTGGCTGGCTCGCGGCAAGTTGCGTCTTTTCGCTCGCAGCGCGACAAGAAGCTCGACACTGTTTCAAAGCTTCACCTGGCCAAGAAGCTCATCCTGTCTCCCTATGCCGTCACGGCATGGGACGAGTTTCAGGTGATTCTCCGTAAGCCCGAATACATTCCAACCGCACTGCTGGATTTGCGCCGATTTTTTTACCCTCTCAGGCTGTGGATTGCGGTGGGCTTTGGCGAAGTCACGGAAGCCCGCCGACAACCCGTGAATCAATATGCCGCTGGGGCAGCATTTGAGTTCGCCCGCGAGGCGGCTGACCAATTACGGGCGGGCAATCCGAAGTACCTGGTGCTAACCTGCTTCAAAACAGGGAATGAGCTCTTCGATACCATTGCCAACAGCGTTTATCATCTGCATGACAGTCTGCTCAACCGCATTACCACAAAACAGTGGGCGGTAATTAACCTGCAGATCGAGACTGGCCGTCTGGAGCAGATCGCCCGCAAGCGTCGGGTTGACGTTTCGACGGTCTCCCGAAGCTTGAAACGGTCCCATTACTGGCAGATGGAAGAAACGCGGCAGGCCATGGAGAAGATCATTCAAGAGTATTTTTGATTTGTACGTTTTCGTACAAAAATCAAAAGTTGGACGAAATTATGCAAGATTTCGTAACCGTTGCCCTGAGCCTCTTACTGGCACACCTGGCAGGCGATTTTCTGCTGCAGTCACGGTGGATAGCCATCCATAAAGGCAAGCGCCTGCTGCCCACAGCCACACACGCCGTCATACACTACGCTATTGCGTGGATTTGTCTTAGCTGGTTCGCCGGCATTCCCTTCCTGTCGGGGCGTGATCAGATGCTGGTGGGGTTGTACGCAGGAGTTCATATTGCCATCGACATTGTGAAATGTCAGGTGGCAGGCCGGGGCCTGCTATCCGAGAGTTGGGCTGTATTCCTGCTTGACCAGTTTCTCCATATTGTCGTCGTGTTCGCGATTGCCTGTGGAATTGCGGGCGTCAGCGTGCAAAGAATGTTGGCGACATTGAGGCTCTCGGCAGAGACAAAAGACAGGATCATGCTGACCGCCATTGTCTACATCGCAGTGGTTTTCGCTGGCGGATATCTGATTCGCTATCTCACCCGGGGATTGCTTGAAGGGATTCGCACCGAGAAGCCGGCCCAACTCAAAAATGCCGGGCTCTATATCGGGTGGCTGGAGCGCTTTCTGGTCATCACTGCTGTCACCGTCCAATCTCCTGCAATGGTCGGTCTGATCTTAACCAGCAAGTCGATTGCGCGTTTTCCCGAGCTGAAGGACAACGGGGCCTTCGCCGAATATTTCCTGATCGGCAGCCTTTTGAGCTTTGGTCTCGCCTTCCTCGGTGGCCTGGTTCTTGTACGCGGCTTCTATGGTTCCATTTCCTTACGCTAGGCTTTGCGACTTCGGCCGTTTGCTACGAAGTGCCTGGGAACGGATCCTCCAGCGATGGGCTTTGCGCGGTGAACAGCTCTGCGCCGTTCGGCAGGATGTGCATGTCATCCTCAAGCCGCACGCCAAACTCTCCGCGAATGTAAATGCCCGGCTCGTCGCTGAAGGTCATGTTGGCCTGCATGGGAAGCTTGTCGCCATGTACAAGGTAAGGCCATTCATGGCCATCCATACCCATGCCGTGACCCACGCGATGGGTGAAATACTTGTACCCGGGCCCATAGCCTGCGTCGACGATGACCTTGCGGGCGGCCGCGTCCACGTTCTCGCACGGCAGTTTGGGACGCGCGGTGGCCAGCGCGGTGGCTTGTGCCTTATGCACGATGTCGAAGACGCTCTTCATCTTGTCGGTGGGCTTGCCGAGAACGAAGGTGCGGCTGATGTCGGACGCGTAGCCTTCCACGGTGCAGCCGCCGTCCATCAGCAGAATTGTCCCTTCACGAATCTCCTGCGGATGGATGGATCCGTGCGGCAGGGCGGAATACTCACCTACCTGCACGTCGGCGCCGCCGGTGAAACCTTGTTGCGTATGGGCGAGGCGAACTAACTCAGCGAACTGATGCTGCGTCATGCCGGGTTGTAACGCATGGTAGGCCGCGGCATAGGCGGCGAGTGTCACGTGCGCCGCCAGTCGCATTAGCGCGATCTCATGATCGCTCTTGATCATGCGGCAGCCCGCAGTGACCGGCGTTGCGCTGACAATTTTCAGCGCCGGCAAGGCCATTCCGACGTTGTTAGAGAAGACGAAGGGAGTTTTTTCCTCGATGCCGAGTTTACCCGTTTTCAGTCCCAGCTCGGTCATGCCCTGCGCGACGCGGGTGTAGGGGTCCTGGTCTTCCTGCCAGGTGCGAACGTCGGCATTCTTGCCGAAAGGCCCATTCGACAGTTGCTCGCGCGCACGGTCCTCCTCAAATGCCGGACAGACGAAGAATGGCGCGCCCTTGGCCGGTAGAATCATGCCAAAGAAGCGCTCGCTGAGCCACCAGTGCACAGCGCTGTAGTAGGTGAGCGAACTGCCGTTGGTGACCACAATCGCCTGCAGGCCGTTGGCATTCATCAACTGGCGAGCGCGCTCGACTCGGGCGCGCATCTCGTCGGCGCTGATCGGTACCGCTTCGCTCTTGCGCGACTTCAGCGCGGCTATCGATGGCGGAAGCTTTGCAGGCTCCGATTGAGCGGCTTGGGCAGGCGTGGCGGCGGAGAGAACACCGGCAGCAGCAGCCCCGCCAGCAACGCCCAGGAAACTACGGCGTGAAGATTCCATGGAAGAGTTAGCCCCCTAAGTTCCAACGGTGGATTATTCTATGCTGTCGTTCACAGCATGGCTACTCTGGCCCGGAGTTAGTCACCAAGCTTTCAGGAGCCGATCGATGAATACGCTCCCCATCATTGTGGGAACGCTGTGTGTGTTTGCACTCTTCTACCGCTACTACAGCGCTTTCATTGCCGCCAAGGTCCTGGTCCTTGATGATCGGCGCACCACTCCGGCGCACATCTACGAAGATGGCCACAATTACGTCCCGTCGCCGAAGTGGGTGTTGTTTGGGCATCACTTCGCCGCCATAGCTGGAGCGGGGCCGCTGGTGGGGCCCACGCTGGCAGCCCAGTTCGGGTTCGCTCCGGGATTCCTATGGATCGTGATCGGTGCGGTTCTAGCCGGCTGCGTGCACGATTTCACCGTTTTGGTCGCTTCCATCCGGCATAAGGGGAGATCGCTAGCAGACGTGGCGCGCACGGAGATTGGTCCGGCCGCGGGCTTGGTAACGATGATCGCATTGCTCTTCATCCTGCTGGTGACGCTCGCGGGCTTGGGCGTAGTGGTGGTCAATGCGCTGGCCAATAGCCCGTGGGGAGTGTTCACCATCGGCTGGACCATTCCCATTGCAATCGCGATGGGCCTGTACATGTTCAAGAGCGCACCTGGGCGGATTAAGATTGCCGGCCCCAGCATCGTGGGCGTGGTATTGCTGATTGCGGCAGTGGTGGGCGGCCGCTGGTTCGCAGCGTCTCCCCATGCAGCAGCACTTACGTTCAACGGCCATCAGATCACTTTGCTGATGGCTGTATATGGATTTGTGGCGTCGGTGCTGCCGGTATGGTTTCTGCTGGCCCCTCGCGACTATCTGTCAACGTACATGAAGCTGGGAACGATTGTGCTGCTGCTGGCTGGCGTGATACTTGTCCATCCGAATATTGAGTTCCCAATGCTCACTCAGTTCGTTCACGGCGGCGGCCCTATCATCAAGGGCAAGCTCTACCCATTCCTGTTTGTGACAATTGCCTGCGGAGCGATTTCGGGGTTTCATTCCCTGGTTTCTTCGGGTACGACTCCTAAGATGCTATGGAAGGAGAGCGACGCGCGCTTTGTCGGCTATGGAGCCATGATCTGCGAGGCCGTGGTGGCCGTGCTCGCACTGATTGCCGCCTGCTCCATGCATCCCGGCGACTACTTCGCGATCAATACCACACCCGCTGTATTTGCCAAGCTGGGCATACATACCGTGAACCTGGATTTGTTTTCGCGTGAGGTTGGCGAGCAATTGGCTGGACGTACCGGCGGCGCGGTTTCGCTCGCCATCGGCATGGCGCAGATATTCCGAGGCTTGCCGGGCATGGCAACGCTCACCGGCTACTGGTATCACTACGCCATCATGTTCGAGGCGTTGTTCATCCTGACGACAGTGGATGCCGGCACGCGTGTTGCACGCTACGTCCTGCACGAGTTGCTGGGTAAGGTCCACAAGCCGTTTGCCAACACGGCATGGCTGCCGGGAAATCTTTTCACCTCGGCGATTGTGGTCTGCGCCTGGGGATACCTGATTTGGACAGGCAACATCTCCACACTCTGGCCGCTATTTGGCACCGGCAATCAACTGCTGGCGACGATCGCTTTGGCCGTGACGACGGTGTTTCTGGTGAACATGGGCAAGACAAAGTATGCCTGGGTCACGGCGCTGCCCATGCTCTTCGTAGGAGTGACGACTCTCACTGCGGGCGTGCTGTCGATCAAGACGATTTACTGGCCGCTTGCGCATACGCCGGGTAAGCAAGTGCAAGGCTACCTGGATTCCGCTCTCATGCTGTTGTTCGTGGTGGGCGTGATTATCGTGGTGTTCGAGGCCGCGCGCCGCTGCTGGGCCACGCTGCACGGGGAGCCCATCCCGGAGGAAGCGTTCGGCAGTCCCGAGGTGGCCGGCGTGAACATGAGTTGTTGCTGAAAGCGGGCCAGAGAGCGCGGGAGCTAGAATTCTTGCATGCCTCGAATTACCCGTCTGGAGAAAGACCAGGTAGATCAGGAAACAGCCAAGATCTATGAGACCTACATTGCGGAGCGCGGCAATGTGCCCAACATGTTCCGCACCGTGGCCCACCGCCCGGAAATCTTCCGCTCAATGATCGCGCACTTTCGCGCGATCATGAACACCGGAACCGTCCCCGCCAAGCTAAAAGAGCTGGTGATCGTTCGTACTTCGCAGATCAACCGTTGTGAATATTGACTGGCTTCGCACACCGCCTTGGCAAGGCGGCATGGCTGGACCGACGACCAGATCGAACATCTTGCAGACTTTCGCAAGCGTTCCGACTTCACCGATGCCGAGAAGATAGCTCTGGAGCTGGCGGAGCGGGTCACGCGCGATCCTCACGAGGTCGACGATGCTTTCTGGGCCGAGCTCCGCAAGTACTACGACGAAGGCGAGATCATCGAGTTGCTGGCGGCGATTGGGCTGTTCAACTACTTCAATCGATTCAACGACGCGCTAAGGATGGAGCCGACGAAGTAGCTGCGAGGTACGAGCGGCGAGTAACGAGCTCCGAGTGGCATGCTACGAGCACCGCGCCGCCGCTCGGCGCGGTACTATCAGGCAGAGGCAATCCCGATGCGAGATTTCAGGCGGCTGCAGGTTTGGTCAAAGGCGCATGGCCTGACTCTGGAGATCTATAAGGTCACATCGTCCTTTCCGAAAGAAGAGCTATATGGCATTACGAGCCAGATGCGGAGAAGCAGTGCTTCTATAGCCGCAAATATCGCCGAGGGGTGCGGAAGAACCGGGGATGGTGAATTCCATCGTTTTCTCATAACAGCGTCCGGGTCGGCTGTAGAACTCGAGTACTTCCTTTTGCTCGCACATGATCTGGGTTTGGTCAAAGCGGAGATCTACAGAGCCACCAACCAGAAGATCATCGAAGTGCAGAAGATGCTCGCCGTACTGTCGCGCACCGTCAACGAAGCACGTCAACTTCGGAAGCGTGATCCATCGTAGCTCTTTGCTATGCATCTGGATTCGCAGCTCGAAGCTTGTCGCTCGAAGCTCGTTGCTCGAAGCTCATATCCAATTCCATCGGGGTGATTGACGCTCGAACCGCTTCAACTCCTGCAAAGAATAGAACGTCCCCCGCCACACAATCCCACCTCGCGCCAGCGTCACAATCATCGATCGCAGCATGGTCATCGCAAAGAGCGAGGCTGCCGATCGGGTGAAGGAAGAAGTATGGCATGGGAATGTCGCTTCGGCTGGCCATGCCGAAGTACATGGCGGCGATGGCCACTAACGCTGCGAGGTAGCCTGCTTTCGCCCAACCCTGCGCCAGCCACACACCGACAAACGGACCGAGATTGATCAGCAGCACGCCGCAAATGGCGGCCAAGGCGAACGGCACATTGAAGCGCAGAATGGCGAAAAAGTTCTTCGTTAGGTTGCGCACCAGGCCCATAGTGCCGACGATCCAGCGCAGCCTCAGAAGATCGTGGCCGAAGACGCACCGCTGGCGAAAGCCATGCTCCTTGACCAGTTCCCCCAGCATCATGTCGTCGAGCACGGCCATGCGCAGCGCGGCATAGGTGCCGATCTTATCGTAAACACTGCGTCGGAGCAGATTGAACGCGCCCACGCCAATGGAGTCGCGCGATTTGGGGTCGGCAACCTTCCACGGGCGGTGGGCGAAGATAAACTGCGACTGGAAGAATGCCATCATCATGCGCTCGCCGATGCCGTGCATGATCATGGTAGGGAAGAGCACGACGTGGTCGGCGCGCTCGCGTTGGGCGTAGGTGATCGCACGGCGCAGTGCGTCGGCACGAAAGACGACGTCGGCGTCGGTGAAGAGCAGCCAGTCGCCGGTTGCTTCCTGCGCCGCCTCCCACATGGCGTGAACTTTGCCCAGCCATCCCTGGGGAAGCGAGCTAACGTGAAGCACCTTCAGTCGACGCTGTGCCGATTCGCTGCGCTCACGCCATTGTCGGCCCAGGCGATCCATGATGACGCCGGTGGCGTCGTCAGATCGGTCGTTGACGGCGATGACTTCGTAGTCGGGATAGTCGAGCTGCAACAGCGACGAGAGCGCTGCCTCGATGTGGTCGGCTTCGTTTCGCGCCGGAACGATGATGCTGACGCGCGGAGGATCGGCGCAGGGTTCACCGTATTCGGGCGCGCTGATGTCAGCGACGGTCTTGCGATTGCTCCAAACGATGAACACTCGCGACAGCCAGACTGCTCCAAGCAAGACACCAACGGCCCAGATCAGAATCTCGTTGGCGATTCGCAAACCCATCTAGGCTGACGCACCCTCAGGAACGGCGCCGTTTCTCAACTCCGACTCGGGTAGCTCAGGAGCGAAACGCATTCCGTAGAACAAAACGGCCGCCGATAATCCCGCCGCCACGACAGCGGCCATGAAGCCTATCTGCAAGTTCGTTTTGTCAGAGATAATTCCGATCAGCGTAGGTGAGAAGGCGTCGCCAAGGAGGTGAATTGTGAAAACGTTGACCGCGACCGCCGTAGCACGGATGCGTGCGCTGACCGAATTCACCAGCGCAGCGTTCAACGGAGCCGTGTTCAGCAGGATAAGGAACTCGCCGACGAAGATGCCAGCGTACATTACCCGTCCGGGGACAAACAGCGCGACAAGCATGGCCGGGATTGACAGCAACATTCCAATCGCCGAAATCAGCTGATAGGCTGAGCGCGTGCGCCGCAGCAGGCGATCGCCCAGCCAGCCTCCAAATAGCGTCGAGACCGTGCCGGCGACCACGGTGATGCCGCCAAATAGATCGTTGGCGTGCTTGAGCGGAACATCGCGCATGCGCATCAGGAAGGTCGGCATCCATACCTGCAAGCCGCCCACGGCGAAGGTCATCATCGCCATGCCAAGGCAGACCGTCCAATATGCCTTGTTGCGAGTCAGTCCGATGAGCGTGCCGCGCTCAACGTTGTCGGCGATGTGATCGCTGGCGCCGCGCTCCGGCTCGTGCAGTGAGAGCACACCAATCGCCAGCAGCACGCCGGGGATGGCGCAGATCATAAACGGCATGCGCCACCCATGCGCGGCGCCGAGCTGGCCTCCGATGATGTAGCCGAACGCGGTGCCCACCGGGATTGCGAGGTAGAAGATCGACAGCGCGCGTCCGCGGAGGCGCTCGGGAAACAGATCGGACAAGTACGCCGGCGAGAACACCACGAAGGTCGCCTCGCCGATGCCGACGATTATGTGGCGCAGCAGCAGTTCGTCGTAAGTGTGCGTGACGGCGGTCAGCAGCGTTGCCGCGCTCCAGACAAAGGCCCCGGCGGCCATGATCCATTTGCGCGGGTAGCGATCGGCAAGGCGGCGCGATCAGCGGGGCAGCGACCATGTAGCAGATGAAGAAGGCCGAAGTCAGGAAGCCTACGTCCTTGTCGTTGAGCGAGAACTCGGTCTTGATCAGCTCCTGGACCGCAAACAGGATGGAGCGGTCGATGTAGTTGACGAAGTTGAGCGCCGTCAGTACGGCGAGCGCCAGCCAGGCATTCCTGCGCGAGGTCATGGGTTCTTGGAGATTAGCACGAAGGCCGCGGTTCGCTATTCGCTTTTGGCTCTGGGCTCTTCGTCTCTCGTGACTCGTGCTTCGGAAGAGCACTTTAGAGCTAAATATCCGCGACTCTGCTAAGTCTCAGCGCGCGACCCTGCCGATGGCAAAACGAACCATTGGCCGAATAGCGAAGAGCGAAAGGCAAATAGCGGCCGTTCTAGTTCTTGCTTGCCGCTCCCGCGATCGTCACCAGTTCATGCTCGGGACAGAGCGTACGGTAGGCGCACCAGTTGCAATGAAAGCCAGGATGGGGATCGAACTTTCCTGCCCGGATATCGTCCGCGACCTCGGCGATCTTGTGCTCCGCTTTTTTCAGATCGCTCGATGTGCGGTTGGTGCTCACAGTGCTGTGATCCTCAAGGTTCTCGAAGATCACCTCTTTCAGGGGGCCCTGGTTCTGCATGGCGAGAGCGTAGATCGACAATTGCAAGCTCTTGTCGGCGACCTCCTGGCTCTTGGGGCGGCCGGTTTTGTAATCGACGATGGTCAACCCGTCTTCGCCTTCGTCGACCCGATCAATACGCCCAGTCACCTTTACGCCGGCAATCTCCATGTCGATGCGGTGCTCGACCATGGCCACGCGCCCATGCGGCGCCGCTGCGCGAGAGTTCAGGAAAGCCGTCAGCTGCCTGCGGCCATTCTTCTCGTACAGTTCGCGTTGCAGCGGCTCGTCGATCTTGGCTTTGGCAAATTCGTCAAGGAAGCATGCGATCACCGTCTCGGCATCGAGATTTCTGCCCTTGCGTTGGGCGTCGAAGTAGCCCATCAGAGCGGTGTGGATCGCCTGCCCGAACTGCATGGCGGCTCCCGGCTCCTCAGGAAGGTTCCAATCGCGCTCCAGCTTGTAGCGCAAGGGGCAATGCGAGTAGGTTTCAATGGCGCTGGGGCTTAGGCGCAGGATGCGTGTAGTGTCCAGCGGAGGCAGCGCCACCCAGTCGTGCAGCCGCGGCTGCGGTGCGGCACTGGCCTGGATGGAATTCACCAGCGTACCTTCCGGTACTTCCTTGAACTCCAAGTGCCCGCGCAGCGTGCTCGACTTCAGACTGGCCAGCTCACGCAGATATCCGGCAGGGGTCAGGTCCTTCTTTCCGCCCGGCTTGCCGGTGAGAATGAGTTCGTCTTGCGCACGAGTCATGGCTACGTAAAACAGGCGGCGCTCTTCCTCCTTGTGGAGTTGTTTCGGATCATCTTCTTCCGGAACATTCTCGCGGTTGCGCAGCGCATTGGGAAACTCGACCAGTTCTTCCTTGTAGCTGGCTGGGAACGCCCCTGTCACTACGCGCATCACGAACACTACAGGGAATTCCAGGCCCTTGGCAGTGTGCGCCGTCATCAGGTGGACGGCGTCGGACGACTGCTCGCGCCGCTGGTCCTTGCCCGACTCCAGCAGCAAGGTAGTGGGCGTGCCGTCGGCATCGTCGTCAGGGCGGCACACCTTGCCCCCGCCTTCCACGAAGAGATCGAGATACTCAAGAAATTCGCGCAGCGTACCCTGGCCCGAGAGTGCTGTGGGCTTCCTGGCCCAGCGCTCGACGAATTCCCCGAACGCCGCACGGTCCGTGTTCGGAGCAAGTGCGAAGCATCGCTCCGCTATGGTGATCGCTGCTACGGCCTTTTCGTCGGCCGATGCCAGCAGGCGCCGCGCTTCCGTCAGCGCGTTCAACAGTTCCGGGCCGCCGTCGAGCTTTTCAAGTTCGGTCTCTGCTTTGAGCGCGTCGCCGGCATTGGCGAAAGCAGTACGCAGCGCCCGGCCGTCAATGATGAACTGCGGCAATGATGCGACCCGCACCGCGCTCACCGCGTCGCCGTTCTGTAGGAAGGCCAGCACCGACAGCAGGTCGCGGACTTCGGTGGTTTCCAGCAAGCTGAGGCCTTCGACCACAAAGGGGATGCTCCGCTCCCGCAGACGGCGAACCATGTCATCGCGATGGTTGTGCTGTCGGTAGATCACAGCGAAATCGCCCCACGCTTTGCCCGCCCTGTGGATGCGCTCGATCTGGTCGGCTACGAATGCAGCCTCAGTGTCTTTGCCGACGCAGCCGCAGACACGCACCATCGGGATCGGACTGGGCTCGGGCGCGGTGCGTGCGTGCGCCAGTGGGAGGCGCTTCCAAGTCTCCCCGCCGGGCAGCACCTTGGTCGAGATCTGAGGATTGCTGGTGATCACTTCGTAGGCGGAGCGCAGAATCGCATCGGTGGAGCGCCGATTGTCGCTCATGGTGACACGCTTGACCCGTTTGGGACCGAAGGCTGCGAGGAATTGATCGAAGGCGCCGCTGGTGGCGCCACGAAAGCGATAAATCGCCTGATCGGGATCGCCGACGGCAAAGACGTTGGCCTCATTGCCTGCCAGGTGTTTCATGAACTTGATCTGCGCGACGTTCGAATCCTGGAATTCGTCGATCAGGATGAAACGGGCGCCTGCCCGCGCCTGCTCCAGCCACTTTGGATTGTGACTGTCTTCCAGCAATGACAGGGCACGAGTAATCACATCACCGTAGGTCCCCATGCCGGCGGCGGCAAGCTTTTCTTCCACGCGATGGAAGACGCGGGCAATTTCCTGACAGCGTGCGATGACCTCCTTGTCGTCGAGCGTCTGCTTTGAACTACACACCCGCGGTGGAGGTTCTTCGCCGGTCAGGAGCTTGGCGACGTAGCCGTCGTAATCGGCGGGGCCGCGCAACTCGTCAGAGCACCGGCGGAAGAAGTTCAGCAAGTCGTTGATGAATTTTCCGAGATTGCCGGCGCTGATGAAGTGCTCCAGGCTAAGTTCGTCGATGTCACGGCGCAGAAGAACGTAAAGATCCTTATCGTCGATTAACTCGAAACGGCGGCTCGCCTGACACAACAACCAGTAGCAATAGGCGTGAAAGGTGCCAACCTTCAGGCCGGAATGCAGCACCTGGTCCACGGCTGCTGCATCGTCGCGGCCTAGCCACGCTTCCGCCAGGCGCACCACCAGATCGTGTGCCGAATTACGGGTGTAGGTAATGGCCAGAATTTCGTTGGGCTTGGCATGGCCGTCTTTCAGCAGGCGCGCGATGCGCTGGGTCAGGACGGTGGTCTTGCCGGTACCAGCGCCTGCTACCACCAGCATGGGACCATGAACGTGCTCAATGGCCTGCCGCTGATCTTCGGTCGGGACAAAGGCGGTCGGGGCGAAGGAGTCCGTCGGCTCGCAAGGCTCGACGTCCGCGAAGAGAAAGGCGGTTTGTCCGGTGCTGGAACGCTTTGCCAGTCGACCCTCCAGTGTCGAAGAAAAGGCGAAACAAACATTATGCTCTTGAACGGCGAGTCATACAAGGATGGAGTGGGTGAAGAACTGTGATTTCTGAGGAAATGTGGAGGAAAAACTAGGCAAGCTCCGCCCGCGCGATAGCCAATGCTGCGATAGCGGCGGTTTCGGCACGCAGGATTGTGTTGCCGAGAGAGGCCGCGATCCAGCCCGCACGCTGGAAGGCTTGCAACTCATCCTCGGCCCAGCCGCCTTCGGGGCCGACTGCCAATGCGAGCGAGCCCACGTCACTCTGCGCCCGCACGATTTCGCTTAACGTCGTCTCTGCTTCGTTCTCAGCCAAGACGATCTTCTGCTCTGCCTCGCAGCCCAGCGCGTCACTCAGCTTTACAGGACCGGCGATCTCCGGCGGAGCAACGCGTCTTGATTGTTGGGCCGCTTCAAGCGCGATACGCCGCCAGCGCTCCACTCGTTTGCCGGCTGCCTGGGAGAGATGTTTCTCGGTGCGGCGTGCGATGACAGGAACGATGGTAGTGACGTTCAGCTCGGTACATTTCTCGATTGCCCACTCCATGCGATCAAACTTGAAGACAGCGAGCAGTAGCGTAATGGGAGCGTTCGCCGTTGACAACGCCAACTCTTCGCCCAAGGCGAACTCCACGCGGTCCCCTGCAATCGAAGAAACCGTGGCGCGATAGACTCGCTCGCCGCAAGCCACGTCGAACTCCTGCCCGACGCGTGCGCGTAGCGTGCGTGCCAGATGCGCCGCGTTGGCGCTGGTCAACGCCGCGCTCTGCGACGTGTACTCGTCGGCAATCCAGCGGCGGCGGGTCATTTGACAGTGAGCAGCAAGAGGGTAGCAAGCGCGATGGATGCGTAGACGCCGCCGAAGTAACGGTTCTGGCGCGCCAGAGACTCTTCCTTAAACAGGCGGCTGTCGAGCAGGAATTCGAGCGACGATACGGCGCCCACCAGCAGCGCGATGATGAGCCAGGTCGATTCGGGACGTGGCGCACGAATGGCGAAGGGCATGCCAATCAGAGAGATGGCGAGGAAGATAACGCCGCCGATGCGGGCGCGCTTGCGGCGTCCGGGATCCTTATAGCGGACGAGAAGAACTTTGGCCAACTCACGGGGCCGCGCCAGCCGGGCCGCCGCGGGCAGCACAGTCACGAGCAGCAGAAACCACGCGTAGATGCGGAGGTTGTGGTCCAAGCGCTAGGCAAACATGTCTTTGACTTTGTCTATGAGGCCGCGGTCGACGGGCTTGTTCTCGACTGCGCCCTCGTTCTCCAGTTCAGCAAGCAGTTCGCGTTGCCGCTTGCTGAGCTTCGCAGGTGTCTGCACCTTCAGCTCGATGTAAAGGTCGCCGCGGCCATGTCCGTTCAATACCGGCACCCCTTTGTTCCTCAGCCGCAGGATGGTTCCGGTCTGGGTGCTTTCGGGTACTTGCAGCCGCTGTTCACCTTCTAGTGTGGGCACCTGGATCTCCGTGCCGAGGGCGGCCTGGGTGAACGAAATCGGAATCACGCAGTGCAGATCGCTGCCTTCCCGGTGAAAGAAGGAGTGCTCTTTCACGTGCAGCACGACGTAGAGGTCGCCGGGAGGGCCATCGTAGATTCCGGCTTCGCCTTCACCGGAGTAGAGAATGCGCGCGCCTTCTTCAACGCCAGCTGGTACTTTCACGGTGACCGTGCGTTCGCGCTTCACCCGGCCTCGGCCTTTGCACCTCTTGCAGGCCTCGACGATCAGTTTGCCGGTACCGCCGCAGGTGCTACAGGTACGGGCCACCGCAAAGAACCCTTGCTGATAGCGAACCTGGCCGCGTCCGGCGCAGGTAGTGCAAGTGATGGGAGGCTTGCCCGGAGCGGCGCCGTCTCCCTTGCATTCATCGCAGGTCTCGAGCCGGCGAATTTTTACCTGCCTGGTGACGCCGAAGACCGCCTCATCGAATTCCAGCGTGATGTCCTCGCGCATGTCGCCCCCACGCTGGGCGCGAGTACGGCGGCGCGATCCCTGGCCAAACATTTCGCCGAAGCCAAACAAATCGCCGAAGATGTCCTGGAAATCGTTAAACACGCTGGGATCAAAACCACCGGCGCTGGGCCCATTGCCGGGAACACCGGCGTGACCGAAGCGGTCATAGCGAGCGCGCTTCTCCGTGTCGGCGAGCACGGCGTAGGCCTCGCTGCACTCCTTGAATTTCTCTTCCGCCTCGGGATTGCCGGGATTGCGGTCGGGATGGTACTGCAACGCGAGCTTGCGATAGGAGCTTTTGATCTCCTGATCGGTCGCAGTGCGCGAGACGCCCAGAACTTCATAGAAATCGCGTTTTACGTTAGTAGCCAAACTTGTGCCTTAGACCTTGCGCGCGACCCGCACCATCGCTGGACGCAGCAGGCGGTCCTTCAGCTTATAGCCGCGCTGCAACTCGTCGATCACGTGATTATCTTCGACTTCTTCGGTATCGACCATCTGAATCGCCTGGTGTAGGTTGGGATCGAACGGCTGGCCCTCGGCCTCCACCGGCTCGACGCCGAGCTTGGCCAAGGCGTCGTGAAACTGCTTGTCGATGAGCTCGATGCCGGAGCGGAAGTCGTCCAGAGAAGCGGCATTCGTCTTGAGCGCGCGGTCCAAGCTGTCGAGGATCGGCAAAAGCGCCTTGATGGCGTCAGCGACGGCGTACTCTCTGAACTCCTGCTGTTCCCGCGTACTGCGTTTGCGATAGTTCTCAAACTCCGCCTGGATGCGGGCCGCACGGTCGAGATATGCAGCGCACTCGGCCTTTGCCTTTTCCAATTCCGAAGCCTCGGAGACGGGCGTGCCCCCCCCATTGCGCGGAGACGTGCTCTGGGGCGAGTCTCCTTCTTCGCCGGGAGGCAATTCGTGATCTAACTCCAGCTCGACGGAGCTTTTTTGTTTCTTCTCTGCCATGAAACCTCTAGGTTGATTCGTTCCACAGACGATCGAACAGGCGTGCAATGTAGGACACTGCGGTGATCGTATGTTCGTAGTCCA
The DNA here is from genome assembly GCA_963747055.1 of uncultured Acidobacteriaceae bacterium. GTDB lineage: Bacteria > Acidobacteriota > Terriglobia > Terriglobales > Acidobacteriaceae > CAVVDY01. The sequence continues at coordinate 62,309 of CAVVDY010000011.1, read as the reverse complement.
TCCGAGTGGGGCCGATGACCGCCAGCGAACCCATGACCTCATCACCTACCCGCGCTGGCGTGCCAATCAGTACGAAATTACTTAGATGCGGCAGGGCTTCTTCCAGACCCACGACAACCCGGACCGCTTCCTGCCGCACGTCCAGATAGGCCGAGAGCAACTCCACAATGCGCTGCTTCTCTTCCAGAGTTGCCAGTAGTTGCCGCAGCCGCTCCTCGTCCTGGCCGGTGACTAACAGATTGGCGGCGCCTTCCACGTAAACGTTCTGCGATCCGCCTTCCGAATTTAGGGCGGTTTGCAGTTGCTCGACAGAACGCATCAGGCGGTCGTACTCATTGCGCTCCTGCTGCACCCGGCGGGCCAGCTCATTGCGCACCGCCTCCATCTCCCAGCCGCGGAAGTTCTGATTGATGTAGTTGGCGGCGACCTCGAGGTCTTCTGCCGTCAGGTCGCGTTCCGGGCGCAGCACGCGGTCGCGTACCAGCCCCCCACTGGTAACCACCACGGCGAGGACTTTTTTGTCGCCGACGCGCTGAAAGTACACGTGCTCCAGGGCATTGCGCTGCGGAGCGCCGGCCGCGATGGTAACGCCCACGCCATGCGAAATCAGGGACAGCACATGCGAGGTGCGCTCGAGAAACTCCTGCGCATCGCCGGCGTTTCTGAGCGTGCCCTGGATCAGGTCCTCGTCCGTCGCCGACAGGCGCGCTTCGCCGGTCAACTGCTTTACGTAAAAGCGGTAGGCTTTGGGGGTCGGGACACGTCCGGCAGAGGTATGCGGCTGCTCCAGGAATCCGGCATCAGCCAAGTCGGCCATGACGTTGCGGATGGATGCCGCGCTCAGGCTCTCCCGGTTGGTGCGGGCAAGTGTGCGCGACCCGACCGGCTCGCCGGTAGAGATATAGGTCTCCACAATGGCGGTCAGGATGTCGCGTTCACGCCGGCCGATGCTGTCAGGAGTTGTCACGAAATATGTGTTAAGCCGCTAAATTTCAATGATTTAGAAGGATAGTTCGCGGCAAACTTTTCCTCTCTTATTCTAGGTAGTCGAGGCAGGGCATGTCAACTGGCACTCAAGGGCGTCGAGTGCCAACCGAAGGCGCTCCCCGACCTAGGTCATTCCTCCGGCTAAGACCGAAAAAACTTGTCTGATCTGGCGGCACTCATTCGTCTTGTAAGCAGATACGAGATTGGCGGCTGAAATCGGTTGCGGTCGAGGCCGAAGCCGTCAGTCTTCGGCGGGGAGCAACGAATGTTGAATGCGACAGTTCAGAGATTGGGCGACACCTCCATTTTCCATCTTCAAGGGCGGCTTGTGATCGACGGTGATAGCGGTTCGCTTCTCCACAACGCGCTGCTGGGCCAGGCCGACGCCGGCAGGATTGTGGTTAACCTGGCCCAGGTCGACCGCATTGATGCGTGGGGCTTGGGCGCGTTGCTGCGCCTGCGAGACTGGGCCCGTACCAAGGGTATGACCTTCAAGCTGATGAACACCATGCAACAGGTCGAGCGAATGTTGCAGTTAACCAGGTTGAATGGTGTCTTCGAATTCTGTTCTTTGGGAGACTTGTTCTGTCTGCTGCACCATGCGGCTATGGTGATGCCCTGGTCGCTCCAAGAGCGGAATCCGGCAGATACCGGCGACTACCAGGTGACCGAAAGTGGGCGGCTGCCAGCCGGAAGATGACAGGGCATTGATCAGAGGATGGTGAATAGAGGACAGAAAAAGCGCGGGGGATGGAAAACGACGGGGCAAAGAGCGAAAGGCGAACTGCGAACTGACGGCTGATGGCAGACACCTACCTGTGATTTGCCTCACAACTGTCGCGCCCGTCCCTTGCTAGACTCGGAGTGAGCAATTAAGGAGGTGCCGTGACCGAAGCCAAGCTGCTGATGATCGTTGGAGACTACGTCGAGGACTACGAAGTGATGGTCCCTTTTCAGGCGCTGCAGGCATTTGGACATATTGTCCATGCAGTTTGTCCGGGAAAGAAGGCGGGCGAGAAGATTCGAACTGCCATCCACGACTTTGAAGGCGACCAGACTTACAGCGAGAAACGCGGCCACGACTTTGCTCTGAATGCGGCATTCGATTCGGTCCATGTAGCCGACTATGACGGGCTGGTGCTGCCTGGCGGACGATCTCCTGAATATCTGCGCCTGGACCTGCGCGTGCTCAAGATGATTCAGCACTTCGATCAACACCAGAAGCCGTTGGGAGCACTTTGTCATGGGGCACAGCTCTTGACAGCCGCTGACATTGTGAGAGGGAAAGTGCTCACCGCCTACCCGGCCTGTGCACCAGAAGTGGAATTGGCAGGCGGCAAATACATTGAAGTAGCTATGACCGGCGCCGTGGTCGACGGAATGCTGGTGACGGCTCCTGCGTGGTCAGCGCATCCGGCGTGGTTGGCGAAGTTCCTGCAGGTGCTGGAAGAATACATGGCGGCTGTACCAGCAGAGGCCAAAGGCGTGGCGCACGATTAGTGCCAAGACGGTAGCCGCCCACAAACATCGCGTTACCGGATTTGCTTTCCAGATCGTGGCCCGCGATTGTATATTCAGCCTTGACCGGTTACTTCAGCGGTCGTTTGAAACCATTCCAGATTCGAATCATTGAGGGAGATCCGCGTGAAGAGCCGTCAATTAGTCTTTGCATTCGCGTTTTGTCTGCTGGTTTCAGCAACCGTTCTCGCACAGAAGGTCAATGTGGATTGGGACCGCAGCGAGAACTTCTCCCAGTTTCACACCTACGCCTGGCAAGCGAGCCCGAACCCGGCAAAGGGGCTGTGGGACCAGCGCATCATCGACGGAATCAATCAGCAACTTCAGGCCAAGGGCCTCACACAGGTGCAGGAGAATCCCGATCTTTGGGTCGTATACACCAGCCACATCAAGGACCAGAAGCAGGTCGTTGGAAATGGCTATTACTACGGCCCGAACTGGTACTGGGGGCCCTGGTGGGGCGGCGCTCCGACAACCACGACCTATACCACCTTCATCACTCGTGAGGGGACGCTGGTCGTCGAGATCGCCAATGCCAAGGACCACCAACTGGTATGGCGTGGCGCGGTAACCGACACGATCAAGGACAATTCCAATAAAAACATCAACAACCTGAACAAGGCGATTGCCAAGCTGTTCAAGAACTACCCGCCGAAGCCGGGGAAGAACTAACGGCCTTTCTTTTCCGAGAGCGGCAAATACAGGTGGGGTTCCGGTAGCAATTACTGCGTCGGGAACTCCACCTTCACTGTTTTGATCTCGTACGCCCCTGTCGGCACGGTGACGCTAGTGCCGTCTGACGCCAGTGACAGCGTATTCTCCGGCTTCTCCATCAGGTTGGTTTGCCAGGCGGCCGTGGCCGTGCGCGGCAGCGTCAGATGGATGTCGCCTTTCTTTCCCGCCCATTCGTAGAAACGGACAATCGTACCGCTGCCATCCGCAGCTTCTTTCACCGCGGTGATCACGACGTTGTCTTCTTTCGTGCCGAAGAACGAATCCTCCGCGGGCAGCGTTCCCGGATGTTGCGTGGTGGTGACGGCCAGTAGGGGATAGTTCAGATCGTAGCCTTGGCGAACCGTCATGGCGTCGTGCCATGTGCCTGCGTGCGGATAGAGCGAGTAGGTGAACTCGTGATGCCCCTGGTCGGCATTGGGGTCAGGCCAGGTGGGGCCGCGCAACAGCGAGAGGCGCAGCACGTTGTCTTTGGCGTCGTATCCGTACTTGCTGTCGTTGAGCAGCGAGAAGCCGTGGGTTGGATCGGAGATGTCGCCCCAGCGCAGCGCCGGCACTTCGAACTGTGCCTTCTCGGCAGGCGTGTTGCGCGTGGTTGGACGCTGTACCGTGCCATAAGGAATTTCGAAGGTAGCCTTGTCGGCATGGACATTCAGCGGGAATGCGACCTTCAGTAGGATGTGATGTTCGTGCCAGTCGGCCTGCATGTGGACGTCAACGCGCGGCACGCCAGGATACATGGTGATGTCCTGAATGAACTCCGAATTCTGCCACTTGTGACGGACGCGAATTACCGCTCGCAGCGGTGTATTCTCGATCAGCTTGACCTCTTCCGCTTGCATCAGGTCGGTGTGGTGCTCGATGAAATCAGCGTCGATGTTCCAGGCATCCCACTTCTTTGGCCTGTCGACAAAGGCCTGGAGCAGGTCGCCGCAGGGCTTGGGCTCGGGCAAAGTACCCGCGACGACTTGCCCGGGCGGCACATTCGCAGGAGCGCCCACCCCCGGCACCGCCGGAGCAAGAAGGTCGGTCTTGCTGCGTCTGTCGTAAAGGCTGGTGATGCAGCCGGTGTTGGGATCCACCTTGAGACGGAGAAATTCGTTCTCCAGCGAATCAGCCGTCGCGATCAGCGGATGCCGTTGCGTGTTTTGAGGGGGCGTTTTTTCCGGACGCAGCGTAATCAAATTGTACCCGGTCGCGCGGAACATCTTCCGCCAGCAGGCGAACTTTGACACTGCCAGTCTTCTCGTCGTTGCTTACAACTTCAGCGAGCAGCGTCTTGCCATCGGAATCGACTGCCGAAACGCTAGACACACTCTGCGGGAACTGCGCCTCGACCTCGACCTCCTCCGTTCTCGGCCATGACAGCGGGTTAAACACCAACACACTCACGCCATCGGATTTCACATGCGATGCAATGTTGTTCAGCGCGGCCTGTATCGTGTTGTTGCTGAACCGCGAGGTCTCGGCGTACTTGCGCGCCGCATCGACGTAATTGATCCCGATGCCCGAGCCCGGCAGGATGTCGTGAAACTGGTTGAAGAGGATTTTCTTCCACGCTAGTATCGAAGCCTGCTTCCGGATACGGCATGCCGAAGAGCGAATCAATTGACGCCAGCTTTTCGGCGTTGAGGATCAACACTTCGTTTAGGCGATTGCCGCGTTTGGTTTCCGACTGCGTGGTCTGCACGCCGCGGTGATACTGGAAGTACAGCTCGCCATCCCAGGTGGGCAGCTTCAACTCGTTCTGGTTCTTCGCGAGGTCGGCAAAGAACTGTGACGCCGTGGAGAACTGCAGCTTGGGATACACCACGTCGGACTTCTGCCAGCGCAGGGCAGTGTCAAGGTCGTTTCGCGTTGGCCCGCCGCCGTGGTCGCCGACACCGTACAGGTACATCATGCGCAGGCCGTCGGGCGGCGCCGAATCCGTGCCGCCGTTATACTTCCACATCATCGGGCCGTAGGTCGCCGAGTCGCGCGCCATCTTCAGCGGATCGATGGCATTGGCGTAGTCGCTGGGGAAGTACGTCATGATCTTGCTGCCGTCGGGCGACTCCCAGTAGAAGAGCCGGTAGGGAAACGTCGTGAACTCGTGCGCCCAGAGCAGCTTCTGGGTGACGAAGTAGTCCATGCCCGAACGCTTGTAGATCTGCGGCAACTGCCAGTTGTAGCCGAAGCTGTCGGGGTTCCATCCGATGTTGATATCCACTCCGAAATTCTTTTCGAAGTAGCGCTTGCCGTACAGAATCTGGCGGACCAGCGACTCGCCGTCAGGCATGTTGAGATCGGGCTCGACCCACATGCCGCCGATCACCTCCCAGCGGCCTTCTTTCACCCGCTGCTGGATCTCCTTGAACATCTCCGGGTATTTTTCTTCGATCCAGGTGTAAGCCTGCGCAGTCGAGGCGGTGAACTTGAAGTCGGGATATTCGCGCATCAGGTCGAGCGCTGTGCGGAACGTGTTGCGCACAACCTCCACGGTCTCGGTCCAAGGCCAGAGCCACGCCATGTCAATATGGCTGTTGCCGATGGCGCTGATGCTGAACTGGTTCATGTAAGGCCGCAGTGCATCGAGTTTCGTCTGCGCGGCGCGTAGCGAAGCGTCGAATGTTTGCTGATCGTTCTTGTCCAGGGCTGCGATATCGATTGCCTTTACCGCCGTATCGAGCGTCTGCTCGCGCTCAGCTTTGCCGTCGGAATAGGCGGCAACGAGCAGTTGTGCAGACATGATTTCGAGGCGCAGCACCCCCGGATCGGGGCGGTTCACCGGAGGCGTGATCAGCAGTTGCACATGATCGAGCTTGGCGTGAAGTTCGCCCCCGCAGCATCCCACACCAAGCGAGGGCAGCACCCGAATGGCGATCTTGATCAGGTCGCCGGGTTGGGCGTTGCTGGTCAACGTGATCGGCACCTGGTTGTCTTCATCAGTGCGCGCGATCATATTGCCATTGGCGAAGGTGGTGATGGTGAGGCCTTCGTTGCTCCCGATGCTGACGTCGAGTTTCAGTGTCGTGCCCTGGATGTCATAGCCATTGATTTCCTTCGGGATTTCGATCTCGCGATAAAGCCAGGCAGGCGGCTGAAAGTCGGTGCCAATGTTCAAATTCTGCGCCGTCACGGCCATGGTCGGACGAACCTCGCCGTGTGGCAGGTCGCCCGCTATCATCGTCCACCCTTCCATGGTGCGCGCCGAAATCGATTGCAGGCGATCGAGGACGGGAGCGTAGGGGTTGGGAGGAGCCTGGGTCTGGGCGAGGGTGAGTGAGCTTGCAACGCAGAGCAGGGCAAGAAGGGCAAGTCGCAAATGTCTATGCATGACGATTCCAGGCAGCAGAAAGCGAACAGGGGATTGTACGTTCGCTTGCAAAGTGGAACAAGGGTTCTGAACCCTCATTCCGATCGAACCAGCGAGCAAGTTTCAGTACTCAATCCCCAGCCGGTGCTGCATCTCTTCCAGGGTCACGCCCTTGGTCTCGGGATAGGTGAAGAGCACGACGAAGAACATGAGCGCGGTCATCGCAGCGAAGAAGACGAAGGGAAGGCCGCGCGACTTCGCCGCCACCACGGGAAACGCCAGCGAGATGATGGCGTTTGTAATCCAGTGCACGGAACTGCCCAGGCTCTGGCCCTTGGAGCGCACCCGGTTGGGAAAGACCTCGCTGATGTAGACCCAGATCACCGCGCCCAGCGAGATGGCAAAGAAGCCGATATAGGCGACCAGCAGCACCACCAGCAGGTCCTGGTGTTCATTGCTGAAGAAGAGCCCAGCCACGCCGCCGAGACAAACAGTCATGCCAACGCTGCCAATCAGCAGCAGCGTTTTACGTCCGACCTTGTCGATCAGTGACATGGCAACCAACGTGGCGACCAGATTCATCGCTCCAATCGCCACCGACTGCAACAGGCCCGAGCTCTTGCTGAAGCCTGCTTTCTCAAAAATGTAGTTCGAGTAGTAGAGGATGGCATTGATGCCCGCCAGTTGCGTGAATGCCGCCACCGTCGCCGCAAGATACATGGGACGCCAGTACTTGCGCTGGAACAGCGACTCGGTACGCGTCGTCCCACTCAGGTGGATCGAGTCGACGATCTCCTTCAGTTCCGCGCCCGGGTTCTCGGCTCCAAGCAGCGCGATGACGTCGCTCGCTTCTGGGACGCGGTTCTTGAGCACCAGCCAGCGGGCGCTGCGCGGGATAGTAAACAGCATGACGAAGAACAGCATCGCCGGCGCGGCCGCTACCCCCAACTGCCAGCGCCACTCATTCAGGCCCAAGCCGAACAGCGAAACGACGTAGTTCGACAGATAGGCCACCAGAATGCCGATCACGATGTTGATCTGAAAGGTCCCCACCAGCACTCCGCGCCAGCGTGCCGGGGCGATCTCGGCGATGTACACCGGCCCTAAGACCGACGAGCCGCCGATCGCCAGCCCGCCGATGAAACGAAAGACGAGCAGCGATTCCCAGCTCCAGGCAAAGGCGCATCCGAAAGCGGAAACGACATAACACGCTGCCAGAATGCGCAGGCTCTCTCGCCCCCCGAGATGATCGCCTAACTCGCCCGAGAGCATTGCGCCAATTACCGTACCTACCAGCGCAATGAAGACCGTTACTCCCAGACGGAAGTCCGAGAGCCCAAAGACCTGCATCAGTTGCTGCTCAGTACCGGCGATTACGGCGGTATCGAAACCGAACAACAGTCCGCCGAGCGCGCCGACGATGGTACCTCTGAGGACGTAAGAATTCACGCGGCCCATCGAGATCTCCAATCTCTACCGGGAATTGCTGTTAGGCGAATCGCTGAATCTAGCAGTATCCATACCGTCTTGCAACCGCGGTGGATGCCATTGCAGCCAGCGAACCCCTTGCTGTACTGCTTACTCGCTCCACACCGCCAGCTCGTTGCCGTTTGGATCGGTGAAGTGGAAGCGGCGTCCACCGGGGAATTCGAAGGTCTCACGAACAATTTTTCCCCCAGCCTGCTTGACCTTGGCGTAGGTTTCGTCCAGGTTGGCGGCATAGAGCACAATCAAGACGCCGGTTGTCTTGCTGCCTTTGGCAACTTGCGCATCCTTGGTGAAACCGCCCGCGATCCGGCCATCGTGAAAGCTGACGTATTCCGGGCCCCAGTCCTTGAAGTCCCACCCAAAAACCTGGTGATAAAAGCGCTTGGTCGCTTCGACGTCGGTGGCAGGAAATTCGACGTAGTCCATGCTGAAGTTGGGATGTTCGCTCATTGATCTCCTCGCAGAAAAACAGATTCGGATGAATGCTCGTTGCGAAGGGTAACACACCGGTTGGTGTGAACATGCCCTAGCTCACAGCCGGACACGCCGAAGTGCAGCGGTATCAAGTTCAAGCGTTGGCAGTTGGTGGCAGCAGGTGGTGATTGAGGGCGAACAAGGCAAGTTCCAGACGATTGCCGACGCCGAGTTTGTTAAAGATGTTGGTGAGGTGGCGTTTCACCGTTTCCTCGCTGATCCCAAACGCAGTGGCAATGTCCCGGTTTGTGCAGCCCTCGGTGATGAGGGTGACGACTTCAAGCTCGCGACTCGTGAGCCCATAGGTTTTGCGGGGAGGAGGTGCGGTTTGTGCGGTGAGTTCGCGTAGCACCTGCACCAGGTTCTGTACGGGCCTGCCGTCAAGCCAGTATTGGCCCTGCATGACGGCACGAATGCAAGCGGCCAGGTGTTCGACAGCCGCATCCTTCAAGATCACGCCACGAGCGCCAAGCTGTAGCGCTTCTAGGATCTGCTGTTTTTCGATCTTGGCCGTCAGAACAATGGTTCGGGTTTGCGTCTCCTGCGAGGTGAGTTCCCGCAGCGCTTCCATCCCCGGCATGTTTGGCATGGCCAGATCGAGGAGCAAAACCTCCGGCTGAAGCTTCTTGACCAGGACCAGGGCCTCGGCTCCATCCCGCGCTTCTGCCACCACCTGGAACAGTTGGTCCGACAACAGCATGTTTCGGAGACCGACACGGACTACGGGATGATCGTCGGCGATGAGGACCCGGATTGGATTAGCATTTGCCATGCCTGCCAATAACTACGCGGCTGCCGGGTTCACCCCGGGGCCCAACCTGAGCTCGAGGTCAGACTGCACACGCCTGAGCAATTCGCCGAGCTCTCCTAGTTTTCTCGACGCGACCGCAAATTCAGAGACCCGGCCAATGTCCTCTAACTCCACACAGAGTTGGGCCACGGGGGGGATCCCCAACACCAGACTGCTGCTCTTCAGATAGTGAGCTTTGAAGCGAAGCTCTTCGCTATTTTTCGCGTCGCAGGCGGCACAAAGGGAGTTCAGCGTCTGGCGGGCATCGGCAAGGTAATCGCGGTAGAGTTCGCGGAACCCATCCGGATCCGAGGCCATCGCTTGTTGCAAACGGTCGTATACGTCAGCCGCTACAAGGATTTCCGACACAACTTTGGGCGCTCACTCGCGTGAACAGAAAGTTACCTAGGATTAGGATTGCCGTCAAGCGGGTAATTAAGGAAAGTTACCTAAGTGCATAACCCTCATCGAAACCGGGAGAAATCCGGCTTGCGCTTTTGCATAAATGCGGTCAGAGCTTCGCCGGTCTCCGGTGATTCAAGGCGGCCCGCAATGGCCAGTACTTCCTCGCGGATGACCCGATCAAGATCGGAAGCGAGATGCTGTTTCATCATCTGTTTGGCGAGCCGAATGGCACCCGCGGGTTTTTCTGCAAGTGTCTGTGCGGCGGTAAGAGCGGCATTTCCCAGCTCCTCGATCGGCAGCACCCGATTCACGATTCCCAGCTCGTAAGCCCGCTGCGCCGAGAAAGGTGTTGCCAGCAGCAGCAGTTCCGCGGCGCGCTGGTGACCGATGAGGCGAGGCAGAAGCAATGTGGAACCGGCTTCAGGGATGATTCCCAGATTGACGAAAGGCATCATGAACCTGGTGTCCTCTGCGGCATACACGAGGTCGCAGTGCAGCAGGATCGTTGTGCCCACGCCGACCGTCAGTCCATGAACCGCGGCGATTACCGGTTTCCGCGCGAACGCGATGGCCCGGATGAACTGCTCCGCTGGAGGCACCGCCTGTCCCTTCCACGGCTTCGCTATGAAGTCCTCGATATCATTGCCCGCGGTGAAGGAGTCGCCATTGCCGCGAAGAATGAGCACCCGAATGGCATCGTCAGACTCGGCCTTCTGGATGGCTTCGACAAGGGCGTCATACATCGCTGAGGTCAGGGCGTTCTTCTTCTCGGGACGATTGATCACCACCTGAAGAATGCCGTTTTGTGCTTCGACTTGGACGTGGTCCACGGAAATCCTCCTTAAGAGCAGCGACGACCTCGGCGCTCGCCGCTGAAGCTACTCGGCAGTCGATGTCCGCCGGCTCCTCACCTTTCGGATTCGCCAGATCCACCAGCCAATCACCACGAGGGCAATCCCTGCCGCGATAACGTAGCTCAGGTGATGGCTGAGGGCCTCCGCCAAAACAGCAATCACCTGCGGGCCGTAGCGCACAACCAGAATGCTTTCGATGGTAAAGCGTGCAAATCTGCCCAGGAGAATGGCGAGGAGGAAACGCGGCAGGCGCATCTCAGCCATGCCTGCCGACAACACAAACAGCTTGAACGGCGTCGGAGGGGGCAGCATGGAAACGACAGTCAGCACTTTGAACTCGTGCTTCTCAAATGTCGTCGTGATCTTCTCGAACCGGGCGTCGCCCATGCGTTTTCGCAGCACGACCTCGCCGCCCTTGTATCCGATCCCGTAGATGACGACGCTGCCCAGGGTTGATCCTACGGCCGCTCCCATGGCGTAAAGCAGAAGATGGCTGGGTTTGGCATAGGCGTATCCGCAGACGATGGCGTCGATGGGCATGCCGAAGACCGCCGCGTCGATAGCGGCAAAGCCCATCACACCCCATACTCCCAACGGCCCGAGTACGGCCAGCAGATAGTGCGTCCACTTGGCGATGAGTTTCTTCAAGCGATTTCAGGACCGGAAGATCGATTGTACGGGATACCCCAGGGCTTGCAGCGACCGCCTCGGGGCTCCCTATAATTGCCCCATGCCTGCGAGCGTCAAAGAGCTACCGCAAAAACTGGAAAAGCTGCGCGACAAGATCCGCTACCACGAACATCGCTACTACGTTTTGGATGATCCCGAGATCACCGACCCCGAGTTCGACCGGCTGATGAACGAACTCAAGGAGCTTGAGGCGAAGCATCCTGAGCTGGTCACGCCGGAATCGCCCACGCAGCGAGTGGGCGGCAAGCCGCGCGAAGGCTTTATCAAGGTTCCGCACTCCACGCCCATGCTCTCGCTCGACAACGCTTACAGCGAAGAAGAGCTGCGGGACTGGGACCGCCGGGTGCATGAGCTTAGCGGCGAAACCCGGGTGGATTATGTGTGCGAGCTGAAGCTCGATGGCATGTCACTGGCGCTGCGGTTTGAGGACGGCAGCTTGGCTTTGGGATTGACCCGCGGCGACGGCAACATAGGCGAGGACGTGACGGCCAACGTGCGGACCGTACGCAGTGTGCCCCTGGCGATTCCTGACGGGACGCTGAACCGGGCCGGCGTGCCGAGGGATTTCGAAGTACGCGGCGAGTTGCTGATGCCGATTGCGTCCTTCAATCGCATGAATGACGAGCGGGAGGCGCAGGGCTTTTCGCGATTCGCCAACCCGCGAAACGCGACGGCTGGAACCGTGCGACAGCTCGAATCGAGGATCACTGCACAGCGCCGGCTCGACTTCTTCTCCTACGCTCTGTTCTCCGGGGGACGAACCATCTTCGATCGCCACTCTGAGACGCTGAAGGCGCTGCAAACGGCAGGCTTCAAGGTGAATCCCAATCATAGGCTGGTGCGCAGTCTGGACGATGTCTTCGCCTTCATTCAGCAATGGGAAGGGAAGCGCGACAGCTTGCCCTATGAGATTGACGGCATCGTGATCAAGGTCGATCGAATCGCGCTGCAGGAAGAGCTGGGTTTCACCGGGAAGGCCCCCCGCTGGGCCATTGCTTACAAGTACGCGGCGCGGTCAGGCGAGACCCAAATCGAGGACATTCTGGTGCAGGTGGGCCGAACCGGCAAACTTACTCCGGTGGCTGCGCTCAAGCCGGTTCCTATCGGAGGCACAACTGTCAGCAGGGCCACCCTGCACAACATGGACGAGATCGCGCGCCTGGGCGTGCGCATCGGCGACTGGGTCGTGGTGGAGCGCGGCGGAGACGTGATCCCCAAGGTCGTCAAGGTCGACGAGAGCAAGCCACGAGGCACGCGCGAGTTTCACATGCCCAAGAGGTGTCCGGAATGTGGCGGGCACGTGGTGCGGGCTGAAGGCGAGGCGGACCACCGCTGCGTCAACGCGAACTGCCCAGCCAAGTTGCGCGAGAGTATTCGCCACTTCGCATCCCGCGGCGTCATGAACATCGAGGGCATGGGCGACGCGCTGGTGAACCAGTTGGTCGAGCAGGGGCTGGTGAAGAACGTCGCCGACATCTACGACCTTACCGAAGAGCAGTTGCTCGGGCTCGAGCGCATGGGAAAGAAGTCGGCGCAAAATGTGCTGCGCGAGATTGAGCAGTCCAAAAAGCTCCCGCTGGAGCGCGTGATTTACGGCCTGGGGATTCGCTTCGTCGGGGAACGCACGGCGCAGTTCCTGGCCGAGCATTTCGGCTCAATGGACGCTTTCATGCAGGCCAGTGAAGAGGAGTTGCAGCAGGTCAACGAGATCGGACCGCGGGTCTCCGCAGCGGTCCGCGAGTTCTTCGATGAGCCCAAGAACGTGGCGCTGGTTGAACGGCTGCGCAAGGCGGGCTTGACGTTCACGGGGAAAAAGAAGGAGCGGGGGACAGCCCTGGCGGGAATGACCTTCGTGCTCACAGGAACGCTGCAACGGCACACGCGCGACGAGGCGAAGAAGCTGATTGAAGACGCAGGTGGGCGGGTATCCGGCTCGGTCAGCAAGAAAACAAGTTTCGTTGTCGCCGGCGCGGAGGCGGGTTCAAAGCTCGACAAGGCGCGGGAGTTGGGCGTGAAGGTGATCGACGAAGACGAGTTGGAGAAACTGGTGAAGGCCTGACCGCGCGGAGGCATCTCGAAGGGGCAAAAGCAGAGGGGACGCTCGCGCGTCCCCTCTGGTTGGTCATTGCAAAGCTTAGTGCTTTTTCTTCTTCGCGGCCTTCTTGGTCGCCTTCTTTGCAGCCTTCTTAGTTGCCATTTTCTATTCTCCCTTTTCCATTCTTCATGGAAGTTTGCGACATCACATCATCGCAATTTGTTCTTTGTATAGAGTCACCGCAACGAATAGTCAAGCAAAAAACGCGCGCTCGCGTATGCATGTGGTCAACGTGGAGGATGCGCCCGGAGGATGGCCCAAAACTCAGTTGCGAAGACTTGCAACTCAATATTTGCTTCAAAAAGTCAGAAGCGCTTGCCGGCCGCATAAACACTGATCATTTCAGCATCCGCAGAACGGCGCCGCTCAGCGCGTCGTGCCACGCGTGCGCCATCATTCCCGGACGAAGGCTGCGCCGCCACCAGGCGAGAAGCCCGAACATCAATCCAAAAATTCCGATCAGCAACATGCGCGGACCGCCTTCGTAGCCGTGCGATGCTCCAAAGATGGCAGCGGAAAGCAGCACGCCGACGAACATCGAACGTGTCAGCGCGGCAAATTGCAGCTGCAGATATCCGCGAAAAATGAATTCCTCGCAGAAGCCGGCGGTCGCGCTCAGCAGAAACCAAACGCCCAGTTCCAGCCGCGTGTTCGGTGTGAGGAACCCGAGTTGGCGGCGCATAGCGTCGAACTTTTGCGCCTCGTCAAGATGCATCAGCTTCGCTCCTCCCGCCAGTACGAGAGCTGCAATGCTCCAGAAGAGGGCAGCGATAAGCACATCGCGAAAGAACTCATCGAAGCTTCCCCAGCGTCCGCCAATCACCTCGCGCAGGCTGAAGCGCTTGCGGATGCCGAGCCATACGATGCCGGCGAGGAGCCACTCCCACGCCATTCCCCACAGGTATTGCGGCAGCTTACTGCCGTGCGTCAACGGGTGGGGAGTAGCGTATCCGCCGATCGAGCCGAGCAACAAAAGGACAATCACAAGCGCCGTGTGCCATAAGGGCGCAAGCAGCCGGCGATCGCTGCGCTGAGGTGTGAGCGGAGCCGGAATTTGAGGGTCGAGACTCAACTTGACCACATCATATAATGGTGGGTTTCTACTTCTGTTGAGAGGTCTTAGTTGCTATGCCTTCATTCGAAGATGTCGTAATCGTCTCTGCCGTACGCACTCCGGTAGGAAAATTTCAGGGAGCGCTGTCCGACTTCAGCGCGCCGCAATTGGGCGCAATCGTGGTCCGTGAAGTGGTGAAACGCGCGGGCATCGACCCGAACACAGTCGATGAATGCATCATGGGCAACGTGGTGCAGGCCGGCCTGGGACAGAATCCGGCGCGGCAGGCAGCACTGGGAGGCGGATTGTCGCCCGCAGTCTCCGCCACCACCATCAACAAGGTCTGTGGTTCCGGGTTGAAAGCTGTTGCCCTGGCGCAGCAGGCGATCCAAACCGGCAACTCCCACATTGTGGTAGCTGGCGGCATGGAGAGCATGACCAACGCTCCTTACCTGCTTCCGCAGGCGCGCAAGGGATACCGTCTGGGCGACGGCAAGATCCTGGACTCCATGGTGCACGATGGCTTGTGGGATGCCTACAACGACTATCACATGGGCAATACGGGCGAAAACGTAGCCCAGAAGTACAGCATCACGCGCGAGGAGCAGGACGAGTACGCCCTCAACTCGCACCGCAAAGCGGTCGCCGCCAGCAAAGAGTGCCGCTTCAAAGACCAGATTGTTCCCGTGGAGCTTCCGTCCAGGAAGAAGGGCGCACCGCCCGAACTCTTCACCAAGGACGAGTCCCCGCGCGAGGACTCGACCATCGAAGCGCTTCGCAACCTGAAGCCGGCCTTCAAGAAGGACGGCACGGTGACGGCGGGCAACGCTCCCGGCGTGAACGATGGAGCGTCAGCGGTGTTGGTGATGTCTGCCTCCAAGGCAAAGGAACTTGGCCTGAAACCCATGGCGCGCATCGTCGCGCAAGCCGTCAGCGGCATTGATCCTGCCTGGGTGATGATGGCGCCGGTGGATGCCGTGCGGCAGATCTGGAAGAAGACGGGATGGAAGGACGCAGACGTCGATCTCTACGAGATCAACGAGGCGTTCTCGGTTGCAGCCATCGGTGTCACCCGCGAACTTGGAATCGATCTGAGCAAGGTCAACGTGAATGGCGGAGCGGTGGCGCTGGGCCATGCGATTGGCTCGAGCGGCTCGCGCATTCTCATTACGCTGCTGTATGAGATGGCGCGCCGTGACGTGCACAAGGGCATCGCTGCGCTCTGTCTGGGCGGAGGCAATGCGGTCGCCATGGCGGTCGAGCGCTAGCTGCTTGGCCCCGAAGCCCGGGAACCTTTCACCCGCAGCTACGTATTTCAAGTGTAGGAGGGGATTATGTATTGCAACTTCTGTGGCAAGGTGATTCAGGACGACGCCAACGTGTGTGCCTATTGCGGGCGCCACGTCCGCGCTGTGGCTGGGCGCAGCCAACTGTTGCGGCCCCCGAAAGGCAGCCCGGATCGTAAGATCGCGGGAGTGTGTGCGGCCTTTGCCCAGTACTTCGACCTGGACGTGACCGTTATCCGCGTTGTCTGGCTGCTGGTCGTGTTGTGCGCCGGTACGGGCTTGCTGGCCTACATCGTCGCCTGGATCGTGATTCCGGAAGCACAACAGGTCATCCTGTCCGCGCCGCCGGCCAACGTTCAGCCGTATCAGAATCCGTAGCAACGACGCATCTTTGTAAACGAAGGGGACGCAAACGATCGCGTCCCTTTTTCTTGTGTTTTGGGAAACGAGGGTTGTCTGTCTGACGCTACTCTAATTGCAGGAGAGTGTTTGCTAACCTCGCTTCATTGATCGACGGGAAGGGAGACCCATGCCGACGCTGCAATCCGATGATGCCCGCCTGCATTACGAAGTCCGGGGAACCGGCCCGGACCTTGTCCTGTTGCATCCCTTTCCCCTGAACCACCATTTTTGGGATGAGCTCCTGCCTGCATTGAGTGGGAGCTATCGAATCGTCACTCCCGATCTGCGCGGCCACGGCGAATCGGAATTGGGTAAAGGCCCGGCCACGATGGAAAAACACGCCAACGATCTGGACCGCTTATGCCAGGCGGAGGACGTCGCGAAAGCTGTCTTTGTTGGAGTGTCCATTGGCGGATACGTGCTCTTCGAGTTCTGGCGGAGATACCGGGAACGCTTTGCTGGACTCGTGCTGTCCAATACCCGCGCTGCCGGGGAGACCGCCGAGAGTCGCGCCAATCGCCTGCATATTGCCGATCAGGTAGAACAGGAAGGCACGGCTGGCTTCATCGACGACATGTTGCGGAAGCTGCTGGGCGCGACCACAAGATCGCGGCGGCCTGAGGTCGTGGTCGCCGCCCGCAAAATGATGCAGAGCATGTCGGCCGAAGATATTGCCGGGGTGCAGCGCGGCATGGCCGACCGTCCGGATTCCATCGCCACCCTGGGCACGATCAATGTCCCGGCGCTGGTGATTACGGGTGAGGAAGACATCCCCCCTTTAGACGCGGCGGAGTTGATGCGAGACCGCATTCCTGGGAGCAGGCTGCAGGTGATAACCAAAGCCGGGCACTATGCGGCGATGGAGCGGCCGGTGGAATATTCGGCGTTGCTGCGGCAGTTCGCCGATGAGGTTCTTGACTAGTCTCGCCGGCAGACAGGGAAGCCGTCGGACCCCTTGGTGTACGACGGCTTCCGCACCAGATGGCTTCGCGATCTACTTCTCCTTCGTCGCTGTCCCGGTCATCACCGTGGTCCATTCGTTGCCGTCCTTCGACATGTCGAATTGGAAGGTGTATGAAGTGGGCGAGGTGACATTCATGATGAACTTGCCTTTGCCCATCTTGTCGTCGCTATACCAGGTCCACGTCTTGCCGTCGACTGTTCCCGTGGATTTGGTAGCCTCACCAAAGCTGTTGAATTCGTTATAGGTGAACTTCTTGGCTTCAGAATCGTAGCCCATGATGGACAGAGCGGATCCTTCGCCCATTCCAGCCCCGGAGAACTTCGAGTGGGACACCAGGAAGTAGTTCCCCTGCATCCAACGGACGTCTTCGGTCATGGTCATCTTCCCGCCGGGTCCCATGGGGCTTGGCTTGGCATCGCCTTCCAGCTTCCACTTTCCGGCCATCCAGTCGAGCTGCTTAAGCTCTGGCGCGGGTTTGGGTAACTGCATTTGAGCCGACGAAAACGCTGCCAGCGCCAGCAGCACCCAAATCAGCAGAGCTAATTTCTGTACTCGCATTTACTTCTCTCCCATCAGCCGAGCGCTTTTTGGGAAACCCTGAGAGATGCGCTTCGGCGGCGAAATCTTATGTCGCAATCCTGTAGCTGTCAACGCACGATTTCGCCTTGCTCTTGAGCATTGTGACCGCGGTCACCGGGAGCAACCTGTATTTTCGCTAAAATACCTGCGTCATGCTTGATGCACTTCTTCTCCCCGAACGGACCGTTATCACCGCAAACGGTGACAGTGAGCCCGTTGACGTAAGCTCCGCCACCAGCCGAACTCTGCTTCTGACGCTTGCGATCCAAAGTGTCGTGGAACAGGAGTCGATTGAGGTGGGCGTTTTCACTTCCGAGGACGGAGCCACGTGGGACGCGAAGCCCATTGCCGCCCTGCCGCAGAAGTTTTACGTCGGCGAATACCCGCTCCTGTTGGATCTGTCGCAATCTCCGAACGTCCGGTGGGTGCGTGCGCACTGGGACGTGAATCGGTGGGGGCGCGGTACCAACAAGGTGCACTTCGAGGTCAGTCTGCGCTTGCGTGAGGTTCCGCGCGAAATGCTGGACGAAGCTCGCGAACGAGCGGTAGCCGCTTCCCGCTAAGCAATTTGAGCGCGCCGTTCGAGTGCGCGCTTGCGCAGTGTGTGGATGATCGCGGAAGATCCTTTCAGGCGTCGGGGCGCCGGCGCATTTCTGCAACAATTCTAGAATCGAAGGTTGCCGTCGGCATTTGCTGAGCGCTTCCGGCGGCGTGGAGATAGTGTAGCTATGAGCGAGTCCGTCGTGCTGCGCAGTGCGCGCAATGTTCTGGGAAGCCTTCGCGTGCCGGGGGACAAGTCCATCTCGCATCGTTACGCAATGCTCGCGGCGCTGGCTCCCGGGCGCTCGCGATTTGAGAACTTCGCTCCCGGTGCAGACTGCGCCAGCACGCTGCAATGCATGGGCGATCTGGGCTGCACAGTTGAGCGAGGCGCCGACGGCAGCGTTGTCATTAAGGGCGTGGGCCCGCAACTTAAGGCACCGGGCGCGGCGCTGGACTGCGGGAATTCGGGTTCGACCATGCGCATGCTGTCCGGCATTCTTGCGGCACAGCCGTTCACCAGCAAGCTGATCGGCGATGCGTCGCTCTCGCGTAGGCCCATGAAGCGGATCATGGATCCATTGATCGAGATGGGAGCGCACATCCATTCGAGCGACGGTCACGCGCCCTTGCAAATTACGGGAAGCAAGCTGCGCGGAATCACATATAAGCCGCCGGTTGCCAGCGCGCAGGTCAAAACCTGTCTGCTCTTTGCCGGCCTGCTGGCGGAAGGCACGACCACGGTGGAGGAGCCGCATCCTACGCGCGACCATGGAGAGCTCGCGCTGCGTGCTTTTGGGGCTGAGGTGCAGCGCTCGCGCAATGTGGCCAGCATTACCGGCGGACAATCCCTCACGCCGATCGAAGCTTACGTGCCCGGCGACAGCTCTTCTGCTGCCTTCTTTCTATGCGCCGCAGCGATTTTCCCAGAGTCGAACCTTGTGATTGATGGCGTACTGCTGAACCCTACGCGCTCAGCACTTCTCGACGTTCTGACCGCGATGGGCTGCCGCATCTCGATGCTGCGCGTGGATGAGCAGCACGGCGAGTTGGCGGGAACGATTGCCGTCGTACCGGGAAAAGGAAGGCATGTCGCGATCTCCGGTGCCCTTACGGCATTGTTGATCGATGAACTGCCGGTGCTCGCCGCGATTGCTCCGTTTACCGCCGGAGGGCTCGAGGTTCGCGATGCCGCCGAGTTGCGCGTCAAGGAGTCGGACCGGCTGAGCGCGGTCACGCGTAACTTGCAGGCGATGGGAGCAGAAATAGATCAGACAGAGGATGGCTGGAGCATTCCAGGCGACCAGCACTTACATGGGGCGGAAATCGACAGCCATCACGACCACCGCATCGCCATGGCATTCGCAATCGCCGCCCTGCGCGCACAGGGAGAGACAGTGATTCGCAATGCAGACTGCGTGGCGATATCGTATCCTGCATTCTTCGACGATCTGGAGCGCGTTGTGGAGCGCTAACCAGACCGCGCCGTTATGCGGTATGCAACGGGGTGAGCAGTAAGATGTTGTTATCGGGTGGAGGAGATATTGACCGCAAACAGAAGAGTCTGGGACCTCTTTGCGTGCAGCCTTGTCGTGGTGGCAGTAGTCTTTCTTTCTTTCGTTGCATCTGCCGAGCAAAAGTCCTTCCATGGCGCTCCGACCTCGGCCGCAGCCATGAAGAATCCGTATAGCGGCAATGCATCTGCGGCGGCGGGTGGCAAGAAGCTGTATGCGCAGAACTGCGCCCAGTGCCACGGGAACAATCTTCAGGGCATGGGGCCGGCGCCCCCGCTCCAGAGTGGGAACGTGAAATCCGCGAAGCCGGGCGAGATCTTCTGGTTTATCACCAATGGAGATCTCAACAACGGTATGCCCTCGTGGTCGAACCTGCCGAAACAGCAACGTTGGCAGATCATCACCTTCCTGGAGACCAAGAACAAGTAGGCAGCCTCCTTGCTGTGCTACACTGCCTGCTTTGCGCGGGAGGAACTTTGCGCCTCGGCGACGACATCGACGATCACTGCACACGTTGCAAGCGCATCACGGACCATTCGGTAGCGGCGATGGTTGACGAAGAGGTGCTGAAGGTAACCTGCCGAATCTGCCACACCGAGCACAAGTACAACCACAATCAGTCAGCCAAGAAGGAGCTCACCAAAGACGAGGCTTTCAACAAATTGCTGGACGGGGCCGCCAAGCAGATTGAAAGCGCATCAGGCCAGCCCGCGGCCAAAAAATCGAAATCGAAGAAGTGATCCTTCGTCTCGCCCAGCACTAGGCCTCGACAATATCCGCGAAAAGATCATTCTCCAGCCGGTCCAACGTCTGCAACTCGCGTGAGCAAGCCAGGTGATACAACTCGCGAAATGGCGGCTGCTCCAGGCTCTTGCGTAGCAGGCCAAAGAGCGGCTCCTGTGTTTTGTGTTGCATGAACGCCTGAATCTTTTTCTCGAAGCGCTCCTTGCCGATCTCGATTTTCGCAGTGACCACTGGCGGAGCCGTCGGCTGGCGGCCGGGCAGTCTGTAGTCGGTGGTGTGGTAGTAGAGCTTTTGTACTGCGTGAGGGGCGCCCAGTTCGGGATAGCGGTCCGGGCGCACCGCCCATTCAAACGCGATCGTGGCGAACACGCCCGCCATCGCATGGTCGAGATGTCCGGTCATACCTCCGTCCGGGCCGAAGGTGATGATCACGTTTGGGCGTATCTCGCGTACGCGCTGCACCAGGTCGCCCACCACGGTGAAAAGGTCAGTCCGGTCGAGTCGGGCATCCTGGTAGCCCAGAATCTCCCAGTGCTTTACGCCCAGCAGCTTGCACGAGTCGCCGAGCTCGCGGGTGCGCGTTTCTGCCAGTTCAGCATCATTTCTGGCCGAGCCACGATTCCGTGCCGCTGTGCCGGCAGTCAGGCAGACGACGCTGGTTTCGACGCCGCGTTCGCCGTAGAGCAGCAGTGTGCCGCCGAAGGCGCCGGCTTCATCATCGGGATGGGCGGTGATGCAAAGAAGTTTGAGCATTTCAGATTGATTGAGCTTGGACCACAGACCCCAGCTTGCTAAGCAAGCCCTCTCTACGCCATAATAATTCTTTGCCTCCAGCAGCGGAGGTCTGACCTTTGCCACACCAGGCACGGGTCGGGGTGTGGAGCGATGTTGATCATCGCTGGAGCACCCGCCACGCAAGGGATAGCTGTCCGGTGGCGTTTGTCAAAGCGAAGCCGGAACCCTGACAAGCAGGAAAGGACACTAAGTCTGTGCTGATGATTCGACTGTCGCGCCGTGGTGCGCGCAAACAGCCCCATTACCGTATCGTTGTCATCGAAAAGGACCGCGCGCGCGACGGCCGCTCGGTGGAAGTGGTTGGCACGTACAATCCCCGTACCGATCCCGCCAGCATCGTGTTGAAGCGCGAGCGCGTAGACTACTGGGTTTCGAAGGGTGCGCAGTTGTCGGGCCGGGTGCGCAAGATCGTGGACAAGGCCCCCGCCGCTCCCGCTGAAGCGTCGTCGCAACCCATTACTCCCGCGAGTGCGGCGGAGCCGACTTCGCCGGCGGTAGCCTAGTTTTGCAAATTTCGGGATATCCATGGCCAATGCATCGCAGGTAAATCTGGTGGCGCTGATGGAACTGCTCGCCAAGTCGCTGGTCGAGAAGACCGACGAGGTGTTTGCCGAAGAGTTCGATGAGCCCGGCCACAAAGTCATTGAAGTGGAAGTGGCAGAGGACGAAGTCGGACGCCTCATTGGGCGGCAGGGACGCATGGCGCGGAGCCTGCGGACCATCATGAATGCCGCGGCATTGCGCACCCACAAGCGCTACGAATTGGAGATCGTGGAATAACCCAACAGTTCATCACCATCGCGCGGGTGCTTGGGCCGCAGGGCCGGCACGGCGAAGTGCTAGCTGAGTTGCACACCGATTTTCCCGAGCGCTTCCAGGAGCGGCGCGAGTTGTCGGGCCTGATGGCGGATGGGACGCGGCGTGATTTGGTGCTGGAAGAGCATTGGTTTCACAAGGGTGGCATCGTCCTGAAGTTCGCCGGCGTCGATTCGATCAGCGACGCCGAGCAGCTCGCGGGATGCGAGGTGCAGATTCCGCGCGAGCAGCGCGCCGAACTGGAAGAAGGCGCGACGTATGTGAGTGAGTTGATCGGCTGCCAGGTTTGGGTGGCCGGCGACGTCGCAGCGCGATTGTTGGGGCCGATTGCTGAGGTTCAATTTGCCGGCGGTGCGGCTCCGCTGCTGGTGGTTCGCGGCGATGCAGGGCAGGAATTCTTGTTGCCCTATGCGGAAGAGTTTCTGAAGGCTGTCGATCCTGAGGGACGGCGGATTGAGATGCGTTTGCCGGACGGCCTGCTGGAAGCTCAGGCGCCATTGAACGCGGAAGAGAAGCAGCGACAGAAGTCTGAGGCCGACGAGGCCAGAGCGGCAGGCGAGAGCAGCAAGCGTCGGTCGAGGCAGAAATAGCGAGATATTCCCCCGCGCCAAGGCGCGAAGGGGAGGCCCGGAATGAAGTTCGAGATAGTGACAATATTTCCCGACTTCTTTCGTGGGCCGCTGGATTATGGCATCGTGCGGCGAGCGCGCGAGGCCGGGCTCATTGAAATCGGTATTCACGACTTGCGGGCGTTCACCCACGATCGCCACCGCACGGTCGATGATCGGCCATTTGGCGGCGGGGAAGGCATGGTGCTGAAGCCGGAGCCCCTTTTTGAATGCCTCGAGTCGCTGAGCGTAGGCCCGCGCGCCGAACGCCTGCGGGCGGGAGCGCCTGAGACTGTGGTGCTGCTGTCGCCTCAGGGTGAAATATTCACCCAGAAGGCGGCGCAGGGACTGATGGGCCATGAGCGCGTGGTATTGATCTGTGGCCGGTACGAAGGCGTCGACGAGCGGGTGAGCGACTTTCTAGCCGATCGCGAGATTTCGGTCGGCGACTTTGTCCTCAGCGGCGGCGAACTTGGGGCCGCATTGATCGTGGATGTGATGACGCGGCTGCTTCCTGGTGCACTGGGCAATGCGGCATCAGCGCAGCAGGAGTCATTCACGACGGGTAAGGGCGCACCGCAGGACAGAATTGCAGGCGAGCCGCCCAGTTCAACCTGTGCGTCCGGTGGCCTGCTGGACTATCCGCATTACACGCGGCCGGCCGACTTTGGCGGAATGAAGGTCCCGGATGTACTTGTCAATGGGAACCACGACGAGATTCGGCGCTGGCGGCGACGCCAGGCGCTGGAAAAGACGTGGCGCAATCGCCCGGACTTGCTGGGTGCGGCGGAGCTGAGCAAGGAAGACCGCAAGTTGCTGGCAGAGATTGAAGCGGAGAGCACGGCGTGACGAGACACGCGGGTTCGAGAAGGCAGGCTGCACGGGTCGTCCTCCGAGGCATGACAATCTCCGCTTGCGAAGCGGTGCGAACGGCCCAGGAAACCGCGCCGTCAGGCGCAGCAGATCGTAGCCCAGCGCTTCAGCGCTGGGTAACGTGGGAGAAATTCCCCGAGTCCCTTTAGGGACGGCATAGGAGTGCGCGGGCTTGAGCCCGCGAACAACAGTATTAAGCCGCCGCGAGGCGTGCAAACAGAGAAGGAAGAACAAGAAAATGTCGAACTCACCAATTATCGATCGTTTGGTCGCCAAGACGCGCCGCACCGATCTGCCTGACTTCAAGCCTGGCGACACTATTCGCGTGCAGGTCAAGATTAAGGAAGGCGACAAGGAGCGTCTGCAGGCGTTTGTGGGATTGGTCATCGCCCGCAGCCGCGGCAACCAGCCGAGCTTCACGGTTCGCAAGATGAGCTTTGGGCAGGGCGTGGAGCGTATCTTCCCGCTCAACTCCAAGGTCATCGACAAGATCGAAGTGCTGCGCTCGGCCCACGTGCGGCGAGCCAAGCTGTATTACTTGCGTGCATTGCGCGGCAAAGCTGCCCGTTTGCGCGAAGTTGACACCCGTACGCGCGAAGCACACTAAAAACCACGGGGGCGCAGCACGGTCTGCGCCTCCCACATTACTTACGTGTAGTCGTCGCGGTCGACCTCGTCCTTTAAGTCCTCAAGCGCCTCTTCCCGCCCCGATCCGCGCAGGCGTTCATTCAGTTCTCGCAGGGCCACGGCAACGACATGGTAGTGATGCAGTTGACTGAAGTCGCGGTCGCGCGTCACGTGCAGCCAGATGTCGTGCATCAGCTTCAGGTCCTGCGGCCGCATGCGCGGCGTATGCGGCCCGAGAATGTACTCCCACCTGCGGCCGTCGGGTGCGTACACTTCCAGCCGCATGCGCGGTTTGGGCTCGGACAGCCGCTCCCATGCATCGCCGGTCAGCTTCCCCTGCTCTTCAGGAGTCAGCTTGTTCGACAGTCCGCAGACCACGCGGGTTGAGCCCAGCCGCTGAGCAGTGGCGACAATTCCTTCAAAGACGTCGTTGGTGGGAGTGACGAGCAGCGAGACGTGCTTGCCCTGCTTCTCCGCGAGATTCACAACCGAAGTGAACAGCTCTCGTTCGTACTGCTCGAATAGGTCGGAGCTGTCCACCAGTTCATTGCCGCTAAAAGAATGCTCGCGATGGTAGACCCGCGCCGTCATAACCACCACGTCGCGCTGCGACGTGTCCGTCTCTTCCAGCACCTTGCGCAAATATGCAAGGTTCCTCGGATCGCGTACTGCCACAAGAATGCTCCCGGGCCGCACCTCCATGGCATCCGCGGTCAGTTCCTCCTGGGCCGCCACCCGGAACTGCTCCAACTCCGATTCGCCCTTCGAGTGCTGTTCAGCGTTGGCCCGTTCCGTGACCGTAAACACCAGGAAGAAAATAGCGCTGAAGGTGACTCCCGCAATGGTCGCCAATTCCTTGGTCAGGAAATTTACGATCGCGGTGGCGAAGAGCACTATCGAGATGAGCGCCACACCGATAGGGATTTCCACTCCTCGGATTGTGATGTTGCCGGGGACCTTCCATTCACGCTCTTTCGGTCCTTTGTACCGCAGCACCAGTACCGCCAGCGACATGAACGAAAAGCTCCAGATGACCCCAAACGCATAGAGCGAGGCCAGCAGGTACACGTCGCCACGGCTGGCAATGATCGTGAGCAGCTGCAATCCCGCAATCAGGTTCAGTACCCGATGTGAGGTTCCGTACTTCTTATGCGGCTTCTTGAACCAGGAGGTGAGGACCCCGTCCTCCACCAGCCGGTTGAGCACGCCGTTGGCTCCTACGATTGCGGTGTTGACTGCTCCCGAGAGAATCAGCGCGCCCACCACCACCACAAATGCCTGGAAGACCAGGCGCAGGTTGTAAGGCCCTACCACGTTCATCGCCAGGCCGCTGATCAGGTTGGCGAAATAGGCGTGCCGGGTCGTGTCGGGAATGATCATTACCGCGAAGAACGAGACCAGCGAAGTGAACAACAGACTGTAGATGAAGATCACCAGCCCGGTCTTTTCCAGGTTCTTCAGCTTGGGGTGTTCGATCTCGCGATTGACCTGCGCCAGGGATTCCTCGCCGCTCATAGCCAGCACGGAGTGGCCAAATCCCACCATCAGCAGAACCAGACGGCAGCTTCGCCGCCCAAGTCCCCAGGAGCCATCCCAGGGACTCCTTGCTCTGCGGGATCAAGGATGCTTCGGGAAGCGGCGGCAGGTGCGAGCCCATCTTGAAGATGGTGATGAGGCACCAGATGATCAGAATGACGACCATCACAGTCGTGATCCGCATGATCTGAATGGCGCGCTGGCTGGACTCGTGGATTCCTTTTACGTTCTGCCACCAGAAGTAAATTGTGACCAGGACAGCGAAGCATGCGGAAAACGAGTTCTCCGGAATGTGCGCGTTCACATACCCGAGATGGTGCAGAGTGTCGGTTACGAGGCCGGCTGCATATTGCCCCGCCGCTACCGAGCTGATTGGGCCGGTGAGGATGTAATCGAAGAGCAGCGCCGAAACCGAAAGTTTGGCAAGAGTCCCGCCCAATGCGTTCTTCACGACGCGATACACGCCGCCGCGCACAAACATCGCGCTGGACTCGATATACAGTGCGCGCACCGCATAGCTGAACAGCATTACTGCCAGCACGAACCAGGGAGCGCTCTTGCCGATGACCTTCTCTGCGTCGCCGCCCACGTAGTATGCCGAGGAAGCCAGGTCGGAAAGAACAATGGCCGCGGCACGCCAGAAGGAAATGAAGGTCAGCATCACCGTGGTGGCGACGAAGACTTTTACCGCAGGCTTTTGCAGGGTTCGTTCGGATGCCATCGGGTTATGTGTTTGGGAGACGCTCGTTTAGGATACCGCCCCGAGCCGGGGAAGCGCGAATCTTTGCAAGCTATTCACAGTTCTGACGCTTTCGATGCTCGACACCTGCCAACTGATACCTACGACGTCACCGTTCGTTTGTACTCGTCGAAAGCGCTCAGATAACGCTCGATGTCCTTTTTCTGCAAATAGTAAGGAGTTGAAAGCCGGAGCTTTGACGGGTTACCTCCGCGAATCCGTATCTTCTGTGTCTTCCACATCCAGTCCTCCAGCTTCATGCGCTGGATCGGCGGCACGTTTACGGTGACGATGGCGCACCGCATCGTGGCATCCGGGGAAGTCCACGATTCCGCGCCTCGCTTGGTCATTTCGGCCAGCATGTAATTGGCGAGCTGTCGTTGGCGCGCCTCAATCTGATCCATGCCGATCGCGCTAGCCATCTCGATGGATGCGCGCAGTCCGGCAAGCGCCGGCACATTCGAAGACCCAATTCGCTGGAAGCGTTCGGCGCGCAGTTCGGGCTCGTTCCAGCCTTCGGTCGCCAATGTATTCCACACCCGGTCGATCACCTCATCCCGGACATAAAGGAATCCGGTTCCCTTGGGCGCCTGTAGCCACTTGTGCGGACTGGCAGAGTACATGTCGGCGCCGATCTCCTGCACATTCAGTCGCATCATGCCCGGAACGTGCGCGCCATCGACGGCGGACAATATTCCCTTGTTGCGAGCCAGGGCACATATCTGCTTCGCCGGCAGCACCACTCCTGTGACCGTTGTGATGTGGCTGAAGAAGATCACACGCGTCTTCGGAGTGATGGCGTCGTTGAACAGGTTCAGTACCTCGTCCGGCGTCTTCGGCGGCATCGGAAGGGTGACCTTCTTCACCACGATGCCATAGCGCTTGGCTCTAAGCTGCCAAGGCTGCTCGCCTCCGGGATGCTCCTGATCGGTCATGAGCACCTCGTCGCCCGCCTTCATGTCGACGCCGTTGGCGATGTAGTTGTTTCCCTCGGTGGCGTTGCGCACCAGGGCAATCTCATCGCGCTTGCAGCCAATGAATGCGGCCATCGGATCGCGATACTGGTTCCACGGTCCATAGCCCCAGATGGGATAGTCCTCAGGATCGGGCTCGTCCAGCTCTTCTGACTTGGTGTAGCTGTCAAAGACCGCACGCAGTACCGGCGCGGGACTCGATCCCACGGTCCCGTTGTTCAGATAGATTTCGTCTTCGGGAATGAGGAACTGCTTGCGCAGCTCGGCCCAATAGGCGTCTTCATTGTTGGCGTAGTGGCTGCGATCGGGAAGTGATGTGGGGAAGTTAGCCAGTTGCGCGAGCAGCGGCTCGGCGAAAGCAAGAGTGGCGGCCAATCCAGCGCCGCGAGAGAGAAACGTGCGACGATCGAGCACAACGCACCTCCAGACCGGGTCTCCAGCGAGCGCCGCACTTGCGCTTGCTGGGGTATAGGCCGGAAGGCGGCATGATACGACTCGGACCCGCCGCAATCAAGCTGTACGTGAGGCGATGACAACTCACTTGGGCAAATAGGTCAGCAGGCCGACGACCGCGCCTCCAACTACCAGCAGCGCTGGATTGATCTTGAATTGCAGAAGAATCAGCAAGGTCACGACCGCAATCGTAGCCGTTTCCAATCCGGTGATCGCTCCCTTCGCCATGCTGAACGTGCCGGCCAGCAGCAACCCGATCGACACCGGAGCCAGTCCTTGCTCAATGGAGTTTCGCCACGGCCAGTTTGCCAGCTTTCGCCATGCCTTGGTCACTGCGTAGGCCAACAGTGCCGTCGGACCGAAAAAAGCGATAACCGTCACGATCGCTCCCAGAGGCCCCCCGGCCCATTGCCCGATGGAGACGATCATCATCATGTTGGGGCCGGGCGCCATCTGTCCAATACTGTAGAGGTGGATGAGTTGCGGGAAGGTCAGCCACTTGTGTACGTCGACAGTGAGCACCTTCAGCTCCGGAAAGGCCGCCATACCACCGCCAACCGTCAGCAGCGACAAGTAACTAAAGACGCGAATCAGTGCAGCTATCTGGTTCATTCCGTCGAGCTCGCTTTCCCCATCTTGCGCGGACGGTGAAACAGGATGGCAACGGCCCCCATGATGATCAGGGCCCGCGGGACCGACCAGTGCAGACCGTGTACCGCCAGCGCGGTTGCCGCCACGAAGACGAAGTCGAAGTTCTTGGCGAGCGCCTTTTTGCTGAGGCTCACAACTGTCGCCAGGATCAGGCCCACTGCTGCAGCAGCCACCCCCTTCAACGCTGCCGTAGACCATGCTTTATCGCCGTGCAGTCGGTAGAGGATCCCCGCGACATACATCAGTGCACCACCCGGCAAGCAGATTCCTATGACGGCAGCGACCGCTCCCACAAATCCGTGCAGCTTCTCCCCGACCTGGACCGCCATGTTTGTGGCGTTCAAGCCCGGCAAGGACTGACTGATGGAAAGCATTTCCACGAACTCTTTGTCGTCGAGCCACTGGCGCTTGATGACCAGACTCCCGCGCAGATAAGGCACCACGCCCCCAAAGCTGGTGGCCCCGATGATCAGAAATTCCCAGAACACTTCCCAAAGGGAGGCCCTTGGTTGAGAGCCAGCGATAGTCGCTGGTAAGCGAGGGTGCCGCCGCTGAACTACTCATGGCTCTGGGGCGCGTTCCCCTTCAGTCGGTAGACCATGGCTGTTTTGGTTACCCCAAGGGTGAGCCAGCTTTCCACGTCATATTGCAGCGAAATGTAGAACTGCTCGGCCAGCTTCTTGGACTTCTGGGCAACCGGGTCCTTGCTGGGAATCTTCAATTGGAATGCGAACTCACCCACCAGCGGCCTGTGCTCACCGCGAGTCCGCCATAGCGCCACATCGCACTTGGCGACATGTCCTTTTCCGAAGTCCAGCTCCCCTAGCGGAAGCAGCACCTCCTCCACAATGCCTTCGTTAACCAGAGACACGTGTTCCTCATCCGACCTCTTGACCGATGCCAGCGCCGGAAGCACCTTTACCAGCGTCGTCATTGAGGTCTTGTCGGCGTCATGTACCTGGCTCAGACCAAATTGGCAGTTATGGGAGTAGAGAATGCGATATCCGCCCACCTCATCCTTAAGCGGCAGCGCTTCAGCCTTGAACTTGATGCGATACTCGCCCGCGATCTTTGGCCGCACATCCATCTGCGTGGCTAGTTGTTCATCAGGGTGGCGATACTTGAAAACAATCTCCGGGTCGCCCACCGGAAAGCCGTCAACATAGCAGATACGGCGGCGAAGGATGAACGCGTTGTTGTACAGCCGAAAGTCCGGAGTATCCATGAAGACGATCTCCCGGATCTCGGGGCGAAGGTCGGTGTTGGGATCGGGAACATACCCTACGCCCAGCTTCTTGGCTGTCGCCTTCACGATCTTCCCGAACTCCCGGAAGCTCTGGGCCGAAGTAAAACGGTCCGGCTTCAGGATGAGCTTCGCCTCCAAATAGCTGACTCGGTCGAGTGGCGAGCCATCGGAATAGGCCCCGGCGGACTTTAGCCCGATCGGGTCCGGTTCAAAACAAGTTGCAGTTGGAGTTGCACCTGAGCTCTTGCTTTTCTTGTCGTTCTTGTCTTTAGGCATGGTCGTGTGCCCGTATTTCTCTCTGGGCAGGGGAGAGTCAACGGAAGCTTGGTTGGTGCTGAAATTACCAGCTTCCACGCACTACTTCAATTAGCAAAAAGTGGTAGAGCCTGTCGAAAACGCCTGCACGGATCAGTTATGGGATTGTGCCATTACGGGAAGGGAGGAATCACAACCGAAGGCGATGATTCAACTGGCTGGGAGCCCGGCCACGCGCAGCTTCGGGTTATCCGCCAAAGAACTGCGAGAAGCCGGCCGTGACCAGCTTCACAACGTCCTCCAGCTTCTTCTTGTCGCTGAGCCCGTGAGCTGCGCCCTCAATCGCAACCAGCCTCGTCTTTGCCGGAATCATCTTGATTGCGCCTTGCAACTCATCAATGCTGCCGAAGGCGTCACGCGTTCCACTGACAAACAGGGTTGGTGTGCGCAGGGCAGAGAGGTGCTGAGTACGCAACTGTCCTGGCTTCCCGGGAGGATGCAGTGGATAGGACAGTAGCAGTAAGCCTTCTACGAGGGATGGCTCTGACGCGACCAGCATGCTCGCCTGCCTGCCGCCGTACGATGAGCCGCCGAGAAAGGCTCGGCCGCGAAACTGCGCTCTCATCAGTGTGACCGCCCGCTGCAGGCCCTGCTGGTCAAGTTTGGCATTCCCAGGAGAGGGAGGGCCGGTTGGCTTGCGCTGGCGATATGGCAGATCACAACGCAGAACGCTGATTCCCGATCCCGGCGAACGCCTCGGCCAGCGCGATCAGCAAGGCAGTATTGGAGTTGCCGCCGGCCCCATGAGTCAGAACCAGGAAATCGGCAGACGACCCGGTGGCGCGATGCAACGTGCCCCGCACCGGAGCTTCATCGTGGGTGGTGTCAGCAAACACTTCTGGCTTCGGTTTGTTCAAAGCAGGCTCAATGACTGCGGTTGCAGTCGGTTATCATCCCCGGCTCCAACTCGCATCCGTTCAGGCTACGCGGCATCAATATCACCGTAGCAGTTATTGTTGCAAACAGGGTTCAGCGCAACCGCAGCCTCAAGTCATTTTTGGCCCGCTCGCACTCTTCATGATGCAGTACAGAGGCCTCTTCTGTGATACTTGTCGCAGCGTTCGGCGGCGTCACCGCGTGATATCCTTTGCTATAAAGAACGGCTGAAATGGATGCGGCGTGCCATTTGTTTCAATGCCGGAATTTATTGGTAACTTTCTTTCCCGAGCGCGGTAGCGCTCTCAACCACAAAGGCGGTTCCTAGTGAGTCAACGCGAGAAATTCGAAACCAAAAAACTTCCCATGATGCCCATCCGGGACGTGGTCATCTTCCCCCACATGATGACCCCGTTTGTTGTGGGCCGGGAATCGAGCGTTCGCGCGTTGGAGGAGGCCCTGGCCAGCGACAAGAAGATCTTTCTGGCGACCCAGCATGACGCCAGCATCGACGAGCCAAAGGCCAATGAAATCTACCAGGTCGGCACCATCGTCAACATCGTTCAGAGCCTGAAGCTGCCCGACGGCAATATCAAGGTTTTGGTCGAGGGCTTGGAGCGCGGCAAGATCCTGCAGGTGGTGGATACGGAGGGCTACTTCGAGGCCACCATCCGCACCGCCAAATATGGAGCCGAGCTGACGCCCCAGGTGGAAGCCGCGATGCAGCGGGTCACGGGACTGTTCGAGCAGTATGTAAAGCTCTGTCAGTCGCTGAATTACGAGACCATGATTGCCGCGGTCCGCAACGACGATCCGGCCAAGCTCACCGACACCATCGCCGCCAATCTCCAGCTCTCGATCGAAGAGAAGCAGGAGCTGCTGGAGATCTTCGATCCCGCCGAGCGGCTGAACCGCATTGCCGATGTGCTGGATGTCGAAATTGAAAAGCTCAACATGGACCGCACCATCCAGTCGCGAGTGAAGCGCCAGATGGAGCGCGCCCAGAAAGAGTACTACCTCAACGAGAAGATCAAGGCTATTCAGAAGGAACTTGGCCGCGGCGAAAAGAGCGAGTTCGACGAGCTGAAGAAGAAGATTGATACGGCCGGGATGCCGCACGAGGTCCACGAGAAGGCCTTGCAGGAGCTGAAGAAGCTCGAGGCTATGCCGCCCATGTCGGCCGAGTCGACCGTCTCCCGTAATTACCTCGACTGGCTGCTGGCTGTGCCATGGAAGAAGCGCTCCAAGGAAATCCGCAACATTGACGTCGCCGAGAAGGTGCTCAACGAAGATCATTATGGGCTGGAGAAGATCAAGGACCGCATTCTCGAATTCCTTGCCGTCCGCCAGTTGGTGAAGAACCCCAAGGGCTCGATCCTCTGCTTCGTCGGACCTCCGGGAGTGGGCAAGACCTCGCTGGGCATGAGCATTGCCAAGGCAACCGGACGCAAGTTCGTCCGTATGTCGCTGGGCGGCGTGCGCGACGAGGCCGAAGTTCGCGGGCATCGCCGCACCTATATTGGCGCTTTGCCCGGCCAGATCATCCAGATGATGAAGAAGGCGGGCACCAAGAACCCGGTCTTCATGCTGGACGAAGTCGATAAGATGTCGATGGACTTCCGCGGCGATCCGTCGGCCGCCCTGCTCGAAGTGCTCGATCCCGAACAAAACTTCATGTTCGTCGACCATTATCTCGACGTGGAGTACGACCTGTCTCAGGTCTTCTTCATTGCCACCGCCAACGTGCTGCACACCATCCCTCCTGCATTGCAGGACCGCATGGAAGTGTTGCGCTTGCACGGCTACACGGAGCCGGAAAAAGTGGAAATTGCCAAGCAGTATCTGGTCCGCAAGCAGCGCCAGCAGACCGGACTGACCGAAGACAACATCGTCTTCACCCACGAAGCGTTGCAGACGGTCATCCGCAATTACACGCGCGAAGCCGGCGTGCGTAACCTGGAGCGCGAAATCGGCAACATCTGCCGCAAGGTCGCCCGCAAGGTGGTGAAAGAGGGCGGCAAGTACAAGATCACGCTCACCGCTGACAACGTGAACGAGTTCCTCGGCGTCACTAAGTTCCGCGACATGGAACTCAACGAGCGCAGTGAAGTCGGCCTGGTCACGGGCCTGGCGTGGACGGAGGTTGGCGGCTCGATCCTCGTCACTGAAGTCGCAACCGTTGACGGCAAAGGCAAGCTCACACTGACCGGCAAGCTGGGTGATGTCATGCAAGAATCGGCGCAGGCGGCAATGTCGTACGTCCGCTCGCGTGCACACCGCCTCGGCCTGCCGCGTGATTTCTATCGCAACCTCGACATTCACGTTCACGTGCCGGAAGGAGCGATCCCGAAAGACGGTCCTTCCGCCGGCATTACCATCGCGACCGCTATTTCCAGTGCGCTGAGTCGCATTCCCGTACGGCGGGATGTGGCCATGACCGGCGAAATCACCCTGCGCGGCAAAGTTCTGCCGATTGGCGGCCTGAAGGAGAAACTATTGGCCGCTCATCGTGCGGGCATCATGGAAGTCGTACTTCCGGCGGACAATAAGAAGGATTTGGCGGACGTGCCCGAGAACCTGCGCACCGCCATGAAGCTGCACTTCGTGAATACCATGGACGAAGTGCTGTCGCATGCGCTGGAGCATCCGCTGCCGGAAATCGCTGACGAGGCGCCCGGCATCGCATCGCTGCCACCCGCTGCCGAGCAGCCTCCCGCCGCGCATCAGTGACGTACCTTCTTGTGAGGGCCTGCTACCAGTCGTGGCGGGCCTCCTGCTGCGCCGACTATTTCGCACCACACTTCGTGACTTGCGATTTCACGGCGTTCCGCCCATGGTGACTAGATGAAGGTCCTGACGCGCTTTGTAACGTCTGCCGCTGACCCTCGGCATTTTCCGCCGACCGGGGCGCCGGAAATTGCCTTCCTCGGCCGGTCAAACGTTGGAAAGTCGAGCTTGATCAATTCGCTGGTGGGAAGCAAGATCGCCAAAACAAGCAACACCCCCGGACGCACACAGACCATCAACTTCTTCGAAGTGCGGCGCCATGGCAAGCCGAAGCCGGAGTTCGTATTTGCCGACCTGCCCGGCTACGGCTACGCTCGCGCGCCCAAAGAAGTCACCGCGAAGTGGAGCGAGTTTATCAATCCTTACCTGGAAAAGCGTTCCACCCTCGCGCTTTGCCTGTCTCTCGTCGATGTCACCATTCCACCGCAGCAACTGGATATTCAACTGCTGGAATGGCTGCGCCACGCCAATCGGCAGTTCCTCATCGTCGCTACCAAGGCCGACCGCATCTCCAACAATCAGCTTCGCAGCTCGCTGCACAAGCTTTGTGAGCAGTTACAGGTCGACCCGGAGCAGATCATTCCGTTCTCGGCGAAGGCCCGCATCGGGCAGAACGAATTGTGGCGTGCGATTCGCGTTGCTGGCCGGCTGGATGAGTCCGCAGCAGAAGCCGTCGAAGCAAACAGTACCGAAGGGTAGTTGAGCTGACCTATGCAGGCCAGATTGTCAACGCCGTCTTGCTCAGGATTTGCTCCTGGGATGCTGCGGAGAGCGGCAGCCGCCGAAATTCTTCCAGGTTGTTCGCGATGTCCGGCACTCCGGGCCCCGGCCAGTCGGTTCCGAACAGCGTCTTGTGCGCAATCTCTTCCAGCCGCGGGAAGTACCTAAGCAGCGATTTTGGCGGGATGCCGCTGATATCCAGATACACGTTGGGGTGGCGGCGCACGAGGAAGAACGCGGTATCCATCCACAACGGCCGGCCGCCGTGCGCCAGCAGAATCTTCAGCCGGGGAAAATCGACCGCGACGTCATCCACGTAAATCGGGTCACCGTACTTGTTGCGCGCATTTGGAAAAACTGACGTCCCGGTATGCACCATGATGGGAATGCCGTTCGCCTCTGCTGCCCGGTAGATGATTTCCAGCTCCTTCACTCCATTCACATAGTCATTGGGGTAGAGCAACTGATGCGGTGGATGGATCTTGATCAGGCGGATCCCCAGCCGAACAATCTGCTCCATGTCGGCTAGCACGTTGCGCGTATGCCGCGGATGCACACTCCCACAAGGTAAGAGTCGCTTTGGGTCGGCCTTCACGTAGTTCGCGATGAACTCGTTTACTGCCGGGGTGAAGCCGATCACCTCCGGGGCCACGTAATTGATGAGCACCGCGCGGTCGATCCCCACGCGGTCGAGATAGCCAAGAAATGCCTTCGGCGAGCGGCAGTACTCTTCGATCTGTGCGAAGTCCTTGCGCGATTTCTTCATCAGCGCCAGCGCGTCGGGCTTGAACTCCTCCAGCGGCTGAATGTGGATGTGGCAGTCGGTGATCATGCGGAGGTTGTCAGTCGTCGGCTCCCAGTTGTTAGAAGCTATCTCATAAATCAGTTTTGAAAGGGCGCGGCTTCAGCCGTGCCGTAAAGGGTCAAGAAAACACTGGCTTTAGCCCCTGGGGGATTCCGCGTCGCCATTCATGAGACGGCTTCTCGTAACGCGTTGTGAGTACGAACAGTCGAACCGGCATCTGACAACTAGTTTGCCGCGGCCATCACCGCTCGCTTGGCGAACACTCGCACCATCTCGCGACGATATTCAGGCGTCAGCGCTGATGTTGTCAGCGGCTTTGCGGTACGCATCGCCAACTCGCCGATCTTCTCAGCAGCCGCCTCGTTCGCAATCGCGCCAATCAGCTGCGCATCCGCATCTTTCACTAGATGGGGAGCAGGATTGACCGCAGTGATGGCAACCCGCGCGTCCTGGATGCGTCGCGAATGTGGCTCTAGCCTCAGCGCTACCGCTACTCCCGCCAGCGGATAATCGATGCTGCCTCGCACGCGCAGCTTTCGATAGCTGCCCTGCCAACCAGCGGAGGAGACAGGCAGGAACACACGCGTGACGATCTCATCCGGCGCAAGATGCAGCTTGACAATGCCGTCATTGATGTAGAAATCGCGTAGCGCAACTCGCCTCGTGCCATCCGGACCAGCCACTTCAATCTCGGCATCCAGGCACAGCAGCGCTGGCGGCGTGTCACCGGAGAACGTCGCCCAGCAGAATTTACCGCCCGGTGCGACGTGGCACAGGTCACCATCCTTCTTCAGGCAGAATCCGCAACTCTTCCGCCATAACAGCGACTGGTTGTACCACAGGCAGCGCGTGTCGAGACAAATGTTTCCCCCGAGCGTTGCCATGTTGCGGATGACTGGCGATGCTACGGTCTTGACCGCTTCATGCAGGACCGGATAGTCGCTGCGAATCATTCCCGAACGTTCGATCGCGCTAAGGGGTGTTAACGCGCCAATGCAAAGTCCGCTGCCGTTCGCCGACTGGATTCCGTTTAGTTCAGATACCCCACGTAAGTCCAGCACGTAAGGCGGAGTGAAGAGCTTCTGTTTCATCGACGGCAGCAGGTCGGTGCCGCCGGCAACCACTTTCACATCGCCGGCATGTTTCGCCAGCAGCGAAAGTGTCTCTTCAAGAGTTCGGGGCCGCAGGAGATGGAAGCTCGGCAGGCTCATTGCTCACCTCCCACACTGGCAGAGACCTTGTGTCGTGCCGGATCAAGCGGATGCCGCAGCGGCCCCTTGCCATCGAACCACAGTGAACCCCCATGTTCACGAAACCTAACAGGCGAGGTCGGATCGACGGACTCGGTCATCTGGATCCTCTTGTCGCCACGCTTGTCTCGCAATGCAGCGAGCACCCGTTCGGGGGTGAATGGAGCTTCTCGCAGCCGGACTCCCACAGCGTGGTAGATCGCATTGGAGATGGCAGGAATCGTAGCCGCCAGCGAGCCCTCGCCCGCTTCTTTCGCACCAAACGGTCCTTCGGGATCGATACTTTCGACGATGATCGTTTCGATCTCCGGCGATTCGACGGACGATGGGCTGCGGTATTCAAGCAGCCCGGGATTCATCATCAGCCCGTCTTTCCAGACCATCTCTTCCTGCATAGCCTGGCCGAGTCCCATCCAGACCGAACCGACCACCTGGCCTTCCACCGCAACTGGATTCAGGGCCCGGCCGCAATCATGCGCCGCCCAAACCTTGTGTACCGTGACTTCTCCAGTCTCTTCGTCTACGCTGACCTCCGCCACCTGCGCCGAATACGAGTACGCCGGAGATGGGCCGACGCCGCCTCCTTTGTACTTCCCGCCACGAGCTTCGATCGGAGGAGCGTAGGAGCCTGTCCCAGTTAACGCCCCGTGAAAGTCGATGGCCGAAACCACCGCCTCCTCGAAACTCAGGTGCTGCTTGGGAGCTTCCTCTTTTCGCGTCTGCAAGACTGACCCGCGCAGAATCTGCCCATCGACATGGCCGCTGGCGGCGTTAATCTGTCCCCCATAGTCTGACGCTGTAGGAGATATGTCAGACGTTGTAGTACCTGTACGCCAGACGCGATCTTCGCGGATGACGACTTCTTCCGGCGCGCAACCCATGCGTTTCGCTGCCGCGCTCACAATGTTCTTCTTCACGTCCTGGGCGGCGCGCAATGCGGCATTGCCGGCCATGAAGGTCACGCGGCTGGAATAGGACCCAATATCAATGGGCGTAAGGTCGGTGTCGGCAGCAATAACCTTCACACGTGCCAGACTGCAGCCCAGCACTTCCGCCACAACCTGTGCCGTCATGGTGTCGGAGCCCTGCCCAATTTCCGAAGCTCCGGTGTAAATCACGACCCCGCCGTCGCGGTCGATCTTAATGTTTACCGTCGAATGCGGCATGTCGGAGCGGATAATGCTGTTTGCTGCTCCGCTCACGTAGTGGCTGCAAGCGACTCCCAGTCCCCGTCCGCGCGGCATCTTGTCACGGCGTTCGCCCCACCCGGAACGCGTCACCACCTGATCAATGCACTCGGGCAGTCCATAGCTCAGCACTCGCAGGCCGTTCACCGTGACGGTTGGAGGCTTCAGCAGATTCACGCGCCGCACTTCCGCGGGATCGAGACCAAGGGCAGCAGCGATCTCGTCCATCTGCGACTCGAAGGCGAACCGCACATTGACCGTTCCGTGGCCGCGCATCGCGCCGCACGCCGGCTTGTTGGTCAGCACGCGATAGCCGTCGTAGCGAATGTTCGGAATATCGTACAGAGCGCCCAGCAGCGCGCCCGAATACAGAATCGTTACCACACCGT
Source organism: uncultured Acidobacteriaceae bacterium (assembly GCA_963747055.1). Taxonomy (GTDB): domain Bacteria; phylum Acidobacteriota; class Terriglobia; order Terriglobales; family Acidobacteriaceae; genus CAVVDY01. The sequence continues at coordinate 24,251 of CAVVDY010000011.1, read as the reverse complement.
AGGAGCAGTACGCGCCGCCGTCCTGAACAACTCTGCAGGCCACTGAGGTGACACGGCCATCCTTCTTAACGCCTGTTTTCAGATCGACAATCGTGCGTGGCCGCCCGCGATGTGCCCAGAAGACCTCTTCGCGCGTGTAAGTGATCTTTACCGGAGCCCGCGCCGCGCGCGCCGTGACCGCGGCAATGATCTCCAGCGGAATGACCTCGCTCTTTCCGCCGAAGCCGCCGCCTACCAGCGGCTTGATAACGCGAATCTGCGACATCGGCAATTCCAGCACCAGTGACAGCTTGTGTTGCAGGTAATACGGCACCTGCGTCGATGACCACACCGTAAGCCGTCCCAGTGTGCCGGTATAGGGATCGAGTTCGAAGCTGGCCAACGTGGAATGGGGCTCCATCGCCGCGTGCGTCACTTCGTTGGCGATGTATCGTGCCTCGTGCACGTAGTCGGCCTCGGCAAAACCCTTCTCGGGATCGCCAAAAACGTGGTGATAATCCTTCTCGATGTTGTGCGGACGATGCTCGTGAATGAGGTCGGCCTCCGCCTTCATCGACTCTTCGGGATCGAAGTAGGCCGGAAGCGGCTCGTACTCGACGTCAATCAACTCGAGCGCTTCTTCCGCGATCTCTTCGGTGATCGCCGCGACGCAGGCGACGTTGTCTCCGATATAGCGCACTTTGCCCACCGCAAGCGCGGTCTCGTCGTGGCCAACCGGAAGAATGCCGTATTGATTCGGGGCGTCCTCACCAGTCACCACAGCGACCACGCCCTCGAGCGCCTTTGCGCGAGAGGTATCGATGCGCACAATCCGCGCGTGCGGATACGGCGAGTGGAGGATCTTGCCCACCAGCATTCCCGGAAGGCTGAGATCGTCGGTGTATTTGCCGGCGCCGGTGGTCTTGCCCGCGGCGTCGACCATCGCGATAGATTTGCCGATAACAGAAAATTCAGACATAAGAAAACCAGCAATTAGCAATTAGCAATTAGTTAACACAAGCTCATCAGCCGCGTTTACCTCGTCGCCCCCACCGGCTCATGCTCCGCGCTCTTCTTCTCCGCTTCAATGGCGGCGCGGATCGCCTGATACATCTGGGTATAGCCGGTGCAGCGGCAGAGATTGCTACTGAGCGCGTCGCGAATCTCCTGCTCACTGGGATCAGGATTGTTCGCCAGCAGCCATTTCACGGTCATCATGAAACCGGGAGTGCAGTATCCGCACTGGGAGCCGCCAAAGTCGCCATAGGCCTTCTGCAGTGCTGCCATTCCCGCGCCGTTAGCGAATCCTTCGACCGTCGCGATCTCATGGCCTTCGAAACTGGCGGCCAGCATAGTACATGCCAGCATCGGCGTGCCATCCACCTGCACCGTGCACGCGCCGCACGAAGAATCGTCGCAGCCGCGCTTCGAGCCGGTTAGATCAAGGTCCTGCCGCAGCACGTCGAGCAAAAGTTTGTTCGGCTCGACCGCAAGCTCATACGATCGGCCATTCACGCGAAGTTCAATCAGTTGTTTCTTCATATCAACAGTCCTGCTTAATACAACGGTACTGAAGGATCGATCTCTCGCGCCCAGCGGTCGATGCCGCCACGCAACGACTGTACCTGTTCAAATCCTTGCTGTCGTAGCCATGCGGTTACATTCATGGAGCGCACGCCATGATGGCAAACTACGACAACGTGGGAGTCGGAGTCGAGTTCCTGGTTGAACCGTGCTGGGATATCCCCCATCGGTATGTGCTTGCTTCCAGTGATCCTTGAAACGTCGTATTCCCAGGGCTCGCGAACATCGAGCAGGGTGATCTCCTGCCCGCTATCCAGCAGCGATTTCAGTTCCGTATGTGTGATTTCGTAATCCATTCGCTCTATTTTGTCGTCCAGTTCGGCCGTCGGCGTTCCATGAAAGCGGCAATGCCTTCGTGAGCATCCGCAGTTTTCATCAGCTCGTCAAAGTAAATCTGCTCTGCCCTTACTAGCCCTTTGTCGAAATGAATCGCATCCCAGGCATAGAAGGCCTTCTTGGTAATCGCGATCGCAGACGGACTCAGCTGAGAAACTCGCTGGATGCATTCCGCCACCAGTGTTTCCGGATCGTCCGCGACGGCATTGACCAGTCTCGCCGCAAATGCCTCTGGCCCGCTGAGCGTCCTTCCGGTCAGGACCATCTCGGCCGCAAGCTTTTGTCCCACAATGGCGGACAGGGCCACACTGGCTACCGGCGGATAGCAGGCCAGCTTGATCTCCGGGAACCCCCAGACCGAGTCCGTCGAGGTGTAGACGACGTCGCACATGAGCGCCAGCTCCGCGCCTCCACCCAGGCAGTGGCGCCGCACACTAGCTATCGTCAGCTTGCGCGTTGCGACGATGGAACGGATGAGGCTGTGGAAAGCGGCCAGCGTGTCTCGAACTTTATCGGCTGTGTGTTCGGCGATCTCTACCCCCGCGGAGAAAGCACGCTCGGAGCCCGCGAAGATGATGGCGCTGATTTCGGGACGGCCTTCGACTTGTTCCAATACAGCGCGCAGCTCCTCCATCATTTTCACGTCGATGATGTTCAATGGCGGATTATTGAGCGTAATTCGCGCAACAGGCGGGCGCAGTTCGGCGGTAATGCGGGTGAAGGCGGTTTGTACGGTATCGGTCATCACTTTGCCTTAAAGATGGGGGCCCGCTTCTCGATATAAGCAGCCAAGCCTTCTCGGGCATCGTCGCTTTCGAACAGAAGCTGCTGGTGTTCGCGCTCCAAGGCGAGCCCTGATTCCAGCGGAATCTCCCAGCCTGCCTGTACCGAACGTTTCATGCGGCCCACAGCCTTGGCCGCTTTGTTAGGTGGGCAGAACTGGCGAGCGTAGTTCATCACCTGCTCCGTGAAATTCTCGCCTTCCAGGATCTCGTTGATGATCCCCAGCTCCTTCGCTTTCTCAAAATTGAATGTCTCACCCAGCGCCATCATTTCAATGGCCTTGGATTTCCCTAGCATCCGCGAGAGCCGTTGTGTCCCGCCGGTGCCGGGAAGGACCCCCAACTTCACCTCGGGCAATCCGATCTTGCCGCCACCCTTGCGGGCCACGCGCAGGTCGGCAGCAAGCGCCACCTCCAGACCGCCTCCCACGCAATGCCCGTTGATCGCGGCAATCACCAGTTTCGGAGTGTTTTCCAGCCGAAGCAGGGTCTCATTGGCATGGAGGCAGAAGTAGTACTTGAATGTGGGATCTGCCGCAATCAGCATCTGAATGTCAGCGCCCGCGCAAAAGAACTTTTCGCCGGCACCTTTGAGCACGATCACATGAACATCTTCGTCCATGCGGGCGCGCAGAATGGCGTCGTCGAGCTGCCGATTCATCGCATAGCTGTAGGTGTTGGCGGGAGGATCATTCAGCTCAATAACAGCGACACCCGCTTCTTCCGTGTAGCCGACCAGGCTCGTAGTCCCCATCGTGGCTGTGGATTGTTCGCTCATCGGCGCTCCTGTGGTTTGGCACTTCGCCGGCTGCGGCCAGCCTTCTGCTCCAGCGAATGGTCTCGCTGCCGGGTACGCCTAGCCAGTGCCGTCCCCCGAATCCCTTGCAGAAACAGGTCCGCGATTTGCCTTGCAAGAATCTCCGCGCCCGGATCGACGCGTGGATTGTGCCAGGTGTACAGCCAGTTCATCGTCCCAAACAGCGCCATCACAGTCGTCCGCGCCCGCATGGGCTGCACCATCGCAATTCCCGGGCGCTGCTGCCGCAGGACAGCGTCCACAAGAGTGACACAAATCTGGTAGTACTCTCGCTTGATGGCAGCGAGTTCGGCACGATAGCGGTTCTTCAGCACCTCGTCTTCGTGCGACAGCACCTTCATCGCGTCGCGCCGGGCCAGAGCGTAATCCACGTGATTGTGAATGAAAATCCGCAGCCGCTCTTCGACATTACTCTCGCCGGCCAGCCGCTCACGCAGGCGGTCGATGATGGTGGTGAATGTGTGCTTCTGAATGAAATAGAGTAGTTTTTCCTTGGAATCGAAATAGTAGTACAGGCCGGCCAGCGAAATGCCGCTCAGTCGCGAGAGGTCGCGCATGGACGCCCCCTCGTATCCTTTTTCGGCGAACACCTCGGTGGCGAAATCAAGGATCTCGGACAGGCGCCGATCAAAGCGCGTGTCCTGCACGGCGAGGTTCGGCTGAGTTGGGACGCTGGCTGCCATATTCGGTCGGGGTCGGATTCAGGTATTCTTTCGAACGTTCGTTCTAATTCTAGCCCACGCGCAGCTTCACCGCAAGCCCGGTCTTTATCGATACCAGCAGCGTTCGAGGTAGTAGAGCGCACCGAACGCCAGGACCAACATTGTCGCCGGGACAGCCAGCGGCCGCGCCCCGCGCAAGGGCCGTTTCCAATCCATCGTCAAGAGAAAAAGCAAGAGCACGGGCGCCAGCAGCACGATTGTAATCTGGAAGATATGCGCGCCAGCGCCTTCATCCGCCTGGGCAGGCTGGAAGTATCCCGTCAGGACCGTCAGGAGAGCGACTAGCGCCAAGGCGAACACTAGTCGGCCGCTGAGGCTGTTGATTCTGTGCCCTCGCATCCTGCAATCCTCGACCAGTTTGGCATACTTCTGCGCTAGTGTGAATCGCTAGTGTGAATCGCGCGTTGACAAGTGTCTGCCCGGCAAGGCAAACTTCAGAATCTTGCTGAATTTGTTCCGCCGCCTGTAAACGTGAAGCAAGCAGGCAGGACCAGCTTACTAATGACCGTGCAGCCACCCGTATCGCATACCATGGAATCCACGCTGGAGAGCGTGAACAAGGCTGAGGAGATGGCCGAACAGGCCGCAGCCCAGGCGGGTTTCGACGAGGACGCCCGCGGCGGCATCTCCATGGCGGTGCGCGAGGCCATGATCAATGCGGTGATGCACGGCAATGGCTACAGCCCCGACAAGCGGGTAAGTCTGAGCTTTGAGCAGCCGGGCGGCAACCTTGTTATTACAATAAGAGACGAAGGGGCAGGTCTGAATCCGGACCAGATCCCTGATCCCCTGGCGCCGGAAAATCTCATGAAGCAATCTGGGCGCGGCATCTTTCTCATGCGGGCCTTCATGGACGATGTCAAGTTCCGCAAGCTCGATCCCGGCACTGAAATCACTTTGATCAAGCGCCTCCCGGGACACTGACCCGGAGCGCAAGGAGGCTTCTACGTGAGCATGAAAGCGAGCACCCGGCAAGTCGATGGCGTCACTATCGTGGATTTGAGCGGGCGTATCACATTGGGTGAAGGCAGTGTTGTATTGCGCGATACTATCAAGGACCTTTTGGGCAAGGGCAACAAGAAGATCCTGCTGAACCTCGGCGACGTGAGCTACATCGACAGTTCTGGAATCGGTGAACTGGTGAGCGCCTTTACCTCAGTACAGCGTCAGGGCGGTGAACTGAAGCTCCTGAACCTGACCAAGAAGGTGCATGACCTGCTGCAGATTACCAAGCTCTACACAGTGTTCGATGTGAAGGACGACGAGGCTTCGGCAGTGGGCGCCTTTAGCCACTAACTTCCCCAGACTCCACCATTTCTTCTCCCGGTCGCTGCCGTCAACCATGCCGTAATCGGACGGGCCGCGACCGGAGCCTTGTCCGCGGGCTCCCCGATTTCCATCCGCTGAGGTTGGCTCGGAATCACGACTTTCATAACCTTCACATACGCGGGCTTTCAATATCTCCAGTGTGATGCCCTGGAACAATTGCGTACTGCTCGGCCGTATGAAGTCCTGTATTCATGTGGGCTCCAATAGCTGCCGGGTTTTGGTTACAATGAGCCAACCCAAGCGGGGGTGGGGGGAGTCTCGGTCGGACGGACATGCTAAGTCCTTTTCACTAAGCCTTCATTTCCGCTCGTCCTTGTTCCTCTTTACGCACCTGCCTTGGTGACGCGGATCGCACGATTTCTTGGGTGTGGATTCGTCGTTACAGGAGGGTTGCATGGCCGACGGCCCAACCGCCCGTCCCGCAGCAACACCCGTCGAGACGCCTCTGCCGGAGATGCATATCCTGTGGATCACCGGAGGGCTGGGTTGCGACGGTGAGAGCATCGCTATTACTGCCGCTACGCAACCCAGTCTTGAAGACGTTGTACTCGGCGCCATTCCCTGGATTCCTGCCATCAAGTTTCACAATCCCGTGCTGGCGTACGAAGTTGGCGACGATTTTCTGAAAAAGTTCTATCTCGCCGCTGAAGGCAAGCTCGGTCCCTTCATCCTTGTGGTGGAAGGTTCCATTCCTGACGAGACCAACAAGTCGGAAGGTTACTGGAGTTCCTTCGGGACCGATCCGCACACCGGGCAACCGATCACAGTCTGCGAGTGGATTGATCGTCTAGCGCCGCAAGCCTGGGCACTGGTGGCAGCCGGCACTTGCTCCGCATACGGCGGCATTCATGCCATGGAGGGCAATCCCACCGGCTGTATGGGGCTTCCCGACTACCTGGGATGGGGATGGCGGTCAAAGGTCGGCGTGCCGATCGTCTGCATCCCCGGGTGTCCGGCGCAGCCCGACAACATGATGGAGACGCTGCTCTATCTTTGTTCTATGGCTGCCGGCCGTGCTCCGGCTATTCCGCTTGACGAGGCACTACGGCCGACGTGGTTGTTTGGTCCCACGGTGCACGAGGGGTGCGATCGCGGAGGATATTACGAGCAGGCGCAGTTCGCCGAGGAGTATGGTTCGCCCCTGTGTATCGTCAAGCTCGGCTGCTGGGGACCTGTAGTGCAATGCAATGTCGGCAAACGGGGCTGGATGAACGGAATCGGCGGCTGCCCTAACGTTGGCGGAATCTGTATCGGTTGCACCATGCCGGGGTTCCCCGACAAATTCATGCCCTTCATGAACCAACCTCCAGGCTCATTGCTTTCCTCTCATGCAGTGCAGACCTACGGCCGGGCGATCCATGCCTTGCGGCGCTTTACCCAGGCCTCGTTGAACAAAGAGCCGGAGTGGAGACGCCGTGCGCGCAGCAAGCGCACTCCTTAGCTTGGACCCAGGCCGGGCATGACGATGAATTTGTCGTGGCAAATCGCAGGTGCAGGCGACTACGAAGCGGAATCGCGCCCGCCGGACGAGCCCTTGCTGACTGCCGCCGACGCCGAGCAAATTCTCGCCGGACTGGCGGCTGCCTACTCGCCGAGCCTGGGCGAATCTGCCGCACCTCTGTATCCTGTATTCCCACGGCTGGACTCTTCCCTTGGAGAAACCCAGCCACCCAACCTGGAAGCGAAGTACCGGGCTTTGGTCGAGCAACTGCCCGCCGTCATCTTCGTGGCTTACCTGGATCGTGGAACCGGCGAGGCTTACGTCAGCCCGCAAATTGAACAGTCTCTGGGATACTCGCGGGAAGAGTGGCTGGAAGATCCGGTGCGCTGGTATGAGCGCATCCATCCCGATGACAAGCAGCGCTGGAGCGTCGAAGCCGCCGAGATGTTTCTCAGCGGCGAGCCGCTGCGTTCTGCTTATCGCGTCCTGGCACGCGACGGCCGCGTGATTTGGTTTCGCTGTGAAGCCAAAATGATCCTGCGCGCCGATGGTCGTCCCTGGTTCATTCAGGGCATTGCCTTCGACATCACCGACCTCAAACGCACCGAGGAGGAGTTGCAGAAGGAGCGGAATGTCATCGCGGCCGTGCTCGACACGGTTGGGGCATTGGTGGTTGTGCTGGACCGCGATGGATGCATTGTGCGCTTCAATCGTGCCTGCGAACAGATGACCGGACTGTCGTTTGAGCAAGCCCGCGGCCAGCGTCTTTCGGATTTGTTCGCGGCTCCTGAGGAGCGCGATCAATTTCAGGACTTGTTCCGGCAGATTTGCGCCAACCCGGTGCGCACCGAATATGAAAGTTCCTGGATTGCACGCGACGGCAGCCACCGCACCATCGCCTGGTCGGCTGCGGTTCTATCCGCCGCCACACAGACGCCCATGCGGGTTATCGCATCGGGTATCGATGTCACGGAGCGGAAGCGGGCTCAGGCCCGATTCCGCGGACTGCTGGAAGCCGCACCTGATGCGGTTGTTGTGGTGAATCATGTGGGAAAAATCGTTCTGGTGAATGCCCAGGTGGAAAAACTGTTTGGCTACACCCGGCAGGAGTTGCTGGGCGAGAGCATCGAGAAGCTGGTCCCGCAGCGAGTGAGCTCAAACCACGCGACGCACCGCCGGGACTTCTTCTCCGAACCGCGCGTGCGGCCGATGGGCGCGGGCCTGGAACTGCACGCCGTTCGTAAGGACGGCCACGAGTTTCCCGTGGAGATCAGCCTGAGCCCGCTGGAAACAGAGGAAGGAGTGCTGGTCTCCAGCGCCATCCGTGATATCAGCGAGCGCAAACGTCTGGAAAAAACCGTGCTGGATATCAGCGAGGCCGAGCGGCGCCGCATTGGGCAAGACCTGCACGACGGCCTTGGCCAGCACTTGACCGGCATAGCCTTCATGGCCAAGGTGCAAGCCCAGCGGCTCGAAGAGCGCGGCGTCCCTGAAGCTGCGGAAGCCGCCAAGATTGTGCAACTGGTCAACGATGCCATCCTGAAGACGCGAGAACTGGCTCGCGGCCTGTTACCGGTTGTCTCCGACTCTCATGGACTGATGTCAGCTTTGATGGTCCATGCCGGCGAGGTGCAGGACCTTTTCCACGTCACCTGCCGCTTCGAATGTGAACAGGCGGTGCTGATATACAACGCATCTGTGGCGACCCACCTGTATCACATCGCGCAAGAGGCGGTGAACAACGCCATCCGCCACGCCCGGGCGACAAACATTGTGATCCGGCTCTCATCGGGAGCCCAGGAAGGCACGCTGACTGTCGCCGATGACGGTGTGGGCTTCGAGCAGCCGGCCCCGCCTCGAACCGGGGTTGGCTTGCAGATTATGAACTATCGGGCAGGAATGATTGGGGGCAGCCTTGAGGTCCGGCGCGGTGAGCCTTGTGGCACCATAGTATGCTGCCGCTTCCCAATTCCTCCCGGTGAGCGACTTAGCACTGAGGGCTAGAGGCAGAAAGGGGACGCCTATGAGCCGGGGCGCGAGCGTGGCGAAAAAGCGCCAGGTTTTTGTGGTGGACGATCATCCCATCGTGCGCCAGGGCCTCGCGTTGCTCATCAATCAGGAGCCCGACCTGGCGGTCTGTGGCGAGGCCGAGGACGCGCAGTCGGCCTTGCAGATGCTGGCCGCCGCCAGGCCCGATATCCTGGTCGTCGACATCTCTCTCAACGGCCCCGACGGCATCGACCTGCTGAAGAACGTCCGCGCGCGTGAACCGAATCTGCCGGTGCTCATACTCTCCATGCACGACGAGGCGATTTACGCCGAACGCGCCCTGCGCGCCGGGGCCCAAGGCTACATCATGAAGCAGGAAGCGACGGAGAAGGTCCTGGTCGCTTTGCGCCGTATCTTGAGTCACGAAGTTTATGTCAGCGACCGCATCGCCAATCGCATGCTGCAGCGCTATATCGGCAGTCCAAGCGCGGAGGGCACTCCCATCATGACCGAGCTCAGCGACCGTGAGCTCGAGGTGTTCCGCCTGATCGGCGAGGGCCATTCCACCCGCCAGATTGCGGTCGAACTGCACCTCAGCGTCAAGACGGTCGAGTCTTATCAGGCCCACATCAAGGAAAAACTGTCCTTGCGTAACTCCCGTGAGCTGGTGCAACACGCCATTCGTTGGACGATCAACGAACGAATTGCTTGACCCGGCCACCGGGGATTCCCTGATGCCCACCGCGCTACTTTCCCTGAAGCATAAAAGAGAGTGCTCCCGCTTGTGATGGGGAACCACTGTCTTCGATTCTAGTAATCGTGCCAGCCCAGGTTCTTCTGGCAACGCAAGAGCAGTGCGGGATTTCTGAGGCTTTATTGTGTTGTCTTGTTGCGCTCAGGCTGTAGCGCCCTGCTGACTCAGAGCGCAGTCCAAGGCGTTACGAAGGGGAAGGAGGATTCAGCTATGTCAGCGCAAGCCGCCCCTTATGGCCGGGCGACCCAGAAAGACCCGGCAGTGGCCGAAGTCCATGTGGTTTGGATCACCGCCGGCCTTGGCTGCGACGGGGATTCTGTCTCGGTCACCGCAGCCACTCAGCCCAGCATTGAAGATGTCATTCTGAATGCGATTCCCGGCCTGCCCAAGGTACACCTGCATAATCCCGTGCTCGCTTATGAAGTCGGCGACGACTTCATGAAGTTCTGGTATCTCGCCGAGCAGGGCAAGCTCGATCCTTTCGTTCTGGTGGTGGAAGGCTCCATTCCCAACGAAAAAATCAAGAAGGAAGGGTACTGGGCGGCATTGGGAACCGACACCAAAACCGGCCAACCGATTACTACTAACGAGTGGATCGATCGGCTTACGCCTAAGGCAGCCGCGGTCATCGCCATCGGCACCTGCGCCACCTACGGCGGAATTCACGCCATGGCGGGCAATCCCACGGGATGCATGGGCCTTGCCGATTATCTGGGTTGGGACTGGCGCTCCAAAGCGGGGCTGCCCATCGTAAACGTTCCTGGATGTCCGGTTCAGCCCGACAACTTCATGGAGACCGTGCTCTACCTCCTCTACCAGCTTTCCGGCTTGGCGCCCATGATTCCGCTTGATGATCAGTTGCGTCCCACGTGGCTCTTCGGCAAGACCGTGCACGAGGGCTGCGACCGCGCCGGTTATTACGAGCAGGGTGATTTCGCAGACGTGTACGGATCTCCAAAGTGCATCGTGAAGCTTGGCTGCTGGGGACCAGTCGTGAACTGCAACGTTCCCAAGCGCGGGTGGATGGCCGGACTGGGCGGCTGCCCCAATGTTGGCGGCATCTGCATCGGCTGCACCATGCCGGGTTTCCCCGACAAGTTCATGCCGTTCATGGACGAACCGCCCGGCGCCAAGGTTTCCACCGGTGGAGCTGCAGCTTATGGCCGCGCCGTGAGTGCGCTGCGCAAACTCACCAACTCGACGCTGAACAAAGAGCCCAAGTGGCGTCACACCCGGCCTGAACTCACCACTGGCTATCACCCGAGATCCTACTGAGGCAAAAGGAGCGATTCGCGATGGGCACCGTTACCGCAGTCGAACAGCAAACTTCCTCCAAGTCCCGGAAACTCGTCGAGATGAACTGGGACCCAATCACTCGCATCGTAGGCAGCCTCGGCATCTTCACCAAGATCGATTTCGAGAACCGCGAGGTAGCCGAGTGTCACAGCACGTCGTCTATTTTCCGTGGGTACAGCATTTTCATGAAGGGCAAAGACCCGCGCGATGCCCACTTCATCACCAGCCGCATCTGCGGAATCTGCGGCGACAACCATGCCACCTGCGCCACCTATGCGCAGAACATGGCGTTCGGCATTCGCCCTCCGGCGATGGCCGAGTGGATCATCAATCTGGGCGAAGCCGCCGAGTACATGTTCGACCACAACATTTTTCAGGACAACCTGGTTGGGGTGGACTTCTGTGAGCAAATGGTCAAGGAGACCAATCCCAAAGTCCTGGCCAAAGCCGAAAAGACGGAGTCACCGAACGCGCACTTGCACGGGTACCGCACCATTGCCGACATCATGCGCGCGCTCAATCCCTTCACCGGGGCGTTCTACCGCGAGGCCCTGCAGACCAGCCGTTACACGCGCGAGATGTTCTGCCTGATGGAAGGCCGCCACGTGCATCCTTCGACCCTGTATCCCGGTGGCGTTGGCACCGTACCGACCATTCAGCTCTTTACCGACTATCTGGTGCGCCTGATGAAGTATGTGGAGTTCATGAAGAAGGTCGTTCCCATGCACGACGACCTGTTCGACTTCTTCTATGAAGCTTTACCGGGCTACGAGAAAGTCGGGCAGCGGCAGGTCCTCCTGGGCTGCTGGGGATCGTTCAACAATCCCGATGTGTGCGACTACAAATACGAGCACATGACCGACTGGGGCCGCAAAATGTTTGTCACACCGGGCGTTGTCGTCGATGGCGAACTGGTCACGACCGACCTGGTGGACATTAACCTTAACATTCGTATCCTGCTTGGCAGTTCCTACTATGACGACTGGGAGAACAGCGAAACCTTTGTCGCGAAAGATCCGCTGGGGAATCCCGTAGACAAGCGGCACCCGTGGAACCAGACCACGATCCCCAAGCCGCAGAAGCGCGACTTCAACGGCAACTACACATGGGTAATGTCGCCGCGCTGGTATGACAAACGCACCGACAAGCATCTCGCGATCGATACCGGTGGCGGTCCAATTGCGCGTTTCTGGGCGACGGCGCTGGCCGGCCTGGTCGACAACGGATACGTGAAGGCGACAGGCAAGAGCGTGAAGATCTACCTGCCGAAGACGGCTTCGCTGCCTGAAGTGGAGTTCGAATGGAAGATTCCGAAGTGGAGTAACGCCATCGAGCGCGATCGCGCCCGCACCTACTTCCAGGCCTACGCAGCGGCGTGCGCCCTGCACTTTTTGGAAAAGGCCATGGCCGAGCTGCACGCCGGCCACACCCGGACCTGGACTGACTTCAAGGTGCCGGAACAGGCGATTGGCTGCGGATTTCACGAGGCGGTGCGCGGCGTGCTGTCACACCACGTCGTCATCCGCGACCATAAGATCGCCAACTATCACCCCTATCCGCCGACTCCGTGGAACGCCAATCCGCGCGACATCTACGGAACGCCGGGACCGTATGAGGATGCGGTGCAGAACACGCCGATCTTTGAAGAGAACGGCCCGGACAAGTTCAAGGGCATTGACATCATGCGCGCGGTTCGTAGCTTTGATCCTTGCCTGCCATGTGGGGTTCATATGTATCTGGGCAACGGCAAGATGCTCGATACCATACATTCGCCGATGTTCGGTCTCCGCTGAGGAAGGGAGGAGTGAATGGCCGGGGCCCCGCCTTGCTGAGCCAACGACGATCTCACTCCTCCTCATTATTTGTGTTGTCTGTGGGGAAAGATGACCAACGATAACCAGTTCCAGCAGCGTATCGCACGCATTACCGAGATGGTGCAACAGGTCGAGTCGCTGGCCGATCCGGCGGCGCGCGCGGTGGTTTGCGATCTGCTACAGACGGTGATGGAGTTGCACGGGGCAGGCCTGGAGCGTCTGATGGAGCTGCTCGCGTCGCGCGGCACAGACGGTGACCGTCTCATCGAGGAGTTGAGTCTCGATCCGCTGCTGGCGAACCTGCTGATTCTGCATGGCCTGCACCCTCATGATTTCGAAACGCGGGTGAGGGCTGGATTTGAAAAGGCGGCCGCCTCGGTGCGATCGCAGGGTGGCAACCTCGAGTTGCTGGATACCGGCGACGGTGTGGTGCGCCTTCAGTTGCATTCCAACGGCCACGGATGCGGGGCTGCCGCTCTGCAGAAACTGGTGGAAGATGCGATCTATGCCGCGGCCCCCGATTTGTCGTGCCTCTCGATCGAAGGCACTGCGGAGAGTCCGCCTTCGGCGATCGTACCGCTGGAGAAGCTCCTCAGCGCGCCCCGCTCATCCAGCTATGAAGTGCAGACCGATGGGATAACGGCGAGGCATTCATGAATAGCATGCCGGACACCTCCAATCGTGGTTTTGAGCTGCTGCGCCAGTTTGCACAGCGCCGGCCGGCGGGCCAGAGTTGCGAGCTGTGCAGCGCTCCGCTGCTGTCGGAGCATCCGCATCTGGTGGAGCTGAGCGTCCGAAGATTGGTGTGCGCCTGCGACGCGTGCGCCATACTGTTCAGTGGCCAGGCCGGTGCGCGCTACAAACGTGTGTCGCGGCGCTTTCTGTCGCTGCCGGCATTTCGCCTGACCGATGCGCAATGGGACGGCCTCGGCATCCCCATTGGCATGGCGTTCTTCTTTACCAACAGTCTGCTTAACCAAGTCGTTGCGCAGTATCCCAGTCCGGCGGGCGCTACCGAGTCCCTGGTGCTTCTCGAAGCCTGGCATGACATCGTTGCGGCGAACTCCCTTCTGAGCGGCATGGAGGAAGACGTCGAAGCGCTTCTCGTGAACCGCGTGGGCCATACCCGGGGAATCTCGCCGGCCGAGTACTACATCGTGCCGATCGATCAGTGCTACCGGCTCGTCGGCCTCATCCGCACTTACTGGCGAGGATTTTCGGGTGGAGGCGAGGTTTGGCAGCAGATCGCCGATTTCTTCGCTGATCTCAAGCGCAGATGCACCGTGCTCGGAGAGGCCCACCATGCCTGATCTTACGTTCGCGGTGGAGGGCGCCGAGGTCGTGGCCTTTGCCACCACGCCGACCCTCGGGTTTCAACTGCGCGTCACCAACTTCGATCCCGGGGAAAGCATTCATACGGTCGTGCTTCGTTCCCAGATACAACTCGAAGCTGTGCGTCGCCGCTATACCCGTGAGGAGGAGGAGCGGCTCTTCGAGCTGTTCGGCGAGCCCGACCGCTGGGCCCAGACTCTGCGCAGTATGCTCTGGACCCACACCACACTGGTGGTGCCGCCCTTCGGCGGCACCACCGTAGTGAGCATGCCGGTCCCGTGCAGCTTCGACTTCAATGTTGCCGCTACAAAATATTTCGCCGGTCTCGAATCGGGGGAAGTGCCGCTCCTGTTCTTGTTCAGCGGAACAGCCTTCTACGCCGGTGCCGATGGGGCTCTGCAGGTTGCTCCCATCGCCTGGGACCGCGAGGCGCGCTTCCGTCTGCCGGTGGAGCGCTGGGACCAGATGATGGATACGTACTACCCGAACAGCGCCTGGCTGCGCATGCCTCGCGACCTTTTCGAAGAATTGTCGCGCTACAAGGCTGCAAAAGGCATGGCGGGATGGGACCAGGCAATCGAGAGTCTACTCTCGGAAGCCAACGACACAGCGGTGAAAGCATGAATCTGGCACACGCGGAGAAGATCGCCAAGGCTGTCCTTTATGAGGGCTATATGCTGTATCCCTATCGGCCGTCGTCGATCAAGAACCAGCGCCGTTTCAACTTCGGGGTCGTCTATCCCGAAGCCTGCAGCCGCGAGTGCAAACACCTTGAGCCATGTGTATTGCAGACGGAGTGCTTGTTACAGGCAGGCGAAGATGCCAGGCTCCAGCCCTGCCTTCGGTTTCTCCGCATGGTGGACCGGTCGGTTGGCAAATTCGCTGCAGAAACCTTGTCTGCAGTGTCGGAACAGGATATCGAACCGGTTACATCCCTCGAAGTGGACGGCCGCGTTTTCCAGCCATGGCAGGAAGTTGAAGAACAGGAGATTCAACATCCCGCGCTGCTGGTTGGCGATCTAAAGCACGGGCCATGGACGCATTGGTTTGAGCTGCCGGCAAAGCAGACGGTTGAGCGGATTCACGATACGGAAGGGAACCTCGCCGGCGCTGTGGTCCGCAAGTGCGAGGGCTTGCAGGGATCGGTGTCGATTTCGGCCGAAAGGCTGCGCGACGGAGTATTTAAACTCAGGCTGCGGGTTGCGAACGAAAGCGATTGTGCCGTATGCGAAGCGACCGCTTGCGACGATGTGCTGCCGAATTCATTGCTCTCGGCGCATCTCGTCCTCGGAATCGAGAAGGGCGCGTTCGTTTCGCTCCTCGATCCACCTCCCGATCTGCAGACCTTCGCTTCCGCGTGCCACAGTTCCGGCCTGTGGCCCGTCCTGGTAGGCGAGTCCGGTACGTCCGACACGTTGCTGTGCTCGCCTATCATTCTTTACGACTACCCGCAGATCGCCCCGGAAAGTCCCGGTGATCTGTTCGACGCTACCGAGATCGACGAGATTCTCTCCCTGCGCATTCTTACCCTCACGGACGAGGAGAAGCGCGAGATGCGCACTTCGGACGAACGGGCGCGCGCAATTCTGGAGCGTACCGAATCGCTGTCACCCGAGCATTGGAGTAGGCTGCACGGAGCCGTTCGCAGTCTGCAGCCGCTCAAGGAGAAGGCCTCATGAACGAATGGGAATGGCAACTCCTGGAGGACAAGGCGCCGGTACGGGCTGTGCAGGTATGCGACGGCGAAGTGCGTGCCGGAGACCGCGTCCGCCTGATTCCGAAGTCCGGCAGTGATGTTCTGGACTTCGTCCTCGCCGGTAAGACCGCCGTGGTGGAAGCTATTGAGCAGGACTACGAAGGCAACCTCCACGTTTGCGTTGTGGTCGAC
The DNA here is from genome assembly GCA_963747055.1 of uncultured Acidobacteriaceae bacterium. Taxonomy (GTDB): domain Bacteria; phylum Acidobacteriota; class Terriglobia; order Terriglobales; family Acidobacteriaceae; genus CAVVDY01. The sequence continues at coordinate 8,188 of CAVVDY010000011.1, read as the reverse complement.
GACGATCCGGGGAGCGATCTCGGATTCGCCCGCCAGCCTGGGCACCGGTTCTTTTTCGCTCCCGACGAGGTTGCCGCTCTCCCCGCGGAGCAGCGAGACGCCAGGGGGGCGACGCGCGTGCTCATTGCCGGGATCGGCAACATTTTTCTTGGAGACGACGCCTTTGGCTCGGAGGTGGTGCGCCGCCTCTCCGAACGGAAGCTGCCGGTGGCGACGCGGGTAGTGGATTTCGGGATTCGTGGTTTCGATCTGGCATATGCACTACTCGACGGGCCAGACGTCACCATTCTGGTGGATGCCTGCCCCCGCGGAGATCCTCCAGGCACCCTCTATGTGCTCGAACCCGACGTGCACTCGGATGAGTTTGCTCCCCACGCAGGCTCGGTCGAGACGCACGCCATGAATCCGGTCAATGTCTTGCGATTAGTCCGTTCCATGGGTGGAACCCTCAAGCGCGTCGTGCTGCTCGGGTGCGAACCCGCCAGCTTTGGACCTGACGAAGGCCGTATGGGATTAAGCGCTGAGGTGGAAGCAGCCCTCGAACCCGCCGTGAAACTAGTGGAATCGCTGGTGCAGAAATTTTTGGAGGCGGAGCCGCTGAGCTCCTCTTCCGCAAATCAGGAATAAGGAGACGGCTGTGGCTACAAGCGTGATGCAACGCGGCATGGGGGAAAATTCTGATCTCGCTCCCGAGAGCGATCGTGAAACCCTGTACTTCCTCAGTGGGGTGGCGCTCATGGTGTTTGGCGCCGGCCTCATTCTTTCCAATCCCCTGGTTCGGAAATACCTGGGAAACATGGGGATCAGCAACCTGGCGCAGTCGGCCCTGCCCGATATCGAGCGCTACATGCGCCTGCGAAACATGTAACTCTGTTGCCGCTTGGCCGATGTGGAGGCAGGGCAGGCTGGCTGTCGCAAGCTGTCAACCATGCGCTTGGAGCTTGGGGCGCGCAATTTCTAATTAGGGAGGAACATTTGCATTCTCTCGCCAACACCTCGGAGCCCGAAGCCGGCGAGGCTCCAATGCGTTTCGTCCTCGACGCACCCATGAGCCGGTTCAAAGTGCAGGCATTTGCCGGCGGCTTATTGTCGGCCTTCGGCCACAGCCCAGTCATTGCCATCCGCGAGTTCAGCGGAGACGTTCAGTACAATCCGCAATCGGTCGAGCAGTCCTCCGATGTCCCTGCGGATTGATCCCCACACCCTCGAGGTGGCCAGTGAGGTGAGCGACAAAGATCGTCGCGAGATCGAACAAACCATGCGCCAGGATGTACTCGAGGTCGACCGCTATTCCGAGATTCGCTACCAGTGCTCACGCCTTTCCGCCACCGCGACCGGAGATGGACAATACCGGGTCACGCTGAATGGCGATCTCACCCTGCACGGTGTCACACGCAACCAAGCGGTCTCGGCGCGGGTCTCAATCAACGGCAATACGTTGCATGCCTCGGGAGAATTCACCGTCCGCCAGAGCGACTACAGCATCCGTCTGGTTTCGGTGGCCGGAGTCCTGAAAGTGAAAGATGAGCTCAAGCTGTCGTTTGACATCATGGCGCGCCGCAGTTGAGGGCATGGGAGTGGCAGGCGCATCTGCGGAACCATACGATCGCCGCTAGGAGGGCTTCCACGGCGACCCTTCAGCTTCGGGACGGCGGATGGTCAGCCGGTTCGCTTACGTACGATTTCCACCGAACACTTGGCGTGACGGGCGACCGACTCCGCGACACTGCCCACCAGGAGATGCGCGACATTTCGGTGGCCATGTGAGCCAAGAACGATGAGGTCGGCGGGCCACTCGTCTGCCGCAGCAATAATTTTTTCCTGGGCGTCGCCGATTTCGATCCGTGCCTCAACCTTGAAACCTGCCTCGCCCAATTTACGCGCGCAATCATCAACAATCTCGCGGACCCGCTGCTTCTCGTCTTCCAGTTCGGGAGCATAGCCGGCCGACATTTGGGGCGGAGGCGCCGCCGTGATCGGCTGGAGCACGTGGATTACACGTAATTCTGTGTTCTCGGTTGGGAACTGAGCAACTACGGCTCGCACCACCTCGGCCGAAAACTCCGAATCGTCAACGGCGACCAGGATTCTCATGATCTCATCACCTAGGAAGACTCCGTTACATCCGCGGAACGGAGGAGTATACCGCTTCCTCCTGCCTGCCCGCAGTCAGTTCCTCGGATCAAGCGACAGCACGCGCGCAAGATCGGTGTTGGAGCCGAGGCTAACTTAGTTTCTAGAGGCCATGGCGGCCACGCGCGCCATTACCATCTGTCCTTGGAGCACGCTTTCGTAGCCTACGCTTGCGAAGTACAGGGCGCGGTCAAAGAAGTGCTCCATCGCCCGCAGGAGTTCCATGTGGCTTATCAGCTCTCCGGGTTCCAGCAGCCCCTCTTCCTGAAGGAAGTCCCACAGGTTCTCTTTCGTGGCGTGAATCGCGTAAAGGAACTGGCTGAAAGGAACACCTTGATGAGCGCGCCGGGCGCCGATGCCAATGTAACGTTCCTCGACTTCAGCTTCCGTCTTGTTCAACACCCAGTCCGTCAGGTTTCGATAGATTTCGTAGGTGCGGTGCTTCAACTCATGCGCTGGCACGGATGACAGGAGGTCCCCACAAGAGTCCGACTGTCTTAGCTTTGCCATGAGTCCTTCCGACAGTTGGTCTGCATTGTGTTCAATGAGCTGTACGAACCTGAGAGCAAACATTGCCGCCGCCTTTCCTGGCCCCATCCACTTGCCCAAGAGTCTGGCACGAAGTGTCGTTCGCTAACGACCAGAAAAAACTCCACCCGAGCTTCAGCCAAATGGTAGGTCTGCCTGTGCGGCCCGTCAATGTCATCCATCACAGATCAAGGTGTATTGGCGTTTAGCACAAGTGCCCGCGGCGTATGTCGTCTGCATCTTCCACCGGAAACAAGAATCTCGACCTGAGCAATGATCCCGACAGGACTGTGCCGGCGGATTGACAAATTCGAAACTCGTCGGTCATCGTGGTCGTCGTGGATGAAGTACGCTTACGCTGGCCTTGGGGGCTTCGTCCCTGGCCAGGACGGGCTCACTGAATTGCCGGACGGAAAGGGGGGCTTATGGATTATCGGGAAGAATTCCGAGTGAAACCGGGGTCGAAGGTCAGGTTGAGCGACCTCGATCCGTCGTACACGGGAAAGCACGTTTCTGAGAACAAAGCAGCGGCTGAGATGGAGAAGCATTGCAGAAAGCTGGCTGAGCAGCAGTACCTGATGTACGCCGAGAAACAACACTCCCTGCTGATCGTTCTGCAGGCTCTGGATGCAGCGGGTAAGGATGGCACGGTCAACCACGTGATGAGCGCGATGAATCCGCAGGGCACCACCGTCACTCCCTTCAAAGGCCCCACTCCGCTGGAGTTGGAGCACGACTTTCTTTGGCGGGTCCATCCCCACGCTCCGGCCAAGGGCACCGTGGCCATCTTCAACCGCTCGCACTACGAGGACGTGCTGGTGGTTCGCGTGCACAAGCTGGCTCCGAAAGATGTCTGGTTGGAGCGATATGAGTTGATCAACGATTTCGAGCGCCTTCTCTATCGCCAGAACAATACGCATATCATTAAATTTTTTCTGCAAATCAGCAAAGAAGAGCAACTCGAACGATTCAAGCAGCGCCTGGATGACCCCGCTCGCAACTGGAAGATCAGCGACAGCGACTACCAAGAGCGCGAGCTTTGGAACGATTACACCAAAGCCTTCGAAGAGGTGTTTGAGAAGACCAGTACGAAACATGCGCCCTGGTATATCATCCCTTCCAATCACAAGTGGTTTCGCAACCTCGCGGTCTCCCAAATTGTCGCCGGCACCATGCAAGACCTGGGCATGAAAATGCCCAAGCCGACGGTCGACTTGGCCAAGATTCGCAGGGAGTATCATGCTGCCGCTGACGACGAGTCTTCCAAAAAGAAAAATGCCGAAGGCCATAGCGACAGTGGCAAAGCCGAGAAGAAGCACAAGAAGCACCACAAATAGAAGTCGTCGCCGCCAAGGAGGTAGCCCTCAATGACGGCCCGCGCCCCCTCCGCGTCCCGGCTCGGCCTCTTCGGAGGAATCCTGCCGATTCGCCGGCCGAAGATTTTCAAGGACGCACTGGCCGGGTTCCAGCTTGCGGCGATGAACATCCCACAAGCGCTTGGTTATACCAAGATCGCGGGGATGCCTGTCATTACCGGCTTCTACACGCTTCTGCTGCCGTTGCTGGCGTTCGCTACCTTTGGTTCCTCGCGCTACCTGGTAGTTTCGGCCGATTCTGCCACGGCCGCGATCCTGGCAGGTGGCCTCGGCGGCATGGCTCCGCTGGCTAGTCCGCAATACGTCGAACTCGCAGGCGTGGTTGCCTTGCTCACCTCGGCGCTGCTGCTGCTGGCGCGCTTCCTGCGCCTGGGCTTTCTCGCCGATTTCCTCTCCCAAACCGTGTTGGTCGGATTTCTTACTGGCGTGGGTTTTCAGGTCGGTATTGCCGTACTCGGCGAGATGCTTGGCATTGAGGTGCAGGCGCACAAAACCATCGGCCAAGTCCTCGCGGTCTTGCGTAACTTCTCACATGCCCGGCCGCTCGCGGCGGGTCTATCCGTTGCGGTCCTGGTGGTCGTCCTCGGCCTGCATCGGCTGGCTCCGAAGGTGCCGGGATCCCTGATTGCCGTAGTGGGAGCGACCGCGGCCAGCGCTGGTTGGGACCTCGCGAAGCACGGTCTCCCCGTAGTTGGGCATGTCATCGGAGGACTGCCTCGCCTGACCTTCCCCCCACTGACATGGCATATGGTGCTGGCGCTGCTCCCGGTCTCCGCTTCGTGCCTGGTCATGATCGTCGCCCAGAGTGCGGCAACTGCTCGCTACTATGCCGCACGTCATCATCAGCACCTCAACGAGGATGCCGACCTGCTGGGACTTTCGGTTGCCAATGCCGCTGCTGCCCTGACCGGCACCTTCGTTGTCGACGGCAGTCCCACACAGACTGCCATGGTCGAGAGCTCGGGTGGCCAGAGTCAGTTGGCGCAGGTCGCGACCGCCATCGTGGTCGCACTGGTACTGTTGTTCCTCACCCGGCCGCTGCAGTATCTTCCGCGTTGCGTCCTGGGCGCCATTGTCTTCGCTATCGCCGTTCGGCTTGTGGACGTGCGCAGTCTGCGGCATATTCGGCGCGAGAGTCCCGGCGAGTTCCTCCTAGCCGTGATCACGGCTGCGGTTGTTGTGGTGATTGGCGTGGAGCAGGGCATTGTCATCGCTATGGTGCTTTCCCTGCTGCGCATTGTGAAACACAGCTATCGGCCGCTGACGGGTGTGATGGTGGCGGGCAAGAACGGGCTGTGGGAGCTGCACCCGGTTGGCTCCGGCGAAGTCACCGAACCGGGAATCATCCTCTATCGCTTCGGTGCCGCGCTGTTCTACGCTAATGTCGGGCGGTTTACCGACGAAATCCTTGATCTGACTCGGGAAGATTCCGCCAAGGTGCGTTGGTTGATCGTTGATGCCGAGGCGATCACAAATGTCGATTACACCGCGGCGTGTGCATTGCGGGAGCTGCTGAAACAACTATCGCAGGATCACTTCGAGCTGGCCTTTGCCCGCGTGGCGCCGACCCTGCACGCCGATCTCATCCGGCACCGCCTGATGAATCTCATTGGCCCGCAGTATGTTTTCCCCCGGCTGCACGAGGCGCTCGCCGCAGCACAGAACAGCATTAAGGCAACCGATCAACGATAGCTAGTTTTCCGGCTCGACCCTCTGACTTCGGCGGCAGGCTACTGGGTGAGAGCCCTCATTCCCTTTTCATCCCTCTCCCAAGTTGCTCTACTGGGGGGACCGCAACCTCGATGACGATTCTGTACTGGAGTTTGCCGTCGTCTTATTACCCGAGCTGGGGGCAGCTTCGCCACTGGTGTTCGGCATCGATGCCAGCTCCGACTGCCGATACTTCGGTGCGCTCACGTACCCATGAATGTGGTCCTTGCTGATGCTGTTGATCACCACCTCGACAGCCTGTGGACTATCCGGAGTGTAGAACATCACCGGCTGGTAGAGGTTCACGTGCTTCTGCGACAGATTGCGATCGTCAACCATCAGCTCCAGGTTGGCATACTGGTGCTTCTCGTTGGCCTTTCTCAGGCGGACTCCAAACGGTCCCTCACGCCGAAACTGCTTCGATTTTGCAATGTCGAACTCGTAGTAATTTCGCTCTCCCCTCTTCTCCAGCAGGACAAGTTCGTCGTGGGTATGAGCAATCGATCCCGTCAGCTCAGTCCGGGTGTTGGCCAGATCGCCGCGCGTGCCGGCGAGATCGTTCTGCGTATTCGCGAGGTCTCCGCGTGTGCTGGCCAGATCGGCTTGGGTGTTCTCGATAGCCTTGCCTTGGTCGTTGACTTGCGACTGCAGCTTCTGGAGCCGCGCCTCTGCTCTTCGCCGACTGGATAGCACAGCACGGTACTGACTTTCCGTTGGCCCTGGTGGTGGGGGTGGCTGCGAAGCCAGCGCATTCACCTTTTCCGAGAGGTTGTCCAGTTGACCGCGCGTGGCATTGATCTGGCTGTTTGCAGTGTCGAGTTGGGCCGTTAGGTGCTCATTCTGTGCTGCCAGGTTCTGCGAGGTGTGGTGCTCGTGAATCGCATAAACACCTATAGCGCCGGCCGCAAGCACGGCACTAGGGCGTGTTAACACTAAATGGTAATTCCATGCTATGCTGCGCTGCATGGAGATTAGCGAGGAGCAGTACCAGCGTGTTGCCCCCAGTCTTCCCCGTCAGCGCGGCAATGTACGGGTCACCAACCTGCAATTTCTCAACGCCCTGCTCTATGTGGCTGAGCATGGCTGCAAGTGGCGCGGATTGCCGAAACGCTTCGGTCCCTGGCACACCATCTACACCCGCATGAACCGCTGGTCGAAGAGTGGCGTGCTGGACGCGGTGTTTGAGCGATTGCAGCGCGAACAGTTAGTGCGCATCCGCATTGAGTCGGTGAGCCTGGATTCCACCAGCGTGAAAGTGCATCCCGACGGTACGGGGGCGTTAAAAAAAACGGCCCCCAAGCTATCGGCAAGTCCCGCGGCGGATGGACCATCAAGATTCATATGGTTGCCGCGAATGCTCGAACGGCCATAACGTTCGCCCTCTCGCCGGGACAAGCCTCGGATGCCGTCGAAGGCCGCGAATTGCTGGCCAGCATCGGCCCACTGCCCGCCCCCTTGCACTTGATCATGGACACCGCCTATGACGACAAAACCACGCTGCAGCTGGTGCTCGACTTCGGCTACATTCCGGTCGTACCGCCGCGTCCGAATCGTCTCGATCCTTGGCAGTTGGACCGCGCCATGTACCGCAAACGCAACGAAGTGGAGCGACTGTTTCGTAGGCTGAAAGGCTTCCGCCGCATCTTCTCGCGTTTTGAGAAGCTCGACGTGATCTTCCTCGGCTTCGTCTATTTCGCTCTGATCGTGGAAGCGCTCAGATTCCTATTTAGTGTTAACACGCCCTAGCAATATAGATACCCGCGCGCTTGAAGATAGAAGTCCCCGTAGTGGAAGGAGTGCCTTCCATGATGTACCTCCCAGGTGAAGGCCGGTGGGCCCCACGCTCACAAATTGTGTGACTACCGCCATACACCCTATCCCGGGTACCTGGATCACCCAATCAGGCAAAGTCCGTAGATTCAGGGAAAAATTGCCGTACTCAGGGGAGAAATGCCGTAGGAAAGTAGGTCATCTCACGCGGAATTCTCACAGACTCTCATGAACGGCCGCTCGCTTATGGCCCCATCGATCAGCAGGCGAAATGGAGGCGTTTCTGGATTTGGCGAACCACAGCGCGAAGCCAGAATCGTCGCCGCAAACTTTCATACATTCTGCCGCACAATATTGCCGACATACAGGAGATTTATGACGCGGGTGCAGCCCTTCTGTTGGCTGGCAAGACCAGTGCGGAGCCTTCTCCAGCGCTCAATTCTTCCCCGCCCGTGCTAGATCACTGTCCCAAATGTCCTGCTGCGCTTTTGTTCCACTTCGCATTAGTAACTGCTCCGTGATGACTACAGAACTGTGTCTGAGCGCGCTGCTCACCTTAGCGGATGCCTACGCCCGTCTTGAGACTCGACGGTAATTGTTGCACTGAACAGGCACCCGCTTTAGAATTTTGCAGGGACCAGACGATTCGCGTAAGCTATTGATTCTAAATG
>CAVVDY010000010.1:0-92694 GCA_963747055.1 uncultured Acidobacteriaceae bacterium | reverse complement strand
GCGGAGAGACAGGGATTCGAACCCTGGATACCCTTTCGAGTATACACGCTTTCCAAGCGTGCGCCTTCAGCCACTCGGCCATCTCTCCGTTCGGGAAGCGTGCTGCGGAAGGGCGCTGAACGGCAGCGCTGTCTCATTGTAGCGCAGCGGCTGTCTGCACCTTTCGCTGTCCGCGCTTCGGCTGCGGTCCCAGCCGAACAGGACGCCACTTGCGCCAATCATCTGTGCGAAGAACCAACGCGAACCGCGACCTTACTCTTCTTCTTTTTTCAACTGCTGCGCCAAATAATTCTGGATGCCCATCTCGTCGATGGCGTGAAGCTGCGCCTCCAGCCAGTCGATGTGATGCTCTTCGTCGGTCAGGATCTTCTCCGCCAGCTCGCGCGATCCGCCATCGTTCTGTTTGACGCAGAGCTGTATGCCATCGTTCAGCCGCTTCACCGCGGTGTACTCAAGCTGAACATCGTTCTTGAACTGCTGCTCGACGGTGTTGCCGACGTTGATCTTGAAGTAGTCGCTCATGTTGGGCGTGCCATCGAGATACAGAATGCGCTCGATGAGCTTTTCGGCGTGCGTCATCTCTTCAATCGATTCTTTGCGGATGAGCTTGGCCAACCGTTCATAGCCCCAGTTCTCACACATCTCGGCGTGCAGAAAGTACTGGTTGATGGCGGTCAACTCGGCCTTCAGAACTTCGTTGAGGAAAGCGATGACGCTTTTATCACCCTTCATGTCAGATCCACTCCGTTGATCCATGGGGCGCGGTCGTTGCGCGGCATGGCGATTTTGTTGGAACTCAAACCGACAATCATATCGCAGGCCTTCCCCGCGACCCTGTGACGGCGCTCACAGCGACGCAATGGGCCCGCGCAAGAAAAAGCGGGCACGCGGCCCGCCTTTGCCCCAAAAACTGTAACCCTACTTCGCGGCGCCCGCCGCCTTCAGGCGCGCGCTTAGGCGGGACTTGTAGCGGCTGGCGGTGTTCTTGTGCAGCACGCCCTTCTGCACGCCCTTATCGACGATGGAGGCAGTGTCGCGATACGCCTTCTGGGCGGCCTCTTTGTCGCCTTTGGCAATGGCCTCGCGCAGCGAGCGCAGCGCCGAACGCAGGCGCGACTTGTTGGCGCGGTTCTGCGCCGTCTTCTTTTCTGTTTGACGGGCGCGCTTCAGCGCCGAAAAATGATTCGCCATACTTTGCTGTGATCCTTCAGGTAGAAATCTCGACGTAAGCCGGATAGTCCATTGTATTGGAAATGCGCGACGTTACGCAATTCGCGATTGGCTCTTGGCTCCGGAATTTGCGGGCCAGTCCGAACTTGTACTGCATGAACAATATTGAGGTCCAACCCTTCTCCGTCACAGCGTCGCGAAAACCCAACACTTAAAAGCGAAGAGCCAAAAGCGGCCTTTCCTATTCCGGCCGGTCGATCTGCGCCTTCTGCAGCTTATCGGAGTAATCCACGTACACCGCCTTCCACTCGGTATAAAACTCGATGGCGCCGATGCCGCCTTCGCGGTGACCATTGCCCGTCGCTTTCGTTCCGCCAAACGGCAAATGCACCTCCGCGCCAATCGTCGGAGCGTTGATGTACGTAATACCCGCATACAGGTCGCGCATCGCGGTAAAAGCCTTGTTCACATCTTTGGTATAGATCGACGACGATAGCCCGTACTCGATGTCATTCGCGATATCGATCGCGTTCTCCAACCCATCGCACGGAATGATCGACACCACCGGCCCGAAAATTTCTTCCTGCGCAATGCGCATCTTGCGATCGACATCGGCAAACACCGTCGGCGCCACAAACCACCCGTTGTCGTAGTCCTTGCCTTCCAGCCGATGCCCGCCGCACAGCATCTTCGCGCCCTCATCCTTGCCGATCTTTATATATTTCAGGTCGGTCTCCATCTGGCTCTTGTTGATGGCCGGCCCCATCTCCACGCTCTCGTCGAGCCCGTTGCCGACCTTCAGCTTCTGCGCGCGCTCCACCAGCGAATCGACAAACTTCTTGTACACACCCTTCTGCACGATGATGCGGCTGGTCGCGGTGCAGCGCTGCCCGGTGGTGCCAAACGCTCCCCACAACGCGCCTTCCAGCGCCAGCTCAAGGTTGGCGTCGTCCAGCACGATCATGGGATTCTTGCCGCCCAGCTCCAGCGAGCAGTGCTTGAACGTCTTGGCAGCTTCCTGGCCCACGATGCGCCCCACGGCCGTCGATCCCGTCAGCGAAACCGCCCGCACCTCCGGATGCTCCACCATCGGCGTTCCCACTTCGCCGCCGAAGCCGGTGACCACGTTGACCACGCCTGCCGGAATCCCGGCATCACTCAGCGCGGTCACAAAATTAATGGTCGACAGCGGCGTGTCCTGCGCCGGCTTGATCACCGCCGTGTTGCCCGCGACCAGGGCAGGGAAGAGCTTCCACGACGGAATCGCCATAGGAAAGTTCCACGGCGTGATCATGGCGCACACGCCCAGCGGCTGCCGCACCGCCATGGCAAACTTGTTGGGCAGCTCCGACGGCACGGTCGGCCCAAACAGCCGCCGCCCTTCGCCCGCGGTGTAGTAGCCGCAATCGATGGCCTCCTGCACATCGCCGCGCGTCTCTTTGATGACCTTGCCCATCTCGCGCGTCATGGCGCGGGCGTAGTCTTCCTTGCGGGCAATCAGAATTTCCGACGCCTTGTACAGCATCTCCGCCCGGCGCGGCGCGGGAACCAGCCGCCACTTCTTGTAAGCCTGCCTGGCGGCCTCGATGGCGTCGTTCACGTCGCGCTTGTCCGAGTGCTGGAAGACGCCGACCACCTCGCGCGTGTCGGCCGGATTGAGGTTGTCAAAGGTCTCGCCGGTGTGGCTGGCGACCCACTCGCCGCCAATGAAGTTCTTGTACACGGGTGCCTTCGCGCCCGACGCCACGCTGGGCGCTTTCTGCTCTAAGGTAGCCATAATAATGCCTCCGCAAAATCGGTCAAAAAGGTGACCCTCCATCGTATCGGCTGGGGCGGAGGCGAGGCAAACTTGAGGCGTCTACGCGGCGTGAGCGTAGCGGGAGTCGCGGGCCGAAATCCCGAGCGTAGCGAGGGACCTGCGCTTGTCGCCGTTCGCCAGAGGCATTTGGCACTTGGCATTTGGTTTCGGCTGGGCGCAGCTTCAGCCGCGCCGTCGGAGCGTCTAGTTCGTTTGTCATCCCGAGCGAAGCGAGGGATCTGCTCTTGTCGCTCGTCGCCATTCGCTCTTCGCTTTTCGGCAGAAAGCGCTCATCGCCATTCGCCTTTCGGCTGGCGAGGAACAATAGCGGAATGCGAAGCGACTTCCACTGAGCACTGAGTAGAGCCCGAAGGGCGTGCGATGACAGCCCTGCCTGTAGCGAAGCGAAAGGCTGGGATCTTCGGATCTCGGGTCCTGGGTGCCCCATTCCGCCTTCCTTTGGCGGGGTGGGGATTCTTCGGGTGCCCCCACCCATCCACTCTTTTCGGACGAGTGAGGCTCTCTCGTCTCCTCGCTTTTGCGTTTCGCCAATCGCTAATTGCCGATCGCTGCTTTTTCGGTGGGAGCCCCCGCATTCATGCGGGGCACGATGGAACGCTCGCCTTGCGCCCGGCTTTAGCCCCGGCCTCATCGGCTTCCGGCCCTTAGCCCTTAGCGGGTGCCCTATCCTTTGCCTTCCTTTGGCAAACGGGATTGCGAAGGGGCGCAGCTTCAGCCACGCCATCCATGCCCTGCTTCGCGTCAGGGCACGACTTCAGTCGTGCCGAACAAGCCCCCCTCTCTTCTGTCATCCCGAGCGCAGCGAGGGACCTGCATTTTCTTCTGCGCTGCGCCTGACGGCTGCGCGCGCGCCTTCGGCAGAGAGGAAGGAAAATCTGCTCTTCCTATTCTGACAACCGGCAACTGGCCACGGACAACTGCTTTATTGATTGATCGCGCCGTGGCCTGCTTCCTATTCCACACTTTCAACGGAAGGTAGCTTTCGCCCGCTGAAACTTTTCTTGCCCAGGTTAGGCCAACCGATGGCCGAACCTGGGGCACTCCACCGTAATCTGATACCTGGGCCACCAGCCTCGAGTTCGAGTTTCACGTTTCGAGCGCCCGGATGGAAGGTCATCGAAGCGCGCACAAAAGCAGCCTCGACAATCGGAATCCGAAATTCAAGCTTCAGTCCTTATGTACTGCAGAATGGGCTGGGCATGCCCTTTCCGGAAGTAATATTTCACGTAATTTTGACGTTTGATCGATTGTAGTCGCTCTGGCTTATCTGTGAGGAATTCATCGACAGCCTTGTTGCAACCTGGCCAAGGTGGATCGTCGTATTCGTCGAGCAAGACAATTCCACCGTCGCTGAGCCGTGGATAAAAGAACTCCAGGCAGTCCTTATACGAACCATACAGGTCACAATCCAGATGTACAAACGAGAACAGTTCGTCGGCGCACCTGGTCAGCGTATCGCTGAAATAGCCTTTGTTCAGCTCGACATTTTTCAGACCAAACAGCATTAGTTTGCGTTTGACTAGTGCGTATGACGTATCTTGAAATCCTTCTTCGCTCTTACTGGAATCTTCACCAGTCGCTACTAAGCTAAGCTCTTGCTTCAGGGCTTCAGTCGGGAACCCCTCGAATGAATCAAAGCCAAATATACGTTTCCTGCTACCCTTAGACCGCAAATAGACAGACAGCGGAATCAGTGTGTGCCCTCGGTATACGCCGCATTCGGCAACATTTCCTGGAATGTCCGACACCTCGTCCAACAAGTCGAGGATAATGTTGATAGTAGCGGCACCATATGGGGCAGGTAAAGGGAGCGCAACGACAGCAGTCGGAAGCGACAGGTCATGTACACGAGCCGCAAGCCTAGGCCATTTCCGCACGTCTATTTGGACCAGCAGGGGAGCAGATAGGCGTTGCAAAGCAAGCTTGGCGGCCCTCCGAACATTCATAAGTTGATACTACTATATGGCGAGCCTCGCGCGGCCCCAGGTTTCCCACCGTTAACGCACCCAAATCGTATCGTCCTCACCCTTGTCGAGTGCCATCCCCGGCATGCCAGAACTGCCGGGCCCGACGCTGACATCGAGGCAATCGAAGACTCTCGTTATGGCTCTGCCTTACAAGATGGGTTGTCGCGCGTCGGGGCGTGAGTCGGCAGCTACCATTTCGAACTGCATTTCGAAGCGCTCCACCTTCATCGAGGCGTAGGCAGGAAGTTATGCAACGAAATTCGACAGGCGTACCCCAGTCCTCATGCATCTCCGTCAGCACCTCGATCTGTTTAGGCGCCGGAGGGCCGAGTTTCTGTGCAGAAGGCAGGTGCAGATATCCAACCATAATCCGACTAGAAAATCGCTTCACAGTGTCGCGGACGGCCGAGAAAGGTGTATTATGGTGCGGTTTTCGAAATCAATGGGAGGAGTTTCGGTTGAGCCCTCTTCCGAGCTTGAATGGCATGAGTCAAGGGCCCGGACGACTGCGAATCTTCACTTTGCTTGAGGGCAAGAAAACGTCCGGCGCCATTCGCCCGATATTACAGTTCGCGCAAGAAGCGAGCACCCATCCAGATAGTTGCCTAGACATCACAGTAGGCACATATGTTCGAAACGGGGAAGACGCCCTTGGTGATGCGATACAGCAACTGGGACTTCCATTTAGAAGGATAACTGAAAGATGTCCCTGGGACTGGAGAATACTTTCACAGCTTCGAGTTGCGATAGCAGACTGTAAACCTACCATCATCTGGACCCACAATTGCAAGTCGCATTTTTTGGTTCGACTTCTCGGCCTACATCGTCGGGCCAAGTGGGTCGCCACTCACCACGGATACACGCGAGAGGCATTTCGAACCCTGTTTTACAACCAGCTGGACAGGTGGTCTCTCCGTGGCGCAGCTCGGATTTGTGCGGACTGCCGGGCCCATACCAAACAACTAAGTGGCCGCCTTACAAGAACGCAGCATGTGGTCGTACAACATAATCCGATTCGGTCCCAAGCCTTCTCATCACATCGCCCCGGCCAAGACCTGCGAGCTAGGTTAGGTGTCGCACAGGACGTGCGAATCATTCTGACGGTTGGTCGGCTCTCGTCAGAAAAAGGACATGCTGATCTCATCAAGGCCATCTGCCTGCGAAACGACCAGAACCCTCCGGTCGTTTTGGTCGTGGTTGGGGACGGCCCAGAAAGACAAAACTTAATCAACCTGTGCTCGGCGATGAAAATTAATCGCGTCGTGCGGTTTCTAGGGTTCCAAGACGATGTCTACCAATATTATTTAGGAGCGGACTTGTTTGTTTTGCCATCGCACAGCGAAGGATCGCCGAATGTCCTGCTAGAGGCTCTCGACGCTGGAGTCCCAGTCGTGGCCACTGCCGTCGGTGGGGTGCCCGAAATAGTAGAGGATGGGGTCAGCGCGGTGCTCGTCGAGTTGAAGAAACCGAGGGCCTTAGCCTTCGCTATAGATCTCGTCCTTGCGAATGACGAACTTCGACGTAGACTAGTTGCAGAGGGGCATCAGGTCGTGGCAAAGCATACACCCCAAGAATATTTTCAACGGATGTCAGCATTGTTTCAAGACGTATCGGCAGAATAGCCGTTTAGCTCCGATTTCGTGAGGTCCAGTGATCGACAGCAGGTATTCAGCAACTTAACTTTTGCCTGGGCATTTGGAGCGACCGGCCGATCACGGGATCTTGAAATTCACAAAATCCTGTATGTCGGTTCTGCGTCATAGGCTTGAGTTGGACATGACATTCCGTTCGAGAAGTCCGAGGCTCGTTAGATGAGGATCCTTGTTACAGGTGGTGCTGGATTTATTGGGTCGCACCTAGTCGAATATTCGTTGAGACAGAGGGATGAGGTGATTGTCCTGGATGATCTCTCAACTGGGCGGCTGCACAACCTTCGATTCCATCTTCGACATCCCGCACTAACGGTCATTACCGGAGACTGTTGCGACCGAGAAACAATTAAGGGGTTGATTCAGCACGCCGACATTATTTTTCATCTAGCTGCAATTGTAGGCATGAAGCTGGTGATGTCGGAGCCGCTGCGAACCCTGGAAACGAACATCGGAGCAACTCAAGCCGTCTTGGCGGCGGCGGCGGCTTACAATCGCCCCGTTCTGCTGATTTCGAGTTCGGAAGTATACGGTACCTCAACAAGGATCCCGCTGCGAGAAGACCAAGAAATATCTATCGGCAGCCCCGGTAGCGCTCGGTATGCATATGCCTATTCGAAATTGATCGGCGAGTCACTAGCCGCGGCGTATTCAACGGCGAGATCTCTACGTGCGGTAACAGTCCGGTTATTCAATACGGTTGGGCCTCGCCAAAGCAGCAAATATGGGATGGTAGTGCCGACTTTGGCGATGCAAGCTTTGTGTCACGAGAATATGACTGTTCACGGCGACGGCAGCCAAACGAGGTGCTTCGTGCATGTCTCGGACGTTGTGGCCGGTTTGTATGCTATAGCAACAACGTCCAGCGCATACGGTGAAGTTATTAACATTGGTGCAAGCGAGGAAACCGCAATTCTAGATCTCGCCAGAATGATCAGAAAAGCCGCACGGTCAAAGTCACGAATTACTTTCGTCTCGCATGCACAGGTCTACGGGCATTCTTTCGTGGATACGGCGCGGCGCATCCCAGACACTGGCAAGGCCAAGTATCTGGTAGGGTTTGTCCCAACGATATCGCTGCGTCAAATTGTTGATGAAGTCGTGCAATCCTGCCGGGAAACTCTGGCCAGCGACTCGGTACAAGCAGCGTCTTAGGAGTAACAACATGGTGACCTGGGTTCCGGCGGCAGCTGCCGATCAAGGCCCGGATTCGAGGCGGATTGTCGGGACGACCTTGTTATGGCTTTCTTGTGTATGGTTGTCCGTCGATTCATCAGCGGCCCTGATCGAAATCCAATGCATCCTCTAAGGACCACGAAGAGCTTATTACTAGCCACCAAAGGATTCGGAACTTTCGGTATCATTTCCGGGAGTGCATGGCGACGCAACCGGTTGCTAATATTGTGCTATCACGGCATCTCCGTCGAGGATGAACACAGCGCACATCCTGGCTACTTCCTTCCTGCGACCACATTCACTCGGCGAATAGAAATACTGCGGCAACTCGACTGTAATGTGCTCGATCTAGGAGAGGCCTTGTTCCGCTTGCGGAGAGGGAGCCTCCCTCCTCGGAGCGTCGTGTTGACTTTCGATGATGGATGGGCGAATTTCTACACAGAAGCACTCCCAGTCTTACGGAACTATGGGTTTCCTGCAACGATCTATCTCACGACCTATTACTGCCTATTCAACCGGCCGGTCTTCCGTCCAGCTTTGACCTACATGCTCTGGAAAGTTCGTGGCCAGAAACTCGAAAACAGCACTGTGTCGTGGATTCCTAAACACTTAGATTTGCGGAGTGCCGAAAGCCGAGCCCAGCTCGTAAAATATATAGAGACATATGCGAAGGAGGAAGCGCTTTCCGGGGGACAACAGGACGAACTCGCTGCCCAGGTGGCGGACCTTGTGGGCTTCGATTATCCGGCATTGGCTACAAAGCGGTTGATGAACTTGATGAACCAAGAGGAGATAGCACAAATAGCAAGGTGTGGTATAAGTATTCAACTGCATACGCATCGGCATCGTACGCCCCTCGACCGCACGACATTCATAGCAGAGATATCGGAGAACCGACGACAGATTTCTAATTTGGTTAACAAGCTAGATTCCAATCACTTCTCTTATCCGAACGGTGTTGTCCATCCGGAATTTGTGGCCTGGCTGCGGGATTGCGGAGTTCAATCAGCTACGACTTGTCAGCCGGCATTCTCGTCAAGCAAAACGGACATGCTTTTGCTGCCGCGGCTTCTTGACCTGGAGGCGATATCTGAAGATGAGTTCAAATCATGGATGACTGGCTTTGCAGCCTTCATGCCACGGCGAAAGTTGTCGTTTCTGAAACCGGCAGACATTCCGGAATGAAGGGCAAACCTGTTGTTTTCGGGGAACGAACGGACATCTACGACTACTTTGACGTGCCACCCGAAGATTACGCGGCTTTCCGCAGCGCCGAGTCGAAAGGCGCCTATGTCAGTCAGGTTTTCAAACTGGGCTGATTAGATAACCGTGCTCGGCCCCTTTCCTCCGAGCCTTGGTAGCTTGATGGCATCGAGTGTATGCGGCGGCATGGAGCCGACACGGTTTATCTAATCAAGCGAAGCGCGAAAAGCGGCCTTCCTACGGCAGCCGCTGCGCCAGGCTTGGCAGGGCCTTCATGATGTCGTTGTAGATCACGACTACGGCGAAGAGCACCAGAAAGACAAACGCCGTCTGGTAGATGCGCTCCTTGATCCTCATGCTGATGTCGCGGCGAATGACGCCTTCGATAACCAACATCAAGATCATGCCGCCGTCGAGGATGGGGATGGGCAGCAGGTTGAAGATGCCGAGGTTCAGGCTGATGCCTGCCATCAGGCTCAGCAGCGGCGTCCAGCCCGGCTCCTGCGCCGCCTCGCCGGAAGCGCGGGCGATGCCAATGGGGCCTTCCATCTGCTTGATGGAGGTCTGGCGCTCGATCATCTTGTGCACCAGATTCAGGATGAGCACCGAGTACTTCTTGTTCTCTTCGACCGACCGGCTGAGGGCCTCGGCGAAGGGCAGCTTGTCAACCTGTACCGGCACAGACTGGAAGCCCAGCCGATAGCGCTTCTGGCCGTTCTCGTTGGTCATGACCGGAGTGGCCTGGAAGTGCAGTTCCTGCCCTTTGCGGACGGCAGTGATGTCGACGGGCTTGCCATCGCTTAGTTGCAGGTAGTGGATCACCGAGTAGAGCGAGTGCACCGCGACACCGTTGATGGCGACGATCTGGTCGCCCAACTGGATTCCGGCCTTGGTGGCGGGCATGTTGGGCTCGAGTTGCGTCACCGTAATGGGTTCGTCCTGCACCCATCCCAAGGTGCGGTAGGGATCGTAATCGTTGCCCTGGGGCTGAGCCTTGACCTGCTTTTCCAGAATCTGGTTGCCGCGCTGTACCGCCACGCTGATGGGCTGATTGGTCGGGACTGCGGTCTTGAGCAGTACGTCCTCCCACGTGGGATTCTGCACCCCGTCGATGCGCGAGATGCGATCGCCCGCCTGGATTCCGGCCTTGGCCGCAGGAGAGTTCTCGATGACCCAGCCGATCACCGCAGGCTGGTCGAGGTACACCGGATGCTCGAAATGCACCATGAAAACAAAGGTGAGCAGTCCGATGGCGAGGAAGATGTTCATCGCGGGGCCGGCGATGGCGATGATGAAACGCTGCCAGCGCGGGTGGGACATGAATTCGTCGGCCGATCCGCTGCGCGACTCCAGCGGATTCTCGCCCGCCATCTTGACGTATCCGCCGAGCGGCAGGGCGCTGATGCGGTAGTCGGTATCGCCGCGCCGGAAGCCGACCAGGCGCTTGCCGAAGCCGATCGAAAAGACGTCGACCCGCACGCCAAGCAATTTGGCTGCGGCATAGTGGCCAAACTCATGCACCAGGATCATGATGCCGAGCACGACGGCCATTGAAACCACCGCGATCAAAAACGATTCCATAGACCTCTGTTACCGGGAAAACTCTCTGCGCCGGTCGAGGAGCGAATTGGGGGAAGACGCTACCTTAACCGGGCCGATCTCCTGGATGTGATGCCGGGCCCTGCGGCGGGCATCTGCGTCCAGATTGAGTACCTCTTCTATAGATTCAGGCACCTGCGCGGATGTTTCACGGACTACTACAGATATTGTAGCCGGGATGTCCTCGAATCCAATACGGCCTTCGAGAAACGAGGCGACTGCGATTTCATCTGCCGCATTCAACGCGATCGTCTTGGCACCTCCTGCTTCGACAGCTTCGTAAGCCAAACGTAAGCAAGGAAATTTCTCCAGGTCAGGCTCCTCGAAGTCGAGACGCTTGAGCTGGCTAACCGGGAAGCGCAGATCGCTCTCAATGCGGTCGGGATAGGTGAGGGCGTAGAGGATCGGTAACCGCATATCGGTTACGCTTAGTTGTGCCAGCAGGCTGCCGTCAACGAACTCGACCATGGAGTGAATGGTGCTCTGGGGATGCACGATGACGCTGACCCGGCTGGGGGGCATATCGAAGAGGCGGCAGGCCTCGATGACCTCGAAACCCTTATTCATCAATGTCGCCGAGTCGATGGTGATACGACGGCCCATCTTCCAGGTGGGGTGGTTCAGGGCCTGCTCGACGGTGATGTTGGCGAAATCCATGCGCGGAGTGTGCAGGAACGGGCCACCGGAGGCGGTGAGCCAGACGCGGTGGACCTCGTGCCGGCGGCCTCCGCGCATGCACTGATGGATAGCGTTGTGTTCGCTGTCGATGGGAAGCAGCGGCTTGCCCTGGCGGCGAGCTTCGGTGACGATCAGGTCGCCGGCGGTGACAACGCATTCTTTGTTGGCGAGACCGACCGTCTTTCCGGCCTTCACCGCCTCGTAGGTGGCTTCGAGTCCAGCGACTCCGACGATGGCGCTGACCACGAAGTCGGCTTCCGGATGAGTGGCGACCTTGACGGTGCCCTCCGGCCCATGAGCGACTTCAATTCCATAGGTCAGGCCGACCTTCTTTAGCATGTCGTGCAGATGGGTTGCGGCCTCGGCCGATCCCATCGAAACCACCTTGGGGTGCCAGCGTCGCGCCTGCTCGAAGGCCAGATCGACATTGCCGCCGGCTGCCAGACTCACGACGGAGAAGCGATCGGGAAAGGCTTCAACAATCTTGAGCGTGCTCTTGCCGATGGAGCCCGTGGAGCCGAGGATCGCAATACGCTTCATGAGGTGGCTGACGTTATGGTATAGCACGGAGGATAGGCGATGACGAGGCAAACGGCCACTTCGGGGCAGGCGCGCGGAATCGAGCGGAGCGACGCCCGGACTAATGCCTCTTCCCCTACCGATCTGTCGGCAGGAACTGGCGGTGAGAATGGCAGGCCGCTGCTGCTTGGCCATCGGGGCGCGCGGCTGACCTCCCGATTCGGGCCGAGTTCCGATGCGGCACAGGTACCTCCAGAGAACACGCTCGCCTGCTTTGAATATGCCCTGGATGAAGGCTGCGACGGATTCGAGTTCGATGTTCGCATCACGCGCGATGCGAGGCTCGTAATTTGTCACAATGCGTGGCTGGGCGGCTGCAAGGTCAGCACGTCTCTGTTCGAAACGCTGCGGAGCCGCAGCGGGCTGGCGCTGACATGTCTCGAAGAGGTGCTCGAGGCATTCGGGGATCGCGCCTACCTCGACATCGAGGTGAAGGTGGCCGGCGGAGAAGAGCTAATTGCGAAAGCGCTCGGCAATTGCCGGCCGCGTTGCGGTTATCTGGTTTCTTCCTTCCTGCCGGAAGTACTTCATCGTCTGCATGAAATCGACCCGACGCTACCGCTGGGCTACCTGTGTGATCGCTCGTCTGATATTTCACGATGGAGGAATCTGCCGGTCGGGGCCTTCCTGCCGCATCACACGCTGATCACCCAGGCCATGGCTGATGAGGTTCACGAACGCGGACTGCAGGTCCTCACCTGGACAGTAAATCTGGAACCAGAGCAACGGCGGCTTGCAGCATGGGGAGTCGACGGCGTGATTTCGGATGATCCGGGGCTATTGAGCCGCGTTTTTTCAGGGCCGCGGGAGAAGCGTGCAGCAAAGCTCGGATAGGGACGCGTAGCGCAAAGCCACGGTCTCATTTAGATTGTTTGCCATGCCTACAACTGGCGAACGATTTGAGCGGGCGGTGTCAATCATGGCGCGGCTGCGAGCTCCGGGCGGATGTCCCTGGGACCGCGAACAGACCTTCGACACTATCAAGCCCTACACGCTGGAAGAGACTTACGAGGTGCTGGAGGCCATCGACGCGCGCGACTGGGATGAGCTGACCGGCGAACTAGGCGATCTGCTGCTGCAAGTTCTGTTCTATTCCGAGATGGCGGCGGAAGAAAAGCACTTCACCATCGACGACGTGCTGGATCGCTTGTCGAACAAGTTGGTGGACCGGCATCCGCACGTGTTCGGCGAGGTGAAGGCCGATACTCCCGGCGAAGTGCTGCGCAACTGGCAGGCGCTGAAGGCGGAAGAGAAGAAGAAGCGGGCGGCGGAGAACGGCGCGGCGGGGAAGGGGGGCCATCCTGAGTCGGTGCTGCACGGCGTGTCGTCGGCGGTGCCGGCGCTGATGGAGGCGTACAAGATCAGCTCGCGTGTGGCGAATGTTGGCTTTGACTGGCCGAACATCGAAGGGCTCTTCGACAAGCTGCAGGAAGAGACGGATGAGCTGCGGCAGAACCTGAAGGAGTATCCTGAGCCGGGCCCGCGACCGCAGTCGGCGAGCGATGTTGCCAGTGCGCGCGGGGTGAAAGATGCCCGACGAGCTGCGTGCGCGGTTGGAGGACGAGGTTGGCGACCTGTTGTTTGTACTGGTGAACATAGCGCGCTATCTTTCGCTCGATCCGGAGTCAGCGCTGCGAAAAACGAACCGCAAATTTCGCCGCCGCTTTGAATATTTGGAGGGACGGCTGCGCGAGCAGGGGCGCAAGCCGGACGAGGCCTCGCTGGCGGAGATGGAATCGTTGTGGCAGGAGTCGAAGCAACGGGAGAAGGCATGAGCGCCGACACTTTGCAGTTGAGGTCCTGTAGCACGCTGGAGGAATTCAACCAGTGCCTGGAGTTGCAGCGCGAGGTGTGGGGCTTCAGCGATCTGGAACTGGTGCCGCTGCGGGTGTTCTCGCTGGCCGCTAAGATCGGCGGCCAGGTGATCGGGGCGTGGGAGGGCGACACGATCGTTGGGTTTGCGCTTTCCATTCCGGCAACGCACCGCCGCTATGCCTACCTGCACTCGCACATGCTGGGAGTGAAGGAGAGCCATCGCAACACAGGGTTGGGGCGGCGGATCAAGTTGTTTCAGCGGGAGGACGCGATTGCGCGGGGCTACGATCTGATCGAGTGGACCTTCGATCCGCTGGAGATCAAGAATGCCTACTTCAATCTGGAGCGGCTGGGAGCGATTGCGCGACGCTACAACCTGAACCAGTACGGCATTACCACGTCGCCGCTGCAGGGCTTTCTGCCGACGGACCGGCTGGTCGCCGAGTGGTGGATCAAGTCGAAGCGGGTGGAGTCGTTGCTGTCGTCGGGAAGCCTTCCCGGATTCCAGGCGGAGGTGCAGATTTCGGTTCCGGCGGAAATTTATGCCTGGAAGGCTGCGGAAGAGACCCGGCCCAAAGCGGCTGCGGTGCAGGAGCGGAATCGAGAAATGTTTCTCGAGGCGTTTGCGGATGGGTTGGCGTGTCTGGGCTATGGCCGCGATGACGATGGTAGCGGCGTGTTTTTGCTGGGGCGGTGGGATGAGGACTGGTCGTATGCGACGAAGGAGTAAGGCGCACCAGGGAGGGGGAGATTGAAGAGGCGTGCCTTCAGGCGCGCCGTTGAAGCCGGTTACAGTGAGCTTCAGCCCGCTGCGGGCGTTCGTTAGCACGAAACGAGTCGAATTGCCCTCAGAGGCTAAAGCCTTGCATCTCGCGGTCTTTCCGGCGCGGCTGAAGCCGCGCCCCTTCAACGCGACGTCAGTGGCCTCCGCGCCTCTGTGGTGAATCCTACATATGAAAATCGAAGCTATCACATTGCGCGAACTGAAGATGCCGCTCGTTCACTTCTTTGAGACGAGCTTTGGCCGCACGTACACGCGGCGGGTGATGCTGGTCACGGTCCATGGCGACGGGCTGGAAGGCTGGGGGGAGTGCGTTGCCGGCGAACAACCTTATTACAGCGAGGAATACATCGAGGGCGCATGGGATGTGACGGTGCGATACCTGGCGCCATCGCTGCTGGGGAAGACGGTTTTGGCGGGCAGGGAAGTTCCGGCGCTGCTGGGCAAGGTCCGCCAGCATCGTATGGCGAAGGCGGCGCTGGAGAACGCCGTGTGGGACGCAGAGGCGCAGGAGAAGAACGTTCCGCTGTGGCAGTTGCTTGGCGGTGAGCGGCGGGAGATCGCCTGCGGTGTGAGTATCGGGATTCAGGATTCGCACGAGCAGTTGTTACAGAAGATTGAAGCTGAGCTGGCGGCCGGTTATCAGCGCATCAAGGTCAAGGTGAAGCCGGGATGGGACGTTGAGGTATTGGAGAAGATCCGGAGGCGTTGGCCTGACATCCTGTTGAGCTGTGATGCCAACTCGGCGTATACGATGGACGATCTGCCGCACCTGCAGGAGTTCGAGCGATTCGAGCTGCTGATGATCGAGCAGCCGCTTTGGAGTGACGATTTCTACTTCCATTCGAAGTTGCAGAAGCAGCTACAGACCGCGATCTGCCTGGATGAGGCCATTCGTAGCGCGCGCGATACCGCGGCCGCGCTGGAGTTGGGTGCGGCGCGCATCATCAATATCAAAGTTGGCCGGGTTGGCGGGTTCAGCGAGGCTGTCGCCGTGCATGATGCTGCGGAACGATTCAATGTTCCGGTGTGGTGCGGCGGCATGCTGGAGTCGGGGATTGGCCGCTCCCACAATGTGGCACTGTCGACACTGGCGAACTTCAAGCTGCCGGGCGATGTGTCAGCTTCCAAGCGCTATTGGAAAGAAGACATCATTGAGCCGGAGGTGAGGGTGTCTCCGCAGGGTACGATCGCAGTTCCGGAGAAGCCGGGGCGGGGGTACGAGGTACGCAAAGAGCTGATACAGCAGCTTACGGTGAGGGAGGAGACGCTAAAGGGTTGAACTCGTTCAGAATCGGAGTGCTATCAATGACGCCGAAACCGTGCCGCCCCGAAGGGGCTCCGAGAAAGAACGAGACTATACCCAGGACTTCCGTCCTGGGCTACAGATTTTTTCGCTCTTCGAGCGTGGGTTCGTGGAACGCAGGTTCTGCAATGATTCATGCATCGCATAGAGTGCAGAAGCGGCCCGCACGGACTGAAGTCCGTTCATCATTCTCAAAAGTGAGGACCTTATCGGCACGACTAGAAGTCGTGCCCTGACGCGGAGCATCCCTTCAAATAAATTTGTCGGCAGGCTGAAAGGCTGTGCGGACGGTGCCCGAAACCACCACGGTCTGACAGCGGCACGTCTATTGATCTGCTGGTTGACTTCCACGGATACAATCTCACCATGGCCGTTGATGCTGAAGCTGCCCTGGCGCTTTTGAAGCGCGTTCCTATCTTCTCCAGCCTGTCGGAGCAGGAGTTTGCCTTCCTGATGCCGCGCCTGGTTCAGCGGCGATTTCAGCCGGGCGAGATTATCTTCAACGAGGGCGACGCGTGCGCCGGGCTCTACGTGGTGCAGAGTGGCAATGTGCGCATCTTCAAGTCGTCGGCGGGAGGGCGCGAGCAGGTGCTCTCGATTGATGGCCCGGGCAGTTCCATCGCGGAGCTGCCGGTGTTTGATGGCGGCAACTATCCTGCGTCCACACAGGCGGTGAATGAGTGCAATCTGTTCTTCTTCAGCCGGCAGGATTTTCAGGCGCTCTGCCTGCAACATCCTCAGGTGGCGCTCAAGGTATTACGCGTGGTAGGCGGGCGGCTACGGCGGCTGGTCGGCATTATCGAGGAGCTGTCGTTCACGACAGTCCGTCATCGCCTGATCGCCTTGCTGGTTCGACTGGCAAAATCACAGGGCAGCCGTAACGGCGAGGCGGTGACGCTGGTGCTCCCAGCCAACAACAGTGAACTGGCAGCGCAGATCGGTACGGTGCGCGAGCTGGTTTCGCGCAACCTCAGCCGCTTGCAGGCTGACGGCCTGATTCGCGTCGATGACCGCAATGTGGCGATTCCTTCGCTGAAGAAGCTGGAAGCTGAGCTGGAGAGCTCGACAGGGTAGTTGCCTTCAGATTTGGGGTCTAAAAGGCGCCCTTCAGGCCGCTGACGGGAAAGCAGGTCCTCAGCGCCTAAAGGCGCAGGCAACGGAGCGTCGTGACGGCGCGGCTGAAGCCGTGCCCCTTCAAATCCGCCTCTGCGGATCTCTAAAGAGAGCATCAGGTGAAGTGAGCTTCCTGCCCTTGCGTTTCTCGGCCGCCTGCAGCGCCTTGACGGTCGTGGGATTCGGGACTCGTATCTCGAAGGGAAGGGCCTGTTCGGCGGCCACGCGCACCAGCAAGAGGCGCACGGCGTCGGAAACCGACATGCCCATGGCCGCCAGAGCCTTGCCGGCTTTCTGCTTCAGCTTCTCATCAATCCGGACGTGAACCATGGTTGTCGCCATGAGATACATTGTATCTCATGAGCCCGAGAATCGGGCCACTCCGACTTCACTGCTCAAGCACACGTAACTCGGGCGGGCGTTTCCACAGCGACGGGGGCACTTCGGGCGCCACATAGTTCTTCGGGATGTAAGCGCAGCAGGGTTCTTCCGCCAGCGGGTCGCCGGTCATGGCGAAGGCACGGGCACGCGATCCTCCGCAGATGTGGCGGAACTCGCAGGCTCCGCACTTGCCGCCAAGCTGATCGGGATCGCGAAGCTGCTGGAAGAGCGGCGACTCGCGATAGATGCGGGCCAGCGAATCGGAGCGCACGCTTCCGCCGGAGAGCGGGAAGAAGCCGCTGGGGAATACCTCGCCGGTGTGGGAGATGAAGACGAAGCCTTTGCCATCGTTCAGTCCGCGTGGCGCACGGCCGACGGTGTCTTCAACTTTTTCCGGTGCCGCCGACGATGGCCGTTCGCCGCGACGGCGCTCGGCAATCTGCTGCTGCAAAACGTAGCGGCGGTAGTGTTGCGCTTCGGTGGTCTTGATGTGAAACGGAGCGCGCTGCGAAAGGTCGTGCAGCTTCTCGAAGATGGCTTCGAATTCCTCGGCCGACAGCAGGTCGCTCGACTTGCCGCGTCCGGTTGGCACCAGAAAGAAGACGCTCCACAGGGCGATCTTTTTGCGCTCGATCAGGGCAGCGATCTCCTCGAAATCTTCAACGTTGCGGCGGCTGAAAGTGGTGTTGATCTGCACCGGCAGGCCGACCTCGTTCGCCCATGCGATGGCATCCATGGTGCGTTCGAAGGAACCTGACATGCCACGAAAGGCGTCGTGGACTTCCGCGTTGGACCCATCCAGGCTGACCGCGAGGCGGGCGAGGCCGCTCTTCTTCAGGCGATGCACGACTTCCCGAGTGAGCAGGGGAGTTGCGCTGGGCGTCAGCGAAACGCGAACGCCGACCTGGGTGGCGTACTCGACGAGTTCGAACAAGTCGGGCCGCTTGATGGGATCGCCGCCGGTGATGACGAATACCGGCACGTGCATGGCGGCGATTTCGTCGATCAGGCGTTTGCCTTCTTCTGTGGACAGCTCGTAGGGATCGCGGCGCGGCTGGGCGCAGGCGCGACAGTGAACGCAGGCCAGGTCGCAGGCCTGGGTGACTTCCCAGATCACGATGTAGGGTTGCCGGGAAAAGTCGATGGCAGGATTTGCGGGCTTCATACCTATTATTTCAGCCTGCGATCGGCGCCGGTGCAGTGACTAAAGTCTCAGCGGGGTAAAGTTTAACTCCTTTGGCTGACCGTGACTGAAGTCATAGTGGGCGGGAACTTGATCCTCTAGTCTGCCTTCTGTAAGGCGAACCCGAGCAGAGTTCGGAGTTCGCAGGAGGCGATCGGATGACAATTGCAACGACGAAGACGGTGGGCGAGATTGCCGCCGAGATACCGGGCAGCACGCGCGAGCTCGAAGCGCTGGGCATTGATTATTGCTGTGGCGGGAGCCGCACGCTGGGCGAGGCCTGCGCGCAGGCAAAGATTCCGGTGGAGGAAGCGCTCGACCGGTTAAAGCAGCGGGCAGCCGCCGCCAGCAAATTCGGCGCAAGCGAGGACTGGCAGAACAAGCCGCTGGCCGACTTGATTGCGCACATCAACTCCACTCATCACGTTTTCGTGCGCAGCGAGTGCCCGCGGATCAACGCACTGGCGCAGAAGGTGGTCGGGGTCCACGGCAAGAACCATCCCGAGCTGTTGGAGGTCCAGCAAGTTTTTTCCGCTCTGAGCGAGGAACTCTTCCTTCACCTGATGAAAGAAGAACAGATTTTGTTTCCCTATGTGTTGCGCATGGAAGAGAGTGTTCTGGCGGGAGAGCCGGCGCCGCCCGCCATGTTTGGTACGGTGATGAACCCCATCGGCATGATGATGCAGGAGCACGACGGGGCGGGCGATGCGTTGCGCTCACTACGCTCCATCACCGGCGATTACAAACTGCCCAATGACGCCTGTGCCAGCTATCGCGCGCTGTTCGAAGCGCTGCAAGGCTTCGAAGCTGACCTGCATCAGCATATTCATCTGGAAAACAACATTTTGTTTCCGCGTGCAGCGGCGATGGAAAGCCGACAGTAGACCGGACCACAAACCAAGTTCACTCATATTGGAGATTTCATACATGCAATACAAAAAGCTTTGGATCGCACTGGGCATAGTGATGCTGGGTTCGTTCGCTGTGCT
Source organism: uncultured Acidobacteriaceae bacterium (assembly GCA_963747055.1). Taxonomy (GTDB): domain Bacteria; phylum Acidobacteriota; class Terriglobia; order Terriglobales; family Acidobacteriaceae; genus CAVVDY01. Next base: position 73,286 of record CAVVDY010000010.1, on the reverse strand, counting down.
CGGGGGCGTGGGCTACAAGGCCATTAACAACGGTCCGCCGATTCCATCAAAGGTAACCACTGCCGATGGCCAAGTGCTGTTCACCGGTGAGACCATCCGCAACGGCCAGAACGTCTGGCAGTCCACCGGAGGCCAGGAGATTGGGACGATCTGGGGACACGGAGCTTACGTCGCTCCTGACTGGAGCGCCGATTACCTGCATCGCCAATCCGTGATCGTGCTAAACCGTTGGGCGCAGCAGAAGGGATTCGCCAGCTACGCTGCCGCACCCGAGGAAACCCGGGCCGAGCTACAAGGTAGATTGACGGAGATTACGCGGCGCAACACTTACGATCCCGCAACCGACACGATTGTTCTCGACGACGATCGCGCTGCGGCCTTCCAAGAGCTGGCTGCCTACTACGCCGATGTGTATGGCAAGGGCCGCAATGAATACGCCATTCCTGCCGGGGCGTTGACCGATCCCACCAAACAGCATGAAATGGCCGCCTTTTTCTGGTGGACAGCATGGGCTGCGAGCACTGACCGCCCCGGACAGGAGGTTACCTATACGCAGAACTGGCCTCATGAGGAGCTGGTGGGGAATCGACCCACCGCAGCAACCATCGTGTGGAGCATCATCAGCTTTGTGCTGCTGCTGGCGGGGATTGGCGCCATGGTGTGGTACTTCGCTTCGCAGGAGCATACGCCTTCAACCGGCATAATGCCCAAGCGCGATCCGCTGCTGGGTCTGCGGCCAACGCCCTCGCAAAAAGCGACGGTGAAATACTTCTTCGTGGTCGCGGCATTGTGGGTGGTGCAGGTTGCGCTGGGAGCGATCGTCGCGCACTACGCGGTGGAAGGAGGAGGCTTCTACGGCATCCCGCTGGCGAAATGGCTGCCGTATTCGGTGGCGCGCACCTGGCATTTGCAACTGGGTATCTTCTGGATCGCAACCTCGTGGCTGGCGACCGGCCTCTACATCGCTCCCGCAGTTAGCGGGTTTGAGCCGAAGGGGCAGCGCCTGGGCGTGAATGTGCTGTTTGTCGCGTTGGTCGCGGTGGTTGTCGGATCACTCGCCGGCGAGTGGCTGGGTATCGAGCAGAAGCTGGGCAATCTGTGGTTCTGGTTTGGGGACCAGGGTTATGAGTATGTTGACCTTGGCCGGGTGTGGCAGATACTGCTTTTCGGCGGCCTGGTCTTCTGGCTATGGCTGATGTGGCGGGGGCTAAAACCGGCGCTCGCACGTCACGATGAGAACCGCTCCTTGCTCATGTTGTTCCTGGTTTCAAGCATAGCCATACCGGTGTTCTACGCGGCGGGCCTCATGTATGGCCAGCACAGTCCGCTGATTACCGCCGAGTACTGGCGGTGGTGGGTGGTCCACCTGTGGGTTGAAGGCTTCTTTGAGGTTTTCGCCACGGTGGTGATCGCCTTCCTGTTTACGCGACTGAAGCTGCTGTCGGTGTCGACGGGAACGCGAGCGGTGCTGTTCTCTACGGTGATCTACCTCTCGGGAGGCATTATCGGAACCTTCCATCATCTGTACTTCACGGGAATGCCAAACTCGGTGCTGGCTCTGGGAGCCATATTCAGCGCGCTTGAGGTGGTGCCGCTGGTGCTGGTCGGGTTCGAAGCCTGGGAGAACATTCGCCTGTCGCGGGGCACGTCGGAGACAGCATGGGTCAGCGCCTACAAATGGCCGATCTACTTCTTCGTGGCGGTCGCCTTCTGGAATTTTGTGGGCGCGGGGCTGTTCGGCTTCATGATCAATCCGCCGGTCGCTCTCTATTATGTACAGGGACTGAACCTAACGCCGGTCCACGGACACACGGCACTGTTCGGGGTGTACGGGATGCTCGGGCTCGGACTGATGCTGTTCTGCCTGCGGGCGCTGCGGCCGGGACTGAAGTGGCGTGACCGTCCGCTGTTCATCGCATTCTGGTCGATCAACATTGGCCTGGCGCTGATGGTTGTATTGAGCATGCTGCCGGTGGGCTTGTTGCAGGCGTGGGCCTCGGTCGAGTATGGCACGTGGTATGCACGGTCGGCGGAGTTCATGCAAACGCCGATGCTGACGCGGCTGCGCTGGATGCGCATGTTTGGCGATACGCTGTTCGCCTTCGGTGCGCTGGTGCTTGGCTGGTTCGTGTTGGGACTGGTGACCGGCCACTCGTTCGATAAGCGGGCGGTGCTGGAAGAAGGCGAGTACACCACACGCGAGCTGGAGGTAACGCACACGGGAGACTAAGCGGCGAATCATTTACCGGGTGAGAAAGCCCCGTCCGAATCAGCTTGGGCGGGGCGTTGTTTTGTCTCGAACTATGTTGCGGCTTGCTGTCGGCTGAGTTCCAGAGTCGCTTGACCTTGGTGCGGCGGTGGGAATATAACGTTGCGCTTATGAGCGAACCATGGGCCTCTCTTCTTCTCGTTCTCGCCGCCGATTCCTCCAGACCGCTAGCGGAGCCGCCGCTCTCACCATCACCGCCTCGGCCACATCGTTCGGCAACACGCACGCGTTGCAGATCAAGGCCAGCTATCCTGCGCCTCCGGGGCCGGACCGGCTGCCGCCGGAGTGGTATCAGCAGAAGATCAAGCAGGTACAGGGCAAGATGGCGGAGCGCAAGCTGAATGCGCTGGTGCTGCTCAACTCGCACAACGTGATCTACACGACCGGCTACTATCATCTGTCTACGGAGCGCCCACTCGCGGTGCTGATCCCCGCCTCGGGCGAGCCGGCGCTGTTTATCCCCGAGCTTGAGTCCGACCAGGTGAAGCTGTGGTGGGTGAAGGATTACGAGGCGTATTTCGACTATCCCGGCCCGGTGAACCGGGTGCGCTGGATCTTCGAGCGCATCTCGGCGAAGGGAGTGGGCGGCACCATCGGCATTGAGGAGTGCACGCCGTCGCGGCTGGCGCAGATGAAGCTGGGTGCGCCGAAGGCGAAGTTCGTCAATGCGGGCGACATCGTGGAGGAGATGCGCTGGGTCAAGGACCCGGCTGAGATCGGCGTGATGAGGCGCGCCTGTTATTTTGCCGATTACACGGTGCAGTCGGGCCGCGCTTACATTGAGGCGAATGGCAGTGTCACGGAGGATGAGATCCTGAAGGCGACGGCAGATGCGGTGGCGGACAAGATGTCGAAGGAGTTGACTTCGGTGGTGGGAGTGGAGATTTCACCGCCATTCGGCGGATTGGTTCCTTTCGGCAAGCGGTCGGCTTTCCCCCATGCCGTGCCGAGTAAAGACCGGCTGAAGAAAGGCGACGCGCTGATTCTGAGCTTTGGAGCAACCGTCGGCGGCTATAACACGGAGTGCGAGCGCGCCTTCTGCGTGGGCCCGCCCAGCGACCATGCCAAGAAGCTCTACGATGCGATGCTGGCGGCGCACGATACCGGCGCGGCGAACATGAAGGAAGGCATGGTTGCCGAGGAGGTCGACAAGATGAGCCTGGACCAGGTGCGCAAGGCCGGCTACGGACAGTTCTTGAAGCATCGCACCGGGCATGGCATCGGGTTGGAAGGACATGAGTCGCCGTGGATCGCCGACGGCGACAAGACGGTGCTGCAGGTGGGAATGACGTTCAGTTGCGAGCCGGGTGTCTACGATCCCAACTGGGGCGGCTTCCGCCACTCGGATACGGTGATTGTCGGCAAGGACAAGGGCGAGATCATAAACAGGTATCCGACCCGGCTGGACGACATGATCATCATGATCTGAAGATTCGGACTGGTGGGCTGTCGCCACACGTCTTTGCGGTGACGTGGGTGGTGGCCCTCAAGTGCAGCAAGTTATCCACAAAAGCACCACCAAGAGAGGGTGCCGTTACCGGCACAATTGTTCGATTGTGTTCAGGGACAAGTGCGCCCATAATCCTTTCCCGAGTTTCAGAACCAATTAACTAAGAACACAAGCGAACCTCGACTCGCAGCGACCAAGGCGCCGCCACCGCAGTTCGCTCCCTGGGCTTCATAACCGGCATTACGGTTTCAACTAACCTTCAGGAGAGCAAGCATGAAGAGCAAAGAGTGGTGGGTTGTTGGTGCTCTGGTACTGGCTGGCTTCGTAGCTTTGATGGCGTCACCAGCGATAGCACAGGAGGCCGGCGTAAAAGCGAAGGCCCCGGTGTACTTCTACGTCGGCGAGTGGGTGATCCCGCGCGCGCAGTGGGCGGATATGGAAAAAACGCGGGCTGAAGACCAAGCGGTCCTACAACAGGCAATGGCGAACGGAACGATTGTCGGTTTCGGCGACGACGTGACGCTTGTGCATCAGGTGGATGGGCCGACGCATGACGACTGGTGGGCGGCGATGTCGATGGCCGGCCTGCTCAACGTGCTCGACCAGTTTTACAAGAACGGCAGCAGTACCCGCTCAGTGCTGGAGTCGGCCACCAAGCATTGGGATGGAATCTACCAGAGCCGGTATTACAACTGGCATTCCGGAAGCTGGAAGGACGTCTACACCGAGACAAGTGTCTACAAGCTGAAGGCGACTGCCGACGACGGTGCCATCGAAATGATGAGCCAAGACCTGATCGCTCCCCTGTTCGAGAAGTTGCTGGCCCAGGGTGTGATTCACGAGTATGACATCGACACCGAAGCCTTTCACACGGACGCGCCGGGCATGTTTTTCGTCAACTACATTGCCGCCAGTGCAGACGGAGTGGACAAGGTCCGACAGGCGCTTCTGCAGATGCTGCAGTCGAATCCCATGGCCGGCCCGGCCTTCGACTCGGTCGTGGATCTTTCAGCACACCGGGACTACCTGTCCCGCAGCAACGTCACCTTCAAATAGACGCTCTATCAATCAGGGCCCACTCATTTCCGTTTGGCGATGAGTGGGATTTTTTTTTGCCTCGACTCCGGACACATCGTTGTGTGTAAACGGCGCGACATTTTAAGACCGCTTAAGACCGCGAGGTGCTGCCATTTATGGTGATAGTGTGATCGATGTCTTCATCCAGCGATGTTGCGGCCGCATGTGATGCCAGTCACAGCGAAAACTCTACGGACTCCTAGAATCAACCTTAGACGTGCCTGAGCAGGGGCTGCTTTTGGGTTCCAAGCGGAGTAGCGCCCTGTCAAAAACGCGCCTTCGAATGGCGACAATCACCGACTGAACGCAACCGTCAACTTCACAGAGACATCAGTGTTCTGGAGACGGAATCATGGAACAGCCTGAACCTAATCACACCCCCAGCGCGGTGGCTGATACCACGTCTGCAAATGGCGGGGCGGCACCCGAAGCAGTTGAGTCCCAATCCGCAGTTCAGGTTGAGGGAATCAGCGACCCCGAAGCGCAGGCGTTGTTGGCGAAATACGGCTACAACGAGCTGCCGGAGGAGAAGACGAATGCGCTGCGGAAGTTTCTCTCCTACTTCTGGGGACCGATCCCGTGGATGATCGAGGTGGCTGCCATTCTCTCTGCCGTGGTACGGCACTGGGAAGACTTCGGCATTATTTTCGTGCTGCTGCTCATGAACGCCGCAGTAGGCTTCTGGGAGGAATACCAGGCAGGAAACGCGGTTGCGGCGCTCAAGGCGAAGCTGGCGCTGCACGCCACTGTCCGGCGCGATGGGGCATGGAAGACGATTCCCGCCCGCGAACTTGTGCCGGGCGACCTGATGCGTGTGGCCATCGGCGAGATCATTCCCGCAGATGCCAAGCTTCTGCAAGGCGACCCGGTCGAGGTGGACCAGTCGGCGCTTACCGGCGAATCGTTGCCCGTGGAGCGCAAGACAGGAGAGACGGTCTACTCCGGATCAATTATCAAGCAGGGTGAAGCAAACGCCATTGTCTCGGCCACCGGTGCCAAGACCTACTTTGGCAAGACAGCCAAGCTAGTACAGACGGCGCACACGGTCAGCCACTTTCAGCGTGCGGTGTTGAAGATCGGCGACTTCCTCATCTTCATCGCGCTGGCGCTGGTGATCCTGATTCTGGTGGTTGCCCTCTTCCGTGGCGACCCAATGCTCACCACGGTGCAGTTTGCTCTGGTGCTTACGATCGCGGCCGTCCCCGTTGCCATGCCGGCGGTGCTGTCGGTAACGATGGCGGTGGGAGCACGCAAGCTGGCGGAGAAACAGGCCATCGTTACGCATCTCGCAGCCATGGAGGAGCTGGCCGGCATCGACGTTTTGTGTTCGGACAAGACCGGCACCCTGACGCAAAACAAGCTGACGCTGGGAGTGCCATTCTGCGTGCCCGGGGTACAGCCGGAGGAGGTCATCCTGGCTGGAGCGCTGGCGTCACGTGCTGAAAGCCAGGACGCGATTGACCTTGCGGTGCTTGGCGGCCTGAAGGACAGAGGCGAACTAGACAAATACCAACTGCGGCACTTCCAGCCGTTTGATCCAGTGCATAAGCGGACCGAAGCTCTGGTCAGCGGACAGGACGGAAGGCAACTCCGGACCACAAAGGGCGCGGTGCAGGTGATTCTGGCACTGGCTAGCAACGCCGCACAGGTCGAGCCGGCCGTAAGCGCGGCAGTTTCCGAATTCGCGGGGCGCGGATTTCGCTCTCTCGCCGTGGCGCGCACCGACGCCAACAACCAATGGCAGTTCCTGGGTGTCCTACCTTTATTCGATCCTCCGCGTGAAGACTCGAAGGCGACCATCGCTACCGCCAAAGAGATGGGCGTGAAAGTGAAGATGGTCACCGGAGACCAGATCGCCATCGCCAAGGAAATGGCCGGTCAGCTTGGCTTGGGACAGAACATTGTCGACGCCAGCGTGCTGGAGGAGACGAAACATTTCGAAGCGAGTCAGCTTGTCAAAGCTGTGGAGAATGCCGACGGATTCGCGCAGGTATTTCCCGAGCACAAGTTCCACATCGTGGAAATATTGCAGGGCGAGAAACATATTGTGGGCATGACCGGCGACGGCGTCAACGATGCTCCGGCGCTGAAGCAGGCAGACGCCGGCATCGCGGTTTCAGGGGCTACCGATGCCGCCCGCGCTGCCGCCGATATCGCACTGCTAAGCCCGGGCCTCTCCGTGATCATCGATGCGATCAAAGAGAGCCGGAAGATGTTTCAACGGATGAACAGCTATGCCATTTATCGCATTGCGGAGACGATTCGCGTGCTGCTGTTCATGACGCTCGCCATTCTGATCTTCAACTTCTATCCGGTCACGGCAGCAATGATCGTTCTGCTCGCGTTGCTGAATGATGGTCCGATTCTGGCCATCGCTTATGACAAAGTCCGCTACCGGAACCAGCCGGAGGCGTGGGACATGCCGCTGGTCCTGACCATATCAAGTGTTCTCGGCATCGCCGGAGTCATCGCTTCCTTTGGACTGTTTTACATCGCCGAACGAGTGTTTCATCTCAACCGCGATACCATACAGACGTTCATGTTCCTGAAGCTGGCGGTGGCAGGTCATCTGACGATCTTTGTTACCCGCACGCGCGGGCCTTTCTGGTCGATTCGTCCGGCTCCCATTCTGTTGTGGAGCGCGGTTGCTACGAAAGCACTGGCGACCCTGGCCGCGGTCTACGGTTTGTTTATGACTCCGATCGGCTGGCGCTGGGTACTGCTGATCTGGGTGTACGCCTTGATTTGGTTCCTGATCAACGACCGCATCAAGCTGGCGGCCTACCGGTTTCTGGATCCGGAAAAAGGCGGCTGGATTACCGGTTTATGGCGGAGACGCGGGCAACGTGCTTTTGCCGCCTAGGCTTCTTTCATAAGGAGGAATTATGCGACTTTCAATGAAGGCCATGGCAATTACTTCGGGTCTGCTGTGGGGAGGGGGAGTACTGCTTGTAGGACTCGCTCACGTGGCGCAGCCGAGATACGGAAGAAGATTTCTGAATGGGATCAGTTCGGTCTACCCGGGCTTCCACGGCGCTCGCAATGTCGGCGATGCACTGGTGGGGTCGGGATACGCCTTGATCGACGGCGCAGTGGGAGGCTTGGTGTTCGCCTGGCTCTACAATCGGGTCGCCGAAAAGTGCAACGCGGAGTAGTTCCTGGGAGCATGGGTTTCATAAATTCGGGTGGCGCCGCCGACTCGCGACAAGGGAGGCGCAATACTGAACCGTTTTGTTCGTTACTGCGAGAGGAGAAACAATATGCGCAAAACTTCGTGGATCGCGACCATCGCGAGCTTCGTCTTCGCGCTGGGTGTGATTCTGCCGGCGTGCGCCCAGGCACAGGAGGTCAGCAAGACCGAGACGGCAGGGAAGTACACGATCACGCTGAAGGTGTTGCCGGCAGAATCCTTCAGCGGGCCCAAGGCCGAGATGGTGCGCGACGGCGGCGCCAAGGCGGTTGAAGTCAACGGCCCGGAACAGCCCAATCATCACCTGGTTGCCTTTCTGAAAGCGAACGACAAGCCGGTGGAGAAGGCCAAGGTTGAGATCAGCTACCGCGAGAGTTCGTCGAGTCCAATGAAGTGGACAAAACTCCCCGTGGTGCGCATGCATGAGGCAGGCAAGGGGCTGGACACGACGCACTTCGGCAACAACGTGAAATTGGCTGCGGGAAGCTACGAAGTTCAGGTCACCGTAAATGGAACCGCGTCGGTGACGTTCCAGGTTACGGTATCGTGATCGTGTCACGAAACGGGAACATGGAGTGGAGTTGTCGCGCCTCCAAGTGACGAAACGCAGAGAATTTATTCCAAGGAGCGCCTGAGTTCCGGAACATCGCTCCCGCTGTGTGCGTACCTGTCCCAGAGGTTCCCCCATGCAAACTCTGCGACAGGACATCGCCTACACGTTCCGGCAGATGCGCCGTTCGCCGGTTTTCACCCTGACGGCCATGCTGACACTGGCCCTGGGCATTGGCGCCACCACGGCCATCTTCTCTCTGATTCACACCGTTATGCTGAAGTCGCTGCCGGTGGTGGATCCATCGAGCCTCTATCGCATTGGCGACGGGCGCGATTGCTGCGTCGAGGGGAGTCCGCAGGACAACTGGGGGATGTTCTCCTATCGCTTTTATGAGCGAATGAAGGAGTCGACTCCGGAATTCGCGGAGCTTGCGGCGTTTCAAGCCGGGGTGTCGGACCTGAGCGCGCGTCGTGGCGATAGTGATCGCGTGGCCAAACCTCTGCGCAGTGAGTTCGTGAGCGGCAACTACTTTTCGACCTTTGGCGTCGGCGCCTATGCCGGCCGCACGATCCTTCCCTCGGATGACACACCCTCCTCCGCGCCAGTCGCGATGCTGAGTTACCGCACCTGGCAGCAGCAATATGGATCTGATCCGAGCCTGGTGGGATCGACCATGATCCTCGACGGACACCCGTTTACTGTGGTCGGTATTACGCCTCCCGGCTTCTTCGGGGAAACGCTCCGGGGCCGGCCTCCGGAGCTTTGGATTCCCATTCATCAGGAAGTGCTGATTCATGGCGCCAGTTCATACCTGAATCAGTTCACCGCATGGTTGCGTGTCATCGGGAGGCTTCGTCCTGGAGCATCGATTGAAGGGCTATCCGGGCGGCTGACAAATGAGCTGCGTCTGTGGCTGGTAAATGAGAGCGGTATGCCGGCGGACTGGATGGCAGGCATCAAGGCGGGTCTGCCCAAGCAGACGATCAACATCATTCCTGCGGGGACCGGCGTGGGAGTGATGAAAGCAAATTACGGGGCCAGCCTGCGTATTTTGCTGGCGGTCTGCGCGCTGGTTCTGTTGATCGCGTGCGCCAACATCGCCAATCTTCTGCTGGCTCGCGGGGCCGCGCGCCGGACACAGACGTCGGTCCGGCTGGCGCTCGGCGCCTCGCGCAAGCGGCTGATCCAGCAGTCGCTGACGGAAAGCCTGGTGCTTTCCATCATGGGGGGAGTGCTGGGGCTCGCGGTTGCTTATGCGGGAGTGAAGGGCATTGTGTCCCTTGCCTTCCACAATCCCGGCTTTGTTCCCATTAAAGCTACACCATCGCTGATGGTCCTGGGGTTCGCCTTCGGCGTTTCGCTGCTCACGGGAGTGTTGTTTGGAGTCGCGCCAGCGTGGTTCACCTCGCGGGCCGACCCGGCTGAGGCGCTGCGCGGTGCCAACCGGAGCACTCGCGACCACGCGTCCTTCTCCCAGAAGGCACTGGTGATTGTGCAGGCGACCTTCTCGGTGGTCCTGCTTGCGGGAGCCGGGCTGCTGACGCGCAGCCTGCTGAATTTACAGCACCAGGATTTCGGGTTTGAAGTGAATAACAGAGTTGTCCTGAGTCTGACGGCGCCGTTCTCGTCTTATCCGCAGCCAAAACTGGACGCCATGTACCGCGAGCTGGAACGAAAGCTGGCCCAGATTCCCGGCGTCGAGCGCGCTGCCCTGGCTCTCTATGCGCCGCTGGAGGACAACTGGGGCGAGATCGTGATTCGCCAGGGTCATGGTATGCCCAGCATGGAAGATGACGTTGGCTCCTCCTGGGACCATGTCACTCCTGGATATCTGGAGACCATGGGCCAGCAGATTCTTCGTGGTCGCGGGCTGAGTGAAAGTGATACGGCGTCGACAGAGAACGTCGCGGTGGTGGATGAAGCCTTTGTGCACCGGTTTTTCAAACCGGGCGAGGACCCGCTAGGCACATACTTTGGGCTGGACCTGCCGAAGTACAGCACCACCTACCGCATTGTCGGCGTGGTGCGCAACGCTAACTACACCGATCCCACCGGCCACCGGAAGCATCCGCTGTTCTTTACCCCACTGGCGCAGAGGGTCCACTATGACTCGCCGCTGATGCAGCACGTTGACGACGCCACGCACTTTATCGAGAATGCCGTGTTGCAGGTGCATGGAAATGTCGAAGGGCTGGAGCCACAAGTCCGCCGCATCTTCAGCGAAGTCGATCCCAACCTGACCTTGCTCGACATCCAGACTATGCAAGAGGTCGTTGACGCACAGCTCGACCAGCAGCGTGCGGTTGCTGAGTTGACCGGGCTGTTTGGCATTCTCGCTCTGATACTGGCCGGAGTTGGCCTCTACGGTGTTACGGCTTATGCCGTCGAGCGGCGCACCGGAGAGATCGGAGTGCGCATGGCGCTGGGTGCGGACCGCAGCAATGTCGTTAGGCTGGTGTTGCGCGGCGCATTCCTACAGATTCTGCTCGGACTCGCCATCGGCATCCCGGTTGCCATCGGGTGCTCCCGCCTGATCGCGGCGCAACTGTATGAGGTCAAGGGCTGGGATCCAGTCGTGCTCGGCGGTTCGGTGCTGGCGCTGGGAGTCTGCGCTTTCTTCGCCAGCATCATTCCGGCGCGGCGGGCCGCTTCCGTCAATCCGGTAGAGGCGCTGCGGGTGGAATAGCGCGAGCAGGTTTCGACGGGAGCCACATGGCACCCTCAATGCAATATGCGTTGGGGTGCATCATGTTCCAGCTGTTCTTCGTCCTCATGGCGCTGGTTGCCGCGACCATTCATCTCGCGCTTTCGGCGGAGAGACACCGCACGGGTTCGAAGATTGCAGGGACCTACCTACTGTATCTGCTCTTCATCTATGTGGGTCTGATGGGTCTTCTCACCGCGTATGCCCACGTCTTCCGTCCGGTGCAGACCGTGACGCGCTCAAAAGTCAACGGCGCGACCGAAGGCGCGCCGTGAGGGAAAGTCTTTCTCGGTGAACCCTATCCCGCCTTCTCCAGAGGCAGGTTCACGTTGCGGTTCTGCACCATGTCGGCCGTGACTTCGAAGTCCTTCACGCGCTTCTGACCTGGCAGGTTGTACATCAGGTCGAGCATCAGTTCTTCCAGGATCATGCGCAGTCCGCGAGCGCCGACTTTGCGGTGCATGGCTTCGCGCGAGATGGCGCGCAGAGCTTCGTCAGAGAAGCGCAGCTTGACGCTCTCGAAATCGAAGAGCCGCTGATACTGCTTGACGATGGCGTTCTTGGGCCTGGTGAGGATTTCGATAAGCGCGTCTTCGTCGAGATCGTTGAGCACGCCGACCACGGGCAGCCGCCCGACGAATTCAGGGATGAGCCCAAACTTGATAAGGTCCTGAGGCTCAACCTGGGCCAGCAGTTCGGTGTCGCGCTTGTGCGCCTCGTTGAAGGCGGCTTCTTTGCTCTCGTCGGTGCGGAAGCCCATGGAACGCTTGCCCAGGCGCCGCCCGATGATGCGCTCGAGCCCAACGAAGGCTCCGCCGCAGATGAAGAGGATGTTGGTGGTGTCGACGGGAGTGAATTCCTGGTGGGGATGCTTGCGTCCACCCTGTGGCGGCACGTTGGCCACAGTGCCTTCCAGAATCTTCAGCAACGCCTGCTGCACGCCTTCGCCGGAAACGTCGCGAGTGATAGAAGGGTTCTCGTCTTTGCGGCCGATCTTGTCGATTTCGTCGATGTAAATGATGCCAGTCTGGGCGCGGGCGACATCGCCTTCGGCGGCCTGCAAGAGCTTGAGGATGATGTTCTCCACGTCCTCGCCGACATAGCCGGCTTCGGTGAGGGTGGTGGCGTCGACGATGGCGAACGGCACATCGAGCATCTTGGCCAGGGTCTGCGCCAGCAGCGTCTTGCCGGTGCCGGTTGGGCCAATGAGCATGATGTTCGACTTGGACAGCTCCACCTCACCGCCGCGCTGGCGGTTCATGTAGACGCGCTTGTAGTGGTTGTAGACAGCGACGGCCAGCTTCTTCTTGGTAGTCTGTTGCCCAATCACGTACTCGTCGAGGAAGGCCTTCACCTCATGCGGCTTGGGCAACTGGGTAGGAGTCGAAGCGGGATGGCCCTCGGTGCGATCGTCCTCAAGGATGCTGTTGCAAACCCCGACGCACTCATCGCAGATGTAGGCGCGGGGGTAATCGGTGGGAGAGGATATCAGTTTGGCCACTGCGTCTTGCGACTTGTGGCAGAACGAGCAGCGAAGCACCTCGTCGTTTCCAGTCCTGGTTCTCACGGACAAATGGCTCCTTTACTCTGCACGCTTCGGGCCGAGGTTCTGGATACCTCGCGCCGGTGATTTCCCGTGCTCGCTGCGGGCAGGAGCCGTGCCGCTCCTGTGAGAACCCGTTCGCCAGTGCGAATGCGCTCTCGTTAAGCCTCTCGGTGCCCATGCACCGTTGCTGAGCCTATTGAAGCACAACTCCGCTCCGCGTGGCGCACCGTAAGTGCAATATCGAGTACAACTTTGGAACCAGAAATTTGGCCTTTTTATCGCCCGGAAACTCTAGATTGCAAATTCCTGCTGGAAAGCGGCTACTTGTGCTTGAAAATGATGTCGTCGATGATGCCGTACTCCTTGCTCTGCTGCGCATTCATGATGAAGTCGCGCTCCACGTCGCGCTCTACTTTCTCCAGCCGCTGGCCGGAGTGCTTGGCGATGAGCTGGCTGGTGATCTCCCTCATGCGGAGGATTTCACGCGCGTGAATATCGATCTCCGTGGCCTGGCCCGACAGTCCCGACATAAGAGGCTGATGGATGAGGATGCGGGAGGTGGGCAGAGAAAAACGCTTCTTGGTTGCGCCCGCCGCCAGCAGCAGCGCTGCCATGCTGGCAGCCTGGCCGATGCAGATGGTCGTCACATCCGGACGAATGAACTGCATCGTGTCATAAATCGCCATGCCGGCGGTGATCGAGCCGCCGGGTGAATTAATGTACAGCGAGATGTCCTTCTCCGGATCTTCGGCTTCCAGAAACAGCATCTGCGCGATGATCAGGTTGGCGACATTGTCGTCGATAGGAGTGCCGAGAAAAATGATGTTGTCCCGCAATAGCCGGGAGTAGATGTCGTACGCCCGCTCGCCCCTGCTGGTCTGCTCAATCACCATGGGCACAAGCATGTGGAAGCTCCTTACGTCCGCCCACACTTCTTCCCGACTACGGGAGGAGGTGGGAGGTAGAAAAGCAGTCCGCCCTATGCGGACCTGCGGTACAGAAAATCCAGGGTCTTCTCGTTGCGGAGACGATGCCGAATTCTATCCAGCCCACTATCCTCCGTCAAACGAGCACGAACCTTCTCAATCGGCTGCTTCGCCTGCAACGCCATGATCTCGATCTCGTGGTCGAGTTCCTCATCGCTGACCTCGATCTTTTCGTTGTCGGCGATCTGCTCCAGGATCAGCGATGCCCTAACCTCACGTAAGGCCCCATCACGCTGACCGGCGCGGAGGCGGCCGAAGTCCATTTTCTTCATGTGCTCGGTGGTCATGCCCTGTGCGGCCAAGGCGCGAAGTCCGCGCTCCAGGCGAACATCGATCTGGTCGTTGAGCATGGCTTCAGGGATTGGGAAGTCGTTGCGCGTGACGAGTTCTTCAACAATCTTGTCTTTGCCCTGATGCTCGGCCTCGTGCTGCTTCTCTGCCTGCATGTTTTCGCGCAGGCGATTGCGCAAGTCGTCGACGGTGTTGAGGTCAGCGCTCAGCTCCTTGGCAAAGTCATCCGTCAACTCAGGAACGTTCTTGCTCTTGATGCTCTTGACCTGGACCTCGTAAGTAAAGGTCTTGCCGGCAAGACGCTGGTCACTGAAATCGTCAGCGTACTTTACGTCGAAGGTCCTGCTGTCGCCGGCTTTGGCGCCGCGAAGATTTTCGGTGAACTCTGCAACGGTATTTGCGCCGCCGATCTCGACCATGACCTCATCGACTTCGACCGGCTTGGCTTCGGCATCAGCCTCGCCCTCCTTCGGAGTGCCCTTGAAGCCGATAACGGCGAAATCGCCGTCGGCAAGCCCACGATCTTCTTCCACGGCGGTGAAGGTCGCATGCTGCTGGCGCAGGTTGTTCAGAGCAGTTTCGACCTCGTCTTCGCTGACGTTGGGGTTGATGGTCTCAGCCCTGATGTCGTCATAGGGAGCGACCTTGAACTCGGGGAAGACCTCGAAGCTCGCGGTGAATTTCAATGGCTCGCCATCGTGAAAGTGCAAGTCCGTAACCCGCGGCTGCGAAACCGGGGACAGACCCTGTTTCTTGACTTCTTCGCGGAAGTATCGGGGTACAAGCTGCTCGACGATTTCGCTCTTGATGTCTTCGGCGAAACGCTGGCGGATGATCCCGGTGGGAACCTTGCCTTTGCGAAAGCCGGGAATGCGCGCAACCTTGGCGTAGCGCTTGATGAGCAGCTCGGTCTCGGACTTCACGATGTCCGCTGGGACCTCGATGGTCAGCTCGCGCTGGCAGGGATTAGGGGCTTCGGCAGCCGGGGGCGCATCGGCCGTATTGTTGTCTGTCGCGTTCGTTTCAGTCGTCAAAAGACCGCCTTTGAAAGGAATTGCCAACGAGCCGTCCTCGCCGATTGGAGGTGGCGAGGCGGAGGAGAAACTCTTCGGCAGGCTCTCCGGAAGGAAAGTCCGAATCAGCCGTCATTCCTAAGTGTAGAAAAGGCGTGAGAGGCGGTCAAACTTGCGTGCGCGGGATTTGCAGGCATGCGACTGAGGGAAGCAACGCGGTGCGGCCCACCGCGTGCATCACCCAAGTCCTAGCATCGTCCCGGATGCATCTCAGAAGCGGCCCATCAAGATCAAGATGATCAGAATTACCAACACCAGTCCTAGCCCTCCGGTTGGGTAATAACCCCAGGAACGGCTATACGGCCAAACGGGGAAGGCTCCGATCAGCAGCAGGATCAAGATGATCAGCAATATGGTTCCCATGAAGGTAGCCTCCTTCGCAACAGTTATGGGTGATTGCCGGTTTCGGCGAATCGTGATTCGAATCCTGTTGTTGGAAGCGTGCCAAGTATTGAAAGATGCCTGGTGCCGAATTGCAGGTACAGAGGAATCGGTAGGGTTTTGAGCACCGCGGAGCAACCCGGCCCGTGGTAGCCGGGAACTGGCCGTGGCGGAATTGACCGCACAATGAAAAAGGCTCGAGCCTATGCAGCGCGAGCCTTGAAGAAGGAAATCTGACTACTACAGGAAGCGACGACGTAATCCGGCAAGTCCGCCCAGAACGCCGGTAGCCATCAGGACCAGGGTACCGGGCTCAGGAACGTTGCTACCAGTGAGATAGAACGCATGCTCCTGGCCGTTGTTAGACCAGCTGTTGTAGCAGGCGCTGCCGAGCTGGCACTCCAAGCCGGTCTGAGTTCCGTTGGGGTTGGTGGTTTCCCAATAGAACGAGGAATAGCCAGAGTTTTCAACTGGGCCGTTGTGGAGAGCGAGGTGGTAGAGCACATTCGCCTGCAACGCCACAGGATTGATGTTCCAGTCATTGGAGTATTCGCAGTAGAGACCGAGAATACCGCACTGGGTGTTGACACGAGTGGGGTCTGCGTTGCCGGTGCCAAGAATGTTGTTGAAATCGGGGTTGCCGCCAGAGTCACCAGTGATCCACCAGGTGACGGAGCCGGCATAACCCGGGGCCGCTTCGATGTCCCAGTAGTGAATGTCGGTGACATTGGTTGACTGAGTTAGAGTGAAGTCCTCGGTCTGGATCCACTCCGTCATTTCATTCCCGTTTTGCTGGTTGGGCCCGCCATTGTCGTAGACGATCGAGTCAGCGTACGCAAAGGCGCTTCCCAAAAGCATTACGGAAAGAATCGTCAGGACGATCCTTACTTTCTTCATCAATAGGTCCTCCTCACTTCGACGAAACGCGTAGCGCGAAAAAGTATGAACCCCATCTTAAGGATAGTCAAGGGCAAAACAGGGCAAAACAGGGCAAAAAAAAACTTGGGCAAAAACTTGCGCCTTTTTGAGGCGGAAGGGCTAGTTTTCATCGCTGCCACACCCGACCGCTCTCAGGCCGTAGCCGTCAAACGACCGGGCGGGAGAATGCGTTCCAGTTGCGCCTGATGGAGATCACGCCGGCGAAGGCGGTTAGCCCTTGCCGGCGTAATCTTCATTTCCGTTAGCCCTGCACTTCCTGCAGCAGGCGCTTGTCGATCTGCTGTAGCGAGTCGGGAAGCTTCGCATAATGCAACTGGTCGGCCAGCGACTGGCCGTCAGTGATGATGTATTCGATGAAATTCTTGACGTTAGCCCCGTTTTGCGGGTTCTTCGGTGTTTTAGGAACCAGCAGGAACGTCAGTCCGCTAATGGGGTAGGCCTCTTTGGCTGAGGCGGGCGGATCCACGATGGGGTTGCGCACATCCTTAGCTAATTCACTGGAAAATGCGTCGATAGCTGCGCTGGTGCTATCCGCGCTGGGCGTTATGAACTGGCCGGCGCGATTTTCCATTTCGGCCATCGGCAGGTTGTTCTCTATCGCGTAGGACAATTCAACGTAGCCGATGGCGCCGTCGCTCTGCTTCACCATGCCGGTGACGCCCTCACTACCTTTGCCCCCGAGGCCCAGCGGCCACTTCACGGAGAGGCCTTTGCCGACTTCCTTGTCCCACTGGGGGCTGACCGCCGCTAGATAAGTAGTGAAAATGTTCGAGGTGCCGCTTCCATCCGAGCGGTGCACGACGACGATGTCCTCGTGCGGCAGCTTAACGCCTGGGTTCTCGTGGCGGATGTGCTCGTCCTGCCAATTCTTGATCTTGCCGAGGTAGATGTCAGCGAGGGTTGAGCCGCTGAGCTTGAGGGGCTGTTTCAAGTCCTTGAGGTTGTAGGTGATGGCTACCGGACCTGCGCTTTCCGGCACTTGTACCAGAGGCGGCATTTCCTTGAGCTTCTGATCGTCCAATGCCATATCAGAAGCGCCGAAGTCGACCACTCCCTGCTTGAGCTGCTGAATGCCGCCGCCGCTTCCGATGGATTGATAGTTGATCTGCATGCCCTTCTTGTCGCGGGTGAACTGGTCAATCCATCGCGTCATGATGGGATAGACGAAGGTACTGCCGGCCCCGATGATGTGGGTGGTGCTTCTCCCCGGTACCAGCTTGTTTGTTGCCCGGGTTTGAGTTGCAGGCAACGATCAGGAGTAAAGAGAGAACAGCGGGAAGAAAGAGCAGTCGAAGTCGCATATGCACCTGCCTTTGGAGAGTGTTTCCCGGAGGTATTCGGCGAGCTGTATACAGCGAGGTTCGCTGCAGAGCACGCCGCTTGAAAGGATACATGGCGTCTGGCCGAGGGTGCATGGGAGGAGGAAGGTTTAACACAATTGCAACAGAGCGGGTCCTGGGCTATCAACTTCTTGTTCGAGTTTGCAGAATTCGCGCCTATCCGGGGAGCCTGGCGCGCAGCGCCGTCAGGTAGCGATCCATGGTTGCGGTGTAGCCCATCACGTAGCGGGAGATGAAGCGGAAGATGGGATTGTAGACTTCGCCATTTTCGGTGATGGTCAGGGTAGACCCGCCGTCGGCCATGGGAGTGATTTCGTAGGTCCAGGTTCCGCCGAAGGGAAGATGCGGGTCAGCGATGCGGGTCACCAGCTGTCGCGGCGGATCCGATTGCATAACTTCGTAGGTCATCTTGCTGTCGGCCTTGCCATATTCGATCCACACCCGATGCCCGTTGCGGGGAGGAAGTTCCTGATAGCGAGTGACATCGGGCCGCCAAGTGGGCGGGCCGGAGATCACATCCCACACCTGCTGCGGGGAGGCTGTGAACGTCGCACTGCGCGAGACCGTGTGTTTGACGGGCAGGCTCGCGCCTGCAAGGGCCATGGTCACGATCAGCCCCCCGAGGACAAAGATTACGAGGCCGAGCCATTTGAGGATTTGCATTGGTTTTTCCCATTCGCGAGGATTCCCACATTCTAACGTTAGATTTACTTTGCAAGAAGTCCTTACGTTCTTTAAAATGTAAGACATGACAGTCCGTTTTTCTCAAGTCTCTACGAAGGGACAGATCGTGATTCCCGCCGATGTGCGCGAGGCGATGAAGTTGGAGCCTGGAACCCGTGTTGCGTTGGAAATCGAAGGGGACACTCTTCTGCTGCGGCCCGTCACTGCCGAGTTTGTTCGCAGCTTGCGGGGTGCTACACGCGGCAAGCGCTTAAGCGCCTTCCGCGAGCGAGAACACCGCAAGGATCGGATGTGACCTACGTCCTGGACGCAAATGCCATACTCCGCTATCTCGACAACGAACCCGGCGCTGCTCGGGTCGAGCAGCTAATCAATGAAGCCCGCACGACGGGATCCGAATTGTCGATCTCAGCTGTGAACTGGGGAGAGGTAACCTACGTGCTCATGCGCAAGCTGAGCCAACCGGACGCAACTATCGTTGGCCGCAAGCTCCGGAGCCTTCCAATTACGATCGTGCCGGTCACCGACGTCGACGCAGAGCAGGCCGCTACTTTCAAAACGCAGTATGCAATGCCGTATGCTGACTGCTTCGCAGCTGCGCTAGCCGCAAAACTGAGGGCCACACTGCTCACAGCTGATTTCGACCTGAAAAGCTGCGGAGCCGCAGTGAAACTGGAGTTTCTTTGAGACAGCCCCTAACGCCGGCACCGCCAGTCGAAGGGGCTACAATCGCCTGAATGCCGTCTGCGTTAGCCGTTCTCCACAGCGAGGTTATTCATTGCACGAAATGCCCGCGGCTGGTCGAATATCGCCAGCAGGTAGGCCGTGAGAAGCGGCGCGCGTATCGCGAGCACGACTACTGGGCGCGGCCGGTGCCGGGCTTCGGTGATCCCAAGGCGCGGGTGCTGATTCTCGGCCTTGCGCCGGGGGCTCATGGATCGAACCGGACTGGGCGGCCGTTCACTGGGGACCGCTCCGGCGACTTCATGTATCCCATCCTGCACAAGCTGGGTTTCGCCTCTCAGCCGAATGCGACCGGCCGCGACGACGGACTGGAGCTGATCGACTGCTACATTACCGCTGCCGTTCGCTGTGTCCCGCCTGACAACAAGCCGCTGCCGTCGGAGCTCGCCAGTTGCGCTGCTTACCTTGACCGCGAGATGGCGGCCTTGAAGAAGCTGGCCGTCGTGGTGGCACTGGGAAAGATCGCCTTCGATGCGTATCTGGCGCAGCTGAAACGCAGCGGCTTGCTGTCGTCGAAGGCAGGTTATGTCTTCGGCCACGCTGCTGAGTATGAAATGCCGAATGGAATCACATTGCTGGCCTCATATCATCCCTCAAACCAGAACACCGCCACCGGCAAGTTGACGGCGAAGATGTTGGAAGATGTGTTCAGGCGGGCGAGGCAGATTTCAGCTACAGATTTGCACAGATGAATGCAAATGCACGTTTAGTAAGGCGGTTCCGCTGCGCTTGCCAGTCGGACGAAAACTGTCGATAATTGATCGTGCACCCACACAAGCTCCACCCTGATCGCGCTGCGACGACAGCGCATCAGGCTCCCCGAAATTCGGGGCATCCGGAGCGGGCCACCCGGCGGCACAATCCAATAAATCAGAGGGATGAATGGCGGCAAAGTACATCTTTGTGACGGGCGGTGTTGTGTCTTCTCTGGGCAAGGGCCTGGCGGCGGCCTCGATTGGCTGCCTTATGGAAAGCCGGGGCCTCAAGGTGACTCTACAGAAGTTCGATCCCTATCTGAATGTCGATCCCGGCACCATGTCGCCGTTTCAGCACGGCGAGGTGTTTGTGACTGACGATGGCGCCGAGACCGACCTCGACCTCGGGCACTACGAGCGCTTCACCCACGCCCGGCTCAGCCGCGACAATAACTGGACGACCGGACGCATTTACGAAACCATCATCGCCAAGGAGCGGCGCGGCGACTATCTCGGCAAGACGGTGCAGGTCATCCCGCACGTCACCAACGAAATCAAGAGTGCGATGAAGAAGGTCGCACAGGATGTTGACCTGGCGATCGTCGAGATCGGCGGCACGGTTGGCGACATCGAGTCGCTGCCGTTTATCGAAGCCATCCGCCAAATGCGTCAGGAGTTGGGCCGCGAGAACACGCTGTTCGTGCATGTCACGCTGGTTCCCTACATTGCCGCCGCGGGCGAGTTGAAGACCAAGCCCACGCAGCACTCGGTAAAGGAACTGCTGAGCGTCGGCATTCAGCCGGACATCCTGCTTTGCCGGACCGACCGCTACCTCTCGCACGAGCTCAAGTCGAAAATCGCGCTGTTCTGCAACGTCGAGAACGAGGCTGTGATCACCGCTAAAGATGTGGCTTCGATTTACGAAGTGCCTCTGGTGTTCGCGCATGAAAAAGTCGACGAGCTAGTGGAGCGCTATCTGCGCATTCCATCCAGACCGGCCGATCTCACGCGTTGGCAAGAACTGGTGCAGCGCGTCTACAACCCGAAGGACGAGGTCACCATCGGCATTGTCGGCAAGTATGTCGAGTACGAGGATTCCTATAAGTCCTTGAAGGAAGCACTGGTACACGGCGCGCTCGCCTACAACCTGAAGCTCAACGTGAATTGGATCGAAGCCGAAGGACTTGAGTCCAAGGAGCAGAGCGTTCAGGCGCAACTGGAAACGGTGGACGGCATTCTGGTGCCGGGCGGATTCGGCAAGCGTGGCATCGAAGGCATGCTGAAGGGCATTCGCTATGCCCGGGAAAACCAGGTTCCGTACTTCGGGATCTGCCTGGGAATGCAGACCGCCTGCATCGAGTTTGCCCGCAACGTGTGCGGGCTGGAGGAAGCGAACTCCAGCGAATTCGATCCCGCGACTCCGCATCGCGTGATCTACAAATTGCGCGAGCTGCGTGGAGTAGAAGAACTGGGCGGCACCATGCGCCTGGGGGCGTGGCCGTGTAAGCTCGAGCCGGGATCGCTTGCCTATCAGGCGTATGGGCAAGGTGAGATCAGCGAGCGCCACCGGCATCGCTACGAATTTAATCGCGAATACGAAAGCCTGCTCACGGCCGGCGGCCTGCGCCTCAGTGGAGCCACGCCTGACGGTACCTATGTTGAGATCGTCGAGATCCCGGAGCACCCCTTCTTTCTCGGCTGCCAGTTTCATCCCGAGTTCAAGTCGAAGCCACTTGAGCCCCATCCCTTGTTCAAGGCTTTCGTCAAGGCGGCATACGATCACCGCAAGCAAAGACATCTGATGCGGGAGGAAGTGGCCGTCGAAATGTTTCATCGTCCCGAGAAGGTCAAAGGTTAAAGCAGTATTTCCAGTAAGTTACGATTCCATAGCCTAGTTTCCAATTGGGTACCCCTCTCGAAACCTTTTTCTTTGCCGACGAATCTAAGTGGCTGGCGCAGGGTTGTTCCTAGAAAGGCCCCGCCCAGGCCCTGCGCATAAGGAGAGCTTATGAGCCTGTTAGACTTCGTCTTCGGTTGTTCACATAAGCGGTGCAGTTTTCCCATGACCGTGCGGGGCGCGAGGCGCCGTACCCCCGCGGCGGCCCTCACGGGAACCTACGTAGTTTGCCTGGACTGCGGCAGAGAATTTCCCTACGACTGGAGGACGATGAAGGTTGTGCGCAATAGAGATATGCAGCCATCAGCTTCTCCGGTGGTAGTCGGGCCGAAGGCAGCATAGCTGTCTTCAAAGCTTTCGCATAGGTTCACGAGACTGTTGAGTCGGGGATATTCCTGACTTCCGTATCGAGAACCTCAATCCCTACTAGCCAGACCACTTACAAGAAACAGTAAGAACTTCTAAGTCTCCCAGGCCATCGGCTGTATAATGATTCGGCCACGACGATGGCCCTGAGCTTCGCGAGCCCCATGGGCTGAGTAATCGCGAGCGCTGGCCCAAGTCACCCGCAGGCCAGGTCCCCCGCAGTTTCAGATTCATACATCAGGACCTTGCAAAATGGACCGGGCAAAAGCCATCTACGAGTACGCGGTTGACTTACAGCCGGAAGAGCGCGAGCGGTTTCTGCAGCGAATTTCCAGCGAGGATCCAGAGCTACATCAGCAGGTGCGGCTCCTGCTTGCGCAGTCGCAGGCAGATACAGAAGACCTCGCTCCCTCTCCGGCTCACCCCTCACTTGGTCGCAATCGGTACATCTTTGTTCCAGACGAATTGATTGCCGGACGCTATCGCGTGATTCGTGCGATTGCCAAGGGTGGAATGGCCGAGGTCTACGAGGTCGAAGATCGCGAATTGCACAGCCGGATTGCGCTCAAGGTGATCAACCTTAGGTCGGCCGCAAAGCCCAATGCGGCGGAGATGTTTCGCCACGAAATCCTGCTGGCGCGCCAGGTGACGCATCCCAACGTCTGCCGTATTTACGACCTAGGCCACCACGACCATCCCGAGCATGGCGACCTCCTGTTCCTGACGATGGAGTTCTTGCGTGGGCAGACCCTGGCTGACCGTATCCGCACTCAGGGCCCGCTAACCAAAGATGAGGCGCTGCCGCTGCTCCGGCAGATGATCCAGGCGCTGGCCGCAGCGCATCGGCTGAACATCGCGCACCGTGACTTCAAGAGCGGGAACGTGATCCTCTGTGAGGAACCTGGTTCGGACGAGGTGAAGCTGCCATCGAAAGCTTCGGATATAAGCGCTGGCGGCGCTTCTGACACAACCCAGAGCCTGAGTGGACAATCAATGCCCACTCCCTCCGGCGGCATGAAGCGGTTCATCGTGAAGGTGACCGACTTCGGTTTGGCACGCAGTGTCGACGGCCTCGACACCATGGTTCCGGGGGAGATTTGGGGCACTCCGGACTACATGGCGCCGGAGCAGTTCCGCGGTCAATCGGGCACCAGCAGCGATATCTACTCGCTCGGTGTGGTCATTTACGAGATGTTCACCCGTAAACTTCCGCCCCGGGACGCTACCGGTCCCAAGCTCCTCGAGGGCAGTCCCGGCACCGACGCGGAAAAGATTCCCCCCGAGTGGCTGCCTGTCGTGCAGAAATGCCTGGCCCACAGTCCAGGGGACCGTTATGCCACAGTTGAGGAGGTTTGGCTTGCGCTGAGCGGAGAGAGTCCGCGACCGCACACCATTCTCGGCATGCGCCCCCGAACCGCCGCGCTGGTGGCGTTAGTGATGATTCTAGTGCTCGGGATCGCGACCTGGTTGGAGCGCAGCCGGATGGCAAATTTCCTATGGCCGATTCCCAAGCAGAAGCACATCGCGGTACTGCGATTTCAGAACATTGGCAACGATGCCGCTGATGCGGCGTTCTGCGCGGGCATGGGGGAAACGCTGACCAGCAAGCTGTCGCAACTAAGCGAGAACGAGCAGTTCTTCTGGGTCGTGCCCTTCAGCGACTCGCGCAAGTATGAAGACATTGAGAAGGCCCGGCGAAACCTCAACGTGAATCTGGTAGTGACAGGCAGTGTGCAACGCACCGGCAACGAAGTTCGCATCATCGCCAATCTCATCGATGCGAGCACCCATCGCCAGCTAGCCTCCAGGGTGATGACGGCATCCGCAGGTGACTTGAACCTGTTGCAGGACCAGGTGTGGCAGTCGGTAGCCGAGATGGTCGATCTGCAAGTTCCAGCGGATGACAAGCGGAAGCTGCAACAAGGCAGCACTGCCAAACCGGGAGCCTATGATTACTACGAGCAGGGAGTTGGATATCTGCAGCGCAGTGATCTGGCGAGCGTCAATCAGGCGATCCAGGCATTCCAGCGCTCGGCCGCCGAGGATCCTAACTATGCCCTCCCCAAGGCTGGATTGGGAAGCGCTTATGCACGAAAGTACTATCTCACAAGCGATACTCAGTGGATCAACGAAGCCATGAAGTACGGCAATGAGGCGGTTGCACTCAGTCCGAATCTGGCTCCGGTTCGGGAAGCTCTGGGATCGATCTACATGCAAACCGGCAAGCTAGATGAGGCAAGAGCCGAATATCGGCGTGCCCAGGAATTAAACCCGACGTCCGTCTCTGCCTCATTTCATCTGGGCAGAATCTATGCCTTGCAGGGTAAATATCCGGAAGCCGAGGCAGCCTACAAGCAGATTATCGCCCGGATGCCATCTTATCTGTTTGGTCACGCTTCGCTAGGAGAACTTTATTTTACTATTGGCAGATATAAGGATGCAGCGGCGCAATATCAAACCATAATCGATCTTGCTCCTGATAATTTAAGCGCATACAGCAACCTCGGCGGAATGTACGTGATGATGGGACAGTATCAGCAAGCGATTGGTGTTTTCAAAAAAGGATTAAGTATAGGGCAGGACGCCGATACATGGACCAATCTTGGCTCGGCCTACATGTTTATTGGTGAAAATGCCAAGGCGGTTGAGGCGATGCAGAAAGCCACCGAACTCAAGCCGCATGATCACCGGGTGTGGAGAAATTTGGCCGATAGTTATCGTCAGGTTCCCGAGCTCGCAAGCCGCGCGCCGGAAGCCTATCGCAAAGCGTTGGAAGTTGCCCAGAACAGGTTGAAGATCTACCCTAATGATTCCAACGCGCTTGAAGGAGCTGCTCTATACAATGCTCATTTGGGGAATAAAGCAGAGGCGCAAAGCTATATCAAGCAAGCCCTGAAAGCAGCACCCAATAACAGCATCGTCCTCTTTGACGTCGCTCTTTCTTATGAACTGATTGGTGACCGGAAACGCGCACTTACTTATCTTAAGCGGTCTCTGCAAGCCGGCTTCTCACTCGAAGATGCCGAGCATGAACCTGAACTGCGGCCCCTGCGCTCCGATCCTAGATACGCAACCATGATTCGCAGGTTGGCGGCGAAGTCAAAATAGCGACGGCGAGCCGCCGCTCAATTCTTTCGTTGCAACAATATACTTCAACGGTAGGGCTGGGTCGACAGTCATCATCGGGCCGGCCGAACCGAACTATATTGTGCTGGCACCAGCGCGCCATTGTTTACCTGAGATGCCAATGCTAGGTTGACTCTAGTCTTCTGAAAGGAAAGACATGCAATGGCGAATATCGATGTTGAAGTTTCCGGCGGGCAAATCACTGTCAATCCCGATCCTGTCACATCCAGTGTCACGAGCGGAGAAGCATTCACCTGGCATTCCAATTCGGGCAATCTGGCGGTTGAGTTTGCAACCTCTCCATTTACTCCTTCTCCTCCCTACCACGCAGACCAGGGCTCAAGCACCAGTCCGGTACACATCGTGAATAGTCCTTCCAGCGTGGGGCAATACAAGTACACCGTGAAGGTTACCGACGGCGAGGGGAATCACTTCGAGCAGGACCCGATGGTAATCGTGACTACGTGAATGAAAATATTCACCGCTGACGAGTGGCTTCTAAGCCATGAGTCTTGACCAGTTTGTAGCCGTGGCGAGTTCTACCCCAAACTGCTCCCGCAGGCAGTTTCTTAATTCCTCTTCGCCGCTGAGGAGGGTTTCCTTCCGGATACTGTTTCTCGTCTCGATCAGGCGCATGCCGGCCAGAGTCGTGCGTCCTTCGGGGTGCGCCAGGGTACAGATGCGCCTCCGAGTGAAGCTGGAATGGGGAGAGCTTTGGTGAAAGCCGCACATTTCCGCATATTCAGAAAGCGAGCGTGGCGACTCATCGAAGCAGTAGAGCGGGACCTCGACGCCGTCGCTGTCCCGGCGATAGAGGTGCCAGGCGGCATCCTCCGGCGTCACTCCAAAGAGGTGCCCGTTCTCCAGTTCTTTCGCGCCGGCATGCAGCGGAAGAGGGTCAACGAAGGACTCGCCAAAACCGACATCAGCCAGCCAGGGCTCAGGCAACTCTACCTTTAGCAGCATGTGGTCGAATTCCGGCCCGAATCCGCCGTCATCGCGGCGCACGCGGCCGGACAGCATCGAGGCCTGAAAGCCCAAGGTCCTCAACAGTTCGCAGAACAATCCATTCAGCTCGTAGCAGAAGCCGCCGCGCCGACGGACGATGATTTTGTCGTACAAGCGCGCAGGTTCGAGAACGATCGGAACTCCGAGAGCGATGTCGAGATTTTCAAAGGGGACGCTGTAAAGATGGTTGCGATGCAGACCGCGTAGAGTTTCAATCGAGGGCTCGCGTGGCCCGTCATAGCAAATACGGCGCAGATACGCGTCGACGTCCATGCTCAAACAGGCAATTCGTCCTGCAGCCAGCCGGCCTCCGGAAGCTTGGGTTCGGCAGTCAAGTCGAGTACGAGATTTTCCAGCACCAGCCGCTTGCTCACTGCATTGGACCGCAAAGCAAGATCGGCGCGTGCGACTTTGCGGATGGCGCTGGTCAGCTCACGCCTTGACTTGTAGCGCCGCGCCTGGCGAATCACGTCCTCGGCAGCAAATGGCGGCAGGCGGAATCCTTGCCACAGCGCCTGCCAGAGGGCACGCGAATCGCGCACATTGCGCTCGAAGATGACCAGCATCTGCTTGAAGGTACGCGACAGCATATAGAGGTGGCCGATGGCCGCTTCTTCTCCCTCGGCCGAATTCAGGATGGCGTCGAGCACCTGCAGGGCGCGTTCGCGATCGCGGGCGGAGATCGCGTCCGTCAATTCATAGAACGAGCGCTGCTTGGCCGCGAGGACCATGGTCTCTACATCACCCAGCCCGATGCGTTTTTTCTCGCCCACGAATAGCACCAGCTTTTCCAGTTCGTTGGCGATCATCATCATGTCGCCGCCAAGAGAGTCCACCAACTCGCGGGCTGCGTCGGCCTCCAGCTTTACGCCATCCAGGCTTGCCGACTGGATCGCCCAGTTCACCGCATCGCCTTCGTCTACCCTGGCCAACTCCAACACCGGGCAATACTCACCCAGAGTCTCGCGGATGCGCTCGTAGCGCTCCTTGTCGGTCATATCCATGCGGCGTACGTCGGCGGGAATACTGACGTGGTCGGCAATAAACACCAGCATGGCGTCGGGGTTCGGATTGGCGAAGTAGTCTTTGATGGCGGCAAACTCTTCATCATGCTTGCCTCGACCGTAGAGGTTCTTCACCCCGCGAATGAAGAACACCTGAAACGGGGCCATCAGCGACGGGGTACGCGCGCGGTCGAGGACCTCGCGCAGATCGGTTTCCGCCAGGTCCATGTCGTAAAGACTGAGTTCGCGAACGTCGTCGGGCACGAGATGCTGGAGGATGGCTTCGCGGCACTTCTTGCGGAAGAACACCTCATCACCTACGAAAACGTATCCTGGGGCCAGCTTGCGCGATTTCATGTCGGCCACGAAGCGGTCTGACGCGGCGAAGCTGCGCATCAGTAGGCCTCCACGATATTGCTGACCAGCGTCTTGGCGAAGTCGTTGGCTACACGCTGCAACGCCGGCGATTCTTCTTCGAAAAAGCTGGCTGCATCCTGTGACAGTTCGTATTGCGAGCGGTAGAGGTAGCTGGGATTTTCCCATAATACCTTGCCGTCGCGGTCGACCAGCGACACCTTCATGCCGATCTGCAGTTCCGACGAGGAGACTTTGCCGGTATTCGAGTCGTAGGTCAGGGGATAGGTCACGGCGTATGTGACAGTCCCTTTGAGGGTAGCGTCCGCAGGGGTCGTATTGGAAAGCTCGACCTGAAAATTGGTCCGGCTGCGCAACTCCTGCACCACCGCCGCGGTCAGGACCTGCTCCACCCGAAAGACATGGGTGTCGTTGGTAAATGTTGGTACGTAGATGGAGCGAACGTTCTGCGGCAGGCGAACCGCTTTGCCGCCGGTGTGATAACCGCAGCCCACCGAGGAAAACAGAAACGCGCTCATCAGGGCAAGGAATGCCCAGCGCAGGCGCTTCACTGTACCTTCCCGCGAGGACGTCCAGCGATCATGCTCTCGGCGCACTCTACCGCCGCCACTGCCGCGATGCGCAAGTTATCGGAGGCGGCCCACAGCCACAGACCGTTGGCATGTTCGGGGTCACGGCGCAACATTACTTGTATCCGTTCCTGGCCGGCAGCATTCACGTTGCTGGGAGAGTCCTCAAATCCCTGGGCGATCTCGACGTGGTCGCCGGCGAGGGCTTTGGTGGCATCTTCCACCGTCATGGGTTTGGCGGTCTCAATGTAAACCGAAAAAGCATGGCCATGAAAGATCGGCGCCTGCAGCAGCATCAACGACGGCATCAGTACGTTGTCGCCGACCAGCGCTCGAAAATGGCGCCGAATGCGGTCTTCGACCGACGCCAGCGATGGCCGCGACTTCTCGCCGTAGCGGTCGATCAGGTTGAATGCAACCTGTGCATCAAAGACGTTTCGCGGCAGTTGCTGAAACGAGAGCAGGTTGACCGTCTGCTCGTGCAGTTCATCCATCCCGCGGCGCCCATGCTCGGAGGCCGGCTCAAATACCGTCACCACGACGCGAGCAATCGCGCCTACCCGCTGAACCCGCAGGAGCAACAACGCCAGCACCGTGGCTACAGGATGGGCGACGACTACCGGCGCGCCACCGAAGTTGATCGCCGGGGTTACGCCTAGCTCGTGCTCCACCCACGGCGCCCGCAGTGCGACTCCGTCCTGCCCTTCCAGGGCATACGACAAATCGACGATGTCGCTGCCCGCATTGCGAGCCATCTGCCAGGTGTTGCGCGTATACGACTCATCCGATGCAAAGAACGCAAAATCGACGTCCTCCAGGTGCTCGGGCAGCACGCTTTGGATGAACGTGGGTTCATCGCCGACCGCCTCGACCTGTCCGAGCGACTCTTCGTCATCCAGCAGGCGGATATCGTAGGTAGGGAAGTTCCGCTCCGAAAGCACTTCTTTCAGCTCGCGGCCCTTCAGGGTGGCGGCGCCGACAATCGCCAATCGGAAGGCACCTCCCCGGCTGCCTGTTTCGGAACGGGATGGAGAAGTCTGACCGTTCTTCGTCACGCGTGCGAAGCCTCGTCTCGTGGTGGAGTATGCGCCACAGTGCTGCTGCGCCGGAAAACAAATGACAGCCGCGCCAGCACTCCCGAAAGAATGTACAGCAACGCCAGAATAAACAAGACGTATTCCGAGTAAAGCCAAATGAGCGCAATCAGCGCGCCCAGCCCGATAAGCCAGCGAAAATTGTGCTGCTCGCGGAAGTTGAGCCCCTTCAAACTGAAAAACCGCCAGGTGCTGACCATCAGGAACGAGATGAGAAACACAAACAGCGCCCATGCGATGGAAAGCGGCCACCACTGCAGCGGCTCCCCTTCCACCAGATGGACCACGGCGGCCACTGCACCTGCGCCGGCCGGTATGGGCATTCCGACAAAATATTTGCGTCCCGGCCGTCCGGGGTTCAGCGGCTGAGGATTGATCTGAATGTTGAAACGCGCCAGGCGCGCTGCGCCCGCCAACAAAAAGACGAATGTGGCGATTCCTCCCAGTTGCAGCACGCGCGCCCGCATGGGATCGAAGTTCACAGGCAGCATGCGGAAGCCCCACATCCATGCCAGCACCGCAGGAGCCACGCCAAAGGTGATCACGTCGGCCAGCGAGTCGAGCTCCCGCCCGAACCCGCTGGTAGTGTTGGTCAGGCGCGCAATGCCGCCGTCGAAGAAGTCAAACACGATGGCAATACCAATTGCTACCGCCGCATGATCAAAGTGGTTGTGGTCGCCTCCCCAGCCAAGAATCGACTGTGAAATCGCGTAGTATCCGGCGGCAATGTTGGCCGCGGTAAAGACCGAAGGCAGGATGAAGAGCCCTTTACGCGGGCGGCGCTTTAACCCCTCAGGCGGCGCCTGTCCTGAAAGTGCGGTCATTTCGCTTCCGCCATCTCACGCTGGGGCTGGGAAACGCCTTTTGGCAGGGCAACGGCCAGAATCGTGGCGCCGCCCTTGACGCTGTCGCCTACGCGGACCTTCATTTGCGCGCCGGCGGCGAAGACCAAGTCCGTGCGTGAGCCGAACTTGATGAGCCCGACGCGCTCGCCGCGGGCCACCGTGTCGCCGACCTTTTTGGTGAACACGATGCGCCGCGCCAGCAGCCCAGCGATCTGCTTTAAGACCATGGTGCCGTATTCGGTTTCGAGAGTGACGATATTCTGCTCGTTCTGCTCGGCAGAGACCGCGCCCATGGCGTTGCCGAATGCGCCTTTTTGATACCGCATATCGGTGATCGTCCCGGCTGCGGGCGAACGGTTTACATGGACATTGAAGACGTTCAGGAAGATGCTGATGCGGGTGCGCTTCTCGCCGCCCGAATCAATCACGGAAATGTCCGTCACTTTGCCGTCGGCGGGAGAGACGATCGCGCCCTCGAATGCTGGAATCTGGCGCTCCGGGTCGCGAAAAAACCACAGGAAGAACGCCGCCAGCAGCAGGGGGAAGATCGCCACTGCCGGAACCGTCAGCCAGCCCACCAGTACGGCCGCTGCGGCAAACGCCAGCCCGTAATAATAACCGTCACGAACCATTGGGTATTGATGATTATAGAACCCAGGCCGAGCGGCAGGGCCTATCCTTCTTCGAATTGCCTGTAGATAGAGGACCAGTAGCCGCGCAATTTACACGGCAGGCATTCGCTGGTGCCACTCCGTGACATGTTCGTAGGCTTGTGCTAACCGGAGCACCTGTAAGTCCGCTCCGGGTCGGCCTGAGACCTGTAACCCGGCCGGCAGGCCCGACTTGTGAACCCGCAAGGCACCGACACGCTGGGCCACCATAGAAAGCTGAACGGGAACGTGTTGGCCAGAAGCGACTGTAGCTCGTAGGTGCGCAGGGCGGCGGAATCCATGGCCTGCAGATCGGAAAGCAGCGGGGCCGGAACCGGCACTGTGGGCGAAAGGACGATATCGACTTCGTCGAAAACGGAATTCGTGGCCAGGGCGGCTTTTGCTTGCTCGCGTTGAGCCACGTAATCTGTCTCGCTGATGCTAGCGACACCGCGCAGGCGATCCAGGGTGCGAGGATCGTAAAGCTCGGGTGAGCGCTGCATCATCTCGGCGTGGTAGCGGTGAATCTCGAAGTTACGCACCTGCCAGGCGGCGAGGTATGAAAACTTCACATCAGAAACCCCGGCAACCAATTTCGAAACGCGGCGCACGGCCTCTTCGAAGAGGGCACCGATTTCGGCATCGAGGTTGGTCGCAAGCTCCCTTGCAATACCGATCTTAAGTTTCTTAATTTCTAAACTATTTGCATTAGCAAACAGGGAAGGGCATCCGACCGGAGCCAGAGTGCGAAGTATTTCGATTGCGTCGGCGACGGTACGCGTGATTGGCCCTGGC
Organism: uncultured Acidobacteriaceae bacterium; assembly: GCA_963747055.1. Classification (GTDB taxonomy): domain Bacteria; phylum Acidobacteriota; class Terriglobia; order Terriglobales; family Acidobacteriaceae; genus CAVVDY01. Next base: position 41,635 of record CAVVDY010000010.1, on the reverse strand, counting down.
GTGTCGAAGGACTCGGCGAGGGGAATCGTTCCGCCATTGCTCAGCAGCCCTTGGCTGGGGCGATGGCCGACGAGGTTGCACAACGCGGCAGGACAGCGGATGGAGCCAGCAGTATCGGTTCCGATGGCGGCAACGCACATTCCGGCAGCGACCGCTGCGGCGGCGCCGGAAGACGAGCCGCCGGTGATGCGAGCCGGATCCCAGGGATTGCGTGCAGGGCCGAAGGCGCTGATCACGCCGCTGCCGCCGAAGGCGAACTCGTGCATGTTGGTCTTGCCAACGATCACGGCGCCGGCGAGCTCAAGGTGGCGGACGATTTCGGCGTCTTCGCTGGGAATACGCTCGCAGTATTGATTGCTGCCGGCGGTGGTTCGAACGGCGGCGGTGTCGATGTTGTCCTTGAGCGCGAAGGGAATGCCGTGCAGCGGGCCGCGGTAGTGCCCGGAAGCGATCTCGGCCTCTGCTCGTTGGGCCTGTGAGAGCGCGAGGTCGTTCGTGACGGTAATAAACGAGTTGAGCGTACGGTTGAGCCGGTCGATGCGCGCCAGGCAGTCGCGGGTTAGCTCGACCGGCGAGAGCTTAAGAGTGCGGATCTGGCCAGCGGCTTCGGTGAGGGTCGGCATGGCACTCTAACCTAAGCCGAACTCTTTCCACCGCCTGCTCACGCGCTCTTTGGTTTCGGGATCCATGGTGATTTCGTCGGGCCAGGGACGGGTGAAGCCCTCGCTGGGCCACTTGCGGGTGGCATCGACGCCCATCTTGGAGCCGAAGTCGGGCAGGCGCGAGGCGTGGTCGAGTGAGTCGACGGGGCCGAGAGTGAATTGAATGTCGCGCTCCGGGTCGATGTTGTTCAGCACCTTCAGCGTAACCTCGCCGATGTCCTGCACGTTCACGTCTTCATCCACGACCAGGATGCATTTCGTCGACATCGCCTGCCCGAGCGCCCAGATGCCGTTCATGACCTTGCGCGCCTGGCCGGGATACGACTTCTTGATCGAGACGATCATCAGGTTGTGAAAGATGCCTTCGATGGGCAGGTTCACGTCGACGATTTCAGGAATCGTCAGGCGCATGAGCGGCAGGAAGATACGCTCGACGGCCTTGCCCATCCACGCGTCTTCCATGGGAGGCTTGCCAACAATCGTAGTTGAGTAGATCGGATCCTTGCGATGCGTGATGCAGGTGACGTGGAAGACGGGTAAAGATCTTCCATGGTGTAGAAGCCGGTGTGGTCGCCGAATGGGCCTTCGGGGCGCAGTTCGTCGAGCTCTACGTAGCCTTCGAGCACGATCTCGGAGTTGGCGGGAACCTCGATGTCCACCGTCTCGCACTTCACCAGCTCGACCGGCTTGCGTCTGAGGAAGCCGGCAATCAGGAACTCGTCGATGTCCGGCGGAGCAGGAACAATGGAGGAGAACGCAACTGCGGGATCGGTGCCGATTGCCACAGCTACCGGCATGCGCCCTCCGACCTGCCGACCTTCAGCGACGCGTGAGCCTCCGCCGGAGCGCGCCATCATGTCGAGAGCAGCGGTTATGGGCTGAGCTTCGCCATGCGCTGCAGCGCGCCGCATGCGCTCGCGATAGTGCTCGGCACCCTGCTTCTGGCGCTGCCAGTGCATGCCTGTGCTGCGCTCGTCGTACACGTGCATTCGATAGACGCCGACGTTGCGCTTGCCCTTCGCCGGGTCTTTGGTGATGACCGAAGGCAGCGTAATGAAGCGCCCTCCGTCTTGCGGCCAGCACTGCAGGATGGGGAAGTCGAGGAGCGAGAAGTTGTCGTGCTTGATGACGTCCTTGCAGGGGCCGGTCTTCACTTCTTTGGGAAAGAACTTGCCGAGATCGGCCAGCATCGGCAGCATTTTGATTTTGTCGAGCAGGCCCTCGGGCGACTTCATATCCATGAAGTACTTCATGCGATCGGCGATCTCATCCAGCGAATCGACGTCGAGCGCCATCTGCATACGGCGCTCGGAGCCAAACTGGTTAATAAGCACCCGCGAGCCGGGATAGCCCTTTACGTTGTCGAACAGCAGGGCTGGTCCTCCCGGCCCGTGCGGGCCGCGCGGTCCCCATTTCGAAATGCGATCGGTAATCTCGGTGATTTCGAGGATGGGATCGACTTCCGCCTTGATGCGCTTGAGTTCTCCCGCGCGGTCGAGCGCGGAGATCCATTCCCTCAGGTCGTGATAGGCCAAGCTTGCCTCACTTAAAGCCGTCGTTTAGCAACCCACGATTATAGAGGTGGAGCTCTGCCCGGCATGCGACTTCGGGGCCGAAATGTCTGCTTTCAGACATAGTGCCGGACTTTGGCATCTGTGGACAACGCCCTCCGGCTACTATGCATCTTAGGGCCAATTTAAGGCCCTCTCGACCAGTGGCCAAGGAAGAATTACTGCCGTGCAAAAATTTCACGACAAGCGGCTTGGCGGCTTGCCGAACAGGTTCCCAAGTTGCATAATGAAGGGCAATCAGTGGGGAGAGTGTGAGCCGTTATCTCCCTAAGTGTGGCTCAAACCAAGTCAGGGTTTCACCGAGTAATCTCGACGTGAGAGTTTTCACCCGCTGCCACCGACAGTCTGTCCTCTCTCACGCTACGTGTGCTCGCCGCCCACAGATTTTTCCAGAACAAAGAACCGACCAAAGCACTGCGAATCTCAATCTGCGCAAAGGACACATCCTATGTCTGTGACTCGCATCGATATTCCGCTCGACAAACTTGTCACTTCGCCCCAGAGCAGCGAAGAAGAGATCCAGCGCAAGCTCGCGCATGAACGCGCGCGCCTCGCCAGCATGATGGGCCTCGACAGCGGCCCGGTCCGCCACTTCCGCCGTCCGGTGGAACGCGCCTTTGGCGCCGAGGAGCGCGGAAAGGTGACCATCCTGTTCGGCGGCCTCACGTGGAAGCACGAGCGCGTGATTCAGGCGGTGTTTAAGGGATGCGGGTATAACTGCGACATTCTGCCCGTGCCCAACGTGTCCGCCTTCCAGATCGGCAAGGAATACGGCAACAATGGCCAGTGCAATCCCACGTACTTCACTGTCGGCAACCTAGTGCAGTACCTGCAATATCTCCAGTCGCAGGGCGTGCCCAAGGAAGACATCATCAACAATTACGTCTTCTTTACTGCCGGCTCCTGCGGTCCGTGCCGCTTTGGAATGTATGAAGCGGAATATCGTCTGGCGTTACAGAACGCCGGATTTGACGGCTTCCGCGTGCTGCTGTTCCAACAGAACGATGGCGTGAAGGCCGCCTCCGGCGAAGCGGGACTGAAGTTCACTGTGGACTTCGGACTGGGCATGTTCAATGCGCTGAACCTCGGCGACATCATGAACGAGATGATCTACCGCATCCGTCCGTATGAAGTCGAGAAGGGCAAGACGGACCAGGTCTTCCAGGAGGCTGTTGATACCCTGTGCACCTTGCTGCGGGAGCGCAAGCCGTTCGAAGATCACGAAGACCTGCCGGAATGGCTGGCGAAGAAATGCCGTGCGAATAAGGGCGAGAAGTGGGAGATCTGGGTCAACTCGCTACTGAAAGTTCGCGAGCAGCTTTACGGCAATCCGTACAAAGACGCTCTGCAGGCTGTGCACGATCAGCTCGGCACGATCGAGGTGGACCGCCTGAAGGTGAAGCCGGTGGTGAAGATCATCGGCGAGTTCTGGGCGCAGATCACCGAGGGCGACGGCAACTTCCACATGTTCGACTTCCTGGAGCGCGAAGGCGCGCAGGTGCTGGTCGAGCCGATCGGCACCTGGGTGATGTACATGATGTACCAGGTGAAGGCGCGCAATGCCGCCAAGCGCTCGCTGGATGACCGCTTCAAGAAGGTAAAGCCGTGGGAGCTGCACAAGCGGGCGGTGAACGAGCTGAACTTCCGCAAGAAACAGTGGATGATCGGCGTCGGCGAGCGCATTTACGCGCGGCAGTATCAGCGGGTTGTGGAAGCGCTGGGCAACATCGCGCATGAACTGATCGACCAGAAGACGCTGGCTGAGATGGCCAATCCGTTCTACAACGAGTTCGCGCGCGGCGGCGAGGGCCACCTCGAAGTCGCCAAGAATGTCTACTACACCGAGAACCGCCTGTGCCACATGGTACTGGCGCTGAAGCCGTTCGGATGCATGCCTTCGTCGCAGTCAGACGGGGTGCAGTCAGCGGTGGCCAACCACTTCAAAGAGATGATCTTCCTGCCCATCGAGACCTCGGGTGAAGGCGAGATCAACGCTCACAGCCGGGTGCAGATGGCGCTGGGCGAAGCCAAGGTCAAGGCCCGCATGGAGTTCGAGCAGGTACTGGAATCGACCGGCAAACGCCTGGAGGACATCAAGGACTATGTTGCTGATCATCCTGAGCTGCGCAACCTGTTCTATCCTGTGCCGCACCGCCATGGCGTGACCGGCATTGCGGCGAACTTCGTGCTGCATGTCAGCGATCTGATGAACGGCAAGACGCGCATCAAGCGGCTTCCCGCTCCTCGCCGCCAGGTGCAGCAGCAGGAGTTGGCGGTAGCGTAATCGGAGACCAATTTCCACGCCTGGAGGTTCGAGCAGGACCTCCAGGCTTAAACTTAGTAGGGAAGTCCGAACCGGCTTTTCCTGCACGCCGGCGTTGTATTAACGACTGAAGAAAGGACAGCCACATCAATGCCAGAGGTGGAAACGCCTACCGCTCCAACCCAAGAGAGTTCGTCGTCTGCTCCAACGTTTCGTCTGGACGTTCAGCTTCATGACCTGCTGATGAAACCGCCGGAGGCTCGCACGCTGCTTCCTGCCCCGAAAGACGGGGTCGAGCAGAAGCTGCCGGAGCCGGTTTTCCCGCAGTATCCGGAACTGATGGCGGCGCCCGACGAGGACTTCTTCGTGAACGGCAGACGGAAGGTGAAGACCAAGGATGTCTACCGTGCTTTGCGCGGCTGGGCGTTTCCCTTCATTCGGTCGCGCGTCCTGCCGGGGGATTTTCATCCCATCATCGCGTACCTGTTCAACGAGTGGAAGTGCAACCTCGATTGCCACTATTGCTGGGCGTTCGACAACACGGTTCGCGGCATGACCGAGGACGTGGCAAAGCGCTCGGTCGACTGGCTGCGTGAATCCGGCGCGGGAGTTCTGGCGCTGATGGGTGGGGAGCCGCTGCTGCGTCCTGACTTTGCGCACAAGATCATCTACTACGCCGCGAAGAAGGGCTTCTGGATTTACCTGCCGACCAATGGCCGCCTGCTGTGGCCGAAGGTGATCGACAAAGTGGCTGATGCCGGCGTTTCCACAATCAACCTGGCCGTGGATGCATGGGACGATGTTCCGGGGCGCGGTTTGCCGAAGGCGATGGTGCCTATCCGCTCGCACTTCGACTACATGGTGAAGAAGCAGTATAAGTATGGCTACTCGTGTTTCCTGAACATCAACATCTGCCGCAACAATCTTGATGATGTAAGGCAGTTGACCGAGCTCGCACACGACAATGGGATCGCGACCGACTACCACATTTGCGAGTCGCCGATGACGGAGCAGCCCGCGTTTAAGCATTACGAGAGCAATCCGACGTTCATCCGCAAGGAAGATCATCCGGTGGTGGCCGAGTTGATCGATTGGCTGATCGAGAAGCAGAACTCGGGCTACAAGATGGTGAACTCGGTGAAGCGCCTGGCCCAGATGAAGGAATTCATCGAGGGCAATATGCACGACTGGGGCTGCCGCGCGGGCATGAATTCGCTGATCGTTCGCGTCGACGGCACGCTGGCGCCTTGCTTTCCCATGTACAACGCCAGCTACGACTGGGGCACCATCGAGAACCACAGGTTTGAGAGGAAGCAGCTGACGGAAATGAAGCAGGAGTGCCAGAAGACCTGCTTCTCGACGCTGAACCATATCCTGGCCTTCTGCTACAACGACGAGCGTGTCATCAAGTGGTTGTGGAAGCAGGCCAAAGGCGGGTTCAAAGAGATCAAAGGCAACTTCGAAGATTAAACGTTGAGGAGAGCGCGGGCCATCGAGTCCGAGCCACTCACAACCAATGAGAGGGGCGTTGGCCCCCAAAGCGAACTCAGGAGGCCTAGGTGAGTTCAAACTCGCACCAGCACGGGGCATCAGGCTGCAGCACCGGCGCGGCGAAGGTCGATGTTCAGCTCAATGATTTGATCAAGAGCGCGACGCCCGAGACGATACCTGCCCGCATCCTTGCCAAGTCACGCGAGGTTTCTGCGCAATCCGGACACAAGATGGTCTACATGGTGGGCATGGACGTTGGTTCCACTACCGTTAAGTCCGTCGTGGTGAGTGCTGAAACCGATGAGATCATCTGGCGCGACTACCAGCGCCACGAGACCAAGCAGCCGGAAAAGACGCTCGAATTCCTGAAGCGCATGCAAGATGAAGCCGGCATTGCGCCACACAACTGCCGTATCTTCATCACCGGCTCAGGTGGTGGCGCACTGGCGAACCTCGTCGGCGCGAAATTCGTGCAGGAGGTCACGGCGGTTTCGCTGGCGGTTGAGAAGATGCACCCGGAAGTGAACTCGGTCATCGAGCTTGGCGGACAGGATGCCAAGATCATCGTCTTCAAGGAAGACGAGAACACGGGCCGCAAGAAGAAGATCCCATCAATGAATGACAAATGCGCCGGCGGAACCGGCGCAGTCATCGACAAGATCAACGCCAAGCTGAAGATTCCCACTGAACAGCTCGGCGACCAGGGCTATTCCGGAATCAAGCTGCACCCAGTCGCGGGCAAGTGCGGTGTCTTCGCTGAGACAGACATAAATGGCCTGCAGAAGCAGGGCATCCCGCCCGATCAGCTTATGGCGTCGTTGTTTGACGCGATCGTGCTGCAGAACCTCACGGTGCTGACGCGCGGACATACACTGCGTCCGCACGTGCTGTTGCTGGGCGGCCCAAACAGCTTTATTCGCGGCATGAAGGAAGCCTGGCAACAGAATATTCCCAGGATGTGGGAAGAGCGGAAAGTTCAGTTGCCGGAGGGTGCGAAGCCCGAGGACCTGATCAAGGTTCCTGATAACGCGCAGTACTTCGCCGCCATTGGCGCAGTTGAGTTTGGCAAGGATGAGGATCCTGATGTCGGTATCTACATGGGTACCGAGTGTCTGGAAGACTACATCCTGGTGGGCCGCGAGGCGGAGAAGGAAAAGTCGGGGGCTGCCGGCCTGAGCGCTTCGGAAGAAGAGCTGGCCGAGTTCAAGAAGCAGTACACGATCCCAAAGTTCAAAGGCGCGACCTTCCAGCCGGAGCAGGTGATCAGCGGGTTCATCGGCATCGACGGCGGCTCAACGTCAACCAAGGCGGTGCTGCTCTCGGAAGACGGTGACGTGCTGTGCAAGGCCTATCAGCTTTCAAACGGCAATCCCATTCAGGACACGATCGACATGTTCGCTGCAGTACGCGAACAAGTCGAGGCGCAGGGCGCGAGACTTGAAGTTCTTGGCGTCGGCACAACCGGCTACGCCAAGGATGTGCTGAAGGATGTGCTGAAAGCCGACGTCGCGCTGGTGGAGACAGTCGCGCATACCGAGTCGGCGATGAAGTTCTATAAGGACCCGCACGTCATCGTCGATGTCGGCGGGCAGGACATCAAGCTCATCGTCCTGAAAGACGGGCGCGTCAAAGACTTCAAGCTGAACACGCAGTGCTCGGCGGGCAACGGATATTTCCTGCAGGGCACGGCGGAGGCGCTGGGCTACAAGGTCGAGCAATATGCCGACATCGCCTTCGCGGCCAATACCATGCCGGTCTTCGGTTATGGCTGTGCCGTGTTCATGCAGTCCGACATCGTCAATTTCCAGCGCCAGGGCTGGCGTGGAGAAGAGATTCTTGCCGGGCTGGCGGCGGTGCTGCCGAAGAACATCTTCCTGTATGTTGCGGCGATCCCGAACCTGGCGAAGCTGGGTTCGCGCTTTATCCTTCAGGGCGGTACGCAGAAGAACCTGGCGGCCGTTAAGTCCGAGGTCGACTTTATCCGCTCACACTTCCACGGCGTCGATCACGGGCCGGAGGTGATCGTTCACGAGCACTGCGGCGAGTCGGGAGCCATCGGCGCGGGCGTCGAGGCCATTCGTCTCTACAAGAATGGCCATCGCACGTCGTTCATCGGGATCGATGCGGTGATGAAGATCGGTTACCGCACCACCCGTAGCGAAGAGACTCGATGCTATTTCTGTAAGAACAACTGCCTGCGCACCTTCATTGACGTAAAAACGGGCGATAGCGAAATTGACACGTCGTCGCCTCTGCCGGTTTTCAAGTCGAAAGTGCCATTGCAGACAGGTGAGCGCCGCCTCATTATCTCAACCTGCGAGAAAGGGCAGGTCGAAGACGTCAACGCGATGCGCGGCATCAAGGCCGGGCTCGATGCGGTGAAGAAGGAGAACCCGAACTTCATCGACATCGCCGCCCACGAGGCATTTCGCCCGCGCAACGTGAAGAGCATCGCCGATGCCATGCCGGCGCGGTCATGGAAGTCATCGATCTTCAAACCTTCAGTCGACCAGCGCATAGAGCTGATGAAGGCGCGCGCGACGCATCGCGTCGGCATGCCGAAGGTGCTGAATATGTACCTGTACGCGCCGATGTTCGGCGGGTATTTGGAGAGCCTGGGGGTGCAGCCGGAGAACATCATCTACTCCGACTTCACGTCACAGGAGCTCTACCGCACCGGCGCCGGACGTGGTGCCATCGATCCTTGCTTCCCGTCGAAGATTGGCATTCCGCACGTTTACAACCTGATCTTCCAGAAGCACCAGAAGAAGCCGCTGAACACCATCTTCTTCCCCATGATCGACACGCTGCACCAGCCGCTGAAGAACTGCAGCGCCAGCGCCGCTTGCCCCACGGTGACGGCAACGCCCGATGCCGTGAAGGCCGCATTCACCAAAGAAGGCGACGTCTTTGCCGAGAACGGGGTCACGTACCTCGACCCGATTCTCAATATGCATGACCCGAAGCTGTTTGGCCTGCAGATGTGGCAGACGTGGGGCCCAATCCTCGGAGTCTCGGAAGACGAGAACGAGCGGGCCATGCAGGCCGCGGTCAAGGCGTTTGAAGACTACGAAGCAGGGTTGAGGAAGCACGCCCGTGAAGTGCTGGACCAGCTCGAGCGCGAGAACCGCCTGGGCATCGTGATGCTGGGCCGCGTGTATCACCACGATCCCGGGCTCAACCACGAAATCATGGAAGAGTTCCAGAAGCTGGGCTATCCGGTGTTCTCGCAGAGCTACCTGCCGACGGACGAGGATCTGCTCGACCGTTTGTTTGGAGAAGAAGTTCGTTCGGGCGCGATTACCCATGCCCTGGACATCAAGGACGTCTGGAAAAACGCGTACTCCGCCAGTACGAACATAAAGATCTGGGCGGCAAAGTTCACCGCGCGTCATCCGAACCTGGTGGCGCTGGAGGTCAGCAACTTCAAGTGCGGGCACGACGCCCCGATTTACACGGTGATTGAAGACATCATCGAGAACTCGGGCACACCGTACTTTGCGTTCAAGGACCTCGATGAGAACAAGCCGACAGGGTCGATCAAGATCCGAGTCGAAACCATCGACTACTTCCTGAAGCGCTATCGCGAAGACCTGCTGAAGAAAGCCGACGCCGCGAAGGAACTGGAGCGTCAATTGGCCGAGTACGAGCGTAGGCTGCGCATGAACCTGACGCACAAGTCGGTGCGGCAGGAAAGCGAGTTGGTCGGCTTGAGTCCGATGACGCGTGAATCCGAGCCGGAGCTTTCGTCGGCCAACGACTAGCAGTGGTCAGTAGTCAGCTATGAGTTGTCAGTTAGCCGTTGGCGGCTAGTCGAAATTGGGTGCCCTATCCCGGCTTCCGTCGCCGGGGTGGGGTTTTGTTTACAGGTGCTCGTTCAGAGGCGGTAGACTAAGCAATCGCATTACGATGTGACGCAGACGCGATACAATTTACTACGTCCTTATGCCCCTTTCCGCTGATACCAAGAAGGTCATGTTCGAAATCTACCGGGACACTTCCGTGACCGGTCAGTATAAGGTCGTTTATTTCACCGAACTCGGGGAGCACGACAAGGACACCGAGATCGCCGACGCGATGCGCGGCGAGCATGTGTTCGACGGCTTCCTGCTGCACCGTGAGCGCCAGGAGGGCAAACAGGTGGTGGACAAGATCCTGGAGCAGCTCAACCATGGGGAACGCCTGGACACGGCCATGATCGAAGAGAAGTTAAAGTCCTACCTCGCAAAGTAGAGGCCGCCGCAATCCCCCCGTCACGTCTTCCTTCTGATGCTCTCGAACCGTAAGATCAAGCAACTGCTCAGCCGGGCGGGTGGTGCGACGAGTTTTGCATGGCCTACGACTTCCGGGTGGCAGAAAACTGCGGGGGATTGCCAAAGTCTCAACGACTAACAGTGAAAGGCCAATGGAAGACGAGGTAATCCATCAGCAAGAGGCGGAGGTTGTTCCGCTGCGGGCCGGCGGCGAGGAGGATGACGCAGCCCTGGTTGCCGCAGTACTGCGCAAGGACCGCAAAGCTACAGCTGACTTCGTGGCTCGTTTTGCGGATGATGTGTATGCTTACATCCGCTCCCGGCTGACGCCACGCTATGACCATGTGGAAGACTTGGCCCAGGAGGTCTTTTTGGCGGCATGGCGAAGCTTGCCACAGTATCGTGGCGAGGGTCCCTTGCGGGCCTGGATCGGATCCATTGCCCGACACAAGGTAGAGGATTACTATCGCGGCTGCTTGCGGGCGCCGGAATCCCTGGACGATAGCGATACGGGTACCGGCAAGGCGCAGCCCAGTTTCGATCTGCGAGAAGTTCTTGAGCACGAGGACTTGCGCAGTGAAACCCTGCGGGTTCTGCAGGAGCTGCCCGAGCGATATCGTTTGGCGCTGATATGGCGATACTGGGAAAGAGCTTCAGCGCGAGAAATGGCGATTAAGACGGGGAAGACGGAAAAGGCGATTGAACGATTACTGGCGCGCGCCAGAGAGGAATATCGCCAGAGGTGGAAGAGTGGCCGGACCTAAGGAAGACATGTTCGAAAAGATCGCAAGCGAGGTCGAGCTGACTCAGCCCGAATCGGCGCCCTCTCGTCTCAAGGCCCGGATTTATTCGGCGCTTATGCAGGAGGAGGCCGCCAGCGGGCCCCTGATGAGCGTGACTGAGTGCAAGTCTGCCGGTCAGAAGCTTTGTATCTTCGAGGAGGTCGCTCGCGTATCGCCGGTGGGCGAGGCGGTGAAGTCGCTGAACTTCTGTCGCGTCTGCCATGCGCGGGTCATGGCCGAGAATCTTGAAAATCCGCCCATCTACTGGCCCGGCTGCCCTTACGTGCAGTTGAAGAAAACGTAAGAGATCGGGTATCCGCTGGTAGAAAGCCTCATTTCGTTTGCTCGGCGTGGTTCTCGTCAGGGGCTAAAGCCCGGGCCTCTTAGGGGGCCTGCACGGCCCGGCTGAAGCCGTGCCCTGATACAAACCTCGCTGACTTGAGTTTCTCAGCGGCCTGTGAAGCCGTGCCCTTTCAAAATGGATTGAGATAGCTGGATAGCTTTAGAACTGATAGATGAATCCCCACAAGTTTTGAAAGTTCTGCAGGTTGTGCGTGCCCGGCGGCGACAACTGCTTGCTGATGGGATTGCCGCTGAGGGTCTCGCTGAAGGAATAGCGGAAGGCCAGGCCACCTTTGAGCTTCACATCCAGCCCGACAGGAACGTGCAGGACAACCTGATTGGCAGTGAAGTGCTGGGGGGGCAGGACGGGGTCCCCTATCGCGTTTGTGACCTGCTGCTGTGAACTGGAAAGATGAACAAATCCGGTTCCGACCGCCAGAAAGGGGCGCAGTCGGCTGCTGCGTTTTCGGAAGTAGATCAGCAGGTCAGCGATCACGGCTTGCTGCGAACTGGACCTCGTCTCGGTGTAGGCGGTTTGCATTCCATTGTTGAAGTCGGCTGAGGTCAGGTTGAGCGTGTTCTGATTCCAGATGTACTCGCCTTGTATTGTGAAGTAGTCCGATAAATGCTTCCCGACCAGGACTTCGACGGCGGGACCGTTCTTGGGATCATAAGAAGAAAAGCTTGAGTTCTCTCCGACCGACGAATGGCTGTCGCCCGACAGCGTAGCAACTCCGCCAAGCACACCGACATACACCTGCGCTTGCAAAGAGACAAGGCAAGCGGATGCCAAAAACAGTGCCGCACCTGCAAGCAGCCTAGAGAGCTTCACGATTCTCCCGTTACAGATCTGCAAAAAGAGTTGGGGGCCTGGCCGCGAGCGAGGGGGATTCCTGCAGCCTGTGCGACTACCTAGTCAACAGTCGCAAAGCCCGGGCGCAGCGCCTTCTGGTTGAGCAAAATCAAGTCGCTCTTCAGAAATTCAACCCTCAACCTAACACACATTCGAGAGGAGTTAGTCAATGAAGTTGAAATTACGCCTTGCAATCTCGCTGGTTTTCGCAATTGCCACTTTCTCCGTGTCGGCATACGCGGTCACGGTCGCAGGGGCCGTGTATACGGAGAGCAATTCGGCCAGCGGAAACTCAATCAAAGTATACGTTCGCGACGAAGCCGGCAAGCTCTGGCCAGTAATGGCAGCGGCGTTTCCCACAGGTGGCATGGGGACAGGCGCGGGGCTTGGTAGCCAGGGCGCCCTGGCGATCGACGATGGCAATCGTTTCTTGTTTGCGGTCAATGCCGGTTCCGACAGCATTTCCGTCTTCAAGCTCACAGCAGTTGGAGTCAAGCTGGTGGAAGTCACTCCATCTAACGGAAAGATGCCGATTAGTCTGACGGTCAAGCACAACGTTCTGTATGTGCTCAACAACGGCGGAGCGGTGAACGACGTGGATACCCTCGCCGGCTTCTCGGTGGGGGCGGATGGTCACCTTACGCCAATCATGAGCGGCCTGCACCTGAGCGCCAATTCGGTTGGTCCGGCCCAAGTCAGCTTTGATCCCGACGGTGATGTGCTGGTGGTCACGGAGAAAGCGACCAACAATATCGACGTATTCACCGTCGATCAGAATGGAATGGCTTCCGGACCAATGGTCTATCCGTCCGCGAGCCCGACCCCCTTCGGATTCGCCATCGGCAACCGCGGCCAGGTTTTCGTTTCCGAAGCCGTCGGGGGAATGGCGAACCTGGGCGTGGTGTCCTCGTATTCCGTCTCGCGCATGGGCATGCTGCACACCATCAGCGGGTCGGTTGCCGACAATCAGACCGCGCCTTGCTGGGTGGTCCTTAGCGGCGATGGCCGCTACGCCTATACGACCAACACGGGCAGCGGTTCCGTTTCGTCATACGCAATTGGCTTTGACGGAACCCTTCAGTTGCTGAATGCTGTAGCCGCCAACGTCGGCGCGAGCAGCAGTCCGCTGGACGCGGCGATCAGCAACGACAAGCGTTACATGTATTTCCTGACGCCGGGAACCAGCAACATCCAGGGATTTGCGGTCGCCACGGACGGCTCCCTGAGCCCGGTAAATACCGTTTCCCCCATTCCGGCTTCCGCCGCAGGCCTGGTTGCAAGATAACCTCGCCGCAGCGCCCACGGCACCCGGGCAAGCGCCCAAGCGCAGGCCCGGGTCGCCTCCTAAATGTGCTTTCGCGGAACCTGTTCGAACGATTGCGAAGGCGATTCGAAATTTAGGAAGTTTGCACCTGACCGGTTGGAAGCCCTGATTACTACCATGATTTCAGGTAACTTTCATCCAAGATAGAGTATGTAAGCTGTCCGCTTGGCTTCCTTTTTTCACACGGTAATTCCAAAATTCATATTTCCGCCACGCGACCTGTTATAGAATCTAGCATGTTGTTGATATCGTTTAACTTAGCGGTTGGGTAGGACGTGGTTCCGTGGCATCCGAGTTGCAAGTCGGTCTGGTAGGGTCTGGTGTGCCTTCGCGAAGCGGCAAATTCCACCAGCCACGCAGTCCGATGCCGAGAGACCTGCAGACCCGCTTCTTCGCTGTCTTCCTGGCGCTCATCAGCGTAGCGGCGGTGGTGTTCGCCTGGATCAACTTCCAAAAGGGCAGCGAATTTTCGGCTCCGACCGACGGCGTGTGGTGGGCTGAAGACGGTTCCCATCTTCAAGCACAGCGAATCGACCCTGACGGCCCCGGGGAAAAGGCAGGAGTCAAGCGCGGAGATCTACTGACCGCGGTCGACGGCCATGCTATCAGCAACGTGGGCAGCCTGGAGCGGCAACTCTACCGCGTGGGGATCTGGTCGAAGGCCACCTATTCACTGCAGCGGCAGGGCGTGCCCGTGGAAGCCCCACTGATTCTGGTTCCCGCGGACCGGTCACTAAACATCGGACTTAGGCTGATTGCGCTGGTCTACCTGGGCATTGGCCTTTACGTCTTATTGCGACGCTGGACCGCCCCCAAGAGCACGCACTTCTATGTGTTCTGCCTCGTGTCGTTCGTCTTCTACTCCTTCCACTACAGCGGCAAGTTGAATCAGTTCGACTGGATCGTCTACTGGTCGAATGTGGTCGCATGGCTGTTACAGCCGGCCCTGTTCCTGCACTTCGCGCTGACATTCCCCGAGCGTCGCGCGGTGGTGGACCGCCTGCGCTGGTTGATCCCGGTGGTTTATCTGCCAGGCGCGGTCCTTCTGGCGATACAGATTGCGGTTCTACAGTGGGCACGGCCCAGTGAGATGCTGCGCTGGAACCTGGATCGCGTGCAGATGGTGTATCTGGCGGCGTATTTTGTGATCGCGACGGTGGTTTTGTGGCAGAGCTATCGGCGAGCAAGCACCGCGATCTTGCGCCAGCAGATGAAGTGGGTCACGCGCGGAACCATCCTAGCCGTGGCTCCATTCACGCTGTTCTACGTAATTCCGTATCTCCGCGGTGCAGCACCGTCACTGGGGATGAAGGTTTCGGTGCTGTCGCTGGTGTTCCTGCCGCTCACCTTCGGGTACGCCATCTTCCGCTACCGGCTGATGGACGTTGACCTGATCTTCAAGCGCGGCATGGCCTACACTATCGCCGCCGGATCGATCACCGCCGCCTACTTTGCCGTCATCGGAGTCATCTCCGAGCTGTTTCATAAGAACTTTCCCAGTGCCGGGCCCATCGGCCTGATTATCGCCATCGCGGTGACGGCCCTGTTGTTCGATCCGTTCAAGAACTGGGTCCAGGATTACCTTGACAAGTTCTTCTACCGCAAACGCTACGACTACCGGAAGACGTTGATCGAGTTTGGCCGGGAGCTGAACTCGGAGACCGACCTCGACCAGATGCTCACCGCCATCATCGACCGCCTATCGCGCACGTTGATGGTCGATCGCATGGCGATTTTCCTGTCGAATCCCGAGCAGTCGGAGCAGTTCACGCTCGCCAAGTCGTACGGCATCTCGAACACGGGGGGGCTCGACCTGCACTTCCTGAACATTGCCCGGCCGGAATGGGAAGCGGGGCATTTGTTCTTTGACAGCACCGCCCACGCGATGCGCGAAATGCCCGAAGCGCAGGAGACGATTCGTAAGCTTGACCTGCACTACTACATCCCGTGCACCGTGCTGAACCGCATGATTGCAGTGCTGGGGTTGGGCAAGACATCGGAAGGCGACTTCCTGTCTACGGAAGACGTGCAGTTGCTGGAGACGCTGGCCGGCTACATCGGCATCGCCATCCAGAACGCGAGGCTTTACAAGTCGCTGGAGCGCAAGGCTGAGCAGTATGAACGCCTGAAGGAATTCAACGAAAACATTGTTGAATCCATCAGCGTGGGTGTGCTGGCGGTGGACCTGGAAGATCGCATCGAATCGTGGAATTCGCAGATGGAAGTGATGTTCGCCAAGCCTCGAGCTGATGTTTTGGGCCTGAGCCTGAGCCAGGTCTTTCCCACCGAATTTCTCGAAGAGTACTACCGGGTGCGGCAGAGTCCGGGCATTCACAACATGTACAAGTTCCGGCTGGGAACGACGGTGGGGGATTCCCGCACCACGAACATCGCGATTGCCCCACTGGTCAGCAAGGATTTCAGCGTAATCGGACGGCTGATCATCCTCGACGACATCACCGAGCGTGTCGAACTGGAAGGCCAGCTCTCGCAGGCAGAGAAGTTGTCATCGATCGGATTGCTTGCCGCCGGCGTCGCCCATGAAGTGAACACGCCCCTGGCGGTTATTTCGTCCTATGCGCAGATGCTCGCCAAGCAGGTGAACGGCGATACCAAGAAATCGGAGTTGCTGGACAAGATCACTCGCCAGACTTTCCGCGCATCCGAGATCGTCAATAGCCTGCTGAATTTTTCGCGCACCTCGAGCACCGAGTTCACCAGCGTCGATGTCAATCGCGTGATCTCCGACACGCTGATGCTGCTGGAGCATCAATTGAAAGTAGCGCGCGTGAAGGTGGTGCAGGAGCTGCAGACGGGATTGCCACCAATTTATGGCAACACCGGCAAGCTGCAGCAGGTATTCCTCAACCTGTTCCTCAACGCTAAAGATGCCATGCCTTCGGGCGGGACGCTGATGGTTGCAACCCACAACGGGCACAACATCCAGGTGACGGTCGCCGATACAGGCTCCGGCATTGCCCAGGAGCACATTCACCGCATCTACGATCCGTTCTTTACGACCAAGAACAAACCGAAGACGGGACATAGTGGCGGCACGGGATTGGGCCTCTCCGTCACCTACGGAATTATTCAGGAGCACGCGGGGAAGATACGGGTGAACAGCAAGCCCGGTGAAGGCACAACCTTCATCATGGAATTTCCCCTGATTAGGAAAGCAGTCAATGCCTGAAGCAGCACTCAGCCGGGCCATGAGCACCCACGACGAAGCAGCGTCGCCGGGCTCGGTACTGATTATCGATGACGAAGCCGCGATCCGCGAGTCGTTGCAGACTCTGCTGGAGATCGAAGGTTACGAGGTGGAGACGGCGACGGATGGCGCCGAGGGACTGGCGCGTCTGGCGGAGCGGCCGTTCGATCTCGTGCTGCTCGACTTCGCGCTGCCCGAGCGCAACGGCGTCGAGATCCTGCAGGAGATACGCGAGCGCGACGCTGAGCTGGCGGTCATCATGATCACCGCCTACGGGACGGTGGAGAACGCGGTCAATGCGATGCAGGCAGGGGCGACGAACTTCATTCAAAAGCCCTGGGACAACGAGAAGCTGCTGGCCGACATTCGCGGCGCTGTTGGCCGCCGGCGGGCCGAGGAAGAGGTTGTCCACCTGAAGCGCGCTCTGAAGGAGCGCTACAGCTTCGAGAACATCGTCGGCAAGAGTGAGCCGATGCTGCGCATCTTCGATCTGGTGGCGCAGGTGGCGCCCAGCCGTTCCACGGTCTTGCTGCAAGGGGAAAGCGGCACGGGCAAGGAGTTGATCGCGAAAGCGATCCACATGAACTCCACCCGCCGGGACCGTGCATTCGTCCCCGTGAACACCGGCTCAGTGCCATCTGACCTGCTAGAGTCGACCCTGTTCGGGCATGTGAAAGGTGCATTCACCAGCGCCATCGCGAGCAAAAAGGGGTTGTTCGAAGTCGCCGACCGCGGGACCCTGTTTCTCGATGAGATCGGCACCATGGGGCTGGAAACCCAGGCGAAGATCCTGCGCGTGTTGCAGGACCGGCGATTCATGCATCTCGGAGGAGTCAGCGAGATACAGGTGGATGTGCGCATCATCGCGGCCACCAATGTTGACCTGAAGCAGCAGGTAAAGGAAGGCAAGTTCCGCGAAGATCTTTTTTACCGCCTGAATGTCATCACCATCGATCTGCCGCCCTTGCGTCAGCGTAAGAACGACATCCCGCTTCTGGCCTATCACTTTGTCGACAAGTTCGCGCGCGAAAATGAGAAGCCGCCATTGCGCATTACGCCGGAGGCACTGCGTCCGCTGATGGATTACGACTGGCCAGGCAATGTGCGTGAACTGGAGAACGTCATAGAGCGCGCAGTAGTATTGGCGAACGGCCCCAGCCTTACCGTGGACCTGCTGCCTGACGACATCGCCGGGCGGGCAGCGCGGCTCGCGCTGATGGAACATCGTCCCGATATGTCCCTATTTGAAATCATGGAGGACTGCGAGCGGCGCATCATCAGTGACATGCTGGAGAAGTGCAACAGCAACCAGACCGAAGCCGCCGATCGCTTCCGAATTCCTCTCTCTACCCTGAATCAGAAGATTAAGCGCCTGAGCATCGAAATCAAACGAAAAGGGCGCGACGGAAACGGTACCGGCAGCTAGCTGGCGCCCATCAGCAAGTACCTAATGCTGGGCTACTGTCATCGGCGCTCCGGCGCCGCTTTGTTTTGCTCTCCGGTGCGACGATGCCGCTTGCCGCTTCTCACCCCAGCCATTCGAGCCTTAAGCCGGTGCGCCGGCGGATTGCGGCGAACTGGGCCGGGTCCGCACAGCCGAGCAGCACATCCTGTCCGCCGAGATCGAGGTAGGTGAAGCGCCTCTCCGTCTCCTGCGTCTCCAGCAGCGCCACCAGGCGGCTGAAGATCGCAGGATCGATCCAGTGCTCGCGGAGGCGGGCCGGCCAGGCTATCTCCTCGCCCCGCAGACGGAAGATCAGCCACACCAGGGCCGAGGCCCACTCAAACTCATCACGGACATCGCTGAGGGGAAGATCGTCCCCGGCAAGGATCGACATGCGTTGCGCTATGTGGGCGTAGTCTCCTGGACCAACAATGCAGTCGACGCGCAGATGCCAGACGCTGTTACAAAGAGGGGTGCGCTTCAAATCGTTCGATTCGTCGCCAAGTACCCGGAGCAAGAGGCGGAAGGGGTTGGTCTCGTATTGCCGCTCAGGGTACCGGACGAGCAGGTCCGCAACACCAACGCCCGAGTTGGGTACGATCCCGCAACGCTCCAGTTGATCAAGCTGGGCGTAGAGGGTCATGTTGCGGTTTATCAGTCGGCGCAGAAAGTGCACAGAAGATCTTCGCACGAGGTACGACGCTTTGCAGGTGTACACTTCTCGGCAATGGCTCGAAACTCACACGCCGATACGGGCGAATTGCCTAAGGATCCCACTGCCATGGGAAGCCTTTTCCTGGTGGGCACTCCCATTGGCAACCTGGAGGACATTACCCTGCGGGCGCTGCGCACGCTTAAAGAGGTAGACCTGATCGCCTGTGAAGACACCCGCCACACACAAAAGCTCCTCGACCACTATGGGATTGAAAAGCGCACCATCAGCTATCACGAACACAACGAGCTGGAGCGCGCTCCCGAGCTGATTGTCCATCTCGAGAAAGGAGACAACGTCGCGGTGGTCAGCGATGCGGGAATGCCGGGTGTCAGCGACCCCGGCTACCGGCTGGTGGCCCTGGCGGTGCGTCACCACATTCGCGTGGTGCCCATTCCGGGCGCGGCAGCGTTTCTCTCGGCACTGGTTGCAAGCGGCTTGCCCACGGATTCGTTCCGGTTCGGCGGGTTTCTTCCGGCCAAAACCGGAGCCCGGCGCTCGGCGCTGGAATCTGCACGGTCCTCGCCTCGCACCCAGATCTTCTACGAAGCGCCGCACCGTCTGGTGGACGCCATGCAGGACATAGCGGAGATCTTCGGAGCAGACCATCGCGTGGTGGTGGCGCGTGAGGTCACCAAGCTGCACGAGGAATTCCTGCGAGGACGCGCGGCTGAAGTACTGGCCGATCTCAAAGGCCGCGGCGACATCAAGGGCGAGATTACCCTGCTGATTGCCAAATCAGACGGGAACGCTGCGATGCACGCAGCAGTATCGCATGGCGTTGCCGCACGCATCCGCGAACTGATGCAAGCCGATCAGATGGAGGAGAAGAACGCTCTGAAGCAAGCAGCTAGGGAGTTCGGGCTATCGAAGAGTGAAGCCTATCGCGAGTGGCAGCGGGTGAAGTAGCTGAGCGAACAACTCGCGCTCATTACATCTGATGCGCGCGGCGCATCCTGCGGCCTTCCACCACCAACGCCATGCTGTGCGTCAGGTTTTGCAGGGTCACGATGCCCACCAATCGCAGGTCGTCAACCACCGGGATCATGGTCAGCCCTTTGCTGCCCAGCTTGCGGAACCCCAGGGCCAGCGAGTCCTTGCGGTGTGCAATTTCGAAGTTGCGCGTCATGGCTGATTGTACGTAGCCATTGCCTTCGCGCCGGAGAGCCTCAAGAATCCTCTGCTTGTTGATGACGCCCACCATTTCGCTGCCGCGTACGACAGGAAAGTCGTCTTGCAGCGTATGGACCGCTTTGCTCAGGGCGTCTTCCAAAGTATCGGCAGGAGATAGAACACTAAAGCCGATGAGCATCACATCCTCCATGCTCACGGTCTCCAGCAGCGAATGGAAGAGGACCGAGCGGTCCTCCATCTGCGCGCCGAGGAAAAGGAAGAATCCGATCAGGACCAGCCAAACATTCCAGGCGAGGCCGACAAGCATCATCACCATGGCCATGCCCTGTCCTATCAGGACCGCGCGACGCGTGGCCAGAACGTAGTCCATGCGCTCGGCGAGCATGGCCCTCAGAATGCGTCCACCGTCCATGGGATAAGCGGGAAGCAGGTTGAATGCGCCGAGGAAAATGTTGCTCCAAACCAGGCTGCGGGGCAGGTTCCCGGCATCAACGAAAGGCTGCTGCCACAGTTTTACCTGAGGTGCCACAGCGACGATCACAAGTGCTGCCACGCCAGCGATGATCAGGTTTATGAGAGGACCTGTGATAGCAATACGGATGTCGCGCCCGGGGTTGGATTGTTCCGGCCCCGGTTCCTCCATCAAGGTCATCCCGCCGATCGGCAGCAGCAGAATCGAGCGCACCACCAGTCCGCTCCGGCGGGCGACGAGGGCGTGGCCCAGTTCATGCAGCACAACGCAGCCAAAGATGATGCAGACCAGCACCAGGCCGCGGCCCGCGCCGCTGGCGCCGAGGCTCGCCGATTCGGTAAACCACACAAAGGCCAGCAGGAACAGGAAGGTGAGGTGGATGCGGACATCCACGCCGAACAACCGCCCCGCCGGAAATGACCAGCCTCGAAACACGTATCGCCTCTACTGCAAAATTCTATATCCTTCGGAGGTGCGAATCATCGCCGGACAATATCGTAGCCGGCCCTTGCGTTCACTTCCGGGACTCGACCTGCGGCCGACCAGTGATCGGTTGCGCGAGACTCTGTTCAATATATTGGCGTCGGCAAGCGAATTGACAGGCAGCGTGTGGCTCGATCTCTACGCTGGCACAGGGGCTGTTGGGATTGAAGCACTTAGCCGTGGAGCGAGGCAGGTGTATTTTGTCGAATCGGCGAAGAAGCACGCGCGCCTGCTGCGCGACAATCTGGCCGCGTTGGACATTGCCGCTGGTTTCGAGATTCAGGAGCGCGAAGTCGCGCACGCGTTGCCAGTGCTGGAATCTGCCGGGGTGGTTTGCGATTATTGCTTCCTGGACCCGCCCTACCGCATGCGTGGCAGCTATGAGCGGACAATGCTGCTCCTCGCGCAGTCCAGGTTGCTGCAGCCATCCAGCGTGGTCATCGCGGAACACGAGAAACGGTTCGATCCCGGGGAGAAGTTCGAGCCATTGGTACGGTATCGCACGCTGGAGCAAGGAGATTCGGGGCTGAGCTTTTACCGCCTGGAATAGTCCGGCATTGAGGATGCCGCACGGTTTATCCGAGAAGCAAATTCAGGCGTCCAGGAGAAAAGGGGAAGGCCCGGCTGATTGCCGAGCCTACCTCCAAGTCTGATACCCGAAAACTACTTTGTTCTGCCGCCTTCCATCTTTAACTCTGCGCTGGCGCCGGCCTGCGCTGCTGCGAGGCGGGCCGTCAGTACGCGGAACGGCGAACAGGAGACATAGTTGAAGTTGTTCTGTGCGCAGAACTCAACCGACGAAGGGTCGCCACCATGCTCGCCACAGATGCCGATCTTGATAGTCGGTCTGGCTTCACGGCCTTTCTGCACGGCGATTTTGATGAGCTGGCCAACGCCTTCGCGATCCAGCGTGGCGAAGGGGTCCTGCTTCAAGATGCCCTGCGCCAGGTAGGCCGTCAGGATCTTGCCCACGTCATCGCGCGAAAAGCCAAACGTTGTCTGCGTGAGATCGTTGGTGCCGAAGCTGAAGAACTCGGCCTCCTTTGCGATCTCATCGGCCACCAGGGCAGCGCGCGGCAGCTCGATCATGGTTCCGACAAGATACTCAACGGTCGTCTCCTTCTCGTTGAAGACCTCTTCGGCGACGCGGCGAACGATTGCCGCCTGATTGGCCATTTCCTTCAGGCCGGTCGTCAGCGGAATCATTACCTCCGGCTTCACCTTCACGCCTTCCTTGGCGACCTTGACGGCAGCCTCGAAGATGGCGCGCGCCTGCATCTCGGTGATCTCGGGATAGGTGATGCCGAGCCGGCAGCCGCGCAGGCCGAGCATGGGGTTGACTTCATGCAACTGCTCAACCCGATTCAACAATGTGTGCAGCTCCTTGAGCTTGGGCGATTTCGGCCTGGTGATCTCCAGTTTGGCGATGTCGACCAGTAAGTCTTCGCGACGCGGCAGGAACTCGTGGAGCGGCGGATCGAGCGTGCGAATGGTGACCGGAAAGCCATCCATTGCACGAAACACACCGATAAAATCAGCCCGCTGCATGGGCAGCAGCTTGCGCAGGGCGGTGCGGCGGTCCTTCTCGTTATTGGCGAGAATCATCGCCCGCATATGTGGCAGGCGGTCTTCAGCAAAGAACATGTGCTCGGTGCGGCAGAGGCCAATGCCTTCTGCTCCGAAGGCACGTGCCTGAAGAGCATCGCGCGGGATGTCGGCGTTAGCGCGCACCCCCATGCGGCGGAAGGGCTCGGCCCAGCTCATAATCTTCGTCAGCTCGGGATCGTCGGGGGAAGCGGGGACGGTGTTGAGTTTGCCGTTGATGACACGGCCGGTGGTGCCGTCGAGCGAGAGCCAATCGCCTGCCTTCAGCACCTTGCCTTTGGCGCGCATCTCGCGCTTCTTCTCGTCTACATCGACATCACCGGCACCGGCGACGCAGCACTTGCCCATGCCGCGTGTAACCACGGCAGCGTGGCTGGTCATGCCACCGCGCGAGGTGAGAATGCCGGCCGCGACCTCCATGCCATGAATATCTTCCGGAGTGGTTTCACTGCGGACGAGAATCAGCTTGGCCTTGGGGTCCTTGTGGAATTTCTCAACGGCTTCATCGGCGGTAAAGACAATTTGCCCCACAGCAGCACCGGGCGAAGCCGGTAGTCCCGTGGCCAAAACTTCGATCTTCGCATTCTTCTCGTCAAGTCGCGGCACCAGGAAGTCGTAAAGCTGATTGGGCTCGACGCGGAAGATCGCTTCTTCCTTGCTGATCAAGCCCTCCTCCACCATCTGGATGGCGACACGAACCGCAGCCCGCCCGGTGCGCTTGCCGTTGCGCGTCTGCAGCATATACAGGCGGCCGTTCTGAATGGTGAACTCGAAGTCCTGCATGTCGCGGTAATGTTTCTCCAGCCGCGTAGTGATCTCGCGAAGCTGGTTGTAGACCTCGGGCTGCACCTTCTCCAGTTCGGTGATGGGCACCGGCGTGCGGATGCCGGCGACCACGTCTTCGCCCTGGGCGTTCATGAGGAACTCGCCGTAGAACTCTTTGACGCCGGTGGCCGGATTGCGCGTAAAGCCGACGCCAGTGCCGCTGGTCTCGCCCAAGTTGCCGAAGACCATGGCCTGCACATTGACGGCGGTACCCAGCATGTCGTCGATGTTGTTCATGCGGCGATAGTGTTTGGCACGGTCGTTCTGCCAGGAGCGGAACACGGCGTCGCGCGCCATTACCAGCTGCTCGTGTGGGTCTTGGGGAAAATCGCGTTTGGTGTGCTGCTTGACGACCTTCTTGTACTCGGCGATGACTTCCTGCAGCGCTTTGGCATCGAGATCGGTGTCGAGCCTGGCTTTTTTCTGTTTCTTCTTGCCGTCGAAAACTTCCTCAAAGGCGTGCTTGGGGATTTCCAGCACTACGCTGCCGAACATCTGGATCAGGCGGCGATAGGAATCGTAGGCGAAGCGCGGATTGTTGGTGCGTTCGGCCAGGCCTTTTACGGACTCGTCATTCAGCCCGAGGTTGAGGATGGTGTCCATCATGCCCGGCATGGAGAACTTCGCACCCGAGCGCACGCTGACCAGCAGCGGATTCTGGGCTCCGCCTAGCTTCTGTCCCTGTAACTGCTCCAGGCGAGTGAGCGCTTCGTCCATCTGCTTGTTTACTTTGGCGGAGACGTTATCGTTGCGCATGTACTCGCGGCAAGCTTCGGTCTGGATGGTGAATCCGGGAGGCACCGGCAGCCCCGCGTTAGTCATCTCGGCCAGGCCGGCGCCCTTGCCGCCCAACTCGTCCTTCATCTTACCGTTTCCTTCGGCATGCCCGTCACCGAAGAAGTAAACGTACTTAACCGACTTGGTGTCGGCTGCTTCGTGCTCCATGTCAACAGCGTGAGTGCTCATGATGAAATCCTTTTAAGTACAGAAATGATGTTAAACCTCCAAACTTTTTCGGCTGATCGAGGTGAAGCACCGTCAGAGTGTGCAGCATCGGCTCAAATCGACAGTAAGCCTTTGAAAGTAAGCAGGTTAAACGGCCATCCCAGGCCGAGTTTCAGAATTGTTGGTGCAAAATTTGCCTAATGATCTCGATACAATTTGCGGGCGTTTCTCGCTATCGCTTACAACGGTCCTATCTGATTTTCATCCCCTCAGCCCCAATTACGCTCCCCTCGCTTCTGTCACGATCTCGCTGAAATCGGCGATGGTCGAGAACTCACTCAACAGATCGCGCAGCAGGGCCAGCCGGTTAGAGCGAACAGCCTCGTCATCGACCATCACCATGACTTTGTCGAAGAAGCCGTCAACCGGACGGCGCAGGCGGCTTATTTCGGCCAGAGCTGGGGCATAGTTCTTCTGCTCGCGGAGGATCCTGACCTTTTCCGCGATGGCCGGAATCTCGACCGCAAGCGCCTTCTCGGCGTCGTCCTTCAGAGCCGATGTGTCCAGTTGCGCTGCGATGGTTTTGCCGGTCTCGCGCGCCTGACGCAGGATGTTTTTGATGCGCTTGAAAGCAACCGAGATCGAGGCAAAGTCTTCGGAGCCACGCACCTGGGTGACCGCTTCAGCGCGCGCCATCGCGTCTACCACGTCGTCACTGCCGGCGGCGAGCACGGCGTTGACCACGTCATAGGCAAAGCCCTGAACATCGCGCATGTAGAACTCCAGCCGCTCGCGCATGAAGTATGTGACGGCTTCATCGAAGTTAATCTTTTTGTCGAAGCGCTGTTCCGCTTCCGAGCCAATGTATTCGGCGCGGGCGTCCTCGAACAGCTTTTTCATCGACAGCGGCAGCTTGTGCTCGGCGATGACCTTCACGATCCCGTTCGCCGCCCGCCGCAGCGCGAAGGGATCTTTCGATCCCGTGGGCTGAAGGCCCAGAGCGAACATTCCGGCGATGTTGTCGGCTTTGTCCGCAGTCGCCAGCACGGCGCCCTCGACGCTGCGAGGAACGCCATCGTCCATCGACGCCGGCTTGTATTGATCGTAAATCGCGTCGCCAATGGCATCGGCCGTTGCCTTGGGAAGAATCGGATCCAGTTCCTGCACCTTGGCGTAGAGGCCGCCGACAACTCCCTGCAACTCAGTGAACTCTTTGACCAGTTCAGTTGTGAGGTCGGTTTTGGCCAGCAAGGCGGCCTTGAAGACCACTCCCGGACGAATCGAGGTTCCAGCCTCGCGCAGCACTTCGCAGATCAGGCTCCCCAGCTTCTGCACGCGACGCGCTTTGTCGTAGTAGCTGCCAAGGTCCTTCTGGAAGGTGACGGACTTCAGGAGGTTCACGCGCTCGCGCAGAGAAATCTTCTGATCGGTTTGCCAGAAGAAGCGTGCATCGTTGAAGCGGGCGCGGAGCACGCGTTCATTGCCGTGGCGGATGAGGCCATCGGGATCGCCCTCGGTGTTGAGCACTGCAAGGAAATGCGGCAGCAAGTTCCCCTCCGCGTCTTCCAGCGCGAAATACTTCTGATGATCGCGCATGACGGTGACCAGCACTTCCTGCGGCAGGGAAAGAAATTCGGGATCGAAGCCGCCGAGAATGACAGATGGAAACTCCGTGAGATTGATGACGGTCTCAAGCAGCGGCTGGTCTTCGCGCCAGCGTGCGCCGGGGATGGTGCGAGTCGACGCGTCCAGCGCCTTGCGGATACGCTCTTCGCGGGCGGCAGAGGAGGGGACGACGGAGCCTTGCGCGAGTTTGTCGACGTAGTCCGAGGGACCGCCAATCTCCATTGCAGCCGACGAAAGAATGCGATGGCCCTGGCTTACATTTCCCGCGCGAATGCCGGCGAACTCCAGCGGAACAATGTCGCCATCCAGCAGCGAGACCATCCAGCGCAGCGGACGCACGAATCGCTCCGCCGACTTGCCGCGCCAGTACATGTTCTTCGCCCAATAGATCCCAGCGATC
Organism: uncultured Acidobacteriaceae bacterium; assembly: GCA_963747055.1. Classification (GTDB taxonomy): domain Bacteria; phylum Acidobacteriota; class Terriglobia; order Terriglobales; family Acidobacteriaceae; genus CAVVDY01. The sequence continues at coordinate 15,240 of CAVVDY010000010.1, read as the reverse complement.
TCTTTGGGCAGCGACTCGGCAAGAATCTCCGAAGCCGCCCGCCCTTTCTTCTGCACTGTGGCAGCGAGGTACTCGCCTTTGGAGTTCGTGATCTTTTCCAGCTTGTCGACGAGGACTCCAGCTTTGCGCGCGAAGGCCTCTGCCGCGGGTGTGGGCTGGCCGTCCTTGTAGGCGACTTTGAGCGAGGGGCCGGTAAGCTGCTCGGTGACGTCGGGCTGCGCAGCCAGAATCCCGGGCACAATGACGGCCAGACGGCGAGGCGTGGAATACGCCTGCACGTCGGGAGCATGGGTGAGGCGCTCACGTTTGAGCAGTTCGCCCACGCGCGTGGCCAACTCTTCGCGTGCGCCGTCAATCATTCGTGCCGGAATTTCTTCGGTACCGATCTCTAAAAGGAAGTCAGGCATGTTTGTTCGCAATTAGCAATTAGCAACTAGCAACTAGCAACTAGCAATTAGCAATTAGCAAAGACCAAAGACCATTCCCACCGAAGACCCAGGTACATCATGATCGGATGCTATGAGCCAGCGGCGACTTATTCCTTCTCGTTTTCAGTCTCATTTGCGGGCGTCTCTTCCGCCTGCTGCTGGTCGACATATGCCTTTGCGACTCCAACCGCGAGTGCGCGGATACGAGCAATGACGCCGACCCGTTCAGTGACGCTGATTGCGCCTCGCGCGTCGAGAATGTTGAACAGATGCGAGCACTTCAGGCACAGGTCGAATGCGCCCAGAACAGGGAAGCGCTTGCGCTCGGCAAGCCGCTCAGCACTATTCGCTTTTCGTTCTTCGCCGGAATCGGACGGAGCGGGCTTGCCCTTGCTCGAACGCTTTAAGTCGCGCTCGCCAAATTGCGAAGTGTACTCATCTAAGAGCGTCCGGCACTCGGATTCATATAATTCCAAGTGCTTCCATGCCTTCTCTACGTCGGCGTACTCAAAGTTGTAGACCGAGAACTGCAGCTCATCTTGTAGACGAATCTCGCCATACTTCACTGAACGTCCATCCGGTTCTATGACCCACGTGATGTCGTAGATACTGTCGACGTCTTGCAGGAAGGCGGCAATGCGCTCCAAGCCGTACGTCAACTCGGCCGAGATCGGATCGAGGTCGATGCCGCCGCACTGCTGGAAGTAGGTGAACTGCGTGATCTCCAGTCCATCGAGCATCACCTGCCAGCCGATGCCCCAGGCGCCGAGCGTAGGCGACTCCCAATTGTCTTCCTCGAACTTGATGTCGTGCTTTCGCAAGTCGATGCCGATGGCACGCAGCGAATCCAGGTACAGGTCCTGAACGTTCGCCGGTGGCGGCTTCAGGATGACCTGATACTGCATGTGCTTGAACAGGCGGTTAGGATTCTCGCCGTAGCGGCCGTCAGCCGGACGCCGCGAAGGCTGCACATAGCCCACGCGGTGGGGCTTAGGGCCGAGCACGCGCAAGAACGTCTCCGGCGCCATGGTGCCGGCGCCGACCTCGACGTCATAGGGCTGCTGCAACACGCAGCCATTCTCCGCCCAAAACGTTTGCAGGCGTAGGATGAGTTCCTGAAAAGTCAGCGGATTGTTTAAGGAAGCCATTAGCAATTAGCAATTAGCGGTTAGCACTTAGCCCTCGAGCCGATCTACGGATAATCAAGGTTCATGGTTCGCCGGCCAAAATGCAAAGTGCTAAGAGCCGTCTTTTACAGCCTTTCCAACATCGTGGCGGTCACCAGCTTCTTTTCCAAATGCCGCTCGATAATGCGCACCAGGAACTTCCGCAAGTCTGCATGCAGCGCACCCGCGCTCGATCCAGCGCCGTTTGCACTCGCCGCCGCCGCAAACTCTTCGACGGGAGCGCGAAACATCCGCGCGGCCATCCGGCGCGATTCGGGCGTAAGCTCGGATGACGCCAGCCGCTTGTGTTGCAGGCACATCACGCCATCCACCAGCGCATGGTAAAAAGCGCGATCGCCAACCAGGGAGCGGCCGCAGACCACACATTCATCGATCTCCGGCAGAAACCCGACCAGCCGCACCAGCCAAAGCTGGAAGTAGGTGAGCGGCGCCCAGATTGAGTCTGCCTGCAAACAGCGCAGCACCGAATGCGTCAGGCGAAAGATCGCGTCATTCGCTTCGCGCTCGGGCAGCAACTCGTCGAGCATCTCGGCCACATGCTCCAGGGCCGCGACTCTCGGGTAATCCAGTTCATGCGACAGCGGCGAGTCGAGGATGTCACACGAATCGAGCCGTGCCAGTTCCTGCCCCTCGCGATCGTCGTAATAAACTCGCACCAGCGTCAGCGGCTCCAGTGCTCCGCCGAAGCGCCGCTTCGACTTTTTGGCGGCGCGCGCTACTCCCTTGACCTTACCTTCAGCCCGGGTAAACAGGGTCACCAGCAGGTCGGACTCGCGCAGCGGATAGGTCCGCAACACAATGGCCTCCGATTGCTTGAGTGGCATGGTTTCCAGCCTGAAAGTCGCCCGGACCCACACGGAGAACGATCGCGTGAGAATTGTCGACGGACCTACAGAAAGGCTCGCTTCGCTGCCGTAATCCTTGATTCTAACGGGAGGCAGTTGAGGAGCGCAAAGAGAAGCTGCCAGCCGTCAGCTACCGGCCACGGCTCGGCCGCCTTACTCAACCGCAAAGGTGCGTCGCTTGAGGGTTTATCGCCGCGAATCTAAGGAAGGCCGGTGCCTTTCGTCAGGTGGCTGGTAGCGGATGGCTATAAATACACGCGCTCGGCCGCGCGTATCTCCTTGTAGCGGGCGAACACTTTCCTTTCGCTTTCCAGCCCGAGCAGGGAGCGCAAGCTGGTGCCGCGGAATGTATGGGCCAGCATCTTTGGCCAGTTGCGCAGCACGAACCACGGCTCCTTCATGATCACTGCCGGGATATGCGCGGTCTTCATCCATCGCTCGACGCGCCAGCGCTCGTATTCGATCTCTTCCGGCTGAAGGTGTTGAGTGGCCACCACGGCTGTCGTCCCGTCGTATTCCTCAAGGTTCTCGATCCTGATCAGGTTCCGAGCCTTGAAGTCCTTGGTCATGGGCGTTCCGGGGTAGGGGGTTGGATGCTGGATGTAGGGCCAGTCCACATACTTGCGTGCGAAGTCCAGGTTGGCGCGAACGGAGTCGAGTGTGTCATCGGGATTGCCGACGATCAGTCCGCCGACAACGTAGATCTTATTCGCGTGCAGCGCGTTGATGGCGCGCATGGTGGCGTTTTCGGTGCGCTTGCCATTCTCGCGGTAAGCATTCTTGGCTGAAGCCTTGAGGAATTCAAGGTCGTCCTCAAGAATGTTTTCGATGCCAAGAAATACATAGCGGAAGCCTGCTTTGCGCATGAGCGGCACCAGCGTGTCGCCATGCATCGCAATGGGCGAAGTCATGGCCTGCACGGTGTAGGCGATGTCGTTCAAGCCGGCATCGATGATGGCCTGGCAAAGTGCCTCGAAGCGCTTCACGTTGAGCGAAATGTTGTCGTCGACGATGAAGATGGCCCGTGCGCCATGCGCCTTGGCGTCGCGAATGTCGGCCAGAACGCGTTCGAACGAGTAGGTGTGAAAGTTGCGGCCGCGCATCTCGATGATGGAGCAGAAGCCGCAGTCGAAGGTGCAGCCGCGGGAGGTCTCCACCACATCGACCGGCCGGCCCAGCATGGTGTAACCCGATAACACCCGCGCGCCCCGGTGGGGGAGGCGAATACCGTCGCCTTCAAGGCTGTGTACGGGGCGGGCAGGATTTTGCTGCCAGCCAGAGCCTGATCGGTAGGTGAGTCCGGCAATCTTCTCCAGCCCGTTGCGACTTTCCACCGCCCTCAATAGCTCGCGAAAGGTCAGCTCGCCTTCGCCGCGAACAATGAAGTCCACCCCGCTGCCTTCATGCATGTAGGCCTCTGGAGCGAGGCTCGGATCATAGCCTCCGCAGGCAATGCGGACATCGGGATGCAGGGCGCGAATCAGTTCGATGATGCGAAACGCCGTTTTGCGCTGGAAGGTCATTACCGACAAACCAACGATGTCGGGCTGTTGCTCGCGAACGAGTTGTTCGACGGTTTCGCGAACCTTGTCCTGGCGGAGAATCAGGTCGGCGGCGGCTACCCGGTGATGCTCATCGACGTTGCCGGCCAGCGAGGCCAGCGCGCCATTCGGCATGCGCACGGCGACAGTGGGCATGTGCTCGAAGGAGTCCGGCATGGCCAGCAACAGAACTTTCACACAGCAACTCGCTTGGCTGAATTACGGAAGGGCCCACATCCTGTAGGGAGATGTTACACCTAATTCGACGCTGAGATGTTTCGAGATCTGGCGGGGCAGGGAATCGAAAGCGCACTAGAATGAAAGTCGACCCCATGCAAATGAGTGCTCTCATCTCGACCCAGCCCGAAAAGAAATTGGGCCTGCTCCATTGGGCCAAGCGAGTGGTGGAGGAATGTGAGAAGGCCAGCCACGACATGGCTGCCGACCCGGTACACGATCTGCGAGTGGCGATCCGCCGCTGTCGCTCGATGGCGGACGGATTTCGCTCGGTCGATCCGGATCCGGGCTGGAAGCAGATGAAGGGCATGGCGAAGCCGCTGTTTGCCACTCTGGGCGACTTGCGCGATGTGCAGGTGATGATGGAGTGGGTTTGCAAGTTCTCAGCGGAGGACGACCCCGCGCGAGCAATTTTGCTGCTGGAGTTGCAAGCTCGTGAAGAGAAGCTCAAGCAGGCGGCCAGGCAGGCGCTGTCCGAGTTCGATCGGAAACACTGGCTTTCGCTCAACGAGCACCTCAGTGTGCGTTCTGAGAAGGTCCCGCTCGATGGCACGGTTTTTCGGTTACTTGCGCTGGAGCGCTGGCGGGAGGCGCGGGAACTTCATCGCAAGGCCCTGCGCAACCGTTCAGGAGCCGCTTATCACCAGTTGCGCATCGGCATAAAGCGGCTACGCTACACAGTCGAGAACTTCCTGCCTACACTGCACGAAGAATGGTCGAAGGACTTGCGCAGCCTGCAGGATGCGCTGGGTGAGGTGCATGACTTCGATGTGCTTTGGGCCATGGTGCGCGCACACCATGAAGTGGCGCCGGAGGTGCGTGCGCATTGGCACGCGGTCATCCAGACGGAACGCAACAAGAGGCTTGCACTCTATCGTGAGCGCATGGTCGGACGACGATCGCTATGGAACGAGTGGCGTGCCGCTTTGCCCTCGGGTGACGACGTGAGGCGCGCCGGAATCGAGAAACTGTGCCTGTGGGCTTCCTTTCTCGACCCTCATTTCGAACACGCCAGGAGCGTAACGTCGATCGCATTGGGCCTATACGACGGGCTGGTGGAGAACAAAGTTCTCCGCGCCGACTGCAGACAGCGATCCTTGTTGGAGGCCGCCGCTGTTACCCATGAGATTGGAGCGAGCAAGCATGAGCACGGCTATCGCAAGCGTTCCTCGCGCATGATTCGTAAGATGGCGCCGCCGCCAGACTGGTCGGCCCAGGACATGCAAGCGGTTGCGATCATCGCGCGTTACCACCGCGGCGATCTCCCCCCGGCAACGCACCCCATGTTCAGCGGAATACCCCTCAGGTCGCGCGCGCAGATCCTGCGGCTAGCGGGGATTCTGCGTCTGGCCGTTGCTCTGAATGGTGCGGCCGAGTCACACGAGCTTCAGCCGATGGTCTCACGCAAGGATGGCATGGTCATCATCGCGGCGGATGGGCTGGGCAACCACGTCGGTCCGGCGGGCGAGCGCCTAGCGCGCGCCAAATATCTGCTGGAAGCGACCTGCAAAATGCCGGTAAAGCTGGAAGGCTCGCCCGCCGGCTATGAGATGCCCAATGGCCATTCGTAAGCGCCGGCTGCCGGCGAAGCTGCCTGGCCGACATCGATTTGGTAGCACGCTCGCCTGATCCGTATTTCCTCTTCGACTTCGTCGAGAAGAACGGCATCGTGGGCGCAAATGGCGTCAACCAGTGCGATGGCCAGGAGATCGGCGCTGTCTTGCCGGAAGGTCATGAATGCGGTGATCAGATCACGGGCAATCTGCATTGCCAACTGCGGAGCTGTCATCACCGGGTAATACATGAATGCCTTGCGATTTGTCTCCCGCCGAAGCAGGCCCTTGTGGTACAGCCGGTCCATTGTGCTCATGATTGTCGTGTAGGCGAAGCGTCCCTGCAGACCCACCATGATATCGCGTACTGTCGCCCTTCCAGATGAGCACATGGCGCGCATGACTTGCTCCTCGAGCGGACCCAAGGTGGTCTTGACCAGACTGCTTACAGGTTTTGGTGTTGTGGTTCGCACGCGACCTCCTACGTTCAACAAGGAATGCGGGCACGAAATCAGGAAAAGAGACTCGAACACAGAACCTGAAGGGGTTGGATAGGCGGTCGGTCACCACCCACCCTTCTAAGGTGCTAACAATCCTATTACTCGTTGACTAGAAGTCAAGCCAAGAAAGTGCCTGCCGTAACACGCCCAACGGTGGTGGCTAGTAGGTTAGGGCATTGATTAGATTGGAGTTCGCGCAAGAAGAGACGCAATAAGGTGTGGCCGGAGGTTTCACCTCCGGCCGAGTAGCCTGTCAGCTACTTTACGATCTTTTCGCCAATTGACTTGGCCTGGGTGAACAGGTACAGGTAATCGGGGCCGCCGGCCTTGGAGTCCGTACCCGACATGTTGAATCCGCCGAATGGATGAGCGCCGACCATCGCGCCCGTACACTTGCGATTGATGTACAGGTTGCCAACGTGGAACTCACGTTTGGCGACATCGATCTTGTCGGGCGACAGGGTATAGACCGCGCCGGTGAGACCGAACTCGGTGTTGTTGGCGATGGCCAGTGCCTCTTCGAAGTTCTTCGACTTGATCACCGCCAGCACCGGGCCGAAGATTTCTTCCTGCGAGATGGTGGCTTTGGGATCGACGTCAGCGATCACGGTGGGCTGAATGTAATAACCGTCGCCCAGGTCGGTGGCTCGCGCGCCTCCGGTGATGAGGCGTCCGCCTTCGGCGATGCCCTTCTCGATATAGCCGAGGATGGAGTTCATCGACTTCTCGTTAACGACAGGCCCCATGTCCGGATTCTCGGTCGGCTCGCCTACCTTGATCTTCTCAACGCGCTCGCGCAGCCGCTGCAGGAAGCGGTCATAGATGCGCTCGTCAACGATGGCGCGGGAGCAGGCCGAACACTTCTGCCCGCTGAAGCCAAAGGCGGCAGCTGCGACGCCCTCGACGGCAGAGTCGAAGTCGGCGTCGTTCTCAACGATGATGGAGTCCTTGCCGCCCATCTCGAGGACAGTGCGCTTGATCCACACCTGGCCGGGCTGTTGCTCGGCGGCCCGCTGATTGATGTGCAGGCCGACCTCTTTGGAGCCGGTGAACGCGATGTAGCGGGTCTTGGCATGGGCGACAACTGCTTCCCCAAAGCTCGATCCGCTGCCCGGGCAGAAGTTGACCACGCCATCGGGCAGGCCGGCTTGTTCCAGAATCTCCATGAACTTCGCGGCGATGGTCGGTGAATCGCCCGAGGGCTTCAGGATCACCGTGTTGCCGCTAACGATGGAGGCCAGTGTCATTCCGCCCATGATGGCGGCGGGGAAGTTCCACGGGGAAATCACCGCGCCTACGCCCAGCGGAATGTACCAGAGATGATCGTGTTCGCCTGGCAACTGCACGGGTGTGGTGGCTTTGGAGAGCCGGATCGCCTCCTGCGCGTACATCATGCAGAAGTCGATCAGTTCGGCTACATCGCCATCCGCCTCGGCGAAGTTCTTGCCGACTTCGAAGACCAGCCACGCCATCAATTCGAACTTGCGCTCGCGCAGAAGCTGTGCCGTCCGGAACAGCAGGTTGATGCGGGTGTCCCACGAGGTACGGCTCCAGCTTTCGAAAGCCTTGAGAGCGGCTTCCATGGCGGGCCCGACCTCGGCAGCTCCGGCTTCCTGGTGAATGCCCACAACCTGCGAGGGATGGGCCGGATTGATCGACTCATGCTTCTTCGCGGTTTTGACGCGACGGCCGCCGATGACGAGGTCATACTCACGTCCGAGTTCGTTGCGCACCTTGTCAATAGCAGCACGCATGCGGCGCTGGTTCTCGGGGTTGGACCAATCGACTGAAGGCTCGTTGACAAACTTCTCGGGGACTTTAATGTCGATGTGGGTGTCAGTGTTGACGCGATTGGCCTCGCGGGCAGGATGAGTAAGCGTAGCCATAAGTGCTTCCTTTCGGATGGGGTGGTGGCGGAATGACGATCCGTCGGGATCGGAAACGTACAAGTTCTAGATGCTCTAGATTACGGCTGGACTCAGCGCAGTATCAGCAAACCCTAATTTTACACCCGCCAGGGAGTCCTGAGGCCTGGAGCGGCAGCCTGGGGCGGTCGAGTGCTGTTCGCGCACTGAGCCGCCGGTTGTCATCGTGCGCAGGCCGGGTTCAGCCGCCCGCCAAACGCTGATAGACGACGATCCCCGCAAGGACCAGAAACAGGAGCGCGGCGATCACGAACGGAGCAAGATACCAGGCGCGCCGACGCCAAACATGCGTAACCAGCTTCTCGTCACTTGCCAAAGCCACCGGCGGTTGGGCGGCCGCAATGGGAGGAATTTCGTTCTCTGTATCGAAAACTGCCCGTCCCCTCTCCGACTCCGCCGCTTGCAGGGAAAGCTTCAGGTATTCCAGGTCGCTGCGGACGTCGGCGGCACTCTGGTAACGGTTGGCTGGGTCCTTCTCCAGCAGCTTGGCGATGATCAGTTCCAAACCTTCGGGCACTTCAGGATGCAGCGAGCGTGGCGATGCGGGATGAATGGTGCGAATCGCTTCCATGGTGGCGAGGCCGCTGCGCCGCTGGAATGGACGCTGCCCGGCTGTCATTTCATAGAGCACGATCCCGAAAGAGAATAGGTCGCTGCGCGCGTCGAGCGCTTCACCGCGGATCTGCTCCGGGGACATGTACTGTACGGTGCCACCCACGGAGCCGTTGGCGTCGACTTCCTCCTCCAGCCCTTTATGATCGCCTGACTTGGCCAGGCCGAAGTCGAGGAGCTTCACCTGGCCGCGATCGTTGCACATGATGTTGCCCGGCTTGATGTCCCGGTGCACGAATCCCTTTGAATGGGCGGCCTCAAGCGCGTCAGCTATCTCGATTGCGATGTCGATGACTAGCGCAATTGGGAGAGGACCTCGGCGGACGGCTTGTCGCAGGCTCTCGCCCTCGAGCAACTCCATCACGATGACCGGCCGCCCTTTGTACTTGGTTAGTTCATACACGGTGCAGATGTTGGGATGATCCAGGGCGGCTGCGGCACGGGCTTCACGCTCGAAGAGCGCGACCGCCTCCTCATCGCGCAAGAGACTCTCGGCGATTACCTTGAGCGCCACGTGACGGCGAAGCAGAGTGTCTTCCGCCTCGTATACGGTTGCCATGCCGCCGTGGCCGATCTCACGCAGCACGCGATATTGCGAGATGGTTTCGCCGACGAGGCCGTTCTGCGTTATTTCCGTGCTCATCCCAATCTCGAAAGCGCGAGCTTTGCTGCATTGTAGCCGCACATGCCGTGGACCCCGGCCCCAGGCGGAGTGGACGCCGAACACAAATACATGCCTGGGGCCGTCGTGGCATACCTGCGCCAGGTTGGGCGGAAAATGAACTGCCGCAGCGTCGACGCTCCACCGGCAATATCGCCGCCGACCAGGTTAGCGTCCATCTCTTCCAGTGCTTGCGGAGTGAGGACCCTGCGGGCCAGCACGCAGTCGCGGAAACCGGGGGCGAAGCGCTCGATTTGGGATTCCAGGCGCTCGATCATGTCAAAGGTCGAGCCGTTGGGAACATGGCAGTATGCCCATGCGATGTGCTTGCCAGTAGGCGCCCGCGATGGGTCGAAGAGAGTAGGCTGCGACAGCAGCACAAACGGGCGCTGGGCAGGTTCCCCATGACGCACTGCATACTCTGAGGCAGCGATTTCTTCCAAGGTGCCGCCAAGATGAACCGTTGCCGCTCGGAGGCACTCGCGCGCTTTCCAGGGGATCGGCTCGGAGAGGGCGTAGTCGACTTTGAATGCCGCCGGCCCATAACGATAGCGGGCGAGGTCCTTCTTGAATGCCTCCGTTAGCTGCTGTCCTGCGATAGCCTCGAATTGCTTTGGCCCTAGATCCCACATTGTGATATCACAACGTGGTAATTCATCAAGAACGCGGATTCGGCGGGGGGTTGTAACTTTCCCGCCAAGGTTTCGAAGGTGGCCGATGAGCGCGTCGGCGATGGACTGGGCCCCGCCATGAGGGATCGGCCATCCCACAGCGTGGGCTGTCACACCCAGTAAGACCCCAATCGACGCGCTGAGAGATTCGTCAAAATCGAGAAACGAGTGGGCTGCCAGCCCAGCGAAAAGTGCTTTTGCTCGAACGCCGCTGAAGGAGCGATTGGCCACGCCGTTTGCCGTGGAGAGGGAAATCATGCCCAGTCGCGCCAGCAGCCATGGCGTGTGGGGTATAGACGGCACTGGCCGCAGGACCTGCGGCGCCAGGCGCTTCCAGTTGCGTGCGAACGGTTCCATCAGGCTGCGCCAGGCAGGGCCGTCTGCCTCCAACTGGCGCGCCGTATCACCAAAGTCGCGTTCCAGGATCACCGCCGTACCGTCATCCAGGGGATGAGCCAGGGGGGCAGGCGGATGAATCCACTCCAGCCCGTACTGCTGAAGAGGCAGCGAGGAGAAGAACGGCGAGCCTACCGCCATGGGATGGACGGCCGAGCCAAAGTCGTGGCGGAAGCCGGGCAGCGTCAGATCCATGGTGCGCGCGCCGCCGCCGGGTTGGGCTTCGGCTTCGAATACCTCGACCTCCAAGCCCGCCTGGGCCAACACGATGGCGGCCGCCAAGCCGTTGGGACCGGAGCCGACAACGCATGCCTTGCGACCGGCAAATCGCGTTGCTACAGAGGGCATAGCGCTCAAGCCGCTTTCTTTCTGCCGGTTGATTTCTTCTTTGACTCCCGTTCCACCCTTTTGTGAAGCAGCTCCTTGGCCTTTTCCAATTCCGCCAGCTGCTTGTCATCGAGATTGCGGCTGGCGCGGTTGATGTAGAAGGACAACATGCGCATTCCGGAGCCAGGTCCTTTCGGCGAGACCTTCGGCGATGCGAGGGTGCGTGCGATAACGGCAGCGCTCTTGGTGAACAATCCCTCGGGCGGATGGGTGGAGTCGGTATGTACTTTCGCCGACCACTTGCGGCTCGGGGCAGTCTTTTTCTTGCTGGTCATGGAAGCCTCCGTCTTCATAGATGCCTCCTATCCATGTGGCGGCAGCGGAGCCGGCCATTGCACTACCTGCAGCCTGCCGTCCGGGCCTATCTGTAGAACAGGAGCATACAGGCCCATGAGTTTGCGGCGCCACCACATTCCGGTGCGTCGTTTTTCCGCCAGGGAGGTGAACCAATATTGCCAGAGCACGGCGCGCACCTGCTTTGGGGGAGCGTCAGGAAAGGGGTTGGCGGCGAACAGCCGCACAACATCGTGGCTGCCGGAGAGCAGGCGCTCCTCGGTGCTGGGGACAATCGAGTATTCGCGCCAATTGCCGAGTGATGCGAACCACAGGTTCCACTCGAATCGCGGCTGATAGGGCGCATAGATCCCCGGCGCTTTTGCCGGATCCTGCGGCTTGTAGCGAAACGGATAGGGTGTCCAGTTCTGGCCGTCGTTCGAGCCCTGGAACTCGATCTCGTAGCGGCCGCGCGTCATCACGGCAAACAGGCCATAGCGATTGGCAATGCGAAACGGGTCGAGTGCCGCAACCGGGACCCTGGGCAACGGGAAGCCGGGCAATAGAGTCCATATCAGTTGTGCTGTTGTGGAGTAGAAAATCCAGCCCAATATCACGCTGGTGAGCGCGAGCTTGAAGGCGCTGCTGTGCCGCCGCCGCAGTGGCATTACGGTTGGCGGTGGAGGCGGTGGTGGAGCAGCGCCATCGACGATCGACAATGCCGGCTCAGGCGTCGGTGGGAGTGGCTGGGGACGCTGTGCGACTGCGACGGCGGAGGCCCGCTCGAAGCCGGCACGCCAGCGCTTCGGCAGCACGCGTGCAAGATAGATGTCATCGACCAGCAAAATGCCGAGCGAAAGTACGAGATAGTTCAGGAAAGCGTAGTTTGCGGTCAGGATGATCCCCACCTGGAGCGCAGTAACGATAGCGAAGCAAATTAGCCGCCACCGGCGAGGCAGAAACATCATCCAGACGATTCCCAACTCGACCGCGAAGGTAATGAACACCGTAGAAGCATGAAACCAGTGCGGCAGGTGCTGGGCGTAGTACCCGATCCAGGTCGGCAGTGGGCCATTCTGGTAGTACTGGTCCATCGCCGTCCAATTGCGCCACTCGGGATCGCCGCTCGCCAGCTTGACGATCCCGGACTCGAAGTAAATGCGAAACCACTCCCACTGCAGCAGGAACAAGCTGGCACGCGAAGGCAAATGGGCTCCACCCCATCCTGGGCGGATGCCCGAAGGCGCGAAAAACAAGGCGATGAAGCCCGCTTCGAGCAGCATTCCGTCCGACTGATAGCCGGAGAAGTCTCCCGCAACGGCGACGAACGAAAGAAAGCAAATGAAGCAGACGGCGAGTGTGGCGCGCGGCCACAGGTTTAAGAACAGGAGCACGGAGGCGATCAGGCCGATCCAGCAAATCGCCATCAGCCAGGCGTCGCTGGTCGAGTACCAGAAGACGGAAGGAGCGAACCAGAAGCGCGCCACTCCATAGGTGTGCGCGACCGCTTCCAGAAACTCCGTGGCCGGAAGAATGCCGTTGTTGCCGATGAGTCCGCGAATCTGAAAGAGCAGTGAGTAGAAGGCCGAGAAGTAAATGACGCTGAGAGCGCGCAGGAACAGCCAACGCGCAATCAGACGGTTCGACACCCCGTGGCGGGAGTCAAAGAGGCGTTGGATGATCGAACCGGGAGACATTGAAATATGAGGTGTCAGTGAACGGTTGCCAGATCACCGCGACAGTCCATGATTCTCCGCCTTGGAACTGGTAGCCGGCAACTGACGGCTATTTTCCCTGCGGTTTGAAGATCAATCCCTCGCCGGTCTTGCCGTTCATGATGACCGAAATCGGCGCAGTAAACTGCAAGTGGCGAACACAACCGTCTTCGTCCAGCGCAGGCTGTTCATTCAGCCATTCCCAATCGATGAAGCCCTCCCCGGCGTCGGGATTTACGGTAAAGTAGCCGATCTGGAAGGCGGTAAGGTTCTGGAAGAAGTGGCTGCCCTGCGACGGCGTGACCCGAAAATCGCGAAAACCCGACTCCACAATCACGCGCGCTCCTGAAATCTGGTCCCAGGCTACGGGAATGCCTAGCCACGGTTCATTGGAGCCCCAGCGTCCGGCGCCAATGAGAAGGTAAGGCTTGCCGCTATCGGAGAGCTTAGCGTTGAAGGTGGCCACGCTCTGTGCCACCTCATGACTGCGCGCCCTTTCGAATCGGTGGAAGTCGACCACCACAGCGTCACACAAGGTGTCGATGCGCCCATGTCCCAGGACCTGGGTACTTTGGCACAACAGCTTTTCGCGGTCGACGACCTCAATCCGCAAGTCTTCGCCCTCGCGCGAGACTACCAGGGGCCGCATCTGCAGGAAGCCAAACTCGCTGACTTCATCGCTTTTCTTCGCCAGACGAACGGCAAACTCAATCTCCACCGGACGGCCTAGTCCCTCCTCGCCGATGGTCATGAGCTGATCAAGGACAGCGGACAACGGAAACATCCCATACTTCAGGATGGGCGCGAAGCTTACGATGCGCGTTCCTCGGCGGCTCAGGCCGTCGTAGATGGCGTGGTTGTCGGCGGAGTAGGTCGAGGCCAGCAAGTTCAAGGTGCCGTCCTCTTCCGCTTTTGGAATCCCGAACGGCGCTTCGCGCAAATCGTCCTCCGGATTCGGCGAGTGCTCATGGTGGTCCATCGGCAGCGCCCAGAATTCGGTTTGCGAGTTGGCAAGGATGTCTTCCACCGAGGAAAACTGCACCAAATGGCGCGGATAGCGCGGACTGAAGGTCAAGCATTTGCCTCCACCGACAACCGCCCGGCCAAGGCCAAGGGCAACGGCAGCGAAGCCATCGCGTACCGTAACCGGGGCGACGGGATAGAAATTTCGCGAGCGCACCACACCGGAGAAGTCCGGATAATACCTGCCGTTGTAACGCGCTCCCACGACTTGCTGAATGAGCACGGCCATCTTTTCTTCTTCCAGGCGGTACGGCGTCGCACGCACATAAGCCTTCGCATGAAGGCTGAAGGTGGAAGCGTAAACTCGCTTGATGGCCTCCATGAGCTGGTCGAGCCGCACTTGCAAGTCAGCATCTCGATTCGCCAGCATGAAGGTCTCGTACACGCCCGAGAAGGGCTGATATTGCGAGTCTTCCAGAAGGCTGGATGAACGCACGGCCAGAGGGCAGCGTATCTTTTCCAGAAACGCCAGCAGGGCATCAATCAGGGTCGCGGGTAAACGCGCTGCCAGAAATCGCTGGACAATCTCTTCGTCGTCCGGACAATGCATTGCGAAATCCAACAGATCGTTATCGGTAACGAAGTGATCGAAGATGTCGGTGGCGAGAACGAGTGTGGGCGGCACGGCGATGCGAATGCCGGGGAAGTGACGGGCAAGCCGCTTCTGATGCAGAAGGCTGCGAACGAAGGCCAAGCCGCGCGCTTTTCCACCCAACGATCCGTCGCCGACGCGCAGGAAAAACGACTGTTCCGGGAAAAAGTTGCCGGGGCTGAAGTCCCCCACCTGGGTTTGACTCTGCTCGTCGCGGTATTCGTCGATGGAGTCAATAATGTTCTGGCGAAGGTCTTCGACCGAGGCGTAGTCCGATACCTTGCGGGGCCGCAGCTTCTGCGCCAGAGCAAATTCTGTGCGGGTCATGAACCAGTGGGAGAAGTGGTTGCGCTCAGCGTGATAGGCGATGGACTCCGGTGGAACGGTGTGCAGGAGCTGTTCGATCTGGTTGAGGTCCGAGGCCCGGCCGACGTCTGTTTGGTCCGGCAAGCGGAAAACGAAGTCGCCAAAGCCGACATCTTCGATTAGGAAACGGCGCAGATCAGCCAGCAGGGTCGGCGAATTCTTTTGCACGAACGAGAAACCATTGTCTAATGCCCGCTCCGCATACTCGGTGCGGCTTGACTGCAAAACAATCGGCACGTCGGGCACGACATCGCGAATGGTGTGTGCCAAAGCGAATCCCATCTCAGGCTGGATCGTGTCTCCGCGGGGGAATTCCACGTCCAAAATC
>CAVVDY010000009.1:0-94417 GCA_963747055.1 uncultured Acidobacteriaceae bacterium | reverse complement strand
CGCTTCCCCTTCCTGGTGCTGGATGCTGCGCGCTCGGAGGGTATGGAAGTTGTGATCGCTGCCATCAAAGAAGAAGCCTCACCTGACATCGAGCAGCGTGGCGCAGCGGCGGTTCATTGGCTGTCGCTCGGAGAACTCTCCAAGCTGATAGAAACCTTCAAGGGCGAAGGCGTTTCCCGCGCCATCATGGCCGGACAGGTGAAGCACAAGCGCATCTTCAGCAGCATCAAACCCGATCGCCGACTGGCGCAATTGTTGTTGACGCTGGCCACGCGCAATACCGATTCCTTGATCGGTGCGGTCGCCAAGGTGCTCGCCGACGAAGGCATCACGCTGATGAGCTCCACTGCACTGCTGGAGCCCATGCTCGCGACTGAAGGCGTGATGACCCGTCGCACCCCCAACGACAACGAGCAGACCAACATTACTTACGGGCGCGCGGTGGCGCATCATCTCTCGCGCTTCGATATCGGGCAGACGGTGGTGATCGCCGAGACCGCTTGCGTGGCCGTCGAGGCCATGGAAGGCACCGATGCGACCATCCTCCGCGCCGGTGAGATCATGAGCTCGCCTTCGCTGGGCAAAGAGCCATCCACCCTGAGCCGCGCCCTGACCGTGGTCAAAGTCGCCAAACCCAATCAGGACATGCGCTTCGACGTACCGGTGATCGGGTTGCAGACTATTGAAACTATGAAGAAAGCGGGGGCGTCCTGCCTCGCTCTCGATGCCGGGCGCTGCCTCATCTTCGACAAGCCTGCCGTGATTGCCGCCGCCAACGAGGCCGGCATCTGCATCGTCGCCGAGACGGTGGTCAGCCACATCCCGCACCATGACATGTGACGCGTTGTTTTTGCGACTCGCACGCCAATGCGCGACAATCAGCTCATGCCTGACCAGAACGGCACACTCCGCGTAGGCGTCGTCGGCGCGGGCGCCTTCGGGCGCAACCATGCGCGTGTCTATCGTGAGCTGAGCAGCGATCCCTCGCAGCGTATCGAGTTTGCCGGCATCGCCGACACCGACTTCGCCCGTGCCCAAGCCGTCGCGGCTGAGTTCAAGACTCACGCGTTTCATTCTGCGGAGGAACTCATTCGGGCGGGGCTGGACGCGGCCTCCGTCGCCGTCCCCACGGTGTTGCATTTACCCGTCGCACGCGAGCTGATGCAGGCGGATGTCGATGTCCTGATCGAAAAGCCGTTGTCATCGACCGTAGCCGAAGCGGACGAATTGATCTCCATCGCCAAAGAACATGGCCGCGTCGCCCAGGCCGGGCATCTGGAGCGATTCAATCCCGCGGTGCGCGCCACATTTCCGCTGTTGACCAAGCCTATGTTCTTCGAGGTACATCGTCTCAGCGTCTTCACTCCGCGCTCGCTCGACGTCGACGTGGTGCTCGACCTGATGATTCACGACATCGACATCGTTCTGGCCTTCGCCAGGTCGCAGGTCAAGGAGATCCGCGCGGTGGGCCTGCCCATCCTGTCCAGGAAGATCGACATTGCCAACGTGCGCATGGAATTCGACTCCGGGTGCGTGGCCAACTTCACTGCCAGCCGCGTCAGCACTGAGCGCGTGCGCAAGCTGCGTTTCTTCCAGCCACGGCAGTATGTCTCGCTCGACTACTCGCGCCAGGATGTGCTGGTCCTTA
This sequence comes from uncultured Acidobacteriaceae bacterium, assembly GCA_963747055.1. Lineage (GTDB taxonomy): Bacteria > Acidobacteriota > Terriglobia > Terriglobales > Acidobacteriaceae > CAVVDY01. The sequence continues at coordinate 92,769 of CAVVDY010000009.1, read as the reverse complement.
CGGTGGAGGACTCCGAGGCTGCGGCTCAGGAACCCGATCCCTTCAACCCGGCCAGCGTGGCCGCGAGCGCGTTTCCCGCCATCACGCCGTTCAAGCCCAAAGTCGATCAGCAGGAGCCGCTCAAGGCCGAAATTGCCAGCTTTCTCGACGCAGTTCGGCGGCGCTCGCAGCCGGAGGTGACGCTGCACGACGGCCGGCAAGCGCTTGCAATTGCCACCCAAGTCGTGGAGGCGATCGCAGCCCACAGCGAGCGGGCGCATCTTAACCAATTGACCCGCGCAGGGAATTGACGGGCGCGGTAAGCTAGACTTGCGCTTCTCTCATCCGCATGCCCGACGAACTGATCACCATCGCCCGCTTCCACAACCTGGGCGAAGCCAGGCTCGCACAGGGCAAGCTCAACTCCGCGGGCATCGCCGCCCGTGTACGCGATGAGAACATGATCAACCTGCACCTTGGAATTGCCATTGGCGGCATCCGCCTGCAGGTGCCCGACAGCCAGGTGGTGCGCGCGCTGGAGGTGCTCGACGACTTCACGCTTGAGCCGGCCGACGGCGATGAGGACGAGGAGATTGACTCCGTCCCGTGCTGTCCGGAGTGCGAATCGCTGGAGATTCGCGAGATCGCTACCAGCGGCCCGCGGCAGATCGCGCTGTGGTCGGCGGCCATTCCCTTTCCCGATCCCCAGCAGGGCGAGCTGCTGCACCGCTGGAAGTGCCTGGCCTGCGGCTATCAGTGGGATGCAGCAGAGGAGTGAGGGATTGGGCTCCATCAAATAGAATAGAGTCGAGGGCAAGGCTCGCATGACCGGGATCAACTACGTAACTGACGAGAAGGGCCGCAAGGTCGCGGTGCAGATCGACCTCAAGAAGCACGGTGCGTTGTGGGAAGACTTCTGGGACGGTCTCATTTCGGAATCGCGCCGCAAGGAGAAAAGCATTCCGTACGAGCAGTACCGCGCCGAACGACTGAAGCGGTCACGCCGCAGTGCCTAGTATCGGCTCGAGATCAAGACCTCGCAGGGAAATTTAACGATCGTGACTGAAACTTCCTCTACCATCAAACCTAGCGGCCCGACCGAACCACCCCCCATCACCCCCGAACTGCTTCGTGATCACGGCATCACGCCCGAGGAATATGACAAGATCCTGAAGTCGCTGGGGCGCACGCCGACGCTCACCGAACTGGGCATCTTCAGCGTGATGTGGAGCGAGCACTGCTCCTATAAATCCTCGCGCGTGCACCTGAAGCGCCTGCCGACGCGTAGCCGACGCGTGGTGCAGGGCCCGGGAGAGAACGCGGGCATCATCGACATCGGTGACGGCTGGGCCTGTGCTTTCAAGATTGAGTCTCACAACCATCCATCTTTTATCGAGCCGTTTCAGGGGGCGACCACCGGCGTGGGCGGCATCCTGCGCGACATCTTCACCATGGGGGCGCGGCCGGTCGCGGTGATGGATTCGTTGCGGTTCGGGCCGATCACGAACCCCACCCTGTCCCAACAGATGGGACAGAATGGGGCACCCACTTCTTCGGGAATCGACCAAGCCACGCTGCACAAAAACCATTCGGTGATGGAAGGTGTGGTCAGCGGCGTCGCGTCGTACGGCAACTGCTTTGGCGTGCCCAACCTTGGCGGCGAAACCAAGTTCGAACCCTGCTACTCAGGCAATCCGCTGGTGAACGCGTTCGCGCTAGGCTTGGTCCGCCGCGACCAGATCTTCTACGCCAAGGCCGCCGGTGAAGGCAATCCCGTGATCTATGTCGGCTCCAAGACGGGCCGCGATGGCATTCACGGCGCCACCATGGCCAGCGAGGAGTTCAGCGAGGAATCGGAAGCAAAGCGTCCCAACGTGCAGGTAGGCGATCCGTTCATGGAGAAGCTGCTGCTCGAGGCCTGCCTCGAAGCCATGCAGACCGGCGCCATCGTCGGCATTCAGGACATGGGCGCAGCCGGCCTGACCTGCTCCACCTGCGAGATGGGGGCGCGCGGCTGCGTCGGCCTGGAGATCGAACTCGACCTCGTCCCCCAGCGCGACACCGGGATGACTCCCTACGAGATCATGCTGAGCGAGTCGCAGGAGCGCATGTTACTCGTCGCCGAGAAGGGCCGCGAAGATGAAGTCCTGCGCGTCTTCGAGAAGTGGGGCCTGGACGCGATCCCGATCGGGCGCGTCATTAATGAACCCACCATGCGGGTGCTGGAGCACGGCAAGGTTGTCGCCGAAATCCCCAACCAGGCGCTCACCGACGAGGCTCCTTTATACCATCGGCCACTACATCGCTGGGAGCCGCCCGTGCCACGGGAAATGCCGGAGCGTGTTCGTTTTGGCCAGAGGACCAATTTCACCGGCGAGCTCAAGCAGCTCCTCGCCAGCTCCAACATCTGTTCCAAGCGCTGGGTCTACCAGCAGTACGACTCGATGGTGCAAACCAACACCGTGGAAGGTCCCGGCGGCGAAGCAGGGGTGATCCGCATTAAAGGATCGAAGCGCGGCCTGGCCATGGCCCTCGACGGCAACGGGCGCTGGTGCTATCTCGACCCCAAGCTGGGAGCGATGCACGCGGTTGCCGAGGCGGCACGCAATGTCGCCTGCACCGGTGCAACTCCCATGGCCGCCACCAACTGCCTGAACTTCGGCAATCCCGAGAAGCCTCACATCATGTGGCAATTCTCCCAGACCATCGACGGCATCAGCCTGGCCTGCGAGGAACTGGAGACCCCCATCACCGGTGGCAACGTCAGCTTCTACAACGAGACCCTGGGCGAAGGCATCTACCCCACGCCCGTCATCGGGATCGTCGGCATTCTGGAAGACGTCCACAAAGCTGTCGGACCGCATTTCAAGCAGGCTGACCGGGCGCTCCTTCTGCTGCGCGGCTCGGAGCCGGGCGACACCTACGATGTCGAGGCGGAATTCGGCTCCTCGGAGTACGCCAAGGAGGTCTTGGGCGAGTTTTGGGGCTTCCCGCCGGCACTGGAGATCGAACGCGAGGCCGTCCTGCAGAAAGCCGTTGTCGAGATGATCGATGCCGGCCTGGTCGACTCGGCCAAGGACTGCTCGGAGGGCGGCATTGCCGTCACCCTGGCTGAGTGCGCCTTCCAGCACGGTATCGGGGCCAATGTTGACCTTGCGTCCGATGGGCTGGTTCCGGAGTTCGTCCTGTTTGGCGAAGACGCCAGTCGCATTCTGGTTTCCTGCGACCCGAATACTGTGGAACGAATCAAACAAGTGGCGGTAAAATACGCCCTCTCAGCGGAACACATCGGACACACGGCTTCTGGACATTTGGAGATTCAGGTCGATGGCAAATTGGCTATTTCGGCAGGTGTCTCCGAACTAAATACGGTGTGGTCTGGGGCCCTGGAGCGCGCGCTGCACTCCGAGACCGAAGAGGGCTTGGTTCCTGGTGTGCTGCAAAGAAGCTAGAACGTTGTGCGTGCGGCCCGCTCGGCGCCGCGTGGTGATGAACTCTTTCGAATTCGACCAGGTGAGTGATGCTGATTGAAACTGACAAACTCCGCGAAGAGTGCGGCGTAGCCGCCATTTATGGCCACCCCGAAGCGTCGAAACTCACCTATCTGAGTCTCTACGCATTGCAACATCGCGGTCAGGAGTCAGCCGGCATCGCTGCGTCCAACGGCGAGCGCCTTGAGTTGCACAAGGACATGGGGCTGGTCTCCGACATTTTCACCGGCGAAGTATTGGCCGGGCTTCCCGGATCCCTGGCTATCGGCCACACACGCTATTCCACGGCCGGCGACTCGGCCCTGCTGAACGCGCAACCCATTCGCGTCGAGTGTAGCAAGGGACGCCTGGCCCTGGCGCACAATGGCAACATCACCAACGCGCTGGAGATTCGCGCCGGTCTGGAGGCGCAGGGTTCGATTTTTCAGACCACCAGCGACACGGAAGTCATCGTCCATCTGATCGCCCGCTCCCGCGAAGAGACGCTGCCCGCGGCTATGGCCGATTCGCTGCGCCGTATCGAAGGCGCATTCTCGCTGGTCATGCTCACGCCCGACCGCATCTTTGCAGCCCGCGATCCGCGTGGCTTCAGACCGCTGGTGATGGGACGCATCCCCGGCCAGGCATCCCACCGGGCCGTCGTCTTCGCCTCCGAAACCTGCGCCTTTGACCTGATCGGAGCCGTTTACGAGCGGGATGTGAAACCGGGCGAGCTGATCATTGTCGGTCCGGAAGGCGTGCACTCCCGCTTTTATGCCCCACAGCAGCCCATGTCGAGCTGCATCTTCGAGCACGTCTACTTCTCGCGCCCCGACAGTCTGGTCTACGGCAAGCCGGTGCAGCAGACCCGCGAAGCCATGGGACGGCAACTGGCGCTGGAGTCTCCTGTCGTTGCCGACATCGTGGTGCCGGTCCCGGACTCCGGCGTAACCGCCGCCATGGGCTATGCCCACGAGAGTGGTATTCCGCTGCAGCTAGGGCTCATCCGCAATCATTATGTAGGCCGCACCTTTATCGAACCCGAGCAGCGCGTGCGCGATTTCGGGGTGCGCCTCAAGCTGAATCCCGTGCGCCATGTATTGGCCGGCAAGCGGGTTGTGCTGATCGACGACTCCATCGTCCGCGGCACCACCAGCCGCAAAATCGTTCGCATGGTGCGCGATGCCGGAGCCAAGGAAGTCCATATGCGCATCTCGTGCCCGCCGACCATCTCTTCCTGCTACTACGGCGTGGACACGCCTTCCAAGAACCAGCTCATCGCCGCCAACAAGTCGGTCGATGAGATTCGGGAGTACATTGGCGCGGACTCGCTGGCCTATCTGTCCCTGGAGGGCTTGCGTCAGGCTGCCGGGGAGGGCGATGGCGTGACCTATTGCACCGGCTGTTACACCGGCAAGTACCCGACAAACGTCGTGGGGGTGGATGAAATCCAGCCTGCACTCGCAACCCAAGACTAAGTTTTGGGGCTGCTCTTCTGCTCTCGTCTTGGCCCGTCAGCGCGATTCTCTGCATAAAACAAGCCTGCCCCGGCGATGACATGTCCAGCCAACCGCTTATTTATCAATAGCTTGCGCTATCACCTGAAAGTCACCTCCTTATCACCTCGCAAGTATTGATCGCCGAAGCCATCCGGCGCATTGTGCTGCTCACGAGAGCGGAACTGAGCACGCGTCGCCTCGGTCCTCTCGTAGGCCCACACCCGGAGCTGGGGACAACCGGCCCGGCTCCGGGATGGTTGGGCCAGTTGAGAGAGGCGCTTCAGTTAGCGCCGCGACGCAAGCCAAACGAGAAAGGAGGCACCATGAAATCGCAGACTACGCTGAGGGCATTCCTCCCCCTTACGCTGATGCTGATGGAGCAAGACAAGCAGACCGCCAATCTTGCTGATCCAACCCACCCGGACATGGTGCCTCTCCTCCCCCTGGTTCGACTCATGACCATGAATTTGGCCCGGCCCTCGGCGGCAGAGCACAGCCCGCGATGCCGGGTATTTCGATTTTGCAGTCCAAGCTTCAGTACAACTCCCTCCCCCTATCCCTCCTCCTCCCTCCTAATGCACACGAGTGCTCGGGTAACGCACGCTCGGCACTCAAGCGGCGAGCGAAGTAAGCCGCTGGCTGTACCCGGCGATGGCCCGCTCAGCCATCGCCACTTAATACATAAAGAATGCTCGGCCTAGAGCGTTTCTAATTTATGTGTTTACATACCCGCAGGCCGTGAAGTAGTGTAAGCATTCCTCCGAGGAAACCGACTGCAGCAGAGTTCCGATTTCTTCCCAGAGAGTCTCGGTGGACCGCCTGGCCGCCTTACGCAGCAAGGCCTTGAGCTTGGCGAAGAAGTTTTCGATGGGGTTCAGGTCGGGGGAATAGGGCGGCAAATAGAGCAGGGTTGCGCCAGCGCCCTGGATGGCTTGGAGCACGCCAGCCACCTTGTGGCTGCCCAGATTGTCGAGGATGACCATCTCTCCGGGGGAGAGGGTGGGGACCAGCACCTGCTCGAGGTAGGCGAGGAATACCTCGCCATCCATCGGTTCGTCGATCACCATGGTGGCGGAGATCCCGTGGCGGCGCAGAGCGCCGACGAAGGTGGTGATCTGCCACTGACTGTAGGGCGCCGAAGCGCGACAACGCTGCCCACGAGGGGCACGGCCGTAGCGTCGAGTCATGTTGGTCGAAGTCCAGGTTTCATCGATAAACACGAGCTTTTCGACGTTCATCGCGGGCAGAGCTTGGCTCCACGCCCGGCGCGCCGCGACCACGTCCGCGCGTGCTTGCTCGTCGGCGTGCAGGGTTTTTTTTGAAGGTCAGATTCCACTTGTTCAACTGATGCCATAGCGCCCCGGACTTAATGGCAATTCCCTGACCCGCCAACCGGTCGCAAATCTGCTGCAACGCCAGGTCGGGTTCCGCTTCGATCCAGGCCCGCAGCTTCGGCTCTAGGTCGGCAATCCGGGAACGGCGATGGCCGCCCATCGGCAAACTCGTTCGCAGCCCCGTGGTTTGTCTGCGGTCCCGCACTTGATAGACCCAGACCCGGCTGACCTCTAGCCGCCGCGCGATGGCCGACGGTCCCTCTCCGCGCTCCAACGCCCACAGCACACGATCCCGCAGGTCTTGCGAATAGGAGTGCATCCCAGCCGCCTCCCGACGGCGAGACTATTATCGCACAGAAATGTTAATACTTAAATTAGAAATGCTCTAAAAGCTGGTGAAAAAGTGAACTTGCAGCGATAAGGAGAAATGTATGATCGCGACGCCGCAACAAGACGTCATTGATGCCGAAGCCACTCCCGAACTACACCTTGAAGGCGCCTCGACCCCAGTCGACAACCACCCGCGATGGAATGTGGCGACACGGATCGTGTTCCGCCTTGTCTTCTCCTATTTCTTTTTGGCATTCGGGATTCCAACCTTGCTCTACCTGATACCAGGTGTTGGAGATAAATTGCAGGCTGTTCTCAACAGGATTGTGCCGTGGTTCAGTAGCCATGTCCTGCATGTCAGTTGCCCGATTGCGACCTTCAACGGCAGCGGAGATACGACGTACTCCTACATCGAAGCATCCTTTTTTCTGGTCTCCTCCATCATCGCCACTCTGATTTGGTCGGGGCTGGATCGGAAGCGTACGAACTATGTCCGGCTGCATCAATGGCTAAGACTGGGTGTGAGGCTGGTTCTCGGCCTCGCGATGCTCACCTATGGGGCAGGGAAGGTCGTGCCCGCGCAAATGCCCGCTCCGGAGTTAGGCGCTCTTCTCGAGCCTTATGGCGCCTCCTCCCCAATGCGGCTCCTATGGACCTTCATTGGAGCTTCGAAAGGCTACGAGATCTTCGGTGGGGCCTCGGAAATGCTGGGAGGCATTCTTCTATTTATCCCTGGCGTCACGACGCTCGGCGCGCTGATTTGCTTCGGCGTTTTGGCGAACGTGTTCATGCTGAACATGTGCTACGACGTGCCAGTGAAACTTTATTCTTTTCAGCTTCTGCTAATGGCTGCTCTCCTGGTTGCGCCGGATCTACGAAAACTGGTAGATCTGTTCCTGTTTCAGCGGCCAGTTCGACTTTCTGCCACTCCCCCTCTGTTTCAGCGTCGCTGGTTGAGCAGGGCGTTCGTGGTGTTGCTGCTGCTTTTCGGGCTCACGATCGCTGTTACCGGGATCATGGGGGCACATCAGACCGTAAAGCAGTTGGCGGTGCGATCTCCATACTACGGAGTGTGGTCGGTTGACGAGTATATGGTCGATGGAAATGTGCGACTGCTGTCGTTTACCGACACCACCCGCTGGCGGCGCGTCATTTTTGACTACCCCCAGCGGCTAACCGTGCAATTCGTCGACGCTCCCCAGGAGAAGTTCTGGTTGCAGTTGGATCAATCGAAGAAGTCGTTCACACTGGAGCGGCCCGGAGACCAGGACCATAAAGCAGAATTCAAGTTTCAGGATCCCGGGCAAGGTGTCCTGATAATCGATGGCCAACTCGAAGGCCACCATATTCAGGCCAAGCTTCATCGTGAAGATGAGCGAACGTTTCTCCTGACCACCCGCGGATTCCATTGGATTAACGAGTACCCGCAGAACCGCTGAAACGAGGTCAATCAGCGTTAGCGTCGAAGAGCCTCTCCTGGGCGACCGTGATCTGCCGGTCGCCCTCCTCATAGCTAAGCGACCTTTTACAATTGTGGGCGAGGAGGACCTATGGCACTTCAGCCGGAAGTCAAGTCGCTACTTTCACGCCCTAACTTCGCGCATCTTTCTACCTTAATGCCCGACGGTTCACCCAACAGCACACCCGTATGGATTGGCCTCGACGGTGACCACATCTTGATTGGCACCGGTGAAGAAAGCCTGAAGGCGCGAAACCTGCGGCGCGATCCCCGCCTTTCGCTCTCCGTCGTAGACTTTCATGATCCTTATGAAGAGGTGCAGGTTCGCGGTCGAGTGGTTGAGTTCCGCGACGACTCCAAGCTCGAAGTGATGGACACGATCTCGCACAAATATATTGGCGCGCCATTCCCCATGCGCGGCCACGCCGGGCGAATCGCCATCGTTATCGCAGTGGAGAAGGCGCGCTACACCAAGCTTCCCTTCAAGCACACTCCGCCACAATCGTAGCCCTAAGCCGTCACGAAACTAAGGATTAGAAGCAGCCACGGATTTCAACGGATCTACGGATGTCAACAAAGCCTGAGAAAAACCGCTGTGGCGTATGCGGGTCACAGGAAATGTTCACCAGCTGAATATTTCACATTCCGTTCCGTGCTTATCCGTGAAATTCGTGCCTCATTTTTCTTCTACCTAGGCCGACCCATTCGCCCAGCTCAACTGGTGCAAAGCCTTCCGGAGCCAGAGAGACCATCCTGCCGGCGATGACATGTGCCGGCAAGCCCCATTTTCTCAATAGCTTGCGCTATCACCTCAAAGTCACCTCTCTATCACCTCCCAAGTATTGATTGCCACACGGAACCGGCGCATTGTGCCACTCACGAGAGCGGAACTCAGCAGGGTAGTTCAACCGTTCTCGGCACCAGGGCCCTGGAGAAAGGAGGCCACCATGAACACGCAAGACCTACAGGGGTCCTTCATAACTCTTATCTGGACGCTGATCGCGATGGTGAAAGACATCACCAACGTCGACATCACCAAGGCCGACGGCGTTCCCGTTCATCCCCGCGCTGACATGGTGGCCGACCTTCTTCTGCAGCCCGTGGTTTCTCGCAGCATCCAGCGCCGGCTGATCGAAGAGGCCCGCCTCAGCCCCAGAGTCTACCGCTTCAGCAGTGTCGATAACGCGACTCCCCCATGCTGGAGCGGTAGAGCGTTGAAGTCTTCTATGCGGTGAGCGAAGGTACCGCAGTTTTCAACCCGGCGACCGGTCGGCTCAACCGGCGCCAAAGACTAAAAACAAACGGAGGTCATCATGAGCTTTCATATTCTGTCTTCTCGTAAAAACAAGAAAGTAAGAAGTGCAGCGCGCAGCTTGTGCCTGCTGATCCCAGGCGTTGTAGTGTTGACGGCTTCACTGGCCAACGCTTCCATTACTTATTCGCAGGACACCAACGTTCACGACTTCACCAGCACCGTAAGTATGTACGCGACGTTCCTTTCCAACGGCTTCACGCCTACTTCAGCCGAGTTAGAGGGCAGTAATCCGACCCGAGTCATTGGGAAAGGCCTTGACGGCCTGACCGTGGACTTCGGAGCCGGCAACCAGGTTTCGCAGATTGTGGTCTTCAACAAGATTGATCACATCGGGTACGCCTGGGACGCTTTCCAGCCCTATCGTATCTACGGCAGTAATAACAATGTCGACTTCACTCCGCTCACCGACGCATTCAGCGCAGACCGCCCGGACGTTCCAGGTATCGATCAGCACTTCGAACTAAGTTCATATAGCGGCGATCCTTTTTTTGTGTGGATCAATAACACGATATCGAGTAACAACCTCGGTTACGAAACCTATTTGGACTTCGGGTCTCAGTCGTTTCGTTATTACAAGTTTGTATATAGCACACTGACGGAGCAAAACATCAATTCAAACGAATGGGAAGTAGAGCTCTCAGGCGTCGGGGCAGCGGCTGCACCCGCTCCCGAGCCGGGCACCCTCCTTCTTCTTGGCTCGGGCCTAGCTGGCCTGGGCGGATTACTTAGACGTCGGTTCCTAATCTAACTCATCCCTCATGGTACTCCACGCGGCGAGCGAAGTAGCCGCAGCCCTCAATCCGGCGATGGCCGGCTCAGCCGTCGCCCAAGACTATGACCTGCTGGAGGTCAACATGAAAGTGCAATCTATTATGGCCGGTCTTATTCGCCGTTCTCTATTCGCCCCCAACGTGGGACGATTTGCCAAAAGCAATTTCGTCGCCTTCGCCTTAACGATAATCCTGGGTCTTGGCATTTCGCCGAAGGCTCATGCCGGCCTGGTCAATGGAAGCTTCGAGCAACCCAACATCACGGGAATGTGCGTCGGGGGCGGTAATCCTCCGTGCTACGCGCTGGTGAATGAATCTCTCGTACCGGGTTGGAAGACGACCGCCACCGACAGCCTGATTGAAATCTGGCGCCAGGGCTTCAACGGAGTCTTCGCCTACGACGGCGACCAGCATGCCGAACTGAATGCCACCCAGGTGTCGACGCTATACCAGGACATCACGGGCATTGCTGCTAACAGCATTGTTGGTTTCCAGTTTGCCCACCGCGGTCGCTTGGGCGTGGACACGATGGAGTTCTCCCTAACTGATCTCGGCCCCGATGGGGTGCTGGGCGGTGGGGACGACACCGTCCTGTTCGACCAGCAGTATAGCGATGACAAAAATGCCTGGGGCTTCTACACCGGGACGGGCATTAAGACCCTCGGCAACACCATCCGCTTCTCCTACAAGTCCGTGTCGGCGGCGGGTGGCGATCAGGCGATCGGCAACTTCCTCGACGACGCCGATTTTGGCGTTGGAGTAGGTACTCCCGAGCCGAGTAGCTTACTCCTGCTTGGCACCAGTACGACCGGTGTGGCCGGCCTGCTCCGCAAGCGGCTGCTTGGCTGATTTATCTGTTTTCTTATACTCACCCGGCGGGCGAAGTAGCCGCAGAAGAAATCCGGCGACGGCCAGCTCAACCATCGCCCCAGCCTAAGAATAAATAGAGGCCATAATGAAAAACTCTAATTCAAACCTACCGGCTGCAAAATATCAACCCAAAGCAAGCATCTCTAGAAGACTTGTACTTGTTTTGGCCCTATTCACATTGCCGTTCCTTAGCGCATTTGCACACGCCCAAGCTGAGCCATGCACCCCACAGGGAAGCGTAAATACGTTTGGCCTAAACTGCGTCTTCTATGGTGGCAACTTCGCTCCCAACGATCCCAACGCCAACGCTCTGGCCAACGAGACTGACCAGACCGTCAACGGGAGCCCCTATGGCGCCGCCACCTTCCAGAACTTCATCTGGGGCGGTGGCCAAATTGACGGCCTGTTCACCAACAACCTGAGCAGCCTGAAGCCGCAGAGTGGCTACTGGGAAATCCGCACAGGCATGTCGCCGGGCAACGGCGGAACCCTGCTCGCTTCCGGTACCGGCGGTGGAACTGGCTTCAGGCATACCGCGACCAACAACATCGCGTTTGGTTACCAGGAGTACACCGACGCGGTTCTAACCCCCGGGTTGACGCTGGGCGCTGGTCAGTACTGGTTCTCGGTTGTGCCCAATGATCTGAACACCCCTGACGGCCGTTCGTTTAACACCAACACCTTTGTCTCGGGTGGTGCGATCGGCACGGACATCGACAACCAGCAGCTCTTCGACAGCGGGTTCTTCGGAGCCAGCTTCGACGATGCCAACAACTGGGGCGTCTTTCAGGACTTCTCCAGCGGTGTACTCCAGGGAAGCATTCCTGAACCGTCCAGCTTGGTCATGCTCGGTTCCGGCGTACTCGGACTCGGCGGACTACTGCGGCGGCGCTTGCTTTAACTCACTTGTTGCTCTCTCTATTCGAAGCGGCGAGCGAAGTTGCCGCAGTCCGATGGCCAGCTTAACCATCGCCCACAAACTAAGACCTGAAGGAGGTCGTCATGAAGGGCCAACTATCAAAACTGAATGCACGTGTTCGATCCCTGCCCAACGGTTCCTTGGTGTTGCCGCTGGTTGTTTTCTGCCTGTTGCTTCTCACCCAAACCGGCTTTGCGGACCAACTCGTGATCGGCAATGGGGCACCCACGATTGAAACCTTCAACTACACTACCGGAGCCTTGGTCGGCTCTTTCTTTCCAGATGGCGGACTCATCGACGGCCGTGGACGTGCAGTAGAAGTCATAGGCAACACTGTGTATTACGCTGCGGTGTCGGGTGACATCCATCTCGCTCCGTTCAACGGCGGGGCGGGAGGACACGACATCGGGGTCATCCAGAATCCGCGGCCGGCCTACGGCATCCAGGATCTGGACTATTCGGGTGGAGTGCTCTATGCCCTGACTGGCTACTTCGCCGGCGCTCCGGTCGTTTATAGGTTGGATCCGGGGGATGGTCACGTTTTCAACTCCGTCGCGATCCAGAACCACCCAGACACTGCCGCGGACGGCTTCACCGTTCTGCCGAATGGCGATTTCCTGATTAATGACGGCGACGCCTCCGCCGTTTATCGGGAGTATAACTCCGTCACCGGCGCACCTACAGGGCTGGTCATTACCATCCCTGGCGGTGACGCCACCGGAGTGGACTACAACCCAGTCGACAATAGCCTCTACTTTCTTAATCAAGGCACAAGTCCGCCCTATTGGAATCTAACTAGAACCACCCTTAACGGAACGATCATCGATAGCACAAACATCGGATACATCCTGGAAGATATCTCGGTTCTCCAGCCTGTCCCGGAGCCTGGGTCACTGGTGTTGCTCGGCTCAGGTCTCCTCGGTGTCGGTGGACTCCTGCGGAGGCGACTGAACCTGTAGCTCGAGACTACTCTCCGTTTGGTGAGGGGCAGCTTCGCGGTGCGGTTGCTCCTCGCTTCGTACTTACCACCGCCACAACCTTAGAACTAAAGGAGGTCAATATGAGACCCCAAACTCATACCACTAAGAAGCAGTCGCTTTTTGTAACAGCATTTGTGAACAAGATAACGGGATTCTTGCTACTCGCATTCACCTGCATCGCCTACACTGGAGTTGCGGCGGCGCAGACCACGCCTCAGTCCTCAGATCAACAGTTGTCGGCAGAGGAATTGCAGCGCATGGATGACTGGCACGTCGCCATCGCGCAGATTCCCGCGCCGGGGAAGGGCTGTTTCGAGGCCGAATACCCCAGCTTGCAGTGGCGTGAGGTGGGGTGCGTCGCTCCATCAAACTATCTTTTCCTGCCCAAGCAAGGACCGCGGCCTTTCAATGTGGGTAACGGCAACGATATCGCGGCCCAGGCGCCGAGCGGCCACATAAGCACCGCGATCGGCTCTTTCGACAGCACCACCACCGGCGTGACTGGCGAGAAAGGTCAGGTGAACGGCCAAGGAGCACAGGTCCAGGACGCTTATTCGCTTCAGGTCAACACCGATCCCTTTGCCAGCCCGGCGATCTGCGCCGGCGCGAATAACCCTTCGATATGCCGGGGTTGGGAACAGTTCATCTACGAGAGCGACGGTACTGCTGCGTACAGTGCCGCGTTTATTCAGTACTGGATTCTCTGGTATGACAAGGCTTGCCCGGCGGGGTGGACCGGGCCAATATCCATCGGCGGCGGCCACACAGGGTGCGTTAGGAACAGTTCCGCGGCGGTTTCCGTGCCCAACCAACCCATCAACAACGCCAATCTCCAGACGCTAGCTCTGAGCGGCACTGTCACGCCGACGAGCGATTCCGTCACCATGGCGTATAACGGCGGGGCCAAGACGGTAGCGGGTAACAATTATCTCGCCGTGGCAGCTGGATGGACGATCTCGGAATTCAACATGTTCGGTGATGCCGGCGGCGGCCAGGCGAATATCCAGGGAGCCGGAGCTCACGTAGTCACCAGGAACAGGATCACCTACGGGGGTAATGCGCCTCCGAACTGTATCGTCCGAGGTTACACTGGCGAGACCAACAACCTCAATTTTGCAAGTGCTCCTGGGGCAAGCAGTCCGGGACCCGCCATCATCTTCAGCCAGGATAACCCCGGCCTCTACAGCGCCAACTGCGCGTATGCCAGCAGCGTCGGCGATACCCACCTGGACACCGTCATGGGCTTGCACTACGACTTCCAGGCGCAGGGCGATGTTGTTGTCGCGCAAGCAGATCCGGACTTCGTGGTGGAAGCGCGGCAAGTCTCCGGTGCGCCTAACTGGCCGAATGCAGCAGTCAACAAGGCGATCGCGACCCAGATGGGCCAAGACGCGGTCGCGGTCTGCCTCAACCCCGACCAGGTTCCGGAACTCTTCGTCAATGGCAGGCTCATTGAACTGGAGGATGGTCACGTCTTTTCCACCTCCGACGGTGTCGATATCTGGCGCTTCGGCCCCGTGTACAACGTTACCGACCAGAACGGCAACTCTTTGAAGGCGGAAACGCATCCTGGTTGGATCAACGCCTCTGTTGGCTTTGGACAATGGCCGGCTGACGTCACTGGCCTTGTGGCTAACGCCAACGGAAATGTTAACCAGATTGCTACGAGATACGGAGACGTGCTGACAGCTCCGTTTTGGTTCCGTCATTTCTATCGCGACTATGCCGATAGCTGGTGGCTAAACTTTGACCAGTCCCTGCTGTGGGTATGCGGAGCAATCGATAACGGCAATCCTCAGGCGCCGTTCTACGCGAAAGATCTCCCGCGGGAGCTGTATCAGCATGCGCGGGGGGTCTGCACTAACGCCGGTGTGCAAGGCAATGCACTGCTCGATGACTGCACACTCGACGTAGCCGTGATTGGCGATGATTCGGCGGCTGATTTCTTCGTCAATGCTCGCCAGCCCGTCGCAGAAGGGTACATCAGCAATCCAAAAGCGTGCGTGGGGAAAACCTGCGCTACACCCACCGGCGAAGGCAAGCAGTCTGAATAGTCAATAACACACGGCGTGCCCCGGCCAACCATAGGTTTTGTTGGCCGGGGATTCCTGCCAATTTGCCAACATCATTCCCGAGACAATTCGCCCTGTCCATGACTCATTTCGCCTCGATCCACGGAGAACGCTGCCAATGGTGAGTCCGCAAACGGAATCCGCCCCCCTTTTCCTCTAAATCCACAGCTTTCCACATATATGCCCCATAAACGGGCCTTGTACCCGCTCAAAACCGGGTCTATTGTCCGAGAGTCGATGTCGTAACGCGCCGTTAACTTGGCAGGCGATAACCGCCCAGATGCCGCCTCAAGGGTATAAAATAACAATATGTGGTAGTAGCCTCTTGACATGCACAATATGCAGGTGTAAGGTGTGCTTCCACATGGTTGTTCCGGCGCTTTCGCTCAGTCTGCTCCTCCTGAACGAAGGTCAACCGGATGGCAGAGGTGATGTCAGGGACTTGCACTGGGCCGGGCTCGCTTCCTCCCGGGTTCGGCCAAGACCAAGGACGCAATGGGCCAGGTAAGCGGTTACTCGCCGGACATGGGTAGACCGGCAAGCCGATAGCCAACGCCAAGACGCTGGCCGCTCGGTGTTCCTTTCCAAGTCAGCTAACCAACGTTGCCGGGAGCGAGTCAGCTCCCGGCGGCATTTCACTCCATGTCCGGCAGCTCCGCTCGACCCTTCAGCCGAGCGGGAACTGGATTGGCGCGCTGCGCAGCGCCGATTCAGACGAGTCGCGGTGACCACGGACATGGCGAATTCAGGGGGCTGTCTTCCCGGCCGAACCGGCTGACGAAGCGGCCCCCGCAGCTTTGCGCGCACGACGAACCGCGGGCCTGGCCCACGCAATCATATTGATCAGGAGTTTCACGATGGCCGACGTAACCACGAGCACCACAACGACCAGCGCTTCCACTGCAACCCAGAAGAAGAAAGCGCCCGGCCTGACCTTCAAACGCTACTTCACCACTCCCGGCGTCTCGCCCTACGACGAGCTGGAGTGGGAGCTGCGCACCGCCCAAATCACCGACGCCAAGGGCGGCGTGATCTTTGAGCAGAAGGACGTCGAGGTCCCCAAGGACTGGTCGATGACGGCGACCAACATTGTCGCCTCGAAGTATCTGCACGGTCAGATCGGCACGCCCGAGCGCGAGACCGGCGTGCGTCAGCTCGTGTCGCGCGTTGCCGAAACCATTCGCGACTGGGGAGTCGCCGGCGGCTACTTCCGCTCTGCCGACGACGCGGCCATCTTCCACGACGAACTCGCCCACCTGCTGTTGCAGCAGAAGGCGGCCTTCAACTCGCCGGTATGGTTCAACGTGGGCTGCGATCGCATCGAGCCCAACTCCGACGCGCAGAACTGGCACTGGAACCCGCAGGCGCAGAAGGTCGAATTCGGCAAAACCGGCTATCGCAATCCGCAGTGCTCGGCCTGCTTCATCAACTCGGTGCACGACTCGCTGGACTCCATCCTGACGCTGGCCAAGACCGAGGGCATGCTCTTCAAGTGGGGATCGGGCACCGGCACCAACCTGTCGCCGCTGCGCTCGTCCACCGAGTCGCTCTCTGGCGGAGGCACCGCTTCCGGCCCGCTGAGCTTCATGAAAGGCTTCGACGCCTTCGCCGGCGTCATCAAGTCCGGAGGCAAGACCCGCCGCGCCGCCAAGATGGTCATCCTCAACGTCGACCATCCCGACATCGTCGACTTCATCGAGTGCAAGCAGCGCGAAGAGGCCAAGGCTTGGGCGCTGATCGAGCACGGCTACGACGGCTCCGGCCCCGACTCGGAGGCCTACTCCTCCATCTTCTTCCAGAACGCTAACAACTCGGTGCGCGTGACCGATGACTTCATGTACGAAGTGGTGCGCGACGGCGAGTTCTCGACCAAGGCGGTGAAGGATGGCCGCCCCGTGCACACCTTCAAGGCACGCGACCTGCTGCGCAAGATCTCCGACGCCACCTGGCACTGCGGCGATCCCGGCATGCAGTACGACACCACGGTCAACCGCTGGCACACTTCGAAGAACACGGCGCGCATCAACGCCTCGAATCCGTGCAGCGAGTACATGTTCCTCGACGACTCGGCCTGCAACCTGGCGTCGCTCAACCTGCTGAAGTTCGCGCCCAACGGCACCTTCGACGTCGAAGCTTACCGCTACGCCTGCGCCGTCATCATTACCGCGCAGGAGATTCTGGTCGACAACAGCGGCTACCCGACTGAGTCGATCGGCCGCAACTCGCACGACTATCGCCCCCTGGGACTGGGCTACGCCAACCTGGGCGCGCTGCTCATGGCTGCGGGCCTGCCCTACGACTCCGACGCCGGACGCGACTACGCTGCCTGCGTCACCGCCATCATGTGCGGCGAGGCGTACCTGCAGTCGTCGAAGATCGCCGAGCTCTGCCAGCCGCTGGCCCCGGCGACCGCGACAACCGCGGCCTTCCTCGAAAGTTCGGGTGCCCCACTCAAGCCTGGGGTTGGCTTGAGTGGGAATGAAGGAGCCTTCCCCGGCGCCGCCTGCCCCGGCTGGTATGTCAATCGCGAGCCTTTCCTTGACGTCATCCGCATGCATCGCGCTTCGGTGAACAACATCAACAAGGCGAACGTTCCCGCCTCGGTCTACGAAGCCAGCCGCGCCACCTGGGACGAAGCCCTCAAGCACGGCGAGAAATTCGGCTATCGCAACTCGCAGGTCACGGTGCTGGCGCCCACCGGCACCATCGGCTTCATGATGGACTGCGACACCACCGGCATCGAGCCCGACCTGGCGCTGGTGAAGTACAAGAAGCTGGTCGGCGGCGGCATGATCAAGATCGTGAACAACACCGTCCCGGCGGCGCTGTTCAAGCTGGGCTACACCAGCGACCAGACCAACGCCATCGTCAATTACATCGACGCCACCGGCACCATCGAAGGCGCGCCCGGCATCAAGGACGACCATCTCGCCGTCTTCGACTGCTCCTTCAAGCCGTCGAAGGGCACGCGCACCATTCACTACACCGGACACCTGCGCATGATGGCCGCCACCCAGCCCTTCCTCTCGGGAGCCATCTCCAAGACCATCAACATGCCGGAGAACGCGACGGTCGAAGAAATTTCCGAAGCCTACATCCAGGCCTGGAAGCTCGGCCTGAAGGCGGTCGCCATCTACCGCGACGGATCGAAGAAGGCGCAGCCGCTCAGCTCCATGGGCTCGGCCACCGCGAAATCGCAAAAGGGAGACACGTCGGGTGCCCCACTCAAGCCTGGGGTTGGCTTGAGTGGGAGTCCGGAACCTGAGGACGAGGAAGCTGGGCCTCCCGCCGCCATCCGTCATCGTCTGCCCGACGAGCGCCTCTCCGTCACCCACAAGTTCAAGGTGGCCAGCCACGAAGGCTATCTCACCGTCGGCCTCTACAAGGACGGCATGCCCGGCGAGATCTTCATCACCATGGCCAAGGAAGGCTCCACCGTCAGCGGCCTGATGGACAGCTTCGCCTGCGCTGTCTCCATTGGATTGCAGCACGGCGTGCCCCTCAAGCTGCTGTGCGAGAAGTTCGCCCACACCCGCTTCGAGCCCAGCGGCTGGAGCGGCAATCCCGACATCGGCTACGCCAAGTCGATCATGGATTACATCTTCCGCTGGCTGCAGTTGCGCTTCCTCACCGGACAGCAGCAGGCGCTCTTCGACGGCCTGCGCCCCAAGTACTTCGGCGCCCCGCCCGTCGGCGCTCCGGAAGAGGACGCCTTCGGCGACGCCGAACACGGCGCTTCATCCACCGAATTGTCATCCCGAGCGGAGCGGAGCGGAGCCGAGGGACCTGCTTTTGGTGACATCGGGCAGGGATCTCTTCCCGGCATCGGCGCTTCTACAACATACAAGCACGCTTCCGACGCGCTGAAAGAGCTGATCGACATGGGCGACGCCCCGACGTGTCCGGTCTGCGGTGGCATCATGACCAGAAATGGAAGTTGCTACAGATGCAATGAGTGTGGAAGTACGAGTGGATGCAGTTAGGTGGTAGAGCGGGGCTTCAGCCCCGAGTCCACGCGATGAATTTGGGTAGAGCGGGCCTTTAGGCTCGCGCCCCGGGCTTTTCTTGAAGATTGTCATCCCGAGCCGCAGGCGAGGGATTTGCTCTTGAAGCGAGAGGCTGCTCATGGGACAACGGTGGACTCATCCCGTTGTGGTGTATTTACTATGTTGCCACAATATGTCGTTGTTATGAAAGACGCCAGCTATAACTCGATGCCGGACATCTGGATATGGTGCCTCACTTGACAGGATACTGTCCATCGGTTACAATCGCGGTTGTGATTTTTCCCTACGGTTTCGAAGTGCCGCCCAGATCGGACCACAGCTCTCAGCCGCAGTAGAAACATTCACTCGGACTGACCCGTAAGACGATTCCCCGCCTCACCCGCCAGCCCGCTCGGGCCCTTAGCAGTTGATTTCCATGCAGGAGACAAATGATGAGCTGTAATGACGGACTGGACGGCCGTTGCAGAGATGTTGACGGAGAAATTCGCCGCAAACGCGGCGATACGTTAGTCGGCACCTTGCGTGACGAATATGGTGACGCCTTTGCTGCTGGTTACCGCAGCGATACAAGACTCGACACGTTTCTTGATCGCGAAGGCTACGACTCGCTTAGCGACTACCTGCGGAACCGAAACAGATGATGAAGAGCGGCTTGTGCCGCTCTCTCGAACTTGGAGGACAAATGATCAAGCTACAGGTCAAGGGTCTGGAAACGATTTCTAGGGAGATGGAGGACCTCGCGGCTGCTGCCGCTCGCCTCGATGGAGAGATCGTGAAGCTCAACTTCGATCCGAGAGATCCAGCAGCAGTAACGGGGGCGATCAGTCAGATGGAACAAGCAGTTGACTCCAGAGTTGGCAATCTAGCTCGCTCTGCCAGCGTACGCAATTTGGCAGCAGCGACCAAGAAAACATATAGACACAAGATCGAAGAGCTCGTCCACCAAGCATCGGCTTCTTAACAACAAATATGGGATGGAGACAACTAGACGAACCGTCACGCCAAGAAACGCGAGAGCTAGACTCGACCTTTCGGAGCAAGGCTCGATTTCTTGTTGACGAGAGTACCGGTGTCGAAGTTGCTAGGACCCTTCGAGCAGCCGGATACAATGTGAAGTACGTCGAGGAACTTGGCCTGTGCGGGCGAAGTGATGAGGATGTATTCGCGGCCGCATGGAAAGATCGAAGGATCGTCATCACTCATGATTCTGATTTCCTGGATAACCGCCGATTCCCGCATCATCGAAACCCGGGCGTAGTAGTTATTCGGCCAGGCGCACAGGGTGAGAATGATCATGGTCTTATCAGCTGCTTGGTGATGCTCAACTTCTTGGTCGGTCGTCGGGGCAATTGGCTGAAGGGTAGGAAGATTGACTTTACTTCTTGCGAGACGCTGACAATCATGGGACCGGAGGGGCGGGATCGCTTCCTGTGGAGGAGCACCGGAGTGCCTATGATCTGGGAAGATGATAATTAGTCGGCGGCGCCGACTTCCGCACACCAAATGAGGATTGAATATGGCTAAGGTCAAGATCGAAGATGTTGTCTACCACCTAGATAGCGAATTCAAGAAGGCGCTAGGAGATACTTTGGCAGCTTTTGTCCCCGGTGCGGCCTATGATCGCAATGCTCTCTTCAGATTTTTTCTCAAGCGCGTTTACCACCATTGCAGCGTTTGGGAAGACGTGCCCGACACCTTGATAAAAGCCTGAGTTGTTGGGCCGGTGCCCCACTCATTCCTGACGTTGGAATGGGAATGGAAATCGTTGAAAACGGACAGTCTCCTCAAAGTCGCATCCGATTGATCTATGTCTCGTACACGGACGAAGAATTAGACTAGCGGGTACGCATATTCAGATGAAAGAACACGAAAGGGGTTCGAAACATCATGACCGTTAAGCGCCACATCGATCAAACGGCAAAAACAATAACTCTTGAGTTTACGGACGGGGCAATGTTCGAACCCATCGAGTTGAATCCGACGACAGACGCTCTCACGAAGATGATCGCGCTATTAGAGGGGAGAATCGCAGCACTCGAAAACAAAACAAAGCACATGGGTATGAATCCCTGATCCCTCCGCCACGACCGGTCACTCTCGGTTATTCCTCGCGTCGGAATGAGCGGGATTGAATTGTTGTAACGACCAGTCTGGGTGAGGTCTCGTCCGATTAATCTATCGGTTAGCCCGGTGCCCCAGGTTCGCCCATCAGTTGGGCTAACCTGGCATGGCAATAACGCCTCTCCCCCCAGAGGTGCATCCGCCGACGATCCTACTCGGTCGCTTGATTCCTCACTCCAAAGTCATACAACATCGCCGGCAACCCTTCGCCTCTCTGCAGGTAAACCGCGTATTGACCAGGCTTCAGAGGATCGGCCGGTTTGAGTTCGTACTTGCCAGCCTCGGGTTCGGAGCGCACCGCAGCAACCTGGTGTGTTATTGAGACTCCCGCACTTCCGCGCCCCGCTCCGCCCGCCGCGACTTCAATCTGCCGTCGGTCCCCGTGCACCTCCAGCCTTATCAGGATCAAGTCGCCAGCGGTGACGCCATTTTCCGATTCATTCTGACTGGGAATGAAAGCAAACACGGGCTTCGGCCCCGTTACGGTTTGCGCAGTCGCCCCGGGTAGTTGGATGTTGTTGTGCTCTGCCTTGATGTGGAGTGTGAGTCCACTTATCAGCCTGCTGCCGGTGCGCTCAAACGTCATAGGCTGGCCAAGAATCTTGGTGTAATCGGAACCTGCTTGCACGTAAAAGCCGGGAGCCGCGGGCAGCTTCGGATTCGATTGAGCGGATAAGAGATTGACGAGAGTTACGGACAGGAACGCGGCGGCTGCAAGTTTCTTCATAGCCCTCCTAGACTTGCCACGGCAACTCGCACAGCGGGCCCAGATAAATGCCGATGGCAAGAATTGTATAGAAGCGGATGTCAGCAGAAAACATTCTTTGTTGCTGAAAATGAGCTACTTTCCACTTTTGAACGCGGGAATAACATTCCCCAGAAATGAATTCGGCCGTCGGGTGGCCCGCATTTGCCTTCAGTTGGCAAATGTGGGAGTGACAGAAATAGCATCCGGCCCCCGTCCCTAAACAATTCCAGCCCAGCGCGAAAGCACTGGGTAACCAGCACATTTACGATCCCCGAGCCGGTTTCAACCGGCGGCACTCTTCCGCCTTGTATCAGGGCCCGGCTTCGAGCCGGGCCGCTAGTCCGCCCTTTGGGAGATGGGCTTCAGCCCTTGTGCCGCCCCTGAAGGGGCTCGGAAATCACGAACGCCATCCGGAGTCCCAACGCTTCCGCGCTGGGCTCGCATTGTCAGTGCGAGTGGAAGCCCATGCATTCATGCGTGGGAATAATGCTGCCCCAGGAATGATTTCGTCGCGCTCCGGGCGATATCAGTGCTCCCGCCAGCGAGCAATTGTGCTCAGACTCGGCGATGCCGGAAGTCATACCATCATGTGTGACCAATGAAATCGAGGAGAATCGAATGAAATCCAAGAAACTACTTGTTGCCGTCCTGGGCGCGTTCGTTGTGCTCGTTCTATCGCTGCCGCTAATGGCACAGAGCGCTACGCAATCCACCAGCACGACGACCGATCAGACGCCGGCTCCGGCTCAGACCGAGAGCACAACCACCACGACTTCGTCCGATCAGGCCAATCCGCCGCAGGCCCAGACCATTGAGACCACCGAAGTAGCGGTTACGCCTGCAGACCCGCAGGTGACGCAGACTGATACGACGACCACTACAACCACGCCTCAACCCCAGGTGATGCAGACCGATACCACAACTACCACAACCGCGCCGCCGCCGGAAGTGACGAAAAACACCACAAGCACGACCACAGTCACCCCCCAGCGGTAATAATTGCGGGTGAGAGGCCTTAATGTCCCCTGGCAGGTATTAACCGATACTCTCCCAAGAGCGTACCACTCAAGCGTCTATCACTTGAGTGGCAATTTTTTGCAGTTGGCGATTCCCTGCCCAAACCAAAACTACTTCGGCTCCAGCCGACAATTCTTGGATAATACCTGTGGAGCGAGTATACTTAAGTTAGAGGAAGCCCTTTCCTCTCATTCAGACCCCCTGAACTAGGTCAGCCGTTCTGGAGTTTTCTCCTCTTAGTTGTGCATCCCGGGAGTTGCCAATGTCCAATCCTCAAGTTCAGAATACGCAGAATCCTCCTGCTTCTAAACAGGCAGAACCTTTCAAGACAGATGCAACAAACACGCTTTCTGAAGACCAGACACGAACCCGCGCCTACCAGATCTACGAGTCCGGCAATAGAAACGGCAACAATCCGGAAGCGGATTGGAGCCAGGCCGAGACCGAACTGATGGAACTTCTGCACGCCAAATAGTCTGGGCTGGCCCACCCTCTTGTTTTTCCGATCGGACCAGTGTGGAGTGCACCCCACGCTCGATAACCCAACCCATTCACCCCACCCTTTTTCCAACTGATGGAAAAAGGATGGGGCACCCAACCTGTTCTAACCAAGCCTTCGCCGCCTGCCTCAGCTGTATCTCGCGCATGACAGTCGTCAAAACGTCAACTTTCTATTTCGCCTGCCCTAGCCCCGCAATGACCGCGGCAACTTTATCGAGTATCTCGTTCCAGCCTTCTAGTTGACCGCTATCTTTCGCGCTCTCCATGGGTTCATTTCCAATGAAGGTGAGTTTCGTCTGGCCGTTCCCCAGATCCTCAAAGATGGTCACGTCGTACGCACCGTCTATGGCCTCATGTTCTATTCCATAGGCCGCAGGCTCAACCTTGTTTCCCTTCGAGTCCGAAAAGTACATGGAGGAAACGATCTTCTCGTGCAGAACAATCTCGTGGTATTCACCCGCGTTCCAGAACTCCTGCCCATCCGGCGTCTTCATGCAGCAGAGAAATTTTCCCCCAACGCGAAAATCCATCTGGCAAACCGGCGCCGTAAAGCCCTTCGGTCCCCACCACTGCATCACGTACTTCGGGTCGGTCCACGCCTTCCAAACCAATTCGCGTGGGGCATCAAAAACTCTTGTGACAACCATCCGCTCGGTCTCGTTAACCGTGTTTTTCGTCATCTCTGATCTCCGTTTTTTTCATTTGATTCACCACCACCTCCAGCTTGTCGAAGCTTTCTTCCCAGAATCGGCGATAGTTCGTGGCCCAGTCGCTGACTGTCTTGATCGCCTCTGGCCTAAGCCTGCACACACTCTCTCGTCCACGCTTCGTCTTGATTACGATCCGCGCCCGCACCAGATAGGCGATATGTTTTGAAATCATCTGCTGCGAGAGTGCAAACGGTTCGGTCAATCCATGCACCGAGGCAGGCCCATGGGAGAGTCGTTCGATCATTGCCCGGCGGGTTGGATCAGACAAAGCCGCGAAGGTTGTACCCAATCTATCCACAACCATATGGTTGTGCATTGTCGGAGTGAATGTCAAGTGTGCCCGAAAATAAAACTTGGCGAATATCTCCACGTCTCGTTGATGACTTTCCCAAAACAGGAAGCATCTGCCACCTTCGTAACCTCTCCGCCGCATTCCCTTCGTGCAGATCAGGTCAGCAACTCATAGACTCGCTTCGAGGACCCCTATCGGTGTCCCAGCGGACCGGATTCCGCTAAGTCCTTTGATAGCAGGATTTTACGTGTAAACCTTGTGGATTGAGGAATTTGCGGGCAAAAACGCGCTATAACGCTGAAAACAAAAGTGCGACGCAGTTAATTTTTTCTGTTTTGCGTCCATGCCCGACCCGGTCGAATCATTGCCTTTAGGTATGAAGAACTCCCCCCCAGATACGAACCTGCGGGCCGGGCAGAATCCGATGCCAATGAAGAAGAACAGGGCGACGCGATATCTCTTTCGCGCACCAGTGTATCTCTACCGCTGGCGCCTGGGCTGGCTGCTTGGTCACCGCTTCCTGCTGCTCACCCACACCGGCCGCCGTAGCGGGCTGAGGCGCCAGACGGTCGTCGAGGTGGTCGACTATCGCAAGCCCGGGCCCGAGGTTGTGGTGGTAAGCGCTTTCGGCCAAAAAGCCGACTGGCTGCGCAACATTGAGGCCAAACCCGATGAAGAGGTGACGGTCGGCTCCCAACACTTCGCGGCCTCACACCGGTTTCTTGGCGAAGAAGAGGCGGTGCGCACCATCGAGCGCTATGAGTACCGCAACCGCTTCATGGCGCCTGTGGTTCGTGCCGGGCTGAGTTGGGTGGCCGGCTGGCCGTATCGCGGCCGAGACGAGGATCGACGGCGGCTGGTCCGCCAGCTACCGCTCATCGCCTTCCGTCCGCGAGTTTGAGATCTACCGGGCTCCCTGATGTGTCTTGGGGGGAGGCGCGAAGGCGATCGCGGTCACCGGGTGCAGCTCCCATAAGGTTTTTGACTGCAAGCCTTTCTTGCCTCGTCCCGTGCCACCGTCGGCGGTGTACACGTGGGCATCGTCATAAAACAATGCGCCGGTTACGGTCACATAGACCGGGTGCCGCATCACGTGAACACTGTTCATTCTGGGCGGTGTCTGGGCCAACAGCTTATCGATTACCCACTGGCGCACGCCTTCCACCTGGCTGGCTATTCCGGTTGCGTATTTGCCCGAGGGGACTTCCACGATCATGGAATTGTCCGCCTTGGTGGGGGGCTTGGCCGAGGTCAGCGGCTGCGGACTGATCTGGATGTGAAAGTCGCAGTCATCCGATTCAAAGGCGACCAGATAAAGCCAACCAGAGATGGACGTCAGCTTGTCCTCTCTTACTGGTTGGTCCATAATGCGCGTTTTTGCGTATCGCTGATCGTTCTTCTTTACGTCCGGGAGCCGCTGCAGCTTGAGCGCATCTGCCAGGGTCATGGTTTGGTGTTTGGCCCCCGCGGGCAAAGTAGTCTTTACCGACCATCGCTCGGTACCGTGGTTGACGCACGGCAAGGGAGCGGCCCTTACGGTCGCAGCCAACATAAGGCAGGCGCAAGCGATAAGAGTGATCCTGTTCGAGCTTATGAGTGTCCTCTTCCTTTTTTTTGAGAACTTGAGGTGTCCCATTCTAGCTCGTTCCGTCAAGCACAGCCGTGATCGTCGCGCATAGTCAGCTTCTAGAGCGCGCCGAAGCAGCGCTGATGAAGGAAAATTGCTCGCAGATCAGTCTCGACACCACAGAGCCCCTGGAACGCGCCATGCGATTTTACGAGCGGCACGGCTATCGCCGGTCAGAGAGAACCCACGACTTTTTCGGCATGCCGCTGATCGAAGTATGTGAAGCGTTTTATAGTCGGCAAGCTCTGAAGGAATCGACAAGAAATCCCCACCAGGCGGGGCTCGGGTACAATGGGCCACGTCGCGATTGGAAGGGGATAGAAGAATGAAATCTGCCTCGCCGCCGGGCGCCGAGAGACTAGTCGGTACGTGGCAACTGGTCTCGATCGAAGACACGATTGCCGGAGAAGCCGGACCTGCAGTGGATCTCGGGGCCCACCCGGTTGGCTTCCTCATGTACCAAGCTGACGGCCACATGAGTGCCACACTGGTCGATGGAGACCGTCCAGCCTGGAAAAACGCAACCAGGCCAACGAATGCGGAAAAGATCGCCTACTTCGATACCTTCGTTGCCTACTGTGGAACCTTCAAAGTCGATCCTGAGAAATCGATCGTGTATCACTACCCGGCCGTCGCCTGGACGCCTGCATTTCTCGCCACTAATCAAGCGCGGCCATTCCGCCTGGAAGGCGACAAGCTGATCATCACCGTAACCGAAAACCTTGGGGATCCAAGTATGGAGAAACGGGTCCTGCTTTGGCAGCGCGCGAAAACAAGCGCATCATGACCGCACTCCCGTTCCGAGCTTGGATTCAGTCTAACGAATCTGCTGGTTGAAATCCCCGAAGTGGAACCTCGTCTCCCACCTTCGTAACCCTCTCCGCGCATTCCCCGATCTCACGAGCCCACCTTGCGATTGTGATTACGGTATGTGCGGAGTCACGATCAGATATTCGTTCGTTCCCAGTGCGGTATTGTTGTTGTTGGTGAAGCCGCCCTCGACGAAAGGAATGCCATACACCACGGCAGCTCCCGCACTATTGCGCTTCGTCGGCATCAAGCCGTTCACGTTGTTGGGGACCGACCATGAATTCCTGTGAGGATCATAAACCTGTACGAGATTCAAATCATTGGTTCCATTGTTGCCGCCGAAAACATAGAACAAACCATTCACGGCGGCGCTGGCGGCAAAGTATACAGGGAGCGGCATCGGGGCTAGCGCCGTCCACTGATTCTTCGCCGGATCGTACACTTCCAGGAAGTTGGTAATCTGAAAGTTGTTGTTGATCCCGCCCGCAACGTAGAGCTTTCCGTTGATCACCCCAAACGCGCCATTGCCATGCTCGCTGATGGAGTGTGCCATGCTGGTCCAGGTGTCGGTCAGCGGATCGTAGCGGTCGAGAAAATTACGGTAGCCACCGTAGCCATTGCACGGAGTAGTGACGTAAAGCTTCCCGTCGATTGCGGCGGTGGCACCGCAAGCACTCAGGTGGCTGAGTGGAGCCCTGCTGGTCCACTGGTCGGTCGCCGGATCGTACATGAAAAGCGTGTTGGTCGGCAGACGGCCTGCGA
This sequence comes from uncultured Acidobacteriaceae bacterium, assembly GCA_963747055.1. Lineage (GTDB taxonomy): Bacteria > Acidobacteriota > Terriglobia > Terriglobales > Acidobacteriaceae > CAVVDY01. Next base: position 65,177 of record CAVVDY010000009.1, on the reverse strand, counting down.
TCGTCCATCCGCCTGCAACATACAGCTTGCTGTTGATGACTCCTGCACCATCGCCCTGATACCGGACCGCAGGCATGTCGGCCAACTGTTTCCAGGTGTCGGTGGTCGGGTCGTAGGCTTGCAGGATGGACGAGTCATTCCAATTCGAGTCGAGTCCTCCTGCAACATAGATGATGCCGTTGATCTGCTGCACCGCCGTTTGTGCCCGCGGTATCGGCATAGGCTTTCCGGTGTGCCAGTTCTGGGTGGCGAATGACGAAATGCCGGCGGCAACGACAGCTGTCCCCAATAGGGCCAGGCGACCGAGCGCTTTCAGGCGCGCGTTCCTCATCGCTATCCTCCTTTCAGGCTGCGATATTTGTGATTTCTACTCGATCCGGGCGAGTGGGACCACCTCGTGACCCAGGTTTCTTATTCGGGATCACATTCTAGCTTGATCCGACGAGCACCGGGGGGATTCGTGGGACGAGTGAAGAAGAAGAATGCGAGAGCTCTGCCCGCCCGTCCAAGGGTATGAGCTATACTGCGGGCGGAGGGCCGATCCTGGATCCGAATTCTCCGATTCGGTGTCTCGTTCTAGTCCTCGCCGAGCGCATGAGCTAGGTTGAACGTGGTGACTTTCGTCCCTTCCCAGTAAGCCCTGAGGCACGTCAAGAAATCCAATCGTTAAATCCTGCTCTCTAGTACTTCGCTACCCGGATGCCGCCGTCGCCGGTTGCAATCTCCAGTAGCGGCCCGCCACCGTTCAATGTGCCGCGAATTCTCGAGCGCTCGATCGAGCCGTTCACCGTAACCGGGAAATCCAGTGTGATGTGGCCATCGCTGGTGTGGGCGTAGAGTTCCGCCGCCAGATTCTCAGGCAGGCGCGCTTCCACCCGGCCATCGCTGGTGCGAATGAGCCAGGGCGAATTCAGCTTCGAGCCCGGGCGCGCGACGAAGTCCACGTGGCCGTCCCCGGTGCGCAGGTCCACGTCCGTGAACACGCCGTCGATCGTCATGTGTCCGTCGCTGGTGTGAGCGTGCAGCGAGCCGTTGAAGTCTCGCACCTCGATGTGACCGTCCGAGGTATCCAGCTTGGCCGCTGCCGAGGTGCCGTCAACGCGAATGTGTCCGTCGCCGGAGTGCAAGTCGAGCGTGGTTTCCTGTGGAACCTCCACTTCGACCCTGACGTTTCGTGTCCGCCACGAGATGTGGAAGCCATACTCGTGAGGCAGGTGCACCTGCAGGTCCACCGCATCACCGTTCTGCCGGTCGATGATGCTTACTCCCCCGGTCCCGATGTTGATCCCGTCAGTCATGACGTGGACCGAAATGGCATGGCCTTGACCGCGTGTGACTTCAATTCCGGCATCGTTGGTATCGACCCGGAGGTTGGGCTTGTCGCCCACCTGGTAGGTGCGCGTCCAATCGTCGGCCAGGGCGGAGCAGGCGAGCAAAGGAAGGCACAGCAGAAGCGCAAAGACGATTCGGCGCATAAGAGGAGTTCTCCTAGGCCCTTGTACGCAAAGCACGCCAGTTTGGTTCGTCCGAATGGACGGAAGTCGGTTCAACTATCCCACGCTCGGCGCAGGGTCGACCGGAAGCAGCAGGCTGCGGCCCACCACCCCTGTCATCTGGTCCTGCGCAGCCAAAGCCAGGCCACGGCTCAGGCTGGGAAGCACTCGAAGATAGGCAGCGAAATCCCAGGCCAGGTCGCGCGCCTTGCGGACGTTCCAGATCGCCAGCAGGCGCCCCACCTTTCCCGTGCTCTGGGCGGCGACCCCAAGAATTCCCGTGGCCAGAAAGTCCAAAGCTGCCGGAACCACGCCCTCCAGAATTGCATTCACCCGCTCATAGTCAGTGTGCTCGGGACTGCCCTTATGCGGAACCATGTGCAAGTCGGCGTCCGCCTGCAGCAAGGCTTGCGCCAGGTCATGATTGATGTGCGCATTCATCCCGGCCAAGGCAAACTGCATGCGATCGATGTTTGCGGCGTAGCGCGACTCCAGCAGCGCCTTCCAGGAGCCCGGTACATCGTCAGCTCCCTGCAGCCAGCCGGTCAAGGCCTTGAAGTACCACCCGGCGAAGACCACATCCAGGTGCGTTAGCCACGCGGGATCCTGCCACGTGCCGGCCGGAGGTTGGTCGTCGATCTCTTGCGTAACCTTCATGTAAAGCAGGTTGAACCACTTCAGGCCGTCAGTCACCGGCAGTAGCTGGTCGATGGCTTGCATGACACCGATCACATCCGGAATCGTAGCGACCCGGCTGCCAAGCAGCACTTGCAGAACACCTTGATCAGGAGACGAAGGAGTAGCGCTCATTAATTTGCCTCAGTGGTTATGTCCCGAAACGCAACAGCATTCCAAACAAGAGAAGCAATATATCAGGAGGACGAATTACCCGCTCGGCAGGCATTGGCGACAAAGCCGCTAACTAAAACTAAAGAAGAGAAGTTGACCGATATAACCTTGCGGCCTGCCTTTGTCTCGTACTATTCCGACTTTCGAGCTGAGGCGGGGGTCTCCGAGAGCTGCCGGATCAACTCGGAATGTTGCGAATAGAGGGAAGCGTCCAGCGACTTGGCAGACTCGAAATCGGCAAAGTCGAAGCCTGGCGACATAGTCGTGCCCATCAGAGCGAATCGCCCGCCCGGTTTCAGCCGAGATCCTTGCCAGGCTCCGCCCGGCGCCACATGCTGCAGCTTCATGGTCCGAAAATCCGAGCCGAGCATCACCACTTCGCTTGAGCCGTCAGGATAAAGCTGAAGCAGTTCGACGGAGTCTCCCAGGTAGAAGTGATAGATCTCATCGCCGGGCAGGCGGTGCAGGGCAGACCAGGAGTCCGGGGTCAGGAGATAAAAAATTGCCGTTGAGTAGGACCGGGCTCCCGGATATCCCGGCGGCAGGTCGTTCTGTTCGATCGCGTGCGCCGAGCGATACATCTCCTTGAACCAGCCGCCTTCACCGGGTAATGGCTTCAGCGAGAAGTGCCGGATGATGTCGTCCAGCAATGAATCCTGACTCATGAGAGTTCAACCTCCGTTTCCACTGCTCCGGTTGAGAGGGCCGCTACGCGATTCGACAGTCACTTGCATTATTACGACCGAGCCTGCGATTGTACGCGACTCTACGCGATTACTTCAGGCCCGTGAGGTGTTCGGCAACGGAAGACAGGAGCGCGACCGGGAAGCGAATCTGGCGGTCCATGTCGTCGGCTTCATAGATGGTGACGTTGTCGCCCTCTTTCACGATCTCAAGAACGGGGATTCCATTGGCGTCGCTGACTGTTTTCAATTCCCGGTGCATCGGTCGTCTCCTCGCTGTCGATGATTGCAGAGTATATTGACGCGAAAGCAGGTGCGCGTGCAAACAGGAATGCGACGGCAAGATTGTTTTGGAGGGATTCCGCTTGCACCCCAACGCCTATGAGCCGCCCGCCGAAATGCTGCTCACCGCGGCCAGCGCCTTCTCTGCCACCACTGGCGGCAAGGGCACGTAGCCTAGTTCGCCGGCATATCGCTGGCCGTCTTGCAGCGACCACTGGAACAAATTCTTCAGGGCGTCGGCAGTCTTTGCGTCCTTGTAGGACTTGCGCAACAGGACCCACGAGAAGGTTGCGATGGGATAGGAGTCGGGGCCGCTGGGATCGGGCACGAACAGCCGCAGGTTCTCGGGCATCTCGGCGTTGGCCAGTGCGGCGGCGCAGCTTTGCTCCGAGGCCTTCACGTAATTGCCGTCTTTGTTTTCCAGCGTGGCGTAGTTGAGGCCGAGGCGGCGGGCGAACCCATATTCCACATAGCCGATGGAGCCCACGGACTTATCGACCAGGCCGGCGACCCCGCTAATGAAACGCTATCCTACGATGTGGGACTTGGCGAGAGGACATCGTCGCAGAGTGAGTCCACGTCAGCCACCGCCATGGGCGCCCAGCGCAGTTTCATCGCCGGCTGCCGCGGCGCCGATTCAATCGCGCAAAAGCGGGCGAGAACCAGGCGCGCTGAGGTTCCGGTGCCGACTTGTGGCAGCCGTAGTACGGACACGGCCGCCCTTCGGACATCTCTAAGTTATCCACAGATTATCTGCGGTGCATCGACATGCATCCTACCTCGCCGCAGACTTGGCCCATGCCGCAGCGATGATCGAGATCGCCTGTGGTAGGAGGGCACTCATGAAGAAATTAGAGCGTTTCTAATTTATGTGTTTACATACCCGCAGGCCGTGAAGTAGTGTAAGCATTCCTCCGAGGAAACCGACTGCAGCAGAGTTCCGATTTCTTCCCAGAGAGTCTCGGTGGACCGCCTGGCCGCCTTACGCAGCAAGGCCTTGAGCTTGGCGAAGAAGTTTTCGATGGGGTTCAGGTCGGGGGAATAGGGCGGCAAATAGAGCAGGGTTGCGCCAGCGCCCTGGATGGCTTGGAGCACGCCAGCCACCTTGTGGCTGCCCAGATTGTCGAGGATGACCATCTCTCCGGGGGAGAGGGTGGGGACCAGCACCTGCTCGAGGTAGGCGAGGAATACCTCGCCATCCATCGGTTCGTCGATCACCATGGTGGCGGAGATCCCGTGGCGGCGCAGAGCGCCGACGAAGGTGGTGATCTGCCACTGACTGTAGGGCGCCGAAGCGCGACAACGCTGCCCACGAGGGGCACGGCCGTAGCGTCGAGTCATGTTGGTCGAAGTCCAGGTTTCATCGATAAACACGAGCTTTTCGACGTTCATCGCGGGCAGAGCTTGGCTCCACGCCCGGCGCGCCGCGACCACGTCCGCGCGTGCTTGCTCGTCGGCGTGCAGGGTTTTTTTTGAAGGTCAGATTCCACTTGTTCAACTGATGCCATAGCGCCCCGGACTTAATGGCAATTCCCTGACCCGCCAACCGGTCGCAAATCTGCTGCAACGCCAGGTCGGGTTCCGCTTCGATCCAGGCCCGCAGCTTCGGCTCTAGGTCGGCAATCCGGGAACGGCGATGGCCGCCCATCGGCAAACTCGTTCGCAGCCCCGTGGTTTGTCTGCGGTCCCGCACTTGATAGACCCAGACCCGGCTGACCTCTAGCCGCCGCGCGATGGCCGACGGTCCCTCTCCGCGCTCCAACGCCCACAGCACACGATCCCGCAGGTCTTGCGAATAGGAGTGCATCCCAGCCGCCTCCCGACGGCGAGACTATTATCGCACAGAAATGTTAATACTTAAATTAGAAATGCTCTAGGGGTTGGTGTTCGTGCTTTTTGCTCTTACTCTCGGACTCAGTGCTCAGAACCTAATCGATTTCCGCGATCTGCCAAGCGTGGACGTCCCAACTCCGGTGCCGACCATGGGAAATTTCCAGTGGGGTGGCATCTACTACGTCAATCCCTGGCTGTGGCCGGGGGCAGGACCTGGCTTCAAGCACCAGGAGTTCATTCGCAACACGGCTGTGGCGTTTATCCCTTACACCTGCGTCAATGCCCTGTGCGCTGGGTCGATCAGCTCGCCGACCCCGTTTGTGCTGCGCTGGGCGCACGTAGCTGCCGGCTATCCGGCGCCGACTCCCAGCAAGTTGTTCGTAATTGCCTACAACAATGGGAGGTACGTTGGAAGCGCAACTTACAACACGACGACCAATGTACAGCAGTTGGTGTTCCCGCCTGCATGGGGCGCCATCACGCAGGTAATGTTTCAGGGGGACGTAGTGTTCTTCGACCTGAACGTGTACGGCGCAACGCCGAGGCTGTGAAGCCGAATGTAGCGGAAGCGGGCGCCGAAAGGCGTTCGCTTTCGTTTTGATCTGCCTCGGCCGCCTAGTCGTTCGACTCGTTCTCTGAGAAAAGGGCGCACACGTTTTGCGCGATGCTGCCTGCCACCTCATCCTGCACCAGCAAACTCCTCGGATGTGCCCTCGTATAGCTGTCGCACCACAGGCAGCAACGGTCTTCATTTCGAACCAGCCGTGCCGTGACCCTCACTTGTTCCTTGGAGTGCTGCAAGCTACCCGAAAGCAGGTAATCGGAGCAGAGTTCCTGCCGCAGCTCCAACGGGTTTTTGTCGTGCGTGATGGGAGGAGGTGCGATCACATCGAGCTGCTTGCATTTTCTTCCAAGCTGCGTGATCAGCGCTTCCGTCACCGCCTTGCTGAAGCAACCATCTGCTCCATTCAGGTCTTCGAATGGAAGAACGACGACACGCGGCCGTTCCTTCCGGCTGCAAAGCACTGAGACGGGTGCTATCAGGCGGTAGCCGTGGTGCAATACGGTCTCAATGAACTCTGGCCATGCCGCGTCATCCTCCAGAGCTTCGCGCAATTTCCTCACAGCCGTATTAATCGAGTGTTCAAAGTCTACGAAGGTATCGGCCGGCCACAGCCGCTGCCTCAACTCGGCACGAGAAAATAATTGCCCCGGCCGTTCCAGCAGGATGGCAAGGAGTTGCACGGGCTTTTCCTGAACACAAATCTTGCGGCCACTTCTTCGCAGCTCCATGGTGGAGAGATCAACGGTAAACGAACCAACAGAGATTTGCCTGTCTGCATCACGAGGATGAACAGTTGTTGGCCGAGCCAGCCCGAGCTTGGATGCGACTGCTCCCATCGAGTTACCTTCGTGTCGCTCGGCAATATTCCCGCCGGGCTGGGAGGTTGGCCAATGCTTCTAACCGAAACTCCAGGTTCAGAAGCGCATGGGAAGACACCAGGAGACGGCGCGCGAAATCCAGCTGCCACTTCGTACCGGGTGGGCTAGGACTTCGTCAGCACTATAGTGTACTGCTGCCACATGGTCGCCGAGTCATCGAAACAGCGTCAGCTTCCCAAATTGGGACGGAACAGGGGCGGATTACGTGACTCGTCTCTTCGGCGCCTTCCTCCGGGGAAGGTCGAACCCATGCCCCTAAAAAACGACGCCGCGCGCCAGTTCAGCGCGCGGCAATGACAGAGATTCGAAACGGCCTAGTGGTTGCCATAGCTCGTGATCGTGGTAGTTTCCATTGTTCCCGCGGGCTGTTGTAGGCCTCGCGATAGCCCTGCTTAAAGCCCTCGCGGTACGCCTGATTATTCGAGTTCCTGTAGTACGGATGGTCGTCGACATCGGGGCGCTTGCCTTGGCCGGCATCCGCACGGCCTGAGTTGATGCCGTCCTGGAATCCGCGCTGGTAGTTCGGATTGTTGGCCGTGTTGTAGGGGCCATTGTGATGGCCATTGTTATAGCCGTAGTTACCACGTCCCTGGCCGTAGGCCTCGCGATAACCTTGCATGAAGCCCTCGCGGTACGTCTGGTTGTTCGAATTCCTGTAGTACGGGTGGTCGTCCACATCGAAGCGCTTGCCCTGGTTGGCATCGGCCCGGCCTGAGTTGATGCCGTCCTGGAAGCCGCGCTCATAGGTCGGATTATTGGCCGTGTTGTAGGGGCCGTTGTGGTAGCCGTTGTTGTTGTAACCGTTGTTGCCACGCCCCTGGCCATAGGCGCCGCGATAGCCTTGCATGAAGCCTTCGCGGTAGGCCTGATTGTTCGAGTTCCGATAATACGGATGGTCGTCGACATCGAAGCGCTTGCCCTGGTTGGCATCGGCACGGCCTGAGTTGATGCCGTCCTGAAACCCACGCTGGTAGTTCGGATTGTTGCTATTCCCTTGGCCATACTGGCCGTATTGTCCATTGGGATAGCCATTGTAGTAGCCATCATGGTTGTTCCAGCCATGATTGGGGTTCTGCGCCACCGCAAAGCTAGCTCCAAACAGCAGAACTGAAAGCAGCATGGTGCTTGAGAGCTTCATATTCACCTCCGTCGAGAGCTTGCCTGTTTGCTCCCTGTCTGCACGGTTTGAACCCACGCACTGCGGAGGAGTTGTCGGATGGCTACGGCTGAATTGTTGAGATTAGTAAAGCGGCAGATAAGGTGTTCACCTGAGGCAGAGTTCTGTGGCTGGAGGTAAATGCAACGCCGTCACTTCTTCTTCGGCTTCATCATCTCCCACGCGCTCTCGGGAACCTGGCGCCCAAGCAGGCTGAAACTGCTGGCGCCAGCCAGCATCTCGCCGCCATCCATGTAGACCATCTCGCCGTTAATGTAGCCTGCCTGATCGCTGATAAGAAAGGCACCCAGGTTGGAGATCTCCTCCAGGGTCCCGAGGCGGTGCAGCGGATTGTGATCGAGCAGTGCCTTCTCCATTGCAGGCACGGGCAGCAGGCGCGAGAAGGCGCCTTCGGTGCGAATCGCTCCGGGTGCGATGGCGACGAAGCGAATACCGCGGCCTCCCCACTCGACGGCAAGGCTGCGCGTCAGAGACAGCACTCCCGCCTTGGCCACTGCGCTGGGCACGACGTACGCCGATCCGGTTTCGGCATAGGTAGTGGCGATGTTGAGCACGACGCCCTTGTGTTTGCCTTGCAGCCAGCGGCGCCCGCAGGCCATGGTCATGTTGATGGTGCCGTTCAGCACGATGCCTAACACAGCATCGAAGGCGCCCGGGGACAGGTCTTCTGTCTTGGCCAGGAAGTTGCCGGCAGCGTTGTTCACCAGCACATCAAGCGGCCCGGTCTCCCACAGCTTGTCGATCAGCGCCTCAACAGCTTCGCGATCGCGCACATCGCAGGTAAGGCCTTCGATCTGGCCGTCGGTGGTCGCGCTAAGCTCGGTAGCCGTTCGCTCGATGACGTCGGCGCGGCGTCCGCAAATGAAGAGCGCAGCTCCAAGCTGCAGGAAGCGTTCGGCCATGGCGCGACCGATTCCCGTGCCGCCGCCGGTGATGAGGATGCGTTTGTGTTTCAGCAGGTCGTTGGTGAACATGGAGGTCTAGGGCGTGTTAACACTAAGTGGTAATTCCATGCTATGCTGCGCTGCATGGAGATTAGCGAGGAGCAGTACCAGCGTGTTGCCCCCAGTCTTCCCCGTCAGCGCGGCAATGTACGGGTCACCAACCTGCAATTTCTCAACGCCCTGCTCTATGTGGCTGAGCATGGCTGCAAGTGGCGCGGATTGCCGAAACGCTTCGGTCCCTGGCACACCATCTACACCCGCATGAACCGCTGGTCGAAGAGTGGCGTGCTGGACGCGGTGTTTGAGCGATTGCAGCGCGAACAGTTAGTGCGCATCCGCATTGAGTCGGTGAGCCTGGATTCCACCAGCGTGAAAGTGCACCCCGACGGTACGGGGGCGTTAAAAAAAACGGCCCCCAAGCTATCGGCAAGTCCCGCGGCGGATGGACCACCAAGATTCATATGGTTGCCGCGAATGCTCGAACGGCCATAACGTTCGCCCTCTCGCCGGGACAAGCCTCGGATGCCGTCGAAGGCCGCGAATTGCTGGCCAGCATCGGCCCACTGCCCGCCCCCTTGCACTTGATCATGGACACCGCCTATGACGACAAAACCACGCTGCAGCTGGTGCTCGACTTCGGCTACATTCCGGTCGTACCGCCGCGTCCGAATCGTCTCGATCCTTGGCAGTTGGACCGCGCCATGTACCGCAAACGCAACGAAGTGGAGCGACTGTTTCGTAGGCTGAAAGGCTTCCGCCGCATCTTCTCGCGTTTTGAGAAGCTCGACGTGATCTTCCTCGGCTTCGTCTATTTCGCTCTGATCGTGGAAGCGCTCAGATTCCTATTTAGTGTTAACACGCCCTAGTACTCGATTCCGCGTTGCGCTTCGATGCCCTTGGTGTAGGCGTGCTTCACTTCCTTCATCTCGGTGACGGTGTCGGCGATCTCGACGATGCTGGGATGTGCGTTACGTCCCGTCAGGATGACGTGTACCATCTCCGGCTTCTTGCTGAGCGTTGCGACGACCTTAGCCGGATCAAGCATCTTGTAGCCGATGGCGTAATTGATCTCGTCGAGTATGACGAGGTCCCACTGGCCAGAAAGGATCGCCTGCTCCGCCTCGGTCCAGGCTTCTTCCACCAGACGCACGTCCTCGGGATCGGTCTCCGCGCCGCCGACCTTTACGAAGCCGCGGCCCAACTGTTTCATCACGAACTTGTCGCCAAAAGCTTTGACCGCGTCGAGCTCCCCGTAATGCCACGAGCCTTTGAGAAACTGCAGCATCAGGACCTTCATGCCATTGCCCACGGCACGCAAGCCGGTGCCCATCGCGGCGGTGGTCTTGCCCTTACCCGGGCCGGTGTTGACGATAATCAGTCCGCGACGGACGTCGGACATGTATAGGACTCCTGTGTGGACTTGCGCGTACCTGACGGCTCGCGGGTACGCGAAGAGACATGCTAGCAGGTTACGGGCCTGCTTAACGATGATGTGGCCGGTGACGGTTTGTCAGCTCGTTGTCAATGATTATGCCTAGCAACAGCACTATCAGTGCGGCACAGTAGATTGCGATTCCTGCGATCCACATATCGTTCCTCAGGACCGGTGCTCAGGCCCTAGTTAAAGGGTAAGAGCATGGCGAGGGGAATGCAGTGATGGCGCGCACAAGTGTTCGGCCCGTGCGGACGGACATGGGAACGGCCAGTTGTGGTTAGGAAGTGCTCCGGGCCGCCGCCTCGACCGGGGCGCCCAAAATCACAGCCGCAGCCTCTTGCCCGCTGCGAACGCAGTCCGGCACGCCGATGCCGTGGAAGGCATTACCGGCAATAGCGAGTCCCGCAATGTCAGACACTCGCTTTTCAATGCGCTCGACGCGGGCAATGTGCCCGGCTTCATACTGGGCCATGGCTCCACGCCAGCGATAGACGCGCGAAAAGATGGGCCTCTCGCTGAGCTTGACGATTTTCGACAGCTCAGAGCGGACGGTTTGCACTATCTCCTCATCCGAAAGCGACAGAATCGCCTCATCGCGAGCGCCGCCCAGAAAACAGCGCAGGATCCCCTTCTTTGCCGGCGCGCGATGTGGAAACTTGTTGTGCACAAAAGTGCAGGCCAGCATACGTGTTCCCTCGCTGCGCGGAACCAGGAAGCCGAATCCGGGCGGCAAGTGCTTTAGCTGCTCCAGGTAGTATCCCAGCGTGACGGTCACCGACGAGCTGTACGTGATGCCGAGAAGATCGGCTGCCAACTCGGCATCGACCGCCTCAAGCAGAACGCCCGCCATATTGGCCGGCGTAGCTAGTACCACAGCGTCGTAGTACTCGTCCCCCGCCATCTCGATGGCAACGCGCCAACCGCCATTCGATCGATAGACACTCCGCACACGCGTACGCAGCCGAATGGAGCCGGGATCAAGACGCGAGGTAATAGCGTCCACCAGCTGCTGCATGCCATCCTTGAGCGAACTGAAGAGCGGCCGCGCCGGTTGTTTCCTGGCGACGGCCGCCATTTTCTTATGAGCGGCGAGCATGGCGCGGCTCAGGCTGCCATACTTTTCCTCCATCTCGACAAAGCGCGGCAAAACAGCGCGCGCGCTGAGCCTGTGGGCGTCGCCGCCATACACACCGGACAACAGCGGATCAGCAAGCCGGTCCACCACCTCACTGCCAAAATGCCGCTCCACCAGCTCACCCACCGTCTCGTCGTCTGTCATGGGGCGGGGCGGATGAAGTAGCTCCTGCGCCATGCGCAGCTTAGTGCTCCAGGAGAAGAGCGGAGACAGCGCGGTGGGAACGACCTTGGTCGGTACCATGAACATCAGGCCGTCGGGCATGGCAATCAGCTTGCCATCTACCACAATGTAGGTCTTACGTTGCGCATCGTTCGACCCGATGATCTGGTCGCCCAAGCCAAGCTCTTTGCAAAGCGTCGCCGCCCAGGGCTTCTCGGTCAGAAAGGAGTCTGGCCCGGCCTCGACCAGGCAGCCTTCGACGCGCTCCGAGCAAAGCGAGCCGCCCAGACGATTGCTGCTTTCGAATAGTGTGTATTCGATGGACGCCCCGTCTTCACGCGCCTTTTCCAGGTGATAGGCTGCACTGAGGCCGGAGATACCTCCGCCGATGATGGCGATCCGCTTCATGCTTCAGGCATTCACTTTCACGGACGCACCGCTGGAAATGCGGTCCAGTCGTTCGCGCGCCAGCCCGGCTACTGCCCGAATGAACGCCGGCGAGTCGTTGAGCGACTCGGCCCGATACAGCTTCATGCCATGCTGGGCGGCAAAACCCTTAAACAGAATATCAACATCAAATAGGATTTCAACGTGATCGCAGACGAAGCCGATCGGTTGCAGAAAGACAGCAGTGTGGCTGGCTTCGCGTAGTCCCACAATCGTATCCTCTACTGTGGGACCGAGCCACTCTCCGCCTGACATGCCCTGGCTCTGAAAGGCAAAGCTCCACCTCTTGCCGATTTCGGGGACTTGCGCGGCAACCAGGGCTGCGGTTTCACGCGTCTGCACTTCGTAGGGATCGCCCTCGGCAATAGTGCGCTTGGGCACGCTGTGGGCGGTGAACAGCACCGGGATATCATGCCCCTCGGTTGCCCGCGCCTGCGTCCAACCGGCACGCAGCTTCTGGGCAAACGCTTTAATCAGCGCCGGATTATCATGCCATTCCTCAACAAAATCGGTGCTGAACGGCGCCTGCTGCCCAGACAAGACCTGCTTGTACAACCCCACGCTGGTGCGCGAATTATGTGGCGCCAGGCAAATCGCAACCGTATGTCCCACATTGTCGGCAGTCATGCGCTGTAGGGTATCGGCAATAAACGGATGCCAGTTGCGCATGCCAACATAGGTTGGAACGCCCAGCTCGCGCTCGACTCCCGCGGCTTGGGCCTGGGTGAGACGGGTGAGCGGCGAGCTGCCGATCAGCGAATAGCGGTGCTGCACCTCGCGCACCACGGCTTCCGCCATCGGGCGGCCGCGCGAGATGTTCTGCAAGAACTCGGGAATGTCCTCCACCCGCTCCGGGCTACCATGCGCGATGAGCAGCACAGCCTGCTTCATGGCGTAACTCCGGGTGTGGCCGAGGCCGAGAATTCATGAACAAACTGTGCCAGGTTCTTTACGTTGTCAACCGGCGTGTGCGGCAGAATCCCATGGCCCAGGTTGAAGATATGCCCGGGCCGCCCATCGGCCAGGCGCAGGATGTGTTCGGCGCGGCCCTTCACTTCGCGCCATGAGGCGAACAGGGCTACCGGATCCAGATTTCCCTGCACGGCGTGGTGGTGCCCAACCGTCTTCCAGCCTTCGTCAAGCGGAATCCGCCAGTCGAGCCCAATGACCTCCGCACCCGTCTCCGACATGGACGGCAGCAACGTGGCGCTATCGGTCCCAAAATAGATGATGGGCACGCCGGTTTCTTTCTGCAGCCGCTTGATGAGCTGCGTGGTGGGCAGCAACGCATAACGGCGATAGTCTTCGACGCTGAGGCAGCCGGCCCAGCTATCGAAAATCTGCACCACATCGGCGCCGGCCCGAACCTGCGCGGCCGTGTATTCGGCAAGCACGGTGACCAGCTTGTCGACTAGCTCCTCCCAAACTTCGGGCGCGTTGTACATCAGTTTCTTCACTTCGATGTAGTGCCGCGAGCCGCCGCCCTCCACCATGTAGCTGGCCAGGGTGAAGGGCGCGCCGCAGAAGCCGATGACCGGCAGCTTGTTGCCGAAGTGCTTGGCCACCAGCGAAACGGCGTCGGCGACGTAGCCCAGCTCGGCCGCGCGGTCGCTGCGCAGGGCTTTGACCTCTTCGGCCGTGCGGACGGGCTTCTCAATCACCGGGCCCTCGCCGGCCTCAAAGTGGAACGGCAGCCCCATCACTTCCAGCGGCAGCAGCAGGTCGGCAAAGATGATAGCGGCATCGACCTTCAGGTACTCGGCAGCGGTGATGGTGACCTCGGCGGCGATGTCGGGCTTCTTGCAGATTTCGACCAGCGAATGGTGCTCGCGCACCTCGCGGTACTCCTTCATGTAACGGCCTGCCTGGCGCATGAACCAGACGGGCGTCGCCTCCACGGGCTGGCGGCGGCAGGCGCGTACAAACAGCGAATCGGGTGCGGCCATAGAAACACTACTGTAGCAAAACACCATCACGTCGGGTTGTGACTCGGGTCACCACTGGCCTGCCCCCTTGTCGCGCCGGCAATTCGACTCCTGCCGATGACCCCACGCATTGTGCGGCGCGTCACCGAACTCCGGGTAGCAGATTTTTACAATCGCCTTGAGTCATTCGGTTACTGCCGTGTCTGCCAAGCCCGTCAACCCGTGGATCGTGACCATCGCTGTCATGCTGGCCACGTTCATGGAAATCCTCGACACCACCGTGGTCAACGTCTCGGTCCCCCACATGGCCGGCAATCTGGGCGCCACGGTCGACGAGGGCACCTGGGTGGTGACGTCATACCTGGTATCGAACGCCATCATCCTGCCCATGGCGGGATGGCTGGCCAACCGCTTTGGCCGCCGCCGCATGCTGATGGTGTGCGTGGGTGGATTCACCCTTACTTCGCTGCTCTGCGGAACGGCGACTTCGCTCGACACGCTGATCCTGTTCCGGGTACTTCAGGGGCTCACCGGTGGAGGTCTTCAGCCTATGTCGCAGGCGGTGCTACTGGAAACCTTCCCGCCGAAAAAGCACGGCACAGCCATGGCGGCCTTCGGCCTGGGCATCATTCTCGCGCCCATCCTGGGGCCGACGCTGGGCGGCTACATCACCGACAACTACACTTGGCGCTGGATCTTCTACCTCAACCTGCCGGTCGGCCTGTTCTCGCTGCTGATGATCAACGCCTTCGTGCGCGACCCGTCCTACATCCGTAAGCAGGGGCGTGGCGGCGTCGACCTCTGGGGCATCGGATTCCTCGCCCTCGGCTTCGGCATGTTGCAGGTGGTACTCGATCGCGGCCAGCAGAAGGATTGGTTCGGGAGCACGCAGATTCGGGTCATGGCGTTCCTCTGCGTCTTCGGACTGGTCGCCATGGTGATCCGCGAGCTGACGGCGGAGAACCCCATAGTCGACCTGCGCGTGCTCAAAGACCGTACCTTCAGTGCCGGCGTGCTCATCATGACCATGCTGGGCTTCGTGCTCTACGCCAGCCTCATGCTGTTGCCCATCTTCCTGCAAACGCTGCTCGGCTATCCCGCGCTACAGTCGGGGCTGGCGCTCTCCCCGCGCGGCATTGGGTCGCTCATCATGATGCCCATTGTCGGCCAGCTTACCAACCGCTACGATGCGCGCAAGCTCATCTTTGTCGGTATGGTGATCGGCGGCTGGACCATGATCGACCTCTCGCACCTTAACCTGAACGCCGGCTACTGGAACATCTTCTGGCCACAGTTGATCCAGGGCGCGGCCATGGCGTTTCTCTTCATCCCGCTGATGGCGGTCAGCATGTCGGGGATTTCCAAAGAGCGGATGGGCAATGCCACCAGCATCTACAACCTGATGCGCAACATCGGCGGCAGCTTCGGCATTGCGACCATGACCACCTTCCTGGCACGGCGCAGCCAGGTTCACCAGAACCAGATGGTCAGCCACATCTCGGTCTTCAACCACAACGCACAGAACATGTGGCTCGGGATGAAGAGCTGGTTTGAACTGCATGGATCGAATTCGATAGAAGCCTCGCGCAAGGCCCTGGGCGCGATGTACGGCATGGTGCTGCAGCAGGCAATGTTGCTGTCGTTCGTTGAGGCGTTCTGGGTGATGGGGATAATTTTCTTCTGCATGGTTCCATTGCTGTTCCTGTTGCGGAATCCGCGAGACCTGCATCCGCATGAGCCGAGGGCGAAGCGGCGGGCGGAGGCCGTAACACGACCCGAACCACAACACGAGTTGGTGGGAGCGCTGGATTGAAACAGGACGCTGCCCGATAATTCACTTTTGACAGCTTGCAAGTGACACCTGACCCCTTCCCATGCCTTACCGCGGCCGCATCGCTCCGTCTCCAACAGGCCTCCTCCACATCGGCCACGCCTGCACCTTCTGGACGGCCTATCAACACGCTCTGGCCCACAACGGCACGCTCGTCTTTCGCAACGAGGACCTCGACCCGCAGCGGTCGAAGCCGGAATTCGCGACAGCCATGGTCGAAGACCTGAGCTGGCTGGGAATCCGCTGGCAGGAAGGGCCGGATGTGGGCGGGCCATTTGCTCCCTACGAGCAGAGCCGGCGGAGCAGCTTCTATCTCGAAGCCTGGCAGAAGCTGCGCGACGGCGGGTTCATTTATCCCTGCACCTGCTCGCGCAGGGACCTCGCCCGGGCCGCAGCGGCGCCGAACGAGGGCGATGATGAGCCCATGTATCCCGGGACATGCCGCCATCGAAGCGCCGAGGCTGGGCAATACGAGTCACCAGCAGGGGTGAATTGGCGCTTCCGTGTTCTCTGAAGGGGAGGCAATTGGTTTTGACGACGCCGGCCAGGGTAAGCAAAGCTATGTCGCAGGAGAGGATTTCGGCGACTTTGTCATCTGGCGCCGGGACGATGTACCCGCCTATCAGCTTGCGGTCGCGGTCGACGACGAAGCCATGCGGATCACCGAAGTCGTGCGCGGCGCCGACCTGCTGAAATCAACCGCACGGCAGTTGCTGCTGATTCGCACGCTCGGATATCGGGTTCCCGGCTACTACCACTGCGATCTGGTACGCGACGAATCCGGAGTCCGCCTGGCCAAGCGGCACGACGCGCTAGGCCTGCGCGCTCTTCGGGCGTCGGGCCTGTCGCCGGCAGCGGTGCGCGCGAAGTGTCAGACCCCTCGGTGAAAAATCTCACAAGGGAACGGAGGCCGAGGCTGCTTTTACAGTTCCGCCAGTTGGGCCATCGCCTTGAACAGGTCTTCCGCCTGAGGAAGGATTTCATCCTCCAGGACCGGCTGATAGGCGACGAAGGTGTCCTTGGCGGCAACGCGCTTCACTGGCGCATCGAGCTCGTCAAACAGCTCATCCGCGATGCGCGCTACGATCTCCGCCCCATAGCCCCAGCTCAGCATGTCTTCATGGGCGACGATCACGCGATGCGTCTTCGAAACTGATGTTGCGATGGCCTCCCAGTCATACGGGCTGAGACAGCGCAGGTCGACCAGCTCGACGCTGACTCCCTGCTCGCGTTCGATGCGTTGTGCCGCCTGCAAAGCGCGGGGCACGACCGCGCCGTAGGTGATGACCGTCAGGTCGTGGCCGGGACGTACGGTGCGTGCCTTGCCGAAGGGAATCATGTAATCCGGCCCCGGATACGGAGCGCGCCCGAAGGTCTCGCGGTACAGGCGCTTGTGCTCCAGGAACATCACCGGGTCGTCGCACCTAATGGCAGTGCGCAGCAGGCCATTAGCGTCGAGCGCATTCGACGGGAACACCACGCGCAGGCCGGGATTGTGGGTGAACAGGCTCTCGCCGCACTGCGAGTGGTAGATGGCGCCGCCGGTGAGATAGCCACCGATCGCCACGCGCACCACCGCCGGGCAAGAGAACGTGTTGTTCGAGCGCCAACGAACCAGCGGCATCTCGTTGCGAAGCTGATGGTAGGCAGGCCAGATGTAATCGAAGAACTGAATCTCGACCACCGGCTTCAGCCCGCGAGTGGCCATGCCGACGGCGCGGCCCACAATATTGGCCTCGGCGAGCGGCGAGTTGAACACTCGATCGCTGCCGTACTCGGCTTGCAAGCCTGCCGTCAACTTGAAGACTCCGCCCTTGCCCTTCACCAGCTTCTCTTTCAAGTATTCTTCGCGGCTACAGTCGGCAACGTCCTCGCCAAACATCACGATGCGCTCATCGCGCTTCATCTCGTCACGCATGCAGGCATTGATCAGGTCAGCCATGGTGCGATCGCCCGACGAGGCAGAAATAGCCTTATCCTGCGAGGGCGCGGAATGCACGGCCTCCGTCTGAAAAGCCGGCGAGGTCGGATCGAGGTCCGGCGAGTAGACAAAGTCCTTGTAGGACTCCGTCTCCGGCAGGGCTGCGGCCACCGCGCGATCGGAGGCGTCCTGCACCTCGGCGTCAACATCCTTCTCCAGCTGATCGACTGCCTTCTCGTCGAGAATGCCTTCGCGAATCAGGAAGAGCTGGAAGCGATTGATGGGATCACGCTCGACTTCGGAGTTGCGTTCCGACTCCGGCCGGTAAAGCTTCTCGTCGTCCGACAAGGAATGCGAGTACGGACGCACCACATGTCCGTGCACAAACGCCGGACCTTTACCGGCGCGAATGTAATCCACGGCCTTCTTCAGCTCGCCATAGCTGGCCAGCGGATCAGTGCCGTCCACTTCCGCGAAATAAAAATTGGGGAAGCCCTTCACCAACCGGCTGATGTTGCCGCCGCTCGTCCCGACCTCCACCGGAACCGAAATCGCGTACTCGTTGTCTTCGATCAGGTACAACACCGGCAGTTTGAGATTCGACGCCGTGTTCAGTGACTCCCAGAATTCTCCCTGGCTGGTGGTGCCGTCGCCGCACGAGACGTAGACGAGCTCGTCGCCATGGAAGGTCACGTCCTTGAACTGGCGATAATCGCCGCTGACCTTCTCTGCCGCTTCGGGATGGCGACTGAAGTAGCGTCCCGCTTCGGCGCAGCCTACTGCCTGTAAAAACTGCGTGCCGGTAGGCGAGGACTGCGTGACGATGTTCAGTCGCTTGCTGCCCCAATGCGCAGGCATCTGACGTCCGCCCGAGCCGGGATCTTCGCCTGAGCCTACTGCCTGCAGCAACTGCTCATACGGAGTCATGCCTACCGCGAGGCAGAGCGCGCGGTCGCGATAGTACGGGTAGAACCAGTCGTACGCAGGACGCAGCAACATGCCGGCCGCAACCAGCAGCGCCTCATGTCCGGCACCGGAGATCTGAAAGAAGATCTTCTGTTGCCGTTTGAGGAGGATCTCGCGATCGTCAATGCGGCGGGACAGATACATGAGGCGGTAGATCTCGATAAGCTGGTCGCGCGTAAGTCCCTGGTATTTGTCGGGCGAGGCGGTCTGGGCGGTCTTGATGTTCGGTTGTGCCTTGGTAGTTGCCATCCATGTCCTCAGGGGAAGAAGTGTAGCCCGGTGCGGCTCAGACGTTAATCCTTTTATTGTAATGCCTAGACGAGCTTGCCTGGTGCTGCCATCCTGTCGTAGCAGTGTTCGAAAAGCGCAAAATTACGACACCGCCTTGTGCGCTGCGGCGTTCACCTTCGCCTCAACTCGGCTGGCTATACTGAACGGTAATGATACGTACGTTCCACACCATACCGCTGGACAAGATCAGGCTTGTCATTTTTGATCTCGATGGCACACTGATTGATTCGGAATATGATCTTGCCGCCGCGGTAAACGCCATGTTGCGCCAGTACGGGCGCAACGATCTGCCCCTCGAGGTGATCAAGACCTACATCGGCGATGGCGCTCCCATGCTGGTGCGCCGCGCACTGGGCGATCCCGACGATGAAGCCTTCTTACAGCAGGCGTTGCTCTTTTTTCTCAACTACTACCGCGAGCACAAACTCGACAGCACCTACGCGTACGAAGGCATCGCACCGTTGCTCGAACAGATCTCTACCTTTAACGGTGCCGGACGCAAATTGGCCGTGCTCACCAACAAACCCGTTCGCCCGGCGCGCGACATTCTCGCAGGGCTTGGGCTGGCCGGACGCTTCTTCCAGATTTATGGCGGCAACAGTTTCGAGACCAAGAAACCCGATCCGCTGGGTGCGCGAACCATCATGCAGGAGGCCGCGGCCATGCCGGACGAAAGCGTCATGGTCGGCGACTCCGAAGTCGACATCCTCACCGCCCGTAACGCCGGCATGTGGAGCATCGGCGTGAACTACGGATTCGCTCCGCACAGCCTGGAGCGCGTGCATCCTGACATATTGGTTGATACGCCGGCCGAGTTGGGCCGCGCGCTCACCGAAGCTGGGGTTCCCGAAGACGCGGAAGAAGTCGAGTGGAACTAAGAATTGCGCCGCTTCTCGACCATCGTTTCCAGTTGCTCAAGCGTCTTTGGCCAATCTCCCTTTAGCAGCCGTGAAAGCGCCCGGTCAGCGAGCAGCTTGCCGCCGGTCTGACAATGTGGGCAGTAGTTCGCCTCATTCCCCGCGTATCGAATTCGCTGGATCGGCTTGCCGCAGCGCGGGCAGGGCTGCTCGTACTTGCCGTGGACGGCCATTTCTGGTCGAAAGGCCGTGACCTTCTCGGGAAATGATTGCGACGACTCCCCACGCAGCTGCGTCACCCACTTCGTCAGCGTGCTGCGGATGGCCTCATAAAGCCGGTTGACCTCTTCGTCCTTCAGCTTCTGCGTCAACTGCATCGGCGAAAGCCGTGCCTCCCACAGAATCTCGTCGGAATAGGCATTGCCGATCCCGCTGAACAGCCTCGGATCGGTGAGTGCGCGCTTCAGCGTATGGTTCGCTGACTTAAGAACAGCGGCGAACTGGTCAAGATCCGCCTCCAGCACCTCCAGCCCGCCGGGATCCAGTGCATGCAGATTTTCCTCGCCGGCAACAACGTGCAAAGAAGCCCGCTTCTGCGAGCCGGCCTCCGTCCACAGCAGCGTTCCATTCGGAAAATCGAAGGCCGCGAGTCCTCGCGGCCGCGCCAATTTCGCACCCCGTTCTTTCCAGTGCAGACGGCCGGCAATCATCAGGTGCAGCACCAGCCACAGGTCGCCCTCCAGCCCGATGCAGATGCGCTTGCCCATGCGCCGCAACTGAGTGACCGCCTTGCCCTCCGCAGCTTGCAACGGCGGAACGGCGGTGCGCAGCAGGAAAGGGCTGATGATTCGAATCTGTTCCAGCGTCTGCCCGAGTATCCGCTTCTCCAGCGCTTCGATGTAGACAACGATGTCGGGCAGCTCAGGCATGGGTGTGGGTGGATCAGTTGAGCTTCTTGCGCAGGTCTTCGATGTAGCGGTCCGTCATTCCTGCAAGATAGTCGCAGACGACGCGCGCCAGTTTTTCCTTCTGCGCCTTCTCGCGATAGCTGGGCGGCAGTTGTTCCGGCCGTTCGACCAGCGCCGTAAATACTTCATTCACGACCTGCTCCGCTCGCTTCTTGCCCGGCAGAAGCTCCTTGGCGTTGTACAAAGCGGTGTACAGAAACTGCTTCGCCTCGCGGCGCTCGTCATTGACTTCGGCGCTGAAGCCGGCCAGGCGCTCCGGCAAGCCTCTCACGTCCTCGACAGTTCTGACGCCCGCATGGATGACGCGCCGCCGCGTGTTCTCAATCAGGTCGGTCACAAAACGATTCAGCATGCGCTTCAGCGCCTCGTTGAATTGCAACTTTTCCAGTGCATCGGGATATTCTGCCTCAACTTGCCGATAGAAATTGTCGAACACGCGAACTCCTTGACGGATGGCGGGCACGGTCAGCAACCTGGCTTCATAGCCGTCATCGAGATCGGCGGTGTCGTAGGCAATCTCGTCCGTCAGGTCGATGAGCTGCGCCTCTAGTGGAGGCCGCAGGTCGAGCAGGTACTCCGCCAGCTCAGGATGGTCCGTTGCCGAGTAATCGTGGGAGTGCTTGATGATGCCCTCGCGCACCTCGAAGGTGAGGTTCAACCCGCGAAAGCTGGCATAGCGGACCTCGAAATCCTCGACGATGCGCAATGCCTGAAGATTGTGGTCGAAAAATTCCCCATGCTGTCGCATGAGGGCATCAAGCGCGTGCTCGCCCGCATGTCCGAATGGCGGATGCCCAATGTCATGCACCAGGGCGAGCGCCTCGGCGAGATCGACGTTGAGCTCCAGCGCCCCGGCAATCGTGCGGGAAATCTGTGCCACCTCGATGGTGTGCGTCAGCCGAGTACGGAAGTGGTCGGAATAGCGGCGGGTGAAGACCTGGGTCTTGTTCTCCAGCCGCCGGAACGCCCGCGTATGAATCACGCGGTCGCGGTCGCGCTGAAAAGGATTGCGATAAGGATGAGGTGCTTCCGGATAGCGGCGTCCACGCGAATCCTCAACGCGAACGGCGTAGCTGGCGAGCATAGATTGAGTTTAGTTCAAGGGGGGCGAGTCCAGTTCGGATAATTGCGGCAGGGAGCCACAGGCCGAAGTCCGCAGCGGCTGAAGCCGACGGACTTTCTTGCGTTACGTATGGACGGCCTGAAGGCCGTCCCCTTCTCCTAATGCTTGATGAACCACATCACCCAGGACGCCACAATCACGCCCACGACGAAGAGCGAGAAGCAATACGCTCCGTAGCGCACCATGTCGCGGGTATTGTTGCGTTGAGTGATGCCGAAGACGATGGAGGCACAAACCGCAAACAGCAAGGCGGCGCTGAACTGACTGAGCGAAAAGGTCATTGTTTTTTGCCGATCGCGATGTGATAGGCGTCGACCACCGCGATCACGTTCAGCAGCCCCGCCACGACAATGTATTTGGTCCCGTAGTCGGCCACAGCGCGCTGAATATTGCCCGCGCCCCAGTCCATCATCCGTGCAAGGAAGTAGAGCGCTCCCGTGCCGATATCTCCCACGAAGCCGAGAATATCCAGCAGGTCACCGGTATTGAAGGAATACACCTTGCCCTGCATGCCCAGCCCGGCAAAGAACATGATGAACACCGCCAGCATCAGCAGCAGGCCGCGGGCATACCGCCGCTGCATCAGGTGTCCCAGACCGGGCACCAGCCACGCCGAGAGGGTAACGATGTAAACCGTCGTGCTTGCTTCAGCCGCCTTCGCCTGGGCCGCACTGGTGTTGCGCGCATCAGCCATTAAATCTGTACCAGTTCTTCCTGAATCCGCCCGGTGACTTCCGCTTTGCCCTTGTGCGTGATCATATTGACCTCGCTGCGCACGCCGAACTCAGGAAGATAAATCCCCGGCTCGACGGAAAAGCACGTGTTCGGCAGAATCTCGCGGTCGTCCTTGGTTTCCAGATTATCAAGATTTGCGCCGTTAGCGTGAATGTCGCGCCCGATGGAGTGCCCGGTGCGATGGATGAAGTACTGTCCGTAGCCCTTGCCCGTAATGAATTCTCGGACCGCCTTGTCGACCTCCCAACCATGAATCGTCCGTCCTGCCTCGAACGCCTGCTTCACGGTGTTGATGCCGACATCGCGAGCGCCGCGCACGATGTCAAAAATCTCGCGCTGCTTGTCGCTCGGCGTGCCGATCGCGCCTGTCCACGTGATGTCGTAATAGACCGAGTCGGAGTCGTTCAGCTTTGCCCAGATATCGAGCAGCACGAAATCGCCCTGCTTGATGGGCGATGATTTCTCGGCGCTCGGCTCATAGTGGGGGTCGCCGCTGTGCGGGCCAACGCTGACATTGGGCGGATCGCAGGTCTG
Source organism: uncultured Acidobacteriaceae bacterium (assembly GCA_963747055.1). Lineage (GTDB taxonomy): Bacteria > Acidobacteriota > Terriglobia > Terriglobales > Acidobacteriaceae > CAVVDY01. The sequence goes on along the minus strand of CAVVDY010000009.1, from coordinate 42,143 downwards.
CAAATTCTCGCGCGCAAACGCCTCCAGAATCCACTTCTGGATCTCGTACTCGTTCGTTCCTCCATTGCGCACTCGCCGGCCAATCTCCTGGAACGCGGCCGGCACGATCTTGTCGATCGCATCGCGCGCCTTGAAGTGCGACGCAATCTGCTCGTCGCTGAGCACGGCTTCGAAGCGCGCCACCAGGTTGGCCGAGCTGACGATTTCCTTGCCGAAGCTGCGAATGAGTTCCAGCGTCCCGCCGTCCACCAGCGAGATGTAGGGAATCTGGTTGTTGGGTGAATACTGCATCACGATGCTGCGATAGGGCTTCAGCATCGCTTCCAGGTTCTGCCATAGCTCTTCCCATGCCGAGTACTCCATCCTGCTGCCGGGCAGAGGGTCGAGATGATGGCTCTCGATTCGGTGTACCAGCTTGACTGGGTCGCCTTGCGCCGGCACCAAGTAGAACCAGCGCCGCGTCACCATCATGGTCTCGGAGAGGCCGAGAATGTGGTAAGCAATGGGGTCGCGATGATGATGATCGTAGAAGAGCCACGCTTCCTGCTTGCGCTCGCGCAGGGCTGCTTGGATGTCAGCGAGATTCATGCGGATTTCATTGTAAATGAGTGATCGAAACGCATCTCACCGCAGAGGCTGCGAGGGCGCACAAAGTAGCGAGTTTTTTTAGCGGCAAGGAACGTTGAAGGACAAACCAGCCCCTTTGCCGTATTCTCGGGGTCACGACCACCGTGCCGCCAGAGGCCCTGTTTTTCAGTTATTCGTTTGTATATACAGTTGTATAGATTATTGCTACGATGATCTTTCAACGTAGCGGGATTTGACTGGGACGATGGCAACCGTGCGAAGTGCCAGAAACACTGGGTGTCTATCGCAGAGATCAAGGAACTGTTCCATAACGATCCCCGCGTTGCGCCCGACCCGAAACACTCGGACGATGAGAGCCGCATGATTGCCGTGGGACGCACCAGCGCCGCGCGACCGATGTTTGTAGCCTTTACCCTGCGGACGAAAAACCGTAGCCGCCTCATCCGTCCAGTGTCGGCCCGTTACATGCACGCCAAGGAGGCAGCCGCTTATGAAAAAGAAAGTACCAAAACTCAAGACTGATAAGGCAGCCGAGAAGTTCCTGGCGCAGAATCTGTCGGAGCTTGATTTTTCGCAGTTCAAACCGGCGCGGTTCGAATTTGAAAAGAAGGACGAGCAGGTCAACATGCGCATGCCCAGGCCGTTGCTTGCGGCGCTCAAGGCGCGCGCCAAGGCGCGGGGCATTCCTTACACGCGCTTGATCCGGGAAACCCTTGAAGAGGCCCTGACAGCCTCGAAGTCTTGACGCTGTGGTGTGACTGATTGCGATTTCAACACGCCCAACCGAGAAGCCCTTTCTACGTGACTTAAATCTTTGGCGAACCCGACTTAACCGCGCCCAACACACGCTCCCGCGTTTTAGCCGGCAGGGTCTCACACGCCGTCCTCAGCACCAGCCGCGGTGTCCGCTCGCGGATCGTCATCAGATACGCGACGGTCTGCTCTCGATTCGCCTTCGCCGCCTCGCGCAGCAACCAGCCCAGCCCTTTCTGCACCATGTCGTCGTTGCTCGACAACAGAAGCTCGGTCACCTGCTGGATGTGATCGAAGTTCCTATGCCGGCGCGTGCTGTGGATCAGGCTGACCGCCGCTGCCCGCCGATGCCACGTGCTGCGTTTCTTTGCCCAGCGCGGCGGCCGCTGCAGATACCTGTCATCTGCGGCGATCATTGGCCCGATCAAGTAGTGGACCAACGCATCGTGGTCCGCCCAGCTACTCACGCGATCCAGCCAGCTTTCACAGAGTCTGAATTCGCGAGGGCCAAACTGTCCCGTCCGGTCTTCCAGTAGCATGACGGCAAAGTTCTTCTCTTCCAGCACCTCGCCATCAAAAAGCTGATCGGCCACCTGCAGTCAGAAACTGCAAACTGTTCTCGGCCTCTATCGCGCGACGGAACCGCACCGCCACCTTGCGCAACTCCGCCGTGTACCAGCCGCGTGACTTCACTTCATGTTTGAAGAAGTGCTGGACTTCTACGGTGTGCGGCGCCGAGCCTCCATCCTTCAGGACGCGGCGAATGTGCTTCGCAATATAGGCGGGGGGCTTCGCGCTCATTGCGACGCTGTCCCTGACTCGCCCGCCGCCTTCGGAAGAAGGAATCGGTCATAGACCCACAGCAACAACGTCGTCGCCAGGCCGACTCCAACAATCACCCACCACATCATCCATGGCCGGTGCTGCACCTCGCCGAAATGGTGAATCAGGAAGCCGCCGAAGTTTCCGCCGATGAGCGACCCGATACCCAGCGGCAAGAAGGCAAATCCCATGTACGTTCCTTGCTGCCCCGAGGGCGCCAGCCGCGAAATGTACTCGTAATAGCGCGGCGACTGCGTAATCTCGCCAATCGCCACCGCAATCAGCGTCAGGATCACGCCCATCACCGTTGGGTTGAGAATCAGGATGATCCACGCCAGCGAAGTAATCAGCGTGCCCGCGGTAATCGCGGTAAACGCTCGCACCTTCTGCGTGAGGACATTGAGTGCCACGGTGAAGGCGATCACCACCAGCGGGCCCGTCACCAGCAGCAGCTCCGTGTCGGCCTGCGGATTGATGTACGCGTGTACGTACAGTGGCAGCGTGATGAACTCCTGCCAGTACACGATCCAGTATCCGGTGAAGATGATCAGGAACAGCATGAAGCGCGGATTGGTCAACACCGTCCAGAAGTTGCGGCTAGCCTGCGCCAGCGTTGCCGTTTGCACTTCGTCTGTCTTGCGCGGCTCGCGGAAGAACAGCAGCACGCCGATGAACATCAGAAAGACGCTCAGCGCCGCCACCCGAAACACGTTTTCCACGCTGAGGTGGCGATGGACATACGACGCAACGTAGGGGCCCGCCGCTCCGCCAATATTCACCAGCGTGTAGTAAATCGAGTAGCCAATGGAGCGGACCTTTTCATTGGACGCACGCGCCGTCGTTCCCACCACGCTCGGCTTCACCAGCGCGACTCCAAAGGCTGGGAGCGCCAGCACAAGTGTCACCAGGACAGCCAGCGGCACGGCATCACGCACCGGCGCCAGCCACGGCGCAGCGATCGATCCCAACAGAAAATATGCGCAGCTCAGGATGAGATAGGCCACCGATAGCGCCCGGCGGAAGCCCATGCGATCGGCCAGCGTCCCGCCGAAGACCGGCAGAAACCACACCAGTCCGCCGAAAAAGCCGGTGAGCGTGCCTACCCGCTCGATCGGGAAGTGCAACGCCTCGTGCAGGTAGCGGGCCAGCGAGGCGAACGCCGCGTAGTAGGAAAGCCGCTCGAACAGCTCGCTGATGTTGGCGACCCAGAAGGGCCGCTCGAAGCCGGTGCGAATGTCGCGCCAACGCTCGGCAAAGCTCAAAGGTGTTCTCCCTACGAGAATTCGGCGAATAGAAGAATTCGCGTCAGGGCACGACTTCAGTCGTGCCGCAAAGGCCCTTCTCCTCTGTTATTCCGAGCGGACTTTAGTCCGCGAGGGAACTGCTTCTTACAAAGCCCGGATCAACATCACAACGCTATGCCATGTGTCGCCGGCTGAAGCCGGCTCCAAGTCCTCAACAACCAGCCAATCGGCACCGACTGAAGTCGTGCCTTGACGCGGGTCGTTCCTCAGTGGACCATTCATGGAAAATCGAACTAAACTCTGTTCCCCAGCACGCTCCGCAGCCTCGCCTCGACCTCGGCGGCCGAGAGCCCGCTCACGCGAATCAGCTTGTTACGGCTGGATTCTCCGGCGGCAATGGTAACTGACGAGCGCGAAACCTTCAAAGTTTCTGCAAGAAAGGCGATGCAGGCCTGGTTTGCGCGGCCTTCGAGCGGAGGAGCAGTGAGTGCGATTTTCAGTGCGTCGCCCAGCTCGCCGGTGATGGCATTCTTCTTCGCGCGCGGCTGGACCTTGACCTGAAAGGTCGCACCGGCAGGAGTGTCGCGGATGGGAATCACGGCTTCGACCGCTCGCCCTTGTTTCTTGAACCAAAGATCGCCGTTCCGATGCGCACGCATGTCGAGCCCTCTTCGATGGCGACCTCGAAGTCGTGCGACATACCCATGGACAGCTCATCGAGGCTGACACCCGGCAAATTGCGGCCGGCCAGCTTGTCGCGCAGCTCGCGCAGCTTGCGGAAGTACGGCCGCGCGCCTTCAGGATCTTCCGTGTAGGGTGGCACGGTCATCAGCCCACGAATCCGCAGGTGCCGCCACTCGGGCGCTTTCAGCGGAGAATCTCTTCCAACTCAGGCGAATCAGGCGCAACACCGGTCTTCGCCTGCTCGCCCCCAATGTTGATCTCGATGAGGACAGGCAGCGTCTTACCCAACGCTTCGGCGGCGGTGTTCAATTTTGAAGCCAGCTTGGCCGAGTCGAGCGAGTCCACCCCATGAAACAGTTCAACCGCCTTGGCCGCCTTGTTCGACTGCAGATGCCCGATCATGTGGAACTCGGCACCCTCCAGCCCTGCAAGTTTGCCGGCCTTGTCCGCGAACTCCTGGATCTTGTTCTCGCCAAACAGCCGCTGGCCCGCGGCGTAGGCTTCGAGGATCGTCTCCGGCGGAAAGGTCTTGCAGACGGCCATCAGGGCGACGTGATCGGCACTGTGCCCGGCGTGAGCGGCGGCGCGAGGTATGCGTTGGCGAATCGCGGCGATGTTAGAGGCAATAGTCACTTCGGTTCCGCGCCGCGGCCTAGGCTGCGGCGCGAGGCTTGATTTTGTTCAGTGGTGCGCTAGCCGCCGCCAAGCGCAGGTCGTAGTCGGTCTGAAGGTTCATCCAGAACTGCGGCGTCATACCAAAGTATTTGCCCAGCCGTAACGCCACGTCGGCGCTGACCGCTCGCTGCTCACGCACGATCTCGTAAATGCCGGGAAAGTGCAGGGCTTTGGCCAATTGATAAGCGGTGATTCCCATTGGCTCCATAAACTCGGTGCGCAAAATTTCTCCCGGATGCGCCGCAATGGTCTTTCGCTTTCCTGGCATAGGTATGCTCCTCAGTGGTAATCCGTGATCTCGACGGCGTAAGCGTTGCCTTCCCGCCATTCGAAGCAGATGCGGTATTGATCATTGATGCGAATGCTGTACTGACCTTTTCGGTCGCCCTGCAGCCGTTCAAGCCGATTGCCGGGCGGCACGATCAAGTCATCCAGAACAGCTGCAGCGTTTAGCATCTGCAATTTCCTGAGCGCCGGTCTCTGAAGGTCTACTGGGAATGAGCGGTTGCGTTCTTCGTTCCATAGCCTTTCTGTCGGAGAATCGCGGAAGCTCTTGATCACTTTCCCGATGCTAACGCTAGGCATTAGTAACGTCAATCGTTACTAATGCGAGGGCGAGGATTTGCGGTGCCAAAAACAATCTCTTGGCCGCTACTCCTTCCCCTCCACCACCCTGATGCTCAGCTCCTTCAACTGCTTGTCGCTGACGGGCGTGGGCGCATCCATCATCAGGTCGATGGCCTTCGCCGTCTTGGGGAAGGGAATTACTTCGCGCAGGCTGTCGGCGCCGGCCAAAATCATCACGATGCGGTCGAGGCCCAGCGCAATGCCGCCATGTGGAGGCGTGCCGTATTGCAGCGCCTCTAGGAAGAACCCGAAGCGCGCCTGCTGCTCTTCCTTCGACATGCCCAACGCCTTGAAGATGATGCTCTGAATGTCCTGGCGGTGAATACGGATCGAGCCCGAGCCGAGCTCAGTGCCGTTCAGCACGATGTCATAGGCTAGTGCGCGCACCGCGCCGGGATCCGACTCCAGCTTGTCCATGTCGTTCTCGTGCGGCGAGGTGAACGGGTGGTGCGCAGCGTTCCAGCGGCCCTCTTCTTCGTCCCATTCAAACATGGGAAAGTCCGTGACCCAAAGGAAGCGGAAGTCGCGCTTGTTGAAGGCCCCGTGCCGCTCGGCGATACTTCTGCCCCAGCGCGAGCCGTCAACTGTCCGGCCGCGCCGTAAACGTCGTATGCCTGCTGCCGCGTCTTGGCCGCACTAGCTGCTTCAGCGCGCTTCGCTCCGGCAACCACCACCAGCAGGTCTTCTGCTTCCGGTTTTGCCAGCTCGCGAATCTTCGCCACTGTCTCGGGATACGACTTCTCCAGCCGCTTGATGTCTTCAAACAGCTTGGCAACCTTGCGGTCGGCAAACAGCGGCTTGATGTCATCGCGCTCCTTGCGCGACAGCTCGCCGACCTTGGGAATCACGACCGCAACCATCGGCAATTCCGGATCGACATTCAGGGTGGCAAGCTGCTCCGCCGTGAATGCCTCGCGCACATCGATCATTGCCGGCAGTCGCATATCAGGCTTGTCGATGCCGTACTTACGAATCGCCTCGTCGTAGCTCATGCGCGGGAACGGCGTCTTGAGCTCAAATCCGATGGTCTTCCATGCGGCGGTGAGAAAGCCTTCGACCACACCAAACACCGTCTCCGGACGCGGGAAGCTCATCTCCAGATCGATCTGCGTGAACTCGGGCTGGCGGTCGGCGCGCAGATCTTCGTCGCGGAAGCAGCGCACGATCTGGAAATATTTGTCGAAGCCCGAGATCATCAGAATCTGCTTGAACAGTTGCGGCGACTGCGGCAGCGCATAGAACTCGCCAGGATGCACTCGGCTGGGCACAAGATAATCGCGCGCGCCTTCGGGCGTGGAACGCGTCATGAACGGCGTTTCGATCTCGTAGAAGCCCAGCGAGTTGAGGTAGTCGCGAATCGCAATCGACACCTTGTGCCGCAATTGAATGTTGTATTGCATCTCCGGCCGGCGCAGGTCGAGGTAGCGATACTTCAGGCGCACTTCTTCGTTGGCGATGTCACTCTCGGCCGGTGAAAACGGCAGCGGCTTGCAGTCGTTGAGAATGCGCAACTCATCGGCGACGACTTCAATCTCGCCGGTGGGGATGTTCTTATTCACCGTGTTCGCGTCGCGCAGCTTCACATGGCCGACGACAGCGATGACAAACTCCGAGCGCAGCGTCTCGGACTTCTTGTGAAGCTCGGCGCCGGCGTCCGCAGTAACCACCACCTGGGTGATTCCCGTGCGATCGCGCAGGTCGAGGAAGATCAGATTGCCAAGGTCGCGACGGCGATTGACCCAGCCCATGAGCACAACCTTCGAACCGGCATCGGCGGCGCGCAGCGCTCCGCACATGTGGGTACGTTTCAGGTCACCAACAAAATCGAGCATGAATGTCCTTAGAAATGCGGCGAAAGAATGATTTTAAATGAGAGGGATGGGCGAGAGCAGAATGCAGCGATGGATGACAAGGTTTCGAATTTCCTAAAGCATGCTCTGGGCAGCCCTCAGAACACGCATATCTTCTGAGCCCGCAGGGCTTGTAATGATAGCCCAGCGTGAAGTGAAGCGGAACGCTGGGTAGGCTTAGGAGCGCCGCAAGTATCCCGCCAGCGCTCCGCTTGCTACCTGTTCCTGCTTTCCCGTCGCCAGCTCTTTCACCGCAAACTCCCCTGAGGCGGCCTCGTTCTCGCCCACAATCACGATGTACTTCGCGCCCGCCTTCTCTGCGGCTTCAAACGATTTCTTCAGGCGGAAGGTCTCATCACCGATATCAGCGGCGACGCCGGCGCGACGCAACTCGCGCGCCAGTTTCAGCGCATGCTGATTCATGCCCGCGCCGAGAGGAGCGATAAACGCGTCGAGCTTTGCCTCAGCGCCAACGCCCTCAGCCTGCAGCGCGAGGATCAGGCGATCTTCGCCGATCGCGAACCCAATCCCGGGAGCTTTGGGCCCGTCGAGCGACTCCGACAATCCGTCATACCGGCCGCCGCCCAGCACCGCACTCTGCGCGCCCAGGTCGCCGTGGGTGAACTCGAACGTTGTGCGCGTGTAGTAATCGAGCCCGCGCACCATGCGCTCGTTGATAGAGTAGGGCACGCCGACTGCATCGAGCATCGAGCGCACAGCAGCAAAGTGCTCGCGGCAAGGCTCGTCGAGATACTGGCTGATCTTGGGCAGCTTCTCGATGATGGGCTGGTCCTCCGGAACCTTGCAGTCGAGCACGCGCAACGGATTGGTCTCCGCGCGCCGCTGGCAGTCGGCGCACATCTGGTGGACGACCGGCTTCAGCGCTTCGCGTAGCGCTTGGTTATAGCGCTCGCGGTCCTCGGCACAGCCGACGGAATTCAGTTGCAGTTGCCAGCCGCGCAGCCCGACTTCATCCAGCAACGTCGCCAGCATCTCCAGCACCTCGGCATCGCGCGCCGGAGACTCACTGCCCGCGCTTGGCGGCCCGATGATTTCTGCACCGATCTGGTAGAACTGGCGATAGCGTCCCTTCTGTGGACGCTCGCGGCGAAACTGCGGCCCAATGTAGTACAGCTTTTGCAAGCCACCCTTCTTGTCGAGCCCGTGCTCGATGTACGCACGCACCACGCCGGCTGTGTTCTCCGGGCGAAGCGTCAGCGACTGCGACTTCTCGCTGGCAGCGCGCCCCCCGTCCAGCCACGTGAACATCTCCTTGGTGACGATGTCCGTCTCCTCGCCGACGCCGCGCGCGAACAGGCTGGTGTCTTCGAAGACCGGCGTGCGGATCTCGTGGAAGTTGTAGCGCGCGAACACATCGCGCACCTTCGCCTCTACCCGGTTCCACAGGTCGGTGTCGGGCGGCAGCAGGTCACGGGTTCCGCGGATGGAGCGAATCATGATTCGAGTTTCCAGTTTCGAGATTCCAGTTTCGAGTTGATATGAGTTCGCTCGAAACTTGAAACTCGAAACTCGAAACTAGTCTTTCCGCTCCGCCAAATACTGTTCTCTGATACCCCAAATAGTTCCTCGCGTAGCGCAAGATCGTCTCCTGGTCCTTATCGTCGAGCTGCCGGCGCACAACCCCGGGTACGCCCATCACCAGCGAGCGCGGAGGAATTACCGTCTTCTCCGGGATTAGCGTCCCCGCTGCGAGGATTGAGCCTTCGCCAATGCGCGCGCCGTTTAACACGATGACTCCCATACCGATGAGGCAGCGGTCCTCGACGACGCAGCCGTGCAGCGTCACATTGTGCCCGACCGTGACCCATTCGCCGACTTCTACCGGCCACTGGCCCAACATGCCGTGCAGCACACTGCAATCCTGAATGTTGCTGTTGGCGCCGATGCGGATGTAGTGCACATCGCCGCGCACCACGGCATTCATCCAGATGCTGGCGTTCTCGCCGAGCGTGACGTCGCCGATGACCTGCGCCGACTCATCGACGTAACAGGTGGACGGGATTGTGGGGCTGATTCCTTTGTAAGAGCGGATCATAGTGTTCGTGCGCGTTCGCTGCGCCGAGAAGCACCTGCGCGGCGCTCGATTCTTCGATCATCCGAACATACCATGTGCGCTGCGAGCGAGGAAACGCAGCACACGCCGCCAGGTTATTCAAGCTTGAGATAGAAATTGCCACTTCTCCTTTCCCAAAAAGGCACTGGAGTGGTTACTAATGGACATTCCCTTTCGTGCGGACGATTCGTGGCTACATCACTGACCCACAGGAACAATTCTCCCAAAATGAAATTTCAAGGTTCTGGTAGGCAGCAGTGAGAAAGGCCACTCCCCCATGTGCCGATTTCGCCGACCACCCACGTCTGCTCTGTCGATACTTCTCATGTCCATCCTGTTGACCGGCTGTCTCTCAGCCGTTCGTCTCCAAGCCCAAGATGGCTCTGCGGCCATGCGAGGCGTGGTGGAGGACGCGACCGGCGCCAGAATCCCAGCCGCGCTGGTGATTGTGACCAGCCCCGATACCGGCTTCCAGCGCGCGGTTTTCACCGACTCGCAAGGCAACTTCAGCCTTGGCATGCTAACGCCCGGCCGCTACGACGTCCAGGCCGCGGCGCTCAGCATGCAGACGGAGACGCAGCCCGGCATTCAGTTGCATGTGGGCGCGTCCAGCGAGGTGAAGTTCCATCTCCTGCCGGCGACTCGAGTCGAGACGGTGAACGTTGTCGCGCCCGCAGTGACGGCCGATACGCAAACCGGCGAAGTTTCCCACGACATCGTGGAAGGCGCCATCCTCGGGCTTCCGCTCAACGGACGCCGCTTCACTGACCTGGCTCTGCTCACCCCAGGAGTCACGCAGGATCCACGCGGGCAAACCTCCGACTCCAACGGCGACCTGTCGTTTGGCGGAGTACGCGGATATCAGAACAATTTCCTGGTCGATGGCACCGACAATAACAACTCGTTCTACGCCCAGGCACGCGGCCGTTACCGTGCGCCCTATCAGTTCAGCAACGAAGTGATCAAAGAATTCCGCGTCTCCTCCAACTCCTACAGCGCCGAGTTGGGACGGGCCGGCGGGGGAGTATTCAACGTCATCACCAGGTCGGGAAGCAATGACTGGCATGGCACCGGTTTCTACTACTTGCGCGATCGGCTGTTCGATGCCCAGCCGGCATTCGCTCCCGAGAAACCTGACTACCGGCAGGCTCAGTACGGCGGAACGCTGAGCGGCCCCATCCGCAAGAACCGTGTCTTCTTCTATGCCGGTTTCGATGAGAACCGGCTGGACGCGCCGGCCATCCTTCAGTTCGCCAACGGAGCCACAACCGTGGTGCCGCAGCCCGTCGACTATGACCGCAAGGACCAGGCGATGGTCGAAGCGGCGGCACAAAAGCTGAACAATATGGCGGGGGAATATCCGACCAAGATGTGGGGCAACGCCGCCTTCGGCAAGCTCGATTTCACGCCGTCGTCGAAGCAGCTTATTTTCCTGCGCGCCAGCACCTCCCGCTACGACGGCATTAACAATGTGTTCTTCAATTCATCCAGCCCGCTGACCACTTATGCGGAAAGCGCAAACGGCAGCGAAAACGTGGCCACCGAGAGCATTGCGGCATCGCTCACCTCATCCTGGACCAACAACTTTGCCACCCATCTGCGGGCGCAGTTCTCTCGCGATCTGCAACAGTCATCCGCCAATTCAGAAGAGCCGAAGATCAAGATCTACAACCTGCTCGATGGCGCCGGGCGTTCCAGCATGCTTCCCAGAGAGACCCGCGAGCACAAGTTGCACATTGCCGACACTGCCGATATCGAGGCCGGGCGCGTGAGTTGGAAGTTCGGCGTCGACTTCATTCAAACCTGGATCTACAACTATTTCCCCTCGATGTCGGGCGCCGAATACTATTTCGACGACTTGAGGGTGAACCCGTTTACGTTTGCGCCCATGCGCTATGGGCAATCCTTGACCCCCTTACGGGCGTTCGCGCATGACGTGCCACGCTACTACATTCAGGACTTCGGCACCGCGACCTCGCACCCTGACTCGCGCACCCTGGCCTTGTTCCTGCAGGACAGCTTTCGCATCACCCGCCACTTTACGCTGAACGCGGGCATTCGCTGGGATGTGCAGACGTTTCTGATTAGCGGCCTGGTGAGCAATCCGCTGTATGCGCCGTCCGGCAAGCTGCCAACGGACCAGAACAACTTCTCCCCGCGTGTCGGCTTTGCCTACTCCATCGGCGATCGTAATCCTCTGGTCATTCGCGGCGGAGCAGGGCGCTTCTACTCGTTGGTCCCATCCATCTACGCCTCGCAGGTGCAGACCGACAATGGCATGGAGCAGAGCCACTTGTACCTTGATCTTATGAAACCCGCCGACGCCGCGATCTTTCCCACCTACCCCAATCCGCTGGTAAATTGCCCGTCGGGTACATTGAACTGCGTCGTGCCTGCCAACGTGGCCAGCCATCTGACGACCACGATTTCGGCATTCTCCAGCAATTTTCAGACGCCCCATACCGATCAGGCCAGCCTCACCGTCGAGCGTGAGCTTGGCCAGAAGATCATCGCAACCGCCAGCTACCTTTATGTACATGGCGAGCACCTGCTTCGTTCCCTCGACGCGAACTTGCCCAAGCCGACCATCGTCGACTATCCGGTCTACAGCGACGACGGTTCGATCTTCCTGGGCGATTACATGCCGGTGGAATCGTTTGCGACCTGGCAAACCAACAAGACGGTGGCCTGTCCCTACCCGCCCTGCATCAATGACATTCAGCGCCCGATAGCGCAGCTCGATCAAATCAATTCGTATGAGACTGCGTCCAGCAGCACTTACAACGGATTCACTCTGTCGCTCAAGCGCCAGATGAACCATGGAGTCTTTCTGCGCATCGCTTATACATTTGCGAAAGCGATTGACGAGGGGCAGGACGCGCTGGTGGTGGGCCGTCCGGGCAACGTTCAGGACGCGTATGCCGTCAATCTGGAGCGCGGGCTCAGCGTCACCGACCAGAGGCATCGATTCGTGGCTTCCGGTATTGTCCAGCCCAAGCGATTGCAGACAGGCTACGACTGGCTGAACCACTTGGCCAATGGCTGGCAATTCTCGAGTGTGCTCACCTACGGTTCGGGCCGCCCGGTTAACGCGACCGTCGCCGGCGATGCCAACCAGGACGGCAATAGCTACAATGATCGGCTTCCGGGATACCGGCGCAACGCCTTTATCGGGCCCGATTACTTCACCACCGACCTCCGGCTTACCCGCAACCTGCGCATCGGAGACCGGCTGAACCTTCAACTTCTGGCGGAGAGCTTCAACACCTTCAATCGCACCAACGCGCAAGTCACCATCAGCGACGACGGATACCTCAACTCGGCCGGTCAATTCGTCGCCTATTCCTCCAAGGTCGGAATGAAGGTTTATCCCGGCCAATATCTGAAAAGTTCGAACTTCCTTCGCCCTACCAACGCCTATTCGCCGCGGCAGGTGCAATTTTCGTTAAGGGCAAATTTTTGAAGCACATGGGAGCATGCCGACACCTTAGTGAATCGCCCTATAGCGCTTAAATGGCAGGCAATTCACCTAGTCTGTGCTTGACTTCGATACATAAGGCTGGGATAACTACAAGAGTCCACATGGGACGAGTCTGGGGGTGTGTACCGGTTGGCTGAAGTTCGGATTCAGGAGGGCGAGTCGTTAGAGAATGCCCTTCGACGGTTCAAGCGCAAGGTCCAGCAAGAGGACATTATCAAGGAAGTTAAGCGTCATTCCTTCTATCTCAAGCCGGGCGAAAAAAAACGCGTCAAAGAAGCGCTGGCGCGTAAGCGCAGTCGAAAAAAGGCTCGCAAGGAACAGGACTAATCATCAACCCAGGGCCGCCATCCATGGGGCGGCCCTCTGTTTTTATTCAAGCCGGTCGTTCATAGCTTGCAGTCACGCAGGTCCGCAGTTTTACCGTTGTGCCATGCGCTTCGCGCGTGGGGGCCGAACCCAGGGGCAGTACTTGAGCAATGGAGTTGCATAACCGGCGTGAACCCTCAGTCCGGTTCTCCGGAGCTTTGCAATCACCCTATTCATTGCTTGGGATCATGGACTGAAGGGAGCATTTCTCCATGGAATTCCAGGACAAGGTTCTGAAGTGCATTGACTGCGGCGCCGACTTCGTCTTCACAGCGGGTGAGCAGCTGTTCTTTCACGACAAGCAGTTCAAGAACGAGCCCAAGCGCTGCAAGGCGTGTAAATCCAAACGGTCCTCTTCCGTCGCAACCGCGAGTACCGGCAACTACTCCAGGGTTGAAACTCGCACCAACTGTTCCGGTTGCGGCAAGGAGACAACCGTTCCCTTCAGACCTACCCAGGGTAGGCCTGTCTTTTGCCGGGAGTGCTTCCAGCAGCGCCGTAATACGGCTGCCACTGCCTGACCTCATCCCGGTCCTGTCAGATGTTGGGATAACTCACTGCGGGCGGTGAAGTGTGCCCTGCTGCCGCCGCCGGTCGGTGGACGAGCAATTCGAAAAGCTATCAGATGGCTTTCTTGGTTGCAGCCTGCGTCGGGCTCGGGACACCTGACGGTGGATTGACCTTCTTGGAAGCCACTTTGCCGTGATCTTTCAGCCGGTGCTCCTGGTGCAACGCCAGCAATTTTTCAATCTGCCGCAGCAGCTCCTGGGTGTTCACCGGCTTGACCAGCAAGGACTGCGCCCCCTTGCCCTGCCACTCCTCGTCCATGGAAGGATATGCCGTCAGGATCGCGGTGGCCGGATCATAAGCCTGCTGCCGCGCTGCGTGAATCACCTCGTATCCCGAAGTCGACGTCTCCATCCGCATGTCGGTGATTACCATCTCGTAAGCGTGATTCTTCAGCTTTTGTTCGGCTTCGCGGGTCGAAGCGGCAGTGTCGACCTCAAAACCATTCATTTCCAGAATGGCGCGAAGCGTGAGCAGGATGGCAAGTTCATCATCGACCAGCAGAATGCGGCGTTTCATTCATTTCTCCCGGGGGAAAATCGCTGCGCGCAGCGAGCGTGAGATGCAGAATTACAACTTGAGTTTCACTGACCCTGTCGCATGCAGCAGAAATCCAAGTTCAAAGCCAAAAGACAGGCTGCATCTCTATGCTCAGTATAATAACGCCGTGGCGACTTACTTTGTGGAGAACTTCGGCTGCCGCGCGACCCAGGCCGATGGAGCTGCGCTGGAGCGGCAGTTGAGCGAGCGCGGACTTACACGCGCCGGCTCGTTCGGCGAGGCTGAAGTGGTGGTCCTGAACACCTGCACGGTTACGGCCTCTGCCGATCAGGACGCCCGCTCCACCATTCGCCGCGTTCACCGCGAGAATCCCCAGGCGCAGATCATCGTCACTGGCTGCTATGCCCAACGTGCACCCCAGGAACTGGCAGCCATCGGTGGCGTAAGTCTGGTGGTCGGAAATTCGCATAAGCACAGCATCGCCGACTACATTGCTCCCCGCGCGACTAACTCTTTTGTGCCATTGGCAAATCTCGCAGTGCCGCAGGTATCGAAGGTGATGGTCGGCGATATCTTCGCTCACACCGAACTACTCGCCGCTCCCGTGTTCGATACCGGAGACCCGCACGCCAGAACGCGACCCAATCTGAAGATCCAGGATGGCTGTAATAATCGCTGCTCGTTTTGCGTTATCCCCTACGTGCGCGGGCGCAGCCGCTCGCTGAAGCTGGAAGATGTCATTCGCGAGGTCGACTCCCTGGTCGCGAATGGATACCGCGAGATCGTTCTGTCGGGAATCAATCTCGGGCGCTGGGGACGCGAACTAAATCCGCGCATGAGTTTTTCGTCGCTCCTGCGCGCGATCCTGGAGCAAACCGCCATCGAGAAGCTCCGCATCAGCTCCGTCGAGCCCATGGACTGGACCAGCGAGCTGATCGAACTCGTCGCCAGCTCCCCGCGCATCTGCAAACACGCGCATGTTCCGCTGCAATCGGGAAGTGATGCGGTCCTGCGCCGCATGCACCGCAAATACCGCCCCTGGCACTACGCCGATCGCCTGGAACGCATTCGTCGCGCCATGCCGGACGCGGCCATCGGTGCCGATGTGATGGCCGGCTTTCCCGGCGAGACTGACGCCGACTTCGAGCAAACCCGCGCCTTCATCGCGGCGCTTGCCCTTCACCTATTTGCACGTCTTTACCTATTCCTCGCGTCCGGGGACGCCGTCAGCCGCAATGCAGGACCAGGTTCCCGTCCCGCTCGCGCGCGAACGCAATCGCATCTTGCGTGAGCTGGCCGCAGAAAAGAAGCGCGCTTTCATGCACTCATTCGTCGGTCGCGAGGTGGAAGCCATCACGCTCACCCACTTCGACGGCGAGCACACCGAAGCCCTGACTGACAATTACCTGAAGCTGCTAATTCCCGGGCGGCATGTGGCCAATCAGTGGATGCGCGTGGCCATCGAAAAAGTGAAGAACGACGCCCTGTTTGGTGCATCTATAACAAGTGCCAAAGCGGTCGCTTAGGTGGGTTGACGTCACTGAAAAGCCTGCAACTTGCGTGCTATACTTTGGCATCGAATTTGAAAGTCGGAGGATTGTATCGATAAGCGTTTTATCCGCATAAATGAGCGCATTCGCGTACGCGAGGTTCGCGTAATCGACGACGAAAGCAACCAGCTCGGCATCATGCCGCCTTTCGAAGCGCTTAAGATTGCCCGCGAAAGAAACCTCGACCTCGTTGAGGTCTCACCCACCGCGCAACCCCCTGTGTGCCGCATCATGGATTACGGCAAATACCTGTACCAGCAGGAAAAGCGCGAGCGCGAAGCCAAGAAGCACCAGCACCAGATCACCGTCAAGGAAGTCAAGTTCCGCATCAATGTGGACGACCACGACTACGAGACGAAGAAGAACCACGTGCTGCGCTTCCTCGGCGAAGGCGATAAGGTGAAGGCGACGATTTTCTTCCGTGGACGCGAAATGACGCGCCAGGGTCTGGGCCGCGAGATTCTCGACCGGCTCATCAAGGATCTTGGCGATAAGGCGATCGTCGAATTTCGCCCGCGTCAGGAAGGCAATACGCTACACCTGATCCTGGCTCCGCCGAAAGATCAGAAAACCGCTGCCAAAGCAGAGAAGCCGGACAAGCACGAGAAGAGCGCAGCTCCTCGGCCAGCGCAACCGGCGCCTGCGCCTTCACAGCAGCAACAGCAGTAGGTTTACAAGTGGGGATACTGAGGGACCGTTAGTCGTAAACTTCGCGGCGGTGTGCTATTCGCGTTACGCTTACAAGCTTAATCTGATCGTTGATGAGGTACACTGCCCGCCAGTCGCCGACGCGGATGCGCCATTGGTCCTTGTAGCCCTTCAATTTCCTGCAACCGGCGGGCCTTGGGTTTCCGCTGAGCGACTCCAGCTTGGAAATCATGCGTGCGAGTACGGGGTTGGGGAGGGCTTCGAGTTCCTTCCGGGCGGAAGGTTTCAGCTCAACTACATAACTTTCCAGTATCATGGCGCCGCCTGTGATACTTTTTCTGGCGCGAAATGCAAGCGGAAAATCCTAGTGCCTCTTTTCGTCGTCGCGCAGCCGTCCGCGCTTTATGAGGTCAGCTTTCACTTTGGCTAGCGGTATGCCCTTTTCCTTGCGGCGTGACTCAGAGACGAGGCCGTCCCAAAGGTCCTGAAGCCGGGCGCCGTGCTTCTTCAGATCGATCAGGACTGCGACCTTTTCGCCCTTTTCATCCGTGACGAACTGTATTCCAGTCATGCGTACATTATGCCTCACAGCGACGAATGTCCGTGGTCGAATCAATGCCGGTATCGCTACTATCCACCGCCCACTATCCACCAGTCGCTGTTCTGTGTTCTAATAAAAAGACCGCTATGCCCAAGTTGAAGACACATAAGGGAGCGGCCAAGCGTTTCAAGAAGACAGGCACCGGCAAGTTCAAGCGCGGACACGCGTTCAAACGCCATATCCTGACCTCCAAGGGTACGAAGCGCAAACGCCAGCTCGACACCGATACGATAGTCGACAAGGCGGATCAGCATAAAGTAGCGCGCATGGTCCCCTACTAGACTGCAAACCGCCGCATGGTGCGGCGCCCGGCGTAGATTCCACACTTCAACAGAACAAGGAATACGACGGACAACAGCGTGTGAAGAGGTATTCAGGCCCCCTTCGAAATCCCGAAGCGTGGGCCGGCTTCCCCAAGCTTCTTGCCTCCAGCCGCTTGACGAACTTGAAAAGGAGCAGCAATGCCTCGCGTTAAACGTGGTACCAAGCGCCGCGCGCGCCGCAAAAAGATATTAGAGCGCGCAAGTGGCTATTATTTAACAAAATCCAAACTGTATAGGTCGGCGAAAGAGTC
Source organism: uncultured Acidobacteriaceae bacterium (assembly GCA_963747055.1). Lineage (GTDB taxonomy): Bacteria > Acidobacteriota > Terriglobia > Terriglobales > Acidobacteriaceae > CAVVDY01. The sequence continues at coordinate 24,538 of CAVVDY010000009.1, read as the reverse complement.
GGTTGAGCGCGGACTGAAGTTCGCTTACAGCGGCCGCAAGCAGAAGAAGCGCCAGTTCCGCTCCATCTGGATCGTGCGCATCGGCGCTGCCGCCAAGCTCAACGGCATCAGCTATAGCCAGTTCATCAACGGCCTGAAGAAGGCCGGCATCGAACTGGATCGCAAGATTCTGGCTGATTTGGCCGTCAACGATCCCGCGGGATTTACGGCGCTGTGCACGCAAGCCAAATCGGCGCACGCCGCCGCGGCATGAAGGGGCGCAGCTTTAGCTGCGCCGTGTCAAGGTCTGCGATTTGGTATTGCGAGCCGATTTTGATCGGCGAGCTTTACGCGTCGGCCTAGCCGCATCCCCGGAACAATCTGTATCTCACCCGATGGGCGGCTTCCTGGCCGCCCGTTGCTGTTTGTGAGCTTTGAAAGGGCACGCCTTCAGGCGTGCCGCAACGATGACGAAGACGTGGGCTTCAGCCCCTGAGGAGCCTCTGTTTGAAACCCGATCGAGAGCACGTGACGAATAATCAGCAGACTTACTTTGTCACTGCACTGACTTGGCAAAGAAGGGCGCTGTTTCAGCATCCGATGTGGGCCGAGCTCTTCATGCAAACGTTGCACTCGTATCGCGGGCGAGCCTATCTCCTCCATGAATATGTCTTGATGCCGGAGCATTTCCACATTCTGATTACACCGACCGTCACTCTTGAGCGGGCCGTCCAGTTCCTGAAGGGCGGGTTCTCGTTCCGGGCTAAAAAGGAACTCGGAAGCTCAATGGAGATCTGGCAGCGGGGTTTTTCGGATCACCGGATCCGCGATGCTGAGGATTTTCGGGTTCACATTGACTACGTCTATCGCAACCCGGTCGGTCGCAAGCTAGTCGAAAGAGCCTCGCACTACCCTTATTGTTCCGCATTTCCATGCAGCGTGAAAGACGAAGTCCCTCAGTGGCTAAAGCCACGGGTTTTAGGCGAGGCTTGCGGCACGGCTGAAGCCGTGCCCTTTCAAAGCGCTGTGGCGTTGAAGAGATAACGACTGGTAACTCATGTACACCGTTCCCAAACTCGACGACTACTCGCCCGCGGCGCTTGATCGCGCGGTGGCTGATCTGTTCGCCGCGCTCGACGCCGAAACCGCCGCGCTGCACTCGGAATCCGACTGGAAGGAATTCCGCGATCGGTGGATGGCGCGCAAGAACGGCATCCTGACGCAGGTCAACGACACGTGGCTCAAGGCCGCTCCCAAGGACGCCAAACGCGATGTCGGCCAGCGCGTCAATGAACTCAAGGCCCGCGCCGAGGCCGCAATTGAGGCCGCCCACCAAAAGATTCACGCATCATCTGCTGGCGCGCGACTTGAGAAGTGAACGCCTCGATATCACCCTCCCCGGCGTGCGCCGCCCCATTGGCGTCAAACATCCCGTGCTGCGCGTGCAGGACGAGATCGTCGCTGTCTTCAAGGCCATGGGCTACTCGGTGGGCGAAGGCCCCGAGGTCGAGACTGACTACTACAACTTCGAGTCGCTGAACTTCCCGCCCAACCATCCGGCGCGCGACACGCAAGACACGCTGTTCATCGCCGGGCAGGAGAGCAAGCCCGCGCGCGACCGCCTGCTGCTGCGCACACACACTTCGCCGGTGCAGATTCGCAGCATGGAGAAGCTGGCGCCGCCAGTGCGCATCGTCATCCCGGGCAAGGTGCACCGCAACGACCCGCTCGATGCCACCCATTCGCCGGTCTTCCACCAGGTCGAGGGGCTCGCGGTCGATACCAACATCACCTTCTGCGATCTGAAGGGCACGCTCGACCACGCCATGAAGGCGCTGTTCGGCTCGTCGGTGAAGACGCGCTTCTATCCCTCGTTCTTCCCCTTCACCGAGCCGAGCGCCGACATGCAGGTGAGTTGCATCTTCTGCGGCGGCAAGGGCTGCCGCAAGTGCAAGTTCAGCGGCTGGATCGAGCTGCTGGGTTGCGGCATGGTCGATCCCAACGTCTTCGAGTTCGTGAAACACAATGGCTACGACCCGGCAAAGATCAGCGGCTTCGCCTTCGGCATGGGCGTCGAGCGCATCGCGATCCTGAAGTACGAGGTCGAGGAGATCCAATTGTTCTACGAAGGCGATGTGCGCTTCCTGGAGCAGTTCGCGTGAGAATGCAGCATCCCAATATGTTGGCCGGCCTCGTCTGCATTTGGCTTTCTGTATGGGCGGTTCGGCACCGTTACGAGATCGACGAACCCCTCGACTGGACTGGAAGAATCGTGCGCTGGAGTGTTGTGCTTCTAGGTTTCGGTCTAGCAACTGTGCACGGAACGAGGTGGGGCTATTTGCGAGTGAGTGGCTATCTGCTGGGACTAGTCTTTCTTTGCTGGCCCAACTTCGCTTATCGCATTGCGAAACTGTTTCGGTCTCGACACTCCGAGCCCGGAGGGCGACCAACATGATAGCCCAGACACGCAGGCCATCTTTTGGCCGGAGTGCTGGGTAGGCGTTGTTTGAATTGGTGAGTCCCTCGGGGACGACAGAAAAACAGGGCCCTCGACGGCTGAAGCCGTCTCGGGATGACAAATTTAGGGTGGTCAACCAATGCACGCCTGAAGGCGTGCTCCACCCGCGGCTGCGAGACACGCGGTGCTGCCGAGAGCATCTGCAGCCTTCAGACAACCAGTCCCGCCCTGCGGGACGACAGATCTTAGCCCAGCGCTTCAGCGCTGGGTAGGCGCAGTTATAGAACCCGAGTCCCGTTAGGGACGACATATGATCAGGCGGGTTTCAACCCGCCGCAAAACACATGAGAATCCTACCCACATGGCTGCGTGAGTTCGCCAACGTCGCGGCGGACGACCGCCAACTTGCCGAAGACCTGACCTCGGCCGGTATCGCTGTCGAATCCATCGCCGAGGAGCACGGCGAGACCATCTACGAGATGGACCTGACCACCAACCGCGTCGACGCCATGAACCACTACGGCGTCGCTCGTGAAGCCTCGGCCATCTACGGGATTGACTTGAAGAAGGTCGAACCCAAACTGCCGAAAGCCGAAGGCGAAGCCAACTTCCCTATCGTCATCGAAGACGCCGAAGGTTGCGCGCGATACACGGCCCGCATCATCCGCAACGTGAAGATTGGCCCCTCGCCCGCGCACATCGCCCGCCGTCTGGAGCTGCTGGGCTCGCGCGCCATCAACAACGCTGCCGACGCAACCAACTTCGCCATCAACGAACTCGGCCATCCCACGCACGCCTTCGATCTCGACCTGCTGGAAGGCGGCACCATCATCGTTCGGCGCGCGCGTGAGGGCGAGACGCTGAAGACGCTCGACGGCGTCGACCGCAAGCTCTCGGCCGACGACTTGGTTATCGCCGACGCCAAGAAGCCCGTCGCACTCGCCGGCGTCATGGGCGGCTTCGACTCGATGATTACCGAGCAGACGAAGAACGTCCTGATCGAGTCGGCATGGTTCGATCCGGCCTCGGTCCGCCGCACCGCCAAGCGGCACATGATGCACACCGACGCCTCGCATCGCTTCGAGCGCGGAGCCGATTGGGGAATCACGTCGCTGGCCTGTGATCGCGTGGCCGAGCTGATTCTCAACAGCGCAGGCGGCGAACTGGTCGGCAAATGTATTGACGTAGTGGCCCGCTCGCTGGAACGCCCGCCGATCGCGCTGCATCGCTCCGAGGTGAAGCGCATTCTTGGCATCGAGCTTAGCGATCAGGAGATCGACGGCATCCTCGGCAGGCTGGGGTTCGTGGTTGCCAGGACGAATGGTGACTTCAATGTGACCATTCCGACGTGGCGGCTCGACGTGGAGCGCGAGATCGACCTGCTGGAAGAGCTGGCACGCGTCTACGGCTATAACAAGTTCCCCAACATGCTGCCGTCGTTTGCCGGAGCGGTTATCGCGCTGGCCGACGAACAGAAGAACGCCAAGGTTCGCGAGACCATGCTCGCGCTAGGCTACGACGAGGCCATCTCGATCACCTTCATCTCCGAGCAGGACGCGCGCACCTTCAGCACCGCCGAGCCGCTGGCGTTGGCCAATCCGCTGAGCGAAGAGGCCGGCTACATGCGCAGCTCGCTGCTGCCCGGGCTGCTCGACATGGTTGCGTACAACCTTAACCGTGGCAACAACGATGTGCGCCTGTTCGAAGCTGGTGAGATCTTCGCCAAGTGCGGCGAGCGCCACGAGGAGCACCGCACCCTGGCTTTCGCCGCGACGGGCGACCTGATTCCGGCCAACGTTCATCGCCCGGCCGAGCCCTACACCTTCTTTCACATGAAGGGCGACATCGAGGAGTTGCTCGTGGCCTTCCAGCACGGGGGCCTGTACTTCGACACCATGACGCCGCCGTACTTCCATCCCGGGCGCTCGGCGCGCGCGGTGCTCGATGGCGAGACCGTGGCGCGCTTCGGCCAGTTGCATCCCGAGGTCGCCGCTGCGCGCAAGTTGCGGCAAGACGTATTCATTGCCGAGGTGCTGCTCGACCGGCTGTACAAGCGCAGCTTGCGCGAACCGAAGTATGAGCGCATCTCGAAGTTTCCCGCGGTCGAGCGCGACTTCTCGTTCGTCTTCGACGATGAGATCACCTTCGAGCGCATTCGCTCGGCAGTCGAGGCGCTGGGCATCGCCGAGATGCAGCAGTTCACGCCGCGTGAGATCTACCGCGGCGAGAAGACCCACCCGGGCAAAACCAGCCCGGATGGGGCACCTAAGTACTCGATGCTGCTCCATGCGGAGTTCCAGTCGAAGGAGCGGACCTTGCGCGACGACGAGGTCGCACAATGGTCAGCGCAGATCGTGCAGACGCTGGAGAAGCTGGGCGGGGTCCTTCGCGCCTAGTAGCCAAGAGATTTCACCACGGAGGCACGGAGCACACGGAGAAGACTTAATCCTTATCTTCCTCCGTGTGCTTCGTGCCTCCGTGGTGAGCTTGTCTTGGCTTCGCCAGGCGTGCCAGGGTAGCCAACTCTTTCAGGTACTCGCGTAGCGGCTTGGCTGGTGTGCCCCAGAAGACCTCGCCCTTCCCACGAAACTTCTTGTGCGGCAGAATGCCCGCCTGTCCGCCGAGGATCGATCCGGCTCCGAGCTCGGCGTGATCGCCAATGCCGACCTGTCCGCCGAGCATGCTATCTTCGCCTACGCTCACGCTACCGGAGAGGCCCACCTGCGCCGCCATGATCACGTTCGCACCGAGCCGGCAGTTGTGGCCGATGTGTACCAGGTTGTCGAGCTTCGTGCCCGGGCCGATGACCGTCTTGTCGAGCGCGCCGCGATCGATGGTGACGTTGGCGCCGATCTCAACATAGTCGCCAATCACGAGCTGCCCGATCTGGGGGAACTTCACATGCCGTCCGTACTTCTCGTCGCGCACATAGCCGAAGCCGTCGGAGCCAAGCACCGCGCCGGCATGAACGATCACGCGGCGGCCAAGGACGGTGCCGGGATAGATGACCACGCGAGGATAGATCTCGCAGTCGTCGCCAATCACAACACCCGCGCCGATGTAGCATCCCGCGGAAATGTAAGTCCGGTCGCCGACCACCGCGTTCGCTTCGATCACGGAGTAGGCATCGACACTGGCGGTAGGGGAGACTTTCGCCGACGGATGGATGATGGCCGTGGGATGGATCGAGGACGCGTGCTTGGGTGGCGCGTGCAGGATGGCTCCTGCGGTGGCAAAGGCCAGCCGCGGATTGGCAGCAATCAGCACCGGCTTAGAACTCTGCGAGGTCGCGGCGAACTCGCCGGCGATGATGGCGGACGCTTCGCAAGCCAGAGCATCAGCCAGGTGATCGGCGGATTGGACAAAGACCAAGTCTCCGGCCTGAGCACTCGCAATGCTGGCGACGCGTGAGACTTCGATCAGACCGTCGCCAATGAGGTGCGCCGAGAGAACCTCGGCCAAGGACTCCAATGTTTGCGGCATGAAGAAAAGCTACCACCACTGGGGGCGCGGAGCACACAGGGAAGGCAAAGCAGGCATCTTCGCGATCAGGCGCGAGAGGCCTTCACCACGGAGGCACAGAGGACACAGAGTCCGAAAGTAAATGTGAGATTATCTCCGTGCTCTCCGTGTCTCCGTGGTGATCGGTTACGCTGTTACGCCGTCACGTACTTGCCAGTTTCGAGCACCCGGGCGGCGATCTGCTCCTGCAGGGCGATGACGTTCACCGGATCGTGCTTTACCAGGCGGCGGACGATGGCCATCTGGGTGCGCAGCATGTCGCCTTCGGCCACGGCGGCGATGACCTTCTTCGCAGCCGCTTCCAGGCGATTCATGGCTCCGGCGATATACACCTGCGTCATGGCCGTGACCAGCGCGGCTTTCTTCTCGCCATTGGCTTCGACGGACTTGCGCGCGCGCAGCAGGCAGCTATCCATGGTGAAGGTTTCGATCACCATGTCGGCGATGCCGCCCATGATCTCCTGCTGATCGGCCAGCTTCTGCATGTACTTCTGCGAAGCCGCGCCCGCCACCAGCATGGAAAGCTTCTTGGCGTTGGAGACGATCTTCTGCTCCGCCGCCAGCACGCCCTCGGCTTCGTCGCCAAATGATGGCCCGGCCATCACTTCGTCCATGGTCTTCTTGATCGCCGGCAGCAGCGGAAGCTGTCCGCTCATCGCACGCTTCAGCAGCCAGCCGGTGATGATCAGGCGATTGATCTCGTTGGTGCCTTCGAAGATGCGGTTGACGCGCGAGTCGCGATACGGCCGCTCCGCCGGATACTCCTCGACAAAGCCATAGCCGCCGTAGATCTGCACCGTCTCATCGACCACGTGGTCGAGCATCTCCGAGCAGAACACTTTGATGATGGAGCACTCGACGGCGTATTCCTCGATGGCCTTGCGAATCTCTCCGGCTGTCTTGTCGGTCAGGGCCAAGGCGGTGTCCATCATGCCGACCGTGCGATAGACCATGGATTCGCCGGCATAGGTACCGATGGCCATCTGCGCCAGCTTCTCGCGAATGAGGCCGAAGTCGGCGATCGTCTTGGTGAATGCCTTGCGCTCCTTGGCGTAGGAGGTGGCGCTGGCCAGCGAGGTGCGGGCTCCGCCGACGCAGCTTGCGCCCAGCTTGAAGCGGCCCACGTTCAGGATGTTGAAGGCGATGATGTGTCCTTTGCCAATCTCGCCAAGGACGTTCTCGACCGGCACCTTGCAGTCGTTGAGGATGAGCGGAGCGGTGGACGAACCGCGGATGCCCATCTTCTTCTCTTCCGCGCCGACCGAGAAGCCGGGGAAGTCTTTCTCCACCAGGAAGGCGGTGAACTTCTCGCCGTCGACCTTGGCAAAGACGGTGAACAGGTCGGCGAAGTGGGCGTTGGTGATCCACATCTTCTCGCCGTTGAGGATGTAGTGCTTGCCGTCGGGCGAGAGCACGGCGCGAGTGCGGGTGTTGAGCGCATCGGAGCCGCTGGTACTCTCCGAGAGCGCATAGGCGCCGACGATCTCCGCGGTAGCCAGCTTGGGCAGGTACTTCTTCTTCTGCGCTTCGGTACCGAAGAAGACGATGGGCAGCGTGCCGATGCCGCTGTGCCCGCCCATGGTCACCATGAAGCTGCCATACTTCGACATGAAGTCGGAGATGATGGCGGAGGAGACCTTGTCCATGTCGGAGCCGCCGTATTCGGCGGGAATGTCGGCATTGGTCAGGCCCTGCTCTGCCGCTTTGCGCAAGAGCTCGCGGCAGACGGCCCACTCCTTGTGCTCCATCTTTTCGGCTTCGGGGACGACTTCGTTGGTCGCGAACTCTTCGGCGAGCTTGACGACCATCTGATGGTCCTCGGTGAAGTCTTCAGGAGTGAAGACGTCGTCCAGATTGTGTTCTTCGAGCAGAAAGCTTCCGCCCGTGAGTTTGGTCTTGGGAGCTACGGTCGTTGTCGCCATGGTTCAACCTCGGTTCTTTGAACTTGGAAAAGCCTGTTCACCACAGAGGCACGGAGGACACGGAGAAGAAAGATAGGTATAAGAACATGAGGTTACGACCACGCTTGCCAATGCCAGAGCACTCGCTGGGCGACAGTCCTAAGAATCGATCCTCTCTTTCTCCGTGTCCTCCGTGCCTCTGTGGTGAAGCCTGTCTTGCTTACTGCAAATTCTCGAAGACTCCCGCTGCGCCCATGCCGCCGCCGACGCACATGGTCACCATGCCGTAGCGGGCTTTGCGGCGCTTGAGCTCGCGAATGATGGTGGCCGTCAGCTTGGCTCCGGTGCAGCCCAGGGGATGACCCAGCGCGATCGCTCCGCCGTTAACATTGATGCGAGAGGGATCAAGCTTGGCCTGCTGAATCACTGCCAACGATTGCGCCGCGAAGGCCTCGTTCAATTCGATTACGTCGATGTCACTCAACTTTAGGCCGGCGCGCTTCAGAACCTTGGGAATGGCGAAGACCGGGCCGACTCCCATCTCTTCCGGCTTGTACCCTGCGGTGGCAAATCCCACGTAGCGGACGAGCGGCTTCAGTCCCAGAGCCTTGGCGCGCTCGGCCGACATGACGACGGCAGCCGCTGCACCATCGGACATCTGCGACGAGTTGCCGGCGGTGACGGTGCCCTTGGCGTGGAAGGCGGGCTTCAGGGCCGCGAGCGCTTCCAGCGAGGTGTCGGCACGCGGGCCTTCATCCATCTTGAAGATGATCTCGGTGCGCTTGGGCTTGCTGCCGTTGGGCGTGGTGAAGCTGACGGGCACAGGCACGATCTCGTCGTCGAACTTGCCGGCTTCGATAGCGGCGATGGCCTTCTTGTGGCTCTCGACCGAGAACTGGTCGGACTGCTCGCGCGTGATGTTGTAGAGCGCTGCCAGGCGCTCGGCGGTCAGACCCATCGAGAGGTAGGAGTCGGGATAGTTGGCGATGAGCCAGGGATTGGCCGAGACCTTGTGGCCTCCCATGGGGATCATGGTCATCGACTCGACGCCGCCTGCAACGATCACGTCGGCGCCGCCCGCCATGATGCGCTCGGCAGCCATGGCAATGGCTTGCAGGCCCGAGGAGCAGAAGCGGTTCACGGTGATGGCCGATACCTCGACCGGCAAGCCGGCGCGCAGCGAGGCGATGCGGGCGACGTTCATGCCCTGCTCGGCCTCGGGCATGGCGCAGCCGAGGATCACGTCTTCGATCTCCTTGGGGTCGAGCTGGGGCACGCGCTCAAGCGCGCCCTTGATGGCGACCGCGGCGAGGTCGTCGGGACGGGTGGCGCGCAGGGTCCCTTTGGTGGCCTTGCCCACCGGAGTACGGACAGCGGATACGATAACGACGTCAGACATTTTCAAGCTCCCAGCTGACAGCTACCAGCGCTAGGCAATATTTTTTGTTGCATCGAATCTTTAGAATCAGTCATTTAGCGTGATTGTCGTTGCAAAATCCTCATTCTAAAGATAGTTACATGTAAAATCCTACAAATAAACAAGTTATGCCGCCGCCAGAGCGGCTCGTCCTCTTTCTGGCATCCGTTCCCCACGGCTTCCGCCGTGGGCTCGAATTGTGCCGGCCGCTCCGGCTCCGCAATCCGTGTTCATCCGTGGCAATCCGTGGTTCAAATGCATCTAGTTCCTCAGTGTCTTGCCGGTCTTCAACGTGTATTGGATGCGCTCCTGCGTCTTACGCTCGCCGCAGAGCGACTTGAAAGCTTCGCGCTCCAGGTCGAGCAGGTATTGCTCGCTGACCAGCGTGCCCGGGGTAACGTTGCCGCCGCAGAGCACTTCGGCCACTTTGCCGGCGATCTTCACTTCGTGATCGGTGATGAACTCGCCTTGCCGCATGATGTGCGCGCCCAGCTTCAGCGTGGCCAGAATGCTTTCGCCCGGCGCAGGGATGTCGTGGCGCGGCGCCAGCGGACGCCAGCCTTCGTGCATCAGCTCCAGCGCGCGTTCTTTGGCGTCGCTCAGCACGCGTTCGCGATTCATCGTCACGTAGTCGCCCGGCGAGAGGAATCCAAGGTTGCGCGCTTCGGCAGCCGAGGTCGAGACCTTGGCCATGGCAACGGTTTCGAAGGCCTGCTTCATCGCTTCCATCAGCTCCACGCTCTCGCCGCGGCCTTGCGGGCGGATGTGCGTGGCCTTATGGATGGCGCGAATTGTCATCTCCTTGCAGCCGCCGCCGCCGGGCAGCAGGCCGACGCCGACCTCGACCAGGCCAGAGTAAAGTTCGGCATGGGGTTGGCGGGCCGCGCCGTGCAGCATGATCTCGGTCCCTCCACCCAGCGTCATGCCGAACGGCGCGACCACGACCGGCTTGGTCGAGAACTTGATAGCCTGCGTCATGTTCTGGAACTGGCGGACGGCCATGTCGACTTCGTCCCACTCTTCTTCCTGAACGGCCATGAGCAGCATCATGATGTTGGCGCCGACGGAGAAGTTCGGGGCGTCATTGGTGATGACGAAGGCGTCGAAGTTGTCGCCCGCGCCGCCCGGCTTCAGCGTTTGGGTGATGAGTTGCACGATGTCGCCGCCCAGCGAGTTCATCTTGGAATGGAACTCGATGCAGGCAACGCCATCGCCGAGATCGACCAGCGATGCGCCGGGATTCTTCTTCGCCACACCGTTCGACTTTTTCGCAACTGTTACCGACCAGACGCCGGCAGGAACTTCTTCAGGTTTGTAGCCGCTCGCCGGGACATCGAAATAGTCGCGGCCGCTGGCCGTCCTGGGGTCGTCGGCGTACCAGCTTGTTTTGCCGGAGGCGAGCAGCTTCTCGACCTGGGGCGCGATGGGCTTGCCTTCTTTCTTCATGCGCTCGACGGTCCTGGGCACGCCGGCGAGATCCCACAGTTCAAAGGGGCCGAGCTCCCAATTGAAGCCCAACCTCATGGCGCGATCGATTTCGACGACAGATTCGGCAATTTCGCCGATGCGATTCGCAGAGTAGGTCCAGAGATCCGAGAGCACGGTCCAGAGGAAGGCATTGGCCTTGTCCTTCGACGGAGCCAGCAGCATGGCGAGGCGTTCGCCGAGGTCGTCGACGTTCTTCGCCATCTCCAGCGCGGGGAATTTCGGTTTCTGCGAAGGACGGTATTCCAGCGTCTTCCAATCCAGGGCAAAGCGCTTGTCGCCGTCGGGACTCTTCTGCTTCTTGTAGAAGCCGCCCCTGGCCTTGTCGCCCAGCCACTTGCGGTTGAGCATCTCGGTGAAGAACGGCGGCAGCTTCAGGTCGCTGCGCTCGTCGTGGATGTTGGTCATGGCATTACGAACCACATGCCCGAGAACATCGAGCCCGACCAGATCGGCGAGGCGGAAGGTGGCGGTCTTAGGCCAGCCGACGGCAGTGCCGGTCAGGGCGTCCACGTCTTCGACGCTGAGGTCCATCTCCTGCATGACGCGCATGACGTTCAGGATGGAGAACGTCCCGATGCGATTGGCGATGAAGTTGGGCGTGTCCTTGGCGTAGACCACACCTTTGCCCAGGTGCAGATCGCAGAAGCCGGCGATGACCGACATCAGCGCGGGGTCGGCGTCGGGTGTGGGAATCAGTTCCAACAGGCGCATGTAGCGCGGCGGATTGAAGAAATGTGTGCCAAACCACGAGCGGCGGAAGTCCTCGGGAAAGCCTTCGGCGATTTTGGCCACCGGCAGGCCGCTGGTGTTGGTGGTGATGATCGTACCCGGCTTGCGGATGGCGTCGACGCGGCGCAGAAGCTCGCGCTTGATGTTCAAGTCCTCGATGACGGCTTCGATGATCCAGTCGACATCAGCCAGCTTCTCGAGGTCGTCCTCGAAGTTGCCGATGGTGACCAGGCAATCGAGCGACGGTTTGAAAAATGCAGCCGGCTTCGACTTGACCGCGGCTTCCAGACCGGCGGCGGCAATGCGGTTGCGTGCCGGGCCGTCGGCATCGGGAGGAACGATGTCGAGCAGGTACGATGGAACACCGGCGTTGGCCAGGTGTGCGGCGATGCGGGCGCCCATAGTGCCCGCTCCTAGAACGGCGACTTTGTTGATCTGTCTGTGCATGACTGCGATCTGCCTCAACTAGCTGCCAGCCGAAATTCGACCTGACTGATGCAATAGACGTCCAAAATGGCTTGTCGAGTGTGCTGGTACTACGAACTTCGATTGTGGGAGACGATGCGCGGACGATGACTTTCCCAGAATGACAAACGATGGGGTGAAACGGGAACCTGGCTCTGCACAACGTTCTCCTCAAAAAACGGCCCAGAAAGAATGAGCGCGCGTCGCAAGATGTGGGGTGAGGATGGCAACGACGCGCGCCGTATTAAGTTAGATCAAGCGTACTGAATGAGGACTCATTCAGTCAAGAGAAATTTACAAAAAATGACGCGGTGGCGGAGAAAGCACTTCAGCCACGGAGGCACCGAGGACACGGAGAATGGAAGTTCTGCGAGGTTCCGTTCCAAATTCCGTTTCCACCGCCAAGACTAACAAGACTAAAAGGAAGGCGGAACAAAGCCACTTCGGTTCCTCTTTAGTGTTAACAAAACCTAGTAGAGAGGCATCGGGCCCTGACAGAAGCAGATCTCAAATCGCCTCCCAACGAAAACTTGTTGTTGGGCAAGAACCTCAGACCTTGGAAGCATCCGCCGGGACCTATTATTCTTAGTGTCCTCCGTGACCCCGTGGTAAGAACTTCTTCCCCCAACTTGCCTCTGTCCGCGCAAAGCAATTATTGTTGCCTCTGCAGCGTATGGCCCACAAGAAAAGCGCCCCGCACCAGCTTCCAAGAAGAAGCAGTCCAAGGTCTCGCCGGCTAAGGCAGCGACCACCCCTGAAACCCAGGTACAGAAATCTGATGGCTCACGCGCCGCGTCGTCGCGCACCTACGAAATCCCCGACTACCGTCTGGAACGCCCCGAGTTCCGCATCTACATGAGCGGCGAGGGCGCGAACGTCGAGTACCGTATCGAAGGCGACCTGAGCGCTGCGCCGCCACCGATCCGCCCCTCGCAGTATCTTTCGCGCGAGCAGTCGATCGCCATTTATCGCTGGATGCTGCTCAACCGCCGCATGGAGACGGCGCTGGAGAATCTCTACAAGCAGGGCAAGGTGGTCGGCGGCGTCTACTTTGGGCTGGGACAGGAGGGCTGCTCGTGTGCCTCGGCCTATGCGCTCGGGCCCGACGACTGGTTGGGACCGATGATCCGCAACCAGGGCGCAATGCTGGTACGCGGCTTCAGCGCACGCGACATCATGCGGCAATACATGGCCAAGGCCGACTCGCCCACCTTTGGGCGCGACGCCTCGTCGCACTTCGGTGACTGGCAGCGGCGCAATGTGTGCGCGCCCATTTCCATGCTGGGCGAGCTGATCGGCGTGATGCCAGGGGTTTGTCTCGGCGCACGGCTGCAGGGCAAGAACGTGGTCGGGCTGACGTATGTCGGCGATGGCGGACAGTCCACGGGCGTCACCTACGAGAGCCTGAATTTTGCCGCCGTCCAGAAGCTGGGCCTGGTGCTGATCGTCGAGAACAACCTTTGGGGATACTCAACCCCCAGCGACATGCAATTCTGCGTGCGCGATCTGGCGGAGCGGGCGATTGCCTATGGCATCCCCGGCGTAATCGTTGATGGAACCGATCCCTGCCAGGTGTATGACGCGACGCATGAGGCCTGCCAACGCGCGCGGCGTGGCGAAGGTCCGACGCTGATCGAAGCCAAGATGATGCGCATGAAAGGCCACGCCATCCACGATGCGGCGCAGTACGTTCCGCAAGAACTGTTTGAGTATTGGCGCGCGCGCGATCCGATTGCGCGGTTTGAAAACTATCTCATCAACGAGAGGAAGTGGCTGAGCGCCGCCGACAACCACAAACTGATCGACGACGTGGAGCAGGAACTTGAGGCGGATCGCGAGGCAGCGGTGGCTTCACCGATGCCCGATCCGGAGACCGACAAGACACATCAGGGGGTTTATTGCGACGACAGTTGCCACCAGATTCGCCCTAAGTACGGGCCGGTTACAACAAAGTTACGCAAAGCGAGTGCCGCGACCAGGCAAGAAGATGCGGCGGTGCATTTGAAGTGAGCGCGGCCATAGGCGGCGAGAGGATTACAGATTTAACTCCTTCTTGATCTGCTCCCAGGGGATTCTTCCTTTCTCTCTGCGAGCCCTGCGAGCGGCTCTGATGTCGAGCTCGTCTTCGTAACGCTCGATGAGTTCGAGGTCTTCCATGGGTACAAGGGCGGCGGCAGGTTGGCCGCGACGGTGCAGAACAATGCGATCTCCGCGCAATGCGCGATCGAGAGTTATAGAAAAATTGCGACGAGCCTCGGTTATGGTAGTTTTTCGCATTGCGGTTTCTGAGCCTTCTTACTTGATCTTGGACAAGGAACGAAGCTCCTCAGGGGTTAAAGCCCGCATTATTGGGCCTTGTGCGGCACGGCTGAAGCCGCGCCCCTTCAAAACCGAATCAGGAGTACGCCGCTAACCTTAGTTTCGCGTTTGTGAATTCTATGCCACCTGTCACCTATCTGGAAGCCATTCGCCAGGGAATCTGGGAAGAGATGGAGCGCGACCCGGCGGTGTTCTGCATTGGCGAGGACATCGGCGTTTACGGCGGCGCGTTCAAAGTCACCGAAGGGCTGATCGACCGTTTTGGCCCGGAACGCGTGGTCGATACGCCCATCTCCGAGATGGCCATCGTGAACGCCAGCTTCGGTGCCGCGCTCACCGGAATGCGGCCGGTCGCCGAATTCCAGTTCATGGACTTTATCAGTTGCGCCTTCAACCAGATCAACAATCTGCTGGCCAAGGCGCATTTTCGCTGGGGCGCGCCGGTGCCTGTCGTTCTGCGCGGGCCTTCCGGCGGAGGCGTTCATGGCGGGCCGTTCCACTCGCAGAACCCTGAAACGTATTTCGCACACACGCCGGGGCTGAAGGTGATCTGTCCGGCGAGCGCCTACGACGCCAAGGGGCTGATCAAGTCGGCCATCCGCGACAACAATCCTGTGCTGTTCTTCGAGCACAAGTTTCTTTACCGGCGAATCAAGGAAGAGCTGCCCGCAGAGGATTACACCGTTCCCATCGGCAAGGCGCGCGTGGTGCGGGAAGGCGGAGACGTCAGCATCATCACCTATGCGGCCATGGTCTACGTCGCGCTCGAAGCTGCGGAAATATTAGCGAAGGAAGGCATCGAGCTGGAGGTGGTCGATCTGCGCACGGTACTGCCGCTCGATCGCGAAGCCATTCGTGACACGGTCGAGAAGACGAATCGCGTAATCGTGCTGCACGAAGACACCAAAACCGGCGGCATTGCTGGCGAAGTCGCGGCCATCATCAACGAAGAGTGCTTCGACGCGCTTGACGCTCCAATCGTGCGCATCGCCTCGGCTGACTCGCCGGTGCCCTTCTCGCCGCCGCTGGAAGAGGCCTTTCTGCCCAAAGTTGCGGACGTGGTGCGCGAAGCGCGGCGCCTAAGGAATTACTGAGCGGCCAGCCGCGGTCAGCTTGTTTTAGTCACGCTGCCGCATGTTTCGGATAGATCAGCCCCGCAGCGAGACACCGCCCGTTGCGATGGGTTCATGCGATAAGCTCCGGAGCGGTCTGTTCGCGGCAGCGTGGTTTATTCTTACTGGCTGAAGCAAAGCAACTCCAGCGTATCTAAGGAGACACATGCGCGGGTTCATTCTGGGAGTCGTTATTACGCTGCTGGTGGTTTTTGGCGGCGCATACTTTTATGCCACTACCGGCCATTTCGACACGCGGGCGGTAGGAAACCATCCCGGCACCCTGGAACGCAGGGTCGCCAATCAGTCGGTCGATGCGTGGGTGGAAGCGCACGCCCCCAAACAGGACAATCCCTTTCAGCCGACGATGGAAAACCTCCTCGCCGGCCAGAAGGTCTACGACGACAACTGCTCGTTCTGCCATGGCAGCCTCAAGCAGACCATCTCGCCGATGCGCACCAAGTTCTATCCGCCGGTGCCGCAATTGATGACCCGCACCCCGGACGACCCTGACGCGAACTTTTTCTACGTAGCGAAGTATGGCATCCGCCTTACTGGAATGCCGGGATGGGATGGCCAGCTGACCGATGACGACATCTGGAAGGCGGTGCTGTTCATCAAGAACTCCGACAAGGTGAAGAACAATCCGCCGCCTCAGGGCTCGCCGGCGACGGGAGCTTCGCCGCAGCCAGAGGCACAGCCGAAGTAGCTGTCAGAATTTTGAAACCACCGATGGGCACAGATTTCCACGGTCAAGAACTCTTGAATCAGAACTTTCCTCTCTGATCTGTGGAGATCCGTGCAAATCAGTGGTTGCTTGTCCTTTAGCTGATCGCTGAACAACTCTACTCGTACGCCAGCGCGTCGATGGGATCTTTCTGCGCCGCCTTCAGCGCCGGGTACAGCGCTCCCAGCAGCGAGCCCACAATCGCGATGATGGTTGCGCGCACCAGCCACCCCTCGGTGATCATCAAGGGCAGGGTGCGGAAATTTGCCTTCAATGCCACTTTCGCCGCATAGCTCATCGCAATCCCCAGAATGATTCCTCCAATCGCAATCGCCAGAGTTTCACGCAGAATGGCATTCACGATGTAGAGCTTGCCCGCGCCGAGCGATTTCAGAATGCCGATTTCGCGCGTCCGCTCCATCACCGCCGCATACATTGCCTGGAAGATCACGATAAAGCCGATGATCATCGCGATCCCGATTACCACGCGAATCACCGTGGTCAGGCCAGGAATGCTGTTGGAACTCATCAGGGTCAGATATTCCCTCAGCGAGTGGACCACGTATTGCTCCATGCCGGGAACGCTCTTGATCTCCTTCACTACCAGGTCGGCATTGTTGGGATTGTCCAGCTTGACGTAGAAGATCGAAGCCTTGCCTTTGGCGCCAATAAGGTCCTGCAGGGTTGCCATGGGAATGAACTGGCGGGCACCGCGGCCGTGCTCGACAATGCCGGAGACGCGGAATTCATGGTTCAGGAGCTCGACCTTGTCGCCCACTTTCAGGTGCTTTGCCCCGGCCTCGAGATCATCGACGATGATGTCGTACGGGCCCTGGAAGGGGCCTCCCGCTAGGTAATCCAGCGGTCCGCCCACAGCTTCAAAGGATTTCAGGTCGACGCCGTCGATGACCGAAACGTAGCCTGTAGTGGTAAGCTGTGCCGCCACCGGCGCCACCGCGGCAACATGGGGAAGCTCGCGAAGCTTGTCCGCGACTTTCTCCGACACCGGCGCTCCGCTGACCCCCACGAACAGGGACGCGCCCGGGGGCTGCACCAGGATGTCGGCCCCGATGCCTGCCTGGCGATTGCTGGTATCCGTCAGCATCCCCAGCATGATGCCGACGATCAGCAAAATCAGCGTAACTTCTACTGCCACGGCGAACACCCCGATCAGCGCGCGGAACGGACGGTGCGCCAGGTTGGCTAGAATCATCTTGTTCATAGGCCGAATCTTTAATTCTACAAGGATGCCAGTTCTGATGGGACTGAACCGCACGCCTCGACGGAGTTCATGAGCAGCCCGGCACAACAGCAGTGGAATCCCGATTTGTATCAGGCGAGCCATTCCTGGGCATGGGAGTACGGCCGCGATCTGGTGCAGCTTCTGGCGCCGAAGCCGGGCGAGCGCATTCTGGATGTAGGCTGCGGCACCGCACAGCTCACCCAGGAGATTGCCGAAGCAGGGGCGGACGTCGTGGGAATCGACGCCTCGCCGGAGATGATTGCTGCGGCCCGCAACAACTTCCCCCAGCTACGGTTTGACCTGTGTGACGCCGCGGCCCTGCCCTTCGTGAACGAATTCGACGCTGTGTTTTCCAATGCAGCGTTGCACTGGGTAACCGATCAGGAGCGGGCAATTGCTTCGATCGCGCGGTCGCTGAAGCAAGGCGGGCGGTTCGTGTTCGAGATGGGCGGACACGGAAATCTCCAGGTGGTTTTGGAAGCCGCCCAGCAAGCGCTGAATGAGCTGGGGATCGAAGATCCGGGCAAGCTTCTACCCTGGCACTTTGCGAAACTTGGCTACTATGCTCATCTTCTGGAGTCGCATGGTTTGCGCGTGGACTTCGCCGTGCGCTATGACAGGCCAACACCGCTGGACGGGGCTGGGGACGGCCTGGCCAACTGGCTGCAGATGTTCTGCCGCTTTGCCCTGGATCCCCTCACACACGAGCAGCGTGTTCGGGCTATTCGGCGAGTGGAAGAACTGGCCAGGCCAAGGCTTTTCTCTGATGGCCGCTGGGTGCTCGACTACAAACGCCTGCGCATGGTATCCGTCAAGGAGTGAGCGGCAAACGTCATCCCTCCCCTTCGGCAATGGACAGCGAAGAATCCCGCGCGAGACTGTCGCAAGCCCGCCGCCTTCGCGATGCAGTTATCCTTCCCCGCTCGTTCTATGATCGCGATCCGGTAACGGTTGCACGTGAGCTATTAGGTAAGCTGCTGGTGCGTCGTGAAGGCCGAAGGTTGCTGGCTGGGCGCATCGTGGAAGACGAGGCATACCTGGGAGCCGACGATCCGGCAGCCCATGCTTACTCGGGTCGCACCCCGCGCAATGCCGTGCTGTTTGGACCTCCCGGCCACGCCTACGTGTATTTCATCTATGGCAATCACTACTGCCTGAACGTCTCCTGCATGCCCGAAGGCGATGCCGAAGGCGTGCTGCTACGGGCAATGAAGCCGGTTTGGGGAATCGAAACGATGGCCGAGGCGCGTGGGCTGGAGTTATCTTCGCCGCCGCGGCTGGCGCAACTGCGCCTGATTGCCAGCGGTCCGGGAAGAATGTCGCAGGCGCTCGGTATCACCCGCGAGCGAGATAACGCGAAGGACATGGCCTCGCGGCGCTCGGATTTGTGGTTTGCCGATGACGGCTATAAGCCAGAGAAGATCATTGCTACGCCGCGTATCGGGATCACGAAGGCGGTCGCTGCACCGCTACGGTTCGTCATTGCCGGTAACATGTACGTGTCACCCACACGGCCGAATCATTAGGTTGTTAGGTTGTTTCAGATCTTGAGCGGCTTCTCTTGCGTTCAATCAACTTGGCCACCGCGCGTAACGTTTCGTTCACGTCGTCCGCAGTGGGAAACTGTCTGGCGACATCGGGTGCCAGGACAACAACGTTGCTGCCGGATGAATACCGGACCGCATGTTTGCCGCGCACGCCTCTGCTGAAATCGTATTCCGGACGCATACGGCTGGCCCGCCGCACGTTTGCTTTGGTCTGCTTCTTCATTACTCCGGGTCGTGCCAGCCGCCGATGTCCGCTGCCAGCTCGCGAGCATCCGGCGGGCCCCAGCTTCCCGGCTCGTACACTTCCACCGGACAGCAATCGCCCAGGATAGGATCGACGATGGCCCACGCGGTCTCCACTGCGTCCTGCCGCACGAACAGCTCGGGATCGCCTTTCATCGCGTCAGTGAGCAGGCGCTCGTAGGCTTCCATCTCGTCGGTGGAGCTGTATTTCACGGCTGAGAGCTCAACCGGCATAGGCACCATCAGCGGCCCCGGGCGCTTCACGCGGCTGCCGATATTGATCTCGATGTCCGGTCCCAGACGGAAGCGGAAGTAGTTCCGCCCTTCCGGACCACCTTTGGCCAGCGGCGGCTTGCGCAGCTTAATGTAGACCTCGGTTGCGGTTGTAGGCAGCCGCTTGCCCGCCCGGATGAGGAATGGCACGCCCGACCAGCGCCACGAATCAACCTCCAGCCGCAGTGCAGCGAAGGTTTCGACATCAGAATGCGGCGAGACACCCGGCTCGTCACGGTATCCGCGAAATTGCCCGCGAATGATGTTGGCCGGGCTCAGCGGCGGAATGCTGCGGAAGATCTTCACCTGCTCGTCGCGCACCGAGTCGACATACATGCTGGTGGGCGGCTCCATTGCGAGAAACGCCACAACTTGCAGCATGTGGTTCTGCACCACGTCGCGGATGGCGCCCGCCTCCTCGTAAAATTTGCCGCGCCCCTCGACACCAAACGACTCCGCCATGGTGATCTGCACGCTGTGCACGTAGTTGCGGTTCCAGATCGGCTCGAGAAAGCTATTGGCAAAGCGGAAGATCAGCAGGTTTTCCACCGCCTCTTTTCCCAGATAGTGATCAATGCGGTAGATGCAGTCTTCCGGAAAGACCTGGTGGAGCGTCTCGTTGAGCTTGCGTGCGGTGATCAGGTCGCGCCCAAACGGCTTTTCGACAATGACCCGGGCATTCTTGGCAGCCCCGGACTTCCCCAGCCCCTGCACCACCACGGGAAACATGCTCGGCGGAATCGCCAGATAGTGGGTGGGCAGTTGGGCATCGCCCAACTTGGTGCGAATCGCCTGGTAGGTCTTCTCGTCCTTGTAGTCGCCGTCGATGTATTGCAGCAGTTCGCACAGCTTCTTGAAGGCGTCATCGTCCACCGCACCGCCGGCCTTCATGATGCTGTCTCTGGCGCGGTCGTGGAGCTGCTCGACCGTCCAGCCTGACTTCGCCACGCCAATCACGGGCACGTCCAGGGCGTTCCGCCTCACCATGTTGTGCAGCGACGGGAAGATCTTCTTGTAGGCGAGGTCTCCTGTGGCGCCAAAGAAGACCAATGCGTCGGACAATTGATGAGACATGCGCTCCCCTTGTATGACGATGACGAGATGTAGTTTTTGCTCGGGGAACAGTGTATCCGCACAGCCAGCCCCGTGGGTAGTCTGCACCCCGGGCGTGAAAGCACGGTTACAACAAGAAGCCGGCGGTTTCACTTGTCAGCCGCCACCTCGAAACGCAACTGGAACTCTCTCCAAGGCTGCACTCCGATCGGTGGCTCTCTTTTCTGCCTTTCCGCGTTTGTCCGCGTCAATCCGCGGTTGCTGGACTGAACGCTGATAGCTAATAGCTGGTGGCTGGCAGCTTTCTTCTCGATTACGATGAATAGGTCCATGCTCTCACCTTCACCTCTGCCGCACACCAGCGAACGCGTGCTGGAGTTCGATGAGTTTCGCCAGATGCTCGCGGGCTACACCGCATCGCCGCTGGGACGCGAGCGCGTACTGGCGCTCGCTCCGGCACAGGAGCGCGCTTGGATCGAGCGGCAGCAGCGGCTCACCCAGGAGCTAAGCGGATACCTGCGCACCGGCGGCAGCTTCGACTTTCACGGGCTGCTCGATCCGGGCCTGCTGATCGACAAGTCGCGCATCGGTGGCGCGGTGTTGGAACTGTCCGAGGTTCGCGAGGTCCTTTTGCTCGCCGACCGCGCGGCCGAGTGGCGCGAGATCGCCTTGCATCCCACGGTGCACATCAAAGACAATTGGCACGAAGTGACCGCGCTCTCGCAGGAGCTGGCCGACTTCGCTCCGCTGCTCCGTTACTTTGGCAACAAGATTCTGCCCGACGGCACACTCGACGACCGCGCTTCTCCTGAACTTGCCCGCATCCGGCGTGAAATCGAAAAACAGAAGCGCTCCATTCAGGAGTCGCTGCGCTCTTATCTACGCCGTCTTTCCGAAGGCGGTGCGGTGCAGGATGAGCTGGTCACCATTCGCGGCGACCGCTTCGTCATCCCGGTAAAGACCGAGCAGCGCCGGCGCGTGCAGGGTGTGGCGCACGGGGCCTCCTCCAGCGGGCAGACTGTCTTCATGGAGCCGCTGGAGACCATTGAGCAGAACAACGAGCTGGTGCGGCTCAACGAAGAAGAGGTGGCCGAGATCCACCGCATTCTGCTCGAGATGACTCGCCGCATCGGCGAGTATGCTGACTCGCTCGCGGCTGCAGTGGACATCATGAGCGAGCTGGAACTCCAGTTCGCCAAGGCGCGCTTCGCGCAAGAGTATGACTGCGTTGCCGTGAGCTTTCTGGAAGCGCAGGACCAGGCGGAAGCAGCCGACGAGCGCGATTCGCTCATCCTCCTCAAGGCCCGCCATCCGCTGCTGGAGCGCACCCTGAAGCCCAAGGGTGGCGCCGTGGTTCCCATAACCGTCGAGATCGATGGCCAGCATCGCCAGGTCGTTATCAGCGGCCCGAACACCGGCGGCAAGACCGTCGCCTTGAAGACCATCGGATTGCTGGCCTTGATGGCCCAGGCCGGCGTGCCCGTACCCGCCGAGCGCGCGGAGCTGCCGATCCTTGACGGCGTCTTTGCCGACATCGGCGACTACCAGTCGATTGAGCAGAACCTGTCGACGTTCTCAGCGCACGTTACCAACATCAATCGCATCTCGCAGCAAACGACGGCGCACTCGCTGGTGCTGCTCGATGAGCTGGGCTCAGCCACCGATCCGGAAGAAGGCGCCGCCCTGGCAGTCGCCATTGCCGATTACTTCCGTGGCCGCGGATGCCTGAGCATCGTCTCGACTCACCACACTGCGCTGAAGGTCTACGCCGCGAACACTCCGGGCGTCCTGAATGCTGCGGTCGGCTTTGACGAGCGCACTCTGGCCCCAACCTACGAGCTGCGTATGGGCGTGCCGGGCGCGTCGGCGGGCATTAACATCGCCCAGAAGATCGGCCTGCAGGACAAAATCGTCGCCGGTGCGCGTCAGCGGCTCACCTCGCAGGCGCAGGATGTGGCGCGCTTTCTCGACCAGCTGCACTCCGACCTGCGCGAGATCGACCATGAACGCGTCGAGCTTCGCAATCGCGAGCAGGAGCTGGCCCGCGAGCGCCATCACCTTACCGCCGAAGGCAAGAAGGAACAGCGCGAGAAGGTCCGCGAGCTTGAGAAAAAGCTGGAGAGCGTCCTGCGCGACTTCGAATATCGTGCGCGGGAGACGGTGAACGCCGTGCAGGACCGTGCCCAGGCATTGAAGCTGTCGAAGGACGCCGAGCGCCGCATCGCCAAAATGCGGCGTGAGTTCCGCGAGCAGTTCGATTCGACGGTCGTCGCTCACACCACCGGCTCCGATGCCGGTGACCGTCATGCCGCTCCCCATGTGGTGCAACAGGTCTCAGTCGGCGACACCGTGCGGCTCAAGTCGCTGGGGCGTGACGGCAAGGTGACGCGCCATTTCGACGACGACTCCTTCGAAGTAGCGGTCGGTCCGATGAAGATGAAAGTTGCGCGCGATGACATAGCCGACGTCGTGGTGCGGGTCGGCGCCGATCCGGTATCGGCGGCCCGTGCGAGGGGCATCAATGTGGCGCTCGCGCACGAGGACGAGAGTGTACCGACCGAGATCAACGTCATTGGGCAAAACGTGGACGATGCCACCAGCGCAGTGGAAAAGTTCGTCGATCGCGCATTTCTTGCCGGCGCCATCCGCGTGCGCGTCGTGCACGGCAGCGGCATGGGCATCCTGCGCAAGGCGATCCGCCAGTTCCTGCAACAGCATCCCCACGTTGCCGCGGTCTCCGAGCCCCCGCAAAACGAAGGAGGCGCTGGGGCCACGGTGGTGGAACTGCGGACCTAGCAAGGCGCTCTTGGCCATTGGCTTTTGCCTCTTCGCCTTTCGCCAGACGGCGATGCTTAGGGTTGAAGGCCGGATTATTCTGGCGAACAGCCAAAGCCAATCGCGAACAGCGCCTTTCCTTGCGCTGCTAACCGCCGCTCTCTACACTTGATGCAAACATGAGCAAGCTCTCCCAAACCCTCGGCGGCTACCTGTGGTGGACCTCTCCCCGCGGCAGCGTGCGCTACGACATCATGGTCACGCTGATCCTGGCCTTCATCTTTCTGGCGCCGCTGGCGGTCAATTTCGGCGACAAGCCGGCCGTGCGCTCGCCGCATCAAACCGAAGTGGTCGTCAGGCCGCAAGGCAGAGGGTTCGTGTACAAAGTGGACGCGGACGCGGTGCAGACAGGAAGCGACCAGGAGATCCGGCAATCGCTGTTGCGCGTGCTGGAACCCATCTCCGGAGAGCTGACCATCGACCGCTATCAGCCGGTGCGCGACGGCAAGAATAAAATCGTCGCCTACCAGGTTTGGGCCCATCGCTGATCGCTGCCATTTTTTACCCGAGTGCAACCTGGGCCGCGCGGCCGTGTTAACTTCTCAAGTAATGCGAATGAAGCACAAACTCGCTATCGCCGTTGTTGGATTGCTGCTGACGTCGGCAGCGCAAGCACAGAATCTGGATGCCATTCTCGGCTCGATGGATCGCGCTGCGGCCAACTTCCGCTAGCGCCCAAACCGATTTTGTCTGGGACCAGTATCAGAAAGTCG
This sequence comes from uncultured Acidobacteriaceae bacterium, assembly GCA_963747055.1. GTDB lineage: Bacteria > Acidobacteriota > Terriglobia > Terriglobales > Acidobacteriaceae > CAVVDY01. The sequence continues at coordinate 514 of CAVVDY010000009.1, read as the reverse complement.
TTGACGAGCATGATCTGCAGAAGGGCATGATGTACTTCCGCCGCCAGGGCGACGACGTGCAGATGGCCGCCGACATCACTTCACCCGACCGGAAGTACGTGCTCTTCACCGGCGGCATCGTGAAGGTCTATGTCCCCAAGGTCGATCAGGTGACCGAGTATGACGCGGGCAAGAACAAGGCCGACTTCGAGACCTTTCTCGTGCTCGGCTTCGGCGGCAGCGGCAAGGACCTGGAGAAGTCCTTCGATGTGAAGTTCGACGGAATGGAAGAAGTCCAGGGCGTGAACACCGGCAAGCTGGAGCTGACGCCCAAGTCGCAGAAGGTCCGCAACATGTTCTCCACCATCACGCTGTGGATCGATCCCACCCGCGGCGTGAGCCTCCAGCAGAGGTTCCAGGAGCCCTCCGGCGATTACCGCCTGGCCAACTACAGCGACATCCAGCTCAACAAGAAGATCAACGGCGAGTACTTCAAGCTGAAGACCAACGGCAAGACGAAGTACGTCCGGCCGAA
>CAVVDY010000008.1:0-76203 GCA_963747055.1 uncultured Acidobacteriaceae bacterium | reverse complement strand
TCCACCCAAGTAGCATCCACCAGCACGACGTCGTCGACGGCGTCCGCGCCTAACGGCGGGCAATAGCCCGCAACTGACTCACTCCCTGGCGGAATCCGTTCCCGGTTCCGCCAGGCCTGTGCCCCAGGTTAGGCCTTCGGTTGGCCTAACCTGGGCCCTGGCAATGAAGTGGGAGGCTCGACGGTTGCTTGTAATTGCCGAGCCTATTCCCGGGTCGTCAATTTCTTGTGCAGGGTTACTTTCGTACCCTCTCTCGGCCGTTTCTCGCTTGCTTCGAGATCCCCAATCCGTACACTATTTCCTAAGGAGCGGCGCAAAAGCCCTACTGAGGATGCGGCTATAAGCTCTTTGATTGCAAGAATTTGTCTATAAGTCCAACGGGCTCAGGATTTTACAGACAAAATCGCGCTAAGCTTAAGAAAACAAGGATTTAAGCCTTTTAATTTATTGGTGATTTTGCGCGTTATCAGACATAGTTCGGAGTGGCTGTAGACACGCCCCGGAAGGCACAGGTAACTCAGTCGCTGAGCCAAAGATGATTGAAGCTTAGCTGCGTGGTGCAGAAGTTTTACTGGAACAGCTCTTCCGCCAGAACATGGTTGAAGGAGGGGCTAAGGAAGTATTTGCCTTCTTCCAGGCAGCGCAGGGCGACGACTAACAACTCCTCCGGATCCGACTTCAGCAGATATCCCGACGCACCTGCCGCGGACGCTGCGCGCAGCATTTCCTCTGAGTCATGCATGGTCAGAATCAATATCTTTGTCTCGGGGAGGAACTGGTGGAGCACGGCGGTCACCTCCAAGCCGTTCGTCGGGGCCATGGAGATGTCCGTAATCAAAATATCCGGCCTTAACCGCATGGCGAGCTCCAAGGTCAAGTTACCGTCACCGGTCTCGCCGCATATCTCGTAGTTACCCGCGGACTCAAGCAGGTTGCGCAAACCCCGCCTGACAAAGGTGTGGTCGTCGGAGAGCATGATCCGTGTCGGAGCATCGAAATCCATGAGCACTCATCCATTTCAAGGGCAAATGGCCCGTTCTGTAAATACGGTGAATTACGTATTCTTGCGCTTTCAAGGCTCCACAATCTTGTTGCGGATGGCATAGCGAACTAGTTCAGCTACCGAATGCACATTCAGTTTACGCATGATGTTGGTCCGATGGGTGTCAGACGTCTTGGTGGCGATTCCCAGGATCGAGGCTACCTCCTTCGCCGTCTTGCCTTCAGCAAGAAGCTGGAGAATCTCCCGCTCGCGCATGGTAAGCCGTTCGCGTAAGGATTCCCCGGGATCCGCCACCGGATCTCCCCGATGATCAAGAAGTATCTCGGTGACTCTGGAGGTAAAGAAGGGTTTGTGTTGGCTCAACACTTCGACCGCGTGGACGAGGTCCCTGTCGGAGTCCGATTTCAGAACATAGCCCCGCGCCCCGGCGTCCAGCACCTCGGCGGCGACTTCATCGGAATCGTGATGAGTGACCATCAAAACCTCGGTGTGCGGACACGCTTTGCGGATCTGCCTGGTTGCCTCCAACCCGTTAAGATCGGGCATGCTGACATCGATGATCGCGACGTCAGGCGCTAGTTGAATTGCCTTTTCAACCGCTTCCCGGCCGGAGCGTGCCTCACCGCAGATCTGCCACCCCGGGTGTTCTTCGATGAGCATTCGCAGGCCCTTTCGGACAACATCATGATCATCGGCAATCAGAATCTTCAAAGTGCTCATACTGCCTCGTTCTTCAGTTGCGGCATGAACGTAACTAACCAGTGTATAGCGGCACAGCGTGTGAGTTGAACGCCACACGATGTATTGAGATGCATTCCGCTAGGCGCTACGTGCAGACGCGGGTTCGCCCAGCGGGACTATGACCCGGATGACTGTTCCGCCGCCGTCGGATGTAATGTTCAGTTGCCCACCCAGTTGGCGCAAGCGTTCGCGCATGCCCATGAGCCCGACGCCGATGGTCTCACTCTCCTGGTGTAGCGACAACTTGTGCGGTGGTATGCCGCGTCCGTGGTCTATGACCTGCAGATGAATATGCTCGGGGTCCACCTTCAAGCGGATCACCGCCGTTGGACTTCCCGAATGGCGGTGAACATTAGTCAGGCTCTCCTGGATGACGCGAAAGACTGCTGTTTCCACGTCGGTGGGAAGCCTGCGAAGCTTCCCGGGCAAGTCCAGTTCAACCTCAATGCCGCTTCTTTGGGCGAACCCGGTTGCAAACCACCGGATGGCAGGCACTAAGCCGACTTCATCCAACATCGGAGGATGCAGCAGGTGGGAAATCGTGCGCACCTCCTGCAGACACCTATCGATCAGCTCAATGCTTTCGGTCAAAGCATTGCGTCTTCGCTCATCCATCGACGCAGCGTCTCTTGCCAAAAAGGAAGTGTTCATCTTTACGGCGGTAAGGTTCTGGCCCAGTGAGTCGTGGAGGTCGCGGGCCAGTCGGCGGCGCTCGTCGTCACGCAGTTGCAGGATTCGTGCGCTGAGGCCCCGCACTCGGTTCTCCGCCTGCTTAAGTGCAGATATATCCTGGGCAACAATGCCGATCTGCGTCACCACCTGTTCGTCGCGGCTGATGGGAAAGAATGATTCGAGCCACCAGCCCATGGTCGCCGGGGTTGCCGGCAGCGGCCCGGTGATTTCAAAGTCGATTACCGGCTCACCGCTGTTTGCCACTTCGCGGATGATCGGCTCAATCTGTAGCGCGAGGTGTCTCACCACCTCCTGTACTTGCTTTCCAAGATTGTCCTGCGCAGGAAGTCCGTTGAACTGGGAGAATGGGCCGTTGATCCGCTGGAACCGAAGGTTCTTGTCAATGATCGCCAGTCCCACAGGCGCATTCGAGAAAAAAGCATCCAGTTGGGCCTCGCGCTGCCTGATCTCATCCTGCTGTTGTCTGCGCTCGCTGATGTCACGGATGATCAGCGCATAGCCGCTCGCCTGCCCGGCGTCATTTCTCAGGAGGGTGATATCGGTAGTTGCCCAGAAGAGCTTGCCGTCCTTGCGCAATTGTTGGCATTCATTGTGAAAGTGACCGTCCCGAAAGGCGGTGCGCAATTGCTCTTCGGGAATCTCCTGATCAGAAGAACGGAAAAGCCGCGCCAGCGGCTCGCCCAGGATTTCTGAGACACGATAGCCAAACAGCCGCTCGCCACCCAGACTCCAGGTGTTGATCCGGCCATCAAGGTCAAGCCGCATGATCGCATGATCCCGGAGGCCGTTTACCAACAGCCGGAGGCGCTCCTCGTTTTCGTTGGCTTCCGACTCGGCTTGGGTCCTGCGCGTGACCTCCGAGCTCATCAGGAGAAACAACACCACCGCCATTACCGAAGCTAACAAGAATCCGAAGGTGAGGATGATCAGGGAGCGATGATGTTTAGCGGAGGAGATAATCGTCCTCTGGCCCCCCAGGTGGGTCTCTTCGCTCTGCATTTCACTGAGCAATGCGAGTATTTTGCTGCTCAGAACCGAGCCATTGCTGGTAAGCACCGCCTGTTGGTCTTTGGCCGTGGGATCTTGGTCCTGCAATTGCACCGACTGCCTCAGCATGGCCAACATTTGGTCGGCCAAAGGCTCCATTTGAGAGAGCAGTTGCTGTTGCTTCGGATTGTCCGCGGTCATCTGTTGCAACAGTTTCAAATGGCGAGGAATTGCGTCCAGGCCAACGTCATAGTCGATAAGTAAGGTCCGGTCACCGGTAAGGGCGTACCCGCGCTGGGCGCTCTCGGCCGCACTTACCTCGGCGGCAACTCCCCTCAGCAAGGCGATGACTACCTGGGTGTGGATCACCGAGTCTTCACTGGCAGCAAAGCGATCGGACATCACGTAAGAAGCAATCGCCAGACTCACAAGTAAGGAGAAAACCACCAGAAATGCTACGTCGTTCGGTCGGCGAGGCAGAAGCTTCATATTCAATCACGCAATGAATGAGGGTCTCGCGGCATTTGGGATGCAATATACACCCCGTGCGGTACTGTTGACGTGGCCTCCCCGCGTGGATGCTATCCGGCGCGGCAAGGCTTGGCCAAATGCCGTTTCCAATATCGTATCCCAGCGCTAGGCAAGCCACTGGCGGTTAGTGCTGCCCGCGCAAGTCCTTTGAGACAAGGACGTTATCTCCTAGGGCAATTCTCCGCTTGATCTACGGACTTCGCCCGATTGGTGCTCCCGCCGTATAGCGCTAGCCTTACAAGTGGTTAGCAGAACTAACGGAGGACACTGTATGAAGAAGATATTGATGTGCGGAATGCTGCTGGGCCTCCTGACCACTGTCGGTGTCGCACAGCGTGGGCGACCGGTTGGAACGATGGGGCCCACGGCAAGGCCGAGTCCAGCTATGACCGCTCCCAGGCCCAGTCCGGCTATGACTACCAACAGAACGGCCGAAGCAAGTCCGACCATGGCTCCCAGCAGGACGACGGCGGCTCCGAATGTGGACCGCACTGCCGCACCGATGCGGGATCCTTTAATCACTACGAAAACGACCGCAGGACCCAGCTCAACAATAGCGGCTCCTAACGCAAGCCCCACTGCGGCGCCGATTAGAGATCCGTTAATTACTACGCGAACAGCCGCTGGGGCCAACTCGACGACGGCGGCCCCGAATGTGAACCGCACTGCGGCACCGATCAGAGATCCCCTGAGCGGTGCTTCCAGGACAGCGGCTCCCAATGCGGCTACGCGCGTACCAACACCTCGGCAATAACGGGCTGACGGAAGAAGCCGACGCGTAACTCGAGTAGTTCATCATCCGAATCGGGCTGGCTGCCTGCCGGCCCGGTTCTTGCTTCGTGTGTAGTAGGCAGAACCGAGAGGTTTAAGCAGCAACAAAGGACATGAGGGGGCATCATGAAACAGTCTGAGCGTTTTGTAATTCCCGCAACTGCGTTGCTGATGTTGTTGTTCCTGGTGTGGTCTTGTGGTAAGAAAACCGAACCGGCCACAACATCCGCAACTCCCGATCAAAGCGCCGCGACTCAAACGGCCACCAACGGAATCTCGCCGAATGGCCCCGCGACCGCTGCGCCGGCAGACTCGACGGCTATTTCCCAACCGGCACCGCCCGAGATTGTGATACCGGCAGGAACGCCAATCACGGTGCGGCTCCAGGAGCGACTCTCGAGCGCCACGGCCGAGCCGGGCGAGCGCTTTGACGCGGTCATTGATCAGCCGATCGTCGTCCACAATCAGGTGGTTGTCCCCATGGGAGCTCCGGCGACGGGCCACGTCGTGCTGGCACGCCGCTCCGGACGCCTTCGCCACCCTGGTGAGCTTGGGCTAACTTTGGACAGCGTCACGGTCGGCCAGGAAAACATTCGGCTGGCAACTTCGGACGTTGTGGCGCGCGGCGGCTCACACAAGAAGCGTAACTGGGCCTTCATCGGAGGCGGCACTGGAGGCGGTGCCCTCATTGGGGCCCTGGCCGCAGGTGGCAAGGGAGCCCTTATCGGCAGCGGCATTGGAGCGGCCGCCGGTACCACAACCGCGCTTCTGACCGGCAAGAAAGATGTAGCGTTTGGTGTCGAACGCCGGCTTCGCTTCCGCTTGGACCACAGCGTCAGCATATCTGGATGAGTTAGGGTAGTCGGCATCACCGCCGAGGTCAATTACGCGTAGTCGATCGGATTCATTTCCAGCCAGTGCTCGTCGCGCGTATTGCCGATCTGTTTCCAGGCGGAACTGGCGATGCTGGCACCCAGGCGGCGGCTCTTCCACGTGAACCCGGCCCCGAATCCGATGGCACAACCAACCACGCCGTGCGTGACTGCCTTTAGAGGATTCCGGCGGCCGCCCGACCATGCAGCGAGGGCACCAATGAAGGCTCCAAGCAAAGCGGGGCTTAAGGCGCTTTTTGCCCACTCGTTCACTTGGGTGGCCAGCGGCTCCCCATGCAGAAATGCTCCTTCGCCCGACCGCGCGCCCTCGGCGGCCGAGTGAACCAGTTTGCGGGTGTAGTTGACGTTCGACTTCAGCCAGTTCTGCGCAGGCATGGCGGCACTCCTTATCTCACACTGCTCCGGCCCCGGAGGCAGTCACGAATAGGTTACGCGGCGGGTTTATTGAAAAGCTGTGATTCGGGTCACGTGTCTCAGGCCACGGATGGCGACCGCCCAACGCGAGATGAACATTTGTGCGTGACGTACGACCAATACCGATGTGATGTGTCCAATGATGGATGCTCAAATCCCTGCAAATGAGCGCATCCTTTCGTGACTTCACATTGTCACACGTGACGGCCGTCGCCTTTCCTTTGTCAGGTGTCACGTCTGGCGCGTGATACGTCTCACAGACGATGCGCCCGCTCGGCTTCAGAATCGGAAGGAACAAGCATCTGTATTGCAGGATGCTACTCGCTCGTAGGCTCGTTGCGGTGCGGTGTTACTGTGTCAACGATCGTGATTAACGAGTGGACCGGGATTGAGGGAGCGAAAGCCTTCTACCGTCGGTGTAAGTGCGGAATCGTTCTTATCTCACTCATCGTTATTATTGATTCGCAGATCCAGTAGCCCGCAGCACGGCCTTTCTGAGCAAAAAGGTTGGGCATTATGGGTCTGCACTCCCCAGCAGACGCGACTTACTGGCTGATCTCAGGACGCAGCCTGTTCCTTACCCTGCATCTGCTCGGCATCGCGTGCTTCTTCTACATCGTCGGCAGAAGATTGCTGCCACTCATTCGCGCCGAACGCGACTTTCGTTTTGACCGGCCCTGGCAGCGCTTGGGCAAGGTCATGAAGTTCTGGCTGGGCCAATGGAAGCATCCTCGCTATCCACTAGCAGGCATCCTCCACGTCCTGGTTTTTGCCGGCTTCATTTTGCTGATATCACGTGCCTTTGCCGTGCTGATGATGGGGGTGACGAACAACTTCGTGATGCCCTGGTCGGGCGGCGAATTCGGCCACGTATACGACATTGTCAGAGATTACGCCACGACGATCGTCTTCCTGTGCATGGCGGTGATGATTATCCGCCGCCTGGTCTTCCGGCCGGCTCGCTACCAGGTGCCAGCCCGCTACGGCAAAGCGCATACCGCAGATGCTATCTTCCTGCTCGTCCTGATTGCGCTGCTCATGTTCGCCGACAGCCTGTTTGAAGGCTCACATGTGGCCGCCCAAGTCCAGCAAGCGCAGCACGTCGAATATCTCGCTGCTTTTTCTCTGCCTTGGTTGATCAAAGGTGTTCTCGGCGTTGCCACGATCGCGACGCTGCAGACCACTTATCTTGGCGCCTATCTCCTGCATGAGGTGGCCTTCTTCTTCCTGCTTTGCTATCGCCCATTCGGAATCCAGTTCCACGTCGAGACGTCGTTCTTCGGCATTTACTTCTCCAAGCTGGATCGGGAGGAACTCAAGCCGGTTCGGTGGGGCGTACCCGACGAGCAGGTCGGCGAGCTGAAATCCTTCGGAGTGAAGAAATTCGAAGATTTTACCTGGAAGCACATCCTCGATTTCTATTCCTGCGCCGACTGTGGGCGATGCTCCGATCAGTGTCCGTCGAACGCCGTCGGCAGGCCGCTTTCACCGCGGTTCATCAGCATCAAGGCGCGGGACTATGCCTTTCAGCACTACCCGGTTTTCAGCAAGTCACATGACAGCCAGCCGCTGATGGGCAACATTTATTCCGAAGATGAGGTCTGGTCGTGTACGACCTGTGGCGCCTGTGAGCGGGAATGCCCGTTGCTGATCGAATACATCGACAAGATGGTCGATCTGCGGAGGGGCATGGTGGATGACGGCAACGTCCCGCAGTCGCTGCAGAAGCCGTTGAAGTCGCTGGAAAGCCGCGGCAATCCCTACGGCAAGCTGGAAAAGAGGAGAGCCGACTGGACCAAGGCCGCAGACTTTCAGCAGGGTTGCCCGGTGAAGGTGGTCAACGGCAGCTCCGCCGAGACGCTCTACTTTGTCGACAGCATTACCTCTTACGACGACCGCATCCAGTCGATCGGGCGCGCCACGGCCAGCATCCTCAACACCATCGGCAGAGACTTCGCCATTCTTGGTCCGGCAGAAAAAGACAGCGGCCACGAAGTTCGCCGCTTTGGCGAAGAGCTCCTTTTCATGGCTCTGCGTGAACACAACGTCGAGGCCATCCAGGCGGCCGGACCGCGGCGGCTGGTCACTGCCGACCCGCACGCCTACAACGCGCTGAAACATGACTACAAGGACGTGCCGCCGGTCGAACACATCAGCCAAGTCATTGCCGGTGAAGTCAAAGCGGGTACGCTCAAGCTGAACCCAGTCAGCGACCCGAACAACGTCTACACCTACCACGATCCCTGCTATCTGGGCAGGCACAACGATATCTATGACGAGCCGCGGGATGTTCTGGATGCCATCCCCGGCTTGAAGCGAGTTGAGATGCAACGCTGCCGCGATCGCTCATTCTGCTGCGGCGGTGGCGGCCTGATGCTGTTCTACGAGCCAAAAGAAGAGCAGCGCATGGGAGTCAAGAGGGTTCAGATGGCGGCGGAAGCGGGAGCCAACGTCATCGTTACTGCCTGTCCCTTCTGCATGGTGAATATCGAAGATGCCATCAAGGTTGCAGGTTTGGAAGGCAAGATGACCGCCATCGACCTGGCAGAACTGGTCGATCAACAGATTGAGCGTAAGAACTGAATGCTTCGAGGAGAAGTCAGCATGGACATCCTGGTTTGCGTAAAACGAGTACCCGACACCTCCGAGAACGAAATCGAACTCAACGGTGCCGGAAACGATATCAACCGCGACGACCTGGTCTATTCCGTCAACGAATGGGACAACTATGCAGTCGAAGAGGCCCTGCAGATCGCCGCCAAAGGCGGCGGGACCGTCAGCGTTGTCACCGTGGGCGGCGAGGAAGACGAAGAAGTCCTGCGCCGCGAGATGGCGATGGGAGCCAGCAACGGCATTCTGCTCTCGGACGACGCTTTCGCCGAAGCGGACGGCCGCGGCATCGCCGAAATCCTGAAAGCCTTCGTTCAGAAGAACCATTACGACCTGATTCTCACCGGCGTGCAGGCCGACGACGGCGCCGGTCAGATTGGAGGCATGCTGGCCGCGATGTTGGATTATCCTTTCGCCTCCCTGGTCAATGCCATCGAGGTGCTGAACGGAAGCAAGCTCAAGGTCAGCCGTGAAATCGAAGGTGGCAGCAAGGAAGTCAGCGAGATCGACATGCCCTGTGTGCTCTCGATTCAGACAGGCATCAATGAGCCCCGCTACGTCGGCATGCGCGGCATCCGGCAGGTCGCATCGATTCCCATCCCAACGCTGGGCACCGCGGAGCTAGGCGTCGATCCCGCAACGGTAGGGAAGGCTGGAGCCAGGGTGCACAGGACCGACTATTTCATTCCTGCTGCGGGCAAGGGCGCGCAAATGCTGCAGGGCAAGCAAGAAGAGATCATCGACCAGTTAATCGACCTGGTCGCGGCAAAAGGAGGACTGAGCTAATGCCTCGCATATTCACTTACATTTCCTGCAAAAACGGAGTCGTCGAGGACTCTGCCGCTGAGTTGGTTGCGGCCGCTTCAAAGATTGATCCTACCGCTCCCCCTGTCGCGATCGTCGCGGGCTGGGGAGCGAATGTGGACGCGGTCGCCACTGAACTTACGTCTTCTTTTGCCGAAGTATGGAAAGTTGCCCATGAATCGCTCTCCTATCCCAACGCCGAGATCGTGCGTAAGGCGCTCGTGACGGTGCTTCCTGCTGGCAGCATTGTGCTGGCTCCTCATGATCACTTCGGAATCGATCTGGCGCCGGGTTTGTCGGTCAATTTGAACGCGACCTACGTTCCCGACGTGGTCGACATTGAGAGCGTGCAGGGGAACACACTGAAGGCCGTTCGCCAGGAGTTTGGCGGGCAGTTCAGCGCACACGTGGTGGCTGACATTTCGGCCGGTGCGGTCGTCACCGTCAGGCCCGGAGCATTCAAGGCCGCGGCGACGGCGCCTGTCGCAGGCAAGATCGTCGAGAAGCCCTGCAACATCGATTTGGCGTCGATCCACCGGCGCTATGTCGAGACAATAGTCGCCGAGTCCGGCGATGTTGATATCACTAAGCACGCCGTGCTGGTGTCGGTTGGGCGAGGCATTCAAGACCCGGAGAACCTCCCAATCGCTCAGGAGCTGGCCGACGCCTTAGGCGCCGCGGTGTCGTGTTCCCGTCCGGTGGTCGACGCCAAGTGGCTGCCCAAATCGCGTCAGGTCGGCACCTCAGGCAAGACCGTCAAGCCCAAAGTCTATCTGGCCTGCGGCATTAGCGGAGCCTTCCAGCACGTGGCCGGCATCAAGGGCAACGCCTTCATCGTCGCCATCAACAAGAACCCGAAGGCCCCCATCTTCCAGGTGGCCGACGTCGGCGTAGTCGCTGACTTGCTCGAGTTTCTGCCGGAATTGACCAGCCGCGTCCGCGAAGTTCGGGCCGGCAAACAGGCCGTGGTTAGCGCGTAGTCGAGGAGAGAAATTTTCATGATCACCAAGAAGACCTTGCAACTGAGCTTGAAGTCGCTTCGCGACTTTGCCAAGAAGAACCTGGCCGATGAAGAGCTGATCGCGCTCGACGAACGCGATGAGTGTCCGGTTGAAATCGTGCGGCACATGAGCAGCCCGGACAAGCTGGGCATTCAACTCCTGTTCATCCCGGAAGAGTACGGCGGCATGGGGGGAAGTACCTTCGACGTCTATCTCATCTGCGAACAGATGGCGCGCATCGACCTCGGCATAGCCACCTCTTTGTTCGCCACCTTCCTGGGCAGCGATCCGATCACCGTGGGCGCCACTACCGAGCAGAAGAAGAAGTGGCTTGGCCGCATTGCTGATGAAGGCATTTTGTTCGCTTATGGTGCAACCGAGCCCGAAGCCGGCAGCGATCTTGGTGCTCTTCGCACCACCGCGGAGCGGGTGGAAAAAGACGGCCGCATCGTCGGATACAAAATCAACGGCAACAAGCAGTGGATCAGCAATGGCGGTATCGCCGACGCCTATACCGTGCTGGCCAACACGCCGGCGGGCCCAAGCTGGTTCATCGTGGACAAGGGGGTTCCCGGATTCAGCCACGACGAGCCGGAGGACAAGCATGGCATCCGCCTGAGCAACACTGCCGCTCTGGCGTTTAACGATGTCTATGTCGATGCTGATCGCCTCATCGGCGGCGTTGAAGGCCAGGGTCTGCTGCAGGCCCAGGCTGTCTTCGGTTACACGCGTTTAATGGTGGCGGCCTTTGGACTTGGCGCGGGATGGTCCGCGCTCGATCGCGCGATTCCATATTCCACTACGCGCATCCAGGCGGGAGCGCCTTTGTCTGAGAAGCAGGGCTATACCCACAAGCTGATTGTTCCCAATGTCGTCCGTCTGGAAGCGGCCCGCGCCTCCATCGAGGAGATCGCCGAGCGCATCGACGCCGGCGAAGGCAGTCTGAACACCGAAGGCGCGGTTGCCAAATACATGGCGACCGAGGCAGGAAATTCTGCGGCCGATGCCAGCATTCAGGCACTCGGTGGCTATGGCTACACCCATGAGTACATGGTGGAGAAAATCCGCCGCGATGTGCGCATCACCACCATTTACGAAGGCACCTCCGAGATCATGGAGATGACCATCGCGCGTGATCGTTGGCAGTCGCACCTGAAGACGCGCGGCCAGCACTATCACGACGAGGCCCGGAAGTTCGAGTCGCTTCATGCCGCCCACCCTGACGTGGGTGCAGACATCGCCGCCTTGGCATTGCACGGCCTGGCTGAGGTGATGGAGAGGGCCCGCATCGCCCGGCTCACCCGCTTCCAGCATGTGCTGTTGCGCCTGGGAGAATTGATCGCCTATGCGGAGTGCGCCGGTAGTCTTGCCCGCCGCGCCGCACTGAGCTTCGACAACAAGCTCAATGAAAAATCCAATCGCCGCTTCGATGCGCCGGCTCTTGCCGCTATCAGCCGGATCTTTGCGCGCGAAGCTGCGCTCAAGGTGGCTGAACAAGGTTTGCGTTTAGTCGTTGGAGGCGCCGGTGTAGCTGAGAGCGAGGTGCCTGCATTCGAAACCAGTTTAGGGCTGGCTGCCGTGCATCGCGCGCAGGCCGGTCTGATTGCCGATATGGACTTTGTTGCGGACGTTCTCTACGGCCGCACAGCGAAGAGCAACGTGGTCGCTGCGTAGAGACGAATCCGAACCCTTACTCAGGTTAGATACCTGTCTCGCCGAAACAGGAGTCGTTATGGAAAACTCTGCTGATCGAGCCATCGCAATCGTGGGGCTGGGCGCAATTCTGCCCGACGCGCCCAATGTCGCGGCTTTCTGGGAGAACGTGAAAACCAGCCGCTATAGCATCACCGAGGTCGCCCCGGACCGCTGGGATCCGGCGCTCTACTACGATGCCGATCCTGCTGCACCCGACAAGACCTATTCCAAAATCGGAGGCTGGGTGCGCGACTATCCGTGGGAGCCGATGAAGTGGCGCCTGGCCATCCCACCGCGCGTGGCGGATGCCATGGATGCGACGCAGAAATGGGCAATTGCCTGCACCCGCCAGGCGCTGGAGGACTACGGCTATCCCAATCGGCCGCTCAACCCCGACCGCACCGCGGTGATCCTGGGTACCGCCATGGGGGGCGAGCAACACTATCTCACCTCCCTGCGCGCCTACTTTCCTGAGTACGCTCGCGAGCTGGCCGAAAGCGCCACGTTCGCTGCGTTGCCGGAGGCCGTGCGCCGGGATATCACACGAGAATTACACGCTCGCATTGCCAAGCGCCTGCCCACGATCACCGAAGACAGCATGCCGGGAGAACTCGCCAACTGTGTTGCCGGACGGATTGCCAATCTCTTCAATTTTCACGGCTCCAACTACATCGTAGACGCGGCCTGTGCATCGGCCATGGCGGCGCTCAGTTCGGCGGTGCAGGGTCTGATCGAGCGCCACTTTGACGTGGCGGTATGTGGCGGCGTCGACCGCAACATGGGCGCACCTACCTTCATAAAGTTCTGCAAGATCGGAGCCCTGTCCGCTACGGGAAGCCGCCCCTATGCCGACGGCGCGGATGGATTCGTTATGGGCGAAGGCGCTGCCATCTTCCTGCTCAAGCGGCTGGCGGATGCCGAGCGCGATGGCGACAAGGTCTATGCCGTTCTGCGCGGCATTGGGGGTTCCAGCGATGGCAAGGGCAAAGGCATAACGGCTCCCAATCCGGTTGGCCCGAAGCTGGCCATCGAACGCGGTTGGCAGAACGCGGGATTGTCTCCCGCAGCCGGCATCTTGATCGAAGGGCATGGCACCTCGACCCGGGTCGGCGATGCGGTCGAAATGCAGTGCATGATGGACGTGTTCAGCAGCTTCCATCTTCCTCACGCCTCGGTGGCGCTGGGCTCGGTGAAGTCGAACATCGGCCACCTGAAAGGCGCCGCCGGAGCTGCCGGATTGCTGAAAGCGGTCTTGGCTCTGCACGAGAAGGTCTTGCCGCCCAGCGTTAATGGCGAACACCCCAATCCCGGCATCGATTTCGCACACGCTCCGTTCTTCATCAACACCCAACTGAAGCCCTGGACGATTCCCGACGGAGAGACGCGACGCGCCGGCCTGAGCGCCTTTGGCTTTGGCGGAACCAATTTCCATGCTGTGCTGGAGGAGTACATTCCCCACAAACTGAACGGTAACGGCAAGCGCTCGGTTGCGGTCCAAGAAATTCCTCAGGCTGTGAGCACGGGAATCAGCGCCAGGGAAGCGGCACCGGCCTCTCAGGTTGCCACGTCGTTCAAAGCACCTTTGCGCGGTGCGGCAGTCTTGGGCGCCGCCACCCCATCCTTACTAATACAGCGCGTGCGCGCCTTGCTGAAAGATGCTGAGGCGGGCAACGTACCTCTTCCCTCGGCGCCTGCCGAGTCCGACTTGCGTGCGCCGGAGCGTCTTGCAATCGACTATGCGGACGCGAAGGACCTTGCCGCCAAATGCGCGTCGGCCCTGAAGGCCCTTGCCGCCAACCAGCCTGCAATGTGGAAGGCGCTTCGCGCCCAAGGCATCTTCCGTGGACAGGGAAGCGCACCGAAAGTGGCCTTCCTTTACACCGGCCAGGGCTCGCAATACGTGAACATGCTCAAGACGCTACGGGCAATAGAGCCGATCGTGGCGGACACCTTCGCCGAAGCCGATCGCGTCATGACTCCCTTGCTTGGCAAGCCGCTTTCCGAATTCATCTTCATTGATGGAAACGACGAAAAGGCAGTCGAGCAGGCCGAAGAGGATCTTCGGCAGACTGCCATCACCCAGCCGGCAGTTCTGGCGACTGATCTCGCGATGACCCGGCTCCTTGCTGCTTACGGTATCGAGCCTGATTTCACCATGGGACATAGCCTCGGCGAGTACGGAGCCCTGGAGGCAGCAGGGGGTATTCCGTTTGCCGACGCCCTGGAAGCGGTCAGCGCTCGCGGCCGCGAGATGACCCGCGTCTCGATGGAAGACAACGGTCGCATGGCCGCCGTCTTCGCTCCCCTTGAGGAAATCGAGAAAGTGCTGACGACGGTCGATGGATATGTGGTGATCGCTAACATCAACAGCGAGCACCAGTCCGTTATCGGTGGCGCAAGCAATGCCGTGCAATGCGCCATGGAAGCTTTGCAGAAGGCCGGCTACGACACGGCGGCTTTGCCGGTAAGCCACGCATTTCATACTTCCATCGTCGCACCCGCCAGCCAGCCAATGCGTGACGTACTCAAGCGGTTGCGTCTCCAGTCGCCTCGCTTGCCAATCGTCTCCAATGTCGATGGTGCGTTCTATCCCACCGGACCGGATGTCGTGCCCCAGATGCTCGACATCCTGGCCAAGCAGGTTGCGTCTCCGGTGCAGTTCATCAAGGGGCTGCGCACGCTTTACGATGCCGGAGCCCGCATCTTTGTTGAGGTTGGTCCGAAGAAGGCGCTGCAAGGTTTTGCCGAGGACGTACTTGGCAGTCACGCCGATGCGGTGGCGCTGTTCACCAATCATCCCAAGTGGGGCGACGTGGTCTCGTTCAATCAGGCGTTGTGTGGCCTCTATGCCGCCGGGTTGGGGCGCGGAACCATCGCACAGGAGGCAGCAACTGCCGAAATCGAATACCAGCCTCAGAACGGCAAAGGAAGTTTCGACCCCGTGGTGATCACGGGCGCCGCTATCGGTCTGCCCGGGACCGAGCACATCTTTGATGACGGAAATATTGCCCGCATTCTTCGCGGCGATCAGTTCATCGGCTCCATTCCCGCTCGTTTTCGCGATGCCATGCTCGACAAGCACATCATCCGGCTGGTCAAGAGCGACAACGGCGGACCGACCTTCGAGACCATCCATGATGTAGCCGACGTCATCAAGCTCGCCGCACGTGGCAAAGAATTCGATCTGGCAAAGGAATTCGGCTTGCCCGCCGAGCGAATCTCCGCCTTCGATCGCGTTACCGCCCTGGCGATTGCCGCGGGTATCGACGCCTTGCGCGATGCCGGTATCCCGCTGGTCATGCGCTACAAAACCACCACCAAGGGCACACAGTTGCCGGAGCGTTGGGCGCTGCCTGAAGCGCTGCGCGACAACACTGGCGTGATCTTTGCCTCGGCCTTTCCCGGGTACGATTCCTTTGCGGAAATCATGTCGGCCTACTACAGCGACCTCAACCGCCGCGAGCAACGGGCGCTACTGGAGAAGGTTCGCAGTGGACTGGTGGGGACGAATGGCCAGTCGAATCTCTCGCAGGAAGTCGATCGTCGTATCCAGGAACTGGACCGCATCATTGAGGCGGAGCCGTTCGTCTTCGATCGCCGCTTCCTGTTCCGGGTTCTGGCGATGGGCCACTCGCAATTCGCCGAATACATCGGCGCTCGGGGCCCCAACACACAAATCAACGCCGCCTGCGCCAGCACGCCCCTGGCTGTGTCCCTGGCCGAAGACTGGATTCGTGCCGGGCGTTGCCGCCGCGTCCTCGTCGTATCCGCCGACGACGTTACCTCCGACAACCTGATCGACTGGATAGCCGCCGGGTTCCTCGCCACCGGCGCGGCTGCAACCGATGACGTGGTCGAGAATGCGGCGCTTCCCTTCGATCGTCGCCGGCACGGCATGATCATCGGCATGGGCGCGGCCGCTTTGGTCGTCGAGAGTGCGGAGGCCGCCCGCGAACGCGGGCTGCGGCCCATCTGCGAGGTGCTGAGCGCAGCCATTGGCAACAGCGCCTTCCACGCCACCCGCCTCGATGTTCAGCATATCGGTGGGGTCATGGAAAAACTGGTGGCCAGCGCTGAAGCCCACAGTGGTATTGAGCGTCATCAGATTGCGCCCAAAACCGTTTTCATCTCGCACGAGACCTATACCCCGGCACGTGGCGGCAGCGCCTCCGCCGAGATCCATGCTCTTCGCCAGGTGTTTGGCGATGCAGCGGACCAGATTGTCATCGCCAACACCAAGGGCTTCACCGGGCATGCCATGGCCACCGGCATCGAGGACGTGGTCGCGGTCAAAACTCTGGAGACCGGATGCGTGCCGCCGGTTCCGAACTTCCGGGAAGTCGATCCGGAACTGGGGCAGCTCAATCTTTCCAAGGGCGGGAAGTATCCGATCGAATATGCGCTGCGGCTGGGCGCGGGCTTTGGCTCGCAGATCAGCATGACGCTGATGCATTGGATCGCGCCCGCGGATGGCCGACATCAAGCTCCGGACGCCCTGGGCTACAGCTATCGCATTGCCGATCCGCAGGTCTGGAATCGTTGGCTAAGCAGCATTGCCGGACAGGGCTCTACCGACCTGGAAGTCGTACAGCGTACCCTGCGCCTGCGTACTAGGAAAGCCGACGCCAGGACGGCTGAGCCGGTAACGACGGCGGTGTCCGTACCGGCCCCTGCCCCGAAGCCTTCAGAACCACTTGCCGCAGCGGTTGTTGAGAAAAGACCTGTTGTTGAGAAAGCGACGGTTGTCGAGAAAGTTCCGGTGCCTTCACCCAGTCCCGCTGCCGCTTCTGTCGCGGTCCAGCCTGCTCCGCAAGCGACGGCTGCCACGGTCCCGCAATCGGACTCCGTGAAGGACCGAGTCGTCGCCCTAGTGGTCGAAAAGACCGGCTATCCTGCGGAAATGCTGGACTTTGACCTCGATCTGGAAGCCGATCTGGGCATCGACACGGTGAAGCAGGCCGAGCTGTTTGCCGCCATCCGAGAGATCTACAACATTCCGCGCGACGAAAATCGTAAGCTGCGCGACTATCCCACGTTGTCGCACGTCATCCGCTTTGTCTATGAGAATCGCCCTGATCTTCAGGCTAGAACTACCCCGCCAATGCCAACGGCTCCTGTGGCCGTTCCTGGGACCAAATCAACTTCAGAACCAGTAAGTGTCGCACCCAAGGTACAAGACGACGTAAGCGAACGTATGGTGGCCTTGGTAGTCGAAAAGACGGGCTATCCGGCAGAAATGCTGGACTTTGACCTCGATCTGGAAGCCGATCTGGGCATCGACACGGTCAAGCAGGCCGAGCTGTTTGCCGCCATCCGAGAGATCTACAACATTCCGCGCGACGAAAATCGTAAGCTGCGCGACTATCCCACATTGTCGCATGTCATCCGCTTTGTCTACGAGAATCGCCCCGATCTTCAAGCCGGAGTCGCGACTGCGACAACGCAGATGCCGACCGTTGGCGCTTCTGAGAGCAAGGAAGCAGCTACGCAGTCGGTCAGCATTTCGCCTAATGCGACCGACGACGTAAAGGAGCGTGTCCTGGCCTTGGTGGTGGAAAAGACCGGTTACCCCGCAGAGATGCTGGACCTTGACCTCGACCTGGAAGCCGATCTCGGTGTTGACACGGTCAAGCAGGCCGAACTGTTTGCCGCCATCCGAGAGATCTACAGCATCCCGCGCGATGAAAACCGCAAATTGCGCGACTATCCCACCTTGTCGCATGTCATCCGCTTTGTCTATGAGAATCGTCCCGATCTCCAGGCTGGGACCGTCGCGCCAATGACGGTGGCCACCCCACCTGTGTCCGTGACTAAAGCTCCAGAGCCGGTGAGCGTCCCGCCCAAGACAGAAGACGACGTAAAGCAGCGCGTCGTGGCTCTGGTCGTCGAAAAGACCGGTTACCCCGCAGAGATGCTGGACTTTGACCTCGACCTGGAAGCCGATCTCGGTGTTGACACGGTCAAGCAGGCCGAACTGTTTGCCGCCATCCGCGAGATCTACAGCATCCCGCGCGATGAGAACCGCAAATTGCGGGACTATCCCACGTTGTCGCATGTCATCCGGTTTGTGTACGAGAATCGCCCCGATCTCCAGGTGGGAACCGAAGTGCCAGCGCAGGCGTCAACCGTGGCTATTCCTGTGGCCAAGGAAGCGGTTTCAGAGCAGGTAAGCGCACCGCCCAAGACAGAAGACGACGTAAAGCAGCGGGTTTTGGCTCTGGTCGTCGAAAAGACCGGCTACCCCGCAGAGATGCTGGACCTTGACCTCGACCTGGAAGCCGATCTCGGTGTCGACACGGTCAAGCAGGCCGAACTGTTTGCCGCCATCCGCGCGATCTACAGCATCCCTCGTGATGAGAACCGCAAACTGCGCGACTATCCCACGTTGTCGCATGTCATCCGGTTTGTGTACGAGAATCGCCCCGATCTCCAGTCCCAAACAGCCCAGCCAGCGCCGGCGCCAAGCCAGCCGGAAACCACTGTCGCAGCCGCGCCACCGGACGACGACTCCGTGAGAGAGAAAATTCTGGAGATCGTAGCCGACAAGACCGGCTATCCCAAAGAGATGCTCGACCTGGATCTCGATCTCGAAGCTGATCTCGGTGTCGACACTGTCAAGCAGGCCGAGATGTTCGCCGCCGTGCGTGCGGCATACAACATTCCCCGCGACGAGAACCTCAAGCTGCGCGACTTCCCGACGCTGGCGCACGTGATCCAGTTTGCACTTGATCGGCGACAGTCCGTCGCTCCGTCCCAGGCTGCCGCGTCACCAGCACCGGCTAAGAAGCAACTGGCACCGAGTCCGGACTCGGTCGTCGCTCGCCCACCCCTCGCCAGTTTCGAGGCCGCGAACAAAGTCCCGCGGCGGGTACCAGTGCCCCAGCCACGGCCCGCCCTCGCGATTTGTAAGTCAACCGGAGTTACTCTCGGCCCCGGCCGTCGCGTGGTGTTGATGCCTGACAATGCTGGTGTCGCCAAGCAGCTGCGCGCAAAGCTTGAAGCAATGGGCGTCGAGGTGCTTTGGGTGGACGGCGCATCCGATGCTAATGTGCTCACTGGCCAGCTGAAGAGCTGGCTCTCTGCCGGCCCGGTGCACGGGCTCTATTGGCTGCCCGCGCTCGATCACGAGGGTGCCATCGAGGCTCTGGATTTATCCACCTGGCGCGATGCGCTACATCGCCGCGTCAAGCTGCTCTATGCCACCATGCGCATGCTGTACGAGCAGATTTCCACTGCTGGAACCTTCCTGGTGTCGGCCAGCCAGTTGGGCGGACAGCATGGCTACGATCGTGCCGGAGCGGTTGCTCCGCTCGGCGGCGCCGTGACGGGTTTCACCAAAGCCTACAAGCGCGAGCGCAATGAGGCTCTGGTCAAGGCGGTTGATTTCGAAGTGGGCCCTGCTCCGTTTGAGATTGCAGACATCCTTATTCAGGAGACACTGCGCGATCCCGCTGTGGTGGAAATCGGCTACCAGCAGGAGCAGCGCTGGACGGTTGGCTTGGAAGAGCAGCCCGCAGCCGACGGTCAACCCGGCCTGACGCTTGACTCCAAAACTGCCTTTCTGATTACCGGCGCAGCCGGGAGCATAGTCTCGGCCATCACCTCTGATCTGGCGGCCGCGTCCGGTGGCACCTTCTATCTGCTCGATGTTGTGCCGAAGCCCGATCGAGCCAATGCCGATCTGAAGAAATTCGTCAGCGACAAGGACACCCTGAAGCGCGAACTGTTTGCGCGCATTCAGGCGCGCGGTGAGCGTGCCACTCCGGCACTGGTGGAAAAGGAACTGGCAGCAATTGAGCGGGCAGTTGCGGCCCAGGCGGCCATCGACGCGGTAACGGCAGCCGGTGGCAAGGCGTATTACTTCAGCGCCAACCTGACCGATCCCGATGCCGTCACCAAGGTCATTCATGAAGTGCGCCAGCAGAGTGGCCGCATCGACGTGCTGCTGCACGCCGCGGGTATCGAGCGCAGTCACTTCCTGCCCGATAAGGAGCCCGCCGAGTTCGATCTGGTCTTTGATGTAAAGTGCGATGGCTTCTTCAACCTGCTGCACGCCATGGGCGACATGCCTCTCGGAGCGACCGTGGTGTTTAGCTCCATCGCCGGACGCTTTGGCAACGGTGGCCAGACGGATTACAGCTCGGCCAACGATCTGCTTTGCAAAATCACCTCCAGCTTCCGCACCTATCGCCCCCAGACCCGTGGGATTGCGATTGACTGGACGGCCTGGGGCGGCATCGGCATGGCAAGCCGGGGCTCGATACCCAAGATGATGGAGCTGGCAGGGATCGATATGTTGCCGCCCGAAGCTGGAATTCCGGTGATTCGCCGCGAACTGACAACCGGAGGAGCTCGCGGAGAAATTGTCATCGCCCAGCGCCTCGGCGTTCTGTTGAAGGAGTGGGACCCGGACGGCGGCATCGATCTCTCGCTCGCCAGTATGCCGGCAAAAGGTCCCATGTTGGTCACGCTGACCCGCAACGGCGAAGGTAAAGACGTCACCTGCGAAGCGCGCCTCGACCCCGCTGTTCAGCCTTTCTTGCACGATCATCAGATTGAAGGCACGCCGGTACTCCCCGGCGTCATGGGAGTGGAAGCATTCGCAGAAGCTGCTGCCTGCCAATTTCCCGGCTGGCATGTTTACGCAGTCGAAAATGTAGATTTCCTTTCGCCGTTCAAGTTCTATCGCAGCGAGCCTCGAACGGTAACGACTCTTACTCAGATTCATTCGAAGGACAACGTCATCGTCACTGACTGCCAACTCACCGGCAGCCGCACACTGCCGCATCAGAGCGAGCCGCAGGTCAACACTCACTTCACCGGACGCGTACGCCTTGTTCGCGAGTTGCCGCAAGCCGTATCGGCTCGCCCTCTCGGCGTGCCCACGGGACAGGTGGTCGAGGCGGACACGATCTATCGCGTCTACTTCCACGGTCCCGCGTATCAGGTGCTGGAGCGTGCCTGGTGGGACGGCGTTCGCATGGTCGGACTGATGTCTGACCGCTTGCCGCCGAACCACCAACCCGCCGACTTGAAGACCCTCATGGAGCCGCGGCTGATCGAGCTATGCTTCCAGACCGCTGGTCTGTGGGATCTGGGGATTCAGGGACGCATGTGTCTGCCGCAGCACTTCGAGGAAGTGCGGTTGGAGCGCTCCTCCGACCGGGCCGAAGGCCGCCTTTATGCGATCGCGACTCCCGACGCCGCCAAGGGCAGTTTCGACGTGGAAGTTTTCGATCAAGCAGGGAACCGCTATCTGTATCTGGCCGGCTACCGGACCATACCGCTTCCGGGAGGGGCCGATGCGGAGGCACTGAGGGAATTGCAAAACGCTATGTCGCCGGAAGCGGTGATGGCGTGACCGGTACGAGTTTGCTGCCATAACCGTTTGTTGTAGGGGAGGGGATTATGGAGCGCGATTTTCAGCGCGTGGCCATCGTCAATCGTGGCGAAGCCGCCATGCGCTTCATTCACGCGGCGCGTGAATTCAATCAGGAACACGGAACATCGCTGCATTGCATCGCACTCTTCACTGAGCCTGATCGCAACGCTGCCTTTGTCCGCGAGGCGGACGAGGCAGTATGTCTTGGCCCGGCGCAGGTGCCCGACGCCAATACCCATCAACTGAAGAGCAGCTACGTGGATTATGGCCGGCTGGAAAGGGCCTTAGCGGCCGCGCGCGCGGACGCAGTCTGGGTGGGCTGGGGCTTCGTGGCAGAACATGCCGCATTTGCCGATCTTTGCCGCGACATGGGCATCGTGTTCATTGGTCCCGAGGGCGACGTGATGCGCCGCCTGGGCGACAAAATATCTTCCAAGCGTCTCGCGGAACAGGCCCAGATACCGGTAGCGGAGTGGAGTGGCGGTCCGGTGGAGACGGTAGCTGATGCTCTCCGCCATGCCGAGCGTATTGGATATCCACTGTTCATCAAGGCAACGGCCGGTGGAGGGGGCCATGGGATTCGCCGTGTTCACACACCTGCCGAACTCGAAAACGCGTTCCAAAGCGCCCGCGCTGAAGCATTCAAGGCATTTGGCGATCCAACCGTTTTTCTCGAGCAATTGGTAACGGCTGCGCGCCACGTCGAAGTCCAGGTCATCGCCGACCATTTTGGAACGACTTGGGCTGTCGGAGTGCGCGACTGCACCATTCAGCGGCGCCACCAGAAGGTAATGGAGGAAGCACCCTCGCCGGTGCTTACACCTGAGCAGGATGAAGAGCTGCGTCAAGCTGCGGTCCGACTGAGCTTGCTTGCCGGCTATCACAATGCGGGCACGGTTGAATTTTTGTACGACTCGACTAATCGGCACTTCCTCTTCATGGAGATGAACACGCGTCTACAGGTGGAACATCCGGTTACGGAATGCACCACCGGCTTCGATCTGGTCAAACTGCAGATTCAGGTTGCACGTGGCGAGCGTTTGGAAGGCCAGTCGCCAAGGACGACCGGACACGCCATCGAAGTGCGGCTGAATGCGGAAGATCCAGACAACGGCTTTGCCCCGGCTCCAGGCCTCATTGAGCGCTTCCGGATTCTTGCTGGGCCCGGGGTCCGAGTCGATACCGGTTTCGAGGAGGGCGACATCGTTCCTTCGGAATTCGACTCCATGATCGCTAAGATCATCGCCTTTGGGCGCACTCGGGAAGAAGCGCTATCGCGACTGCAACGCGTCCTGCACGACAGCGTAATCGTTCTCAAGGGAGGAACCAGCAATCGCGCGTTCCTGATGGAATTGCTTAAGTCGCGAGGAGGTTAAGCGTTCGGAGGTCAACATCGGGTGGCTTGATTGCCTGGCGGCAAAGAACGAACACGTCTCCCACCGGCATGCCGAGATCGCTGTGCTGCAGGCAGCAATTGAGGCCTACGAGTCGGAACAAAGAGTTGAGCAGGCGCAGTTCTATGCCTCGGCCTTGCGAGGGCGCCCTGAGGTTCGCAGCGAAGTCGGCCACCGTGTCGAGTTGCGCTACCGCGAACACTCTTACCCGATCATGATCTATCGTCTCGGCCTGCGGCAATATCGCCTGGAGGCTGACGGATCGAGCATCGAGACGCATCTTGATCGAGTCGGCCGATTTGAGTACTGGCTCACCGCACAGGGCCGCCGCTATCACGTAGTCTCGGTGGCGCATGGGTCGAGTTACCGCATCGAGATCGATGGCGTTTCCCACCTGGTAGAGCGCGATGACGGAGGGGTCGTGCGGGCTCCCTCGCCGGCAGTCGTAGTGTCGATCTGCGTTAAACCGGGCGAAACCGTCGCAACCGGCGATCGGCTGGCGGTTCTTGAGGCCATGAAGATGGAAATGCAGGTGGTCGCGCCCTTCCCGGGCAAAGTCCGCCAGGTCATGGCCATCCCCAATGTGCAGGTGTCTCCCGGCGCTCCCCTGATGCAGATCGATCCCGCCACTGGCGCTGGGGCCGGCAGCAAGTCGGACCGTCTTCGCTTCGCGGAACTAGGTGCCTCGGTTCCTGAGAGTCATGAAACACGGTGGCGCCGAAACCTGGAAGAGCTCCGCCAGTTGATGCTGGGCTTCGATATCAGCCCAGACCGCACCGCCCGGTTGCTGGCTGAATGGAAGCAATGGCCTGCGACGCAGACGGACGGAGGGACTCGCGGCCAGGAAGACGAGCTTCTGAACATCTTCGTCGATATCTGCTCGCTCTTTCGCAAGAATCCCAAGCTGACGGAAGATGCCGAAGGCCCCAGCACGGAAGCCTATCTTTTTTCCTACTTGCGCATGCTCGATATGCAGGGTGAGGACCTTCCCGAAGACTTCCTGGCTGCTCTCCGGCTGGCGGTTGCCCACTATGGCATTACCACTCTTGAGCGTTCGCCGGAACTGGAGGAGAGTCTGCTATGGATGTGCAAATCGCATCAACGGCTGGAACAGCAGATAGCTCCGATTATGGGAGTGTTGGAGCGTCGCCTGGAGACCATGCAAACAGCACAGCATTCCGCCGATGAAGCCTTTCGCGGTCTGCTCGACCGGATGGTCTCGAACACCCGCTTGCAGTTTCCTGCGGTGAGTGATCTGGCGCGCGAATTGCGTTATCGCTGCTGCGACGAGCCACTATTCGCCGATGCCCGGCGAAAGATTTACGCCGCCGCCGAAAAGAGTCTGGAATATATCGCTGCTAATCCCAGCGCGCCTGACCTGCGCGAGAAAATGCGTTCGTTGATCGAGTGCCCGCAGCCGCTGGCCGGCCTGTTCTCCAGCCGGTTCACCTCTGCCACCCCCTTCCTGCAGCAGTTGATGCTGGAGGTGATGACCTCGCGCTACTACAGCATGCGCAAGTTATGTAACCTTCGCACCCTCTCACTGAACGGATACTGGTGTATCGCCTCCGAATACCAGGAGGAGGGCAAATCAGTACATGTTTTTGCGGCCCATGCCGAATATGGCTCTCTGGAAGATAGAATTCTTTCCGTTTCACAGTTCATGAAAGACGTGCCGCCTCAGGATGAGGTGGTGCTCGATTTGATGACCTGGAGCCCTGAGCCACTCAGCGACGCAGACACCACCGCCCGTGAGGTTTGGCAGGTCCTCAACCGGGTCGCGCTCCCCCGCACGATCCGGCGAATTGTCGTGACAATTTCAGGCCCGGGCCGAGAGCCCGGTCCCGGCACTATGCAGCACTTCACTTACGAAATTGGAGCCGAAGGCTACGAAGAAGTGCCGTTATTCCGGGGCATCCATCCCATGATGAGCGAGCGCCTGCACCTTTGGCGTTTGCAGAACTTCAATGTTACCCGCCTGCCGTCGCCGGAAGAGATCTTCCTCCTGCACGCGGTGGCCAAGGACAATCCGAAAGATGAGCGCCTGTTCGCGGTAGCCGAGGTGCGTGACCTGACTCCCGTCCGTGACCGGGCGGGCAGAATCGTGCAACTGCCGTACCTGGAACGGATGTTCGCCGAAGCCGTGGCGGCGATGCGAATGTTTCAGTCAAAGCGCTCGCTCCGTCAGCGCCTCTACTGGAACCGGATCTTCCTTTATGTGTGGCCGACTCTGGCCTTGAAGGCAGATGAAGTCAACGAAATCGCGCGCCGCCTGGCGCCGCAGACCGACGGCCTCGGTCTGGAACAGGTGGTAGTGCGCGCCCGTATTCCGAATCCGCGTACGGGAGAGTTGCGGGACACAATCATGCGCGTATCAGCGCCCGGCGATGCCGGTCTGCTGGTGACCTATCGCCCCGCCGCCAGGCTACAGCCGCTCAAGACCCTGAGCGCGTACGACCAGAAGGTCGTGAAGATGCGCCAGCGCGGCTTGCAATATCCCTACGAGATCGTCAAGTTGCTTGCGCCGTCAGCCGAGGACAGCCACGGCGAATTTCCAGCTGGTGAGTTTGTAGAAATGGACCTGGATGCCGGGCATTGTCTTGTGCCCGTCGATCGTCCTTATGGAGCGAACAAGTCGAACATCATTGTCGG
Source organism: uncultured Acidobacteriaceae bacterium (assembly GCA_963747055.1). Classification (GTDB taxonomy): domain Bacteria; phylum Acidobacteriota; class Terriglobia; order Terriglobales; family Acidobacteriaceae; genus CAVVDY01. Next base: position 50,632 of record CAVVDY010000008.1, on the reverse strand, counting down.
GCTCATCCGCAACTTTACCGTCAAGTATCCCGACGGCATGGAGAGGGTGATCCTCCTTGGGGATCCCAGCAAAGACTTGGGCGCTATCGCCGAACCGGAGTGCCGGCGCATCATCGCTGCCTTGGATCTTGCGCGGGACAAAAACATTCCGGTGGAGTGGTTCACTCTTTCGGCTGGCGCCAAGATCTCCATGGAAAGCGGCGTCGAGAACATGGACTGGATCGCCAAGGTCCTGCGCCGCATCGTCGAATTTACCCAGGGGGGCGGAGAAATCAACCTCATCGTCAACGGCATCAATGTCGGCGCGCAGCCCTACTGGAACGCCGAATGCACCATGCTGATGCACACCAAGGGTATCCTCATCATGACCCCGAAAGGAGCCATGGTGCTGACCGGCAAGCGGGCGCTGGATTACTCCGGCAGCGTGTCGGCGGAGGACAATCACGGCATCGGTGGTTATGACCGCATTATGGGCCTCAACGGACAGGCGCAGTATTTCGCGCGTGACATTGACGAAGCCTGCCAGATCCTGATGCGGCACTACGAACACGCCTATGTGGCGCCGGGCGAGCGCTTTCCCCGGAGCGCCATCACTACCGATCCTCCCGACCGCGATGTCAGGTTCTATCCTCACGCGGACAGCAGCAGCAGCAACGCTTTCACGCATATCGGGGAAATATTCTCCGACGAAACCAATCCTGGCCGGAAGAAGTCGTTCGACATACGCAAGGTGATGCTGGCAGTTTCCGATCAGGACCATCAGCACCTGGAGCGCTGGTCCGGCATGCGCTCGGCGGAGACCGCCGTGGTGTGGGACGCCCATCTTGGCGGCTATCCGGTTTGCCTCATTGGAATCCAGTCCAAGCCCACATTGCGCTTCGGCTTTGTTCCCGCCGATGGCCCCGATCAGTGGACCGCCGGCACACTCTTTCCTTTGTCCTCGAAGAAAGTGGCGCGGGCGATCAATGCGGCCAGTAACAATCGTCCGGTCGTACTCCTCGCCAATCTCTCCGGATTCGATGGCTCGCCGGAATCCATGCGACGGCTTCAGCTTGAGTACGGCGCTGAGATCGGCAGGGCGGTAGTGAACTTCAAAGGCCCCATCGTGTTTTGCGTGGTCTCCCGCTATCACGGAGGCGCGTATGTCGTCTTCTCGCGAGCCCTGAACGAACAGCTTGAAGTAGCGGCTTTGGAGGGGAGCTACGCCTCTGTCATTGGCGGCGCTCCGGCAGCGGCAGTTGTTTTCGCCGGCGAAGTCGAATCCCGTGCGCGTCAGGACAATCGGCTGCAAGGGCTGAATGAGGCCATCGGCACGGCCGAAGGAGCGGAGAAAAACCGCCTGCGTACCGAATACAATGAACTCTTCAAAGTTGTCCATTCCGAGAAGCTGGGCGAGATGGCCGCTGAATTTGACCGCGTGCACAGCGTGCAGCGCGCCTTGGCCGTAGGCGCATTGAATTGCATTATTCCGCCCGCGACCTTGCGGCCATATCTGATTGATGCCGTCAAGCGCGGTATGGAAAAAGAGCGTCAGCAGTCCGGCGGGCCCGAGATCGCGCACGCCGCAAGCGGTGGATCCGATGAATGTGTACTGGCTGGAGCAGACGCAAGCCAACCTCCCTTCGGAAAATGATTGGCTCGGGCCAAATGAAGTCCTTCGCCTCGAAGCTATGCATTTTCCGAAGCGTCGGGCCGACTGGCTTCTCGGGCGCTGGACAGCGAAACATGCCGTAGCCTCCTGTCTTGGCTATTCCACCGCAGCCGGCAAGCTTTCTGTGCTTGAAATACGCGCGGCCTCTTCTGGCGAGCCCGAAGCTTACTTCGACGGCGCGCCCTTGCCCATATCTATTTCCATCAGTCATCGCGCCGATATCGGGCTGTGCATTGTTGGACCCGCAGACGCGAGGCTGGGCTGTGATCTCGAGTTGGTCGAAGAGCATAGCCAAGCCTTTGCCGAAGACTATTTCACCGCGGAAGAACTGGCGCTGATTTCGCAAAATTCTCCTTCCCGAAGGGCCCTGCTTCTAAGTTTGCTTTGGAGCGCGAAGGAAAGCACCCTCAAAGCGGTGCACGAAGGTTTGCGGCTCAACCCCCGCTCCATCAGTATCAGTCTCGATCTTGCGGCTGGCAGTTCCGGCGCTATGGCCTGGTCGCCACTTCAGGTCAATGCCGGCAATGGCTCCAAATTCTCGGGTTGCTGGTGCCAAAGCGGCGACCTTCTGCGCACTATCGTTGCCGTCGCTCCATCGCTTCGGCTTTTTTCGATTGCATTAGAGCATTTCTAATTTAAGTATTAACATTTCTGTGCGATAATAGTCTCGCCGTCGGGAGGCGGCTGGGATGCACTCCTATTCGCAAGACCTGCGGGATCGTGTGCTGTGGGCGTTGGAGCGCGGAGAGGGACCGTCGGCCATCGCGCGGCGGCTAGAGGTCAGCCGGGTCTGGGTCTATCAAGTGCGGGACCGCAGACAAACCACGGGGCTGCGAACGAGTTTGCCGATGGGCGGCCATCGCCGTTCCCGGATTGCCGACCTAGAGCCGAAGCTGCGGGCCTGGATCGAAGCGGAACCCGACCTGGCGTTGCAGCAGATTTGCGACCGGTTGGCGGGTCAGGGAATTGCCATTAAGTCCGGGGCGCTATGGCATCAGTTGAACAAGTGGAATCTGACCTTCAAAAAAAACCCTGCACGCCGACGAGCAAGCACGCGCGGACGTGGTCGCGGCGCGCCGGGCGTGGAGCCAAGCTCTGCCCGCGATGAACGTCGAAAAGCTCGTGTTTATCGATGAAACCTGGACTTCGACCAACATGACTCGACGCTACGGCCGTGCCCCTCGTGGGCAGCGTTGTCGCGCTTCGGCGCCCTACAGTCAGTGGCAGATCACCACCTTCGTCGGCGCTCTGCGCCGCCACGGGATCTCCGCCACCATGGTGATCGACGAACCGATGGATGGCGAGGTATTCCTCGCCTACCTCGAGCAGGTGCTGGTCCCCACCCTCTCCCCCGGAGAGATGGTCATCCTCGACAATCTGGGCAGCCACAAGGTGGCTGGCGTGCTCCAAGCCATCCAGGGCGCTGGCGCAACCCTGCTCTATTTGCCGCCCTATTCCCCCGACCTGAACCCCATCGAAAACTTCTTCGCCAAGCTCAAGGCCTTGCTGCGTAAGGCGGCCAGGCGGTCCACCGAGACTCTCTGGGAAGAAATCGGAACTCTGCTGCAGTCGGTTTCCTCGGAGGAATGCTTACACTACTTCACGGCCTGCGGGTATGTAAACACATAAATTAGAAACGCTCTAGCTTCTCAAGTCGTAAGTCGCTGTGGCGAGATTCCTGCATAACGTACATTTCCTTCACCGGGGCGAGCCTGGGTGGGTCGCGCTGAAACATTTCGGAGAGAAACTCCATCGTGTCCAGCAGCGCGGCGACCAGCACTGCGCAGGTATTTTCCTTGGCGCCAAACAGTTGTTCGCCAACGCTCACCGTCCGAGCCCGGGGAACGATGCCGATTTCCGACAAGGGCCGTAATACGATGACGATCACGACGGGTCGTGAATCAGACGGCCTTTGTAGCAGAAGATCAATGGATCAAAAAGGTCGACACTCCGATTCCGGGGGCATCAAGAATCAGCTTACGGGCGACAGTGCTGATGGGATAGCTACAAGCTATACGCAATGATGACCTCGCCGGACAGCGCGCCGTGCTTCGTAGGGTTGGCTAGAGCTTTCCCACCGCCGGCCCTACGGACTTCAACTTAACGGCGATGTCGATGAAAGCCAGGGCGGCGCGGCTGAGCGCTTTCTCTTTGCGGTAGACCAGGGCGAGGTCGCGTTGAATGGTGGCGTCGGCGATGGTGAGCGCGGCGAGCACTTTGGCTTGCAGTTCCTCGGTGATATTCGAATGCGGTATGAAGCCGATGCCAACGTTGGCGGCGACAAAACGCTTCAGCAGTTCGCTGGAATCGAGCTCCATGGAGATTGCCGGTCGAAGCTGGCGCTCTTCAAACAGCGCGTTCAGCATGTCGCGCGTGCGGCCGATCTTGGGCAGCAGCAAGGGATATTCGCAAACATCGGCCAAGGTCGCACTCTTGTGTCCGGCAAGATGATGTCCCGCCGCGGTGATGACTACCAGTTCGTCGCGATGAATAGGAACCACGGTGAAACGCTTGTCGTTCACCGGCATGGACACGACCCCGAAGTCGCAGGCATTGTCGAGAATCGCTTCCAGAATGCGGCCGCGCTCTGAGCGCTTCACGTTGACTGCCACGGCCGGATACTCCCGCTTGAACTGGGCGAAGACCTCGGGCAGGATGTGCAGGCAGGTACCCTCGTTGGCGGAGACCACGATCTCTCCGCGGGGCACGCGATGGGTTTCGGCGATGGTGGCCAGCATGGCCCGTCGCGCTTCCAGCACGTCCTGCGCATACTGCTGGAAGACCTTGCCGGCGGCGGTGAGGGTGACGCGGCCGCCGCTACGGTCGAAGAGTTTGGCGCCGACCTCTTCCTCAATCAGACGAATTTGTGAGGAGATTGCCGGTTGCGTGCGGAAGCGCCGCTCGGCCGCACGCGAGAAACTGCTCAGTCGCGCTACTTCGAGAAAGCTCTCCAGTTGATCGAAGTCCATTTGACCGAGGAAGCGAAGCAGCTGCCTCTAAGAGCATGGTAAACCGTGCGCTAGATTTCGCCCTTTTTGGCCAGCGCGGTAATCCGATCGCCAGCCCGAAACGCCAGCGCCTGAATGGTTTCCGTCGGCTGGCCGCGGCCGCTGGTGACGAAGCTGGAGCCGTCGCAGAGAAACAGGTTCGGCACATCATGGGTGCGATGGTCGGCGTTAATCACCGAGGATTTCGCATCGTCGCCCATGCGGCAAGTTCCCAGCAGGTGCACGGCGAAGCTGGATTCGGTCACGGGATAGCGCCAACGGTTCTGCGCGCCCGCGGCTTCGAGAATCTCCATGGAACGATCTTGCAAGTAGGTCGCGAACTTCAGATCGTCCGGATGGTCCTTGTAGGTCACGCGCATCGCGGGAAGGCCCCAGTCATCCTTCAGCGTGTCATCCAGCGAGATGCTGTTGTTCTCCAGCGGCAACGAAGTGCCGTGTCCCATCAGCGCCATGCTGCGGTTGAAGTACCTGGCCAGCGCCTTCTTGTACTCTGTACCCCATTGTGGGAGGTCTGGCGGAAGCCCTCCGAAGGCAAAGGAAATAGGATAGTTCTGGAATCGCGCGCTGATGCCGCCCCCGCCATAAAAACCCAGCTTGGGGTCGATCTCGTAGAAATCCATCAGGATGCGCGTGACTTCGATGCTCTTGTAGCCGTTAAGCTCGTGCTCGAAGAGCCCACCGGTCATGGGGTCGGTGTTGAACATCAAGTACTTGCCCACCAGCCCACTTGAGTTTGCCAGGCCATTGGGAAACTGGTTTGACTTCGACATGAGCAGCAGGCGCGGCGTTTCGGCGCCGTTGGCGGCTACGACGAAGGCCTTGGCGCGCTGCCGCTTCTCAACCTTGTGCTGGTCGAAATATATGGCAGCGGTAACACGACCGTGGCTATCTGTTTCCAGCTTGCGAACATAGCTGTGCGGCCTGATTTCGCAGCGTCCGGTCGCGACGGCCTGCGGAACCATGGACGGCAAAGGGCTGGATTTCGCCCCGTGCTCGCAGCCGAAACCTTCACACCATCCGCAATGCTGGCACCCCATACGGCCCTGGTAGGCTTTCGAGATGACGGCGACCGGTGCAGGGAAGGGATGATAGCCGAGCTTGCGCGCACCTTGTTCGAACAGGATGCCGTCAGGTTTCACCGGCATCGGCGGCAGAGGGTATGGCTTGGAGCGCTGGGGATCAAACGGACTGGCGCCCGCGTGCCCGGAAACCCCCAGGTCCCATTCGGCCTTCGTATAGTACGGTTCAAGATCGGCGTAGGTGATGGGCCAGTCGGCGAAACCGGTTCCGGCGATTGTGCCTTTCTTGCTTGCCTCGATGAAGTCGATCTCGTGAAAGCGCCAATAGTTGGCGGTGAAGTGTACGGCGCCGCCTCCCACCAACTGGCCGTACATAATGCTGGGCTGCTTTTGCGCTTTGTCTTGTGGAGTGCGGCGGAAGGTCTGCGGCTGCTTGCGCCAGTCGTTGGTCAGTGCTGAGTTACTCCAGTTCAGATATTCGTTATGGTCGAATTCCTTCGCTGACTTCCATGGTCCATGTTCCAGAACCACCACGCTAAAGCCGTTGCGTGAGAGCTCGCGCGCCAGCACTCCACCCGACGCTCCGCAGCCGACAATGACAAAGTCGACGACCTCAGTTGGCGGAAAGTGTTTTTGCGGATGAGGGTCAGCGCTCATGCTTTCTCTTCCGCGTGCGCATCGTAGTAACCGAATGGCGGCGCCCAGTATGCCTGGTCGTTAAAGCCGATGAGGTTCCAACCGATCTTGTTGCGATTGCCGTGAAGCGACGGATCGCAGAACGTGCCCGTCAGCACTATGGTTCGCAATGCACCAAAAGCCTCAGCCTGTTTGCCGCCTGCACCGGTTTCGGCAGCGATGCCGTTGTTCGATTCGCCCGGCGCTGCCGGTTTGTCCATGGCCTTCATGACAGCGATTTGTTTTTCGACGGACAGCGCAGCGAACGATGTGCCGGGCTGGGCCGTGGCGGCTGCCAAGTGCAATACCTTCAGCGCGCCGCGAAAGTCCGCCTGCTGCTCAGGATTGATGGCGCTCAGAAGATAGTCGGCGAAGTAAACCGCGCCCGCCTCCCGCGCGCCGGGAGTCCCGTCGTCGCTGGGAATGATCTGCGCCGCGAAGGCGTTGAAATCGGCTGCCTCCTGTTGCGTGAGGAACTTGAATGCGTGAGTTCCCGTCGAGGCTGCCTCTCGAGCATGTTGCGACGCTTGCGCGATCAGTTGCGGGGTCAGTGAATCAAGAAACAACAGACCAAGGGCGCCAGCGCTCTGCGCGAGAAACTTACGGCGCGAGTTTTCCAACCGGTACCTCCACTTATGCAAACCTGTAGCCGCTGGGATGCAGGCCTTCGATCTTGCTCGATTTTGCCGGCGGCTTGGCAATCCTCCCCACGACCGCGCCTTTCATGACGCGCGAAAAGGCCGTTTGGAACTGGTCCATCTCAGCGGGTGTGCCGACCGTAATACGCACATAGGTCGGCATGATCGGCCAGATGCGCCCAATGTAAATATTCTGCTGCTGCATGGCGTCAATAACGCTTCTGCCGTCGCGCTGAGTATTGAGCATGAAGCAATTTGACTGCGACGGAATAAACGAGTAGCCGTTCGTCCGCAGCCAGTCGAACACCTTTTCGCGAGTTGCAGAGTTGATGCGTTTGCGATCCGGCACCAGATCGGCGTCCTTCAGGCTAGCGTTGGCGGCGACCACGGCCGTAATCGGCATTGGGTTAAAGCCGTGATAGCGGCCGATTTTCTGTTGCAGGTCGGGCCGCGCGATGGAAAATCCGCAGCGCAAGCCGGCCATGCCGTAGATCTTCGAGAAAGTGCGGAGCACGACCACATCCTGGCCTGCCTTTACCAGGTCAATGGCCGAGGTGGCGCCATCGGCGAAATGAATGTATGCCTCGTCGACCATCACCATCGAGCCTTGCGGCTTGTGTTCGAGCAGGTACTCGATGTCGGAGTGGCTAGTCAGTGTGCCCGTAGGATTGTTGGGAGTGCACACGTAGAACAGCCCCGCGTCCGGCGCCTGCGCCAGCATGGCTTTGACGTTGTGGGCGTGGCTGCTGGTTAGCGGGACCCTGACGATCTGTGCGCCGGTGATGCCGGCGGCGTACATTCCAGCCTCATAACCAGGGTCGGCCGTGACATAACTTTTTGTGGGCGAGGTAAAGGCGAGCACCGTGTAGTGCAGAGGCTCACTCGAGCCGGGATACGCGGCGATGTGATCGGCCGGAAGGCCTTGGCTGGCAGCGAAGGTCTCGATCAATTCGTCGGTGAGCCAGTCGGAATACCGGCCTCCATTGGGGATGATGGCTGTTATTGCCTCACGCGCGACTTGCGATGGACCAAGTGGATTCTCGTTGGAATCGATGGCGACGGCACCCGGGCCGTAATGGTGCCGGTGGGGAAGCGCCAGCAGCCTCTCCGTCAGGATTGTGCTGCAAGCGGCGGTCGCCGAAGCTGCCAACGCCAGGTTCAGAAAGTTGCGGCGCGAGAAACCGGAAGATTCACTGTGCGGCATGGTCGCCTCCCTCAAGTGCTGCGGTTACCGGTCGCGCATGTGCTTCATGCTTGCGGACGGCAATGACTTCGATCTCGACCAGCGCTCCGGGGGCCGCCAGCCCGGCCACCTGTACCGCGCTACGTGCCGGCTTGTTGGGTTGGTCAGGAGTGCCGAAGAATCGCTTATAGCCCTCCATCATCCCGGCGAAATCCATCTTGCCATCCCTGGCCGGGTCGCCCGCCAGATAAACGTGCATCATCACCACGTCGGCCATCGAAAGGTTTTGCCCTTGGAGCGTTGCTTCGATTTGCTGCAGCACCGAAATGGTTTGCGTCTTGGTATCGCCGTAACTCTGCACGCTGCCCTTGGGGGCCTTGGGATCAGAGACCTTCGGGATGTTTCCGCTGACATAGATCGTGTCATAGTCCGGCGGAACGACGACGGCGGCGGAGATGGGAAAGTCAGAGTTGGGTATGGGGATGCGCTGGACCTTGTCGCCCGACTGCGCGAGGGCGTTGGTGAAAGCGCCGGCAAAGAAAAGCGTCAAGGAAACGAGCGAACAGCCTGCAATGCGCGTGATGAACATGCTTCGCCCTCGCGGAGAGTTGTGCCCAACATATTAGCGCGTACGGCAAAGTTTGGCACAATCCGGGAGGGCGGACGGAAGGAGCGGGTTCCGGGCCTACCGCGGCTGCAATTCTTCCAGAACGCCGTCGATGCGCTCCACCTCTTCGCGAATCACCCGAATCGCCTGCTGGTTGCTGGGGAAGGGGACAGGGAACAGCGCGTCCACCGCGTGGCGGATCTTGTGATTGCGGTCAGAGATGAAGCTGATGCCGGTCCGGGTGTTGGCGCGGTGCTCATAGATGCCGCGCGCGATCTTCATGCCAATCCAGGCGAAGGCCAGGCCGAAGCAGATTTCAATGGGCAGGCGGTCCCTGGCGCCGTCAAAGTCGAGGAACAGCAGGCGGTAAACGGCTTCGCCCGCGCCCAGGGACGCGAACACCACGACGGTGCCAAACAGTAAGAGCTTCAGGCGTTGCATGGGACGGAGCTCGGGTTCGGTCCGCCCAGTTCGACGATTCTCGACAAGCTGCATTCATCTCCCCCAAAAGACGCGGCTTGAACTTCTATTGTGCAACGAACTGACGATTTTGTGCAGCAAGTATCGTGATGTTTTTTCCAAAAAGTGTAATAACCGGGGAACGAGCATGCTTTTTGCGGCCCTGCGCAGGCCAGGGCGGAGGTTTAACTGCCCGGTCATAATAGGGAATCTTGTCCCGGATTGGCGCACTCCAGGCCAGCTCTCCGCGGGTTACTTTACGAAATCCGACTGGAACAGCGACAATGAATGTTTGTCGGGTGTGCGGCGTTAGGCGCTGGGAGCGCGGGCCCACCGTGGATTATCGTTTTCAACCAGCCAGGAAAGGGACCTGCTATGTCTGCCAGTGGTGAACTCATTCGCATGATGAATTACGTCGACGACATTGCCGCCACGTTGCGGCGAGTCAACGCCAGCCTGTATCTGCTTTCACCCGAGGAGAAGCAGCGGCTTGCGGATTATATGCGCAAGTCGGACCCGAACTTTGTTGGTATGGTCGAACTTCTGGAGCGGGGAGAATAGCGGATGGCCGAAATCCGCACAGTCGCAGTCATCGGCGCCGGCATTATGGGGCGCGGGATTGCCCACGCCGCCGCCCTGGGTGGCTACCGCACCATCCTGGAAGATGTGCTTCCTACGGCGTTGCGCAAGGCCGAAACGGAAATCCGCGCCAACCTCGACAAGGCCGTCGAGTTGGGCAAGGTCACAAAGGACGACGCCGGCGAGGCACTGAATCGGCTGGAGTATGCCTCCTCGGTTGAGCAGGCAGCGCGCGAGGCCGATCTGGTCATCGAAGCCGTGCCCGAAGAGATGGAGTCGAAGATCGAAATCTTCACCCTGCTCGACAAAATCTGCCGGCCGACGACCATTCTCGCGTCCAATACGTCTTCGCTCAGTGTCACGGAAATCTCCAGCGTCACTTACCGCGCGCCGAAGTGTGTGGGGATGCACTTCTTCAATCCGGTGCACAAAATGAAGCTGCTGGAGATCGTGCGCGCGCTAGAGACCAGCGAAGACACGCTGGCCGCGGCGGTTGAAGTCGGCAAGCGCATGGGGAAGGAAGTTGTCGTCATCCGCGAGTCGCCGGGGTTCATCACCAGCCGCATCAACGCCATGATCGGCAACGAAGCCTTCTACATGTTGCAGGAAGGCGTTGCCTCGGCCGAGGACATCGACAAGGCGCTGAAGCTCGGACTCAACCATCCCATGGGCCCGTTTGAGATGGTGGATCTCGTCGGCCTGGACACGCGCCTGCACATCCTGGAATACCTGCACAAGACGCTGGGTGAGAAGTTCCGCCCGGCGCCCTTGATGGTGCAGTACGTGAAGGCGGGCCGCCTGGGCCGCAAAGCCGGCCGCGGAGTGTACGAGTATCCCGCGCAGGAGCCGGGGCGAGCCGAAGTGGCCAAACCCGCGACCGCAGGCGCAAGCGGAGCGAAAAAGTAGGTTCTCGGGTTTTGCGCTCCGTGACGAAGCGCTCAAAAAGCGGGACGCTTCCACGGGGGCTCCACCGCCTTTCGCGCTAAACTATTCGCTTTCCGAATCCATCAACCGTTGGGGGCGATTTCTGTCTCGCCCTTCCTCTAAGGAGCATTCATGAGCAAGGTTCGCGTTTTGGCAGGCACCAAGAAAGGCGCATTCATCCTCACCTCCGACGGCAAACGCCAGAACTGGGAGGTCAGCGGCCCACACTTCGCCGGCTGGGAGATCTATCACATGAAAGGTTCGCCGGTGAATCCGGACCGGATCTACGTGTCGCAGACCAGCGGCTGGTTCGGGCAGATCATTCAGCGCTCCGACGACGGCGGCAAGACGTGGACCACGCCTGCCGGGCCGCTGGAGAAAGATCCGATGGGCTTCAACAAGGGAGAGAGCAACAAGTTTGTCTACGACACCTCGGCCGAGACGGGCAAGCCGCTCACCACCCACCAGTTCTACGACGGTAAGCAGCATCCGTGGGAGTTCAAGCGGGTGTGGCATCTGGAGCCGTCTCTCACCGATCCGGATACGGTCTATGCCGGAGTAGAAGACGCGGCTATCTTCCGCACGACCGACGGCGCGACCACATGGCATGAGATGTCCGGCCTGCGCGGCCACGGTACCGGCCCCAAGTGGCAGCCGGGCGCGGGCGGCATGTGCCTGCACACCATTATCCTTGACCCGAGCGACCCGAGGCGGATGTACATCGCGATCTCGGCTGCGGGAGCGTTTCGCACCGACGACGGCGGTGTGACCTGGAAGCCGATCAATAAAGGGCTGCACTCGCAGTACATTCCTGATCCCAACGCCGAGATTGGCCACTGCGTGCACCATGTGGCGATGAGTCCGAAGAAGCCGGGGACGCTCTTCATGCAGAAGCACTGGGACGTGATGCGGAGCGATGATGCAGGCGACAACTGGCACGAAGTCAGCGGAAATCTGCCGACCGACTTCGGTTTTGTCGTCGACGTACACTCCCACGAGCCGGAGACGATCTACGTTGTGCCCATCAAGAGCGATGGCGAGCACTATCCACCCGAGGGCAAGCTTCGCGTGTACCGCAGCCGCACCGGCGGTAACGAATGGGAGGCGCTGACCAAGGGCCTGCCGCAGGCCAACTGCTACGTGAATGTACTGCGGGATGCGATGGCCGTCGATACGCTCGACGAGTGTGGCATCTACTTCGGTACAACAGGCGGACAGGTGTACGTCTCAGCCGATGGGGGCGATAACTGGAATCCTATCGTACGCGATCTGCCGGCGGTGCTGTCGGTAGAGGTGCAGACGATCGGGTAGGGCGCTTACGCGTGAGGCAATGTGTATGGTCGGGCTGCCACGTGTCAGAGTGGCAGCCATGCGAGGTGGTTCTCCCACTCCGCCGCATGGGATGCCAGCCAGATGAGTAGCAAGGTCCTCGATTGCCGTTCCCACATCAATGCTCTGAGGAACGAGAAGGACACCAGCGCTTTGCTTTCCCGCCTTCCTGAATGCGCGGAAGTGTAGCGGCATCGTACCGACATCATGCGAAACAAGTATGCGTTGTTGTGCCGCCGCCAATGCAAGAACCTCTGGGTCCTTCATTTGGCGCAATCCGGCAGCGTGAGCTGTCAGGAAGTCAATGGCCGGTTCCCGGCGCAAAACGCCGTTGACGATAGCTTTGTTGAGGTCGGCATCCGCGAGGAAACGGACCTTCACGAAGGGCGAGCCGTATGCAGCTCATCCCGAGCGCGCATCAGCTTTCTGCGAAGATCGGCTGGTAGCGGTTCCGCGTCGCGTCGTCCTTCCTCCCACTTCTCATTCTGTCGAAGCAGGTAGCGGTCGACGTCAGCCTGGTTTGCGAGATAGTAGGCAATGGCGCCGTATACCTCTTCCAGCCGAAGCAGTTCGAAATTCTGGCAGATGGCCTCAGGAGATTCGCCGCGGCGAAATGCCTGAACAATGGAGTCCAGGGAAATCCGCGTACCGGCAACATAGTAATTGCCATCTCGCTGCAGGATGTATTCCTTCGCCATGCGTACTTTCATTCTACCGCGGCTGACACGCGGTGAAGATGTGAAGGGCGGCAATAGCCGGACGGCGGACCCCCTCCTATATCCCGTTGCTGCTGCCCTGCGGCTGATAAGGACTTTGCAGGTACTTGCGCGCTTCGTCCAGAGCGTTGGCCGTGTTGTCGTTGGTCTGCAGCGCCTGCCGATATTCGTTGGTGGCGCGCTCCCGCTGGCCGGTGAGGTCGAAGATATTGCCCAGCCGGATATGGCTCCAGACCTCGGTCCAGCGGGGGTCGCCGTTGCCGTTGAGCGCCTCGCGGTAAGCGTTGGCCGCTGCCTGATAGTTATGCTGGAGGAAGAAGACCTCCGCGATGCGGTAATGGGCCAGCGAACTGTTTCTGTTGGTGTCCAGCGCCTTCTGAAACTCCTTCAGAGCTTCCGTCAAATCGCCCTGCTCAACATCCGCCTGCCCGCGCACGATGGAGGCGCGAACCCTGAGCTCCGGTGAATTCTTCAACACGCGATTGTCGGGATCGATGGTGATCTTGCGCGGCTTGCCGAAGGTTTCGACCTCGTAGGCAGAATCGGTACCGGACACCTCGATGCGCTTGGTTTCCGTCTTGCCATCGGTATCGATTCTCAATTCGACGGGCATGCGGAACAGATCCATGTCCTGCTGGATCTCTCCCACCACGCGGAAGCCCTTCTGGGTGCGGTAAATGGTGTATTTGTCCTTGAACTCGGGAGCGCCGGTGGAATCAATCCACTGGGTAAAGAACCACGTAAGCTGCTGGCCGGAATCCTGCTCGGCGATCTTGCGAAAGTCCTGCACGGTCGCTGGTTTGCCGGAGTATTGGCTCAGGAAATCGCGCATGGTTTTGTCAAAGGCCTGCTCTCCGATGACCCAGCGCAGCATGTTGAGGATGGCAGCGCCCTTGTCGCTGGTGAGCGACTGAAACTCGGGAGAAAACGTATCCAGCTTGCCAACGTCTGCGAGGGGCACGGTCTGGTAAGCGAGAGCGCCGACCTCCATGTCGGTCGTCACTTCCTGGAAGGCGGCCTGGCCAGCTACGTGGTTAACGTAAAGCGCCTCTGAGTAGCGCGCAAAGCCGTCGCTGATCCACCAGTCGTTGCGCGTTGCCGGGCTCACCATGGTTCCCCACCACTGATGAGCGACCGTGTTGGCGACCAGGCGGTAGTTCACCTTCTGGGTGAAGGCGCGTGACGACATGGCGGCGATTTCCGGCGCCCAGGCCGAGGGAACCGTGTCGTTAGGCAGCTCCACGACGCTCAGCTTGTGGCTGTATGCCGGGCCGAAGGACGAGGTGTAGAAGAAGAACGCTTTCGAGGCGGAGTCGGCGTACTGCGCGGCGTAAGGCTTAGTTTGTTCGGAAGTGTAGACCGTGACGTCGAGTCCGCCTTCGGTGCTTTTGGTCTGCACATACTTGCCGATGAGGATGGTGCCCGGGAAGCTCGGCTTATCGTAGGTGAAGGTGTAAATGGTGTTGCCGGCCGGGGAGGCGAGCCGCAGCGGCTGCGTGCGCGCGCTCTTGCGGCCTGAGGCATCAGTTTCGGGTGCTTCGCCGAACGATGGGAACTCTCCCGTGCTTTGCGTGCCACTGCCGATGACCGAATAGCCCGCGGGCACGCTGACGCTGATCGTCGAGGTGAAGCGATTCGTGCCATAGCCCGACATGGGGAACCATCCGCCGGCATAGAGCAGATAGGTGTAAGGATCGCCGACATAGGCCAGCTTCAAGCCGGGCACGGGACTGTCGTCGGCCGACTGTACTGTCCCTTCATACTCGAAGGTCAGGCTGGTGCTGCTGCCTTTGCTGAGAGTTCCAGGAAGTGAGACACGGACGGTGGCGTCCTGGCTAACGCGCTCGGCAGTAAGCGGCTGGCCGGTGGCGTCAAATACCCGTGTGGGCTTCAGCCCGTTGTGCAGAGTGAAGACGGCAATCGTGATGTCGTCCAGTGCAGTGAACTTCACGCGCGCCAGAGCCTTGAGTTGATGGGTCTGGGGCGTTACCACCGCCTGGATTGCGTAGTCATCGACGTGGAGCCGCGGGCGTTCCGCGGCAAACGAAGCCGGCGCCAACAATGCAACAAGGACGATAGGAAATAAGGTGCGTCGGGCAAGCCGCGCTGCGCTCTGCATCCTGGAGAAAGCTCCTGCTCTGCTGGTCACTATAGATGATGAAAAGTCTACATGGGAAATGCCCTGAGATACTCACGCTTCCCGTCCCATGGCGGACAAGAACCGCCTTGGCTGCCCGACGGCTGGCCTGTAAATTAGACGCATCGGCGGCCAAACGGTGACGTAACTCGCCAAATGCCTGCAGCATCGCACCCCGTTCACTGCCATCCGGCAGGATGCGCCGGATCTCGGAGTCGACCCGTTCGGCGGTGAATTCGTCCTGCACCAGCTCAGGGACGATGTCGCGTTCGGCAATCAGGTTGGGCATGGCGAAGCGGTCAACCTTCACCAGAGGCCGGCCGAATTTCCAGGATAACGCCGCAACCCGATAGACCATCACAAACGGCGTACCAATCAGCGCCGTCTGCAAGGTGGAGGTTCCGCTGGCGACCGCGGCAGCACGTGCGTGCGCCAGCGTTGCTTGCGCGTCATCGGTCAGTACTATGTTCAGTCCCGAGCAGCGCGGCAGAAAAGTCTGCATCCATTGCGCCCTGAGGGTAGAGGCCACTGGAACTAAGTAAACGTATTCCGGGCCTAGAAGTTGTGCTGTTTTCAAAAGTGTCGGAAAAATGCGGCTGACCTCGCCCTGACGGCTTCCCGGCAGGAGAGCGATCCAGGTCCTGGATGGATCGAGGCCGTAGTGTTGCGCAAAGTCTTCGCGAGTCAACGAGGGAAGTGGCACATCGGCGAGCGGATGCCCTACAAATTCGGCATCCACGCCGTGGTCGGTGTAGAACTTCTTTTCGAAAGGAAAGATCACTAACATCTTCGCCACGTACTTCCGGACCAACTCGACGCGCGACTGGCGCCACGCCCAAAGTTGCGGACTGACGTAATAGACCACGCGAATGCCGCGGCGATGAAGCTGGCGCGCCAGCCGTAGATTGAAGTCGGGGAAATCGATCAGAACCGCAACGTCAGGGCGGCGGCGCTCGACCTCCTGAACGATTTTGTTGAAGAGCCCGTAAATGCGCAGAAGGTGCCGCACAACCTCCGCCAGTCCAACTACCGCGATCTCATCTGCATTAACGACCAAGTCGCAGCCCGCAGTGCGCATCGCTGCGCCGCCGACGCCAAAGAACTCAGGCTCCTGTAGGTCGCCTTGGGCACGCAGTTCCTCCCGCAGTGCTCCCATAAGCCACGCGCCGTAGATGTCGCCGGAGGCTTCGCCCGCCGAGAGGAAGATGCGCATGTTTGATTATGGCATTCCAACAAGAGGCAGAGCGGCGAGGGCAGTTGTTGACCCGAAGACGGGAACCTTTCGTCCCACCGTATCGTAATCCTACTGGACTTGGGCTAATATCCTCTTTCAACACACAGGAAACTACATGACCAAACACTTCCGCACACTAGGCGCGACCGCAGCGTTGCTCCTATTGCTAACCTGCTGCTGTTTGGCACAATCCGGCGACGCAGCCAAGCTCGACAAGAGCCAGATTGATATTCCCACGACGATTCCGGCTGCCGCGCAGGCGTCCGATCATTTCGATGTCGATGCCGCCACGGAAGCGTATTTGGCTGAGATGCCGGCCTCGGCCCAGGCCCGGTCCAATGCTTATTTCGTGGGCGGTTACTGGCTCATTCTTTGGGACTTTCTTTACGGGGCGGTGGTCGCCCTGCTGCTGCTGAACCTTCGCTGGTCGGCGGGCATGCGCAACCTGGCTGAGCGTATCACTCGGTTTCGCTGGCTGCAGACCTTCCTCTACTGGGTGGAGTACCTGGTCGTTGTAACTCTGCTCGGCGCTCCTCTGGCGATCTACGAGGGCTACATTCGCGAGCACCAATACGGCCTGGCGACGCAGACTTTCGGCCCGTGGCTGGGCGACCAAATGAAGGGGCTTGCGATCAACGTGGTGCTGGGCGGCGCGCTGGTCGTCGTGCTGTTCGCCATCGTGCGCCGGCTTCCACGTACCTGGTGGATTTGGGGGGCCGTGGTCACCATGGTCTTCATCGTATTCACCGTAATGATCGCCCCGGTTTACCTGGTGCCAATGTTCAACAAGGTCACCCGGCTGAACGATCCGAAGATCACGCAACCGATTCTCACCATGGCGCAGGCCAATGGCATTCCCGCGCATGATGTTTATGAGGTCGATGCTTCGCGCCAGACAACGCGAATGAGCGCCAACGTAAGCGGCTTCGGCCAGACGATGCGCATCACCCTGAATGACAATCTTCTGCGTCGTGGCTCACCGGAAGAGATCGAAGCGGTGATGGGGCACGAAATGGGGCATTATGTGCTCAACCACATTCCCAAGACGATCATGTTCATGCTAATCGTAGCGGTTTGCTTCTTCGGTTTCCTGAAGTGGTCGCTGGACTGGAGCCTGGCACGCTGGGGCGAGAAGTGGCAGATCCGCGGGATTGGCGACCCGGCGGTTCTTCCGCTGGTCGTACTTCTGGCCTCGATCTTCTTCTTCGTGCTGACGCCCATCCAGAACACACAGACACGTACCGAAGAAGCCGAAGCCGATATGTTCGGGCTGAACGCCAGCCGTCAGCCGGACGGATTTGCCCGGGCCGCGCTACACCTGGGCGAGTATCGCAAGATGCGGCCTGGACCGATCGAGGAGTTCATCTTCTTCGATCACCCCAGCGGCTACAACCGCATTCACCGTGCTATGCAGTGGAAGAAGGAAAACATCAGCCTGTTCGAGGCGCCCGTCTGTCCGGCAGCGGAAGAGAGCGAAAGTCCAGGCCATCCGACAGGGCAGTGAGCTAGACAGGGCAGGGCGGTTGAAAAACCGCCCGGGAAGTGATGGCCCAAACCTCTAGCTTTGCCCTCCAGCGTCTCCAGCCGGGGGCTCAGCGGTCTTGAGCTTGAGGCTGGATTTGTTCTGCTCCAGGAATTGGCGCAAGGCGTCAGCATTCTCAAGTAGCCGGATCCACTGCTCGTAGTACAGGGTGACAGGGAAGCGGCCCAGGCCGTAGACGCTGACCGCGCCCTTCTCGCTGACCTTGAAGTCAATGGAACCGCGTTTGCGACCTTTGAGCTGTTGTTCTGCCGCCGCCAATTTAGCTTTCAGTTCTTCATAGGTTGGTTCGGTCACGGATAATGGCCCCTGTGAGGTGATGAAGTGCAGTCTTCAGTTTAAGGCATTGCCCACGTTACGCCGACGGGGCAGCCTGAAAAAGGCAACGCCGAAAGAGCAATCTCCTTCGGCGTCAAGATCAAGGTCGAGCAGAGCACTATAGTAGACGTCGAAACTTACCCACCAGGAATGCCAAAGGTGCTCCCATGAGCAAGACAATCGACGAGGGCTCAGGAACTGGCGTAGCGTCCACGCCGTAGAGCCACATCTTGAAGTCGCTATAGTCCCAGTCACTTCCTTCTTGCAGCGGCAAATCCTCAAAACCCACGAACACGCAAGGCCCCGACATATTCGGGTCACACTGGTCCTGCGTCATGCTGGTGCCCCACACATGATTCAGACCGTCCGAGTTTTGATTAAGGTGCTGGCTGTAGTAGGTCTGCACGCCGTTGTCGTCGTTCACGGTCAGAACCAGTTCGACTTGGTATCCGATCTGCATGGTGCCGCCGGGAACAAGGGTGAATGTCTGAAACTGCGACAGCTGGGTATTCAGGGGCGAAGGATCGCCCTTGTACACCATCTGGTTGCCATTCCAGACGATCGCGTAAACGTCGGAGGAGAAATCAGCGTGATAGCCCTGGAAAGAGCCGATCACTCCGCTGTCGGTTCCAATACCATTCGCTAGAGCATTTCTAATTTAAGTATTAACATTTCTGTGCGATAATAGTCTCGCCGTCGGGAGGCGGCTGGGATGCACTCCTATTCGCAAGACCTGCGGGATCGTGTGCTGTGGGCGTTGGAGCGCGGAGAGGGACCGTCGGCCATCGCGCGGCGGCTAGAGGTCAGCCGGGTCTGGGTCTATCAAGTGCGGGACCGCAGACAAACCACGGGGCTGCGAACGAGTTTGCCGATGGGCGGCCATCGCCGTTCCCGGATTGCCGACCTAGGGCGTGTTAACACTAAATGGTAATTCCATGCTATGCTGCGCTGCATGGAGATTAGCGAGGAGCAGTACCAGCGTGTTGCCCCCAGTCTTCCCCGTCAGCGCGGCAATGTACGGGTCACCAACCTGCAATTTCTCAACGCCCTGCTCTATGTGGCTGAGCATGGCTGCAAGTGGCGCGGATTGCCGAAACGCTTCGGTCCCTGGCACACCATCTACACCCGCATGAACCGCTGGTCGAAGAGTGGCGTGCTGGACGCGGTGTTTGAGCGATTGCAGCGCGAACAGTTAGTGCGCATCCGCATTGAGTCGGTGAGCCTGGATTCCACCAGCGTGAAAGTGCATCCCGACGGTACGGGGGCGTTAAAAAAAACGGCCCCCAAGCTATCGGCAAGTCCCGCGGCGGATGGACCACCAAGATTCATATGGTTGCCGCGAATGCTCGAACGGCCATAACGTTCGCCCTCTCGCCGGGACAAGCCTCGGATGCCGTCGAAGGCCGCGAATTGCTGGCCAGCATCGGCCCACTGCCCGCCCCCTTGCACTTGATCATGGACACCGCCTATGACGACAAAACCACGCTGCAGCTGGTGCTCGACTTCGGCTACATTCCGGTCGTACCGCCGCGTCCGAATCGTCTCGATCCTTGGCAGTTGGACCGCGCCATGTACCGCAAACGCAACGAAGTGGAGCGACTGTTTCGTAGGCTGAAAGGCTTCCGCCGCATCTTCTCGCGTTTTGAGAAGCTCGACGTGATCTTCCTCGGCTTCGTCTATTTCGCTCTGATCGTGGAAGCGCTCAGATTCCTATTTAGTGTTAACACGCCCTAGAGCCGAAGCTGCGGGCCTGGATCGAAGCGGAACCCGACCTGGCGTTGCAGCAGATTTGCGACCGGTTGGCGGGTCAGGGAATTGCCATTAAGTCCGGGGCGCTATGGCATCAGTTGAACAAGTGGAATCTGACCTTCAAAAAAAACCCTGCACGCCGACGAGCAAGCACGCGCGGACGTGGTCGCGGCGCGCCGGGCGTGGAGCCAAGCTCTGCCCGCGATGAACGTCGAAAAGCTCGTGTTTATCGATGAAACCTGGACTTCGACCAACATGACTCGACGCTACGGCCGTGCCCCTCGTGGGCAGCGTTGTCGCGCTTCGGCGCCCTACAGTCAGTGGCAGATCACCACCTTCGTCGGCGCTCTGCGCCGCCACGGGATCTCCGCCACCATGGTGATCGACGAACCGATGGATGGCGAGGTATTCCTCGCCTACCTCGAGCAGGTGCTGGTCCCCACCCTCTCCCCCGGAGAGATGGTCATCCTCGACAATCTGGGCAGCCACAAGGTGGCTGGCGTGCTCCAAGCCATCCAGGGCGCTGGCGCAACCCTGCTCTATTTGCCGCCCTATTCCCCCGACCTGAACCCCATCGAAAACTTCTTCGCCAAGCTCAAGGCCTTGCTGCGTAAGGCGGCCAGGCGGTCCACCGAGACTCTCTGGGAAGAAATCGGAACTCTGCTGCAGTCGGTTTCCTCGGAGGAATGCTTACACTACTTCACGGCCTGCGGGCATGTAAACACATAAATTAGAAACGCTCTAGAAACTGATTGGCAGAGGCGACAGTGCCACACGGCTGGTACTGGTAGATGGTGTGGTCAGTCTCACAAAAGGAATCGGCCAAAAGCCGGGTTGGGACACTCGTTAAGGCAAGAAACAAGCTGCACGCCAAAGCGAAGGAACGCAGTTTCATCGCAGAACCTGTACCTTTCCGCACACTTGACCAACACTGAGGCGAAAAAATGTTAGGCCCGAAAGGTTCCGCTGTCAATAGCACTAGTGTGCAAGCCGCCGGATATCAGCAGGGTACGAAACGAATCACGAGGAACATCACTGCGATGGGGCATTCGCTTCTCGCGGCTTGCGGGCGGCCTCCTGGCGATGTATGGACGTGCGGACGTATCTCTGACAACAAACCGATGAGCAAAGGGCTGCAGCCGTCTTGGTCACAGGAGTTGCCTCGCATGAAGGGTCTGCCATGGGCCATCGAAACCCAGTCAGACCCTTGCATGCTTACAAGAAACGCCGAAACTTATTAAGCGCAAACGCCAGGGGAGCGCCCGTCAGCAAGAGAATCGACGACGGTTCGGGAACCGGACTCGCCGAGCTCTGGTTGGCGACGGTAAGCCCGATCGTAAACGCCATGAAGTCGTTGTAGTCGAAGTCACTGCCCTCCTGCTGTGGCAGATCTTCGAATCCCAGATACACGCACGGGCCGCTAGTGATCACACATTGTCCGTTGTTCAGCGGTTCAGCCCAAACGTGGTTGAGGCCATCTACATTCTTGTTGAGCTCCGAACTGTAGTAGTCTTGAGCCCCGTTCGGATCGTTCACGTGGTAGACGAACTCGATCTGGTCACCGGACTGCAGCTCACCGTCCGGAACCAACTGGAAGTACTGATACGTTTTCATGTCCGTATTCAAAGGGGTCGTCGGACCGGTGTAGACGAGTTGGCCGTTTCTCCAGACCAGGGCGTGGAGGTCACTGGAGAAATCGGCATGAGAACCGGCAAAGTACATGCCAACGCCGCTGCTAATGAGACTCCCAGAGGTAACGTTAAAGGTATTTGTCGGTGCGACTGCACCGCAATTCTGATACTGATACGGTGGCGGGTCGTTACAAAAAGCATCGGCAAAACCCTGTGCTGGGAGAATTGCAAGAGCCAAAAGCACGCCACACGCCAAAGGGAAGTAACGTAATCTCATCGCAGAACCTGTGCCTTTCCGCCTCTCATTGGCCAATAGTGATCTTGTAGTGACTATGATACGGAAGGTGGGGGACGTCAACAGATCGCTGCAAACAAAGTGGGAGACTCGCCAGATTTGGCAGGATCAGAACAATCAAGCGAACAAATGGGCGGCGGGAGGACTCGTTTCGGGCGTCTCGAGGTAGGCATTAACCTGGGAGAACGGTCGATCTATGTGGGTGAGAAAGGGTCTGCGAAGGGCCATCCAGCCCCGGTCAGACCCCTGCATGCCTTACAAAAAACGCCGAAGCTTACTTACTGCAAATGCCAGCGGGGCGCCAGTCAGCAAAAGGATTGACGAGGGCTCGGGAACCGGGTTAGCGGCGGCACCTCCGGTAGAGACGTCAAAGCCGATCATGAACGCTTTGAAGTCGTTGTAGTCGAAGTCGCTGCCCTCCTGTTGTGGCAAGTCCTCGAAGCCCAGATAGGCACATGGGCCGGCGAATATCATGCACTGGCCGTTAGTCAACGATTCAGCCCAGACATGGTTCAGGCCGTCGATGTTCTTGTCCAACTCGGAGCTGTAGTAGTTTTGCGCTCCATTGGGATCGTTGACGTGGAGGACGAATTCGATCTGGTCGCCGGCCTGCAGTTGATCACTCGGAACCAACTGGAAAGGCTGATACAACGTGAAGTCTGTGTTCAAGGGAGAACTCGGGCCAGTATAGACGAGTTGGTTGTCTCTCCAGACCAGGGCATTTATGGAACTCGTGAAATCGGCGTGGTAATTGCCAAAAAACATCCTCACTCCGGTGATAAGGCCACTGGAGTTAACCGTGAAGGTGTTGGTATCTGCAACTACCCCGCAGTTCTGATACTGATATGGTGCTGGGTCATTGCAGAAAGCATCGGCGAAAACCTGAGCCGGCAACATCGCAACAGCCATAAGACAACACAACCGCAAGAATTTGCTTGATCTCATTGTGACTTGGGACCCCTCCACCCGACCGCATCCACTGCAAGTCGCACGTTAGCATCGGTTTAAGGCGAAGTCAATGTGGAAGTCGAGCATCTCAGTACTATTCGTTGGTCATTTCGAATGAAGTGGTGTGCTTTTCCGGGCGCGTGCCCAAAGCGTTTTCACAGGACCAAATGAATGCAGTCCGGACAAACCCTACGATGACCAATAGGCAATACTCGACAAGGTCGGGTTGCAGACTGATGACGCTGACGAGTTCCAGTCTGAAACAATGTGGCCTTAAGCCTGCACTCTAACGGATCTGAGTAGCAGACACCCATGATTCACCTGAAAGCCGGTTGGCACAAAATAAAAGGGAGCGCGGCAAAACGCTCCCTTTGTGAAGGCTTGGCACGTCTTCAGTTGCTGTACAGCAGTACGCCCTCGTTCTTCTCTTCGCCGACTGGACGATAGAAGAGCTGGTCGTTCTCAAGATAGACCTCAATGAACGCCGGGCGCTGCTGGAATGTACCTTGGATGAGGGCCTCCGACAGCGGGTCCTCAATATACTTCTGCAGGGCGCGGCGCAGCGGGCGGGCTCCGTAGGTACGGTCGGCCACGGTCTTGTGCAAGATCCACTTTCGGGCGTCTTCCGTCACCGTGACCGTGATGGCACGCTGCGCCAGGTTGGTGTTCAGTTGGTTCACCATGAGCTCAACGATCTGGATGAGATCGGCCTCGCTCAGCGCATTGAAGATAATGACCTCGTCGAGACGGTTGAGGAATTCGGGGTTGAAGGTGCGCTTCACCTCGTTCCTGACCATGTCCTCAACTTTGCCGGCCACCATGTCTTCCTGATCAGTCTGAAAGCCCAGGCCGGTACGCTTTTGCAGGTGACGCGCGCCGATGTTTGACGTCATGATGATGATCGCGTTCTTGAAGTCGACGGTATTGCCCAAACCATCGGTGAGCTGACCGTCTTCAAACACCTGCAACAGGATATTGAATAGGTCAGGGTGTGCCTTCTCGACTTCATCCAGCAGCACGACCGAGTAGGGAGCACGCTTCACGCGCTCGGTAAGCTGGCCGCCTTCTTCGTAGCCGACGTATCCCGGAGGTGAACCGATGAGCTTGGAGACTGAGTGCTTCTCCATGAACTCGGACATGTCGAAGCGAACCAGTGCTTTTTCGCTGCCGAACATGAACTGCGCCAGGGTGCGGGCGACTTCAGTCTTGCCGACGCCGGTGGGCCCGAGGAACAGGAACGAGCCGATCGGCCGGTTCGGGCTCTTCAGGCCGGCACGCGAGCGGCGAATCGCCCGGGCCAGCGCAGAGATCGCGCGGTCCTGCGAGATGACACGTCGGTGTAGCTCCTCTTCGATGCGAAGCAGCTTCTGGCTTTCCTCTTCCTTGATCGAGGCGATCGGCACGCCGGTCCAGCGCGACACAACATCTTCGATGTCTTCGCGGCTGACCACGCCGGTCGACGACTCATCGAGGTGATACTTCTCGCGCAGAGCGCGCAGGTTCTCGCGCTCCTTGCGCTCCTCATCGGAGTAGAAGCGCGCCTTCTCGAATTCGTGGTTCGCAATGGCGTTTTCCATGCGGTGCACGATGAACTTGATCCGTTTCTGGACCTCAGTGATGTCATCGGGCAGCGAAGTCTGGCGCAGCTTTACGCGAGCGCCAGCCTCGTCGATAAGGTCGATGGCCTTGTCCGGCAAAAAGCGGTCCGGCAGATAGCGGTTGGAGTGCGACACCGAGTAGTTGATGGCCTCATCGGTATAGCTGACGGCGTGGAACTTTTCGTAGCGCTCTTTAATGCCGAATAGAATCTTCACCGCATCGGCTTCGTTTGGCGGCGGAACTTTGACCGCCTGGAAGCGGCGCTCAAGCGAGCGGTCCTTTTCGATCGACTTGCGGTATTCCGCTGGCGTGGTTGCGCCAATGCATTGAATCTCGCCGCGCGAAAGCGCCGGCTTCAGAATGTTGGCGGCATCCAGCGAACCCTCTGCCGATCCTGCACCAACCAGCGTGTGCAGCTCGTCGATGAAGATGATGGAATTCTGCGATTCCATCAGCTCCTTCATGATGGTCTTTAGACGCTCTTCAAACTGGCCACGGTACTTGGTTCCCGCAACGATCAACGAAAGATCAAGGGCCAGAATGCGTTTGTCGGCCAGGAATGACGGCACCTCGCCATCAGCGATGCGCTGCGCCAGTCCCTCGACGATGGCCGTCTTGCCAACGCCCGGCTCGCCGATCAGAACCGGATTGTTCTTGGTGCGGCGGCAGAGAATCTGGACGACGCGCTCCAGTTCCGCTTCCCGGCCAACCAGAGGATCGAGCTGGTTGTCCATAGCCGACTGCGTCAGGTCACGCGAGAACTCGGACAGTAGGGAAGACTCCCGCGAACGCTGCGCCGGCTGAGCTTTCTCCTGCGACGTTCGGGCCAGTTCCTCGCGGATCGAGGAGAGCCGCAATCCGCGCTCGTGCAGAATCTCCGCTGCAAAGCACTTCTCCTCACGCAACAGACCCAGCAGCAAGTGCTCGGTCCCGATGTGCTTGTGGGAAAGGCGCTCGGCCTCTTCCGCGGCGTAGGCCAGCACCCGCTTGCACTCGTTGCTCAAGGGCAGGTCCACGGACGTTGAGACCTTCTCCCGGATAGTAGTGTGCCCTTCGATCTGCTTGCGGATGGACTCCACCGATGCGTGTGAGCGAAGGAAGCGATTAGTGAGCGCCTTGTCTTCGCGCAGAAGGCCCAGCAGCAAGTGTTCCGTCTCAATATAAGGAGAACCAAACTGACTGGCTTCGTAGCGCGCAAAGAAAATGACGCGTCGGGCCTTTTCCGTGTACCGTTCGAACATTTAACCTCTCCGGAGCTTCCGGGGCCGTATGCTTTCTTCTATTCTGACGCTGAACTTAGTCCCTGAAAACCCAAATCTGCTGTGCCTTGTTAGATCACCCTCTCTGAGGGTCGTTTTGGAACCCCACGGTTCCTGCTCTTCTGTCTTAAACCCGTACTGAGTCCTCCTGTTCCTAGGTCATCAACGATTCGGGCGACACCGCAACCAATCGCCCCCGCTCCAGTTGCAAAACCCGATCGCAGCGACGCGCAAAGGCAAGATTGTGGGTAACGATAAGCGAGGTGAGGCTGTGATCGCGATGTAACCTGGAGATCAACTCAAATACCGCTTCCGCTGTCCGGCTGTCGAGGTCGCCGGTTGGTTCGTCGGCCATCAGCAGTTTGGGTCCGTGCACCAGCGCACGTGCCAGCGCTACCCGTTGCTGCTCTCCGCCCGATAGCTCGCCGGACCGGTGACCTGCCCGATCCTCTAACCCGACCTCTTGCAACCAGCGCAGTGCGTTGTGCTCCGCGTTCCGCCGACTCTCGCCGCGCATTAGCAGCGGCATGGCAACGTTTTCCAGCGCGGTAAATTCCGGCAGCAGATAGTGAAACTGCCAGACAAACCCGAGTTCTCGACCGCGAAATTCAGCGGCATCTTCTTCCGACAACTTCCCCAAATCAGATTGGGCGAAGTATACGTCACCAGCGGAAGCACGATCAAGAACTCCGAGGATGTGCAACAAGGTACTCTTTCCCGCACCGGACTCACCGATGATGGCGAGTATTTCGCCGGTGTGCACCTGAAATGACAAACTGTCAAAGAGCACGAGCTCCGAATGGCCTGAGCGAAACACCTTCCTCAAATTCACCACTCGTAATAGCTCGTCCTGTGTCATTGGATGCAGATCTGGCCGGATACGTTCCAAGTGCGCTGGCCAGAGTGCGTGCACAGCCCCGCCAGCCCTGGCAATCAACCCTAGATTAGACCACGGAAGCAGCGGTAACGGCTGTGACGTGAGTGGTGCCTTGGTCGATGTCTTCCACCTCGAATTACAATCGCGCACATGCCTAGCCAAGGGCCCAAGGTCGAGAAAGACATCCTGAAGCTCATCCCCGCGCCGGCAAAGCCGCCTCTGCTCACCTCACGCCGCATCGGCATTCACACCTCCACCGCCGGTGGTGTCGAGACCGGCGCCGAGCGCGCCTATCGACTCGGGTGCAATGCGTTCCAGATTTTTTCTTCCAGCCCGCGTCAATGGAAACCCTATGGCCTTGCACGGTCGCAATGTGCCGAGATGCGCCGCCTGCGTGAGCGCTACGACCTCAAGCCGCTGGCGATCCATGCCAACTACCTGATCAACCTTGCCGGCGGTAATCCCGAGTTTCACGCCAAGTCGATAGCTGCGTTTCGCGGCGAACTGAAACGCGCGCAGGCTCTCGGCGCTGAATTCCTGGTGGTGCATCCCGGCTCGTATCGCGGCTTGAGCAGAGATGAGGGACTGCGGCAGGCCGCCAAGGCTATCGCGCAGGCTTCACAAGGGCTCGATCTGGACAAGTCCGGGCTGCACGTGCTCATCGAGAACACCGCCGGCTCCGAATTTTCTCTGGGCGGAAGCATCGATCAGGTTGCCGAGCTGGTTCAGTTGTTGCGAAAACTTGTTCCTGTTGGCGCGTGTATCGATACCTGCCACACCCACGTTGCCGGGTACGACATCGTGACCGATGAAGGATTTGACCAGACGCTTGCCGCACTCGATCACGCCATCGGCTTGCAGAACATTCACGTCTTCCACTGCAACGATGCCAAGGCCGCCCGCGGCTCAAAACTTGACCGCCATCAGCACATCGGGAAGGGAAGCATCGGTCTGGAGCCCTTTCGCCGCCTGCTCAACCATCCACAACTCACCCACGCCGCCTTTATAGCCGAGACGCCTATCGACGCGCCGCTCGATGACCTGAGAAATGTGAATGCATTGAAAGGCCTTTGTGGAAGCCCCCCACTGGAGAGGGAGCCTGGAAAGGCGATCGCAAAAGCAAGCGCCAAACGACGGAAGATCTAGATGACCCGATACGTTACTCTCAGGTGCTGAGTCTCTTGTCGAGGTCAGGACTCTTGCCGGCACCTAACTCACATTACGAGTTCCGACTCTCAGTTCGCCTGGCCCATCGCGTTCTTCCAAAGGCTAAAGCCCGCTATGTTCGTGCCAATGTGGCCCTGCTGGAGCCGTGCCGTGACACAGAACAAAAGCGCCTACGTTTCCCGCACGAACGCTGGGGCTCGCGCCTTTAGTTGTTCAGCAACTGCCGCAGGACATACTGCAGAATGCCGCCGTGCTTGTAGTACTGCGCCTCCTGCGGGGTGTCGATGCGAACGGTGGCGTCGAGCGATGACGGTCGTGCCATCGGCCCTTTTGGCATGGATTTTCACCGTCTTCCCGGAGGCGAAGTGTTCCAGCACGTGGGTGAGTCCCACAATGTCGTACACCTCCTCGCCGGTGAGGCCGCAGGTTTCTGCGTTCTCGTCGTCGAGGAACTGCAGCGGCAGAATGCCCATGCCGACCAGATTCGAGCGGTGGATGCGCTCGAAGCTTTCCGCCAGCACGGCGCGCACGCCCAGCAGGAGCGGGCCCTTGGCCGCCCAGTCACGCGATGAGCCGGAGCCGTACTCCTTGCCCGCGAGAATCAGCAGCGGTGTGCCTGCGGCACGGTACTTCTCCGAGGCGTCGAAGATGAACATCTCTTCGCCGTCGGGCAGGTAGCGGGTATAAGCGCCCTCGCGATCGGGCGTGAGCTTGTTACGCAGGCGAACGTTGGCGAAGGTTCCGCGCATCATGACCTCGTGATTGCCGCGCCGCGAGCCATAAGAGTTGAAGTCCGCAGGCTTCACACCGTGGCCGATGAGGTATTGCCCGGCCGGGCTGTTGTGCTTGATGGAGCCGGCAGGCGAGATGTGGTCGGTGGTAACACTGTGGCCGAGGTAGCAGAGCACGCGCGCGCCATGAATGTCGCCGACGGCGGCGGGTTTCTTCGGCATGTTCTCGAAGTACGGTGGATTGCGGACGTAGGTGGAAGATGAGTCCCACGTAAAGGTCTCACCCTGTGGGACATCGAGTCCACGCCAGCGCTCGTCGCCCTTGAAGACGTCGGAGTAGGCGCCGCGGAAGAGGTCTCCGGTAACGAACTTCTGCAGGACGTCGTCGACTTCCTTCTCGGTGGGCCAAATGTCTTTCAGGTAGACCGGCTTGCCGTCGCTCTTGCCGAGGGGCTCCTTGTAGAGGTCGATGTCCATGCGGCCGGCGAGGGCGTAGGCGACAACCAGCGGCGGCGACATGAGGTAATTGGCGCGCACCTCGGAGTTGATACGGCCTTCGAAGTTGCGATTGCCGCTGAGCACGGAGGCGACGACGAGATCGTTGTCGGTCACGGCTTTGGAGACTTCCTGTGGCAGCGGGCCCGAGTTGCCGATACAGGTGGTGCATCCGTAACCGACGACGTTGAACTTCAGTTTCTCGAGATAGGGCAGCAGGCCGGAGCGCGTGAGGTACTCGGTGACGACCATGGAGCCGGGGGCGAGCGAGGTCTTCACCCACCCGGGGACTTTCAATCCCTTCTCGACCGCCTTCTTGGCGAGCAAACCTGCGCCGATCAGGACCGAAGGGTTCGAGGTGTTGGTGCAACTGGTGATGGCGGCGATAACCACGCTGCCGTGCGTGAGTCCGCCATTGTAGGACACGTGCTCCTCGACTGCATCCTGCTGCGAATCCATGCCTGCTGGACGGCCACCTTCGGCCTCCCAGCGCGCGCCCTGCTTGGGCGGAACCTGTTGGCCGGGCTTGAGCAGGCTGGGCAGCGCGTGTTCGAACGACTCGGCGGCCTTGGACAGCGGCACGCGGTCCTGCGGACGCTTGGGGCCGGCGATGCTGGGCTCAATGGTCGCCAGGTCAAGCTCGAGGACATGGGTGTATTCGGCTTCGGGCGTGTCCTTGGTGTGGAATAAGCCCTGCTCCTTATAGTAGGCCTCGACGAGAGCGATCAGCTCTTCACTACGGCCGCTCAGGCGGAGGTACTTCACCGTCTCGTGATCGACGGGGAATATCCCGCAAGTAGCACCGTACTCCGGCGACATGTTGGCGATGGTGGCGCGATCCGCCAGCGGCAGGTTCTGCAGGCCGGGGCCAAAGAACTCGACGAACTTGCCCACGACGCCGTGCTTGCGCAGCATTTCGGTGACGGTGAGCACGAGGTCGGTGGCGGTCGAGCCGGCCTTCAGGTTGTTGCGCAGGCGCACGCCGATGACCTGCGGGATGAGCATCGATACCGGCTGGCCCAGCATGGCGGCCTCGGCTTCGATGCCGCCAACGCCCCAGCCCAGCACGCCGAGTCCGTTGATCATCGTGGTGTGCGAGTCGGTGCCGACCAGCGTGTCGGGATAGGCGAGCGGCTTGCCGGACTCGCCCTCGGCGCCGACGAAGACCACGCGCGCGAGATATTCCAGGTTGATCTGGTGAACGATGCCGGTATCGGGCGGCACGATGGCGAAGTTCTTGAAGGCAGTCTGTCCCCAGCGAAGGAAAGCGTAGCGCTCTTTGTTGCGCTGGAACTCCAGTTCGGCATTGAGTTGCAAGGCTTGCGGCGTTCCGAATTCGTCGACCTGGACGCTGTGATCGATAACCAATTCGGCGGGTTGCAGGGGATTGATGAGCGACGGCTTGCCACCGAGGGCTCTCATGGCATCGCGCATGGCGGCGAGATCGACCACCGCGGGCACGCCGGTGAAGTCCTGCAACAGCACCCGGCTGGGCATGAAGGCGATCTCCTGCGACGGTGTGCTTTTGGCAGACCACGACGCCAGGGCCCGGATGTCCTCTGCCTTGACGGTCTTGCCGTCTTCACGACGCAGAAGGTTTTCTAGCAGAATGCGCAACGAATAGGGCAGGTGCTTGACGGAGCATCCATGTTGCTCGAGGGCGTTGAGACGGTAGATTTCGAATTCGCGATTGCCGACGCGGAGGGCGGAACGGCTGCCGAAACTGTTCATGTATGAGTCCTTCTTTCTGAAAAAAACGAGTTGGGGCGCGATAAGACGGTGGGCACTCTCTATCTTAAAGCGGTGAGCCACCGAATGTCAGCCTTCGGTTGGTTGGGATGCCGCGGCGAGGTCCATCACCGCCTCTCCCTCGGTTGACCCTGTTTCTCGCCGAACCCTACAATCGAGTTTCTTTCATCGCATT
Source organism: uncultured Acidobacteriaceae bacterium (assembly GCA_963747055.1). Lineage (GTDB taxonomy): Bacteria > Acidobacteriota > Terriglobia > Terriglobales > Acidobacteriaceae > CAVVDY01. Next base: position 19,940 of record CAVVDY010000008.1, on the reverse strand, counting down.
CTGAAAGGCTTCATGGCAATCGAGTTATTCAACACCCTCTCGGGCAAGGTCGAGGAGTTCCGTCCGCTGGAAGACAATATGGTCCGCATGTATGCCTGCGGGCCTACGGTGTATGACTACGGGCACATCGGCAACTTCCGCACTTTCATTGTGGTCGATACCCTGCGCCGCTTCCTGAAGCAGAGCGGCTTCGGGCTGAAGCACGTGATGAACATCACCGACGTGGATGACAAGATCATTCGCAATGCCGCGCGCGATGGCGTCACGGTGCAGGAGTACACAGCTAAGTACAAGAAGGCGTTCCTGGAAGATGCCGACTCGCTCAATATTCAGCATCCCGAGATGCTGGTCAACGCGACGGACCACATTCAGGAGATGGCGCACTTTATCGCAGTGCTGCGCGACAAGGGCTATGCCTACCAAACCGAAGACGGGTCGTACTACTTCCGCATCGCCAAGTTTCCGGAGTACGGCAAGCTGTCGAAGAAAGACTTCAGCGGCATGGAGGACGGCGCGCGCGTAGACGTGGACGAGTACGAGAAGGACAATGCGCGCGACTTCGCGCTGTGGAAGGCCCCCAAGCCGGGCGAGGCACAGTGGGACACGGAGATCGGGCCGGGCCGTCCAGGCTGGCACATTGAGTGCTCGCTGATGTCGATGAAGTATCTCGGCGATAGCTTCGATATTCACGCGGGCGGCGAAGACCTGATCTTCCCCCATCACGAAAACGAGATTGCGCAGTCGGAGGCGAAGACCGGCAAGCCCTTCGCACACTTCTGGGTGCACTCGCGCTTCCTGCTGGTGGAAGGCGAGAAGATGTCGAAGAAGCTGGGCAACTTCTATACCGTGCGCGACCTGGTCCTGATGGGGCACAAGCCGTCGTCGGTGCGCTTCCTGCTGATGTCAGTGCCGTTTCGTAAGCAGCTAAACTTCACCTTCGATGGCCTAACGCAGGCGGCGAATTCGGTGGAACGGTTGCGCAACTTCAAACTGCGGCTGGAGACTACGCAGTGGCCGGAGGGCGTGAATCCCAAGGTCGCGGAGATGGCGGCCAAGACCTCGAAGGAGATGACGGCAGCACTGAGCGACGATCTGAACACGGCGCGGGCCTTGGGCGCGATGTTCGATTTGGTGCGCGATGTGAACGCTGCCGCCGATGCAGGCGAGGTGCGCAAGGATGATGTCGCGGGTGTGCTCAAGGCCTTGGCGCAGTTCGAGGAGATCTTCGCCGTATTGCGGGATGATGATGCAGGCAAGGTGCGCGCCATCGTGGAGTGGGCGAAGGCCGAGGGACTGGCGGACAAGATCACGCCGGCGGCAGCCGAGATCGCCAAGGCGGCGACGCTCTCGGACGCGGAGGTCGAGCAACTTGTGGCGGAGCATTCGCAGGCACGCAAGGCGCGCAACTTCGCGCGCTCTGATGAGATTCGAGGTCAACTGGCGGAGCAGGGAATCATTCTGGAGAATACAAAAGACGGTGTGCGCTGGAAACGGAAGTAAGAAGGCAATCGCGGACGAACGCGGAGGGACGGGGATTCAAACAGGGCGTAAGTCATGCGCATTCTGAGCGTGGGCGAGATTCTGTGGGACGTCATCGGCCAGAGGGAGCACCTGGGCGGGGCGCCGCTGAATTTTGCCGCCCATGCGCAGAAGCTGGGGCACGAGGTCTTCCCGCTCAGCGCGGTTGGCGACGACAGGCGCGGCCATCGCGCGCTGGAGTTGATTCGCGGGCTCGGGATCTCAACTGAGTTCATTCGTGTGCTGCCGGGTAGGCCGACCGGCACCGCCGAGGTGGAGCTGGACCTTGACGGCAAGCCGACGTTTCGCATCCTGCGCCCCGCGGCCTATGACTTTGTAGAGATGTCGGCCGGCGATCTTCGGGCGCTGCGCAAGCTCGACCCGCAATGGATATACTTTGGCACACTCTTTCATACTGCGAGCGCGGCGCTGGCCTCGACGCTCAGACTCTTGCAGGCACTGCCCTCTACGAGGCGTATCTATGACGTCAATCTGCGTGACAACAACTGGAACCTGACGGCGGTCGAGCAGCTTTCCTCGCATGCGACGGTGGTGAAGCTGAACGACTGGGAGGCCGAGTGCCTCGACGCGAATTTTGACGTGGAGGGTGAGCAGGGCTCGATCGAAGGCTTCGCTCGCCGCTGGGCCGACCGCTTTGGCCCGGCGATCGTGTGCGTCACCTGCGGTGAGCGCGGCTGCTCGATTCTGCAAGATGGGCAGTACATCCAGGTACCGGGCTTTCACGTCGAGATTGCGGATACCGTTGGTGCTGGCGATGCGTTCGCTGCAGGCATCGTCCACGGACTGAGCCAAGGCTGGAATGCGCAGCAGATTGGCCGCTTCGCCAATGCCGCGGGAGCAGTCGTGGCGAGCAAGGTGGGTGCAATTCCGGAGTGGAGCATGGACGAAGTGCAGGCGAAGATGGAGGAGATTAGATAAGGGAAGGGGGAGGGCACGGCCGTCGGATCTGCCAAGAATAAATGTGCAAGAAATGGCCGCTTTGCGGAATGCGACGCTGTACGAGTGCGATAGCAGGCGCAATTCATTTCGCCAGCAACCGCGATCAAGGTAAACTAGGGTAGGATCCATGCTGTGATGCGATACATGCGCTCAGTTGCGAATGCTTGCCTTCTCCTGGCCTTGAACGTCGGGCTCACCAGTTTTTGTGTGGCGCAGTCGGCGGCAACTCCGGCCCTCACGCCTGTTGCGGCCGACGGGGAGGTCCCCACGAGCACCACTTCGGCTGCGGCCCAGCCAGTGAAGGTGACTTCGCATGGCGACCAGCTTGAGGTAAATGTTCCGGACCAGGCGCCGTTGAGCGCTGTCATGTCATCGGTGTGCCAGGAGCAGAAGATCAAATGCACCGGCACCGAGACGCTGACGAGCTATCACGGGCCGGCGATGTCAGTGGAAGGCACGCTGCGGCAGGTGATCTCCAAGCTGGTGGAAGGCACTGATATTAACTACGAATTCTCGCGCTCGGCAGAGGGCGGAGCGACCTCGATTGCGTTTCTGGGACATGCTCCTAAAGGAAGCGCCCCGGTTCCCACACCTGAGGAGCGGCCTGCGCCGGCATTCACGCCGTTGCACTCGCATCCGTTCCCTGGAAAAGTTCCAACCCAGCCACCGCCGCCTCCGCCGCAATCGGAGCTGCAGGAGCCTACTCCTGACGTGAACCCGAGCCAATCGACTGCCAGTGCGTCCAACACGGAGGCGCAGGCCAACACTGAGGCGCCCGGGCAAAGCCTGCCGAAGGGAGAGACCATGCTGTTCACGGGCGCGGGCGGCCCGACGCAGCCGTATCTGCCATTCCCCGATGCGCAAGGCAATCCCATTCCGACAAGCGACAACCCTCCGACTGTGCTGCCGTTTCCCGATCAGTTTGGCAATCCGATTCCGGTGAAGCCTGGCCCGGTCGGCTCGCCGTTTCCGGGACTCGGGCCGACGAACAACTCGGGAAGCGAGACCCCGCAGTAAAACATCTCTCAAGGTCGCACCTACCCTAACCCTGCAAAATCTGCGCAAAAGTGTTTTCATAGCGTCATGCGCAAGGAATCCGACAGCCATGGCGAAATCGAGGTCCCGGAAGAGAAGCTTTGGGGATCGCAAACCCAGCGCTCGCTGAAATATTTCAGCATCGGCACCGAGCTGATGCCGCGCGAGATGATCACCGCCTATGCTGTGTTAAAAAAGGCGGCGGCGATTGCCAATCATGAGGCCGGGCACTTATCTGAGGAGAAATATCGCTTCATTTCGCAAGTGTGCGACGAGCTGCTGGCCGGCCAGCATGAAGCTATGTTCCCCCTGCACGTGTGGATGACGGGCAGCGGCACGCAGTTCAACATGAACGTGAACGAGGTCATCTCCAACCGTTGTTGCGAGCTTGCGGGAACGCCGCTGGGCTCCAAGCGTCCGGTGCATCCCAACGATCACGTGAACCTGTCGCAGTCGTCGAACGACACGTTCCCTGCGGCGATGTATATTGCCGCGGCGGTCGGCGTGAAGCAGCGGCTGGTGCCGGCGGTGCAGGCCTTGCACGACTCCATCGCCGCCAAGGCCGAAGAGTGGAAAGACATCATCAAGATTGGTCGCACGCACATGCAGGATGCGACGCCGCTCACCCTGGGACAGGAGTGGTCGGGCTACGCGGTGATGCTCGCCGATGACTTGCATCGAATTGAGGGAGCATTGCCGAGCGTGTATGAGCTCGCGCTCGGTGGCACGGCCGTGGGAACGGGCATCAACGCATGGCCTGGATTCGACGAAGCCGCAGCGGAGGAGGTAAGGAAGATCACCGGCCTGCCGTTTGTCAGTGCGCCCAACAAGTTTGCCGTGCAGGGATCGCATGATGCGCTGGTGCAGCTCTCCGGCACGCTGCGCACGCTGGCAGTTTCGCTGTACAAGATCGCCAACGATATTCGCCTGTTGTCGTGCGGGCCACGTGCGGGATTCGCGGAACTGCACATTCCGGCCAACGAGCCGGGGTCGTCGATCATGCCGGGCAAAGTGAATCCGACGCAGGTCGAGGCGTTGACCATGATTGCGGTGCAGGTGATGGCGAACGATGTCGCGGTCGGCTTTGGCGGGGCGGGCGGTTATCTGGAGATGAACGTCTACAAGCCGTTGATGATCCATAACATCGCACAGTCCATTACTTTGTTGACCGATGGCTCCACCAATTTCCGCAAATACCTGATCGAGGGCGCCAAGCCCAACCGCAAAAAGATCGCCGAATACGTCGAGCGGTCGCTGATGCTGGTGACAGCGCTGTCTCCGGTGATCGGCTATGACAAGGCGGCCCACCTGGCGCACTACGCGATGGACCACGACCTCACGCTGAAAGAAGCGGCGCTGCAACTCGGCTACGTGACGGCCGAGGAGTTCGACCGCGTGGTTGACCCCGCCAAGATGCTGGGGCCAAGCCTGTCGGCGAAAGGGAAATAGTTGAAGCGCAGCCTTGTTCGCCAGACTAAGCTCTGATCGCGGCGAAGCGCTTACTGCGGGTTTGGCGGAGTGCCTTGCGGTGGCTGGCCGTTGCCCATCCCCATGCCATGATGGCCGCGGCTTCTCATCTCCTGCCACTTGGCCTGCTGGTCGGTGGTGAGAATCGGTTGAATCTGGCCGGCCGAGTTCTGCCGGATCTCGCGCATCTTGCTCATGCGGTCCTGCTGCGAGAGCGCGGTGTCAGAGCGCAGCGACTCCATCTGTTGCGACTCGTTCTCCAGGATCGGCTTGATCTGCTGCTGCTGTTCGCTGGTGAGGTTGAGCTGCTGCGTCAGCATCTGCAGGCGCTGGTCGGCCGTCATGGGCTGCCGCTGGCCATGAAATCCGCCGCCGCCCATCTGACCTCCCATCTGGGCATAAGCGGTGACGCCGCCAAAGACTACGGCGAGGGAGAGCGCGCTGCGCAGGATAATAGTTTTCATGTTGCGAAACTCCTTGCGTAAGGGATGAAAGGTCAGAGACAGGACGTAGAGCGTGAGCGTCCAACCGGGTGAGCCCGAGGTCGCCATGAGTGTTACTACTTCATCGAACTTCTTATGGTACGAGGAATACACGCTGTCCGTCCGCGTTGAGAATTCAGTTGCACAGGCAGAAACCCTCGGGGCAGGGCGATGTTTCCCCAGGGAGTGTTAAGAAAGGTTGTGACCACACTACGGCATGACCGGCATCGAAGGGATTAGTACCTCCAGCTCTTGAGATCCGCACCGGGAGGGGCGAAGATCCAATCGAAATCTGCGATCAATAGGGAAGTATAGAGTCGCTAAAAATCCGCCAAAATGGGGCCAAAATGGGGTTGACTTGAACGGCCAATTGCTCCACACTTGGCCAATGCTGCAGAGGGTGAGGAGCGCAGCGGTTCTACTATTGCTGTTGGCGATCCTTGTCCTGACCATTCTTCCAGCATTCGATCTGGATCCCGCACATCTCAGAGCTTCGCGTAACGCAGTCTTACTACTGGTGATCATGGCGTTGGCTGCGGCCCATTCCGCGCTAACGGTCTCGTTACAATGCACGCTGGTTGCGATAAGCTCCAGGCGGCCATCGGGCCCCGACCTGCTCGCCCTGAAATGTACTAGGCTCTGCTAGTCCCCCGTCTTCACTCCTTGTTTTAGTTCACCGGTCAACCCGTTTCCTTATCGAGCCATGGAGCATCGCGGGAGGTCGTCGATGCGCGCTCCGGCAAAACTTGCAGCCTGGGATGATGCGAGGCGAAGTATGTCGGTCCATCGACGGCGCTTGCCGGAGTACTCGAGCAAGTGCAGTGGGGTATCCGTTGTGGCAGCTTCAACAACGGGCTGCGGACGTGTTCCAGACCGGGCGGACAAAAATGGCCAACCATACGGGGCGATATTCGACGTCCCCGGTCTGAGAGAGCTGTGGCGCGAAACCTTCGGCGATCCACGCATTTGCATCGCGGTTTTGGACGGTCCTGTAGACCGCTCGCACCCCAGTCTGGCCGCCGCTCAACTCCGGCAACTTTCGACGCTGGTGCCCGCTCGCGCCACGACCGGCGCTGCCTTGCAGCATGGTACGCACGTGGCCAGCGTGATATTTGGTGGCCACGATGGGCCGGTCAAAGGGATCGCCCCTGGCTGCAAAGGATTGATCGTCCCCGTTTTCAAGAACGGGGGCGAGGGTGAGATCGCTCCGTGCTCGCAGGTCGATCTTGCTAGGGCAATCGAGCAAGCGGTGCAGGCGGGCGCGACAGTCATCAACATCAGTGGCGGCGAACTTGCCCAGCCCGGAGCAGCGCATCCGCTGCTGGCCAATGCCGTCAGAAACTGCGCGGAGAACGGAGTCCTCATGGTTGCAGCGGCGGGCAACGAAGGATGCGATTGTCTGAACGTTCCCGGCGCGTTGCCATCTGTGTTAGCTGTGGGAGCCATGGATGCGCGAGGTGAACCGATCTCGTGCAGCAACTGGGGGCAACTCTATCGCGAGCAGGGAATGTTGGCTCCCGGCGAGAACATTCTGGGAGCTAAGCCCGGCGGCGGAACGATAGGCGGTTGCGGAACCAGTTACGCAACCGCCGTGATGTCCGGAATCGTCGCTCTTCTGCTGAGCCTTCAACTCAAATCAGGACACGAGTGCGATTGCCGGGCCGTGCGTTCGGCAATCCTGAGCACCACCAAACGATGTGACGAGCAGCCTACAACAGATTGCCGGCGACTCCTCGCCGGGCGTCTGGACCTGCAAGCCGCAATCGCAGCCATCAGGAAGGGGAGGAAACCGATGCCTGAACTCGATCCAGCGCCAGCCACGAACTCGACCACGCAGGATGTCCAGACAGCTCTGGACATGACCGAGCCACCGCGAGTGCAGGCGGCATACGTGCGGAACGCGACAGCAGAACTTACACCCCAAGACGGGCCGGCCAATGGCGGACCGCCGGAGATGGAAGCGGAGACACCCTACGAGAGCCCGGCGCGAATTCAGCCTGCCGCATGCAGTTGTGGCAGCAAAGCTCCGCCACAACTCGTGTATGCGTTCGGGCAACTCGGCTATGACTTTGGCAGTGAGGCGCGGCGCGACTCCATCATGCAGCACATGAAGCCGCCGGCAAACCCGAATGATCCGGTGCAGCTATTGGAATATCTTGACGACAATCCCTGGGACGCGGCCGCCATTTTGTGGACCCTCAACCTGGATGCCACGCCTGTCTACGCTATTCAGGCTCAGGCAGGATTTGCTGCCGAAACCTACGGGCGGCTGAGGGAATTTCTTGCCGAGCAGATTAGAGGCGAGGTGGAGCGGGTTTCTATTCCGGGCAACATAACCGGAAGAGCAAGGTTGCTCACCGGCCAGGTGGTGCCAATCGTCTGGCCGTCTCTACGCGGAATGTATAGCTGGAACACGGCGGCATTGCTGCAAGGGACCGTCGGCCCCCCTCCTCCGGAGGACTCGTCGGAAAGCGGCGCTTTTCGCGAGCGGCTCCAAGGCCTGGCCAATTTCCTGCGCCGGGTTTATGAGGAGCTGCGGAACCTGGGTGTAACTCCGCAGTCCCGGGCCATCAACTATGCAGCCAGCAATGCCTTCCAGGTCGCACAGATCTTCCAGGACGCCATCAAGGAAGGTATGGAGCTGGACACGATCGGGGTGGAACGAAGCCCGATCTGCCGGCCAGAGTCGGACTGCTGGGACGTGAAGCTCACGTTCTTCAATCCAAGAAAGTTGTTCGAGCAGGCCAGGAAAGTATACCGGTTTACGGTGGATGTAAGTGACGTGGTGCCAGTAGCAGTTGGTCCGGTGCGTTCCTGGTTCACGCGCTAGCCAAGCAGACACTCGAAAGAAGTCTGATGTTTGAATAACCAAGTTTCGGAGGGTGATTATGAACATGCCAAATCTCGCACCACCCATCATTCGTGGCTGGGTGGGTTCTACGTGTCAATCAGGAGCTGTGCAAGCAGCTCGCCCGATGGCTTTCCGGGCACGGCGTCGGCCGCTGCCGGACTACGCCGAGTGCTATCCGGCCGACAGCGATCGCTGCGACGAGTTCGTCGCATTGTGCGAAGCAGACGACTGCGGTGCGGGCAGTGTCGATGGTGGCGAGGAGCATGGCGAAGGTGTCTCCTGTCACTGTGTCGACACAAGGCGGAGACTCGGTTTCCGCGTGCGATAATTCGAGTCGCTAGATTGTGAGGAGGTACTGAAAAATGAGAGTTCCAGTTCAACATCCCGGAGTGGGCCGGTCTGCCGGCGTGTTTTCGTCAGGTGCGGTTAACCCGGCGCAAGCTGGGGGGAGTATCAAGAGTAACTATCCCGCGCAGGGCCCAAACTCGTGGTGCAAGTTTCTTTGCCAGCTTGCCTGTCCGAGCCGATTGCCTCCGGATCAGTGTTCGATCGGTTGTGACATGATCTGCGACTGGATATTTCCCAAGCCGTCTCGTCCTGCCTGGGTCGGACCTCCAGTATTTACGGCGCGGCCAACTACGCCAGTACGGGTGAACGTCTCTGTGACATGCCGGGCTGAGCATGCCGTAGTGTGTGACAACTTTTGTTATGCACATGGCGGCGGGATGTCCACCAACCCGGACGGTTCAGTTACCTGTACCGTCTACAACTTCGGTTAAGACCAATGGGGCCGCCTCTTCTTCCATGGGAGTAGGCGCCCCAATTCCTGCGCCTTTCGCAGCCTTTGTGCCGTGCTGTTGATGGGCGAGGACCTCAGCCCACCCGTGCAGTTTAGCGAGCACGAAGACCCTTCAGTACCTCCAGCTCTTCAAGTCTGCACCCGGAGGGGCGGTCTTCTCGATCCGCTCCATGATCTTCGGCAGATACATGGTGTTGTAGTGCAGGCGTGAGAGATAGTTGGGCAGCTTGGGATCGCCGTTCCAACAGTGCTCGGCGCGGTCGCCGTACTTGATCTCGCCGTCATAGGGAGGGTTCTTCGTGCTCTCCAGAAAATCCTGCATAAGGTAGACGGCATCGTTGAGGAAGTAGGTATCAGCGCTGCCCACGTAGATGTGAATCTTGCCTTGCAGTTTGGGACCGAGCGTCGCCCAGTTCTTCTCCAGGATGGAGCGCAGGTCGTAATGCTTCTTCCAATAGGCGGCGACGTTGTGGTCGATCTCGCCAGTCTCTTTATTGAAGATGGGCTGCGGATAGCCGTCCGCTCCAACCGGCCCATAGACTGCCTGCCAGATGTCCCACTGTTCGCCGGAGCGGCCATGGTCGCCGAGGGCAAGCTCGTAGGCGTTGGCGTCCTTGATGGTGATCAGCGTATTCCCGAGATAGTTGCGCATGCCGGGCTGCTCAACGCGCTTGTGCGCGCCTTCAAGGTAGAAGGCGTTCGGGTCTTTATAGATGTTGATCAGGGTGTAGGCGCGGAAATCGATGGGATCGGGGCAGGCGCAGAAGACTCCGTTGTAGTGGTCGGGATAGAAGATCTGCGCCGCCAGCGATTCCCATCCGCCGGTTGAGCCGCCGTAGGTGAAGTGCGCCCAGCCATCGGGGATGGCGCGAAACTTCTTCATCAGCGCGGGCATGAGTTCGTTCTCGATGGCATCGCCGTAGGGGCCGAGGTTCGCCGAGTTTACCGCATAGGAGTCGTCGTAGTAGGGATTGGCGTGCTGCAGCTTGACGACGAGATAGCGCGGAAATTTGGGCGAGATCCACTGCTGATAGAACTTGTAGGCCTCTTCCTGCTGAATGCGGTTGTAGCCCGAGATGTGGAAGCGGTCGCTGTAGTCGGGCTTGAGGTCGGGATCGGGCGGCTCGGTGCGGAAGCCATCAAAGTCGGCGACAAAGTGGTCGTGGAAGAGCATCAGCGGGTAATGCGCTTCGGGGTGCTCGTCGAATCCCCAGGGCACCAGCACGATAGCGGAGATATACATCGGGCGTCCCCAGAACTTGGTCAGCAACTGGCTCTGGATGCGGATGTGGCGAATGTATTTGGTATCGACCGGCGCGGGGATGGGTGGAATCTGCTGGTCGAGAACAATCTTGGTAGGTTCAGCGCCGCCCTGGCCGAGCGTGATCTTCATCGGCTTGCTGTAGAGGTTGCCGGGGGCAAGGTTCCAGTGCTGGCCTTCGCCGCGGTCGGGCGGCAGCTTGACGGTCTTGCCGTCAGCGCGATGAAAGGTCTCGTAGATGTTGAGCAGTGCCTGCACGTAGTAGTCGCCCGGCGGAACGCTGCTCAGGCTGCGGATGGGGTAGCCCCAGGCCTTGTTATCGACGATGACCGGCTCGCCCGGCTTGAGTCCGTCGACGGTCACGCCGAAGACCATCTGCGTCTTGGGGGTGTCGTTGATCTGCATGCGCGGCTCTTCCGATGGGTCGGTGGAGAGCAGGAGCAACATGCGGCCGTCGAGCGGCTGCGCGCTGCGCTCGGCGGGGAAGGTGATGGAGAATTGCGGCCCCTGCGCGAAGGCGGCGGCGGTCAGGAGAATCAGCGCCGCGAGCAGAGAACCGACAGACGAACTATGGCGAGCAACCGAAGAGGCGTTGGACATGGCACAACAGTGTAAAGGATGGGTTTGAGCGAGGGCAGCCCCGACGCCACGAGGCCTTCCTGAGCAGCCGTCGCCGTTTACCGATAGATAACATCTCCTTGTCGCTGTCGATTGCACTGTCGCTGGTGCAGTACAGGAGGGACCCCCTCCCCCCACCGCACTCCTAAAATCTTGAAAGCATTGAGCTATTTGAAGGCAAGTATATACTTGACACACAAAATCCTTTCCTGTATTCTCGCATCAGATAGAGAGAAAGGGCAAACAAATGGAGAACAAACTGAGTCAGCCCAGAACCCTTCAGGAGGCGATTGTGTACTTCTCTGACCGGGAGCGGGCCTTCGTTTATGCGGTGAATCTCCGCTGGCCCGGAAAGAAGATCATCTGCCCGCGTTGCAGCGGCACAGAGCATTCCTTTTTGAGCACTCGCTTGATGTGGTTCTGCAAAGGCTGCAAGCGGCAGTTCTCTGTCAAGGTTGGAAGCATCTTCGAAGATTCCCCGCTGGGACTCGACAAATGGATGACCGCATTTTGGATGGTCTGCAACTGCAAGAATGGCGTTAGCAGCGCGGAGATGGCGCGAACCCTGAAAATCACCCAAAAGTCCGCATGGTTCATGCTTCATCGCATCCGTGAGGTTCTGGCGAACAAGGGATTCGGCAATACGTCGAAGCTGGGCGGCGCGGGTAGTGAAGTAGAGAGCGACGAAACTTTCATCGGCGGCAAGGCTCGGAATATGCACAAGAGCCGCAAGGAAGCATTGCAGCGCATTCGCGGCGAGCAACGCTTGGGCGACATTCACATCGGTAAGACTGCCGTGATCGGAATGCTTGACCGGGACGCCCGTGAAATTCGCACGAAGGTCATTCCGAACGTCCAGCGTGAGACGTTGCAGAGCATCATCCTGAAGAGCGTCAAGTACGGCAGCAAGGTCTATACGGACAGCGCAGTGACGTATGAGTTGCTTCACAACCGCTACGTGCATGAGTGGGTAAATCACATGGAGCGGTACGTCAACGGGCGCGTACACACGAACGGGCTGGAGAATTTCTGGAGCCTGTTCAAGCGCAACCTGCGCGGCACCTACGTATCTGTTGAGCCGTTCCATCTTGAGCGTTACCTCGGTGAACAAGTATTCCGTTACAACAATCGTGGCGGCAAAAAAGCCGAAGAGCGCATCAGTGACGCAGATCGCTTCGTAACCGCTATGTCCCGCATCAACGGTAAGCGCCTCACCTACGCTCAACTGACGGGCAACGGAGTTGACTCGCTCCACCATTCGTCGGCAGGGACGCGGACAGAGGAAGCACCCTTCTAGCCCTTGTCACTGCCGGACTTCCTGCTGCGTTTAGGCTTCGGGTTTGCCGGAGCCTCTTCTTTGGGGATGCTGAACGCGTGACGCATCGCATCCTCAAAGTTTTTCCTTGCCTTTCGGCCTTCGATGTATTCTGCTTTTCTCTTTGCCATAGTCAAATTATGCGCTTCCTTTTGGCCGTTCTCCTGTTAACGCTGTGCATGTCAGCGCAATCGCCTACCCCCCCCACACAACAAGCAGCGAACATCCAAGCCCCAGCAACGCATCCGACTGCGGCCAGCAATCCGCAAACGGAGCCATACAAGACGCTTCGTTTTGGTTTAGCGCAGCGTTGGTCTTCTTCGCCTTCTGTCAAGTAGCCGTAATGGCTGCTCAGTTCATAGCCATGCACAAGCAGGCGGCTCACATGGAGAAGGGCCTGAGAATTTCCATACACTCCACCAAGATTGCAAAAAAAACCGCCAGCATCGCCAAGTATGCTGCCGATGCCGCCCTGCTGAACGCCAGAGCAGTTATCAACTCTGAAAGTGCCCGACTGGCGGTTGAACTTGATCTCTCGCCACTTCTTGGGTACGCAGAGATGAAGGGCGACAAAGCGATAGCCTATTGCGTCGTCAAGTGCCGCAATGTGGGCAGAACGCCAGCTTCGGTCTATGAAGTCATCGCCGACTTTCAGATGCTCGACGTAATCCCCGATACTCCTATGTTCTCGGAAAACGCCGAGGTCAACATGACGCCGCGTAACCTGGAACCAGACGGAGGACGATTTGAGGAAACATTCTCCCTGCTCTGCGTCGGGGAATGGAGCTTCCGAAAACAGTGCCTCATTCACGGAGTCGTCAAATTTAAGGACGTTTTTGATAGAGACGGCAAAGCGACGTTCGGCTATATTCTCCAGCCAGATTTTCAGACCATCTACCGGCTCGAAGCTGATTTTCGTGCCTACAACCGAAACACTTACAAAGATTAGCCCTGTCACGGCAATCAACAAGATAGCACGTTTTGTGAGCCAAGTATATACTTGCCTATTTGAAAAGAATCTGCGCAAAATCTTGAGTGCGTGAGGGTTAGGGGTAAAATCTTCCAACGAAAGAACTTAGGGGCGATTTCTTGAGGATGGAGTCGTTGGGATGATTTAGAAGTAGTTAACAGCGGCCAACAGGCGTTGTGGCGTGTTAGCGGCGTCACGCCTCCCTTTTGCAGGGACTGATTTGGAGAGAGACAAATATCCCTCGTCCTCAACACGCCCATTCTATTTATCGAGGCGGTGCGGACCAAGCGAGTTTGTCACAGGTGTGTGTGATGTGTGCGGGATGGCTGAGCGCAAGCTGGTATTGAACGCTTGTGATAGAAACCCGCCTTGGGAAGGTTAATACGCGATCCGGCGTAAATGAGCGTTATGGCGATTTATCACCAACTGACACAATGACCTGAGCAGCTGTCAGCTATCCGAGTTAGTCGTTTCTCGTCAATTTGAACGGGCCTGCTCAACTTCCGTGCAGCCCGTGACTCGCTAACTGGCGGCTACTGAAGCTTTGCGTATTCGGTTTTCGCTTGCTGGTAGATCGGGATGTCAGGGTCGGCATCTTTCCAGAGACTTAAGAAGTATTCGTATTTCGCGCGAGCTTTGCCCGTATCACCCTGCAACACATAAGCGCGTGCCAGGCCGAGATGCGCTAACGCCCCAATCTCGAACATCTGAACCACACCCGGATGATCAACGATCTTCTGGAATTCGGCGGCCGCTTCGCTGCCTTGGTGCAGCATTAGATAGGCCTGCCCGCGCGCATACGCGGGAGTAAGCGTCGCCATCTGAGAGAGTTCGTAGGGCTCAGCAGAACGGAGCATTTCAATCGCTTGCAAGGGACTATTGCGGCTGATCTCAACGGTAGCGCGGATGGTTGGCACCTGAAGCTCGTTTACCATCACATTCTTCGGATGCTGTTTGGCCAGGTCATTGGCCAACTTCCCCGCTTCGTTGGTGTCTCCCGCGCGGGCGTATGCCAAGGCTATGTCGTAAAGCAATCCCCAGTGAGGATTCCGCAATAGAGCCTGGTATGCGTTTTGACGAGCCTCCGTTGGAAATCCGTAAGCCGACTCGATCCAAGCTGCCGAAGCGAAGAAAAAGCCCGCTGTCTCGTTCTCGCCTTCTCGTTCCGCCATATCAATGGCGCGCCGGAACAACTCACGCGACCTTCTGAGCCGGCCGTGATATGCCTCGGTTGCCGCCTCATCGCCAACAATCCACTTTTCGGCCGGCGGCCTCTTTACTCTGTCCACAATCTGCTGCATACCAAGCGAATCGTTCCGCAAGAAAGCTATGGTGTAGGAGAAATCGTCGAGATTCTCGAATGTGAAATGCTGCTGTTTGGCCTCTGCGATTAGATTGCTCGCCTCGTCCAGCATTCCGAAACGAACATAGTCAATGGCAAGGTTGTGGCAGTTGAACGAGTTGGGGGTCCGTCGATAGGCTTCGCGTGCTTCCTGCAAGCTCTTCTCAGGTTGGCCCACCAGCGAATAAAGGTACCCGAGTCGCGAGTAGGAAATTACGTCTTGCGGGTAGACGCTCTTTCGCAGTTGATAAACCTGGATGGCTTTGTCCATCTCTCCGGTTCGCGTGTAGTGAGATCCTTCGATGTACAGCCTCTCGCTGTCCGTTGCTTTGTGCCGAAGTGCAAATGCCTTCTCGTCGTATTCCGCCGCCTCCTTGTCCTTTCCTTGGCTCTGGAAGGTGGCCGCAAGACGCGCGTAGGCCATTGCAAAATCCGGGTCCAAATCAATTGCGCGTTGGAAAAGCGGGACTGCGGATGCAAAGTCCATTGTGGAAACCCTCGCAACTCCGAGGCTGTAGGCTTGCAGCGCCTCCAAAGAAGAGGTCGTTGCTTCTTCCAGCGGGGTGTCGAACTTCTGAACGCTGGCCAACGACTCACCCAGCTTGTTACGAAGCAACACCGCCTGCTTGCCCAGCGAATCCAGCACATCTTCTTTCTTCGACACTTCGGTCTGCTGCTGTGCCAGCACGCTTCCGGTCAGGCAGTTCAACGCTTTAACGCCCAAAACGTACTGACTGCCCAGCCTGGCGATTGATCCAGAGATGAAGGCTTTGCTTTGATTGCGCTCGCAAACTTCTCGCGTCACAGCGTCCGTTAACGCCTCAATCGGCTGCCGGCCCATCTGTTTGAGTGTGGCTTGCACCTTGTCATCGGGAAGAATGTTGAGGAATGGTGATTCGCTCAGCTTCACTAACAACCCTTGCCGCAGCGTCTCCGTGAAAACCGGATCGCCCGTCGTGTTGGCGACATCGCCGAGCACGACCGTGTCCTTCTCCGTCAACGCCTTCGCTTTTTGAGTACGCCACATCAGCGCGACTGTCATCGCAGCCAGAACCGCGATCAGCAGCGATAGTGAAACCCAGAGAGCCCGCCGTTTCTTGGGGGCGATCTGAATCGCCGACGATGGTGTCGCGAGCCGCTTCAGATCAACAGCGATCTCCCGCGCTGACTGATAACGCAGGCCGGGATCTTTCTCCATGCACTTCAGGATGATGGTCTCCAACCCCGGAGAGAGCTTGTGATTCAACCGGCACGGCGGAGGGGGCGCCTGGCTTAGGATTTCCTGCACCAGCGTTGCCCCGGAGCCGGGAAACGCACGTCGCCCTGTCGCCATCTCGTACAGCACCGCGCCTGCCGACCAGATGTCCGTGCGTGCGTCCAGCTTTTTGTCGGTTAGCTGCTCCGGAGACATGTAAGGAAACGTTCCGACAACCGACTGCGTTTCGCTCAGGGTCGCCGCTTCCTCTCTGGGCAGTGTCGGTATCTGGAAGCTCTTCGCCAACCCGAAGTCGAGAATCTTCAGGTGTCCTTCCGGCGTGACCCGTATGTTACCGGGCTTGATGTCGCGATGAATGATGCCGCGCTCGTGGACCGCTGCCAGGCCGGTACACAGTTGCATGCCCAGGTCCACGCATTCTCTTTCGTCGAGCGCTCCTGCCTCGAGCATCTCATCGATCGACACACCGGGGATCAGCTCCTCGACCAGGTAGTCAATCCCGTCGCAGGTGTCGAAGTCGTGGATGGTGG
Source organism: uncultured Acidobacteriaceae bacterium (assembly GCA_963747055.1). Lineage (GTDB taxonomy): Bacteria > Acidobacteriota > Terriglobia > Terriglobales > Acidobacteriaceae > CAVVDY01. Next base: position 3,576 of record CAVVDY010000008.1, on the reverse strand, counting down.
CGATGTTGGGGTGATTGAGTTCGGAAAGGGCGTGGGCTTCTTTTCGGAAGCGCTGGAGGGCGGTGACATCGGCAAGTAAGCCGATGGGCAGAACCTTGATGGCGACGTCGCGCTTCAGGTGTTCATCGCGTGCACGATAAACCACACCCATTCCGCCCTTGCCGATCTTTTCGACAAGGAGATAATGGCCAAGCGCACGGCCGACAAGGGAGTCTTCGCCCAAGGCTTGCTGTGCCATGGAAAAACACTCCTTCCCCCTCACCCTGCGCTGTGAAGTCTAGCCTCAGTGAATGACAAAAGTCAGTGTCCTCCGTCACATAGGGCAGCATCGCGAATGGAAGCGGTGTTCTGGGAAACTCAAGCCGATACGGAGTGGTTGGTCGGCTACACGTTATCCAATCCACATGAGCGTAAAGTCGGCAAGTCGCCGACTGAGAGCAGACGACACGCCGTAGGTCACAAGAAAGGGTTAGCCGTTTTACGTCAAGTTGGCGTGCCGTGCGGTCACCGGATGCTGCCGACTTGCCCGGGGCGAACCTCCCACATTCAAGTTTCTGGCCACTGTGACAACCGACTGCTGGTCGGAGCACTGTGTTGCCACAGCTACCTGGAGTGAACAGGGGGAGCATGACGGTGTCCGTCACAAGGAAGCATGAAAACGGGGTCGTGAGAATGTTGATTGCCGCTGCTGATTGAGCATGAAGTTTGGCAAGAGTGTGATAGGCGGAGCCTGTTGAACAGGTTGAGCGGGACGAAAGCTGCGATTGTACTATTCGTAGCGAAGCGCGGTCACGGGATCGAGCCGCGAGGCCTGCACCGCAGGCCACACGCCGAAGAACACGCCAATCGCCACGGACGCGACAACACCTGTCGTCACCGCCCACATCGGCACCTCGGGACGAAGCGCCGGCAACGCCAGGCTCAGCAGGAAGGTGATCAGCACCGACAAGACGATGCCAATGACGCCGCCGAGGCCGGTGAGGGTGATCGCTTCCACCAGGAACTGCAGAATCACGTCGAATCTTCGCGCGCCAACGGCCTTGCGTACGCCGATTTCGCGAGTGCGCTCGGTCACACTCACCAGCATGATGTTCATCACTCCGATACCGCCCACTAGCAGGCCGATGCTAGAGATCGCCACCGAGACGGCGATGATCATATTCGTCACCTGGTCGAAGCTCTTGATGATGGAGTCGGCGGTGGAGAGCGAGAAGTCGTCGTCGCCAGGCGGGACCTTGCGCCGCTTGCGCATGGCATCGCGGATCTCCTCGACTGCGTCTTCGCGCTGGCCGGGCTTCGACTTGGCGGTCAAGAAGAAGTTCTTCGATTGCGGATAACGCAGGCGCGCCGTCTGCAGCGGGATGAGCACCTGCCGGTCGAGTCCGTTCTCTCCGAAGAAGCCGCCCTTGGCGGGCGCGAACACGCCCACAATGACGTAGGGCGCGCCGTCCACCAGCACGGTTTGTCCGATGCCGTTGCCGTTCGGGAACAGCGCCTCCGCCAGGTTGGAACCGATGAGCGCCACTTTGGCGGCGCGTTTGTCCTCCTGCTCCGTGAAGTAGCGACCGGCGCGCAGCTCACGCGGCGAAATTTCCAGAAGGTTCGCCGACTGGCCGGCGATGGAGATGTTCTCGGTCTCGAAGCTTCCAATCTTTGCCGTCAGGAAGCTGCCCGGCGGTGGCAGATAGTAGAGCGCGACGCCCACGTCGTCGATGGTGCGCACCACCGCCTTCAGGTACTCCGCGTCGTCTGGGCTTAGCGGCCTTCGCTTCAACTCTTTGGGGGCTGCGCCCTGCCCGCTGGGGTCGCCGCTGACGCGCGCCACGAAGATACTATTGGGCCCGAATTCCTCGAAAAACTCGACGATGCTCTTGCGCAACCCGGTGAGCAGAGCTGCGACAGTCACCACGGTGGTGATGCCGATCACGATACCGAGAATGGTCAGGCTTGAACGAAAGCGGTGTCCCCAGACCGAACTGAGGGCCAGCGAAAACGTTTCGCGAATGCTGATGCGCCTCATGACTCGGCTCTCAGTGCGGTAATGGGATCCATTCTAGCCGCCCGCCGCGCGGGATACAGACCCGACACCACCCCTACCGCGGTGGAGATAAATACCGACAGAATGATGTAGGTCGGTGTGATGGTCAGCGTCAGTCCAAAACCTTGGCCGACGCCCAGAGCAAGCGCCGCGCCCAGCGCGATGCCCATCAGACCACCGGCGAGAGAGAGGATCACCGACTCGGCCAGGAACTGAAGCAAGATCTCGCTGCTACGCGCGCCGACGCTTTTGCGAATGCCGATCTCGCGTGTGCGCTCGGTGACGCTCACCAGCATGATGTTCATGATGACGATGCCGCCCACCAGCAGAGAAATGCTGGTGACTGGGACCACTACCGCGGAGATCGCGCCCAACACCTGGTCGATGAACGAGCGCACTGAATCGGGCGTCAGAGTGTCGAAATTGTCATCTTTGCCGGGTTCAGTCTTGAAGCGGCTGCGCAAAGCGGTCCGGGTGATGTCGAGCGCCTCATTCATGGTTAGTCCGCTACCGGGCCGTGGCTTGCCAAACACGGCCGATCCGTTCTGGCTGCCGTAAATCTTGGCGTAAACCGTGGCGGGAATGTACACCGGGTTATCGAGCGTGCGTCCAAAAGATGAGCCTTGTCGCTCAAGCACGCCGATGACCGTGAACTCTTCCCCTCCAACGCGAATGGACTTGCCCACCGGCGCCACATTGGGAAACAGCTTGGCGCGAATGTCCTCGCCGATGACCGCTACGTTGGCGCGCATCTGCTCCTCGTTGCTGCTGAAAAAGCGGCCGTCGGCAACCGGCACATCACGAATCTCCGGCAACGTGTACGAGGCTCCAATCAAGTTGCCAGCTTCGTAGATGTCGCCGCCGCCCTTTATATCTTCGACGCGTTGTTGATAAGGGCTGTAAAGGATGCGGTCCCCGGTCGCTTCTCGCAGGTAGGCCACGTCGTCGGGACGGATGCGCTTGTTGCGCCGCTGCTTCTCCGCCAGTTGCCGAGAGGTGAGGCGGCCAACCGCCGCGATCTGAGCTACCAGGTAGCTTTCGGAGCCGAAGGTGCGCTCGGTGATGCTGATGGAATACGCCCCCAGCCCGTCAATAGCAGCACCGACCAGAATCACGCTGGCCACGCCCACAATAATGCCAAGCAATGTCAGGAAGCTGCGTAGCTTATGGGCGCGGATCGAGTCCAGCGCAAGCTCGCTAGCAGTAATGAGGCGGCTCATCGTCATGAGGGTTTCAGTAGCAGCATGCTACAGCTCCGGAGTCTCGTGTGCTGGCCTGCTTACTTGAAAAGGCTTCTCGGCTCGGGTAAGGGGGACCGGCCGGTGGGCACAATCTATTTCGTGCATTCAACGCAAGCACTATACGAGCAGATGCGTGTCTTGCTCGAAAGTCGCAATCGGTGAAAAAGGGTAGGCGAGATAGCCGGACGGTCGACATTGTTTGTAGATCGGCGCTGAGGGGAAGTCACTTGGACGAGAAGTCGGCAAGTCGCCGACTGAGAGCAGACGACACGCCGTAGGTCACAAGAAAGGGTTAGC
>CAVVDY010000007.1:0-144011 GCA_963747055.1 uncultured Acidobacteriaceae bacterium | reverse complement strand
CATTGCTACACTGATCAGGTTCTGCGAGTTTTGCGGAGCCACGCTGTACGTGTGGCAGGTTGTGACGTAACGATCCTGTATAATCATCCAGGATTTCCTCGCTGAAACGAGCCTGCGCTACCGTTGGGCTTTCCACGGGTATGCAGGCCGAAGCAACGAAACGGAGTGCCTTCGTGAGCTTACCTCCGCTGCGCCTTTCCGGCTGCGGCGGAACGACCTCGGCGCCACCGTCGTTCGCTTGATTCGAACGGAACCAAATCCCTGCTGAAGGTGTGCGCGGGGAGTATGGGCAGCCTGAGTCCTGTCCAGTCCCAATGTGGGATCTATTGTGCGTGAGCGCGCGTGTGCGCTCGCGGACTAAAGTCCGCTCGCGACAGATAAATGGATGTCTTTCGGTACGACTGAAGTCGTGCCCTGGCGCGAAGCACTCAGAAGTTGAAGGTTTGAACGGCGCGGTGATCGCGCCAGGAGTCAAGGAGCGGAAAGAGTGCCAACATTTAATCAATTGGTGCGCAAGGGCCGGCAGGCGCCGAAGTACAAGACGGCGAGTCCAGCCCTGCAGGCCTGCCCGCAACGGCGCGGCGTTTGCACCCGCGTCTACACCCAGACGCCCAAGAAGCCGAACTCAGCGCTGCGCAAAGTCGCGCGTGTGCGGCTGACCAACGGCATCGAGGTGACGACGTACATTCCCGGTGTCGGCCACAACCTGCAGGAGCACTCGATCGTGCTCATCCGCGGCGGCCGTGTGAAGGACCTGCCGGGCGTGCGCTATCACGTGGTGCGCGGGACGCTGGACTCGGTTGGCGTGGCCAATCGCAAGCAGAGCCGTTCGAAATACGGAGCGAAGAGGCCGAAGGCCTAATCAGCCCAGCAGACGCAAAGGTGGCGTCTTCCGGGGGCCCCAAAGATACGAGGTTCTATGCCGAGAAAAGGACATATCGTCAAGCGCGAAACCCTGAGCGATCCGGTGTACGGGTCGCAGTTGGTCAACAAGTTTGTGAATTCCATGATGTGGGACGGCAAGAAGTCCACCGCTCAGGGCATCTTCTATAGCGCGATGAAGAAGCTGGAAGAAAAGGGCGGCGACGAGGCCCTGAAGCTCTTCAAGAAAGCGGTGGAGAACGCCAAGCCGGTGCTGGAAGTGAAGACCCGCCGCGTCGGGGGCGCCAACTACCAGGTGCCGATTGAAGTGAATGCCGATCGTCGCACTTCGCTGGCCATCCGCTGGATTCTGACCTACAGCCGTGGCCGTGGCGAAAAAGGCATGATCGACAAGCTCAGCAACGAATTGCTGGACGCGGCCAACAACCGCGGCGCGGCGATCAAGAAGAAGGAAGACGTCCACCGCATGGCTGAGGCCAACAAGGCTTTCGCCCATTACCGCTGGTAGTTGGGTAGAGCCGCGCTTCAGCACCGCGCAGAAGCGGGTCCCTCGGCGGCTTGTCGCCTCAGGACGAGAAACAGATAAATGATTAACGGCGCACTTGAAGGTGCGCCCCTTCAGGAAACGGAAGAAGATTGTGCCCCGACAGGTTCCATTAGCGCGTTGCAGGAATATCGGCATCATGGCCCACATCGATGCCGGTAAGACCACCACGACGGAGCGGATCCTTTTCTATACAGGAATTACGCACCGCATCGGTGAGGTCCATGAAGGCACCGCAACGATGGATTGGATGGCGCAGGAGCAGGAGCGCGGCATCACCATCACCTCGGCGGCGACCACCTGCTTCTGGCGGGACATCCGCATCAACATCATCGACACGCCCGGCCACGTCGACTTCACCGCGGAAGTCGAGCGCTCGCTGCGCGTGCTCGACGGCGCCTGCGCCGTGTTCGACGCCGTGCACGGAGTCGAGCCGCAGTCGGAGACGGTGTGGCGCCAGGCCGATAAATATGGCGTACCGCGCATTTGCTTCATCAACAAAATCGACAAGATGGGTGCTGATTTCGAGCATGCCATCGACACTATCCGCAAGCGCCTCAATGCCAAGCCGGTCGCCATTCAGTTGCCCATCGGGCAGGAAGACAAGTTCAAGGGCGTCATCGATCTGCTCAAGATGAAGGCCGTTGTCTGGAAGGACGAGACCATCGGCGCCGAGTTCCACGTCGAAGAGATTCCGGAAGAGCTCAAGAAGAAGGCCACCGCCTTCCATCAGATCCTGGTCGAGTCCATCGTCGAAAACGATGACGGAGACGATCTGATGCACAAGTACATCGAGGGTGAGGCCATCGGTGAAGAAGAGTTAAAGGCTTCGCTGCGGCGCTCCACCATCGCCATGCGCCTGTTCCCGGTGATCTGTGGAACCGCGTTCAAGAACAAGGGCGTGCAGCCCCTGCTCGATGCTGTCATCGATTACCTGCCTTCGCCGCTCGACATTCCCCCGGTCACGGGCAAGAACCCCGATACCGGCGCGGAAGAAGAGCGCCCGGCGGAAGACAAGGCCCCGTTCGCGGCCCTGGCATTCAAGATCATGACCGACCCGTTCGTCGGCCAGCTCACATTTATCCGCGTCTACTCCGGCCACCTGAAGACCGGCGACAGCCTGCTCAATAGCGGCCGCCAGAGGAGCGAGCGCATTGGCCGCCTGCTGAAGATGCACGCCAACAAGCGCGAAGAGATCAGCGAAATCTATGCCGGCGATATCTGCGCCTGCGTCGGCCTGCGCAACGTAACGACCGGCGACACCATCTGCGACGAGAAACACCCCATCACGCTCGAATCGATCGAGTTCCCTGCCCCGGTAATTTCCGTTGCCGTCGAGCCCAAGACCAAGAGCGACCAGGAGAAGATGGGCGTCGCGCTGGGCAAGCTGGCGCAGGAAGATCCGACCTTCAAGGTCAACACCGATCCCGACAGCGGTCAGACCATCATCAGCGGCATGGGCGAGCTGCACCTGGAAATCATCGTCGACCGCATGATGCGCGAGTTCAATGTGCAGGCCAACGTCGGCAAGCCGCAGGTGGCCTATCGCGAGACCATCCGCAGGAAGTCCGAGGCTGAGGGCAAGTACATCCGCCAGACCGGCGGCAGCGGCCAGTACGGCCATGTGAAGATTCGCATCGAGCCCAACGAGCCGGGCAAGGGCTATGAGTTCGTCAACGATGTGGTCGGGGGCACGGTTCCCCGCGAATACATCAAGCCGGTTGACCAGGGCATCAAGGAAGCCATGGAAGGCGGCGTTCTTGCCGGCTATGAAATGGTCGACGTGAAGGCGACCCTCTACGACGGCAGCTATCACGAAGTCGATTCCAACGAAATGGCCTTCAAGATTGCCGGTTCGATGGCCTTCAAAGAAGCCGCGCGCAGGGCCAGCCCGGTGCTGCTGGAGCCGGTGATGTCGGTAGAAGTGGTCGTGCCCGAGGAGTATATGGGCACCATCATTGGCGACCTGAACAGCCGCCGCGGCCGCATCGAGGGCATCGAGCACCGCGCGGGTTCGCAGGTGATCAAGGCGATGGTTCCGCTGGCCGAGATGTTCGGCTATGCCACCAACATGCGCTCCAACACCCAGGGCCGTGCGACCTTCAGCATGCACTTCGCGCATTATGAAGAGGCGCCGCGCTCGGTGGCGGAAGAGATCATTGCGAAGGTGCAGGGCAGGAGCCCGGCGGGAACGAAGTAGGTTTGTGTCGGGGCACGGATTTTTTGCCGTGCCGGTATCGGTCATAAACGCGAGGGCTTAAGCCCCGGCTAATAACGGAGTCACTCAATGGCGAAAGAGAAATTTGATCGCAGCAAGCCGCACGTAAATGTGGGCACGATCGGGCACATCGATCATGGCAAGACCACGTTGACGGCGGCCATCACCAAGGTCCTGCAGAAGCACAACCCGAGCGTGAAGTTCCGTTCCTTCGACTCCATCGACAACGCGCCGGAAGAGCGCGAGCGCGGCATCACCATTGCCACCGCGCACGTCGAGTACGAGACCGCCAACCGGCACTACGCGCACGTCGACTGCCCCGGCCACGCCGACTATATCAAGAACATGATCACCGGCGCGGCGCAGATGGACGGCGCCATCCTGGTGGTGGCGGCCACCGACGGCCCTATGCCGCAGACCAAAGAGCACGTGCTCTTGGCCCGCCAGGTGGGTGTGCCCTACATCGTCGTGTTTCTGAACAAGTGCGATGCGGTGGAAGATCCCGAGCTGATCGACCTGGTGGAGATGGAAGTGCGCGAGCTGCTGACCAAGTACAACTTCCCGGGCGACGATCTGCCGGTGATTCGCGGCTCGGCGCTGGGCGCGCTGAACGGCGAGGCGCAGTGGGAAGCCAAGATTGACGAGCTGATGGAAGCGGTGGACAAGAACGTGCCACTGCCGGCGCGCGACATCGACAAGCCGTTCCTGATGCCCATCGAAGACATTTTCTCGATCCAGGGTCGTGGCACGGTGGTCACCGGGCGCATCGAGCGCGGCAAGGTGAAGGTGGGCGAGGAGTCGGAGATTGTAGGCTTCCGCGAGACCCGCAAGACGGTGGTCACGGGCGTGGAAATGTTCAAGAAGCAGCTGGACGAAGGTCTGGCGGGCGACAATGCCGGCCTGTTGCTGCGCGGCATTGCGAAAGAAGATGTGGAGCGCGGCATGGTTTTGGCCAAGCCGGGATCGATCACGCCGCACACCAAGTTCAAGGGCGAAGTGTACGTGCTGTCGAAAGACGAAGGCGGGCGGCACACGCCGTTCTTCAAGGGCTATCGGCCGCAGTTCTACTTCCGCACTACGGACGTGACCGGAGTGGCGACGCTGCCGGCGGGCACCGAGATGGTGATGCCGGGCGACAACGTGGCGCTGGAGATTGAGCTGATTACTCCGGTGGCGATGGAGAAGGGCCTGCGCTTCGCGATTCGCGAAGGCGGACGCACCGTCGGCGCCGGCACCATTAGCGAGATCATCGCTTAGAGTTCTGGGATCCCACATATGCCAAAAGATGGCATATGTGGGCCACCCGATTATCAGCCGCGGCAAAGGCCGCAGGGCAGATTGCGGAGACGCAGAAGCCCCAACACAAGATCTTTGAGAGAAAACCAACGTGATTGGCAAAGAACGAATCCGGATCCGGCTCAAGGCGTATGACTATCGCGTGCTCGACCAGTCCACTGGCGAGATCGTGGACACGGCGCGGCGCACCGGGGCGCAGATTGCAGGCCCCATACCGCTGCCCACGGTGAAGAACAAGTACACCGTCCTTCGCTCTCCGCACGTCGACAAGAAGTCGCGCGAGCAATTCGAGATCCGCACGCACAAACGTTTGCTCGACATCCTGGAACCAACGCAGCAGACGGTGGACGCGCTCATGAAGCTTGAGCTTCCCGCCGGCGTGGACGTCGAGATCAAGGCATTTGGGAAGGAACACAAGTAGCTCTTGGCGATTGGCTCTTGGCTCTTGGCAATCAAGAGTTGAGCTAGCAGAGACTTGCTAAAAGCCAATGGCCAAAAGCCAACAGCCGTAAAAACAAAGCTTCCGCGACGCAAGTCCCCGGCGCCAATAAGCCGGAACCCAGGAAGCAGAGTTAAGAGGACAACATGGCAGTCAACGGAATTTTAGGCAAGAAGATCGGAATGACGCAGCTATTCGATGACAAGGGCGAAGTCCACCCGGTCACCGTGCTGCAAGCCGGCCCGTGCATCGTCACGCAGCGCAAGACGGCCACCAAGGACGGCTACGATGCCGCCCAGATCGGCCTGGTCGAGTTTGTGAAGGAGTCGCGGCTGAGCAAGCCGATGAAGGGACACTTCGCCAAGAACAACCTGCCGCCGATGCGCTTTCTGAAGGAAGTAGCCGTTGTGGTCGATGGAGCAGGCGAAGGCGACGGCGTGAAAGTCGGCGACAAAGTTCTGGTCGACCTCTTCGACGGCGAGAAGTTCGTTGATGTGGTCGCGACCAGCAAGGGACGCGGCTTTGCCGGCGTGGTCAAGCGCCATCACTTCGGTGGCGGCGCCGGTTCGCACGGATCGATGTTCCAGATTCCCGGCTCGATCGGCTCCTCGGCGTTCCCCTCGCGCGTGTTCAAAGGCATGCGCATGTCGGGACACATGGGGGTTGACCGGGTAACGACGCGCAACCTGCGCGTGCTGGGTGTCGATCGCGACGAGAATTTGCTGGTGGTGGAAGGCGCGGTGCCGGGTCCGAAGGATGGCTACGTTGTGATCAACAAGGCCAAGAAGCCGCCCAGAGAGCGCCGTGGATTTAGCGGCGCCGGTACGGTCGATCCGTTGAAGGCTTCCAAGCGCCAGGCGGCGAAGAAGAAGTAAGCGCGTTTTCGAGGCGTCTGAACCTCGAGCGCTTATCCTGAGCGAACGAAGCGGGTCGAGGGATCTGCTGGTTGGCAACTGGCAATTAGCAACTAGCGAAGAGCCAGAGCTAAAGTGAATGACTGATAGCTGACGGTTGGCGGCTGAAAGCTAACTGGAAAGAAATTATGGCGACGATAGATGTAATCAATCTCGGTGGCGAGAAGGTAGGCACGTTCGAGCTGGCCGACGAAGTTTTCGGCGCGGTCAACGAAGACCTGCTCTGGGAAGCGGTGAAGCACTACCGCGCCGGGCAGCGCGCCGGAACCCATGCCACAAAGACGCGCGGATTGGTCAGTGGCGCGGGCAAGAAGCTGTGGAAGCAGAAGGGCACGGGACGGGCGCGCATCGCGTCCATCCGCTCCCCGCTGTGGCGGCATGGCGGCACGGTCCATGGACCTAAGCCCCGCTCCTATGACTACGCCTTCCCGCGCAAGAAGCTGCTGGGCGCGCTGCGCTCGGCGCTGGCGGCCAAGCATGCTGATGGCAAGCTGGTAGTCGTCGACGACTTCCAACTGAGCGAAGTCAAGACCAAGAGCTTCCGCCAGGCGCTCGACAAGATCAACGCCAAGGGCAAGACGCTGCTGGTAGAGAACGGCGCCGACAACAAGAACCTGCAGCTGAGTGCGCGCAACCTGAAGGGCGTGGAGCTGATCGCGGGCAGCGAGGTACATCCGTATCACCTGCTGCGCTTCGACAGCGCGGTGTTCTCGCGGCCGGCACTGGAGAAGCTGCAGGCTTCACTGAAGGCCTCGGCGCCCCGGCGCAAGGCGGAGGTGGCGTAATGAAGTCGGCATACCAGACGATTCGTAAGCCCGTTATCACCGAAAAGGGCTTGGGCGTGAAGGAAACCGAAGGCACGCTGGTCTTCGAGGTTGCCTGCAGCGCCACCAAGACCGAGATCAAACAGGCCGTGCAGGCCATCTTCAAAGTGAAGGTGGACTCGGTACGCACCGCCACCTTCCCCGGCAAGGAGCGCCGCCGCGGCAAGTTTACCGGCTATCGTCCCGACTGGAAGAAGGCATACGTCAAGCTGAAAGCGGGCGAGAAGATGCCCGAGTACGCCGAGAACTTATAGCAACTAGCAACTAGCAATTAGCTAAAGGCCAAGCGCCAAGAGCTAAGAGCCAATAAGCGAAGAGCGAATATGGCAATCAAGACATACAGACCGGTGACTCCGACGCGGCGGTTCACGACTACGACCGTCAACGACGATCTGACGACCAACCGGCCGTACAAACCGCTGACCGAACCCAAGAAGCGCAGCAGTGGACGCCGCAATTCCGGCGACCTGACGATCTGGCATCGCGGCGGCGGTCACAAGCGCAAGCTGCGCATCATCGATTTCAAGCGCGACAAGTTCGGCATTCCCGCAACCGTGGCGTCGATCGAGTACGATCCCAACCGCTCGGCGCGAATTGCCCTGCTGAATTATGCCGACGGCGAAAAGCGTTACATCGTGTGTCCGGTTGAGCTCAAGGTTGGATCCAAGATCGTGAGCGGGCCGGAAGCCGACATCCTGGTAGGCAATGCCCTGCCCTTGCGCAACATTCCTCCCGGCACCACGGTGCATAACGTCGAGCTGAAGCCGGGAAAGGGTGCGCAGATGGCGCGCTCCGCGGGAGCGCAGGCGCAACTGGTGGCCAAGGAAGGCGACTACGCGCTGCTGAAGCTGCCGTCCGGCGAGACCCGCAAGGTGCTGGTGGACTGCATGGCCACCATTGGCCAGGTGGGCAACGTCGATCACGAAAATGTTTCCATTGGCAAGGCCGGCCGTACCCGCTGGATGGGTATCCGTCCCACCAACCGCGGCGTGGTCATGAACCCGGTCGACCATCCGCATGGCGGTGGCGAGGGTAAAACCAGCGGCGGACGTCACCCGGTGACTCCGTGGGGCAAGCCGACGCGCGGCTACAAGACGCGCAATAACAAGCGGACCGACAAATGGATCGTGAGCCGCACCAAGAAGAAGTAGGACTGAGACGCTATGGCACGTTCGACAAAAAAAGGTCCGTTTATCGATTCGCACCTGGTGGCCAAGATCGGGGACATGAATGCGCGCAACGAGAAGAAAGTGGTGCGCACCTGGTCACGCCGCTCGACCGTAATCCCTGAGATGGTGGGGCACACGCTCGCGGTGCATAACGGCAAGAAGTTCATCCCGGTGTACGTCACCGAAAACATGGTGGGCCACAAGCTGGGCGAGTTCAGCATGACCCGCACCTTCAAGGGCCACTCGGTCAAGGCAGCGACCGAGACGGCAGCCAGGGCGCGCTAAGGAGACGACATGGAATTCACCGCCAAACTGAATTACGTGCGCGTCTCGCCGCAGAAAGCGCGGCTGGTGCTGGACATGATCAAAGGCCGCCACGTGGAAGACGCGCTGGACACGCTGCGCTTTGCCAAGCAGGGTATCGCGCCGGCACTGTACAAGTTGCTGCGCTCGGCGGTGGAGAATGCTAACTACCTCAGCGCCGATAAGGCCCTGGACGTCGACCTCGACCGTCTCTACGTGAAGCGGGCGATTGCCAACGAAGGCCCCCGCCTGAAGCGTATCCGGCCGGCGCCGATGGGACGCGCCTATCGCTATCAGCGGCGCATCTCGCATCTGGAGATCGCGCTGGCGGAGAAGGCTTCGGGCAACGATAACGCCGGGCTGGCGACCACGGTTGGCGAAACCGCGGCTGCTCCCGCCAAGAAGGCGGCGAAGAAGAAGGCCCCGGCCAAGAAGAAGCCGGCAACCAAGAAATCGGCAGCCAAGAAGTCTGCCGCCAAGAAGAAGACACCCGGGAAGAAGACGGGGAAGAAGAAGTAAGAGCAGGTCCCTCGCGGACGAAAGTCCGCTGGGGATGACAAATTCAAATTGCAAGCAGACGGCGCGACTAAAGTCGTGCCCCTTCGGAAGAAGCGACACTATGGGACAGAAGGTCCATCCATACGGATTCCGGCTTGGCATCACCAAGCCGTGGCGCTCGCGCTGGTTTGTCGAGCGCGACTACGACAAACTGCTGCTGGAAGACGTCAAGCTGAAGGCTGAGCTGAAGGACAAGCTCAAGTCGGCAGGCGTCAGCTCGATCGAGATCGAGCGCCCGGGCAATAAGCTGCGCATCATCATCCGCACCGCGCGTCCGGGCATCATCATCGGCCGCAAGGGCGCTGAGATCGACAAGCTGAAGCAGGAGATCCAGAAGCGCACCAATCGCGACGTCTACGTCGACATCCAGGAAGTGCACAAGCCTGAGCTGGACGCACAACTGGTGGCCGAGAACATCGCGCTGCAGCTGGAGAAGCGTGTTGGCTTCCGCCGCGCCATGCGCAAGGCGGTGGATTCGGCGCTCCGCTTCGGCTGCAAGGGAATTAAGGTGCGCGTCAGCGGCCGCCTGAACGGCAACGAAATCGCCCGCTCGGAGTGGTATCTCCAGGGCCGGCTGCCGCTGCACACGCTGCGCGCCGACATCGACTACGGCTTTGCCGAAGCCAAGACCACCTACGGCGTCATCGGCGTGAAGTGCTGGGTGTACAAGGGCGAAGTCTTCCGCGAGAAGCGGCGCGAGCCGCAGGGCGTAGGAGCGTTTTAAGAGAAGTTGTCAGCCGCCGGCGATCAGCCGTCAGCTGATGAAGGGGGCGTCAGGTTTCAGGTATCAGGTAGGTCTGGAGTGCCGAGCTGGTGCGCCGAGATAAAGATACCGAGTTGCGAGAGAGCTGCACGGGCGAATACGCCAGTCCCGTAGGGACAACAGAACTTAGCCCAGCGCTTCAGCGCTGGGTGGGGCGAAAGAAGAGTTTTGAGTCCCGTCAGGGACGACAGATGTAACAGGGACTTCAGTCCCGTGATATAGGGCAAATCATTATGTTGATGCCAAAGAAAGTTAAGTACCGCAAGCAGCAGCGCGGTCGGATGGCGGGCAAGGCGTGGCGCGGCGGCGAGCTGTCCTTCGGCGACTTCGGCCTGAAGGTCATGGAGCCGGGTTGGATCACCGACCGCCAGATCGAAGCCAGCCGTGTCGCCATGACCCGCTTCGTCAAGCGCGGCGGCAAGATCTGGATTCGCCTCTTCCCCGACAAGCCGGTCACCAAGAAGCCGGCCGAAACCCGTATGGGCAAGGGCAAGGGCGCTCCCGATCACTGGGTTGCCGTAGTTCGTCCCGGCAAGATTCTGTTTGAGATGGAAGGCGTGTCCAAGACCGACGCCGCCGAAGCCATGCGTCTGGCCTCACACAAACTGGGGCTGCGCACCAAATTTGTGGCGCGCGAAGGCGTGCAGTAGGAACCAGCTAATGAACATCGAAAAGATTCGCAACCTCACCGACACGGAACTGGCGCACCAGGAACGAGAACTCGCGGACCAGCTCTTCAAGCTGAAGTTTCAGTTGAAGATGGGCCAGACCGAAAGCCTGAAGAAGCTGCGTGACATGCGCCGCGACATTGCGCGCATCAATACCGTGGCCCGCGAGAAGCAGTTGGCCGGCGGCAACAGTGCGGTGCAGGCCGCACCAGTCGCTGCGACCAGGAATGCCAAGCCGGTGAAGGCAAAGAAAGCGGCCAAGAAGGCTGCGACGGAGAAGAAGTAAACCATGGCCGAAACTACGGCAACGGAAACCAAGAAGACGACTCACCACAAAACCCTGATCGGCAAAGTGGTGTCGACCAAGATGGCCAAGACCATTGTGGTCGAAGTCCGCCGCCAGAAGGCGCACCCGTTCTACAAACGTGTGGTGGCGCGCAGCAAGAAGTTCTATGCCCACGACGAGAACGGCACTGCCCGGCTGGGCGACTGGGTCCAGATCGAGGAAACTCGTCCCCTGTCCAAGCTCAAGCGCTGGCAGTTGAAGGACGTCGTGCAGCGCGCCAAGCTGGTTTCGGGTGGGCCGGTGGCCTCGGCGGAAGAGCAAGCCTGAACCCACCCTTGCGCCAACCGCAGGCGAAAGGATGGGGCATCCGAATGGGTTTTCCGGGGGACGGTAAGGAGAGATTGCAATGGCAGTGATGATGAGAAGCATGCTCGATGTCGCCGACAACTCCGGCGCGCGCAAGCTGCAGATGATTCTGCCGCTGGGCGGCGCAACCGGATTGGTGGCTGGACTGGGCGACGTGATTACCGCTGCGGTGAAGGAAGCTGCGCCGGACGGCACCGCGAAGAAAGGCACCGTGGTGAAAGCCGTCATCGTGCGCACCCGCAAGGAGCATCGCCGCCGCGACGGCACTTATATCCGCTTCGATCAGAATGCGGCGGTGCTGATCAACGATGCCGGCGAGCCGGTGGGTACGCGCGTCTTCGGTCCGGTGGCCCGCGAGCTGCGCGAGAAGCGGTTCCTGAAGATTGTTTCGCTGGCGCCGGAAGTGCTGTAAGGCGGCCATTGGCATTTAGCACTTGGCATTTGGCCAAAAGCTAAGAGCCAACAGCGAAGAGCGAACAGCGTAACTGAAGGCTGACGGCTGATACCTGACAGCTACAAAGGTTTAGAGCAATGGACAGAGTACACAAATTTGTAGACATTCGCCGCAACGATAACGTGCGGGTCATTACCGGACGCGACAAGGGCAAAGAAGGCCGAGTGCTGCGGGTAATTCCGCGCGAGGGCAAAGTGCTGGTCGAGCACGTGATGATGGTGAAGAAGAACGTGCGGCCCAACCCGCAGCGCAATATCAAGGGTGGCATCGCCGAGCAGGAGAGCGCAATTTCCATCAGCAATGTGGCGCTGGTTTGCAACTCCTGCAAGCGCCCGGTACGCCTGGGACACGAGAAGCGCGGTGAACGCCACGTGCGCGTGTGCAAGAGCTGCGGCAACACGTTGGAGAAATAGCAGCTAGCAGCTACAGTCAGCAACTAGTCCTGTTGGCAGTTGTACGGAAATTGCTAATTGCCACGAGTTGCAGGCTTCGGCGAGTCAGTCCCGCAGGGACGAAAGAGCTTAGCCCAGTGCTTCAGCGCTGGGGAGAGCGCAGATTTTGAACTGAGCCCCTTCAGGGGCGGCACAATTGAGTTCCTCACGAAACGGCCCGAGCCGAGTCCGTGAGAAAGGTAGAACGTAGCAAATGGCAGACGAGAAAAAGCAGAAGGGCGGCCAGAAGCCGCAGCAGCAGGGCAAGAAGGCCAAGGCGGAGCGAGTGGAAGCCGCCTCTGAGCAGCCCGAAGGCAAGCCGGCACGGCCGAAGGCGAGCAACCGCGAGACGGCGCGGCTGCGCGACCGCTACTACAAAGAGGTTCGCCCGGCAGTGATGAAGGAGCTCGGCATCGAGAACCCGATGGCCGCTCCCAAGCTGGAAAAGATTGTGGTCAACATGGGCGTGGGCGAGGCGACGCAGAACGCCAAGGTCATCGACCCGGCAGCCATCGGAAGTCGGCGCCATTACCGGCCAGAAGCCGATTATCACCAAGGCGCGCAAGTCGATCGCCGCCTTCAAGGTGCGCGAAGGAATGCCCATCGGAGTCATGGTGACGCTGCGCGGCGACCGCATGTATGAGTTTTTTGATCGCCTGGTGAATATTGCTCTGCCCCGCGTGCGCGACTTCCGCGGTGTGCCGACCAAGTCGTTTGATGGGCGCGGCAATTACACCCTGGGCGTGCGCGACCAGCTCATCTTCCCTGAAATCGATTATTCGAAGGTGGAGAAGCTGAAGGGCATGAACATCACGATTGTGACCTCGGCGGGCAGTGACGATCAGGCACGCGCCCTGTTGAAACACATGGGAATGCCGTTTAAGCAGCAGTAATCAGCGAAGCATAAAGTTTGAGTCCCCTAGGGACGGTAGATTAGGCAAAGGATTTGAATGGCAACCACAGCAAAACGAGTTAAAGACGGCGTGGGACAGCATCAGCACCACGTCAAGAGGCCGGACAAACCATGTAAGGTCTGCCGCGGCAAAGGCTCCGTGGATGGCAAGGCGTGCGTTTGCAAGAATGGGAGGATCTTCACTTCTCGCAAGCACAACCGCTGCAAGATTTGCGGGCGTCCGCGCGCGTATCTGCGCAAGTTCGGCATTTGCCGGTTGTGCTTCCGCTCGCTGGCGCTGAAGGGCGAGATCCCTGGGGTCGCCAAGTCGTCCTGGTAGAAGAGGGAGTGGCGTGTGGCCACTAGCCACTGACCACTGAAGTTGAAGTTCGTCGCGGCTGGTTCTTCTGATTATTCCCCGGTGCCTGCACCGGACACAGAAGCGAACGGGCGGCGTTATTAGGAGATATTAAGCATGAGCATGACCGATCCGGTCGCAGACTTCCTGGCGCGGGTGCGCAACGCCATTAATGCCCGCCATCAGAAGGTGGACGTTCCTCTCTCCAAGCTGAAGGTGGAGATGGCCCGCATTCTGAAGGAAGAGGGCTACATCTCGAACTACAAGGCGACCGACGAAGAAGGCCGCAAGCTGCTGCGCGTGTACCTGAAGTACGACGGCAACAATACTTCGCCGATTTCGCAACTGAAGCGCGTGTCGCGTCCCGGGTGCCGGGTGTACGTCGGCCATGGCGAGATTCCGCGCGTGCTGGGCGGGCTGGGGATCAACATCCTCACCACCCCCAAGGGTGTGATGACCGGCCGGCAGGCGCGCAAAGAGGGCGTCGGCGGCGAAGTCCTTTGCGAGATTTACTGAGTAGCGGTTAGCCGATGGCTGACAGCTTCATTGAGAGCACAACATGTCGAGAATTGGAAAAAAGCCGATCCCACTGCCCAAGGGCGTGACTTACGCCATTGAGGGCAACACCGTAAGAGTGAAGGGACCGAAGGGCGAAGTTGTAACCCACATGCCGGGTGGCGTGAAACTGGAGCAGCAGGATGGCACGCTGCACGTCGTTCGCGAGGACGATTCCAAGGCCGCGGTCCATGGCCTGGTGCGCGCCCTGGTCAGCAATTCGGTCGAAGGCGTCACCAAGGGCTGGTCGAAAGAGCTGGACATCGTCGGCATCGGCTACCGCGCGGAGATGAAGGGCAAGGGCATCGTCGTATTCACCCTTGGCTATTCCCATCCGATCGAGTATCCCCTGCCCTCCGGCATCGACGTGGCTATCGATCCCAAGCTGACACACCTGACGGTCAGCGGTATTGATCGCCAGAAGGTGGGCTTTGTCGCTGCCGAAATGCGCGCCCTGCGTCCGCCCGATCCGTACAAGAACAAGGGCGTCCGTTATACCGGCGAGCGGCTGAAGAAGAAGGTGGGCAAGACCGGCGCGAAGTAGCAATTAGCAACTAGCCATTAGCAGTTAGTTTGATCGGAATGCGACTGAGTTGCTGGATTGCAAAGAGTTGCAAGCTGGATACGCCAGTCCCGGAGGGACGGAAGAGCTTAGCCCAGCGCTTCAGCGCTGGGGAAGGCGCAAAAAAAGAACCGAGCCCCTTTAGGGGCGGCACAGAACCGAGCGATAGAGGGGTCCTTCGGCTCCGGCGGCGAAACCGGCCGCCTTCGCTCCGGATGACAACAGGAACGGAAGGGTGCTCAGGCGCCTCGTTCACCCGGCTCAGAAACCCGGGACGAAGGAAATACGATGATTGGAAAAGTTTCCAAAGACAAGACGCGGCAGAAGATCCACAGCCGCATTCGCAAGACGCTGGCCGGTACGACCGAGCGTCCGCGGCTGAACATCTACCGCTCGGTGAACCACATTTATGCCCAGGTGATCGATGACGCCAAGGGGGTCACGCTCGTCTCCGCCACTTCAGTTGAGAAGGGTAAGGGGGCCAAGGGTGAGAAGCGTCCCACCGGCGGCAACGTGGCTTCGGCGAAGGACGTGGGCAAGCTGATCGCGCAGCGCGCCCAGGACAAGGGCATCAAGAAGGTGGTGTTTGATCGCGGCGGATACCTGTATCACGGCCGCGTCAAGGCGCTGGCCGACGCCGCGCGCGAAGCAGGATTGGAATTTTAAGAACGGCCGTTGGCTCTTGGCTATTAGCTCTTGGCAAGAGTCAGACATAGGCTCTAGTACCAGAAGCTAAAAGCTAAGAGCCAAAGGCCAAGAGCCAAAAAGCGAGAAGAAATGCCAATAGTGAGAAGAAAACTTGACCCTGGCCAGTACCAGCTCAAGGACCAGGTGGTCTCGATCAATCGCGTCACCAAAGTCGTGAAGGGCGGCAAGAACCTGTCGTTCGCGGCCCTGGTCGTGGTGGGCGATCCCTCCTCCGGTGTAGTCGGCTACGGTTCGGGCAAGGCGAAGGAAGTTCCGCAGGCCATCCGCAAGGGCATCGAGTCGGCCAAGAAGAACCTGCTGCGCGTTAACCTGAACCAGACGACGATTCCCCACCAGGTGCTGGGCCGCTACGGTTCCGGCATTGTGCTGCTCAAGCCGGCTCCGGAAGGAACCGGCGTCATCGCCGGCGGTGCGGTTCGCGCGGTCATGACCTCGGCCGGGGTGCAGAACGTGCTGACCAAATCCATCGGAACGACCAACCCGCACAACGTCATCAAGGCCACGTTCAATGCGTTGGGCAAGCTGCGCGATCGCAAGGAAGTGGCGGCGGCCCGCGGCAAGGCCGTTGAGGAGCTGTAATCATGGCGCGCATACGCAGAAAAACGGAGACCAAGGCGGCTACGGCGGGAACCAAGTTGCAGTTGAAGTGGGTCCGCTCGGCCATTCAGGCGCCGGCCAAGCACAAGCTGGTAATCAAGGGCCTGGGCTTCACCCGGCTGAACCAGGTCATCGAGCGCGAGGACACTCCCTCGATTCGCGGCATGGTCGCCAAGGTGCCGCACCTGGTAGAAATCGTAACCAGCAACTAGCAATTAGCTAGGAGCCAAAGGCCAAGAGCCAAAAGCGAAGAGCGATTATGAATTTGAGCAATCTGCGGGCACCCCGCAAAGCGAACGAGAACAAGAAGCGCGTCGGCCGCGGCATGGGCTCCGGCATGGGCAAGACTTCCACCCGTGGCCACAAGGGTCAAGGCTCGCGTAGTGGTTCCAGCACCATGCGCGGATTTGAAGGCGGCCAGATGCCGCTGCATCGCCGCTTGCCCAAGCGCGGCTTCACCAACATTTTCAAGACGGAATACGAAGTGGTGAACCTTGACCGCCTGGCGAGCCTGGGCGAGACAGAGGTCACCCCTGAAGTGCTGCGCAAGGCAGGTGTCGTGAGCTCGCGGAAGTCGCTGGTCAAGATACTCGGTGCGGGCGAGCTGTCCACTGCCCTGACCGTACATGCGCACAAGTTCTCCAAGTCGGCCCAGGAAAAGATCGAGAAGGCCGGCGGCAAGGTGCAGGTACTATAAGTGGCCAGTGTCCGGTGGATAGTGGTTAGAAAAACCGCTGGCGCCGGCACTAACCTATTGGCGGTTCGGAATCGTGGCTGAGACAATGGAACAGGCGTGGTGGGTTTCAACTAACCACCAGCCAGTGACCACCAGCCACTGGGGTTTGAGGTTTTTCTGATGCTTGAGAAGTTCGCCAACATCTTTCGCGTTCCCGATCTGCGCAAGCGTGTCATCTTTACCCTGGGGCTGCTCGCCGTTTACCGGCTGGGCGGACACATCCCTACCCCGGGCATTAATACCGATAAGCTGGCGGCCTTCTTCGATCAGCAGCGCGGAACGATGCTGGGCTTCATCGACCTGTTTAGCGGCGGCCAGATGCGTCGCTTGACCATCTTCGCGCTGGGCATCATGCCGTATATCACGGCATCCATCATTCTGCAGTTGATGACCGTGGTGTATGAGCCGCTGGCCAAACTGCAGAAGGAAGGCGAGCTGGGACGCAAGAAGATCACCGAGTGGACGCGTTACCTGACTCTGGCTTTGAGCGCGGTACAGTCTCTCGGCATTGCCATCACCTTGCAGCGGCAAGGCGATTTCGTGACTAATCCCGGTGCCGCCTTCGTGCTGATGACCATGCTGACCCTCACCACGGGCAGCGTGTTCATCATGTGGCTGGGCGAGCAGATTACCGACCGCGGCGTGGGCAACGGTATGTCGCTGCTGATCTTCGCCGGAATTGTCGTCGGCCTGCCACGCGGCGTTGCCGACATCTGGGACAAAGTCCAGAACCAGGCCTGGGGCGCGTTCACCGTGCCGGCCGTCATCATCCTCGTGGTGTTGATGATCGTGGTGGTCGCCTTCATCGTCTATGTCGAACGCAGCGAACGCCGAATACCGGTGCAATACGCCAAGCGCGTGGTCGGACGCAAGGTCATGGGCGGCCAGTCGACGCACCTGCCGCTGCGCGTGAACTCCGGCGGCGTCATGCCCGTCATCTTCGCTTCCTCGGTGCTGACCTTGCCGCAGACGCTGGGCCAGTTCCTCAAAAACAATCGCTATTTTGGGCACATGTTCGACGCCCTGCGCTGGGGCGAACCGCTCTATACCCTGCTCTACGCGGTGGGCATTGTCTTCTTCGCGTACTTCTATGTGTCGATTGTCTTCAACCCCAGCGAGGTTGCCGACAACATGCGCAAGTACGGGGGATTCATTCCGGGCATTCGTCCGGGAGCGAGAACGGCAAGCTACATTAACGAGATTCTCACGCGCATCACCCTGGTGGGCGCGCTGTACCTGATTCTGATTTCCATCATCCCGGAATGGATGATCGCCGGTCTGCACCTGCAGCACTTGCCCTATATCGGTGCATTCTTTGAGCGGCTGCCAACCTGGGTGACCAACGGCTTAAACGTGAACTTCTACTTCGGTGGAACGTCGCTGCTGATCGTGGTGGGCGTGGCCATGGACACGGTGAACCAGATCGAGTCGCAGTTGATCATGCGGCACTATGAGGGCTTTACCCCGCGCAGCAGCAAGGTGCGCGGCCGCCGGGCGACGTGGTAAGAAAGTTGTCAGTTGTCAGTTTGTGTAATCGCCTCGTGCTCTGAGATCGCCGGGATGAGCGTGGGAGATAGACGCGCCCTGGTCAGTTCTCGGCTTGAGCCGTCAGTGTTGAGTTTTCAGGTTTTACTGACAACCGACAACTGGCCACTGACAACTGGTCTTACGGAGCTACCGGGAGGCTCCGGCCCGCAAGGCGGGCAGAATAAGAGCTGTGGTTCGGCTCGTGAGGTCGAACATGACCGCACCAACATCCGCCGTGAGCTCTATGGCAAGCGAGCGCATAGTAGGTCCGATCATCCTGCTGGGAGCGCCGGGCGCCGGTAAGGGCACGCAGGCCAAGCTGATCGCTTGTACGTACAGGATTCCGCAGATCTCTACCGGAGACCTGCTGCGCGACAATGTCGCGCGTGGCACCGAGCTGGGTCTGGCGGCCAAAGCCCTGATGAACAAGGGCGAGCTGGTGCCCGACCAGATGGTGCAGGACATGATTACCGGACGCCTGCGCGAGGCAGATTGTGGTCGCGGCTTCATCCTCGACGGATTTCCGCGGACGGTGCCGCAGGCGGAGTGGCTGGACAGGTTTTTGGAGCAGGAGTGTGGAGGGAAGGACGCAGCCGGAAAGGCGGCGTATGCGGCTCCAGTTGTGATTCAGTTGCAGGTTGACTATAATCAAATACTGCAACGGATTGCCGGGCGTCGTTCTTGTCCCACCTGTGGACGGATCTACAACGTCTACCTCCAGCCTCCCAAAGTTGAAGGCAAATGTGACGTCGATGGCGCAAGCTTGGTTTGCCGCCCCGACGACAGGGAAGACGTTGTCAAAGAACGGCTGAAAGCCTATGAGCGACAAACCCTGCCTCTGGTGGATTATTACTCGTCCCGGGGGCGGCTTGTGGCGGTCGATGGCGATCAACCGGTTGAAGAGGTAATGCGGCAGGCGTTCAGTGCTATTGAGCATGTCAATCGTGTGTAAGTCGCCGTCGGAGATTGAGAAGATGCGCCGCAGCGGACACATCGTCCGCCAGGTGCTGGAGGCGGTAAGAGACGAAGTCGCTCCCGGCAAGACCACCATGGACCTGGAGCGGGTGGCGGAGCGCAAGATCAAGGATCTGGGCGCTAAGCCGGCCTTCAAGGGCTATTACGATTACCCTTGTGTGCTCTGCACTTCGGTGAATGACGAGATCGTGCACGGCATCCCGTCCGACAAGCGGGTGCTGAAAGAAGGCGACATCGTTTCCATCGATTGCGGCGTGGTGCTGGATGGCTTCTACGGGGATGCCGCGATTACTGTGCCGGTGGGCGACGGATTGCGTCCCGAGTTGCAGAAGCTGCTTGATGTAACCCGTGAATCGCTGGAGCGCGGCATCAAGGCGGCGCAGATCGGCAACACCGTGGGCGATGTTGGCGCGGCTGTGCAACATGTGGTCGAGACCAACGGCTTCAGCGTGGTGCGCGAGTTTGTCGGACACGGCATCGGCACCAAGCTGCACGAGGATCCGCAGGTGCCGAATTACGGCACGCCTGGCCACGGTGCCCGGCTGCGTGATGGCATGGTGCTGGCAATCGAGCCGATGGTCAATGTCGGCCGGCCGGGAACACGGCTGCTGAATGACAAGTGGACGGCCGTAACCGAAGACGGCAGCTACAGCGCCCACTTTGAGCATTGCGTCGCGGTAACCAAGAACGGACCGGTGGTGCTGACGGAATAGGAAGCAATTAGCCGTTAGCAATTAGCAAGAGCCGGAAGGGTGAAACAATTCACAGCCCGGCGCCTGAGCGCTGGGGAGACGCGCGAACAAGACGTTGAGCCCTTTCAGGGACGGCACAAAACAAGAGGGACGCAAGTCCCAAGCGGAGCTGATAACAAACTTTGGGGTTGAATGAGTAAGGAAGACGCGATTGAAGTCATGGCGGTGGTGGTCGAACCCCTGCCGAACGCTTTGTTCCGGGTGGAGCTGGAAAACAAGCACCAGGTGCTGGCGCATGTCTCGGGCAAGATGCGTAAGAACTTCATCCGCATACTTCCCGGTGATCGGGTGGCGGTGGAGCTCTCTCCTTACGACCTGACCCGCGGCAGGATTGTGTATCGCTACAAATAGTGTTTTGAAAGGGCACGGCTTTAGCCGTGCCGTGAGTTGAGTAATTGGGTGCGGCTTTAGCCGCTGAGGAAATCATGAAGGTTCGGGCATCGGTTAAGAAGATTTGTGACAAGTGCAAGGTGATCCGCCGCCACGGCGTGGTGCGTGTGATCTGCGAGAACTCGAAGCATAAGCAGAGGCAGGGCTAGTTGCGAGCAGCTAGCAACTAGCTGAAACTGGAAGACGAAACTCTTCGGCCAACTTGCAATCTTTTAGGCGTAAGACGAATTTGGGACAGCGTAGAAAACTAGTCGCTAATTGCTAGTTGCTAATTGCTGTTACGGAGTAACACATGGCACGTATTGCAGGCGTGGATCTTCCGCGCAACAAGCATGTAAAGATCGCGCTGACGTACATCTTCGGCATCGGCAACTCGCGCTCCGCCCGCATTCTGGGCTCGGCCAGCGTGGAGCCGACCAAGAAGGTCAGCGATCTGAGCGAAGATGAAGTGAACCGCATCCGCCAGGTCATCGAGCAGGAAGGCGACGTCGAGGGCGATCTCCGCAAGGACACCTCGATGCACATCAAGCGGCTCATCGAAATCGGTTCCTATCGCGGGTACCGCCATCGCCGCAGCCTGCCGGTTCGCGGCCAGCGTACCCACACCAACGCCCGCACCCGCAAGGGACCGCGCAAGGGCACGGTAGCCAATAAGAAGAAAGCGAGCGCGAAGACATAAGCTATGGCGAAAGCAGGCGGCTCCGGAGGGATAAGAAGGGCAAGTCGAAGAAGTTCAAGAAGAAGGAGCGCAAGCACATTCCTCACGGACTGGTGCACGTGCAGGCTTCCTTCAACAACACCATCGTCACCATCTCGGACACCGCGGGCAACACCGTGTCGTGGAAGAGCTCCGGTTCGCTGGGCTTCCGCGGGTCGCGTAAGGGCACCCCCTTCGCCGCGCAGCAGGCCGCGATGAACGCTGCCAACATGGCACGCGATCACGGCATGCGCAGCGTCGATGTGCGGGTCAGCGGTCCGGGTTCGGGACGCGAGTCGGCCGTGCGCGCCTTGGCTGCCGCCGGTCTTGACGTGCGCTCCATCCGCGACGTGACGCCGGTACCGCATAACGGCTGCCGTCCGCCGAAAAGGCGACGCGTCTAACGACGCGCCGAGTTGTCGGTTGTCAGTTCTCAGTTGTCAGTTTGCGCAACGGGAACTCATTGACAACTGACAACTGGCCACTGACAACTTTCTTGATCGGGAAGAAAGGACGCCAAGTCCCGTAAACCGATCCATAACCGGACGGGCTGCCAGGCCCGTTTCGACAGGAGAACAACTTGGCACGGTACAAAGACGCAGTATGCCGCCTTTGCCGCCGCGAGGGCACGAAACTGTTCCTCAAGGGCGCAAAGTGCTTCACCGACAAGTGCGCCATCGAGAAGCGCAACTTCCCGCCGGGCCAGCACGGCAAAGACCGCAGGGCCAAAATCGTGGGCTACGGGCTTCAGCTTCGCGAGAAGCAGAAGGCCAAGCGCATGTACTTCACCCAGGAAGGCCAGTTCCGCAACTACTTTGAGCGCGCTGCGACATCTAAAGGTGTAACCGGCGAATTATTGTTGCAACAGTTGGAGCGGCGTCTCGACAACGTGGTCTACCGCCTGGGTTTTGCGGTGGCGCGTCGTCAGGCCCGCCAGTTGGTGCGTCACGGGCACGTCGCGGTCAATGGCCGCAAGGTCAATATCCCATCGTTCCAGGTCAACGTAGGCGACGAAGTTGAAGTACGCGAGAACAGCAAGAAGCTCAGCGTGCTCGAGATCGCGAAGGACTTTGCCAGCCATCAGGCCCCGCCGAACTGGCTGGAAGTCGACCGCGACAGCTATAAGGGCCGGGTGCTGGCCCTGCCCAAGCGCGAGGACATCAACCTGCCCGTCAACGAGCAGCTGATCGTCGAACTTTATAGCAAGTAAGCAATAACCAGCGGCACCCTCACGGTGCCGCGCAACAGTTTCGCGCCAGATCAGCCGCCGTTGGCATACAGCCCGGCGAGCAGCATGGCCGAAGAAGGAGCAATACATGCTTTGGAAAGGATTTCAGAAACCGAAACGGCTTGCCACAGATACAGAATCGCTGTCCGACAAGTACGGACACTTCTGGGCCCAGCCGTTTGAGCGCGGTTTCGGCACCACCATCGGCAACGCGCTGCGCCGCGTGCTGCTGTCCTCCATCGAGGGCGCTGCGGTCACCGCGGTCAAGATCGAAGGCGTACTGCACGAGTTCCAGTCGATTCCTGGGGTTGTCGAGGATGCGACCGACATCATCCTCAACTTGAAACAGGTTCCCTTCCGCCTCAATGGCGACGCGCCGAAAGCCATCTACCTGCGCACCGACCAGCCGGGCGTGGTCACCTCGGCCATGATCGAGGCCGACGCCGATGTGGAAGTGCTGGACAAAGACGTTTACATCGCCACCATCAGCGAGGGCGGCAAGCTCGACATGGAAATGCGCCTTAAGAAGGGGCGCGGCTACGTCGCTGCCGACAAGAACTTCGACGAGGACCTGGGGCTGGGCTTTATTCCCATCGACTCGGTCCACTCGCCGGTGCGCAAGTGCAATTACTCGGTCGAGGCTGCTCGTCTGGGTCAGATCACCGACTACGACAAGCTGGCCATCGAAGTCTGGACCAACGGTTCGGTCACGCCGGGCGATGCGCTGGGCCTTGCGGCCAAGCTGCTGAAGGACCACATGAACATCTTCATCAACTTTGAGGAAGAGCATGAGGCCATGATCGGCGGTGACGACCGCAAGCCGGAGCGGGTCAACGAGAACCTGAACCGCTCGGTAGAAGAGTTGGAGCTCTCGGTGCGGAGCTATAACTGCCTGAAGAACGCCAACATTCAGACCATTGGCGAGCTGGTGCAGAAGTCGGAAGCCGAGATGCTGAAAACCAAGAACTTTGGCCGCAAGTCGCTCAACGAGATCAAGGAAATCCTGGCCTCGATGGGCTTGAGCCTGGGCATGAAGATCGACGAAAACGGCAACGCGGTTCCGGGCAGCGGATCGGCCATTACCGCAGGCTCAATGCCCTCCAGCCTGACGTACGGCGGGAGCAACGAGCCGGGATATTAGCAGCGAGTAACTAGCAATTAGCGACTAGCAATTAGCAATTAGCAACTAGCGACTAGCAATTAGCGATTAGAACTAGCAACTAGCAATTAGCTTGAAGGGGCGCAGCTTTAGCTGCGCCGCACCAGCGCCTAATCATTGTCATCCCGAGGGCCTTTAGGCCCGAGGGATCTGCGGATACGAAATTCTCCAAGGACCACGGACATGCGTCATCAAAGAGCAGGATGGAAATTAGGACGGAACACCGAGCACCGGCGCGCGCTGCTGCGCAATCTGGTGACCTCGCTTATCGTGGAAGAGCGCATCCAGACCACGATCACCAAGGCCAAGGCCATGCGCCCGCACGTCGAGAAGATGATCACCCTCGGCAAGCGCGGCGATGTTGCTGCGCGCCGCCAGGCGGCAGCCTACCTGATGACGCCCGACGCGGTCGATAAGCTCTTCGACAAAATCTCGCCGCGCTATGGCGACCGCAATGGCGGATATCTGCGCATCATCCACGCCGGCTTCCGGCGGGGCGATGGCGGCGACACTGCCTTTGTCGAGTTGCTCGACAGCGAAGCAACGCTGGACGAGAAACGCCAGAAGCGCGCCGAACTTCGCGCCAAGCGCGCGGAGGAGAATCGCAAGGCCCTGGAAGCGGCCCAGGCCGAAGCTCCGCCCGCCGAAGGCGGCGAAGCTCCCGCGGCCAGCGAAGGCGGCAGCGAGGAGAAGTAGCTTTTGATTTAGCTCGATTCAACAACGCACCCGGTAACGGGTGCGTTTTTTGCTGATTCGTCACTCAAGGTTCCAGGGTAGGCGATATGGCGTGCGGCACTTGCACTCGAGCCGCGAAGCGGCGACTGCGGTTTTAGCCCCAGGCGCAAGCCCGGGGTAGACATTCGGAGAGAAGCCCGTCAGGCCGCGTAGCGGCCTAGTCGAACACACCTGCTACTGCGGCTTCGCCGTCGTAATGGCAAACTTCCCGTGCTCCGTCGACAAGAATGTGAAACTGCTTCCGTCATAACAGGCAAATACCCCGTCCATGCCGTCAGCCAGTTGATAGCGCCTTTCCGTCGTTCCCCGGTTGCTATCAACAATGGCCATCACCCGCTTCTGCACCTGCCCGGAGTCGTCTAACTGATGAAACAGGGCCGCGATTCGCGAATCGGAAAACTGTATGGCACCGAGGCTCATGCCGTTCTCGGGTACGTCGACCGTTACACTACGAACGAACTTGCCATTGGAGTTCAACACAAACACTTCGGGCGGTCGGGAGGCTCGGACGACGTACAAATCGCCGTTCAGCCCAACTTGCGTCTCTCCTTGAACCAGCGGCAGGATCGCGTGGCTGGTGAAGTAGTTTTCGATCCGAGGCTCGCCGGCGCGAGGTTCCTTCAATACCGCCGGATCGTGCAGTAAGGTCAGGTCCTTCACCAATCGCCCGCTATTGTCGAAGATTGCCGTCACCAGTTGCGGCGGCTTGCCATCCTTTGCTGGCAATTCAGTTCCCGCTATCAGGAACCTGTCTCCGTCGGGCGTGACGGCTAAATGTTCCGGCCAAAACTGCTTCTCCAGCTTCGTTTTCGAGCTCACGGACCCATCATCCGAAAACTCAACGACATAGACGTCATTCCCCGCATGAACCAGCTCAAACACGGTTCCATCCGGAGTCACAGCGAAGTCACGGACCGAGGCTCCCTTCAAGTCGGGGTCATTGGCGACGGAAAATGAAGTTACGTCGTCCCGCTTCTGGCTCACCCGGACAACCGGGCTCGAAGTGATACCGGTTTCGAAGTTACGAAAGTAGATGTTTCCCTCCTGATCGCACTTCACCGGCAGATGGATAGGACGGTTCCACTGCGTTTGCAGAACGTGCGTGCCGGTAGGCACGATCCGCAAGGCTTGCGCTGTCAGTGAAAAAGGTACCGCGGCCCAAAGGACACCAACAAGAACGCTACTCATGAAACGCATGGCTTACATCTCCGGACTCATTTGCCATACTCCGTCACCCACGCCGGAGGCTCAGGCTCCAAACTCCCATTGACTTTCACCTTGCGCTCGGCGGCCCAGCGATACCCCCACATCGGTCCGTAGCTGGTGATATGCGAATCCGGCTGCTTGTACACCGGGTCCGACTCCGCCTCGGAGAGCGTCACAAAGCGATAGCCTTTCTTTTCGAAGATCGCAAGCACATCGTCGATCATGTCGGCGTTCAACTGATTGTCATGGATCAGCATGATCTCGGGCGGCTCATATCCCAGCACCTGCTTGTTGAGCGCCGCGTAGTAGTCAATCTCTGCGCTGGTGTAGGCGAGGTACTCAGCCTTCAGCTTCGCGATGCCGGCATCGTCGTGTTTCGCCAGCATCCGCCGGTATGCCCAGTAGAATTCCCAGTCGGTGTTGTCGATGGTGCATGGCGCCAGCCGATACCCACGCTTCGCGATGAAGGCGGCGATGGCATCATGCTTTTCCTTTGTATCGCCGGTGTGGTTGTAGGGGAAGCGCAGAAATTCCAGCTTCTTGCCCGCCGCCTTCATGAGCGGACCGACGGTCTGCTCGCCGCGCTCGATCTCGTCTTCAATCTGCTCCACCGAGAGCGTGTTGGCGTCGGTGTGGGAATACAGGTGGTTGCCCAGATCGAAGCTGCCGACTGTCCACGGCTTCAGCATCGCACTCGCCGCCTCTTCCCCGAGCTGCTCGACCTTCAGCTGATTGACGAATCCCGTGACCGGCGCCTTATGACGTGCCAGCCCGGCGAGGATCTTCTGATTGACCAGCGCCGCCTGCTTGGCGTCGGCTATGTCCAATTTGTGGATGGTGGGGTCGTACCACTCATACGGAAGGTCATCGACGGTGATGGCCACCGTCTTGCTTTGACCAGACGCGCCGGCGGCAAGACCAATCAGGAAAAATAGCAGGACTGAGACAATGCGCAGAAGCATGCGGCTATTGTAAGGGTGGTCCACACGGCATGGCGCGCCGCTCTCCGACATTCGTAACTTATGAGTTACCATATTTCTTAAAGGAAATAGGCAATGCCTCTGACCCGCGACTTCAAAGAAACCGTCCGTGCTCGTGCCGCACGCGATCCCCGATTTCGGAAAGAACTGTTGCGCGAAGGGGTGCAATGCATGCTGGCCGGCGATACCGCCACCGGCAAAACCATCCTTCGCGACTACATCAATGCGACCGTGGGCTTCGCCGAGCTCTCCGACGCCACGCAAATTCCCGCCAAGAGTTTGATGCGCATGCTTGGGCCAGACGGAAATCCGCGCGCCGACAATCTCTTTCAAATCGTCAGCTTCCTGCAACATCGTGAAGGCGTGAGCTTTCAAATCAAAACCAAAGTTGCGTAGCCAATTGCGGTGATGGCTGCCCAAGTCCAACGCCGCGCCAAGTATCGGTCAAATAATTCGCCTGCGAAACTTTTGCTACACTGCAAGGTTCGGCGTGGTGCTTCCGCCGCGGAGTTATGATGCCTAATCCGATTCAGCCTTCGATCAATTTGACCCATACGGCCGACTATCGCGAGAACTACGCCAACAGCGTGCAGGTGCGGGTCAACGTATGGGACTTCTTTCTCGTCTTCGGAACTCTGCAGCAACAGGACGAGACGCACGTCGACGTGCGCAACTTCCAGGGAATTTATCTCAGCCCGCAGCAGGCCAAGGCGCTGTACAGCATTCTGCAGCAGAACCTGGTGAACTACGAAAACGCCTTCGGCGAGATCAAGCTCGATCCGCGCATGGGCCAGCCCGGCGCTCCGGTGCACTGATTTGAAGGGCGGCGAGGCTCCCGATTCCCAGAACCCATCGCCGTCTACCGCTGACCCTGAAGTCTCTTCCCCACGTCGTGTCGGCCTGTTGGCCGCACTTCGCCGCAACATCGCTGCCTTTGCCCTGATCTTCACCGCGCTCTTCCTAACCCATGCGCCGCTGCTGCGGCTTCCCTACTTCTGGGACGAAGCCGGATACTTCATCCCCGCGGCGCGCGATCTGCTGCTCACCGGATCGCTCATCCCTCACTCCACCCTCTCCAACGCGCACCCGCCGCTGCTGATGTTGTGGCTGGCCTTCTGGTGGAAGTTCAGCGCGTTCACTCCGGTGGTCACGCGCTTCGCCATGCTTCTGGTCGCGTCGTTTACGTTACTGGGTGTGTGGCGCCTTGCGCGGCGCGTCAGCAATCCGCTGGTTGCCGGGGCCACAGTAATCTGCACCGCGCTGTATCCGGCATTCTTCACCGCCAGCTCGCTGGCACAGCTCGACATGCCCGCCGCGGCGCTCACTATCTGGGGCCTGGCGATGTACCTCGAGCGACGTACCACGGCCGCGGTCGATCTTCTTCGCGCTGGCTCCCCTGGCGAAAGAAACGGCGCTGATCGCCCCCCTCGCTCTTTGTGGCTGGGAGCTGATCTGCCCGTATTTGCGCTTCCCCAATGCCGACAACGAACCGCTCTGCGTTCGCCCTTGCAAGCCCTTGGGGGCGCTGGTTTGGCTACTGTGCGGAGTTCCGCTTGCCGGCTGGTTTGCTTACCACCACCACGTCACCGGGTACGTCTTCGGCAATCCCGACTACCTCCGCTACAACCTGGGCGCCACATTCAGCGCGCTGCGCATACCGCTGGCCATGTCCGTTCGGCTGTGGCAACTGCTGGGATACCTGAACCTCTTCGTGCTTACGCTGGGCGCTGCCTATGCCATGTTTCAACCGCCGCTTCGCAATCCTGATGGCAGCTTGCGTAAGCGCATCGCGATCAATGCGCAATTCGTTTTCGCGGTGGTAGTCCTGGCCTACGTTGTGGCATTTTCGGTTGCCGGAGGAGCTGTATTGGCCCGCTATCTGCTGCCGGTGTATCCGCTCGTCATTCTGGTGTGCATCTCGACCTTGCGGCGGCGCTTTCGGCGATGGTTGTGGTGGGTCGCGGCGGCCTGCGTCGCTTTTATCTTCGCGCTGTTTGTGCCTCCGCCGTATCGCGTCGCGCCGGAAGACACATTGCTCTATCGCGATTACGTTCTCCTCCATAAGGCAGCAGCCACTGAGCTTTCGGCCCGCTTCGCCCACCGGAGCATACTCACCGCGTGGCCTGCCTCTGACGAACTCACGCGCCCCTATCTCGGCTACGTGAAGCAGCCGCTGAATGTCCTTCGCCTCGAGAACTTCTCCGACTTCGAGATGCTGCGCGCCGTGCGGGCGAGGGACCAGTTCGACGTGGCATTTCTGTTCTCAACCAAGTGGGAGCCGCCATTTCCCCTGCTCACTTCCCTTCCCTTCGGCCGCGCGCTGCAGCAGCGCTTCTTCGACTACCATGAGGACATGGACCCGCAGCGCGCCGCTGCGTTGCTGGGCGGGCGGATCCTCGACTACCAGAATCGCCACAACGAGTGGACTGCCATCATCGTCATCGAGCGCATCGAAAATGCGTCGAGTCACCAGCCAGAGCCAGGCACTTCCCAAACCCTGGCTCACCGCGCAGACTGATTCCGTGGATTTCGTCATCCGACCGTATCGCCCGGACGACTTCGACCTGCTCTGGCAGATCGACCAGCGATGCTTCCCCGCCGGCATTGCCTACACCCAGATGGAGCTCACCGGCTTCATCCTGCGGCGCAACGCCATCACCCTGGTCGCCGAATTCCCCGGCGACGTTACGCCCACACACGCAATCGCGGGTTATGCCATCGTCCAGCCTTTTCGCAGAATGGGCCGCATCGTCACCCTCGACATCGCTCCCGAAGCGCGGCGTTACGGCCTCGGCTCCCGGCTGATGCAGGAATGCGAGGAACGCATACGCCAACGTGGCTGCATCGAGATTTACCTTGAGACCGCGATCGACAATGAGCCCGCCATCCAGCTCTACCGCAAGCTGGGATATCGTATCGTGCGCACCCTGCCCGCGTATTACCATGCGCATAGCCTCGACGCCTATCTGATGGCGAAAGCGCTATAGCCGGCGTGCTAGAATCGCGCTTCTCTGACGCGAAATCCCGTGACGAGTCCGAAACCTCCAGCAAAGAAGAAGACCCCGACTGCCGCACTCTGGATCGCCGTCGACTCCGGCGGCAC
Source organism: uncultured Acidobacteriaceae bacterium (assembly GCA_963747055.1). Taxonomy (GTDB): domain Bacteria; phylum Acidobacteriota; class Terriglobia; order Terriglobales; family Acidobacteriaceae; genus CAVVDY01. The sequence goes on along the minus strand of CAVVDY010000007.1, from coordinate 114,736 downwards.
CTTCACCGACTGCGTGTGGCGCGAGGGTGAGCAGCTTCGCATCCTCAAAGTGTTCTCCACCGCCGGCGACCGCTCCCAGGCCATCGCCGAGGCGGTCGCGAAGATTGGCCATCACGGCCCTATCGTCCTGCTGCACGGAACTACTGTCGGCACCAACGCGCTGCTGGAACGCAAAGGCGCGCGCGTCGCCTTCGTCACCACCGCCGGCTTCGAGGACAGCATCGAGATTGGCCGCCAGAACCGCCACAAACTCTATGACCTGCTCTTCGAGCGCATCCCTCCCCTGGTGGAGCGCGCCATGCGATTCGGCGTGACCGAGCGCGTAAGCTACACGGGAGAAATCCTGCAGGCTCCCGAGCGGAGCGACCTGGCGCATTTGGCGGCGGACATTCGGCTCAAGGGGGCGGAATCGATCGCGCTTTCCACGCTGTTCTCCTTCGCCAATGCGGCCAATGAGACAGCCATTGCAACCGTACTCGAAGAGCTGGCGCTGCCGCTTTCCGTCTCGCACCAGATTCTGCCCGAGTTCCGCGAGTACGAGCGCGCCAGCACGGTGGTGATCAACGCCTACTTGCAGCCGCTGATGCAAAGCTATCTGTACAGCCTGCGCACCCGCCTTGCCGAGCAAAGCTCAAAGCACTCGCGCGTGTTCATCATGCAATCCAGCGGCGGCACCACGGCGCTGGAATCCGCCGTACACCAGCCGGTGCGCACCGTGCTCTCCGGCCCTGGCCGGCGGAATTGTCGGCGCAACTGTGATGGGCAGGCGTAGCGGCTTCGCCGACATCATCACTTTCGACATGGGAGGCACCTCCACCGATGTCGCGCTGGTGCGTGGCGAGCCCAAGCCGACCAACGAAGCCGAAGTGGCAGGCTTCCCTGTGCGCGTGCCGGTGCTCGACATTCACACCGTCGGGGCGGGTGGAGGTTCGCTGGCGCGCTTCGACGCCGGAGGCGCACTGCGCGTGGGGCCGGAGTCAGCCGGCGCCGATCCTGGACCGATCTGTTACGGACGGGGCACACAACCCACAGTGACCGATGCCAACCTGCTGCTGGGACGCTTGCAGCCCGACCGCTTCCTGGGCGGCGAATTCACGCTGGATTTTGAGCGAACGCGCCGTCTGACCGAGGAATGGCTCAAGGCGCAAGGCTCGCGATTGGACCAGCGACACTTCGCCGAAGGCGTCATCCGCGTGGTGAATGCCAACATGGAGCGCGCGCTGCGCGTGGTCTCCATCGAGCGCGGCTACGATCCGCGCGACTTCGCACTGGTTGCCTTCGGCGGCGCGGGCGGCTTGCACGCCTGCGAGCTGGCGGCCGGGTTGAGTATTCGCACCGTTATCGTGCCTGCGCTGCCCGGTGCCCTCTCCGCCTACGGCATCCTCAATAGCGACATCATCAAGGACTACTCGCGAACCGTCGTGTGGAAGATCTCAGGCGCGCTGCCCGAGCGCAAGCTGCGCGCGGAATTGTCAGCCATGGAGAAAAAAGCCGCGACGGAGTTCCGCCACGAAGGTTGGAAGGGGAACCTGCAGTTTGAGCCGAGCGCCGATCTGCGCTACGCGGGCCAGGGCTTCGAGCTGAACCTGCCGATGAGTTCTGCGCTCATCAGCCAATTTCACGCCGAACATCACCGCCGCTACGGATACAGTCACCGAGATCGCAGCGCTGAGATCGTCACCCTTCGATTGCGCGCGCGCATGAAGTCGCCGGTGGCAAGCAGCCGGCGCGATAAGCTGGCAAAAGCTGGCGCCCAGCTCAGGCCGGAGAAACGCAACGTGACATTTTCCGGGCGAGAGTTGCCCACCGCCATTCTCGACCGCGATTCGCTCAAACCGCAAACCCGCTTTCGCGGCCCTGCGATTGTCACCGAATACAGCGCGACCACGGTGCTGCCGCCAGGCACGATCTTTCACATCGATAAATCTGCGAGCCTGATCATCGAGATGCAGCACCGCAAATAGTAAAGGGCGCCCTCTCAGGCGCCCCGCCGGTCGCTTGCTCCGACTCACTCCGTCAGGCCGCACCCCGGTCTTTGCGATCCATGTCGCGGTCTTTATCCTTTTCCACGTTGCGCTTGGCATCTTCCGCGGCATCGCGGACCGCATCCTTGGTTTTGCCCCAGGCGTTCTCTACCTTGCCCTTCACCTCCTGGGCCGAACCCTCAGCTTGCGTTTCTTTGTCGCCGGTCCACTCACCGGCCTGTCGTTTGGCGCGTCCGACGACTTCGTCAGTCTTTCCTTTAATGCGATCGCTATCCATTCCGTCACCTCCATGTTGTTTGTTAATGGTTATCATCGGGTTGTGATCCTCCGATGTGCAGCCAGAATCTCTCAGCGCCAGGCGGCGCAGCCGTTGACTAAACCGCTGTTCTTCGGCCGGTAATGAGCTGAACGACCAGCGCAATCACGGCCAACAGCAGCAGGATGTGAATGAAGCCTCCCAGCGTATAGCTGCTGACAACCCCCACCAGCCACAAAACCAGGAGAATTACGAAAATCGTCCAAAGCATGCATCACCCCCGAAGTTGTTTTCCCCGATCGGAACACTAAGTTGGAAGGTGTCCGAAGGTGCGATGGTTGGTTAGTGGTCGAGTTCTTTTACTGTCTAATCCAAAATTTCGTGGGCAACCTTTCGGCGGCTATTGCCGTGCATTTGCTATGCTCGACGGAAGATGAAGCTGGCCATCCAGGGGGAGTTGGGTTCGTTCAGCCACGAGGCTGCGATGAAGATCGAGCCACGAGCTGTGATCGTGCCCTGCGCCCGCTGCGTCGATGTGTTCGACGCGCTTGCATCCAACGCGGTGCAGGGCGCGGTGATCGCCATCGAAAATTCGCTGGCCGGCTCGGTGGCTGAAAATTACGACCTGCTTCTGAAGCGCGAGTCCTTCATCTATCGCGAATTCCTTCTGCGCATCCGGCACAACCTGATCGCCCTTTCCGGAGCCAGGATTGCCGATGTGCAACGAGTGTTCTCGCATCCGGTCGCGCTGGAGCAGTGCCGCAAGCTTTTTCAGTTGCATCCCAGGTTTCAGCCAATTCCCTTTTATGACACCGCCGGCAGCGTGCGCCACGTCGTGTCGGAGAAACTTCGCGACGCCGCAGCCATCGGCCCTCGGCAGGCGGCGGCACAGTACGATGGGGGAATCCTGCTCGCGGGCATCGAAGATGACACGCAGAACTTCACCCGCTTTCTGCTGATCGGCAAACGTAAGAAGAAAGTCACAGGAGCGAATAAGACCTCGCTCGCGTTTGCCTTGCAGAACGTGCCCGGTGCGCTGTTCAAGGCGCTCAGCGTCTTTGCCCTGCGCGATATCAGCCTTTCCAAGATCGAGTCGCGCCCCATTGTCGGCCGGCCCTGGGAGTACGTCTTCTTCGCCGACATCAACCGTGGCGACGACGAAGCCGCGCAGAACGCCATTCATCATCTGGATGAGATCGCGGAATATGTGAAGGTGTTGGGCATCTACCAGGCGGCAAAGCCGCCAAGCCGATCGCCGCGTGCGAGGCTGGAATAAATTTCGCAATGGGGGTGTGCGTGGTTCGTGTAGAGCTTCCGGCGCATTTGCGGACCCTGGCCAACATTGGCCGTGAAGTGTCGCTTGAGGTAACGGCTCCGGTGACCCAGCGCTCAGTACTGGATGCGCTGGAGGAGCGCTATCCCATGCTGTGTGGCACCATTCGCGATCACGTCAGCAAAGAGAGGCGGCCGTTTCTGCGCTTTTTCGCGTGCGAAGAGGACCTCTCGCACCAGTCGCCGGACGCGCCCTTGCCCGAGGCAGTCGCGTCAGGCCGCGAGCCGTTCCTAATCATTGGAGCCATCGCCGGCGGCTAGGAGAGCGTTGGCAATCACCGCCTGCCCCAGCGCAATGCCGCCGTCGTTCGGCGGTACTTTCGTGTGCAGGAAGACTTCGAAGCCACTCCCGCGCAGGCCGGCCGCCGCTCGCTGCAGCAGAAACATGTTCTGGAACGTACCTCCGCTCAGGCACACGCGACTGAGCTTCTCTGCCTCGCGTATCCTGCGGCAAACCTCGGCGATGGCTGCTGCGAGTGTGTTGTGAAACGCCGCTGAAATTTCGCCTGCCGTGATTCCGAGCGAAAGATCGCGCATAATGGCCTCGATCATCAGACGCATGTCGAGCTGTGCAACATCGCCCTCGGTAATCGCATAAGGATAGGCACGTTCGACCGAGGAATCGGCCACCATCTCCAGCTCGATTGCCGCCTGACCCTCAAACGTGACCTCGTGCCGTACTCCCACAATGGAGGACACGGCGTCAAAGAGCCGCCCGCACGACGAGGTATCGACGCAGTTCAAGCGCCTCGCCAGCATCCTTTCGACAATGGCAATGTTCTGCTGCGGAACCTGATCGGCAAAGCGCGCGCTGAAGCGGCCTTCTCCCAACGCATCGCGCAGATAGCTCAGCGCCATGCGCCACGGCTGGCGGACGGCGGCGTCTCCACCGGGCAGCGGAACATAGCGCAGGTGCGCCCGTCGCTCGAAGCCGACGAAATCGGCAACCAGAAATTCCCCGCCCCAGATCTTTCCATCCGTACCGTAGCCGGTGCCATCAAACGCGACGCCGATGACCTTCCCTGTGAGATGGTTCTCCGCCATGCAGCTTGCGATGTGCGCGTGATGATGTTGCACTCCGACTTTAGGCTCCAGCGGCAGACGTTGCGCAAACTGCGTGCTCATGTATTGTGGATGCAGATCGTAGGCAACCGCCCTTGGCTCGACCCGAAAAAGCTTCTTCAGGTTGGCAAGCGTCTCTTCGAAGAAGACCAGCGTCTCGTAGTTCTCCAGGTCGCCGATGTGCTGGCTGAGGATGGCGTAGCGGCCTTTCGTAAGGCAGAGCGTGTTTTTCAGCTCGGCGCCACAGGCGAGAATCTCCTTCAGCTCCATTCCGAGATCGACCGGATGTGGCACGTAGCCACGCGAGCGCCGTAGAACGCGCTCTTTCTGTTCGAAGACGCGCGCGACCGAATCATCGGCGCGCATGTAAATGTCGCGATTGTGAAACACAAACCCGTCGGCGACATCTCGCAAGCGTTCCCAGGCTTCTTCGTTCGAGGTGACGATGGGCTCTTCGCTGATGTTGCCGCTGGTCATCACCAGCGCGCGGAACTGCGATGGCTCGTCCGGCGAATCACTGAACAGCAAATAGTGCAGCGGGGTATAGGGCAGCATCACTCCGATGGTGTTGTTGCCGGGCGCGACCGCAGGTGAGATGGCCGAACCTTCCCGCCGCTGAAGCACCACGATCGGCCGCTTCGCGCTCAGCAGCAAGGTTCGCTCTTCCGGCGCGGCCACGCAGAACGATTCCACGTCGGCGATGTCGCGCGCCATCAGCGCGAACGGCTTATCACTGCGACGCTTGCGAGTACGCAGAACACGCACGGCTCCGTCGTTCTCCGCGTCGCAAGCCAGCAGAAATCCGCCCAGCCCTTTCACTGCAATGATCTTCCCTTCTCGCAGCAGCTCGCGAACCCGCCACAGGACCGGCGACGTTCCTCGCGATTGATAGTCCTCTTCCCGCGGAAACTCTCCGTCCGCAGGCACCAGTGCCAAGCCGGGTCCGCACTCCGGACAGGCATTCGGCTGGGCGTGAAAGCGGCGATTGGAAGGATCGTCGTATTCCGCCTGGCAAAGGGCGCACATGCGAAACTTCGCCATGGTGGTCGTCGGGCGGTCGTAGGGAATGTCCTGAATGATGGTGTAACGCGGACCGCAGTTGGTGCAGTTGGTGAAGGGATATCCGTAGCGGCGATTGGCTGCGTCGCCGAAGTCGCGCCAGCAATCGTCGCAGGTGGCGACGTCGGGCGAGACCAGCACGAACTCGCCCGGCTCGGCCTCGCTGTGGCGGATAACGAAACCTATGTCGCCCACGGGCGCCATCTCCGCCAGTGCAAAGTCTTCAATCTGCGCCAGCGGTGGAGGGCTGTTACGCAACGTCGCCACAAATTGAGCGACCGACGATTCCTGACCCTCAATCTCGATGGTCACCCCAGCCGACGAGTTCAGGACGTATCCCGCCAGTCCAAGTTCGTGCGCCAGGTTATAGACGAAGGGACGAAATCCTACCCCCTGCACGATGCCGCGCACCCGTATGCGTCGGCGCACGGTCCCGGTAGTGGACGATTCCTGCATCAGAGGAGCAGCTCCCTCCGCGACAAGAGCAGCTTGTTATAGCACATAGAGACAGCAGCGGGCTGGAGGCTCAGCGTCAATAGGCAAAGTCATCCCCCATCAGTGCTATCCGCAAAAGTCGGCCTCACAACTACAATGACACCCATTACCCGGGAAAAAACTCAGTAGCTATAAATCTCACAATGATTTAGAAAGTTGTTTGTCCTGATTGAGTTCTGAGCCTTGGCGCCGGCGTTCGCCGGCAGGAGCGTAGCTATGTCTGTTCTTGAGAACGTCGGTCCCAATCAGCCGGAGGTTATAGCCCATCGCCCAGCCCTGGGCAGAGTGTTGCCGCCCCGGCCATCCAGCAAGCTTCCGCTGTTGCTGGCGGCGGCGCTGCTGCTGCTCGCGACGGCTTGTAACGAGAAGAAAGAAGCCCCCAAGCCGCAGCCGCCGGAGGTCCTGGTTGCCGATGTGGTGCAGCAGGACGTGCCTATTTATGGCGTCTGGGTGGCCACCCTGAACGGACCGGTGAATGCCGACATCATGCCCAAAGTCCAGGGCTACCTGCTCAAGCAGAACTACACCAACGGTTCATTTGTGAAAAAGGGCCAACTGCTGTTTGAGATCGATCCCCGGCAGTATCAGGCGGCGCTGGACCAGGCCAAAGCGGACGTTGCGCGCTCCCAGGCCAGCCTCGACAAGTACACCAACGATGTCGTGCGCGATACGCCGCTGGCGGCGCAGAACGCGATCCCGCAAAAGCAACTGGAGAATGACCAAGCCAACCAGGCCGCCGCCAAGGCACAGCTTCTGGCCAGCAAGGCGGCTCAACAGAATGCCGAGCTGAACTTAAGCTGGACCAAGGTCTTCTCGCCGGTCAGTGGCATCGCCGGCGTAGCCAACTCGCAGGTCGGCGATCTGGTCGGCACCAGCAGCAAGATGACGACGGTCTCCGAGATCGATCCCATCTGGGCCTACTTCAACATCAGCGAAAGCGATTACCTGGCCAACGCGACCGACATTTCGCGGGTGCTGCGCAGCGGCAACGTCAAGGTCAACAAGCCGGTTGAGTTCATTCAGGCCAATAACGAGCCATACCCGAGCAAGGGCAACATCATCTTCGTCAACCGTCAGATCGCCGCCGGCACCGGCACGATTCAGCTCGCGGCTGCCTTCCCTAACAAAGACGCCATCCTTCGCCCGGGCGGTTTTGGGCGCGTAAGGATGGTGACCTCCAATAATGCAAGCGCGCTGCTGATTCCCCAACCCGCGGTGATCGAAGTGCAAACCGACTATCAGGTGGTGGTCGTGAATCCCGAGGGCCGGGCGGTCTTTCGTCCGGTCAAGGTGGGTGATCGAATTGGGCCCAACTGGATCATCACCGAAGGGCTGAAGGCGGGCGAGAAAGTGGTGGTGGAGGGCTACCAGAAGATCCAGATGGCGGCGGCGGCCAATCCCGAGTTGGCCAAGGCTGGCGTCCCTGTCATCGCGAAACCGTACGTGCCCCCCGCCGGGGCTCCGGGGAGCAAGTAACCATGTCGAAGTTTTTCATTAACCGGCCCATCGTCGCGATGGTCATCTCCATCCTGATGGTCCTGGTTGGCGTGATCTCCATTCTCACTTTGCCGACGGCGCAGTTCCCTAATATTGCCGATCCCATGATCCAGGTGAAGGCGACCTATCCCGGTGCCGACGCCACCACCATCGCTGAATCGGTGGCCACGCCGATCGAGCAACAAATGTCGGGCGTCAGCGGCATGAACTACATGTACTCGCTGAGTGCCAGCTCCGGCGGCGGCATGTCGCTGTACGTTGATTTCCAACTGGGTACCGACGTCAACACCGACCAGATTCTGGCGCAGATGCGCACCAGTCAGGCCAACTCCCAGTTGCCCTCCCAGGTGACGCAACAGGGCGTCATCGTGCAGCCCGGCACCACTGCGCCGTTCATGCTGCTGAACCTGTATTCCCCCACCGGTATCTACAACAACATCTTCCTGGCCAACTACGCCATCATCAATTTGCAATACGCGCTAACCCGTGTGCAGGGCGTCTCGCAGGTGCAGATCTTCGGCGCCGGTCCTTACGCCATGCGCATCTGGGTCAATCCCGACGTGCTGGCCAACCTGGGCGTCACGGTTTCCGACATCATCAACGCGGTCCAGGCCCAGAACAAGGTGAATCCTGCCGGCCAGATCGGCGGCGAGCCGGTCCCGCCGGGCCAGCAATACACCTATAACGTGCGCGCTCCCGGGCGCTTGCCCACGGCTGCCGACTTCGAGCAGATCGTGGTTCGCGCCAATCCTGACGGCTCCATCCTGCGCCTGAAAGACGTGGCCCGGGTGGACCTGGGTTCGCAGTACTACTCCTTTAACGCCCGCCTGGGAACTGCGCCCGACAAGCCAGGCGAGCCGGCCAAGCCGGCGCAGCCTACGGCGGCCATCGCTCTCTACCTGACGCCGGGCAGCAACGCCCTGACCACTCGTGACAACGTCCTCAAGATGATGAAGGACGCGCAGTTGCGGTTCCCCGAAGGACTCGACTACGCCGTCTCTCTTGACACCACGCTCGCCGTCAGCGCCGGCATCCATGAGATTTATAAGACGCTGCTTGAAGCGTTGGCCCTGGTCATCCTGGTGGTCTTCATCTTCCTCCAGGGCTGGCGAGCCACGCTGATTCCGCTGCTGGCGGTGCCGGTTTCGCTGGTCGGAACCTTTGTCGTCTTTCCCGTACTTGGCTTTTCCATCAACACCCTGTCGCTGTTTGGACTGGTGTTGGCCATCGGACTGGTGGTCGACGATGCCATCGTAGTGGTGGAGGCCGTCGAGCATCACATCGAGCAGGGCATGAGTCCGCACGACGCAACCGTAAAGGCGATGGACGAAGTGTCGGGGCCGGTCATCGCCATCGCTTTGATTCTGGCGGCCGTCTTCATTCCTACCGCCTTCGTCCCCGGAATTACGGGACAGCTCTACAAGCAGTTCGCGGTTACCATTGCGATCTCGGTCTTGTTCTCGGCCTTCAACGCGTTGACCCTCAGCCCCGCTTTGTCGGCTATGCTGCTGCGGCCCAGGAAAGAGGCGCGTGGGCCTCTGGGCATGTTCTTCCGCTGGTTCAACCGCGTTTTTGGCCGCGCCACCGACGGCTACGTCAACTGGTGCAGGCACCTCATTCACAAGGCAGGTTTCGCCTTCATTCTGCTCGGCCTCACCGTCGTGGTGGCGGGATACTTCGGCAAGAAAATACCCCAGAGCTTCCTGCCGGACGAGGACCAGGGCTACCTCTACGCCGGATTGCAACTGCCCGACGCCTCTTCATTGCAACGCTCCTCGGAGGCCTCCCGAGTCGTGGAGAAGGCCATCCTGGAAACGCCCGGCGTGGAGAACGTCACCGCCATCCAGGGCTACAGCATGTTGAGCGGCGTCAACGCGACCTACAGTTCGTTCTACTTCGTCTCGTTGAAGCCATGGGACGATCGAAAGACGCCGGAGACCAGCTATGACGGCATCAAGGCGCACCTGCAACAAGTGCTGTCGCGGGTCCCCTCCGGCATCGCGTTCTCCTTCCCGCCGCCAGCCATTCCGGGCGTCGGAACCTCGGGAGGCGCGACCTTCATCCTGGAAGATCGCTCCGGTTCGGGAATCGACTTCCTGGCAAAGAACACGCAGCTCTTCATGGCTGAAGCTCGAAAACGGCCGGAGCTGGCCGGGGTGATGACCACCGCCCTGTTCGGCGTTCCCCAGGTGGGCGTCAACGTCGACAACGCCAAAGCCATGACCCAGCAAATTCCCTTGAGTAGCCTTTACGACACCGTCCAGACCTTCATGGGCGGCTCGCTGGTGAACTACTTCAACCGCTTCGGACTGCAGTGGCAGGTCTATGTGCAAGCGGACGGCAAGTTCCGCACTGATGCCAAGAACCTAGGCAAATTCTACGTGCGAAACGCCGCCAATGAGATGGTGCCGCTGAGCACGCTGACCACCGTCTATCCGCGCAGCGGCGCTGAGTTTGTCATGCGCTACAACCTCTTCAACTGCGTGCAGATCAACGCCTCGGCTGCACCCGGGTACAGTTCGGCACAGGTGATTGCAGCTCTGGAGGACGTGTTCAACAAGACCATGCCCTCGCAGATGGGCTATGACTGGAGCGGCATGTCGTATCAGGAGGTGAAGGCCGCACAAGGCGTGAGTCCTGCGACCATCTTCGCCCTGGCCTTCTTCGTCGTCTTCCTCATCATGGCGGCGCAATACGAAAGCTGGACGCTGCCGTTCAGCGTGCTGCTGGGCGTTCCCATCGCTATCATGGGAGCCTTCATTGCCCTCTACTTCCGCGGTCTGGACAACAACGTCTATGCCCAGATCGGACTGGTCATGCTGATCGGCCTCTCCGCCAAGAACGCAATTCTGATCGTCGAATTCGCCAAGATGGAGTACGACAAGGGAGCCACACTCATGGACGCCGCACTCACCGGCGCGAGGCTGAGACTGCGACCCATTCTGATGACCGCCTTCGCCTTCATCCTCGGTTGCGTACCACTGTGGGTGGCCACTGGCGCCGGCGGCATCTCCCGCCAGGTGCTGGGCACTTGCGTCATCGGAGGCATGTTGGCCGCGACTCTGCTCGCCATATTCTTCATCCCCGTCAGCTTCGACGTGGTCGAACGCTTCGGGAACTGGATCGGAGGCGGGGAGAAACGACCGGCAGCCGGTGAGGCCGCCGCTCCTGCGGAAGGAAGCGCACATGACTAATCTCAAAACCATCGCGGCCTTTGGGATTGCTCTCACCCTCTGCGCCTGCAAGGTGGGCCCGAATTACAAGCGGCCTCCGCTGGACGTTCCCGGGCGACTACCGCGGCGTTGCGCCGGAGGCGCAGCCGTCCACGCCGAGCCAGGCTGAGACCACGCCCGTGCCTGCGCCGCCGCCGGCTCCCGCAAACCCATCGCAGGTACCAGCTGGACAGGCCCCGGTACCTGTTCCCACGGAGCCCTCTCCATCTGCGGCAGCGCAACAGCCGGCCAATCCGAATGAGCCCTTCGGCAACATGCAGTGGACTTCGGTTTTTCAGGATGAAGTGCTCCAGGGACTGATCAAGGAAGGACTGGCCAACAACTATGACATGCGCATTGCCGCCACGCGCGTGTTGCAGGCCAACGCCAATTTGGGGATAGTCCGTGCGAATCAGTTTCCCACGGTCAACGGTACCGGCTCCGTCACCTACGGCAAGGACGAGATCCAATTCAACAGCACTGACCCGCAAAGATACGGGACGCTTGGACTCAGTCTCAACTACATCGTCGACTTCTGGGGACAATACCGGCGGGCAACGGAAGCAGCCCGTGCCCAACTGCTGGCCACGGAGTATGCCAGGGACATAATACAGATCACGCTCATCGACTCGATCGCGACCAACTACTACCAACTAAGGCAGTTTGACGAACAACTCGCCTATTCGAAGAAGACGGTCGAAGCCGACCATGAGATTCTGAAGCTCAACGACATCAAGTTCAAAGGTGGCGATGCTGCGCTCACCGATGTCTATCAGGCACAGGTGCTTTTGCAGCAGGCTGAGGCCGGGGTCATCAACTATCAGCAACTCTCCGAGCAGGCGGAAAACAACATCAGCATCCTGCTGGGTAGAAATCCGGGGCCGATCAAGCGCGGGCTGAACATTGTTGACCAGCCGCACCTGGCCGAGATCCCTGCCGGGCTTGCCCTCGGAACTCTTGCAGCGCCGGCCCGACGTTCGCGCTGCGGAAGAAAGCCTGGTGGCCGCTAACGCGAATGTGGGCGTGGCCAAGGCACTCTTCTTTCCCCAGTTCTCCATCACCGGGGCCCTGGGCACACAGAGTCTTAGTCTTAGCAACTTCCTGAGTGGGCCGAGCCTGTTCTGGGCGGTCGGAGGGAACGTAGCCCAGCCCATCTTTCAGGGCGGACGCATTCGCAGCAACTATCGTTTAGCTTGGGCGCAGCGTGATCAGGCGGAACTGCAATACAAACAGACGGTACAGAAGGCGTTCGGCGATGTGTCCAACAGCCTCATCGGTTACGAGCAGGCCCGCAAGTATCGCATGAAGATCGAAGAGCAGACCCAGACCTACGAGAACCTGGTGCGGCTCTCCAACATCCGCTACCAGGGTGGGTATACCGCTTTTCTCGAGGTGCAATACAACGAGCAGCAATATTTCCAGTCGGCGCTGGCGCTCTCCGCCGCGTGGTATCAGGAGCTCCAGTACTACGCAGCGCTCTACCAGGCGCTGGGCGGCGGCTGGGAGGTGAAATAGCACCAGCGCTCGGACCGCGCGCCGACAGTAGAAGGGGCACAGCTTGAGCTATGCCGAGCCAGGCCATCCACCAAACTCAATTGTCCTCTGATGGAAGGCCGGCCCCATGCGACCGGTCTTAAGCCCTACGGGCTTAACCAGATCGCTGTGCTCACACACGCCTTTCGGGCTTTTGATCTCGTTCAAACTCCCCCCTACGCCGTCACCGCCGCCGGTTCCACGTGCGCCTCGTGCGGCTTCACCCCCCAGATCTTCTCGCAATACTCGCGGATCGACCGGTCGGAGGAGAACTTTCCCATGCGCGCGCTGTTCAGGATCGACATGCGCGTCCAGTGCTCCTGATCGCCAAACGCCGCCGCGACCTTTTCCTGGCAATCGATATACGGCTGATAGTCGGCCATCAGCATGTACTGGTCGTCGTGCAGCAGCGAATCGATGATCGGCCGGAAGAGTTCGCCGTCGCCATTGGAGAAGGTTCCTGCCGCGATTTCGTCCAGCACCTCGCGCAGGTGGGGATTCGTCTCGTAGTAATGACGCGGGTTGTAGCCCTTGCCCTTCACTTCCAGCACCTGCTCGGCCGTCAGCCCGAAGAGGAAGAAGTTCTCCGCCCCGACCTCCTGCCGAATTTCGACGTTCGCGCCATCCAGCGTGCCGATGGTCAGCGCACCATTCATCGACAGCTTCATGTTGCCGGTGCCGGATGCCTCCTTGCCCGCAGTTGAAATCTGCTCCGACAGGTCGGCCGCGGGATAGATGATCAGACCGTTCTTGCAATTGAAGTCGGGGAAGAACACCACCCGCAACTGCTCGCGCACCGCCGGATCGGCGTCAATAGTCGCCGCCACCGAGTTGATCAGCTTGATGATGAGCTTGGCCATGACATATCCCGGCGCGGCTTTGGCGCCGAAGATCACCGTGCGCGGCGTGATCGTCAGGTTGGGATCTTTCTTGAGGCGGTTGTACAGGGTAATGACGTGCAGGATGTTCAGCAACTGCCGCTTGTACTCGTGCAGGCGCTTCACCTGCACATCGAACATGGTCGCAGGATTGATGACCTGCCCGGTACACTGCTGCACCAGGGATGCCAGGATCACTTTGCGCGCGTGCTTCACCTCGCGCCACTGCTCGCGGAACTCCTCATCGTCAACCAGTGGCTCCAGCTTGCGCAGCTCGTTTTCGTCGGTCAGCCAGCCGCCGCCAATCTTGCTCGTAATCAGGGACGACAACTCCGGATTCGCCACCGCCAGCCACATACGCGGCGTCACCCCGTTGGTCACATTGAAGAAGCGCTCGGGATAGAGCTCATAGAAGTCATGCAGCGTTGTTTCCTTCAGCAACTCCGAATGCAGCTCGGCAACGCCGTTGACCGCGTGGCTGCCGACCGTGGCCAGGTTCGCCATGCGAACATACTTGTCCCCATGCTCATCGATCAGCGATAGCCGGGCGATGCGCTGCGTATCTGCCCCCACACGGGGCGAGATCTCATCCAGGAAGCGGCAGTTGATTTCGTAGATGATCTCCAGGTGGCGCGGCAGCACGCGGGCGAATAGCGGCAGCGGCCATTTCTCCAGCGCCTCCGGCAATAACGTGTGGTTGGTATAGCCCATCGTCTTGCGCGTGATGTCCCACGCCTGCTCCCACGGCATCTGGTTCTCGTCCACCAACAGCCGCATCAGCTCGGCAATCGCGATTGAGGGATGCGTGTCGTTGAGCTGGACCGCAAATCCTTCGTGGAATTGATCGAGTGGAAGATTGCGCAGCCCCTGGATGCGGATCATGTCCTGCAGCGAGCAGCAGGTGAAGAAGTACTGCTGTGCCAGGCGCAGACGCTTGCCGGCCTCGGGCTCGTCGTTGGGATACAGCACCTTGCTGATGGTCTCCGACGCCATCTTCTCCTGCACCGCGTCGTAGTAGTCGCCTTTATTGAAGGCCTGCAAGTCGAACGACTCCACCGCATGCGACACCCACAGCCGCAGGAAATTGGTGACCTCGGTCTTGTAGCCGGCGATCGGAATGTCGTGGGCCACGCCCTTCACCATGTTGGCCGGAACCCAGCGCACCCGGAAGCTGCCATGCTCATCGTGATACTGCTCGGTGTGTCCGCCGAAGCCGACCAGATAGTTTCGTTCCGGCCGTGGAATCTCCCAGGGCGTGCCGAGTTGCAGCCACTTGTCGGTCTTCTCCACCTGCCAGCCGTCGCGGATTTCCTGCTTGAACAACCCAAACTCATAGCGAATGCCGTAGCCGATTGCCGGCACTTCCTCGGTGGTCATCGATTCCATGTAGCACGCCGCCAGCCGGCCCAAGCCGCCGTTGCCCAGGCCCGGCTCCGGCTCGACCGCTTCAATCTCCTCCAGGCTCACGCCCAGCTCGGCTAACGCTGCCTTGGCATGCTGGCGAATATCGCCCAGATCCACCAGGTTGATGCCGAGCTGCGGCCCGATGAGAAACTCCGCCGACAGATAGGCGACCATCTTCAGATGCTCTCTGCGGATGCGCTCGAAGGAGATGATCCAGTCGTGCATCATACGATCGCGCACTGCGAAAGCCGTCGCCATGTACCAGTCATATTTGGTGGCGATGATCGGCACCCGCGCTTGCGCGTAGTAGAGATTGTCCAGAATGGCCTGCTTCAGGTCGGCTACACTGTTGCCGGTTCGTACGTGGTCTGCGACGGCTGCCATCGGCAAACTCCTGCTAGGATTTGGGAATCAGTTCAAAGAGTACTCCTGTGATATCACGCCCCTCCTCGTTGAGCGAACGGCTGCAACCGGAAATTAACAAAGCCGTTAAAGGGGTTTAGAGGTTGAAAGGTCTGGCGATGGCCTGATACCTTCAACCAATAGCTGTGAGGTGAGTATGAAAGCAACACAAGCATTGCATGATCTGGGCCAGAGCCTGTGGCTTGACAACATCACGCGCGACATTCTCGACAACGGTACCCTTAAACGCTACATCGATGAGTTGTCCGTGACCGGCCTGACTTCGAATCCCACTATCTTCGATCACGCCATTAGCAAGAGCGCGTCGTACGACAATGCCATCAGCGAGAAGCTGGGCCAAGGCAAAGCCGGCGAGCCTCTTTTCTTCGAGCTTGCCCTGGAAGACCTTACCCGCGCCGCCGACCTGTTCCGTTCGGTCAACGATAAGACCAAAGGCGTCGACGGATGGGTTTCGCTCGAGGTCTCGCCGCTGCTGGCCTATGACACGGCGAAGACCATAGCCGCCGCCAAAGACCTGCATGCGCGGGCCGCGCGTCCCAACCTCTTCATCAAGATTCCGGGCACCAAGGAAGGCCTGCCGGCCATCGAAGAGGCCATCTTCTCCGGGGTATCGGTGAACGTGACGCTACTGTTCTCGCGCGAGCAATACCAGGCGGCAGCCGAAGCCTACCTGCGCGGCATCGAACGGCGCATTGCCGCCGGGCTGGACACCAAAGTCGGCTCCGTGGCGTCAGTCTTCATCAGCCGCTGGGACGTTGCCGCCTCGAAGAAGAACCTGCCTGACGCCTTGCGCGACCGGCTGGGCATTGCGATTGCGCAGCGCACCTACAAGGCCTATCGCGAGGTGCTGAACACGCCACGCTGGAAGGCCATCATCGCCAAGGGCTACAACCCGCAGCGGCTGCTGCTGGCCAGCACCGGCACCAAGGACCCCAAGGCGTCCGACATTCTGTACATCAAGGCCCTGGCCGCTCCCGACACCGTCAACACCATGCCCGAGGGAACACTGCTGGCCTTCGCCGATCATGGCGAGGTCGGTTCCGTGATGCCGCCGGATGGCGGCAACTGCGAGCAAGTTCTGGCCGAGTTCAGCAAAGCGGGCATTGACATTGACGCCCTCGCCGCGCAGTTGCAGAGCGAAGGAGCCGATGCCTTCGTAAAGTCGTGGAAGGACCTGTTGGACGTGATTGCGTCCAAGAGCGCAACATTAGCAGCCAGTGCCTGATCGGGAGGTGGCACGATGAATGTCCTTGTGGTGGATGTAGGTGGTACCCACGTCAAGATCCTGGCGAGCGGGGAGACTACTCCACGCAAGATTGTTTCCGGCCCAAAGATGACGGCCAAGCAGATGGTCACAGCCGTCAAGAAACTTGCCGCCGACTGGAAATACGACGTCGTCGCCATGGGCTTTCCGGGACCGGTCGTGCACAACCGTCCGGTCCATGAGCCTTTCAATCTCGGCCCCGGCTGGGTAGCCTTCCCCTTCGCCCGGGAATTCGGCAAGCCGGTGAAGATCATCAACGACGCCGCCATGCAGGCCGTGGGCAGCTATGAGCGCGGAAGCATGCTCTTCCTCGGCCTCGGCACCGGGCTGGGTTCGGCCATGATCGTCAATGGCCGTATTGAGCCTATGGAACTGGCCCACCTGCCCTATCGCAAGAAGACGTATGAAGATTACGTCGGACTGCGTGGGCTGAAGAAGTACGGCAAGAAGAAATGGCGCGAGTATGTGGAGGAAGTGGTCCAGCGCCTGGCGGCGGCGCTGGAGCCGGACGAAGTTGTTATCGGCGGGGGAAATGCCAAGCTCTTGAAGAAGCTGCCGCCGCACTCCCGCATGGTCGATAACGCCAACGCGTTTCTGGGAGGCTTTCGCCTTTGGCAGGACGCGCAGGTCTGCGCCGCCAACTATGACCCCGCATCCGAGCCGGAATCCGGGGAGAAGGCCAATGGCTCGGCGATGAAGAAAACCAACAAGCGCAAAGGAGCACCTGAATGGCAGCAAGCGTGAAGCCGCTGACCGAGCCCAAGACGTGGCAGGCTCTGGCCCAGCACTACGACCAGGTTCGCGGCATGCACCTCCGGCAGTTGTTTGCGGGCGACCCCAAGCGCGGCGAACACTTCACCGCCCAGGCGGTGGGAATTTTTCTCGACTACTCCAAGAACCGCATCACCGACGAGACCATCAAACTGCTGCTTCAGCTCGCCGACGAAGCTGGCCTGCGCGACCGCATCGACGCCATGTTCCGCGGCGACAAGATCAATATCACCGAGAACCGTGCTGTGCTCCATGTCGCACTGCGCGCTCCTCGCGATGAAAAAATAACGGTCGATGGCGAGGACGTGGTTCCCGCCGTGCATGACGTGCTCGACAAGATGTCTGCCTTCTGCAATCGCGTGCGCAGCGGCGACTGGAAGGGCCATACCGGCAAGGCCATCAAGAATGTCATCAACATCGGTATTGGCGGATCGGACCTTGGCCCGGTCATGGCGTACGAGGCTCTTAAGTATTACAGCCGCCGTGACATGACCTTCCGCTTCGTCTCCAACGTCGATGGCACCGACTTTGCCGAAGCGGTGCGCGACCTCCAGGCTGACGAAACGTTATTCATCATTTCTTCCAAGACCTTCACTACGCTCGAGACCATGACCAATGCGCACACCGCGCGCGATTGGGCGGTCAAGAATCTGGGCGATGAGAAAGCAGTGGCCAAGCACTTCGTCGCGGTTTCGACCAACGCCGACGGCGTCTCAAAGTTCGGCATCGACACGGCTAACATGTTCGGCTTCTGGGATTGGGTTGGCGGCCGCTATTCGATGGATTCCGCCATCGGCCTTTCCACCATGCTGGCCATCGGCCCCGACGGCTTCCGCGAGATGCTGAGCGGCTTCCATCAGATGGACGAGCATTTCCGCACCGCGCCCTTCGCGCAAAACCTGCCGGTGCTCATGGGACTGTTGGCCGTCTGGTACAACGACTTTTTCGGCGCGCAGACGGTCGCTGTGCTGCCCTATGAGCAGTATCTGAAGCGCTTCCCTGCCTACCTCCAGCAGTTGACCATGGAGAGTAATGGCAAGCACGTGCGGCTCGACGGCACCCGCGTCACCCACGACACCGGCCCGATCTACTGGGGCGAGCCCGGCACTAACGGACAGCACTCGTTCTATCAGTTGATTCACCAGGGAACGCGGCTGATCCCCTGTGACTTCATCGGCTTCTATCGGACGCTGAACCCGCTGGGCGCGCATCATGACATATTGCTGTCGAACGTGTTTGCGCAAGCAGAGGCGCTGGCCTTCGGCAAGACCGCCGAGCAGGTGAAAGCCGAAGGCACGCCTGACTGGCTGGTGCCGCATCGCGTCTTTGAGGGCAATCGCCCGTCCAACACCATTCTGGTCGACAAGCTGACGCCGGAGACGCTGGGCAAGCTGGTAGCGCTGTATGAGCACTCGGTCTTTACCCAGGGAACCATGTGGGGGATCGACTCGTTCGACCAATGGGGTGTCGAACTGGGCAAGGTGCTGGCGCAGAGGATCATCCCCGAGCTGGAAGGCGCGCAGGAACCGCAACTCAAGCACGACAGCTCAACCAACAACCTGATCAAGCTGTACCGCGCCAACAAGGCGTAGATCAGTGGCCGGTTGTCAGTTGTCAGTTGTCGGTCGTCAGGTTTCAGCTGTCAGGCCTCAGAGCTCAGCCGGCTATTGCATAGGGTCGAATGTTGCGACGCTCCAAACCCGGAAGGCGACCAACATCATAGCCCAGCATGGAGCGCAGCGGAATGCTGGGGAGGGAGCCATCGAAAGAGCTGCGGTCCCTCGGGGACGACACAAAAGCAGGTCCCTCGACGACTAAAGTCGTCTCGGGATGACAAATCTGAAAACATTGCAGCACGGCGCAGCTAAAGCTGCGCCCCTTCTGAAAATTCATTTCGCACGGAGAAAGAGGAATCATCATGCAACTCGGAATGGTAGGTCTTGGACGCATGGGCGCCAATATGGTGCGCCGCCTGATGAAAAACGGCCATCAATGCGTGGTCTTTGACATGTCCGCCAAAGCGGTGCAGGAACTCGCGGGCGAAGGTGCAACCGGCTCTTCCTCATTGCAGGATTTCGTTAGCAAGCTGACCAAGCCGCGCGCTGTGTGGCTGATGATTCCTGCCGCCGTGGTCGACCAGACCATCTCCGAGATCGCACCCCACATGGAAAAGGGTGACATCCTGATCGACGGCGGCAATTCGTATTACATCGACGACATTCGCCGCTCCAAGCAGCTTGAACCCAAGGGCATCAAGTACGTCGACGTCGGCACCAGCGGCGGCGTGTGGGGACTGGAGCGCGGCTACTGCATGATGATTGGCGGCCCGACCGACGCGGTGCAGTACCTCGATCCCATCTTCAAGACCATCGCGCCCGGCAAGGGCGACATTCCGCGCACGCCCGGCCGCGAAAAGTTGGGCGGCACCTCCGAAGATGGCTATCTGCATTGCGGTCCCAGCGGTGGCGGACACTTCGTCAAGATGGTGCACAACGGCATCGAGTACGGAATCATGGCCGCCTACGCCGAGGGCCTGAACGTGCTCAAGAACGCCGACGTGGGCAAGCATAAGCATGAGATCGACGCCGAGACCACGCCGCTGCGCGATCCCGACCACTATCAGTACGAATTCAACCTCACCGACGTTGCCGAAGTGTGGCGGCGCGGCAGCGTGATCGCTTCCTGGCTGCTCGACCTGACTGCCTCGGCACTCGCCGGCGACCCACAGCTCGCGAAGTTCACCGGCCGCGTCTCCGATTCCGGCGAGGGCCGCTGGACGATCAAGGCCTCGATCGATGAGGCCGTCCCGACCCCGGTGCTCACGACTGCGTTGTATGAGCGCTTCATGTCGCGCGGGCAGGCGGGATTTGCCGACAAGCTGCTCTCCGCCATGCGCTATGAGTTCGGCGGACACCTGGAAAAGAAGGGCTGACATTCATGGACACGATTCATTCCGACGCGCTGGTATTTTTCGGCGCGACCGGCGATCTCGCCTACAAACAGATCTTCCCTGCCCTGCAGGCAATGGTGAAGCGCGGCAACTTGAACGTGCCGGTCATCGGCGTAGCCAAGGCCGGCTGGAACCTCGACCAACTGAAGGCGCGCGCCAAAGACAGTCTGGAGAAACACGGCGGTGTCGATCCTGAAGCCTGGCCGAAGCTGAGCGGGCTGCTGCACTACATCGATGGCGACTATGCCAACGATGCGACCTTCCAGGCGCTGCGCAAGGAGCTGGGCGCAGCGAAACATCCGGCGCACTACCTGGCCATCCCGCCGATATTGTTCGAGAAGGTCGTCGAGCAGCTCACGAAGTCGGGCTGTGCCGAGGGTGCTCGCGTCATCATCGAGAAGCCCTTTGGCCATGACCTGGCTTCGGCGAAGGAGCTGGACGACATCCTGTTGCGCGCCTTCGACGAGAGTTCCATCTTCCGCATCGATCACTACCTGGGCAAGGCGCCGGTGCGCAACGTGGTCACCTTCCGCTTTGCCAACGCCTTCATGGAACCCTTCTGGAACCGCAATTACATCGACAGCGTCCAGATCACGATGGCCGAGAACTTCGGGGTGCAGGGCCGCGGCAAGTTCTACGACGAAACCGGCGCCATCCGCGACGTCATTCAGAACCACATGTTCCAGGTGATGTGCAATCTGGCCATGGAGCCGCCGGTGCGTACCGACAGCGAGTCGGTGCGCGACGAGAAGGTCAAGGTGCTGAAAGCGATTCCGCCGATCTCGGTGACAAACCTGGTGCGCGGCCAGTTCAAGGGTTACCTGCAGGAACCGGGAGTGAAGCCGAATTCCAAAGTGGAAACCTTCGCCGCCGTGCAACTGGAGATCGATTCCTGGCGGTGGAAGGACGTGCCCTTCTATATTCGCGCCGGCAAGAACCTGCCCATCACCTGTATGGAAGTTGTGGCGCGCTTCCGCAAGCCGCCGACGCCGTTCCGCGACGCCAACCTCGCTCCCGATTACATGCGTTTTCGAGTGAGTCCGCAGATCACCATCGCCATGGGCATGACCGTGGTGGCGCCGGGCGAGAACCTGCCCACTACCTCGGCGGAGATGATTGCCAGCCGTCATCCCGGCGGCAAGGATATACAGCCTTACGAGCGCCTGCTGGGCGACGCGATGGAAGGCGACGCAACCGAGTTCGCCCGCCAGGACTATGTCGACGAGGCGTGGCGCATCGTCGATCCCAATGCTCAAGGCGGACACGCCGGTGTATGTCTACGATTCGGGAACCTGGGGACCGGCTGAGGCCGCGAAGATTTCGCCGCCGGAGGGTGGTTGGATGAATCCCGACGCTCCCGACCCGCAGGTCATGGGCCAGGTAAAAAAGTCCGGCTGATGCCAACAGGAGGCACCATGCAGATCGAGATCTTGAAAGATGCCGATGCGGTCTCCAAACGGGCTGCCGTGTTGATTGCCGCCGACGTGCGCGAAGCCGTCGCCGCACGCGGCCGATTCAACATCGCGTTCAGCGGAGGACGCGCGCCTTGGGACATGCTGCGCCAACTGGCGAGCATGGACCTTCCCTGGGACAAGGTGCAGATTTTCCAGATCGACGAGCGCGTCGCCCCCGCCGGCGATCCGGATCGTAACCTGACGCATATACGCGCCAGCCTGGAACACGCGCCCCTTCGTCTCGACCAGACGCATGCCATGCCCGTGGAACTGCCGGAGTTGGAAGGAGCGGCCGCTCAATACGAGCAGACGCTGAAAGAATTCTGCGGCGCTCCTGCTGTTTTGGACCTGGCGCATCTGGGCATGGGACCCGATGGCCACACCGCTTCGCTGGTCCCCGGCGATCCGGTATTGAACGTGACTGATCGCGATGTGGCGCTCACCGGTGTCTACCAGGGACGCCGCCGCATGACCCTTACCTATCCCATGATCAACCGCTCGCGGAAGATTCTGTGGCTTATTACGGGAACCGATAAAGTGGACGCGCTCAGCAAATTTCGTGCCGGCGATACGACCATTCCTTCAGGACGGATCGCGAAGGCGAATGCCGTGCTGCTGGCAGAGCAGGCGTCGGTGGGCAAGTAGGCTAGTAGCCCCGCTCCAGCTCGTCCAGCATGCCTTCCATTTCTGACAGCGCGTGCTGGTTGCGCGTGCGCTGCGCACATTCGATGCCGCGCAGCAGCATCTCGCGGGCTTCGTCCTTGCGCTCGGCCTTCGCCAGCGTCTGCGCTGCCATGAAGTAGCCATTGGTGTAATCGGGGTGGGCCTCCAGCAGCAGCTTGAAGTGCGTCAGTGCTTCCTCAGTCTCGCCACCGCCGGAGTACTCCAGTCCCAGCGCATAGCGCGCAAACGCGTCGTTCGGATTCATCTCCAGAATTTCTTTCAAACTTGCAACCCGGCTTTCATCCGCCATCTATGCTCTCCCCATGCCAACCGGCATACTACAGGAGCGAAGCAGCCGGTCTCAACTTGCGGAAAATCGGCGCCGGTGGACTGATTCCATCCGTTAGAAAGACAACCACGGATCGACACGGATCTGCACGGATCAGAAGTGAGAGAAGAATCGACAGCTGCGCCAACTCAACCCAAAATCCGTGCTCATCCGTGCAAATCCGTGGTTGATATTCTTTGTCGTTGAACTTTGTACGCAAAAGCGAGTTGGCATACGTTGGAGGCGCTCGCATTCACCAGTACAATTACGTTTGCCGTTGTAACGTGGGAGAGAGTGTGGCCTGCCCGTTTTTCATGCCCGATGAGCGCTTCGAGGCCGACTGGCCGTTCCCGCAACGGCTGCCGCTGGGTGCAGGCTGGAGTGGTACCTGCACCGCCGCCGGCAACGTGCGCCCGAGCGATGAGGAGCTCAAGGCGAAATGCAATGTTGGCTATGCCACCGGCTGCGGGCGGCTGCCCAAAGAACGCGAGGCCGATGCGGTTCGCTTTGCGCTGGGTGAAGAGCGCCATGGCCTCGTCCATATTCGCTTCTCCTGTGAACGTGAATACTTGCCCGCATCGCACGGCGAGCTGATCTATGAGACGGTGACTCGCCGCTGGCAGACGACGCACTCCAACCCATGCCTGTTGCGCATGGCCGAGTGTTACCTGGAAACGCGAATGGAGAAGCTTGTTGAGAAAACGGAGTCCGGCAGGATTCCCGAGAGCTCACGCCGTTTTGGTGTCTCGGCTACCAAGTAGTCTCAGACCTGGCTGGATCGACAGAATATCAGCAAAGCAGCGCCGAAGGCGCGACGCATCACAGCCCAGCGCCTTCAGCGCTGGGTGAGGAAGAAACCGCTTGCTAACCCAGCGCTAAAGCGCTGGGCTAAGATAGGTACAGACCGGGCAGATACTTTACAGAATAGACCGGGCACATCCTTTACACCGGGTCCGTTGACTTAGGCATGTACAACGAGGCATGTCTTGGAAAGTGAGCGGGGTGGTGGAACAGCGGAAGCAGTTTGTAGCCGAGTATCAAGCGGGCGAGCGGACGATGACGGAGTTGTGCCAGGCCTACGAGATCTCGCGGCCGACGGGATATGCGGTGGTGCGGCGCCATACGCTGTACGGCGAGCTGGGGCTGGAAGAGCAGAGCCGGGCGCCTCGGCGGCATCCCAACCAGACGCCGGTGGCGATCGAGCAGGCGGTGCTGCAGTTGCGGCGCGAGCATCCGCGCTGGGGGCCGCTGAAACTGCGGGCCAAGCTGGAGAAGCGCGAACCGCAGCAGCGGTGGCCGGCGGCGAGCACCATGGGCACCATGCTGGACCGGGAAGGGCTGACGCGGCATCGGCGGAAACGGCGGCGCACTCCGCCGTACAGCCAGCCTTTGGCGGCGGCAACGGAGCCCAACCGGGTGTGGTGCGCTGATTTCAAGGGCTGGTTTCGCAGCGGCGATGGAACGCGCATCGATCCGCTGACCATGATGGACGCGCATAGCCGCTATCTGCTGCGGGTGCAGGCAGTAGAGAAGATGGACACGGTGCGGGTGCAGGCGATCTTCGAGGCGGCATTTCGCGAGCATGGCCTGCCGCAGGCGATGCGCAGCGATAACGGTGCGCCGTTCGCCTCGCGGGCGGTGGCGGGGCTGTCGCGGTTGTCGGTGTGGTGGATGAAGCTGGGGATTCGGCCGGAGCGGATCGAGCCCGGGCATCCCGAGCAGAACGGAGCGCACGAGCGCATGCATCGCACGCTGGCGGAGGAGACGGCGGCGCCACCGGCCTATGATGCGCGTGGCCAGCAACGGGCGTTCGACCGTTTCCGCCGCATGTACAACGAAGAGCGGCCGCACCTGGCGCTGGCCATGAGCACCCCGAGCGAAGTGTATGAGCCGTCGCCGCGGGCGTATCCGGCGCGGGTGCCGGAACCGGAGTACGGCAGCGCGATGAAGGTACGACGGGTGCATGAACACGGGCAGTTCTGGTGGAATGCGGAACGGGTTTTTATCAGCGAGGTGCTGTGGGGCGAACGCATCGGCTTGCTGCCGGTGGATGATCGTTACTATCGGGTGTATTTCGCGACGTTTCCCTTGGCTTGGTTCGACAGCCATGAATTGTGCATCTTGCCGCTGTCGGCGGGAGACCAGGACGGTGAGGATGACGAACCATGCTAGACCCCTGGAGCGCCAGGCTGACCGGAGGCCGGAGGAATGTGGAAATCGCAAACCGCGCGATTTCCACATTCCCCCGGCGACGACGACGACCACGGTCTAAAAAGGAACTTCAAGACCGGAAAACGGACCGCAAAGTGTAAAGTATGTCCCCGGTCTGAAATGTAAAGAATGTTCCCGGCTGGACAATATTTTGTCCCGCAAGCGGGACGCTGGCGACGCGTAATTCCAGACTTAAAGAATACGATGATCGGCTCCAGATGTTGCTTAGGCCGAATACAAGCACCTGAGTTGCTGTATCACAAGGACAGACATGGACACCACCCAAGATCGAAACGTCATTGCCCGGCCGGTCCGCGACTCGAAGTCCGAGATGATCGAACTGGTATTGCCCAACGACACCAATCCCCTCGGCGCGCTGCTGGGCGGCCGCCTCATGCACTGGATCGATCTGGCCGGCGCGCTGGCCGCGCATCGCCATTCGCATTCGTACGTGGTTACGGCTTCCATGGACCACATCGATTTCCTGGTGCCGGTGCACGTGGGCGACATGGTGATCCTGCAATCTTCGGTGAACCGCGTCTTCCATACTTCGATGGAAGTAGGCGTGAAAGTCTCGGTGGAAAATTACATCTCCCAGTCGCGTCAAAAGGTGGCCCGGGCCTATCTAACGTTTGTGGCCGTCGACCGCCACGGACGCCGCCTGCCGGTCGCTCCCGTGATTCCCGAGACCGAAGACGAGAAGCGCCGCTATGAAGGCGCACTGCGCCGCCGCGAGACGGCCAGGCATGAGCGCGAGCAGCGCAAAGCAACCCAGAAGGGATAACAACACCGAATGTCGATCTATGAAGAAATCGTTGCGCGCGAGCAGAAATACCTGCTGAATACTTACGCCCGCTATCCCGTTGCCATGGCGCGCGGCAAGGGTGTCTATCTGTGGGATGTCGATGGCAAGCGCTATCTCGACTTTCTCTCCGGCCTGGGGGTGAACGCGCTAGGCCACGCGCATCCGCGCATCGTTAAAGTTATTCGCGAGCAGGCGGCGCGCGTGATTCATCTTTCGAACCTTTACTACAACGAGTACCAGGGCCTTTTGGCCGAGAAGCTCTGCCAAAAATCCGGACTCGACCGCGCCTTCTTCACCAACAGCGGCACCGAGGCGATTGAAGGCGCTCTGAAGCTGGTGCGCGCTGCCGGACACGCCACCGGCGGTCCCGAAAAGAGCCTCGTCATTACGCTCGACAATTCTTTCCACGGGCGCACCATGGGCGCGCTCGCCCTCACCGGCCAGCCGAAGTATCGCAAAGGGTTTGAGCCCATGCTGGAAGGTGTGCGCTTCGTGCCGCGCAATGACGCCGATGCGCTGCGCGCCGCCATCGACAACACGGTGTGCGCTATCGTCGTCGAGCCCATTCAGGGCGAGGGCGGCATTCAGGTAGCATCGCGCGAGTTTCTACAGGCCTGCCGCGACGTTGCCGATCAGCACAACCTTGCGCTCGTCTTCGACGAGATCCAGTGCGGCATGGGACGTACCGGGCAACTGTTCGCCTTCGAGCATTTTGGAGTGAAGCCTGACGTGATCTGCATCGCCAAGCCCATGGCCGCTGGCTTCCCCATGGGCGCATTTCTTACCAACGAGAAATTCGCCCAGCACATGACGCCGGGCAAGCACGGCACCACCTTTGGCGGCGGCCCGCTGGCCTGCCGCATTGCGCTCGAATATCTGGCGATTGTGGAAGAAGAGAACCTGCTAGAGCAGGTACGCCGCGTCGGAGCCTACTTCACCAGCAAGCTGCAGGAACTGGTTGGGAAGTTCTCCATCGCCACCGAAGCCCGCGGCGTGGGAGCTATTCAGGCATTGCAGCTCAACGTTCCCGGCGAGCCGGTGCTGAAGGGCACGCTGACTGACGGCCTGCTGATCAACGTGACGCAGGAAAGCGTGCTGCGCTTCCTGCCGCCATTCCTCCTGCAAGAAAAGCATGTCGATGCGGGCGTGCGCATTTTGAAGCGGCAGTTGGCGGCGGCGCAGAAGGCGGCTAAGGCTGCCAAAGCACAGGTCGCGGTGACGGCATAAGAAGGCTAATCCACTCTTTTGAAGGGGCGCAGCTTCAGCTGCGCCGTCCTTAAGCCTTTTTCCATTTGTCATCCCGAGGAGGCCTTTAGGCCGACGAGGGACCTGCTTTTTCTCGGTTTTCTCAAGACAGCCGGCTACATCCAGAGTGCACTATTTCGGCGGCTGCCAGGGCTCGTCGGCCGAGGGGCCGTAGATCTGCGGCACCTTGCCACCCGCGATGCGCGAGTAGATGGTGAACTGCCCGCGATGGTGAATGTGATCGAGCAGCAGGTTGAGAAGTGCCGCCGACAACGGCATCTTCATGCCGAAGAAGTCGGTGGCCTTCTGAAACTCATCTTCTGACAGTCGATCGAGCGCGGCGTCGCTCTCGCGCGTCAGCGCCTCGAAGCGATCGATCGCCGCCTTCATCGAGGCCTGCGGCGCTTCCCACGTGAAGTTCATCATGTCGAACTTGCCGGTCGTGGCATACGACTTGTTGATGTTCTCTTCGTGGATGAAGGTCGTCACCAACTCGACGGCGCTGCGGATCATGTCCGCCGGCTTCATGTCTTTCTTGTCCTCCGGATAAAGGCGGAAGAGTTTGAGCGTCTTGGGCAGCTCATGCTGGCGCATGGCGATGAATTCTTGTTTGGTCATGGCCAGTCTTTTATACCCGGCAGGCTCGCACGCACGCAAATCCGACTTTTCGCTATTCGCCCTTGGCCGTTCGCTTTACGTGTTCTGCTGCTCTTGGCTCGAAGCTTGTCGCTCGAAGCTACCTCGCCACCCGCTCGGCAATCCACTGCGCACATTCGCGCATGCCCATTGAGCCGCCGACATCGACCGTGGTCTTCTTCGCGCGGACGGCTTCGACTACCGCGGCTTCGATCTTCGCCGACTCGGCAGTCATTCCCAGGTGCGCCAGCATCATCGCGCCGGTAAGGATCGAGCCCATCGGATTCGCCATGTTTTTGCCCGCAATCGGCGGCGCCGATCCATGCACTGGCTCGAACATCGAGGTGCGCCCGGGATGGATGTTGCCGCTCGCCGCCATCCCCAGGCCGCCCTGCAAGGCCGCCGCCAGGTCGGTGATGATGTCGCCGAACATGTTGTTGGTCACGATGACGTCGAGCGAACCCGGCTCACGCACCATTTGCAGGCAGAGCGCATCGACGTACATGTGCTGTCCCACAATGTCGGAGTACTCCCCCGCCACCTGCTTGAACACCCGCTGCCACAGGCCGCCGGCGTGCGTCATGACGTTTGACTTGTCGGCCATCAGCACCTTCTTACGCCCATTGGCGCGCGCGTAGTCGAAGGCGAAACGAATCACGCGCTCCACGCCCTTGCGCGTGTTGATGTCCTCCTGCGTGGCAATCTCATCCGCCGTGCCGAACTTGAAGTTGCCGCCCATACCTGCATACACGCCTTCGGTGTTCTCGCGAATGACCGTGAAGTTCACGTCGTCCACGCCGGCATTCTTCAGCGGGCACAGCGATTCGTCGAGCAACCGCACCGGGCGCACGTTGGCGTAAAGATCCATCTGGAAACGCATACCCAGCAGAATTTCTTTGGCATGAATGTTCGAGGGCACGCGCGGATCGCCCAGCGCGCCGACAAAGATGGCGTCGAAATCGCGCGCCAGCATGTCGAATCCGCCCTCGGGCATGGTGGTACCGTCAACCAGATAGCGGTCGGCGCCCCAGTCGAAGTGGGTAAACTCAAGCGCCGCCCCGGATGCGCGCAGCACTTCCAGAGCGTTGGGGATGACTTCCTTGCCGATGCCGTCTCCCGGCACCACGGCGATACGTTTCTTGGTGGTCACGATTATCGAAGATAACAGAAGGATGTGGCGGCGAGCCGATGCAAGGCGGACTGGCATCCATATGAGTAGACTGGAGAGTAGCGCTGGACGGTTGTTACGATGACAATAATTCGCGTGAATAAGGGCCTCGTTGACGAGGCGAATAACGTTCTGGGTGCGAAGTCAGGTACTGAGGCTGTTCACGTGGCGCTTCGCGAGAGCGTCGCCCGGCGTCGCTTTAAGCAACCCATGAAGAAGAGTGCCGGCAAGCTGCGTTTCGCCGCCTACGAGGAGTAGCTCAATCTCGCAATTGGAAGGCTCGCAGGCTTGTTAGGTCAGGCTTTCAGCCTTCTCCGTGTACTCCGTGCCTCCGTGGTGAAGGCTGCTTCCCCGTTATAATCAAAGGTTCTGTATGGCAGTGATGACGTTACAAGAGAAGCTGGCATCGGCGGGCGCGCGCCTTGCAAACTATCGCGGCGCCGAGACCGCAGCCTCGTTTGGCGACACCGCCGGCGAGTTTCGCGCGCTGCTGGAAGGCGCCGCCGTCTTCGACATGAGCTGGCAATCCAAGCTGGTGCTCAGCGGTGAAGACCGCGTGCGCTGGCTCAATGGCATGGTCACGAACAACATTCGCGACCTCGCGCTGAACCGCGGCAACTACAGTTTTGTGCTGAACCCTCAAGGGCGCAACCTCGGCGATCTTGTCGCTTACAACCGCGGTGATTACGTTCTTGTCGCTACCGATCGCGAGCTGGCGCCGAAGCTGAAAGAGCTCTTCGATCGCTACATCATCATGGACGACGTGGAGGTCGAGGACATCAGCGACAAGCTGGCGACGATTGGCGTCGCCGGACCGAAGGCGGCCACCATGCTGAGCGGCATCGGAATCGACGTGGCCTCGCTCGCTCCCGGCGAGGTCAGTGATCGGGTGTGGAACAATCTGGGACTGTCGGTCGCGCGTAGCGTGCTGCCGATGATGGATGGCTACGAACTCTGGTCGACCGCGGAAAATCTTGAGCGCGTCTGGGATGCGCTAACTGCCGCAGGTGCGACGCCCGCAGGCAGCGAGGCGCTCGAACTGTGTCGCATTGCGCGCGGGGTTCCGCGTTACGGCATCGATCTCCGCGAGCGCGACCTGCCGCAGGAGACCGGACAGGAGCACGCGCTCAACTTTGCCAAGGGCTGTTATGTCGGCCAGGAGATCGTCGAGCGGATCCGTTCGCGCGGCAACGTGCATCGAATGTTGGTTGGCCTCGAAGTCGAAGGCGATCCGCCGGCCGCGGGCGACAAAATCAGCGCCGGGGAGAAAGACGTAGGCGAGATTACCAGCGCGGCGCGCGTGCCCTTTCCCGCAGGCGAGCAGACATTAGCGCTGGGATACATTCGCCGCGAATTCGCCGAGCCGGGAACAGAAGTGAAGATTGCACAGCGGACGGCTGTCGTGCGGGTACTGCCGTTCTGATCGAGCACTTAGCACTTAGCACTTAACATCTAGCACTTAGGACTTGGCGTTAGCGGAGGAGCCAGGATCGAATGGCCAAAAGCCAATAGCCAAGAGCGTCTTTTATCTATGCCTGACAAAGAGAAAAAAACTGAATTCACCGTCACTGACCGCCGCCTCTTCAGCGAGGAAGGCGAGTTGCGCCCCGATGTCGTCGAAGCCGAGGAGCGCCGCGAAGAGCGCGAGCAGGAACAGCGCGAAGCACAGCAGCGCGCCAACCAGGATCGTGCCGCCCACACCGCCGCCATCACTGGGGCCGCGCCGGACGCTCCACCTCAGCCACAGCCCGGCGACTATCCCGTCTCTCCCAGCGCCGCCGACCAGCAAGCTTCGGCCGACGCCTACAAGCAGTCGACGCGCGAGATCGACAAGGAGATCCGCAAGGAGCTCGACAAGCACGGGCAAGCGCATCGCGCGAAGGACTTCGAGATGAACTTCGAGAAGTTCATCGCTTCGCTCTACATGAGCACGCTGATGCAGCTCGGCATGGCCGCCCCCGAAGGCGGGCAGCCGCAGGTGGACCTGATGGGGGCGCGCCAGACCATCGACATCATCGCCCTGCTGCAGGAGAAAACCAAAGGCAATCTGACGCCGAAAGAAGAAACCATGCTGCAAAACGTGCTCTACGAGCTGCGCATGGCTTACCTGGAAGTGACCAATCTCATCGCGCAAGCTCCGCCGCCGGGCAAGGGGGGCAATGGCGAGAAGCGATGAACGCCACCCTGACTGTGCTGGGCAGCGGCACCTCGATGGGCGTGCCGACCATCGGTTGCGACTGCGCGGTTTGCACCTCGACCGATCCGCGCGATCGCCGCACCCGCCCCTCCATCATGGTGCAGTGGAACGGCCACACCGTTCTGATCGATACCACGCCTGACTTCCGCGAGCAGGCCATTCGCGAGCGCATCAGCAAAATCGACGCCATCTTGTACACCCATGGCCACGCCGACCACATTCTGGGACTCGATGACGTGCGCCCGCTGAGCTTCTCCCGCATCACCGGAGGCGGCAAGATTCCGCTCTTCGCCACCGAAGGCACCGCGCAAACTCTGCGCCAGGTGTTTCGCTATATCTTTGACGGAGACTACAAGTACGGCGGACTGGCGCAAGTAGAGCTGCTCCCGGTTGACGGGCCGGTGGAGATCGGTGGCGCGAAATTTGTCCCGCTCACCGTCAATCATGGCGACTACCCCATCGAAGCCTATCGCTTCGGTGCGGCCGCCTATCTGACCGATTTCAGTTCGGTGCCGGAAGAAACGATGAGCCAATTGCAAGGCCTCGATGTCCTTTTTCTTGACGCCTTGCGGCATCATCCGCATCCTACTCACTCCAGCGTCAAGCAGTCGCTGGAGATTGTGGAGCAGCTTAAGCCCAGGCGTGCATTCTTCACCCACATCTCGCACGACCTGCCACATGAGAAGACCAACGCCGAGTTGCCCGGCAACGTGCGCCTGTCCCACGACGGGCTGAAACTCGACTTCGAAATCTAAGGACGCCTCCGAACATGCAAGTTTTCCGCAGCCTCGACGAAGTTCCCGCGCAACTCGGACCCACAGTGGTAAGCGTCGGCAACTTCGACGGCGTGCATCGCGCCCATCAGGCGGTGGTGGAGCACATGGCTGAACGCTCCCACGCCATCGGAGGCCGGGCGGTGGTGGTCACCTTCGAGCCGCATCCGCTGCGCATTCTGCGGCCTGATGTGGCGCCCAGGCTGCTGACGCCGCTGCCACTCAAGCTGACACTGCTGGAGCAAACCAAGGTGGATGCGGTGCTGGTGCTGCCCTTCACCCGCGACCTGTCGCTGATGTCGGCCCACGACTTCGCGAAAATCGTGTTGGCGGAAAAGCTGCGCGCCCGCGAAGTGCACGAAGGCTACAACTTTCACTTCGGACACAAAGCGCAGGGTAATGTGAATACCCTGGGCGCACTGGGCGAGGAGCTGGGGTTCGAGGTGAAGATCTATCCCGAACAGCTTCTGCGCAGGCATCACGTGTCGAGCAGCGAGCTTCGCAAGCTGATCGCGAATGGCCGGGTCGAACGCGCGCGGGCTCTCTTGGGACGCCCATTCAGCATCATCTCCAATCCCGGCCGCGGGCGCGGCTATGGGACGCAATACACCGTTCCTACGGTAAATCTCGCGCGCTATGACGAGCTGGTTCCCGGCAACGGAGTTTACATCACGCAAACACGCATCAACGGTGAGTGCTTCGAAGCGGTGACCAATGTGGGCGTGCGCCCAACGTTCGGGCCCGACTCTTTCGCCATCGAAAGCCACCTGCTGAATTTCCATCCCATCGAGCTGCTGGCGCAGACGGAGGTGGAAGTGATTTTCCTCCGAAGGCTGCGCGACGAGAAGAAGTTCGAGTCGATTGATGCCCTGCGTGAACAGATCGGAAAAGACGTGGAGCGGGCGAAGCGGTTCTTCCGGCTGGCGGGGAAGAAAGCAATTAGCAATTAGCAATTAGCAATTAGCAACTAGCAATTAGCAATTAGCAGTTAGCTGGCCGCGAGGCAAAAATATCTTCACCCTTGAGTGCTTCGCGTCAGGGCACGACTTTCAGTCGTGCCGAAGAGGACGCTTCTCATCCACTTCAAGTCCTTTCAGGGGACGGTACCAAAGCAGTTGGTGGGGAGATTGAACCTCCTCAGGAGGACAGGGAAGCTAGTTGCTAATTGCTAATTGCTAATTGCTAATTGCTAATTGCTAATTGCTAATTGCTAGTTGCTAATTGCTAATTGCTTCTTCACCCCACCGGCGAATCGCGATGCACTACCTTCACCGGATAGCCTGCCTTGGCCAGCCGCTTCTTCACTTCCTCGGCGATCAGCACCGAGCGGTGCTTGCCGCCGGTACAGCCGAAGGCGATCGTCAGGTAGCTCTTCCCTTCCTTCACATAATGCGGCAGCAGGTAAATCAGCAAATCGGAAATTCGTTTGATGAACTCCCGTGTCTGGGGAAAGGAGCGAATGTACTTTGCCACCTTGGGATGGCGGCCGGTATAAGGGCGAAATTCAGGGATGAAGTGCGGGTTGGGCAGGAAGCGCACATCGAAAACCAGGTCCGCGTCCTCGGGCACTCCCTGGCGAAAGCCGAAGCTGACACACGAGATCAGCAGGTTGTGCTCGCGCTTGCCCGCGCCAAAGCGGTCATTGATGAGCGAGCGCAGCTCGTGCACGTTGAACTTGGCGGTGTCCACCACCACGTCGGCAACGTCGCGGACCGGCTTCAGGCGCGCGCGCTCAGAACGCAGGTAAGACTTTACCGACTCCTTCCGCCCCAGCGGATGCGGCCGCCGCGTCTCGCTGTAGCGTCGCACCAGGGCTTCGTCGTTGGCTTCGAGAAACAACACCGTGGTGCGTAGCGACTGGCGCAGCGAGCGCAGGATGTCGGGCAGCTTGTCGAGCCGCGAGCCTTCACGAATGTCGACCACCAGAGCGGCGCGCTCGATCTCCAGCGTGTCGCCGACCAGCTCGGCAAAGTTCTCGATTAAGCCAATGGGCAGGTTGTCGACGGCGTAGTAACCGAGATCTTCAAAGGCCTTCAGCGCCGAGGCCTTGCCGGCGCCGCTCATGCCGGTGATGACGACCAGCTCGCGCTGATCACGGCCGTGCGCCTTCCGCGCAGCCGGACGTCGGCTGCGTATCGCCTGGGACTTGGCTGGGACGCGTTTCGCGGGCATAGCAAATGAACTTAGGTTATTGCCAGACTAGCAGAGATGGTAGGGGCGAGTCAGCCAGGCCCCGCAACCTACATCGGTACGTTCCCTATGCTTGATCGGATATAGTGAAATCACTATATCGAAGTATGAACCCAGTGGCGGCAACGTGTTCAAGGACCTTGGGGTGCCGAATGCCGAAGACCATCTGATCAAGGCGCAGCTCGTCTATAAGATTGACACTCTTTTGAAACGACGTAGCTTGAAGCAGACCGAGGCGGCCACGTTGCTCGGGGTCCGCCAGCCCGATGTCTCGAAAATGCTGCGTGGTGAGTTCCGGCAATTCTCCGTCGAGCGGTTGCTGCGTTTTCTGGTCGCGCTGGATCAGGATGTGTCCATCGTCGTGCGGCCGCACCGCGGCAAACAAGATGCTTCGGCGCTGCACGTCGTGTGATGGCCGACGGAAGACCGGGAGCCTGACCCGAGCCGGTTTTGATTGCGTGGGTCTTTTGTTGGAGAAACCAAAAGCACCCACCCCGCCAAAAGAAGGCGGAATGGGGCACCCACAGGACGATGCGGTTGAGCTAATTGCTAGTTGCCAATTGCTAATTGCTTCTTCACTTCCCCTTGAACTGCGCGGCCCTCTTCTCCAAAAACGCCTTGGTGCCTTCGCCCTTGTCTTCGGTCGAGCAGCACACGCCGAACAGCGTCGCTTCCAGATACAAACCTTCGGCCAGCGGAAGGTCGAGCCCGTGGTTCACCGCTTCCATGGCGTACTGAATGGCCAGCGGAGCGTTGGCGATGATCTTGGCCGCGATGGCTTCGGCGCGAGCGATCAGCTCGCCGGCAGGAACGACTTCGTTCACCAGCCCGATACGATGCGCCTCCGCCGCGGTGATCATCTCGCCCGTTAGCACCAGCTGCATGGCGATGCCCTTGCCCACCAGGCGCGACAGGCGCTGGGTTCCGCCGTAGCCGGGGATGAGGCCAAGCTTCACTTCGGGCTGGCCGAGCTTGGCGTTCTCGCTTGCCAGACGCATGGTGCAGGCCATGGCCAGCTCGCATCCGCCGCCGAGAGCAAAGCCGTTGATGCAAGCGATGGTCGGCTTGCCCAGGTTCTCGATGGCATCGATGATCGCCTGTCCCTTGTGCGTGTACTCCTTCGCCGAGACCGGGTTGTGTACGGAAAGCTCGCCGATGTCGGCGCCGGCGACAAACGCCTTTTCCCCCGCTCCGGTGAGAATGACGACACGCACTTCGGCGTCGTCCTTGGCGGCGGCAAAGGCCTGGCGAATTTCTTCCATAGTGGCCATGTTCAGCGCGTTGAGCACCTTGGGCCGGTTGATGGTGATGTAAGCGATGTGGTTTTTCTTTTCGAAAGTAAGATTTTGAAAGTCCATATGTATCCTGTGATCCAGCCGCGAAGCGGGCGGGATGATGTGAGCCGACTCGTCAGAGCCGGATACTAACCAAAGAGTACCAAGAGCCGCGCTGGCGACGGCACTGATTTAGCTAGCACCAAAGAGCCATAAAAAAATCGCCGATTACGTCAGCTCGGCAAGGTAACTAATCCAAACTTCGCGTTTAAAGACGATTTAAGAGCCTCGGGCGCTCTGCGCATCTATGAGTCTATCAATACAGCCAGAAATAGCTCACAAGTCAATTCTGCGCGATTACTGGCCATTCTACGATGGCCTCAGACGGCGATTATGAGCCACCAGACAAGATGATGGCTCTAAAGTGCTATAAATCGCTTCTAATTCCCAAAATGAACCCAGCCCCTGTGGCACTGACAACTGGCCACCGACAACCGGCTTACACGAACTCTCCCGGCACCGGATGGTTCGGGTCGGAGTAGTCATAGAATCCCCGGCCCGACTTGCGGCCGTACCAGCCGGCCAGCACCAGGCGCCGCAGCAGCGCGGGCGAGGCGAAGCGCCGCTCCTTGAACTCGTCGTACATGACCTCGGTGATGTAGTAGGTGGTGTCGAGCCCGACGAAGTCGAGCAGGGTGAACGGGCCCATGGGGTAGCCGCATCCCAGCTTCATGGCTTCGTCGATATCGGTGATCGAGCCCACGCCCTCCTCGTACGCGCGGATGGCATCGAGCAGGTAGGGCACCAGCAGCCGGTTCACGATGAAGCCTGTCTTGTCGCTGGTGCGCACCGGCACCTTGCCCAGTTTCTTGCCGAACTCGACTGCCGCGTCGAAGACCTCGGGGGCAGTGGCGATGGTCTTCACCACCTCGACCAGCTTCATCATCGGGACAGGATTAAAGAAGTGCAACCCGATGAAGCGCTCGGGCCGCTTGGTTGAGGTCATTAGCTCGGTGACCGAGATGGATGAGGTATTGGTTGCGAAGATCGCATCCTTCTTGACGATCTCATCGAGCTGCTCGTAGGTCTTGCGCTTCTCGTCGACGTTCTCGATGATGGCTTCGATCACCATGTCGCAGCCGGCAAGGTCCTGCATCTTGAGCGAACCCTTCAGATGCGCCTGCGCCTCTGTCTTCTGTTCAGCAGTGATGCCGCCTTTGGCTGGACCACGTTCGACCAGCCGGGTCAGCGACTTCTCGATCCCGGCAAATCCTTTGTCGAGGAATTTCTGCTCCTGCTCCAGCACGGTCACGTCGCAACCGGCCATGGCTGCGACCTGCGCAATGCCGGAACCCATCAGACCACAACCCAGTACACCAACCTTTTTGATTTCCATAAGTGCCCTCGATTAGCAATTAGCAATTAGCCGTTAGCAATTCGTAGATTCGTTTTGTATCCGGGCACGTCTTCAGACGTGCCGTCACGAGTCGATCAATACTGGGCTTCAGCCCCTGATAAGCATTTCTGGCGGGTGCAGGGGCTAAGGCCCGGTGCGTTTTGTTCACCTTGGCACGACTGAAGTCGTGCCCTGATACAAACCTGATCTGCTCTATCGTCCACCCGCGGCGGAATCGGCGGCCTTGAACGGATGCTTCATCACCAGCCGTTCCTTGTCCTCGTCAGACATGGCCTCGGCGACCAGCGTGTTCTGAAAGACCACGATCTGCCAGGCGTCACCCATGCGCTCGACCGTCATGGTGGGCCGCGCCTGAATGTGGCGCTCGACGCCATTGTCGTAGAACGTCATCTCTCCCAGGACAAACACCACCGCAACATCGGCGCCGGCCGGACGGATCTTCTCCACGGCGTACTTGACGGTGCTGCCCTTGTAGATCGTGTCCCAGATCATGCGATGGCCCATCTCCACCCCAGCGCGTCCGGTGTAGTGCACGCCAAGAATGTGAATGAAGTCCACGTCCTCCGCGAAGAAACCTGCCCAGGCAACGCTGTCGGCTGTGTTCCAGGCCGCTTCCAGCTTTGCAACGATGTCGCGCAGTTTCTGTTCGTCCGTCGTATTCATGGTTCTCGTTCTCCTGTGGCGCGCATATAGCCGCCGATCAACTCTGCCGGAACCATCAAGACCAAAGCCGAAAGCGGTGACCATCCCGCTCCGGCCTTGACCATCGACACAATCGCTCCAGCGGCCATGATGAACGCGATGGGGACCGCGACCCACATATCACTGCGCCCGGCAATGGCAGTACCCCAATACCCGGCCAGAAATGCGAAGAACGCGCCGTAGACGATGGCCGTGATCTCAAAGCCCATGGGTGCCGGGGCGTGCGGATTCTGATGCGTAACGCGGAACAGCAAGAATGCCATTACCGCGAACACCAGATATCCGAGGATGACGCCGGCGATCGTGCGCATAAGAAGTTGTCAGTGGCCAGCGGCCGGTTGTCAGTAAAACCACTCCGAAATGTCTCGTTGCAAACTGAGAACTGACCGCCGACAACTGACAACTAATTCAAGACTCTCCACAATCAACGCGATGCCCTGCCCGCCGCCGATGCAGGCCGTTGCCAGGCCGTATTTTGCTTTGCGGCGGCGCAGCTCGTAGAGCAGCGTGAGCGTGATGCGGGTTCCGGTCGCTCCCAGTGGATGGCCAAGGGCGATGGCTCCGCCGTTGACGTTCAGCTTGTCGCGATCGATGCCCAGCTCTTTCACCACCGCCAGCGCCTGCGCAGCAAAGGCTTCGTTCAGCTCGATCAGGTCAATGTCATCCAGCTTGAGCCCGGCTTTCTGCAACGCCTTGTGCGTGGCCGGAACCGGTCCCGAGCCCATGATTTTAGGATCGACGCCGGCGATGCCCCAGCTCACGATGCGTCCCATCGGCTTCAGGCCGCGCTTTTCAGCCTCAGCGAGCGGCATCACGACCACGGCAGCGCCACCATCGACGATTCCGCTGGCATTGCCGGCGGTGACCGTTCCGTTCTTGCCGAATGACGGTTTCAGCTTTGCTAAACCTTCCATGGTCGTCTCGGGACGGCGGTGGTCGTCTTCGGTGAACATCTCGCCGGTGGGCTCGCCCCGGCGATTGCGCAGCGGAACCGGCGTCAGCTCTTCCTGCAGGCGGCCGGCCTTGTAGGCGGCATCAGCGCGGTGTTGCGACATCAGGGCGAACTCGTCCTGGGCCTGGCGGCTGATGCTCTGCTGCTCGGCGTAGAGTTCGGCAGTGTTGGCCATGTACAGGCCGCAATAGCTGTCGAGCAGCGCGACCATCAGCGAATCTTCCAGCTTGCCTTCGCCCAGGCCGACGCCCCAGCGCATGCCATGGATGACGTGCGGCGCCTGCGACATGGACTCCATGCCGCCCGCGAGCGCGATCTTCGACTCGCCAAGCTGAATCATCTGCGCCGCCGACACGATGGACTGCATACCCGAACCGCAGAGGCGGTTCACGGTGAGGGCCGGCGTCTCGATCGGCAGTCCGGCTTTGAGGGCAACATGGCGCGCACCGTAGATGGAGTCTCCGGAGGTCTGCTGGGCATTGCCGATGACGCAGTGATCGATCTCCGAGGGCTCAACACCGGAGCGCTTCATGGCTTCGGTCGCAGCGATGGCGCCCAGGTCCATGGAGGTAAAGTCGCGAAGTTTTCCACAGTAGCGGCCCATGGGCGTGCGGGCGCCGTTGACGATTGCGATATCTACAAATGGGGTCGACATAATCTGTTCGGGGGAGAACCGGAACCTCGGGTAAACATTCGAGTCTATCAGCGGCGTGAGAGGGGCAGCAAATGGGGAAAGGCTAATCACGAACCGCGGATTGCCGCGGATTTCGCGGATCAGAGGGATGACACGAAAAAAGTCAGATTCCGGCCCGCCCCCAGAGCATTTGACGAACACGGACTTGTGTCAGCGGTCCTGCACGCGCTGTATCCGCTCCCGCCGCTGCTGCCACTCGTCGCTGCCAAAGATCTGCGGTCCCACTTCAATCAGGCGCGGCAGCATTTGAAAAACGCTCACCGGCGTCCAACGATAGCCTTCGCGGGTGCGAAAGCCACGGCGGTTCAATTCTTCGGCGATGGAGGAATAGGGACCGTCCTGAATGGTCAACTCCATCATGGCCACCAGCACTTCCCGTTCGTCCGGACTTTCCTCAAGGTGCGAGCAATCGCCGGCGACCTTCAGCCCGAACGGGACATCCCCGGCGACCAGCGAACCGGCGGGCTGCTCCGTTTCGCGCTCCCATTCGACGGCCACCAGCCGCCATCCTTCGGCCAGGCGGCGTTGCACATCATCCTGATTCAGGGCCCCCGACAGCTTTTCGCGCATTCGCTCGTGCATACGGTTCCTCCACACGACGGCAGTTTCAGGTTTATGCTGCACTTTTCTTACCAGCCGCCAGCGGACCGAATGATGTGCGAGCAAAAGAGCTTAGACGATTCCCCGGCAGCAACAGAAGTGTGCAACCTGTCCGCTGGACGATCGCGGTGTTCAGAAACGGGCAGCGCCGCATCGCTGACTTACAATTGAAAGCTTATGATCCGTTCGATTGTATTTCCGCGGGTGCTGGGCCGTTCGCTGGATGATTTGCAGCCCGCGCTCGATTTGCTGCGGGCGATGGGATTTGCTCCCGGAAACGAGTGGCACGAGGGCGGCAGCCACGGAATAGAGATGCTCGCTCCCAATGGGGGAGTGGAATTGATCGCTGCGCCGGATGCGCCCAGCGTCGACGCCATGGTAGAAGTCGCCGACGCTGACCTTGCGTACCAGATTGTGAAGAATCTCATTCCCACCCTTTCCCATTCCCAAAAAATGGGAAAGGATGGGGCACCCGCCGTCACCATTCGCAAAGAGATTGGCGACACCCCCTACGGCGCGCGGCTGTTCGAAGTGGAAGTCAGCGGGTTGCGCCTGGGCTTTCTCACCTATGCGAAAAAGACTGAAGGCAAGGGGATCGAAGGCGCGCTTGACGCCAAAGGCAAGCACTTTGCTATCGTCGTCGCACGCTTCAACTCCTTCATCACCGAGCGGCTGCTGGATGGCGCACTCCTGGCGCTGCGACAGTGCGGAGCCGATCCGAAGGACATCACCGTGGTCCGCGTGCCGGGCTCGTTCGAGATTCCATCGGCAGCGCGGCAACTTGCGGAAAGCAAACGTTATGCCGCGATTGTCTGCCTGGGCTGCCTGCTGCGCGGAGATACCGCGCACTACGACGTCATCGTCAACGAAGCAACCCGCGGTATCGGCCAGTCGGCACAGGAGACGGGCGTGCCGCATGGATTCGGCGTGTTGACCTGCGACACCCTGGAGCAGGCGATCGACCGCGCAGGACTGAAGGCGGGGAACAAGGGCCATGAGGCTGCGCTGGCGGCGGTCGAGATGGCTTGTTTGCGCGAGAAGGTCGCGGTGCAGGCTGGCGGCGCCGGGGAAGGCCAGCGATGAGCAGCAAGTCGGGTACACGCCGCAAGTCGCGCGAACTGGCGCTGCAGATGCTGTTTCAGATGGACATGGGGCAGCAGACACTCGACCATGTACGCCACACCTTCTGGAACGAGCGCAAGGACCTTGACGAAAAAGTACGGGGCTTTGCCGACGAGCTGTTCACCATCGCCGCCGAGCGGGGCACAGAGATCGATGCAATCATCGAGCGCAACGCGGAACACTGGCGGATGGAGCGCATGGCGGTAGTCGATCGCAATGTTCTTCGCGTAGGAGTGGCCGAGTTCATCGGCTTCCCGGATACGCCGCGTCCGGTGGTGATCAACGAGGCACTGGAAGTTGGGCGGCGATTTTCGACTCCCGAGTCGGTGCAGTTCATCAATGGCGTACTCGACAGCGTGGCGCGAGAGTTGGGCGAAGCGGCGAAGAAGTAGCTGCGATCCGCAATGCAACAGCCCTCCCTTTACGGGAGGGCTGTTGTGTTGAGAACGGTCTCGATTACGGCAGCACAGCAATCAAGTCGGGCCCGACGAGATTGCTATTGGAATCCTTGAGTCCGGGGGCAAACTGTTGCGTATCCGACAGCGAGCTGACCGGGATGAGATGCACATTGCCGTCGCTGGCCCCGACGTACAAATCCTGGCTGTCCAGTGTGAGCCCGGCACTCAGAGGCTGCGCTCCCCCGGTTAGTGCAATCGACTTCGGCGTCAAGCCGCCAAGGTCGAAGGTGAGCACCGAACTGAGATCGCTGACGATCCAGGCCCGCGTGCTGTCATAGCTCACGATCAGTTGGGTGGGAGTAAAGCTCCCGGCCTGCAAGTCATAACCGTTCAGAGTGCTGGTGGCGGAAACAGGGCAAGTGCCGCCTGGCTGCGGCGTGGTGATCACATCAATCTGGGGTGAATCGACAACCACGGCTCCGGTGCCATTCGGCTTTCCCTTCACCAGCGTAGGATTGTTGGCGCTAAGGGTTTGCAGATCGCTTTGGTCGCAGGTCGAGCGCACGTCCACCGCATGCGTGCTGTTGCTGGTGATGAAGGTCAACGAGCCCTGGGCCAGCACATCGATTCCATTGGGAGCATAGGGGAGGTCGGTCGCGGCTTGGGAAACACCGTTGCCCTGCCGAACCAACTGCTGGCCGATCAGGGAAAGCCCCCACTCGTTGTCGGGGGTGACGGTCGCGGCCGTGCCCGTTCCGTATGCCACCTGCAGGATTACTTTGCTGGCAACGCTATAGAAGTAGGTGCCATTGACGCTCTGGTCGTAAACCACAAGATAGGCTCCGTCGGAAGTGAGGGCCAGCACCTTCCCATTGAACCCGAGCCTGGTCACGCTGCTGTCGGAGCGGTTGAATACCATCACTCCGCCACTGTCCGCCCCCAGGTAAACCTTGCTTCCGTTGGGGGCGGCCAAAATCGAATTTGGCAGGCTGGGCAAGGTAATCGCTGTTCCCACGGCCCCAGTTACCACATCGATGGGAACCATGGTCAGTGATTTGGTGCTTGCGACAAAGATTATGTCAGGACTTTGACCGGCGACGCTTGCTGTCACCACGTTCGAGGAATATTGCGGCGGCAGACCGATGTTGCAGTTCGGGGTGACGCAGGTCGCGGTCACGGTTGAGGTCCCTGGACCTGCGCCTGCGATAGCTGCGGTGGCATTTTGCGACGATATGCCGATGGCGACGGGCTGGCTGGTTGTCCAGACCAGATTCGGCTTGATGGTGGCTCCTTTGGAATCCAGCACATCCGCAACCAGGTTTTGCGCCTGGCCGCCGATCAGCGAAAAGTTCGTGGCGGAGCTGCTGGCATCATGGACATTGATGGACTGCACCGGACAGGTTGTAAAAGGAGTGCCGACGCTGTTGACCCCGGAGACCCTGGCAAACAGTACGGTCGAGCCGGGGGTCTGCGTTTCGAGGCCGGTTGATTTGTTCAGGACGGTAACGACGTTGGCGGTGCCGCTACAGGTGGCCGTGCCGTCGCTCAAGGTCGCCGTAGTGGGCGCCTGGACCGCGCCAAAGCCCTCGTTCGTAATGTTCAGATGGGTCCCACCGGCAATGGTGTTGGTGTCGGTTAGCGTAACCGTTGCGGTGGCATCGATGACGGGATTGACTCCCGTCGTGGTCAGCAGCGACGTGAGAACGTTGGCCGTACCGCTGCAGGTGGCCGTGCCGTTGCTGAGCGTCGCCGTCGTCGGCGGAGTGCTACCGCCTCCGAATCCCGGTGCGGTGATGGTGAGATGGGTGCCGGAGGCGATGATGTTGGTGTCGGTCAGCGTAACCAGGGCGGTGGCGTTAGTCACGCCATTGAAGCTGGACAGATTGCAGGTCTGGCCCGAGGAGCCGGTAATGCTGCCGCCGGAGATATATGACGGGGTGTTCTTCGCCGGGTTGAAGGTGGGATCGATTCCCGTTCCACCGCCCACGCTGAAATTGGTCAGATTGCAGGTCTGGTCCTTGCTGCCGGTGATCGAGCCCCCGGAGACATACGTCGG
This sequence comes from uncultured Acidobacteriaceae bacterium, assembly GCA_963747055.1. Taxonomy (GTDB): domain Bacteria; phylum Acidobacteriota; class Terriglobia; order Terriglobales; family Acidobacteriaceae; genus CAVVDY01. Next base: position 71,730 of record CAVVDY010000007.1, on the reverse strand, counting down.
AGTGTTGGTGCTGGAAGAGTAGCTGGATTCGATTCCGGCGGCATTGGCGACGACGGCCAGGTTGCCGGAGCCATAGGCGAAGGGTCCAACCGTCGAGGTAATGTCGCAGGGCGAGCTATTTGAGCATCCTGGGGCGGTGGTGTTGTAGGCGGAGGCCGACGGATTCAGCAGCGTGCCAGAACTCTCGCAGCCGTTGAACGGGTTAACGACCACCCGATCCACCTGTTTATGAACATAGACCGGAGCGGTGGCGGAAACACTGCCCGAGGTTACAGTAATGGTCGCCTGCCCGTCACCGTTGGGCGAGCACACGATGTTGTTACTGTCGAACTGGCCGCCGCACACGATTCCTGCGCTCGATACCGAAGCCAGCGCTGAATTGCTGCTGCTGAAGGCCAGGTCCACCGTAACGACGCTGCCGTTATAGTCCAGCGCGGTCACGCTGATGTTCCCTACCTGGCCTTCATTGAGCGACAAGGAAGAAGGCGTCACGATAAGAGAGGCCGCGACCGGCGTCTGTACCTTGGCTGCGCCACCGCAGCCGGATATCCAAACCAAAGAACCCAGGGAAATAAGGACGGCCAACCACCGGGCCGTTGAAAACTGCCGCATGTACCCTCCCCGCGCGGCAACGAACCGGCGGACAATCACCAGCATCACTGGTCAACGAAGACTTCAGTGTAGAAGTTAACCCTCGATTTCAGCAAATTCTTCGCGACTCGCTTTGCCGGATTTTGCGGCCGGAGCGTCGCCGGAATTTTGCCGGGCTACGGCATTGCACTCGAAGGACCGTTCGCCGTTGCGCCGGCCGGCTTCTGGTTCCACCATCCTCCGCCGAGAGCTTGAAATAAGGTGGCGGAATCGGCATACCGGCTGGATTGAAAAGCGACCCGGTCGAGAGCCGTCTGCAACTGCCGACGTTGCGCGTCGAGCAGTGCGACCTGGCTGATGCCTCCGGCGGCATAGCGCTGGGCTGCGATTTGATATGCGCTTTGGGCCTGGGCCGCCGCCTCGCTTTGCGCCTGCAGGGCCTGGGCATCGTGCTCAATGGCGCGCAGCGTGTCCGCAACTTCGCGGAAGGCCTGCAGAACCGTTTCCTGATAAACGCTGCCGGCCTCCTCGTAGGCCGCTACCGCCTTGCGCTTCTCCGCCCGCAACGCGCCGCCGTTGAAGATGGGCTGCGTCAAAGACGCTCCTACATTCCACACATCGCTGCCGCTGGTGAAGTTTGTGCCGATCAGCCCCGCGCTTGCTGAGAGCACGATCTGAGGATAAAGGTTGGCCGTCGCCACACCAACGTCGGCGCTGGCCTGGTGCATGAGAGACTCGGCGGCACGGATGTCCGGACGCTGGCGCACCAACGACGACGGCAGGCTGACCGGCAGATCCTGGGGAAGCGTCAGGCTATCGAGGCTGATGGCTCCCACCTGCGCCTCGGCCGGTGTCTTACCCATGAGCACGGCAAGTTGATGATCGACGACATCAAGCTGCTGCTCCAGCGCCGGCAGCGTGGCACGCGTCTGCGCCACCAGGGAGCGCTGGCTATCCACGTCATATTCCGAGACGCCGCCTGCCCGGTAGCGCCGCTCCGCGATATCGAGCGACTGTTCTTCCAGGGCAAGCATCTGGCGGGTCATCTTGATCTGCGAGCGCAACTGCGCCTGGCGAATACCGGCGGAGACCACGTTGCCCGCCAGCATTAGACGCGCGCCTTCCAGTTGCCAGTTCTGATACGCGACCTGCGCGTTCAGGCCCTCGATCAGGCGACGATTGTGTCCGAACAAATCGAGCGCGTAGGAAATGGCAACGGACCCGTTCAGCAACGAGAATGGCGGCGGGCTGGGGAAGGGAACGCCGAATGTGGCGAGGTCAACCTGCTCGCGCTGGGCAGAGATGCTGCCGTTCACCGCGGGATACTTCGTTGCGCCGGTACGGGCGTTGGCCTCCTCTTGCGCCTGCTTCAGCTTCGCCATGGCCTGGGTCAGGGTCGGACTGTTGTCGAGCGCCTGGCGCACCATGCGGTCGAGTTCCGGGGAGTGGAAGAGCGTCCACCACTGCGCCGGGATGTCGGCCGACGCGGAGAATTTTTGCGCCGCGCCTGCAGTGCCCGAGGACGCCACGGTCGCGGAGGGCTGCGGTCCCGGATTGTACGTCGCGACGGTCGGCGGCGCCGGTGGGTGATAGTGCGGGCCGACGGTGCATCCTGCCAGCACGGTGACCGCAAGAGCGGCGGGTACCGCCTTGAAGCTCAGCCTGGTTCGATTCGATGTGCTCATAACTGCAACCTCAATCCAAAGTGCGGCGGTAGGTCGTTACCGCGATGGTCATGACGATCAGCGTGAAGGCAATCAACGGCCAAACACTGGGCCAGGAGTTCTCCCACCCATTGCCCTTGAGCATGATTCCGCGGATGAGCCGGTTGAAATAGGTCAGCGGCAGCAGGTTTCCCAGCACCTGCGCCCACTTGGGCATGCCCTGAAAAGGGAACATGAAACCGGAAAGCAGGACGTTGGGCAAGAAGTAAAAAAAGGTGAGCTGCAAAGCCTGCAACTGGTTTTGCGCCATCGATGACATGGTGATGCCGACTGTCAGATTTGCCACGACGAACAAGAGGGCGACGAGATAGATGGCGCCGATGCTGCCGAAGAAAGGCACATGAAACAGATAGCGCGCCGCCAGCAGAATAATGCTGGACTGGATAAGACCGATCCCGATGTAGGGGATCAGCTTGCCGGTCATCACCTCGATGGGCGTGGAAGGCATGGCCAGCAGGTTTTCCATGGTGCCGCGCTCGCGCTCCCGGGTGATGGCCAGCCCCGTCATCATCACCATGGTGAACGTCAGGATGACACCCATCAGGCCCGGCACCACGTTGTACTGCGTGATGGCGTCGGGATTGTAGAGACGATGGACCTGCACATCGAAGGGCGGTGGAGTGCCGGCCAGGGGAGCGAGCGGACCGGTCAGTTCTTTCTGAATCACGGACTGGGTAATCCCATTCAAGGCGAAGATCGCATTCACGGCGACCATGGGATCGGTGGCATCCGCCTCAACCAGCAGAGCTGGCCGTTCGCGGCGAAGAAGCTGACGCGTGAATCCTGGGGGGATATTCACCACAAACAGCACCTTGCCGCGGGCGAGCGCCTCACGTCCGGCCGCCTCGTTGGGCAGCTCGCCGACGAACTTGAAGTACTCGGAGTTCTTCATCGCCCAGATGAAGCTGCGGGTGATGTCGGTGTTATCTGCGTTGATGATTGCGGTGTCGAGATGCTTGGGGTCGGTGTTGATGGCGTAACCAAACAGCGCCATCTGGAGGATGGGAATCCCTACGATCATGGCGAAGGTGACGCGGTCACGGCGCAGTTGCAGGAATTCCTTGCGCACGATGCTCCACCAGCGGACGAAGGAGAAGCCGTTCATGCCTTGCCTCCGAAGTTGTCGGCAGACTGGCTCATCATGTAAATGAAGACGTCTTCCAGACTGGTGTCGATCTTCTCTGAGCGCAGGTTTCGGCGCGCGGAAGCGTCGTGGACGCTGCGCTCCAACGCCGCCGCATCCGTCCCGCTGACATGCAGGCCGTCGCCGAAGATCACGGTCTGCGCGACGCCGGGGCTTTTGCGCAGCGGCTCCTGTAATTCGATCAGGTGGTCGCCATAGATCGCCCAGGTCGATGAGGTGCTGGCCGGCGATCGACCTCGGCGGCGCTGCCCTGTGCCAGCAGCTTGCCGTAGGCGATGTAGGCCAGCTTGTGGCAGCGGGAAGCTTCGTCCATGTAGTGCGTGCTCACCAGGACGGAGGTGCCCTTCGCGGCCAGTCCTTGTAGCTCATCCCAGAAATCGCGCCGTGCCTTGGGATCGACGCCGGCGGTGGGCTCGTCGAGCAGCAGCAGCCGGGGATTGTGCAGCATGCAGGCGGCCAGTGCCATGCGCTGCTTCCAGCCGCCGGAGAGCTCGCCCGCCAATTGCTTCTGGCGCTCGGCGAGGCCAAGGTCGGCAAGTGTCTGCCGGACCACCTCGCGGCGTTTGGGAATGTTGTAGACGCGGGCAACGAAGTCGAGGTTCTCGGCGATGGTGAGGTCGTCCCAGAAGGAGAAGCGCTGCGTCATGTAGCCGACGTTGCGCTTGATGTCGGCGGCCTGGCGAATGATGTCGTAGCCGAGGCAGGTGCCGGCGCCGGAGTCCGGCTTCAGCAGCCCGCACATCATGCGGATGGTGGTCGTCTTGCCACTGCCGTTGGGGCCGAGAAAGCCGAAGATCTCTCCCTTGCGCACACGGATGGTGACGTTGTTGACCACGTGCTTGTCGCCGAAGTGCTTGCTGAGGCCCTGCACGTCGATGGCGTAATCAGAATTGGCAGGCGTAGTCATTGCAGCGCGACCTCAAGCGGCTGGCCGGGATGCAGCTCGGTGGCCTTGTCCGGCGTGGGCTTGGCAATCACCATGAATGCCAGCTTGGCGCGGTTTTCGTTGCTGTAAATCACCGGCGGCGTGTATTCCACCTGGTTGGAAATGAAGGTGATGGCGGCGGGTATATCAGTTGCGCAACCGTCACAATGTACGCTGATTCTCTGCCCCACCTTCAGCTTGCCCACAATCGGTTCAGGGACAAAGAAGCGGACCTCGATGTTCTCCGGCGGAAGGATTTGCACGATGGGACTGCCGGGGGAGACCCATTCCCCCTCGCGATACAAGGTGTCAAAGACCAGGCCGTTGCGCGGTGAGGCAATCTCCTTCTGCTGCAGCTTCCACATTGCCTGGGCCAGCGCGGCCTTGTCAGCAGCCACCTGATTGGCTTGGGCCTTGATCTGCTCGTCGCGGCTCGGCAGAGCGGCAACTATCAGATCGCTCTGATACTGGCGCACGACGGCGGCATCGGCGTCGACGGCGGCGCGCGCGCTGATCAGCTCCGTCATGGGAACGCCGCCGGCCGCGTACTGCGATTCGTAGCTCTTGAGCAGATCGGCGGCTTTCTGGTGCTCGACCTTCGCCTGCGCCAGTTGGGCGGCGATGACGTCTTTCTCAGGAGGACGCTTGCCGGTGCGCATGTCAGCCAGCCGGGCTTGGTCGACACGCAACAGTTGCTGGGCCTGGGCTTCGGCGGAGGCTTCCGGCTCATGATCGAGCGCGAACAGCGGATGGCTGACGCTGATGGTTTCGCCGCGCGTTACTGACAGCCGGTCGAGCCGGCCCGCCTGGGGCGAAGCCACGTAAACAAACTTGCCTTCGACATAGCCCTGATAGGTGTTCGCAGGCTTTTTCGCGCAGCCAGCCAGACAAAGCGGTAGAGCCACAGCGACGAGTAATAAGAGAGAGGGCGGTTGATTAAAGTGCATGGTCGTTCCCTCGTTGGTTCTTTTTTCGACGGCTCTCTGTTGGGCGAGAGGTCGCCTTGGATGCGGCGGATGGCGGATGGCACACGCCGTCCAGCAGTAAGGCGGTGATATGGCGTTGCAGGTCCTTTCGGCTTGGCTGCCGGCGGTGGAATATCTCAGACCACAGTTTGGTAGTGGCGGTGAGCAGCATGACCATTCCCAGCGCAGAAAACATGGTCAGCAGCGGGTCGACATTGGGATTCAGTGAGTTTTGCGCCTGCCCTCGGGCGATGGCCGCGGCCACAATTTGCAGCTTTTCGTAGGGCAGGCGGCGCAGCATCCGCTCGCGCAGCAGCCCGTCGTCGTTCAGGACTTCGCGCATCCAGGTGGAAGGAATCCAGGGCATTTCCTCAATGCCTTCCAGCAGGCGCTCAACAATGTCGCGAATCGCTTCCGCCGCGCCGCTTCCCGGCTCGACCGGACCCCACACCTTCGAGAGCACGCGCAGGAGGCGCTCGTTGACCACCGCGTCGAGCAACTGCTCGCGGTCTTTGAAGTAGTAATGCAGCATGGCGGGAGTGAGGCCCGCGCGCTTGGCGATCAGCGCGAAGGTGGTTCCCGCTACTCCCTGCGCGGCGAACAACTCGGTGGCGGCATTCAACAGGAGCTCGCGAGCGTCGCGGTCGGAGTTGGCGGCGGGGCGGCCGGGGGATCGTTTTGTGGCAAGGGGTGTTGGCATCTTTTAAGCTTTTTAATTAATGCATTAATTAAATAACTGCACCGGATGATTTGTCAAGGGAAGTTTTGTGAAGGATCGGAACCGGCTGCAAGGGGACCTACACCGAGGCCCAGAAGCCGCCTCTTCCTGGCAGCGAACTGCCGTTCGGCGGATTTCCAGAATGTTGCTTCCGCGCGGTTTTTCACTTACTGTCAGGGCTATGGAAGTACATTTCACTCGTGAGCAGGAAGCGCAGCTTGCGCAGATCGCCAGCGCGACAGGCACGGACCCCGAGCGCCTGGTCAAGGATGCCGTGTTGCGCCTGCTTGAGGGAGAGGCCGGCTCCCATGCCGTTCGGCCCGGCAGTGTGGTTGCCGAGATGCGTGCCTTACGTGCTCGCGTTAAAGCTGATCCCGAGGGCTGGACAACGCGTGATTACGTCCGCTATGGCCGCCGCTAGATGCCTCTGGTCGTCGACGCCTCCGTTGCGCTTGCCTGGGCTTTGCCAGATGAGGCCAGTGCCTACCGCCGATGCTGTCTTAGCCGTGGTTGAACAGGATGGTTCACGGGTTCCGGAGCTCTGGGCGCGGGAGGTTGCCAATGGTCTCGCTATCGCCCATCTGCGCAAGCGCATCACATCCGCCGATGTAAGCGCGTTCCTGACGGCCTTGTCACACCTGAGCATCGATGTCGAGGAAGCGGCCTCCGCCGTGACCGTCGTTAGAGATGGAACGGCAGCAGCGATGCGTTACGGTCTTACGGCATACGATGCAGCGTATGTCGATCTTGCGTCGCGAGAACGACTGACCCTCGCCACTCTCGATGCGCAGATGCGCAAGGCTGCCATGCAATCAGGTGTTTCAATTTTCCAGCCGTCGTGAGAGCGAAACGCAGTACACCCTTTTGGCGCTAAGATCAAGTCAGTGCACGAACTCTCCATCGTCTACAGCGTAGTTTCGGCGGTCGCGGAGACTGCCGAATCCGCCGGCGCTCGCCAAGTGCACTCCGTCACTATGCGGGTGGGTGCGCTAGCAGGGGTCGTCGAAGACGCGCTGCAGTTCAGCTTTGACTTGGGCACCCAGGGAACCATCCTGGAAGGTTCGGCCCTGATTGTTCGCCGGCTGCCGGTGGTCATCCATTGCGGGTCATGTGGGCAGGACCGGGAACTTCCCGGCATCCAGAGCTTCCGCTGCCCCACGTGTCATACTCCCAGTGGCGATATCCGCCAGGGGCGCGAGTTGGAGATCGAATCGGTAGAACTTGAGGTCGACGATGACGACGCGGATCGTTGAGTTGCGGCAAGGCGTGCTGAAGAAGAACGACCTGCTGGCGGCGGAGCTGCGGCAGCGTTTTCAGCAGGCTGGACGTGCTCGTCGTCAATCTGGTCTCCAGCCCCGGCACGGGAAAGACCGCGTTCCTGCAAAGCACGCTGCGGCAGTTGCAGCAGGCTGGCAGCAGGGTTGCAGCTCTGGTGGGCGATCTGGAAACCGAGAACGATGCCCGGCGCCTGGCTGAAAGCGGCGCACCGGTGCGGCAGATCAACACGCATGGCATCTGTCATCTGGAAGCCGAGATGATTGGCAAGCACTTAGGCCCATGGGAGCTGAGCGAGTTCGACTTCCTGTTTATCGAGAATGTCGGAAATCTGGTTTGCCCATCTAGCTATGATCTGGGCGAGGACCTGCGGGCGGCGCTGCTCTCGGTCACCGAAGGGGAAGACAAGCCGCTGAAGTATCCGACGATGTTCAACTCCGCCGATGTAGCGGTCATCACCAAGATGGACCTGGCCGCAGCCTGCGAATTCGATCGCGAGACGGCACACAAGAACTTGCGAGAGATCCGCCCCGGCATTCGCATTTTCGAGACCTCCGCCAAGAAAGGCACCGGCATGGAGGAGTGGCTTGATTTCCTGCGCGAACAAAAAGCCAAGCGCGGCTGAATTCAGGTTGCTAAAAAACTCGAAACACCACCTTCCCCTCGGTGACTGAAGTCGCCTCGGGTGCGAGAATAAAGGGCTTATCGGCACGACCGAGGTCGTTGCCCTGACGCGAATCGTCGCAAAGCAGAGTTTTTCGGCAGCCAGTGAATTACCACACCTGTGCTGCTATCTGCGTTAACATATCCGCCAGCGATGGATGTGGGCCTCCGGCAAATTAACTCTCCCGACCAAGCACGCCCACGATTGCGAATTTGCGCAGTAGCCAAGAAACCGATTCGCGCCATCTAAGCCCTGGAGGAAGAACTATGTGCCTGGCAATCCCGGGACGAGTCGAGGAGATTTACGAGGCCGGCGACATCCGCATGGGAAAGATCAACTTTGGCGGCATCGTCAAGGAGGCGTGCCTGGCTTATCTGCCCGACATCGCCGTCGGCGATTACACCATCGTTCATGTGGGGTTTGCCATCTCAAGAATCGATGAAGCGTCCGCCCACGAGACCCTGCGCATGTTCTCCGAAATGGGGCTGCTGGAAGAAGAACTCGGGCCAACCCAGGACGCTTAAGCCGAACCCAGGCTGTGGAGGCAAACCATGAAGTACCTGGACGAGTTTCGTAACGGAGAGATTGCCCAGAAGCTGGCAGGCGAGATTCGCCGCATCACCACTCGCCCGTGGAAGATCATGGAAGTCTGCGGTGGCCAGACGCATTCGATCATCCGCAACGGGATCGATCAGTTGCTGCCGGCGGAGATTGAGATGGTGCATGGCCCTGGGTGCCCGGTGTGCGTCACCCCGCTGGAGATGATCGACCAGGCGCTGGCGATTGCGGCGCAACCCGGCGTGATCTTCTGCTCATTCGGCGACATGCTGCGCGTCCCGGGCAGCGAAAAGGACCTGTTCCGCGTGCGCGGCGAGGGCGGAGATGTGCGCATTGTTTACTCGCCGCTCGATGCGGTGAAGTTCGCGCGGCAGAATCCTGACCGCAATGTCGTCTTCTTCGGTGTGGGATTTGAGACCACGGCTCCGGCAAACGCCATGGCCGTGCACGTGGCCCGGCAGGAAGGGCTGCACAATTTTTCGGTGCTCATCTCGCATGTGCTGGTGCCGCCGGCCATCGCGGCGATCATGCAATCCCCCGGCAACCGGATCAACGCGTTCCTGGCGGCCGGCCACGTGTGCAGCGTGATGGGCTATCACCAGTACCCGCCGCTGGTCGAGCGTTTTCACATCCCGATTGTGGTCACTGGATTTGAGCCATTGGACATTCTGGAAGGCATTCGCCGCGCCGTCCTGCAACTGGAGACAGGGGAGGCGCGCATCGACAATGCATACGAACGCATTGTCACCTTCGAGGGCAACCTGCCGGCGCAGAAGCTGCTGGGTGAGGTATTTGAGGTGGTAGATCGGAGCTGGCGCGGCATCGGGATGATTCCTGCCAGCGGCTGGCAACTGCGGCCTGCCTATCGCGACTTCGATGCCAGCCTGCGTTTCTCGGTACGCGACATTCATGCAGTGGAGTCGCCGCTGTGCCATAGCGGCGAGGTCTTGCAAGGCACGCTGAAACCCAACCAGTGTCCGGCGTTCGGGAAAGAGTGCACGCCGCGCAAGCCTCTGGGCGCCACGATGGTCTCCAGCGAAGGGGCCTGTGCCGCGTACTACAACTACGGGCGATTCATCTCCGCCGACCAGCTAGCCCATGCCTGAGCCGCCGGACTTCAGCAATTGGTCGTGCCCGCTTCCGCTGCGCGACTACCCGACGATCGTCATGGGACATGGCGGAGGCGGCAAGCTGTCGGCCGAGCTCGTTGAACATCTGTTCGTACCCGCATTTCAGAATGAGGCGCTGGCCAATCTCGGCGATGCGTCGATCGTGCCCGCGGCTGGCGAACGCTGGGCGTTCTCCACCGACTCCTACGTGGTGCAGCCCTTGTTTTTCCCCGGCGGTAGCATCGGCGAACTGGCAGTGAATGGGACGGTCAACGACCTTTCTGTCTCCGGGGCCCGGCCCTTGTACCTCAGCGTGGGCATGATCCTGGAAGAAGGATTTGCCATGAATGCTCTCGCGCGGATCGTCGAGGACATGGCGCGAGCGGCGCGCACTGCCGGCGTGCAGATCGTGACCGGCGACACCAAGGTCGTCGAGAAAGGCCGCGGTGACGGATGTTATGTGAACACGTCAGGCGTCGGCCTGGTACCCGAAGGAACCAACGTTGGCCCAACGATGGCGCGGGCGGGCGACGCCATTATCGTCAGCGGCACCATCGGCGATCATGGGATGGCGATCATGAGCGTCCGCGAAGGACTGGAGTTCGAGACGACGATCAACAGCGATACCGCGGCGCTGAACGGGCTCATCGAGAAGGCGCTGGAGGCGGGTGGCACGGCGATCCACGTGATGCGTGACCCGACTCGTGGTGGCGTGGCGGCCTCGCTCAATGAGATCGCAGCGTCCTCGAACGTGGGAATGGTCATCGAAGAGCCGGCGGTGCCCATCCGTACTGAAGTACGCTCCGCGTGCGAGTTGCTGGGCCTGGACCCGTTCTACGTGGCCAACGAAGGCAAGGTGCTGATCTTCGTCGCGGCGGACCGGGCGCGCAATGTTTTCGAAACTGTGCAACAACATCCGCTGGGCAAGGACGCCGCCATCATTGGACAAGTGGTCGACCGCCATCAGGGAATGGTGATCGCCCACACGCAAATTGGAGCGACGCGAGTGATCGCCATGCCCATCGGCGAACAGCTACCGCGAATCTGCTGAGCTGATGAATTCCCCAGGTCAGCCCAAAAGACGGGCGAACCTGGGGCACGGATTTTTCACCACAGAGGCACGGAGAACACGGAGTTTGTTGGATCAGATACCCTGGTATTCCCCGTCGCCTCAGCAGTGCTTCATTCCCATGTCCGGCTGCACCCGGGTTACAACTCAGGCGAACGACTCGCCCACCATCTCCTCGCTCTTCTTCCACAGGGCTTCGGCGGTGGCGGCATCGAGCGCATAGGCACGAACGCCTTCGCTGATGCCGCTGATGGTCGTGTCGTCCGGCACAATCTGTCCGACGTGGCAGTTCTCGCAGTAACGTCCGCCAATCTCGTCCGCGGGAGCAACCACGCCAGCCCACACCGACGTTGCAGCCCCTTGCGGAATCGTCTTCCACTGGAAGGAAGTCTTGCCCTCTTCCGCGAGCTGTTTGGTGATGTTGTCGACCATTGCCTGCATGTGGGCGGGATCGACGTGGCGGGCCAGTTCGGTCCGGATGACGCCGGGGTGCACGGCGGCGGCGCGAATGCCGCGCTCGCGATGCCGCTTGTCGAAGCCGACGGCAAACAGAATATTCGCGGTCTTCGAGCGTCCGTAGGCAAGCCAGGGATCATAGGGCGTGCGCTCAAAGTTGGGATCGGCGAGATCGACGTTGGAGAAGCGGTGACCGGCGGAAGAGAGATTGATCACCCGGCCGCCCTTGCGAATGAGCGGCGCAATTCGATTGATGAGGACGAAGTGCCCGAGATGATTGGTGCCGAACTGGGTTTCGAAGCCATCCTTGGTCTGGCCAAAAGGTGTAGCCATCACGCCTGCGTTGGCGATGATGACATCAAGAGGCTCACCCAGGGCCAGTAGCGCAGAAGCGCAGGCGCGCACGCTGGCCAGATCGGCAAGATCGAGCGCGACCAGATTGAAGCTGCCACCGTTAGCGGCAGTGTCCTTGCGCACCTCGGCGGTAGCCGCCTTCGCCTTGGCAAGGTCGCGAGCTGCGCCAACGACATGCGCACCATGGGCGACCAGGGACCGCGCGGTTTCGACACCCAGTCCGGCAGAGACGCCGGTGACGAGAATCCTTTTGCCTTTGAGATCTACGCCGGAAAGAACTTCATCCGTGGTTGAAGCTGCTCCAAATACATTGGCGGTTGAGACTGCACTTGCCATGGTTTTCTCCTTTTTACTTACTGTTGGCCGCTCGATGGCCGGTTATGAATCGGTATATCTGTCAGTGTGAAAGTGCCAGGGCCTGCTCGAAGTAATGCTCGGCGTCGAGATCGGCGATGAGCCCCGGATGAGTGGGACGCCATCCCAACTGCCGGGATGTTTGTGCGGCGGAGGTCGGACAGTCGATGGCGACGAAATGCGCCATCCAGCCAAAATGCTCGGCGGCCTCCTCCCGCGACTTGGCAATGACCGGCACGTTCAGGTGCCGGCCAATTACTTCAGCGATGTCGCGGAAGGGGATGCCTTCGTCGCCGATGGCGTGGTAGCTGGCGCCAGGGGCACCGTTCTCCAGCGCAAGGCGGTAGAGGCGGGCAGCATCGAGCCGATGCACCGCAGGCCAGCGGTTGAGTCCGTCGCCCACATACGCCGAGACGCCCTTCTCGCGCGCGATGGCGATGAGCATAGGAACGAAGCCGTGATCGCCGTCACCGTGCACCGAGGGTGGAAGGCGCACCACCGAAGCGCGAACACCGTTCGCAGCCGCCGCAAACGCCGCCTCTTCCGACTTGCGAGGAAACGTTGGATCCGACACGTCCTCCTCAGTCGCAAGCGTGCCTTTGCGCTGCAGGAGCAAAGTCCCGGAGGTGACGATTAGTGGCCGGCCGCGGGAATCGGCCAGCGCAGCGGCGAGCGTTTCGACGGCGCGCCGGTCGGCCTCGGCGGCGGGCCCGTAGTTGTTGAAATCGTGAATGAAGGCCAGATGGATGACGCCGTCCGCAGCGGCTGCTCCACCGCGCAAACTGCCGAGGTCTTCGAGCGAACCGCGCTGCACCTCGGCCCCAGCTGCAGCAAGTGACCTGGCGCTCGCGTCCGAGCGGGCCAGGCCGAATACCTGATGGCCCGCGGCGATGAGCTCCCGAGCAACCGCCGAGCCGACAAACCCTGTCGCTCCGGTAACAAAAACGCGCATGTTGGTTTCCTCCTGATCTGGCATGAGCTCCCTGCCCGACCGGCCCTGGTATTGACAGCCGGCACGTCAGGGAATAGAAACGGAGAGCCTCTCCGAATCATCTGATAATCGGAGACTGTCTCCGGTTGCAAAATTTCTATGATGTTCAGGAAATGTTCCCAATCTGCGCCACGAAAGCCGCGTGCCGACGCGCAACGCAATCGCGAGCGCATTCTGGAGGTCGCCAAGGGCGCTTTCACCCGCTTTGGCGCAGACGCCAGCCTGGATGAGATCGCGAAAGACGCAGGTGTGGGACCGGGAACGCTGTACCGTCACTTCCCTACCCGAGACGCGCTGCTGGAGGCGGTGTATCGCAGCGAGGTGGAAAAGCTGGCGGCGGCGGAGCAGGAATTTTCCCGGACCATGTCTCCGGTCGAGGCATTACGGGCATGGATGCTGCTGTTCGTCGACCACATCGCCGCCAAGCACATCATTGCCCCGGCGCTGAACACGCTGGTAGGAGGGCCGTCGCGGCTGTATGAAGGTTCCCGCAGTCAGATCGAGGGAGCGATCAACGCCTTGGTGAAGCGCGCCATCAAAAGCGGAGACATCCGCAAGGACCTCGAGCCTTTCGACCTGCTACGGGCGCTGATCGGCGTTTCCAATGTGGCGTCGGGCCCGGAATGGCAGCAGAGCGCACGGCGGCTGGTGGACATCCTTATCCTGGGATCGCGGCCGGCAAAGTAAAGCGAGCGGCTACCTGCCGACTGCCAGGCGGACTTCCCTCACATCCGTTTGTGACACCCATCCTAGTCCGGCTGGCAGGACCCGCAAATACTGTAAGTACAGGCGCGTTTGTGCTCCCGTGACCCAGCACGACTGTGATCGCCGCGAGAGCCTAACACCCCGCATGGGGCAGCAAAATTGCGCCCCTTGGAGGCATCATGGCTATCACTAAACAAGAGGCACTTGAATATCACTCGGGATCGCGTCCGGGCAAAGTCGAGGTCGTTTCCACCAAACCCTGTTTTACGCAACGCGACTTGAGCCTGGCTTACACTCCCGGCGTCGCCCAGCCCTGCCTGGAAATTGCCGCCAACCCGAATGACGCGTTCAAGTACACCAGCAAAGGCAATCTGGTCGCAGTCGTCAGCAATGGGACAGCGGTGCTCGGACTGGGCGACATTGGAGCACTGGCCGGGAAGCCGGTCATGGAGGGCAAGGGAGTCCTGTTCAAGAGATTTGCCGATATCGACGTTTTCGATATTGAGTTGAACACCCACGATCCCGACAAGATCATCGAGACCTGCCAACTGCTGGAGCCCACCTTCGGCGGCATCAACCTGGAGGACATCAAGGCTCCCGAGTGTTTCTACATCGAAGAAACACTTAAGAAAACGATGAACATTCCTGTCTTCCATGACGATCAGCATGGGACAGCCATCATCTCCGGCGCGGCGCTGGTGAATGCGGTGGAGCTGACCGGCAAGCAGCTCGACCAAATCAAGGTGGTGGTCAATGGAGCTGGGGCCTCGGGAATTGCCTGTGCGGAGCACTACGTGAATCTCGGCGTAAAGCGCGAGAACATCACCATGGTCGATACCAAGGGCATTGTCTATAAGGGCCGCAAGGAGGGAATGAATCCCTACAAAGAGCGCTTCGCACATGAGACGAGCAAGCGAACCCTGGCGGAGGCGGCAGAAGGCGCGGACGTGCTTCTGGGTCTGTCGGTGAAAGGAGCCTTCACCCCGGAGATGATTGCGTCGCTGGCGCCCAATCCGGTTGTTTTCGCCATGGCCAATCCCGACCCTGAAATCACTTACGAAGAAGCCAAAGCAGTGCGTGATGACATCATCATGGCCACCGGCAGGTCGGACTATCCCAACCAGGTGAACAACGTGCTGGGATTTCCCTTCATCTTTCGCGGTGCGCTCGACGTACACGCCACCACCATCAACGAGCCGATGAAACGGGCAGCCACCTACGCGCTTGCTGCGCTGGCCAAAGAAGACGTTCCCGACTCGGTCTGCCGGGCGTACGGAGTGGGAAGACTGAAGTTCGGCGTGGATTACATCATTCCCAAGCCCTTCGATTCCCGGGTGCTGGTGTGGGAAGCCACTGCGGTTGCCAAAGCTGCCATGGAAACCGGCGTGGCGCAGAATCCGGTGGACCTGGATGAATATCGCGATCAGTTGGAGAAGCGGCTGGGCAAGTCGCACGAGCTGATGCGCATCATGATTCATAAGGCGCAGGCCAATCCCAAGCGCGTGGTCTTTCCGGAAGGCAATCACGAAAGGATTCTGCTGGCTTGCCACCGGCTGATTGAAGAGAAGATCGCGGCGCCGGTGTTGCTGGGCCGCAACGCTGAGATTCGCCGGGTGGCGGACAGCCTGGGCATAGCCCTCAATGGCGCCACCATCGTCGATCCCGAGACGTTCCCTCGGCGCGACGAGTACGTGAATGAGTTGTATCGGCTGCGGCAGCGGCGTGGGGTCACCTATTCCGCGGCGCAAGAGCTGATTCTGGACGGCAATATCTTCGGTTCCATGATGGTGCGCATGGGCGACGCTGATGCTCTGGTTTCGGGCGTGACGCAGAACTATCCCGATACCATTCGCCCGGCGTTGCAGGTCATTGGGGTACGCGAAGGCGTCCACCGGGTAAGCGGCATCATGCTGCTGGTGACGCGCAAAGGCGATCTCTACTTCTTTGCCGACGCCACCGTCAACATCGAGCCGACGGCCGAAGACCTGGTCGAGATTGCCCTCTGTGCGGCGCAGGAAGCCCGGCGCTTCAACGTCGAGCCCAGAGTGGCCATGCTGTCGTTCTCGAACTTTGGCAGCACGCGGCATCCGTTCGCGGAAAAGATGCGTCGGGCCGCAGAACTGGCGCGCTATGCGGATCCGACCCTGATCGTCGATGGAGAGATGCAGGCGGATGTGGCGCTAAACGCCAACCGGCTGGAGGAGGTATTCCCCTTCACCACACTCAAGGGCGGGGCGAATGTACTGATCTTCCCTGATCTGCAGTCGTGCAACATTGCAGTGAGATTGCTGCCACAGCTGGGCGCCGGAGAATTACTGGGGCCAATCCTGGCCGGCATGGCAAGACCGGTGCATCTGTTGCAGCGCGGCGCTGACGTGGATGACGTGGTCAAAATCACGACCATCGCCGTGGTGGAGGCACAGGACACGGCACTAGCCGCGGCGAAACCGGAAGAGCTTGCGACGGCCTAGGCTAGCCCGCGTAACGGGCGTCCCGCATTGCCTGAGAAGGAAGGGTTGAGGAGCAGAGCTGTGAGCGACTGCTCCTCCCAAAGACGACCTTGCTGCGACCCACACCGGCTTAAAGTGTCAGCCGGTGTGCGTTTAACGGCGGATCCCTCCGTCAGAACGTAAGAGCGATAGCGCTACCAAAAGCGAAGGCGTTGAAAACTCCGCTTGAGCTGCATCCGAAGTACAGCCATTCTTGCTTGTGATCCCTGCCATTTGAAACATCGGCCAGGCATCCCCATGTCGGGGGCGTGACTCCCCAGATGCTCGCTTCCAAGCCGATCTTCACAATTGAGCCTTGCGTGGGCTTCTTGAAGGGCACATCGCTTACCGTTGCCGAGATGCTGCCCAGGGCGGCAGCGAGGCCGCCGGCAACGCATGCACCTGTGTATTTGCCGTTATTGTTGCCACCCGATGTCTGGACCACGCTGTCGGTGGAGAAGCCACCGCCGCCAAAAGCCTGCCCATAGACGCAGTAGAGACTGTGCTGCCATTCATTGGCCGGCTCCTCAGTGCCTGCGGTCAACAGAACCAGGTAGGACGTCTTAGCGTCGTCCGTCCGCAAACATTGCGCAAAGAAACCGACTGAATTTCCGTGGGCATCGGAGATGTGGCACAGAGGGTCGTACGCAGGCTGAGTGACGGGAGGCGTGTAGGTGCCGTAGCCAGAGAGGTACATCGGTGGGCCACCGAGCCTTGCTTCCACAACCTTGATGATGTGGTCGGCATCGCCCAGGATCGCAGGCGGCGTCCCATCGCAGGACAAGCCTGGCAAAGACGAGTCTGCAGGACACAAAAGCGCCGATGCAGCGCTCGCCGGCGTACTCGGATCCATTGCCGTCGGTGTTTGGGAGACGGAGGCGTACGGGATCAGCAGTAGTAGAAGAAGCGAGAACGCCAGGAAAAAGCACCGCTCCCCTTTCGTCGAGGACAATGCCTTTTGGTAAGCGCGAAAGCAATGAGTAGTCAAAGTCTTCATATTGATCTCCTGCGAATGTTTTGTCGGCTGTCTTCTCGTTTTCGTCTTGCGTGAACGAGAAACCCGAGCCGGCCCGACTACGAAGTGACTTGGGGAAAACCACCGCGACGTGTCGGGCTGGTTCGGTTCTCTGGCGCAAAGTGCCCGGATTCGCTCTACACTTCAATACTCGTTGGATAACCTGCGTCTGCCTTTGTGGTGACCGTGTAAGCGCAGGAAAAGCAAATCAGTTTTGCTGGAGGTAACCGGAAAGCGAGGGCGGACGGCTTATCTGGCTGTGTAAGAAGTAAGGTTGGCTGCCGGGAAGGGACTGTGATCGGTGGACTGCCGGTGGATACCGTGAGCAAGCGACTACGCCCTCTACCACAAATGTGGTGCTTCGCTTGCAACTGGGACTGCCCGGCTATTCCCACTCTGTCCCCAAGATCGGCAGACAGGTGGGCAGCCGCTGCCAGACCTACGACGGGGCCTTCAGCAGGCGATCCACGTCGGCTTCGAGTTCCTGGAAGGGTTGGTCCGGGCCCGGCGCCGGCTGCAGGTGGCCCTGGCGATCGATGAGGAATGTTGCCGGATAACGGGCAATGTCGCGATACAGATTGGGCACTTGCCCATTCATGGTTAGCAGCGGGTAGGTGACCGGCACCAGTTGCCGAAACTTCCGTTGCAAGTCAGCGTCTTCACCGGAGATGCCGAAGACCTGGAGCCCCTGATCTTTGTCTGTCTCGTACAGGCGATTCAGCTCCGGCATCTCGGCGCGGCAGGGCGCGCACCAGGTCGCCCAGATATTGACCACCACCACTTGTCCCTTGTGGTTGGCCAGCCGCTGCTCATGTCCGTCGATGTCCACGGTATCGAAGGCCGGGGCGGGCACGCCTCGCAATGCCATGTTCCGCACCTGCTCGGAGCGGTGGATGCCGTCACGGATCGGCCTCCACATCAGTAGAAGCGATAGCGTTGCCACTGCCAATCCTATTTTCACTATCAGAGGAGTCGGTGGTCGGTGTTGCGTCCGCGGACCGCGAGTTAGAGCGCTGTTGGCGCCTCTTGGCAGACCTTGAAGTTGTCGGCTCCTGCGGGCGTTGTCTCCAGGCTACCCACGCCAGAGCGACGGTGGCGAAGAAAGGCAGCGTCATCGCGACCGTGGACACGGCAAGGCGAAATAGCCAGTCCTTTTCTCGATCGGTACTAGCCCGCGTCAACGTTGTGTAGACCAGCGAATAGAGACGCAGCGCCAATATCGGCGAAAGAACACCGACGATTAGCGCTAGATAACGGGTGAGCTTTGCCATGCGTGCCAAAACCTCGGGCAATGGACACTATAGAGACTTTGACGTGGGGCTCACAAGGTTGGGCGGCGGACTTAGAGAGAATGCAGTCTGCGGACGGCACTATCTGCGGATGGCAACAGGGCGGCCGCAGTTCC
The DNA here is from genome assembly GCA_963747055.1 of uncultured Acidobacteriaceae bacterium. Classification (GTDB taxonomy): domain Bacteria; phylum Acidobacteriota; class Terriglobia; order Terriglobales; family Acidobacteriaceae; genus CAVVDY01. Next base: position 53,219 of record CAVVDY010000007.1, on the reverse strand, counting down.
CAAACGAGAACCAGACAGCGGCAGGCATCATCGATCCCAACCTAAGCAGGATGCTTAGCAGCGTCCGGAGGCTCAACGATAGAAGGTGGACCCCAGGCTCATACCGGCAACTTCGACGCAAGCTCGTCAATCCCTTCAATGTTGGGAGGCTGTGCTAGCAGTTCCGAAGCCTTGGCCATCAGCGCAGCAGCGATGGGCCCCGAGAGGTGAGCTTCCCGTCCTGCGTTTATCAGAGTGGCAGACCTTGGGAATGCGAAACAAGTTCTTGGTACCAGTGACCGCGCTCGAGGCGCAGTCGCATGCTTCCATAGAACCCGCCCAGGGGCACGGCTTGCCGTACCCGACTCGACCGACCGCTCTTCCCAACGACAGGGCGATTCCGACCCCTAGAATTCTGCCCCCGCCGAACGGGGTTCAACAATATGCGTTGTGAGCAGGACCGCCACCAGTATGGTCATCGCCGCGCATAGCGTGGTCACCGCCGCGTAGCCGTGATGCTGGTAAAGCAATCCGCCTACCAACGCTACCGAACCAATCCCAAGCTGTGAAGCAATATTCCTGAGCGCGATGAAAGATCCTCGCTGGTGGCTCGGCACCATTTGCGTCATCAGTGCGGTGATCGGGCCCTGCCGGAACGCCGCGCCCAATCCGGTCGTGCCGAAAACCAGGAATAACCAGAATCCCCAGTGAAGAAATGGAACGAGGCCCATCCCCAGCGACAGAAACACGTTGGCCACAATAGAAACCGACCGCTTTCGCCAACGGTCGGCAAGGATGCCGCCCAGCGGCGCACCAACGAGTGATGCCAGGCCACCCGCCATAAAGACGAGCGTGATGCCCCCGGTGGGAACTTTGAACTTGTCGCTCAGCCATTGCCCGATGTAGGTGATAAAGCCGACCAAGCCCGCTGAAACCAGAAACGCGACGACCAGCGCGGCCAGCAAATCGCTCCGCGAAAGAAGATTCCGAAACACATGAGCGGTGGTCCGAATCTTGCGCGCCGAAGGATGGGAAGCCAATTCTTCCCGGGGCAAAGCCAGCGAGGCGACGGCCACCACAAGCGCCAGCAGGCCGAAGAACAGGAACACCCGGCGCCAACCAAAATGGTCGGCAATCTGTCCGGCCAAAGGCAGGCCAATGATCGGCGCGGCAAAATACGCCGATGAGACCAAACCGATCGCCTTCCCTCGAACCTTGTAAGGAAACCAATCACCCGCGAATGCGATGGAGCAAGTGGATATGGTTCCCGCCGCCAGACCGGTAAGCGAGCGCGCCAGAAAAAGCTCTCCGAACGTGCGGCTTTCCGAGGAAAGCCAGGAGCCCAATGCAAAAACTATCGTGCCGGCCAGCAGAAAATTGCGACGACCGTAATGATCGGAGAGCGCCCCGGAAACGAAAGACGCAGCCGCGGCCGTCACCGAGTAGACCACCACGATCAGGCCGACTACTCCCACGCTGACTTTCAGCGAACCGCCCAGCACGGGAAACAGCGCGGCGATCATCTGGTTGTCAGCCACTCCCAGGAAGAGCAGCAGAAATAGGTTGGCGATGACCCGGTAGTCCATTATTCGAAGTGGTGCAGGTCGAGTTTAATCGCGGCACGGTCAGACATGTCCACCACGCCGGCCGCCGCGATGCCAATGGCGATCGCAATGGCGTCGCTGATTTCTTCCTTGGTCAGCCCCAGCTTCACCGCTTTCTTGAGGTGGCCTTCCAGGCAGCCTTCACACTTGGCCGCCAGCGAAACGCCAATCGCAATTAGTTCTTTGGTCTTCAAGTCCAGAGTGACGGGAGGGAAGTAGATTTCCTTGTAAAACTGTTTGTAGATGTTACGAAAACGTTCCTCAATCATGCTCATGGAGAGCGGCGGGCGTTTCTTTGGGTGCTCGGACGGCTCGATCTCCTCGGGCAGTGCTTTCGGCATACTCGCTCCGGTTCGCAGTGGGACTGTGCCCGCATATGCTCCTGCCACATTAATTGCATCGAGCGTGGCTGCTTCCGTCATTGGACTCGTGCTCATGATTGGTTCCTCAGTTCGTTTCGTCTTGAAGTAGATTGTCAACTTTCGGCGGCGCTATTAGCTTCAAGGGCAAAGGCCGCCGAAAAAGCTTGGAACTTGCGATCGACCTTGGTCTTCTACTGGACAAGCCAGTTGGAAGCGCCCTGGTGCGTGTTCTCGACTATCATTCCGTCTTTAATCCGGACGGAGCGGTCGGCAGCGCGTCAGGATCCTCACTGCCATACCGACTGTGCTTTCCTTGCGCGTCATGGAAGCATTGTGCGAGACTCACGGCCGCGAGCACATCACGAGATATGACGCTTTTTCCATACCACTGCCTGGTACTCAAGGGCATACCGTTTGTCGGGGCCTCTCTGGTACCACTATTGGGTGAGTGACACCCGGCTCACTGCAACTCAGGCAGATGTCGGATTGACTAAGGTCTAGGCGGGGCAGGCGACCGGGAAATGATAACTTTGCGAAGCCCAAAGAGGCGGGCATCCAGCGAAAACGCCCCGGGACCCAGGAGAGCCGATGCTGTAGCCACAATGAGCGCATCCAGAGTCAAAGGGTGGCAGTTGAACAAGGTCCAATTGGGAGCGGGGAGCCATGAGAACGCCATGCCCATTCCACCCAAAACCACCAGGCTGTTGGCAACCGGAGTCAGAAACCCTACCAGAAGCGCAGTACCACTTGCGAATGCCAGCAGGCATACCGCAAATGTGGCGAGCCTGAGTTCCTGCAGTTGAGGCAGGTAGGCGGACGCCAGCAAGATAAGCGTCCCACCGATCGCCGCTCTCAACAGCAGCAAACCTAGGCCAGCCCATCCGCCGGGGAATGTGGAATACAGCCTTTGCAAACTCAACTCCCTGGGATCGCATAGTGTCGCTGAATCCCGCATAATTAAGGCTAGCGGCGGAACAGCGCAACGTGAATCCCCAGGGCTCGGAATTTTGTCCTACCACTATCGAGGGACAACCTTGTCCAGCGAGATGGCGGTTCTCAAAGCTGGATGATTCCGCGTCGTACTCCGATCGCGACCGCCTGGGTGCGGTCGCTAGCCCCCAGCTTCTCCATGATGTGTTTGATGTGGACCTTGACCGTTTCTTCCGAGATGAACAGCCTCTCGGCGATGTCACGATTGCGGTTACCACCGGCAATCTGCTGCAGGACCTCAATTTCGCGGACGGTAAGATCTTCGTCGCTGTAGTGCTCAGCGAGGTGTGCCGCAATCTGCGGCGGAATGCGCTTTTTCCCGGCATGGACCTGGCGGATCACCTCGAGCAGATCCTTGGGAGGCATGCCTTTGAGCATGTAGCTTTTCGCTCCCGACCCCAGCGCACGCTGGATCTCAACGTCGCCTTCCGATGTTGTCAACATGATGACGCGAGCTTCTGGGAACTCTTTCCGAATGGCAATCATCGCGTCGATGCCACTCATATCGGGAAGCCGTAAATCCATCAGGACCACATCAGGCTGATGCTCACGAAAGCTCTGCACGGCCTCATGGCCGTTGGATGCACCCGCGACCAGCAGCATGTCTGGCTGACTGTTGATGAGCGTGGCGATTCCTTCACGTAACAGGGGATGGTCATCCACGGTAAGGACGCGGATCTGTTTCTGCTCGTTCATTGCTTTCGCTCACGATCGGGCCGGTGGACGATTGGTTCTCGTCTTTCCCTGAACCACCTGGTCAACCACTTCCACAAGCCTGCTGAAGATACGGTCTCAAAAGCTACTTTGCCCGGAACGAAGAGTTCGACCTCGGTGCCCGCCCCGGCGCGGGACAGGACTTGGAAGTTGGCACCAACTTTTTCCGCTCGTTCCTTCATGATGGAAAGACCCCAGTGTCCTTCGCGTCCCGTCCTCAGCAGCTGAGGGTCGACACCACAACCGTTGTCACGCACCACAACTCGCAGGTGGCGGGCCGTATAGTAGATGGCAACTTGAATCTTGCTCGCCTGAGAGTGGCGGAATGCGTTCATCACGGCTTCCCGGCCAATGCGATAGACTTCGTCCCGAATGGCAGGGTGTAAAGACTGGGGCGCGCCCTCCACAATGACGCGGAAATCAACTTGCTCCTGAAGGGGAACCTCTTCGCGAATCTGCGAGAGCCTTTGTTCAAGATTCTCGGACTCCTGATGCGATGAGCGCAGGCGGCGAATTGCATCGCGGCCTTCTTCGCTCACTTGCTTCATCAGGTCGAGAACGCGCTGCACCAGCGGCTTGGCCGGCGCGTCGGCAGGCAAACGATCGTTGGCCACGTCGAGCTGCATGTACGCGCTGAGAAATCCCTGCAGCAGGGTGTCGTGTAGGTCGCGGGCGATCCGCTCCCGCTCCTCGAGGCGCTCTTCGAGCCTGGCTTGCACGTGAGCGGCCACCTGCCGGAGGCGAAGCGCGTACAACCACCAAAGAATGCCGGCAACGATGGCAAAGCACAAGAAGCGGAACCACGTTGTCTGATAAAACGCCGGCAGCACAGTGAAGCCCTGCGTAGCCCCCGTGTTGTTCCACACTCCGTCGTTATTGCAGGCGATCACGCGAAAGCGGTAATTGCCGGGAGCAAGATCGCTGTAAAAGGCCTGGCGTCGCGTGCGCGGATACTGCCAGTCCTCATCGTGGCCTTCCAGTTTGTAACGAAAGCGCACTTTCTCGGGGACCACGAAGCTGAGCGCGGTGTAGTCGATTTCGATGTTGCGCGTATTTGCCCGAAGACGGAGATTCGGTGCCGGTGAGTAATCCTTAGCATCCGCGACGATTCGTTCCACCCGTACTGGCGGCGGCGTTTTATTCTGATCGAGATGGGCAGGATCAACCATCTGTAGAATGCTGCGGGTGGCGAACCAAAGTTTTCCGTCCGATGACTTCGTTGCGGTTGGACGGAAATACGTCGGGGCTGGGTGTGCGCCGTCGTATCGGTCCAATGTCTGCACTTTGACAATGCTGTCTGGTTGCTGCCACCATTTTTCCAGTTCCGTCTCGGCGATTGCCACGTAGCCGCACTCTGCAGCCAGCCAAAGGGAACCCAGGTCGTCCTTGACCACGGCATAGATGGAGTCACAAGGCAGGCCATTCCGCGAGCTCAGCGTCTCCACTTTTCCCTGCTTCCAGCGAACCAGCCCATCGCCCGTTGCTGCCCACGTGGAGCCGTCAGAATCAACCAGAAGATCCGAGACGCTGCCGGCGTTCGCACCATGATTGGTGGAGATGGTTTCCCACTGGCCTTGCCGGTATCGGCCTAGATTTCCATTACCAAAGGCCAGCCAGATTCCCCCTTTCGGATCGGCGGCTAAATCATGAACGCGCGGAACTTGCGGAGGAGAAAACGTTTCCATGACCCGCATGCCCTGTATGCGGTAGAGCCGCGGAGTTGAGGTGGCCGCCCAGATGTTGTGATCGGAATCTTCCGTCATCGACGTAACGATTCCCAACTGAGTGCTGCCATCGGCCAGCTTGACCGGGCGAAACCGTCGTCCGTCATAGACTGTCAGTTTGCGATCTACTCCCATCCACAGATGACCCGCGTGATCCTCTATGAGCGACGTGGTCAACTGGCCGGGGAAGCCGTCGCCCTCTTTCAGTGATGACACTTTGCCGTTCTGCACTGAATCCAGGGCTCGAAAATTGCCCACCCACACGGTGCCGTTGCGAGCCCCGAGCACAGCCGCCACCGCCTCCGCGCTCAGTCCTTCGCGGATGGAGAAACTGGCAACGCTGCTATCGTGAAAACGGTCAATGCCGCGGGATGTGACAACCCAGATGTCGCCCTCCCGATCTTGATAGAAACTGTATACTGCATCGCCCGACAAACCATCCGTGCTAGTGAAGTGGTCGGCTTTGCCGGCATAAATGCGATAAATACCCTGGTTCTCGGTTCCTACCCAGAGCTCGCCATTGCGGTCTGTCAGCAGCGAAGTGACGTGCAAGGCCGTGTGATCCACTCCTTGCAACTCGAAGTCCTTCCATGCCCCTTGCGCGAACTGCTGCAGCCCCAGGGTTTTCCCATTCCATTCCATTCCAACCCAAAGAGCCCCATTGGATCCGCTGGCGAACGCGGTGATGCCAGCTAGCCCTCTGGCATTCGTCAGCGCCTTCAAAAGGTAGGTACTGCTTGATCCCGGTTTCCAGTGGCAAAACCCTGTTGAACTACCCACCCACAAATAGCCGGAGTCGTCTCTAAACAAGGGCACAGCATACTTGAAAGGGATCCCGTCCTCGGCGCCATAACACTGAAGATTCTGATCGGTAATGCGGCAAAGGGGGCCTTTGTCATCACGGACCTTAGCGCGAGTCACCCAGACCGTTCCCTGGGGATCCTGCAGGATAGACTCAATGAACCCGGAAGGCCCGGTATAGTCGAGCTCAGCATCTTTCCAGCGCACAAGGCCGCTGGCCGTTCCGATCCACAGACTCCCGTCTCTGCCGCCAAGCAGCGAATAAATACGGGGCGTGGGCAAGCGCTTGCCATCAGGCGGGATCCAGGGAACAAATCGCACGCCATCAAAACGTACTAGCCCATCTTCTGTGCCGATCCACAAGTAGCCATCTTGGGTCTGCGTGATGACATGCGGAGTTCCGCTAAAGCCTCCGTCTTGGACCCGCCATGCGGTGTGCGCATATTGCGAAATCTGTCGGCTCGGATCAAGCGCGGCCGCCGAGGCCTCCAGAAGCACAACCAAGAGCCAAACCCTGAGTGTCGGGAAGGGACTCCCTCGGATTCTTCCCCGACACAAAATAGGCGTACTGCTGTTCATGGCACCTTTGGGGATTGACGCGATTCCGCTCTTGGGCTATTTACTTCCGCGATAAGGCGTCTGCGATCACGCCTAAGTATAGGTGTGGAAACTCGAATTCACGTAGGCACTTTAGTGCGTTTTGACCCGCGTTCTACCCCAGAGATTTTGGGAGACAGCGACACCGGGGAGGGATGGTTCGGATGACGGAGTGCAATGCTTCTCCGGCACCGGCACGTACACTCGCACGGTCGAGGCCGCCTCCGAATGGTTCTGCCCACACTTATGCCGATCCATCGCCGCGGTCATGGCCGGACGCTTACTTTTCACGACTCAGATAAGCCCGAAAACTACTCCAATTCCACTCTTGCGAACAGGAAGCCGGTCCTTGCCCCACCGGATTGCGGTGCATGTACCGCAGCTTCTCAACCCGTTTCTTCCCGGTGCACACATTGAAGTCGTAGAACCGCTTCCACCACATTCGACCGATGAGGGAGTAGCGCTCGGGCTCTGCCGTCACTCCATGAGGCTCCTCCGCCTACGCCCTGACGAATTCTCAGCACCCAGGCCGACTAGTTCTTGACCAAAAGCTTGGTTCTGCCTTACCCGATCGTGGTATCTCCGCACATCCCAAGCAGGGTAGTAAAAAAACCTTCGATCTCGTGATGTGCGTTGGCACAGCAAGGTCGCATAGTAGGGCCATGGAAGCGACAAAAACAGGCAGGCGGCAGAGAGCTGCGAACGGAAGTCCCCGAACCGGGACGCTTCGAAATGAACAGCGTGCCCGAGGACAGACCAACCGGAGCTAGCGCCGCCTTGACTGTGACACGCAGAAACTCAGCATATAGGAGCAAAAAGATGGGGACTCGGTTAAAGCATAAAACAGTCATTATCGGAGCCGGAATTACTGGCCTGACCGCGGCCTATCAGTTGCTCCGTGATGGTTACGACGGGCAAGTCTGTATCTGTGAGAGCAACAGCCACTCAAGCGGCCGCCTTAAGTCAGTGCCCGTCCCAAACAGCGATGACGTCATCGAGTTGGGCGCCGGCCGATTTCATATTAGGCGCCACGCCGCTTTCAACCAGTTGCGTCTCGATCTGGGTCTCGAGCTTCAACCGTTCAACTTCCCGTCTTCGTACGGCGGGCTGACAACGGGTAGTCCGAGGCAGGATGGCACGCAGGAGTTTTTACGATTACTGGGCCTTCTAGAGGCCAACCCTGCGCGCGCGAGTGAAGTCAGATTTCCGGACTTTGCCACGGCTGTGATCGGAAAGGAAGGGTTACGCCGCCTGGCGGCTCTGACGGGCTACGATACTTTGGCAAACCCAGCTCTCCCGGTAGCCGGCGGCATGTCCATTCTAAAGGATCATCCTGAAGGACAGTCGTACGTGACTCGGGAGACTGAGCAGTGGTACACCATCAAAGGCGGCTTTCAACGCGTATTGGCTGAACTGGAGCAACGGCTGCTCAATAAAGTCGAACTGAACTACAAGACCACGGTGGAATACGTTACCGCACTCGCAGAACCGGGACGTGGATACCAGCTTCGCGTCACCTCAGAAGGAGTGGAAAAGATTATCGCTTGCGACGCCATCATAGTCGCCACCCCTCTGCATACGGCACGCCGCATAGGCGGACTTGATCGCTCCCATTGCCTCGACGGTTTAGAGAATGTAGAAAACGTGCCGCTCCTCAAGGGCTTTTGCCGCTTCAGCACGCCGTGGTGGAGAAAAAGAATTGCTGGCGGATGCTGCGTTATCAATTCGACCCCGTTGAGGAAAGTTTATCTTTCCGAACGGGGGAATCTTATCTTCTTCTATTGTGACGGCGAGAGTGCCATGCGGGCCTTGCGTATCATCGAATTCGATGAAGGCGCCATCAAGGGACTTCTGGAGGACCATCTGGGCTGCAGTGTGCCGGACGACGCGGTTCTAGAGAGTTTTACCTGGAAGATGTGGCGTCCAGGCATGTCCTTTCTCAGATCGAAGAAGACAGGCACGGACAAATTTAGAGAGCTGTCGAAGAAGGTTGTAGTTTGCTCGGATATCTACACCGAACACGTAGGCTGGATGGAGGGTGGGCTGCTTAGCGCGCAAGCGGGAACCCAGCATCTGGCTCGCCAGATGTAAGACAGACCCTCGGGTGCCAACCATCACTCTGAGCTCTTCGGCGCTCGCCTCCGAAGCAACCAAGCCGTTCTTCGGCGCCGCTGGAAGATACGTGATGACGGCATAACGCTACATGTGCATGAGGTTGCGCCTGTCGAAGCACACCGGGTAATCCAGCGGCCTTCCGACTCCTTCAGGCCGCCGGCAGAGACCATAACGTGAAGGTGTCCATTGAAATTCAAGTGTCTCCGCTCGGGTGACCAATCAAAACGCTAGAATCGGAAGATGTATCTCAATGCCGACCAGAGCACATGAAGGCCATCAAGGGCACCTCCGATTCCTGCCGCAACGATCGCCCACCTCAGCAACGCTAGGAGCGTCCGGTGCGCCGAGCAAAACCTTCTGTTTGTGGCAACCGAGTGAGGCTCCGGCTGGCATTGCAGAATCAGGAAGTTGCGGCAAGTAAATCGGCCGGGTAATTGGGCGAGCCGTCGAATGCCCGTTGGCAGTGCCGTTGCTTGCATTGACCGGCGAACTGCTGGTGTAGTCCCATCGAAGCGATATACTTTGCGCCATGAAAACCATGGCAGTTTCGATTCTGGCAATGTCGCTTGCGGCGGGTCTGAGCGGGCAAAACACCTCTGAATCCGATCATCACGCTGGCGTGGTTCAGCGGGGGGAATCACACGCTGGAATGGGGTTTAGCCAGACCACCACGACGCACCACTTCATTCTGACCAACAGCGGCGGCGTCATCCAAGTGACGGCAAACGACCCCAAAGACACCGAGCAGATCAAAGCTATTCAGACACACTTGGCGCACATCGCGGCGATGTTCTCGCAGGGGAACTTCGCGATTCCTCAGTTCGTTCACGACCAAGTTCCTCCCGGTGTCCCTGCCATGAAGGAGCTGAAAGGCGCTATCCACTACTCAGCCGAACCACTGAGCGACGGCGGGCGCGTGAAGATCGAAACGAGTTCGCCGGAAGGCATAGCCGCAGTGCACGATTTTCTGAAGTTCCAGATCAAAGATCACCAGACTGGTGACCCTGCGGAAGTCCAGAATCGCTAAAGCCGGGTTCGTGGCTCAGCAACGCAGCCTGAAAACACGATCGGCTTACCTCTCTCGCGACGCTGCGCGTGGCCGTCCAAGAACCCAATCCACATGAGCCAGAATCGCCGTTCCGTACTTGTGGCCGCGAACCGGCAGAGTTTCAAGAGCACGGGATGGGCGTTTCTCGTCAAGTTGACACCGGACGGCCCAACCTTCGGTCGCCCGTCATCCGCGCATGACCGCCAATTCGTCCGAGGCGACCCCTTGTCCTCGAAACCGACCGAACGAGCGGAGCATGGGCTCCGCACAATGGATCGAAGTCTACGCGGAAACTGCTGTGGCGCTGAGTCGCTTGTGCCAGACCTGCAGCTCTACCGGGCCGACTAAGAAAACCCAGGATGCTGTGCCTGTCAGAGCGACAGCCGTCAGGATCGCGAAAGCCCAGTAGAAATGCCCGGTTCGGTCCAAGACGAATCCAGTGATTGCGGGGGCTGCGACCCCTGCCAGATTGCCGATGAAATTCTGGAAGCCTGTCCATCTCCCTGCAGCTTGCGGGCCCGCAAGCGTCTGTGTGATTGCCCAGATATTAGAACTGCTAACACCGAAAAAAATCACACCTAGCACAAGCATTGCTAAGCAAAGGATTGGCCCGCTGATCGCCGACAGCCCGAGGGAGATCCCGGCGAGTGCTATCCCTGCACCAGTAAATGTCTTGCGTACTTGAGTGGGAGTCCCTCCGGACATAATCCAGCGGTCGGAAAGCCAACCGGAGAGCATCGAGAAGCCGGCCCCGAGCAGGTAAGCCGTCCCTCCGACCTTCGCCATCGTGTCCATTGAAAAATGTCGCTCGCGCACCATATAGAAAGGCAGCCAAGTGATCAGGAAATAGCTCACGTAATTGCCGCAGAACAGACCGACGCAGGTTCCCCAGGCCGAACGCAGCCGGAGAAACTCCGGAAGACTCGGGGCGCCCGTGGTATCCAGATGTATTGGGTTTCGCTCCACCGGCATCCACTTCACCCAAGGGATAAGCCAAAGCAGGCTGGCCGATCCAAGCACGATGAAGAATGGCCGCCAGCCGAATCTGGCCATCAGCATCCCGCCCATCAGCATGCCAAGCCCGGGGCCCAGTACTAGTCCCGCCGAAACTACTGAATTGGCCAGTCCACGATGTTCTTCCGGGAAGTGGAGAGCGATGATCTTGGAATAGGAGGGAAAAGCAACCGACTCCCCGATGCCGAGTACCAGACGCAACCCGAACAGCATCGCGAAGGTGTGTAGGAGGCCGGTCGCGGCTGTCGCGGCGGACCAGAGAAAGAATCCTCCCGCAATGACCCAGTTCACGTTCAAGCGATCTACAAGCCATCCGGATATGGGTTGCAGACAGGCATAGGTCCAGAAGAACGCGGAGAGCAGAACTCCCAGCTGCGACGCGGAAATGCCAAGCTCCTCCTTCAGCATAGGAGCTGCAATTGAGAGATTGCCGCGATCTACATAGTTTATGAAGACGGAGATTCCGAGCAACGCGATAGTCACCGACAGCTTGCCCGTGAGTCCCTTGCGCCCCGGGGGCATGGTGGCCGCCATGAGAGGCATATTCTCTCCTGAAGGCAGGATTTTTACAAGACGCCAGGATGGACGCCAGGATGGAATCCGGCCGGGAGGGCCGCCGAGTAGTTGTGGAATTTCTCGGGCAGTTCCGGACGAATCGTCCATCACCACAAAGGCATCGCAGCTGGCACGGCGCGTCAGCCGTTTTACGTCCAAGTGGCGGTGCCAGTGCGGTTGCCGGAGGCTAGCCGACTTGAACGAAGCCGCTGTGCGGCGGACGCGTTCGCGTGCTCCCGCACCGACAGTTGAGGCTGCGGCGTAGCTTGGTGCGCAGAGAAGGAGGGTTCTCTGTGAACCAACTACGTCAGCTCATGCTTGAGGAGTTGCGGCGCCGTAACTTCGCCCCGACAACGATTCGCTCATACATCCATGGTGTTGAGCACTTCAGCCGATACTTTCATCGTCCACCTGACCAGCTTGGCCCTGAGGACATTCGCAAGTATCAGGCGATGCTTTTCACCCAGTTGAAGTTCAGTCCCAACACAGTGATCCTGCGGTTGGCTTCGTTGCGCTTCTTCTATATTCACGTGTTGAAGCGCGGCTGGAGCATCGCCGAGACCCCATATCCGAAGAAGGTTCGTCACCTTCCGCAGGTACTCAGTCAGGAGGAGGTTGCGCGTCTGATTGACGCCGCAGAAAGCCCCTTCCACCGCATCCTGCTAATGACGCTGTATGCCACTGGGGCACGTCGCGCAGAAGCAGCGCATCTGAAGATCAGCGATATTGACAGTCAGCGCATGGTTGTCCATATCCGGGGAGGCAAGGGAGGCTTGGATCGAGACGTCATGCTGAGCCCGAAGCTTCTCGAAGCACTGCGCACTTACTGGCGCGGGCTCAGACGCAAGCCGACAGAATGGCTGTTCCCCGGCAACCGGTGGCATACCGCAAGTTATCCCGTCACCACCAAGGTCCTCTGGACTGCCTGTCAGAACGCCGCTGAGCGCGCCGGCTTGGCGCACAAGCACATCCATCCGCACACGCTGCGCCACTGCTTCGCCACCCACCTGCTGGAAGCCGGAGCCGACCTGCGCACCATCCAGATCCTGCTCGGTCATCGCGACCTCGAAGTAACTACCGTCTATCTGCATCTCTCCCAACGGCATCTCAGCGCAACCGCCAGCCCGCTCGATGCCCTCACCTTCTCTGCACAAGGAGGACACAAGCACAGTTCATGAGCCGACCGCCGCTGGAGGTGGCCGACATCGTTCGCTGTGCCGGACAAGCATTTCTTGAACACAGTCGCAAGTGGATCAACTGGCAACACCAAAAAGTGTTGCTGGCCATTACCCGCTGCCGTACTGCCGCGCTGGGCGGACATCGCGATCAGTGCTCGGACTGCGGACATACTGCCATCTCGTACAACTCGTGCAGAAACCGCCATTGCCCGCGCTGCCAGGGCAACGCGCGCCTGCGCTGGCTCAAGGCACGGGAACAGGAACTGCTGCCCACTCGCTATGTACACGCCGTCTTCACCTTGCCGCGGGAACTAGCCCCGCTCGCCTTGCAGAACAAGCGGTTGATTTACAGCCTGCTCTTTCATGCCAGCGCCGAAACCTTGCTGGAGATCGCTCGCGATCCCCGGCATCTTGGGGCCGAGATAGGCTTCTTCAGTGTGCTCCACAGCTGGAACCAGCGCTTGCAGTTTCATCCCCATGTCCACTGCGTACTGGCCGCCGGTGGTCTGGCGCCGGATCACTCCCGCTGGATCTCCGCCCAGCGCTCCTTTTTTCTGCCCATCGGCGTGCTCAGCCGTGTCTTCCGCGGCAAGTTCATTGCTGCGCTGAAGACTGCTTTCCGCGAAGGCACACTCCAGTTCCACGGCGACCTCGCCCGACTCACGGAACCACGAACATTCGCATCCTGGCTCAGGCTCTTGTACCGCCATGACTGGGTCGTCTACTCGAAGCGACCCTTCGGTGGACCGGAACATGTGCTGCGCTATCTGGGCGCCTACACCCATCGCGTCGCCATCTCCAACGGCAGGCTGGTCGCTCTCTCCCAGGGCAACGTCACCTTCCAATGGCGAGACTCCGCCCATGGCAACAAGAAGAGGCTCATGACTCTGGATGTCCAGGAGTTCCTGCGCCGATTCCTGCTCCATCTGCTGCCACGCGGCTTCGTGCGCATCCGCAACTTCGGATTTCTCGCCAACCGGCAACGCGCCCTCCTCCTGCCGCTCTGCTTTCAACTGCTCCACGGCTCAGAGAACATAACTGCGTCACCGGCATCGCCGTCCAGCCACCAGCCTCAGTCGCTATGGAACTGTCCAGTCTGCGGTGAAACTATGCACATCATTGAACGGCTCACCCCGGCTCAACTCCTGCTTCGCTCTCCACCTCAACCTGAACAGTGCACTGCATGAATCTCTGTCAACATCGTCGGCCTCTGCTCGTGCTCCGGCGCGCACGGATATCCGTTGCCTCTTCGCGCCCGGAGTGCTCTATTAATCATTCTTTCTACCTACGCCGGACGCCCCTGCGCAACGCTTCGCCGCTTCGACAGGGCCGCAATGCGGCAGATCATACCTATCACAGCGGCCTACTTGAACATCTACACCCGCTCGCCCCCATTCAAAGTACATAGCCTTCCTTCCGGGCGGCTTCCTTCAAGTCGCTGTATCCGAAGCGCCCGGCCAAGGATCATGCGACTGCCGGCTATTCCGCCGTGGGCGCTTCAGATACAGCACTAAGACTTCACAGGACAAATGCAGCCGTGGAACCCGAATAGCTTCCTGTGAGCCGACAACTCTCTAAGTAACCAATCAAACGTGAAAACGATTGGTCGCGAGCCCCGCTCAGTCGCGTCATCTTCGCCGACGGCTTGCCTTCAGCCGGATTCGTACGGTTCGGCTTCGTTGGACTGTGCACTTTTGACCAGAAACGGCGATCACGACCTGTCAAAATTTCAGTATCGCGAGGACCCACCCGCGGTTGTACTCTCCTGCCACGCCCGAGCCTTCGCGACGGAAAAGGCTCAGCCGGTTTCCACGCCTTACAAAAGGAAATTCCGATGCGCCGTCAACTTTCCTCACTTCCGGATCTTTTGCCCATTTTGCTGCTCAGCGTAGTGGTGCTTTGGGTGCCTCTGGCATGGGGGCAGGCGCCACGACTTACACAGGTCTCATTCCAACCCTCCGACGATGCCGTTCCGCTTGGAGCCTTTCAAGAAGCCAAAGCGCTTCTGTTTACTTCCTATGGAAAGATGCCGCTGAGCTTCGCGCCAAACCTGAGCCAGATTCAGTCGGGGCCGAGACCCTTATGCAGTTCCGGCGACCACCTTCTCCTCCCCACAAATAGACCGGTGCTGGAACTAGCTGGTAAACCGAACTACTTGATTACCAACGCTCCCAAAAGATGGCTTGCGAATGTCCCTACCGACAAGGATTATCAGACGTTCGATTCCTATGACCTGAAATACTGGGGCCACCGGACTCCGTTGGTCGGATGGGCCATCCTGCGCATCGATCAGCAGCTTGATTCACATCCGCGACTCACTCGGTGGCTCCAGGTAATTGAGCCGCAATTCTGATTCGACCAGTACTTAGGAATCCGTTCTATCCATCTGGCCGCTGAGCCTCCAACTGGGGATTCCGGCGAATAGGACCGGCCCAGCGATACCTCTGCCTGCGCTTCAAGCGAGGGAGACCCCGGCGAAGGTCTAAGGTCTGTGGTGCAGACAACCTGGCCGACGGGCTGGATGCCGCCCACGCAGAAGGCATCATTCATCGCGACATCAAGCCGGCCAATATCTTCGTCACCAGGCGCTGCGCGACCCGGTCGAAGTCGTTGTCCATTTTTCAAGCGCAGTCCCCGGCCATTCGGAGTAGATTTGCTTTAGAACCTCGCGGAGCAGGAAGTGCTCGGCAAGTGTTGTGTTCCCAGGGGCGTACATTGCGGCTTCTCAGCGTGCGACTAATAGTATCGTTGTTCGTGGGAATCGCCGCGATCTCCCTGCTTTTCTCCTACTATTCGGTCCGTGCGGAAGAACTCCAGTTGCGAAGTGACCTGGAGCGGCGTGCCGAGCTGCTGGGAGAAAGCCTCTCGGCGAATGCGGAGCAGGCACTAAGTAAGGGTTCCGAACGCACTTTGCAGCGGATGGTCGAGCGGTTCGGGAACCGCGAACACCTCGCGGGAATTGCTGTGTACAACATGGCGGGCCAGCGGCTGGCGGTGACCCCGGTGCTTGCCAATCTCTTGGACGACCGTCCTCCGGTCGTTGCCAAGGCCATCGTAGATAACCTCCCCGATTCCGAGTTCGCGCGAGTCGGCACTGCGTCCATCTATATCCACGTGCTACCTCTGCACGACGACGGGAAGGTCGTCGGCGCGCTGGCCGTCGTGTATGATTCGGGCTTCATCGCAAGGCGGACAAAGCAAGTTTGGCGAGAATCGTTCCTCCGGGCGCTCGTGCAAATCGTCATTATTGCGCTGCTGACCCTGTTGATTGTGCAATGGAGTTTGCGCGGCCCCATCGCGCGGGCCGCGATCTGGATTCGTACTCTGCGGACACAACGCGGACATGGACGCCAGGAAACTCCGCAGCTCGACATGTTTCAGCCACTCGCCAAGGAACTCGCCAGCATCGCTGAAAACCTGAACCGCGCCCGCGCGTCCGCTGAAACTGAGGCCAACCTGCGACAGACGGCAGAAAACATCTGGACCGCGCAACGGCTCGCCGTGCACGTGAAGAGGAAGTTGGGCAACAGCCAGCTGTTCGTTATTTCCAATCGCGAGCCATACCTGCATGAGCGGCGGGGCAAAAATATTGCGGTCACTACGCCGGCTAGCGGGTTGGTCACCGCACTAGAACCCGTGCTGCTTGCCTGCGATGGAACCTGGATTGCCCATGGCAGCGCCGACGCCGACCGTGAGACCGTGGACCAGAATGATCGTCTGCGCGTACCGCCTGACGATCCCCGCTACGCCCTTCGCCGCGTCTGGCTCAGCAAGGAAGAAGAGGACGGATACTACTACGGTTTCGCGAACGAGGGGTTGTGGCCGCTATGCCATATCGCGCACACACGGCCCATCTTCCGCTCGGCCGATTGGGAAATGTACCAGGCCGTCAATCGCAAGTTTACCGAGGCTGCACTTGAGGAAATGGCTGAGACAGAGAATCCGGTGGTGCTGGTGCAAGACTATCACTTCGCGCTGGCACCCAGGATGATCAAGGAACGGCGGCCAGATGCAAAGGTTTCGATCTTCTGGCACATTCCTTGGCCCAATCCCGAGGCGTTCGCAATTTGCCCGTGGCAGGGCGAACTGCTGGATGGTCTGCTGGGCGCCGACCTCATCGGATTCCAGGTACAGGAGTATTGCAACAATTTCTTGAGCACCGTGGATCGCGCTCTGGAATCTCAAATTGATTGGGGACAATTCACCGCAAAACGCAACAACCACGTGAGCATGGTGCGTCCCTATGCGATCAGCGTGGATCTAACCGACATGCCACGTGGCCCCGAGGGCGTCTTCGGTAGCGATGAAGAGCGCGCCGACGTGCTGCGAGAGCTAGGGATGGATGCAATCTTCCTGGGCGTGGGGGTGGACCGCGTCGATTACACCAAGGGCATACTGGAACGCTTCCTCGCCATCGAACGACTTCTGGAAACCTATCCGGTGTACCAGAGGCAGTTCTTGTTCGTGCAGATCGGGGCACCCAGCCGCACCAGCATCAAGGCCTACAGGGACCTGCTGCAACAGGTACGGTCGGAAGCCGACCGCATCAATCGCCGCTTTCAAACCACGGACTGGCGGCCCATCGTTTTTAGGAACCGGCAGCACAACCACGCGGAGGTGAAGCGTTATTACCGCGCCGCGGACTTCTGCCTGGTGACGTCTCTGCACGACGGCATGAACCTGGTGGCGAAAGAATACCTGGCGTCACGCCAGGATGAGGACGGCGTACTGGTGCTGAGCTGCTTTACGGGCGCGGCGCGAGAGCTTCGAGACGCTCTGATCGTCAATCCCTACGACATCGACCAGACTGCCGCGGCGATTCGCACAGCGCTGGAAATGGATCCACGCGAGCGCAAGGAACGCATGCAACACATGCGCAAACTGGTACGGGAACAGAACATCTACCGCTGGGCAGGAGACCTGATTGGCCAACTTTGCGATTTTCGGATGCCTGTTTCGAAGTTCCGTGCAGCAGACAAGCCAAAGGCGAAGGCCTCTGCGGCTTGAGCGCCATTGACTCGCGTCTGCGAGGATTTGGCCATGCCCGGTTGTCACCAGAACATCAACCTGCATGCTTTCCCGGGTAAGGTGGCACTGCTGTTCGTATCGATTCTCGGACTATTGCTGATGGGTTTTTATGGTGCGCCGCTGCAGGCCCAGACCGCCATGCAAGGTTCCGGCATGGACATGAATAGCATGAAAGCGCAGATGGACCAGATACAGGCCCAGATGAAGGACACGATGACGAAAAATGGCTGCCGCCGATGCCGCCATGAAGAGCCGCGTGAAAACTGAACAAGCCAGCATGAAGAGCCAGATGGAGCTGCAGCAGGCGATCGTTAACTACCTGCAAACTATGACGGATTACATGCAGAAGATGAAGAAAAACAATGGGATGATGAACGATCAGAAGAAGTGAGTCTGAAAGCATTCCGCTTTCCCATACAGCAGTTCAGGAGGAGGTCCCGTGCACGGAAATGGCGTGCAAGGTTGGAATATCGGTGGGAATGTGGTTTGGATTTGTATGTTCGGAGTGGTGCTGATCATCGCTCTCGCCCTGATATTGCGGAGGCGCAGGTGACTTTCTGCGGCTGTTCTCTGCGTTTCGGGGACTTGGCCTGCCCGGGTCTGGGGCAAACCGTCGTAATCCTTCCAGATTGGTCCCGAGAACGCCTCAAGGTCCAGCAATCCACATGAGCGTGTAGTCGGCATGTCGCTCCCTTGGTGCGGCACCTCGCTGGTTAGTCGGTCGCCTATTCCCCTCGGCGCTACGGTTCGATACCGATCTGGTCGTTGACCGCTCCGCTGATCCGCTGTTTGCAACCAAGGTAGCGCTCAGTAGTTTGAACGGAAACGTGGCCGAGGAGGAACTGAATCTGTTCCAGCTCTCCGCCCGCTGTGTGACATAGTTTCGCGCACGAGCGACGAAGGTCGTGTGGGGCAACTTGGCCCAAACCGATCTTTTTCGCGTAATCTTTGACCACATGCCAGACCACGCGCTCCGTCACGCCGACGCCCCAGCACTTGCCAGCACGGCAGACCACAGCGAAACAACCTCCCGGCTGATATGCCTGCGGCGACGACCCACAGATCAACCGCAGCCTTGACCCAATCGGGCACCGGGACTGTTCTGATATGCCCACCCTTCCCAACAAGAGTCAACGATCGCCCAATGTTCATCGCGCCGTTGCAGATGGGTAAACTCCAAATCGGCCAGTTCCCTCCGCCTCAACCCGCAGCCAAGCAGAATTGCGAGAATCGCCCGATCTCGTCGGCCCTTGGTCGTGTCAGGCGAGGGAGCCTGCCAGAATCGGCGGGCCTCTTCAGCCGTCAGCCAGTTGCCCAGTCTGACGCCTAATTTTCTGACGCCTTTCACGCGCCGAATGCTGGCCGCCAACTCAGGGCTCAGCAAGCCAGCGTCGGCAGCTTCGTAGGCGAGCAGCCGCACTGCAGCGAGTCGCCCATTGATCGTCCCTGCCGCGAGCTGGCGATTCTCGAGGAAGATGCGATAACGGGTGACCACGACCTTGTTGAACGACAAGCGTGGCTCGGAGCAGTACCACTGAATGAATTCATCAATGGCGTGTCGATATCCGCGCTTCGACTCCGGCGAGCGAAGGCTATCCAGGACCGCCGACTTGCTGTGATCCAGATCAGGAAGGCCGAGCATAGTTTTCGGCCGCTTTAGTTTCGATGATTTCCGCTTGGCGTGTCTGCTCATGACCAGCCGCCTCCACCGCGGCTGGCCTGGAGCTTATGCCTGCACGCAGACGCGTCGGGCGTTATTCGTCAACTTGACGCCGCATGATGTCTACTGCAGCTTCGCGTACTCGACCTTGGCTTGTTTGTAGATGGGGATGTCGGGATCGGCATCTTTCCAGTGAGTGAGAAAGTCCTCATACGACTTGCGTGCAGCTTCCTTGTTGCCCATCATTACCTGCGCGCGGCCAAGCTGCAGGCGCGCCAGTGCAAAAGGCTACTCGGTCTTTGCCTCCCAAGCAAAGTGACGTGGCTGGGCAAGAATTTGCTGTTCTTGGAACTGTTTTCGCGGTCCGAAGGGCTTATCTGCTTTGCGGGGTCGCGCAGGCTTGAATGTCTGCTCGGGCGGCGATCGCACGAAGCATTCCGGCAAAGATCCAGCGATGGACGGGATACAGCGCGTACCAGTAGACGAGGCCGCCCAGGCCTGCGGGGTCGAAAATTGCGGTTTGGTAGATCGTGGAACCCTGACGGTTGAGCTGTGCGTCGATCGGCTCAACCTCGAATTGGAGCCAAGCGCGTCCGGGCACTTTCATTTCAGCTACCAGGCGCAAACGACGATCAGGCTCGAAGATCTCCACGCGCCAGAAATCCAGCGCATCCCCAGCCGTCAAATGCTCAGCATCGCGGCGGCCCCGGCGCATGCCAACGCCGCCGGCCAGCAAATCGATAAAACCTCGCAACCACCATAGAACATTGGCAAAGTACCAGCCGTTCGTTCCCCCAATTCGCCGGATGGGAGCGAAGGCTGCTGCCGGTGAAGCGGAGACGCGCAAAGTGCGAGAGTCTACAAGCCGGGTGCCGAAGCGCACACCACCCCACGACCGGGTTTCCCCACCCGATGACAGCGCGTCCGACCAACGCGTCTCGGCGAACTCCCGGTCCTCGTTGTGGAGGGCCCTGGCAATGGCTTCACTCAAACTCTTGGGCCGGAGATCGAAGACTTTCAGCGCCGACGGATTCTGCACCAAGGTCGGATTGCGCAGGCTGTCGACCAGCTTGCGACCGATGCGAGCATAAATGGGAGTGACCAGGCCCAACCACAGACTGGAAAGGTGAGGCGTCAGGACTGGAACCGGGATCATCCATCTCCGGAGGCCGCATTGCCGCGCGTATTCTTGCATGATTTCGCCGTAACTGACCTGGTCAACGCCGCCGATCTCGAAGACGGCTGCTTCTCCCACCGGTAGCTCAAGCGCTTGCAAAAGGTAGGCGATTACATCCTCGACGGCGATCGGCTGAGCCTTCACGGCAACCCAACGTGGGCAAATCATTACCGGCAGCCGTTGCACCAGAGCACGAATCATTTCAAAGGAGAGGCTTCCGGAGCCGATCACTATCGAAGCGCGAAACTCAACGGTGGGAACTTCCGAAGCCCGCAAAATGTCCGCTACTTCTTGACGACTGCGTAAATGAGCCGACAGCGATTGCCCCTCTGCCCCTAGGCCGCCTAAGTAGATGATGCGGCGCACCCCCGCCTGGCGCGCGCAGGAGGCGAAATTGCGGGCCGCTTGACGGTCCTCTTCCTCGAACTTACCCGAGGAGCCCATCGAGTGAACCAAGTAATACGCTGTGTGGACTCCGGCCAACGCTGGTGGGAGGGAAGCTGGGTCGAGGCAATCGCCCTTTACAACTTCCGTATTGGGAGCGACGCGGGGCCGCAAGAATTCAGGGTGTCTGGCCAAGCAGCGAACCGGCCAACCGGCCTTCTCCAGCCCTGTGAGGAGACGGCCGCCGATGTAGCCCGAGGCTCCAGTCAGCAGGACCAGCAGGCGGCGAGGTGAATCAGTTGACGATTCCATCCAGCTCCAGAGACTTGATGATACGCTGCAGAATCTCCGCCGAGTGGCGTAACTGCTCGCTCTCCGCCGGGTCCAATTCAGGCGCAAGACTTTCTTGGTCCCTACCCGGCCGACGACCGCAGGCAGGCATTAATGCTCAACGCAGCCACGAACTGAACCGACGACCGCGGTTCAAGGCTCGCCCCGAAAGTGCAAGGACGGATCTCGTAACGGTTCTGCGGCGCCTAAGATCTTTCCGGTCCGCGACTGTCAGCGCAAGACCCCGGGGAGTACTGCGGCTGTGTCGAGCTGACCAGCGTCGTAAGGTAAAAGGCGCGACTGGGAACCGCGAGTCGTGCCAACCTCATCCTATGCATCTACTGATTTGGATGAGTAGTGCAAAGCGCACGCAGTTCAGAATCGCCGGTCGGAGCGAGTTCCTGGGATGATGGGGCAAATTTCATAGGCGAGATTATCCCGTCGGTCAAAAAACACCTCGGAGGCGCGGCAGGAAGATGACACTGCCGGGGCCGAGGCCTTGGCCCCGGCGAAAGTTCCAAGGCCTACAACTTTAGGCAGCGAAAGGGAGAAGTTGCGACCTTTCCTTTTTGTTTGCATTCGATGACCATAGGTGGATTGAATACAGAGAAAATACTTTATCTTGATGATACTGGAGGCCGCATTGGCCAAAGTCGCCGTCAACGGACGTAAGGAAAAACGCCAGCCTGTGCTGCGCGCGAAGAGGGCTGAGCCTTCTTCCTCGAAAGAGACGGTGGCAGGCTGGCTAAAACCGTACTCGATCGGTGAAAAATTGAAGACCCTACGCCTCAAGAAGAAACTGGGTCTAGTGGAACTGGGACGGCATACAGGGCTTTCGGCGGCGCTGCTCTCCAAGCTGGAACGTAGCAAGCTCTATCCTACCCTGCCCACCTTGGCACGCATCGCCACCGTTTTCGATGTGGGCCTGGATCACTTCTTCACCGATGATCGGAAGCGGCATGTGGTGGCAGTAGCAAAGAAGCAGGAGCGGCGGCGCTTTCCAGAACGCCCGGGGACATCCGAGGTCTCATACTTCTTCGAAACTTTAGACTACGGGGCGACGCCACGGAAGCTTAACGCCTACTACGCGGAATTCCAGAAGATCGCGAAGGAGAAACTGAAGCCGCACACTCACGCGGGTGCGGAGCTGTTGTACTTAATGTCTGGAACCCTTGTGGTGGCCATCAGGGGCCAAGACTGCGAGTTACAGGCGGGCGACTCGATCTACTTCGATTCCAGTGTGCCTCACACCTACTGCAAGTCGAGCGACAGACCCTGCGCCGCTCTTATTATTACCGTTCCCTGAACGTCCGCAGCCGGGTGCTCGGCAGAGCGAACCTGTCTTCATCACGGCAGCGCTCAGCAGCGCGAAAATCAAGTGCGGGTATGTTAGGAAATTACGCCGGCCCGTTTTCTGT
Source organism: uncultured Acidobacteriaceae bacterium (assembly GCA_963747055.1). Lineage (GTDB taxonomy): Bacteria > Acidobacteriota > Terriglobia > Terriglobales > Acidobacteriaceae > CAVVDY01. The sequence continues at coordinate 30,541 of CAVVDY010000007.1, read as the reverse complement.
CGAAGGCCCCGATCGCTAGCGGCACTGGGGCCCGTTGTTTCGTCAGCACAAGCTGCATGTCTCCGATGTGGCCCTCGCGGAAGGCCCCCTCGCAGTAGCTGAAGTAGTACTCCCACATGCGCAGGAAGCGATCGTCGAAGCCCAGCGCCTTCACCTCTGGCAAGAATAGCGTGAATCGTTCCCGCCATTGTCTCAGGGTCTCGGCATAGTGCAGGCCGATGTCTTCGGCGTGGAAAAGCGATAGCCGGGTACAGCGCCCCAGGCTGCGGAGAATCTCCGCGACCGACGCCAGTTCCGAGCCGGGAAAGATGTACTTCTGGATCCAGTCGCAGCGCTTGCGGTACACCGGAAACTTCTGTTCGTTCATGGTGATGGTCTGGAGAACCATGCTGCCGGCGGCTTTCAGCAGCCGGTCGCAAGTCCCAAAGTACGTGTCGTAATATCGCAGGCCTACCGCTTCGAACATCTCGATGCTAACGATCTTGTCGAACTGGCCCTGCAGATTTCGGTAGTCCTCGAACAGCAGCGTAATGCGATCGCCGGGCGCTCCCATCCCGGCAAACAATTCCTTCGCGTAATCATGCTGCCGGCGGCTGATGGTGGTGGTGGTAATGCGGCAGCCGTACTTCTTCGCTGCGTAGGCCGCAAAGCCGCCCCACCCAGTACCGATCTCCAGCAAATGATCGGAGGCCCTCAGGTCGAGCTTGCGGCAGATGCTCGCGTACTTGTTAAGCTGCGCTTGTTCCAGGCTGTCTTCCGGGGTCTGGTAGTAGGCACATGAATATGCCATCGTGGGATCAAGGAAGAGCCGATAGAAGTCGTTCCCCAGATCGTAGTGGTAGCTGATGTTGCGCCGGCTGCCCGCCACGGTGTTGCCGCGCACGCGGTGGCGGACGGAATGAGCCATCGAACTCAGAGCGGAGAACAGTTTGTTACCGCTTTCCACCTGATCAAGGTTGCGGACCGCCAGCCTTACTAGCGCGACCATATCGGGCGACGACCAATCGCCGTCCATGAACGCCTCGCCCATGCCGATGTCGCCGCCGAAGAGCGCGCGCCGGTAAAAGCGTTCGTTGTGGACGACGAGCATCGCCCGCAGCTCGGCATTCGCCGGCCCGAAGTTGTAGGTGTCTTCCGGACAAACCAGTTCCAGAAAGCCTTCCTTGAGACCGCTCAGCAACTGAAGGAAGAGGCGTTTGGGTAGCGGGTGATTCATTCGATGCTCCAGGCTGCGCCCACCGGGCGCGTGTTGGCGGCGGTGAAATGTCCTCGACCCGGATGAGAGACGACGGGGACCTTCTTCAGCCGGAGGCGCACGGCTTCCCAGTGAATGGCCGCGACGGTCTTGGCTGTTACCCAAGGAAATCTCATCAGAGCATAGCGCAGCCATTTTGCCGACCACGGCCGCCGCGCGAGCTTCAGCGTGCCGTCAAAGACCGACTGATTATTCTCCGCGACATTGGTCTGGACGGTAAGAGATGCGTCTGGCGCGGTGAACGTCCAGTGGTAGCTGCAAGCCATGCTCATGAACGGCGAAACATGGAACGTCTTGGCGAATTCGTAGCTGCGGGAGGTGTCGGAAGCGCCGGTCTGGCACGCCTTTGATAGCCAGTAGTTCTGTGTCTCGCCAAAGGTGTTCTTCACCTCGGCCATGATGAGCTGTAGCCGGCCGTCGGCATCGTGGCAGTAGAAAAACGAAACGGGATTGAAGTTGTATCCCATGTAGCGCAGATGCGTGAGCAGGAAAATCTTTCCCCCTGGCAGGTTGACGCCGTGCTGTACCGCATCTTCCGCCAGCCGTTCGCGCAATGGCTTCCTTGCGTCGCCGAAATGGTCGGATTCGTTGAAACTGGCCCAATTCCAGCCGTTGTAGCTGGCCAGGTGCGAGACCTGCATCAGGTCCTGGATGCGATCCACATCCAGGCAGGCCATGAACAACGGGTAGGTGAACTCGTGGCGGGCCGGACGAAAGCGGCGATGACGCAGCGTGCCGAAGTAGATTGCGCTCTCCATCACGCCTCCGGCCGCCAATCCACACCGAGCGATTGCGCCACCCGGATCGCCGAGTTCAGTCCGTCCTCGTGGAATCCGTAGAACCAGTACGCGCCGCAGAAGTGCGTACGGTTTCGCCCGCTGATTTCCTGCCAGCGCGCCTGTGCCCGAATCGCCGGCAGGTTCATCAGGGGATGGAAGTACGTCATCTCGCGCAGTATCCGCTCCGGCGTGATCTGGCCGGTGGCGTTCAGCGTTACGCAATAGGGCTCCGGCGCCGCCAGGCTCTGCAGGCGGTTCATGTGATAGGTGAGCGTGGCTGCGCGGTCATCTTCTCCTACGTGATAGTTCCAAGAAGCGCGCGCGCTCGGCCGCGTCGGGAGCAGCTTTTCGTCAGTGTGCAGGACTGTCTCGTTGCGGCTGGTGGAAAAGCCTCCGAGCACCGAGCGCTCCAGCGGTGTCGGGTCGGTCAGCAGCGCCATGGCCTGCGGGCCGTGACAAGCAAGTACCAACTCGTCAAAGTGTTCCGCGCGTCCGTTCTCGTACCGGACCTGTACTGCGTCGTGCGATCGAGTGGCCCCAGCGACTTGGACACCGAGGCGGATGCGTTCCTTGTAGGGCGCAGTCAATGGCGCGATGTACTGGCTGCTTCCGCCTTTCACCGCATACCACTGCGGATGAGTGTCGATGCCCAGAAAGCCGTGGTTGGCGAAAAAGCGAACCAGCGTTACCGCGGGAAACTCCTCGATTTCTTCAAGCGAAGTTGACCAGACAGCCGCCGCCATCGGGTACAGGTAGTACCGGCTGAAATCCTCGCTGAAATCGTTCGACCTGATCCAGTCTCCCAGCGTCATGGTCGCGCCGGCGGGATCATCCAGCACGTTCGGGGCTTCGTGATTGAAGCGAAGGATCTCGCGCAGGAATCTGTAGTGCCGCAAGCGCAGCCAGTTGCTTTTTTGCGCAAACAGCCCGCCCAGCCCTCGGCTGCTGTACTCGAATCCTGTCTTCTGGCAGGAAACGCCGAACGACATGTCGCTCTTATGCCGTTCCACGCCTAGCTTACGGAACAACTTCACCAGGTTGGGATAGGTGCGATCGTTGTGGACAATAAAACCGGTGTCAATCGGCGTGACGCCGCGGCTGGTCGGTATCGTGTGCGTATGGGTGTGCCCGCCAAGGCGCTCTTCCCGCTCCAGCAGGTGGACCTCGTGCTTGCGGCTCAGAAGATAGGCCGCCGCCATACCGGAAATTCCTGAACCGATTACTGCGATGCGGCTCATGTGCCCGCCTCGGCTTCGCTATGCGGCAGCCGCACACCGCGCAACTCGCGCGCGATCCCCAGCCAGTTCAGGATCCGCAGACCGTAGTAAGTGAAGTCCACCTCCCACCACAGGATTCCCTGCCGGCAGGCGTGCATGAAGCGGTGATGGTTGTTGTGCCAGCCCTCACCCATCGTGATCACCGCCAGTACAAAGTTGTTGCGGCTCTCGTCGGCTGTGGCAAAGCGGCGCGTTCCCCAGACGTGCGCCAGCGAGTTAATGCAGAAGGTCGCGTGGTACAGCAGCACCGTGGACAGTACATAGCCCCATAAGAACGCGCCCAGGCCAGCGACCAGGAAAATCGCCGCGCCCAATAACGCTGTCGGCACCCAGTGATAACGATCCAGCCAGCGCAACTCGGGAAATTTCCAGAAGTCGCGAATCAGGCCGGGATCATAGCTGTCGTAGTCGTTCGAGATAACCCAACCCACGTGCGCCCACCAAAAGCCTCGCAGCCCCGGAGAATGAACGTCCGGCTGCTGGTCGGAGTGCCGATGATGCACCCGGTGGTGCGATGCCCACCACAGCACGCTCTTCTGTCCCGAACTCTGCGCCAGCACGGCTAGCAGGAACTGGAACAAGCGATTCAGCTTGTAGGAACGATGGCTGAAATAACGGTGATACCCGGCTGTGACCCCGAACATACGTATGGCGTACATCGCCGCCATCAGCGCGACGTACGACCAGCGAAAACGAACCAAAAGGACGCCCAGCGTGGCCAGGTGCAAGGCCGCAAAGCCCGCCACGGCGCCGAACCGATAGTGATGGATAGCTTGATTCAAAAGAGAACTCGCGTTCAATTCCTGAAACGTTGCTTGCCAGGGGAAGACTCTTGAGGAGTACGCCCGGGGAGCAAATCAGGATTTCAGCTCAATCTAGTTCTACTAGCGGGTCATCAGATTGTCAACCATTTGTCCAGGACATATATTTGACAATCGTTCGCGCTTCCGTTAACCTGAAACTGCCGTGAGTGAGACCTTTTACCCGATCCGTGCCGTGGCCAAGATGACGGGCGTCCCCCTGGACACGATTCGTGCCTGGGAACGCCGCTACGGGGCGGTCACGCCGCAGCGCAGCGCGCGCGGGCGAATTTATTCCGAAAAGGAAGTGCAGCGCCTGGTGCTGCTGCGGGACGCGGTGGCGTGCGGTCACGCTATCGGGCAGGTCGCCGATGTAGCGGATGACGATCTAAAGGCGCTACTTCATCGCACGGACAATCTGGTGGAAGCCGGTGTCAGCGGCCGGCGAAAGGTCAGGGCGGGAGAGTCGATTCTCGCGCCCTTGCTCAAAGCCATTGAGGCCTTCGATTACGCCCGCGCGGACCGCGAACTCAACCGCCTTTGCGCGGCAACCGCTAATCCTCGGGACGTGGTCCACCAGGTCGCGCTGCCGCTCATGCGCATCACCGGAGAGCGTTGGCACGAGGGACGGTTCACCATCGCCCAGGAGCACATGGTGACGGCGTTGCTGAGCGGACTGCTCGCCTCCCTGCTGCGGATTTACGGAACATCGAATCCAGCGGCGAAAGTGCTGCTGGCGACACCGGAAAATGAGCATCACGGTTTTGGCGTACTGGCCGCAGCCATGCTCACGGCCGCGAATGGGCTGGGCGCGATTCACCTGGGAACCAATCTGCCTGCGCGCGAGATCGTGCAAGCGACCCGACGAACGCAAGCCAACGCCATCCTGCTCGGCGTCTGCGGAGCCAACGCTGACTCCGTCATTCCCGCGTTGCAGGAAATCCGGCAGGGAGTTGGCGCGCGTACTCACCTGTGGGTGGGCGGTGTGGGAGACGAGCGTCTGGCTAAAGCAGCTCAGCAGTGCGGCTGGCTGGTGCTGAAAGACTTTCACGCGTTTGAGCATCAACTGGAACTGCTGCGCGCCGGCAACTGAGACGGGACATGAAGCTTGTACTCAAAATATTGTTCGCCGCAATCCTGATCTACATGATCAGCATGACGACATGGGTGAGCCTGCATAAGTCGATCCTGCTAAGCCCCGACGAATTCAGTTGGGCACAGCACCCCTGGGCGGTGGCAACGCTGTTCGACGCTTACTTCGGATTCGTCACGTTTTATGTGTGGGTGTTCTATAAGGAGACGAGCCGGCTGGCTCGCATCCTATGGTTTGTAGCGATCATGGGTCTGGGCAACATCGCAATGTCGGGCTACGTGCTGATCCAGTTGTTCAGGCTGCGGCCGGAGCAGCCGGCATCGGACATCTTGTTGCGGAGCCGGACGTGATGCGCGGATTCTTTCATCGCCGCCTGGTGCTGCCCATCGTCGATTTGCTGACACAAGGAATCACGCCGGAGAAGATTGCGTTGAGCATTGGGTTTGGAGTGGTGTTGGGCGTCTTCCCAGCCTTGGGCTGGACGACCCTGCTGTGTCTGCTCGTCGCTGTGCGGTGGAAACTAAATGTTCCCGCGATGCAGCTCGTGAACTACCTGGTTTATCCGTTGCAACTGGCGCTACTGGTCCCGTTCATCCGGGCGGGAGAGGTCCTGTTTGGCGCTCCCAGGCTCGTCATCTCGCTGCCTCAGATCCTGGCGATGGTGCGGGCGGATGTGTGGCACGCCATCACGGCACTGTGGGTGGCGACATTGCACGCGATCGTGGCTTGGACGCTGATCGCGCCCGTGGCGGTCTATCTGATCTACAAGATTCTGTCGCCGGTTCTCACGCGCCTGGCGCAGGTCAGCGGACTGGCCAAGCCGGAGGGGATCGCAACCAGCGTCGCCGAGGAGTGCTGAGCCTATGTTGAGCCTGGGATTACAACTCGCTTTCAGCGGCGCGGCGGCACTGGTAGTGATGATGTTTGTCATCTGGCTCGTCAGTGTGCGACAGAACAACGCAGGCATCGTGGATGTGGGCTGGTCGCTCGGACTGGTGATACTGTCCGTCTGGTATGCGTGGCAGGGGCCGGGATTCGCGCCCCGCCGGTGGATCATGGCCGGCATGGTCACGTTCTGGGGATTGCGGCTGGCGTTGCACCTGGTTCGGCGCATTGCAAGCGAGCCCGAGGACGGACGCTATCAGCAATTGCGGAGCGAATGGGCGGGCAAGAACATCAACCTGCGCTTTCTCTTCTTCTTCGAATTTCAGGCCCTGCTGGACGTGCTGCTCTCGTTGCCGATGCTGCTGGCCGCGTTGAACCCAGCGCCCCAGTTGTCGGCTCTGGAGTATGCGGGCGTAGCGTTCTGGCTAGTCGCAGTGATCGGCGAGAGTGTCGCCGATGCACAATTGGCGGCGTTCAAGCGCAATCCGGCGAGCCGCGGGCGGGTTTGCCAGGTGGGATTGTGGCGGTATTCCCGGCATCCCAACTATTTCTTCGAATGGTTCATCTGGGTGGCTTGGATGGTTTACGCCTTGGCGTCGCCGTGGGGATGGGTATCCGTGATATGCCCGGCACTGATGCTGTTCTTCCTATTCCGCGTCACCGGCATTCCGGCGACCGAGGCGCAGGCGCTGCGCTCGCGCGGGGATGAGTACGCACGGTATCAGCAGACTACCAGCGCCTTTGTTCCGTGGTTCCCGAAGTCCGAGCCAGTAGCCTGAATTGAGTTTTCCATGAGCACAACTACTTCTATCCAACCAAGTCTGGCCGCCGTTCCCGCCTTGGCGCCGACCAAAGGGCTCGATAACTTGCTGGAGCGCGACCTGTTGCCCGATTGGCTCGTTCGCGTCGGCATCCGCAGCTTGCTGGCCCAACGCCTGCGGGAGGAAGATGGGGGCGATACCGCACGTCAGCGCGCTCGCCTGCTGGAGTTCGTCAGCCAGTTAAAGGCGAGCCCGGTAGCGATTGCCACCGAGGCGGCCAACCAGCAGCACTACGAAGTCCCGGCCCGGTTCTTTGAACTCGCGCTGGGCAAGCACCTGAAGTACAGCAGCGCTCTATGGGAAGCCGGCGTCACCACGCTGGATGAAGCCGAACGAGCCATGCTCGACCTGAGCTGCCAGCGCGCTCGCATCGCCGACGGGCAGCAGATCCTGGAATTGGGTTGTGGCTGGGGTTCGGTGTCGCTTTACATGGCCGAGAAATTCCCCAACAGTCGGATCACCGCAGTTTCCAATTCGCGCACCCAGAAGCAGTTCATTGATGCGCGCGCCGCCGAGCGCGGGCTGAACAACGTGGAGGTCATCACCGCCGACATGAACCGCTTTGAGGCGCCACGACTCTATGATCGCGTCATCTCCGTGGAAATGTTCGAGCACATGCGCAACTACGAGATCCTGCTGGCGCGCATTGCCTCGTGGATGAAGCCGGACGCATCGCTTTTCGTCCATATCTTCACCCACCGGCGTTTCGCGTATCCCTTCGAAGTACGCAACGCCAGCGACTGGATGGCGCAGCACTTCTTCACCGGAGGCATCATGCCCAGCGACGATTTGTTGCTCTATTTCCAGCGCGATCTCCATGTCGTCGGCCACTGGCGGCTAAACGGCCAGCACTATCAGAAAACTGCGGAGAGGTGGCTGCAAAACATGGATCGCCACCGCGCCGAGATACTAAGTTTGTTCGCCGCGACCTACGCCGCAGACCGGCAAGGCAGGGAACGTGAGCATGAAGCCCGCCGATGGCTGGTGCGCTGGCGTATCTTCTTCTTGGCCTGCGCGGAATTATGGGGCTATGCAGGCGGACAGGAGTGGATGGTGTCGCATTACCTGTTCAGCCCCTCGTAAGCGAAGCAACTACATACTGAAAAGGAAAATCGGATCGTGAACAATTCTGTCATTCTCGCACTCACCATAGCAGCTGCCTTTGCGTTTGTGCCCACCGCCAGCCACGCGGCTTCCGTACCGCAACCTGGTACCTCTGCTCCCAATTTCACGCTCCCATCCCAGGACGGCAGCAAGATCAGCCTCGATCAGTTTCGCGGCAAGTGGGTGGTCTTGTACTTCTATCCCAGGGACATGACCAGCGGCTGCACCATTGAAGCCCACAACTTTCAGCGCGATCAGCAGAAGTATTTAGACAGGAACACCGTGGTGCTGGGCATCAGCGTCGACAGCGTCGAATCGCACCAAAAGTTCTGCGCCAAAGAAGGACTAAACTTCAAATTGCTTTCCGACTCCGATCACAAGGTCTCGGAGGAGTACGGCTCGCTGACTAATCTCGGCTTGGTGAAGTTCGCTTCCCGCCACACCTTCATCATCAACCCCGAGGGCAAGATCGCCAAAGTCTATACCGACGTGAATCCCAATCGGCACAGCGAAGAAGTTCTCGCTGCCCTTGCAGAGTTGCAAAAGTAGTTTCGCGATCCCTGACGAAGCGAACAACGAATCTATGAACTACGACGCGATTCTCGTAACTTCCTTCGGCGGCCCCGAAGGCCCCGCGGACGTAATGCCATTCCTGGAAAAAGTCCTGCACGGAAAGAACGTGCCTCGTGAGCGCATGTTGCAGGTGGCGGAGCACTATTACCACTTCGGCGGAAAGAGCCCGATCAACGAACAGAACCGGAGGCTGATCGCGGCGCTCGAGGCCGAGCTTGCCGAGCATGGACCTCGCTTGCCGATTTATTGGGGCAATCGCAACTGGCACCCGCTGCTGGCTGACACCATGTTGCAGATGAAGAAGGACGGCGTACGCCGGGCGCTGGCCTTTGTGACTTCGGCGTATAGTTCTTACTCGGGCTGCCGGCAGTATCGTGAGAACATCGCACGCGCGCAGGATGCCGCCGGACAAGGCTCCCCCGTTGTGGACAAGATTCGCGTCTTCCACAACCATCCCGGGTTCATCGAGGCCCTGGTGGACAGGGTGCAACGGGCGCTGGCGAGGCTTCCGGAAGACCGGCGTGCGGCAGCGCAGCTCATCTACACCGCGCACAGCATTCCGCTGGCGATGGCGCAGGGCTGCGGCTACGAGGAGCAACTGAAGGAGACCGGCCGGCTGGTCGCGGAGAAATTACGCCGCCAGAATTGGCGGCTGGTTTACCAGAGCCGCAGCGGGCCGGCTTCACAGCCATGGCTGGCGCCGGACATCCTGGACTACCTGCGCGAGTACAAGGCGCGGGGAGATGGCTCTGCCGTGGTGATCGCGCCCATTGGCTTCGTCTCCGACCACATGGAGATTCTCTTTGATCTCGATACCCAGGCACGCGAACTCTGTGATGAGTTAGAGCTCGTGATGGTGCGAGCGGAGACCGTGGGCACGCATCCCCGATTCATTCGCATGATTCGAGAATTGATTTGCGAGCGCCTGGACGAAACTAAGCCGCGGCTGGCGTTGGGTTCGCTGCCCCCGCGACCGGATTTCTGTCCCGCGGATTGCTGTCTCTTGCCGGCGCGACCGCTTGCGGGCTGAAGCGGCCATGGGACTAACACAAGCGGAACCACTGGGCTCCGGCGCTAGACATTTGGCACTCAGTGCGACCGTCAGCACTTCGCACCCGCTGACGGCATCAAAAGGTTCCAGATCTCTGAATTGAACTAGCATGACTGTGGTTACCAGGCAATCCAAACTACTTACGCTCCCCCCGTCGAAAGCGCGCGCGGAACGAGTGCGCCTGGACGATGTCACCAAGACTTATGTCAGCGATGGGCAACCTGTACACGCACTAAATGGCGTCTCGCTCACTGTGCACCAGGGCGAATTCGTGGCCCTGGTTGGGCGTAGCGGATGCGGCAAGTCCACGCTGCTCAATCTCGCCGGTGCCATGGACTTCCCCTCGTCGGGCCGGGTCCTGCTCGACGGCAGCTCCACCAGCGATCTGGATGACAATGGATTGACACGTCTTCGTCGCGAAAAGGTCGGCTTCATCTTCCAGAGCTTTCAGTTGCTGAACACTCTGAGCGTGCTGGAGAACGTAGAACTGCCGCTGCTCCTGGCTGGCGATTCCTCCGCCCGCGACCGAGCACAGGCACAGCTCGAACTGGTGGAACTCGGCGACCTCGGCTCGCGCATGCCCCACCAGCTCTCCGGCGGACAGATGCAGCGCGTCGCTATCGCGCGCTCCATGGTGCATGGCCCCAAGCTGCTGCTGGCGGACGAACCGACCGGCAATCTCGACACGGCTACCGGAAACGTAATCCTCGAGTTGTTGCGTCGCATCGCATCGGACAAGAACACCGCCATCATCATGGCGACGCACAGCATGGAGGCCGCCAGTCTTGCGGACACGTTGGTGAAAATGCGGGACGGGAAGATCCAAGAGGTGGCGCGTCCCTGACATGCCGCTGTCACGATTGTTTTACCGGCTAATCGTTCGTCCCTTCTACCGCGACTCGCTGCGGACATCGCTGGTCGTACTTGCGGTCGCACTCGGCGTCGCAGTTGTACTGGCGATCGAAATGGCGGGAGATGCCGCCGCCGGTTCCTTTCACGCCTCCATCGAGAGCTTGGTTGGCAATGCCGAGCTTGAAGTCACCGCCGTCGGCGGAGTGCCGGATGACGTCGTCGGAACCCTTGCGACGCTGCCTTACCCGATAACGGTTCACCCCCGAGTCGAGGGCTACGCCGTCGTGGCAGCGAACGGACAGACTGTTCCACTGATTGGGATCGATCTGATTGCTGAGCATCCGGAGAACCTTAACTCTTCCGACATTAGCTCCGTTGTCGGCCAGGATGCGCAGCACCTCGCGGACGAGGACGGAGTTTGGGTGAGCGGCAGTCTGGGAGTGAAAAACGGCGACTCCATTCGGCTGCAGATCAACGATCGCACCGGCGAATACAAAGTTTTCGGGCTTCTCAAGGATGCCGGCGACGCCGGCGGTCTGGTGCTCATGGACATCGCAACCGCGCAGCAGGCGTTGAACCGGATGGGCCGCGTCGATCGGGTTCTGCTGGCGGTCCCTCCCAATCCATCGCTGGATCAATGGGAGCAGCGTCTTCGGGCGTCGTTGCCGGCGGGCGTCGAGCTTCGCCGCGAAGGCGCGCAAACGGAAGAGAACCGCCGCATGCTGGGCGCATTCCGCTGGAACCTGCGCATCCTGAGTTACGTTGCGCTGGTGGTGGGCGCGTTCCTTATCTTCAACACGATTTCAGTTTCCGTGGTGCGTCGGCGGCCGGAAATCGGAATTGTGCGCGCCCTGGGCGCCAGCCGGAGGCACGTGCTCGCCGCTTTCCTTGGCGAGGCCCTTTGTTTCGGCATTGCGGGCGGACTGCTGGGCATCGTGCTGGGCCGGGTGATGGCGACTGGAGCGGTGCGCTTGCTTGGCGCCACGGTGCAGGGCCTGTACGTCAGCAGCCGTCCGGCGCCGATTGCGCTGACGCCAAGTTCCATCGCGCTGGGCTTGCTGGTGGGCATCGGCGTTTCGCTGGTTTCGGCGGCCTCTCCCGCGCGCGAGGCGTCGCTGGTGCCGCCTGTCGAGGCCATGGCGCGAGGGGAACGCGAGTACGCCGCGGGGGTGCACAAGATGCGCGATCTATGGATCGCGCTGGCGCTCGCCTTGGCGGGCACCGCCGCAAGCTTCGCTCCGCCAATTGCGGGCAAACCATTTTTCGGCTACCTGGCGGCGCTGCTGATGATCGGTGCCGCGGCATTCGCGATTCCCGCTCTGGTCAGCGGACTGACCGCAGCCTTCTCCGGCCTGCTGCGCAAAGCGCTCGGCGTCGAAGCCATGTTGGCCTCGCGCAGCCTGGTGTCTTCTCTGCGCCGCACTGCGGTCCTGGTGGCTGCATTGTCCACTGCAATTGCCATGATGACCTCGGTGGCGATCATGGTCGGCAGCTTCCGGCAGACTGTTCAAGCCTGGATGGAGGACCAGCTCAAAGCTGACCTGTTCTTGCAGCCCGCCGGGGACCCGCGCGCAGACCGTCTTCCCACCCTCGACCCGTCGCTCGCCGATACCCTCGCAGCTCTGCCTGGCGTTGCCGGTGTGGACCGCTTTCGCGGATATGACATCAGCTATCAGGGCTTGCCCGCGACGCTCGGTTCGGCTGATACCCGCGCCAACCACGACCTCGCCAAGATCCGCTTCCTCTCCGGCCGCTCCACCGCTGTGGTGGATGCTGAGATGCGCGCCGGAGACAATGCCGCCGTCAGTGAGCCCTTCGCCAACAAGCACCACGTCCGGGCGGGCGACAACATCACGCTTCCGCTGGGAAATGCACAAGTCACGTTTCATGTAGTTGATGTTTTCTACGACTACGGTAGCGAGAAAGGGTATATCGTTGTGGACCGCTCCACCATGTTGCGCTATCTGCCGGATCCGGCACCGTCGGGTATCGCAGTCTACGTCGAACCCGGCGCCAATATCGAGGACGTGCGCAAAGCGGTTGAGCAGGCCACGGCTGGGCGGAACATTCTCATCCTCACCAACCGCAACTTGAGGGCCGAAGCCATCCGCGTATTTGATCGTACGTTCGCCATTACCTACGCCCTCGAAATCGTAGCGGTCATCGTGGCCATCATCGGAATTGCGGGCGCGCTTCTCACCGTGGTCATCGACCGTCGTCGCGAGCTGGGGCTTCTGCGCTTCCTGGGCGCCAGCGTGGCGCAGGTCCGCAAGATTATCTTGCTGGAAGCCGGCCTGATCGGGCTACTGGCCAATGTGGCTGGACTCGCGCTCGGCGTCGTGCTCTCGCTGCTGCTGGTCTTTGTCATCAACAAGCAGTCTTTTGGCTGGACAATTCAGTTTCATTGGCCGGTCCCGCTGCTGCTCGCAGCTTCGACGCTGGTGTTTCTCGCCACCGTGCTGTCGGGGTTCTATCCGGCGCGCATCGCGACGCGCCTGAACCCAATCGAGGCAGTGCATGAGGAGTAAGTTCCTGCGCACACTACTCATGCTTCTGGCTGCGATGCCATTGACGGCCCAATACCAGCGGGCGCTTCCAGGCTACCAGTACCAGTTCCCACGTGATCACTTCAATCACCCTGATTACCAGACGGAGTGGTGGTATTACACCGGCAACCTGCGGTCAGCCGACGGACACAGGTTTGGCTTCGAGTTAACGTTCTTCCGCCAGGGCGTGAGCCGTGGAAAACCCCAAACATCGGACTGGGACGTTCAGGACATCTACCTGGCACACCTCGCGCTAAGCGACCTGGACGGCGGTCGCTTCTACCACGCCGAGCGCGTGAATCGCGCAGGCCCTGGATTGGCGGGTGTGAGTCAGCAGACCGCGAAAGTATGGAACGGAAACTGGCAAGTGCAGTGGACGGGTGACCAGCAACAGTTGCAAGCCGTTGCTCAGGATTTTACTTTGCGGCTGATGATGAGCTCGCGCAAGCCGCCGGTGATTCATGGCAAGGACGGCGTCAGCCAAAAGGCGGCTGGCGCGGGGCAGGCGTCCCACTACATCTCGTTCACTCGGCTATTGACGAAGGGAACGATCGACCGGAACGGAGAAGAGTATCAAGTTGAGGGCAGCGCGTGGATGGACCATGAATTCTTTACTCATCAACTGGACACGAATGAAAGCGGATGGGACTGGGTTAGCTTGCAGCTCGACGACAACACCGAGCTAATGCTCTATCGCTTCCGCCATAAGGACGGCAGTGTGGCTTCATTCTCGGCTGGAACTTACATTGATGCCGAAGGTAAACCGGCTTACCTGGGCGTTGCTGACTTCTCCATGCAACCTGAGAAAGAGACTTACGCTAGCCCGGACACGCACGCCGTCTATCCCATCGCGTGGCAGATCACCGTCCCTTCGCTTAGATTGGACCTTCAGCTAACCACGCCGCTGAGATCACAGGAGTTGGTCAGCGGCGTCGGTGCGGGTTTGTCTTACTGGGAAGGCGCCATCACGGTCGGCGGAACGCGCGACAACAAGCTGGCAAAAGGTGTGGGGTATCTGGAAATGACCGGCTACGCCCGTCCAGAACTTCCGCGATGATCGAGGCTTGAGTCGGCACTGTGGCCGTCTCAACTAAGCGCCGAAGATGACATACGACCCACTCATGTCGTCATTCCAGTGCAATTGAAACCAGCCACGTGCTGGAGAAGATTGTTGGTCTCTCGACACACGTTATGTGGACGAGGCAGTCGCTGCTTTTGCCTGCCTTTTAGCGGCTTCTTCGTCCAGCTGGCGGATTTCCAGCACGGTAAAAGCCAAGCCGCCGGCAAGCAGCAGAGAGACGAATGAACCAATAATGAAAATCGCGGTATCAGACATCGCGCTTCGCCCGCGCCGCCTGGCGAAAGTAGTTTCCTGCGGCCAGGATCGACGGGACCCACAGGCCCACGAAAACTCCAGCTTCCTTGCTGGCAGCCATGCCAATTCCGAACCAAAGGGAAACTGAAAAGAGGAAGGACAAGAAAGCCGCTGCGAAAATCAGCCAATCAGCTCTGGTGAACATTTGTTTATCTCCGGCATTGCTGTATTTGTGATTTCGTTCTGCCTTGCACTTAGTGGATGAAGATGCAAGCCGCAGTAATTCATTTCAGTTAAATATATTTGATTGTCACGATAAGCCGCCAGAGACGCCCGCAGGAGGTTTTTACTCTCACGACCAAACCGATGAGCATTTTGACCGCTGCGACCAAAGAGTTCGGAAAGATAGAGAGTTTCTCAATCGGAAAATATATTTTCCTAATCTGACATCTTATACAGCTGAAGAAGCTGAAAATCGAACGTTCAGTTCAAGGAGAATCTTGTGAAACGAATTTACCTCCCGACCTGCCTGACTCTGGTGCTGGCATTCTGCAGCAGCGCCTACGCGGCCCCGAAGAAAAATATCGTGGACACCGCCGTCGCCGCCGGCAACTTCAAGACCCTGGTTGCCGCCTTACAGGCTGCCGGCTTGGTAGACACCCTCAAGGGGCCCGGTCCTTTCACCGTCTTCGCCCCTACCGATGAGGCATTTGCCAAGTTGCCCGCTGGCACGGTGCAGGATCTGCTCAAGCCAGAGAACAAAGAGAAGCTCGTCGCAATCCTGACTTATCACGTGGTCGCAGGCGATGTAACGGCCAAGGATGTGGTCAAGATGAGTGAAGCGAAGACCTTGAATGGCAAGGACGTGAAGATCACGGTCCAGGGTGGCAAGGTAATGATCAACGACGCCACCGTCATCAAGGCTGACATTGCGTGCAGCAACGGCGTCATTCATGTGATCGACTCCGTACTTATACCCCAGTAGTCGAGTGCGCATCCTGTCTTCGGTCAACCAATATACGGCTGGGCCAGCTCTACCCAGCCGTATTCCTGCTTGTGAGGTGAGGACAATCACTGGCGCCTCCAGGGAGCAGGATTCTCAGCCGCTCCGCGTAGCCGACCTGATCTAAGGATGATCAATGAATAAAGAATCTGTTTGGGATTACCCGCGCCCGCCAAGGGCCGAGCCGACCACGAAACGAATCCAGGTGCAGTTTGCCGAAGAGATCGTTGCCGATACGCATCGTGCCATACGAATTCTGGAAACTAGCCATCCCCCCGTGTACTACATACCGCGGGTGGACGTGCGTGCGGATTTACTCGTCCCTTGCACACGTCGCAGCTTTTGTGAGTTCAAGGGCACGGCTTCCTATTGGTCGTTGCGGGTGGGCGATCAGCTTTCGGCGGAGGCCGCTTGGAGTTACGAGTCCCCTTCGCCCGGTTACGACGCGATTCGTGCTCATCTTGCCTTCTATGCGGGCAGGGTGGACGCCTGTTACGTAGACGAAGAGCGCGTGCAAGCTCAGCCGGGTGAGTTCTACGGTGGCTGGGTCACCTCTGATATCATCTGGCCGTTCAAGGGCAGACCAGGATCTCAGACATGGTGAGGAGTACTTCGTTTTAAGGAAAGCCTGGTGGACGATTGTTAGTCCACTCGTCATCAGCACCGTAAAAGCTCTGACGTCGTGTTATTTGGCAATCAGAACGTGCATGAAAGTCTCGGCAGAGTTCATGTGGTGGGCCTCGCTAAGTGATTGCTTTTGGCGGAAAGGCAGGATTCGAAACCTGATTCTGCATTTCGTCGCACAACGGTCTGATAGACCGTCGCTTGGGCTTGGCCTGGATTTTTGGGACAAGTAACTCGTTGAGAACGCTTGATCGGAAGAATTCGAAATCGGGTGATTTTTGGCGCTTGCGCGTGTCGTACCACTCACAAAATCACCCACACGTCCTCAACGAATTACTCGCTGAACGCTTGTATGTGATTGCTGGCGGAGAGGGGGGGATTCAAAAAACACGGAAATTGCCAAGTTTGACTGCACCAGCTAGTTAGCCTCAACAACTGTCTTTTTTACAATCGCTTACCGCCTTTTAGCGCAGTCGAATTGAACTTCTGCAGTTTCTCCTTTTGGCTCAAATTCCACCAAAAACGGTATCACTGGTATCACCTGCGTAGTGGCGGAGAAGGTGGCGGAGAGGGCGTTCGAGCGGGTCAGAACAAGGCGAGTATCACCGGCGAGAGCGAGGGACAAAATACGGTATCACGAGTGGTATCACCCCCGAGTTTCAGTGCTACCGGCGGAGAGGGCTGCAAGGCAAGTTGACTTGCAATGGAAGCGGAAAACGTTCGAGTGTCATCCCGGTTGTGTTTGTCTGCTCGCTCAGCTTGCGCGCGGCGACACCGGAACCCAGCGGCGCTACAGCAGCCCCGGATAAGGACGGCGCTTGGATCTCCACCAAACGAATTTTCCCAAATCTTCGACTTCGATTTCGTGGTCAAGCAACCGTCGGCATCGCACCCCCCGATCCTGCGGTCGATGTACCCTATCGACGCTCCCCGGACAACTCGCGTCGCCTATCTAGGACCGACGATGGACTCTCCGCCAGGGGATCTAGCCTGTCCGCCTGCTCCATTGCCCAAAGCGCCCATTTCGCGAGAGCACTTTTGGGGACAAGCTTGTAACCCTGCTTGGTCTTGCATTCGATCAAAGCCATTGCGTAGTCCCGAATGTGCTTCGCGCGTATCCAGTTACTTGCTGCTTCTTCGAGTCGACGAACACGGAGTTCTTCTCCCTCGATTTGCCCCTTAAGCAGCGCAAGTTCTTCTAGGTGTTTTCGGCGGAACACTTCTTCCTGTCGGTGCCGCTCGGCATCGAGGCGCCGTTGCTCAGCTTCATGCCTCTCCTGTTGCGCAACGCGCACCATTCCGGCGACGAACTTGTATACCATCTGCTCCAATTTTTGGTGCTTCGTATCGTGCCAGCCCCTTCGGACGTTTTGGCAAGAATTCCAGACCCGAAAACAGAGTTCACCGGTCGGTTCGTAGTCCATAGGCGGCCGATCGAAGAATGGAGATAAATCGATTCGTGGGTTTCGTCGTTGCAGCAGGATGAAACTGGCGAACCCTTTCGAGAAGCCCAAATCGGATTTCTTGGTCAAGGATCTGGACTCGTGTGGATTCCCGGCCATTCGAGGCAACCGTCACCGATAATCCCTCAGCTCGAAGAATCCCCAAGAGTCGATCGAGAATTCCAAGGGCCCGATCCAAGCTCTGTTTCGAAACCCGCACGTCCAGACACATTTCCCCTGCACGCGGGCACAAGACCTTGCGACCGTCGGTCGACCCACGTGCCAAGGCGCGGCGAGTACGTTTGACAAGCGCATCTGGCTCGGAAGGCAAGGGATTGAGACTCCCGATTTCGACTTTCTCAAGGCCCTGGATGAGCGCAAGTTCCGCGTGTTCCGCGGCCGACATCGTCACTGCGGCCGGAACGGCGTTCTCTGAATAGAGCTTCCGGCCGATCGGCCTCAAAATTCGCGGCAGATCGGGCATAGACAGCAGCGACGGGCGTTTGGGACGTCGATATTCTGGCTTGGCCCAATATCCTCGCCCAGGCAGTGGCACTTTCAGACGGCGACAGACCTTCGCCAACGCGACATCCGATATGCCGTACGCGCGTGCGAGCTTAGAAACCGGCTCCTGCCACACTTGCTCGTACAGTTGAAAACGATCCCAAAACTCGTGTGATGTCATACCCCATCATCGCTCTATCCACAACGCGGTCAATAGAGATAACTATTGCCTCGGCGATTTAAGAGTGCGCAAGGCTAAGTTCTCAGTCCGGCGAATCATGCTGATCACGCGTCCGCGAGGTCTTCCTCACACTTACCACTACAGCAGCGCAATCGTCGTGCCCAAGCTGTACTTGAAGTACGGGTTTCGCACGCTCGCATCTAGAAACACCTGTCGGCGTTCTTCGATCCACGCACCGTAATTGAAATTGCTTGGATTGAATTGCTTGAGCAGGAACTCGTACCAGGTGTCTCGACGCTGGTACATCGGACGCGCCGGCACAGCTTGCGTTGCGCTCTGGGGTTGCGCCTGTCGTTGCCCGTGCGGCACCGCGTGGGATTGCGGCCGTTGCTGCGCCGTCACGGGAACGAAACTCATCAGCCCAGCCAATGCGAGGATGACTACTGCGAGCGTTCTCTTCTTTTGCATATCGACTTTCCTTGTCCACGACGATCAACACTGTTCGTTGCCAGTCTTTACAAGCTTTCTTACCCAACTGCTACATCTGTCTCAGCCATTGCGCGACTGCTCGTGGTCAAAGCGGACAGCCGTGCCGACTCGAAAACTGGGAAGCTTGTGGGCTTTCGCGAGTTTGTAAATCGTCACTTGCTCACCTGCAGCAACTGCGCCAGGGTCTTTGCGGTGAGCGCGTGCACCATGTTTTCAAGTTGTTCGGGAAGAGATCGTGGAAAGTCAGCGCCAATGTCCAATCTCCGGACGTTTAGCTTTCGCCCGCCAACCCCGTTCCCGGCTGGAAGATGTGGACGCCCCACATCTAAAGCCCGTGCCGAATTGTGGTTAGTTTCGTAATCTTGCATTGCGGTCTTAGCTGCGTTTGAGCTTCCTCCTTATTAGTAGAGTTCCGTCGCGGCAACCGTCACCGGAGCCGTCGCCGGTAGAACTGTTTGTGTTCTCCTGTCGCCAGGGGTATCCATCCCGGTCTGCGCCAATTCCGAGCCGACCCTATGAGCAATGAATTCAGCTCCTACGGGCGAACGCAAAAAAGGCACCTTTCCAGCGCTCTTGTTACCTTCGAATCGAGTATTAGTCAAACGGACGGGTCAGGTCCGGAGCCGCGGCAGTGGGGACTTTCAGGTGAATTTGACCGCAAGTTACAAGAGTGGACCGTAGATTTTGCCGGCGCGTTCTCGCTGCAGGTTTCTGGCACTCGACCTGTGATGTTCAGCAGCTGAATCTGGTGTCAGCAGCGTGAAAAGGTTTATTTCACCGATTACACTTTGGCTGTGCAACAGAATGAGTCTCTGCCCCGGAAGTCAGTCGCCTGCTGGCAGCCCGCGGGCCCAGCTGTCATTACCGGTCGTCGTTCGCGAGAGGCTCGCAAGATTTATTTCACCAATCGCACTTTGTCTAGGAACAAGGGTCTCTTGGCTTTTGATACACGGACGCCGGCATCTGTTGCCAATGGTCCCTTGGGGTTCCGTCGTCACATTTATTTCACCAGCCGCACTTTGTCTAGGATCAAGAGTCTCTTCGCTTTTAACCCCGGAAGCGTCCAACTCTTGCCAAATGGCCCTTGCATCGCCGTCACCAACTTTATTTCACCAATCACACTTTGACTGGGATTTGGAGCGCTTTTCTGTTCCAGACGTCAGACGCCGACAGCCGACCCGAAAGCCGGCGTGTCGATACTGGGCGTTGTCCTCAGGTGCCCCGTTAGATCCGAGATCTTTTTGGTCATCCGATAATTAATTAAGAAGTATTATTATCAGTAACTTACGGCGCTGTCGTGAAATGCGACCGTCAAAGCACCCCTGCTGTCACTTGCGGCAGGCTAGGTTCCGTTCCTGAAGGAACTTGCCCGTAGCGGCCATACGATGAGCTTCGGACATCTACGTATTGCTCAGCACCAGAGATCGAGAACGCGACTCGACCGGGATTGTATTTCCGTATCCTGGTTTACGGTCGTAGCGTTTTGTACACCTTGGGTATGCGCAAGGGATGATTTATAAACTAGCCCTGAGTTTAGATTTGTGCTATTTTGTCAACCTTGGGTATACAACATCAAGACAAGCTAAACTGGCTGCAGCGAGCACTGCCTGAGGGTCTGGTCGCCGACTCTGTCTGGCTGGAAAAGCACGGCTATTCGAGAAGCTTGCGGCAGAAATATGTCGCCCATCGCTGGCTCGACCAAATGGCACGCGGTGTTTATCGCAGGCCTGTCCCGAAGCCGCCAGCCAACTCTGGCCATGAAGCCTTAAGGTGGGAGCCCGTGGTGATCTCCCTTCAGACACTTTTGGATTGCCCGTGCACTGTTGGCGGCCGGACGGCTCTGGAACTACAGGGATTCGCGCATTATGTCTCGTCTTCTGGCCACTACCGAGAAGTCCACCTCTACGGTCCCGGAAAACCCCCGGGATCGGTGTTCAAGCTGGAGCTAGATGAGCCCGTTCGTCTTTCACAACGCGGAAAAGCTCTTCAAAACCGAAACAGGGCTTCCGCGCAGGAACTAAACCCGGAGCGATTCCGGCAGCGATCTTCTGAAAAGCAGCTACATTCAGCAGCCGTGGGGTCAATGGGAATGGCCACTGACCATGTCGTCGCCGGAGCGAGCAATTCTTGAACTGCTCGACGAGGTTCCGGAGCGCGAGACCTTTCATCAGGCCGACGTTCTGATGGAGGAGCTCCGCAATCTCAGTCCGCGGCGACTTCAACTGTTGCTTGTCGCCTGTCGCAACGTAAAAGTGAAGCGCCTGTTCCTGTGGTTCGCCGAGCGGCACCAGCACGCCTGGCTGAAGAAGTTGAACCGGAAGGATATCAACCTCGGGCGCGGAAAACGAATGCTCGTGCGAGGCGGCAAGCTGGACCCGACCTTCAACATCACTGTTCCGGAGTCCATCTATGGCGGTGAATGAAGCCTATCGGAGACAGGTGGCGCAGCTCGATATCTCAGTCGAGTACAAGCCGGGGGTTCGAGGGAATGGTCAACGAACTGGTGACGCTCGATGAACTTCTGCGTGCGCGTGAGGATCTCATTGATGAAATTGTCGGAGATGCGAAGAGCACTTGCGCTCCTTGATTTCGGTCAAACATGGCGAGCCAGACACCACGAATTTGCGACTGCCTGACTTCGTTTTTTATTCGCCCCACAGACGCACCGACACTTCTACGTGCGTATAAAATATATGATGTATTATAATATCAACTTAAAATAGTATATGGCCTATAAATGGCAGACATTATAGTACTGCGTTAGTAGCGGGCCTTGCTTAGCCGACATTGCGCAAAGAAGTACTACAATCGCTGGTTACAGTGAAATTTAAGCTCAGACGGCTTAACTATATGACCGAAAGTGTATTTGAACGACAATTCAAGGACCGCTTGGAATCAGGCAAGCTGACGCCTGCGGGAGTCCGCGCTCGGACCATCACCTTGCATCCGCTGATCGAGAATCCGGACTCGCGATCAGAAGTGGACGCAGTTGTGGAATTCTCGTTTGATCACCTCCCCAACAGGGTTGTTAAAGCCGTAATTGAATTCAAGACGCGCCTGACTCCCATGGTGCTAGAAGGAGCGATTCATCAGATACTCCGATACCGCAACGAGCTTCGAAAGACGGACCGGTCCCAGGACATTTATCCGATGTTGGCGGCTCCCTACGTGTCCGAATCAGTCCAACAGAGATGTAAGGAAGTCGGGGTCGGCTATATAGACCTGAACGGGACGTTCGCGATCATTCACAAGGACGTATATGTTGATGTCGTTCGACCCGCGACTGAGTTCAAGAACCCACAAGGCATCAAGAACATCTTCTCCGGGAGATCGCGGCGAGTGCTCAGGGTTATGCTTGCCCACCCGTACATTCCGTTTAAGCTTTCCGATCTTGCATCGAAGGCCGCTGTCAGCGTGGGCCAGGTTTATCAGGTAACAAATCGTCTTCAGGAGCAGGGCTATCTGGAGCGCACACCTCAGGGACGACACATTGTCCGTCCTCGTAAACTGCTCAGAGATTTCGCACAACAACTGAAGTCCGACTACGTCACGAACCGCAAAGTCGTGCAAGCATTCTCAGAGCTTCCGCCCAAGAACGTCACTGATTCCGTAACCGAGCTGTGTGTTCGACGCGGCATTCAATTCGCGTTCACGTTAGCCAGCGGTCTGGAACCGAACGAACGCAATGTGCGGCAGGAGCTAACTGCTGCATACGTTGATGTTCCAGCGGCAGAGTTGCAAGTTGATCTTCGACTCGAAATGGTTGGGCGGGGCGCTAACGTGATCATTATGACGCCGCCAGAAGCGGACAACACAACGGCAGGTGGAGTGTTTTATGATCGGCGGACCTTGTCCAATGGGCTGGTCGGCGTAAATCCCGTTCAACTCTACATTGACTTCGCAATACAAGGCGGCAGAGGGGAGGAACAAGCCGAATTTCTCTTGGAGCACTCCCTGGGATTTCCCGAATGACAATTCACTCGATCGATGTAACGAAGGATCTGCCCGAAAGCCGAGAGCGTGCGGTGCTGCTTGAGATGCTCAAAGTCGTGCCATTGCTCAAGGCCGAGGGAGTCGACGCTGTCATTTGCGGCGGGTGGGTTCCGTTTCTGAAAGAACTTGCACGTAACTGCCGTAGCGACCATACGATGAGCTTGGACATCGACGTATTGCTCAGAGCGAGGGCTCGAGAACGCGACTCGATTGACCGGCTCAAGTATCTGCTTTCCGACCCACTCAAGTTCGAACGAAGTAGCAGCACTTCGTTCCGCTATGAAAAGAGCGTCGATGGCAATCTGGTGGAACTCGATCTGCTTGCAGACCTGCCTCGTGCAAGAGAAGACGAGTCTGTGCTCAGGGTTTACGGGTCAACGACTTCACTGGATTTATGCCTTGTAGACGGCGCAGAGAATCTGGATGATCATGTCGAGACAATCCAAATTTCCTACCGGGACGCTGAGAAGGTTGAAACGTTCGAAGTGAGTGTGCCCGACTGCGTCGGTTTCCTCATGCTGAAAACCGAAGTCTGTAGATATCGCGAAAAAACGAAGGACCCCTACGACATCTACTACTACTGCCGATACTCAGAGGACACTACTGTGATCAGGCAAACCCTTGCCCAGTTCATGGACCAGCCCGCCATACAGAAGACAGTCGCTTCGCTTCGTAAGATGTTTTCGCACGAGGACTCGAAATGGGTCGAGATGATCCTCGATCATATGGAAATCGTAGAACTCGATGATCGCGATCAGGAAGCCCGTATGGTCGCTCGGACCATGGGTCGAGTCTTCGAAGGTCTGATCAAGTAGCGACGATAACGGAACTCGCAGCGGCTTATTGAACTGGGTCGAGTGACGGTGATCGCTCGGGAGCTTGGACAGAGAACAACCGATTCCGCTGGCCTGCTTTGAGGTGATCGCTGTTGACCAACTTTGAAGCAACGACCGGGGGTATGTCCGGTCATCGATTCCCATCGCTATTCTCAAAACAGACTCCGACAGTTGATCCGGATTGCTCCTAACCAAACATCGCGTTGACCTTTTCTCGCACGGCCTGGCTTCGGTTTGGCTTCAGGTAGCGCATGGTGCTTTCCATGTCGGAATGCCCCATCCAAAGCTGCACCGTTCGCAGATCTACGCCGCCCCACAGCGCCCAGGTGGCAAACGTTGCGCGGAACTTGTGCAGCCAGAAGTCGTCAGGGTTTAGCTTCGCGCGCTGTGCGACCATTTTGCAGGCATCAAGGAAGTCCAGCTTCGGTTTCCCGCCGGCTGTCTGGAACAAGAGAGAACAGCCCGGGTCGCTGTTCGTTTTCCATTTCTTCAATGCCTTTACAAGCTTGTTCGGGATGGGAATCTCGCGGCCTTTGTAGGCTTTTGGCGAGAAGCCGTACTCCCGTTTGTAGCGGACAGTTACGACTCCACGGTTGAGGTTAAGATCGGGCCACGTGGTGTGCATCACTTCCTGCTCCCGCATGCCGGTCATTAGAAAGAACTCAAACCATAGGCGCTCGTCCTCATCGCATGCAGCAAAGAATTTGTCGAGGTCTTCGCGCTCGTAGATTTCAGGTTCGTCCTCAACGTAACGGGGCCAGTCGTTCTTGCCGGCCAGGCCGCCAATGCGATTGGCCTTAAGAAACGACATCACATTTTCGAACTTGTTGTAGACGGTGCGCGGCTGAAGTTTTTTCACGTCGCGCAGGAAAGCTGAAAAACGGAGCAGATCTTGCCGCTCAATCCCCGTGACGCGAGTTTTGTTGCAGGATTCGAGAAAATACTCGAGGGCCTTCTTGTAGGCCGCGTACGTCTTCGGCTTCTTGCTGATCCTGACATCTTCCAGGTAGCCGGCAACAGCCTCGGCCAACGACAGACCGTCGTCCTGGTCCTCATCGACCAGCTTAATGCCTGCGGCCTTGCTGCCCAGAATCTGTTGCTGGCGATGGCGTCTTGCTGCTGCTGCGGCCGCATCACGTCCGACGGACTGCCGAACGCGTTTGCCGCCCTCGCGCCATTCGAGGTAATAGGCGCCCTCGGGATGGCGCTGTTCTTTGCCGCCTATGAGGACGTAATCAGGTTTGACGCGGCCGTTAGCCGATATGACGACGGGACAGAATCGTAGACCTTGGGGAGTTTTAACGCGCTTGGTGAGATTGACTTCCTTGTTCACTTGACGGCAACCTTCGGTTTTCGGTATCACCGAAGGTATCACAGCCTGTCAAGTTATTCAAAACAAAGGTGCTGGCGGAGAGGGGGGGATTCGAACCCCCGGTACAGCTTTTGACCGTACAACGGTTTAGCAAACCGCCGCCTTCAGCCACTCGGCCACCTCTCCGGCGCGTAACATCAACAAGCTTACTACATGCCAGTCAATTCGTCTGCTGGCCAACTGCAGCAAACTCAATAGCACCTGCATTCGCCGGCGGACGCATCATGACGGTGGGAATGGCATCCAGCAGGTCAGTGTATGACGAGTCGGACAAGGTCTGGCCCAAGAACTGCCATAGTTCCGGGTCCAAGACGCGGTGCAAAGTAGGCGGCGCATGCGCCAATTGCGGCTAATCTCTCAAGATCGCTTGCTGCTGAATAGGTCCGGGACGTCATGACATGGCGGCGAAGGCATCCAGCTCTTCATGCAAGTTCCGCAAACGCTCCAGTTCCTCCGCGATAGCGCTTTGGCCAGCAGCCATGATCTCCCGGGCACTTATCAGGGCTTGCTCCGCGCTGGCGCTCACCTCCCATAGCAACTTTCGCACGTCAGATTCGAGGTGCAGGCGGCTCTCGACCACGCGCTGCTCGGCGTCGCCCTGAACCCGGGAAGCATTGGTGTCCAGGAGCGTCTCCAAGAACCGCTCGGCATCTTTGCGGAACCAGTGCCGCATATGAAGCGCCGCCATGAAGATATCTGTGCAGTACAGCAGGGGGGAAGCCGGTTGCGCGAGGGTGATCATGTCGTGGAAGTAGAAACGGGAGCGGGTGCGAAAGCCGTGCCCGGTATCCAGCGACTTTGGCAGATGAGCGAAGGCAGCCGACTTCTCCGAGGAAACGTTTTGCAGCAGCCCGTCGACCAAACTCACAAAGCGCTGGGTGACGGTGTTGTAGAGCTCTTCGGCGTGAGCTTCTTCGGGATCAAGCCATGGCATGACGTGCCGTCTCGCCACCGTTTGAGAGATCAACAGCAATTCGCGCCGAAGCGACGGGCCGAATGTGGTTCTCACCGAGCGTATTTCCTGCCGCAGCTCCCGGAGAGCGATGGGAAAAGCGTCTTGCAGGAACTGCTTCCGCCGCGCCAGCAGAATATTTGACAGGCGCATCTGCTCGGCGGAAAACAGAGCTCCGAGATCGCCCAAGGATTGTTCCGCCTGGCCGACCGTCTGCCGAAGATGGGCGATGCGCCGCTCGGAATCTTCGATGGGCTCTCTCAAAGCCCGGATCCGTTCGTCAACCGAACGTAGTAGCGATGCGGAGAAGCGCCTCAGCCCGCGCTCGGCTGCGGCACGGGTCATGTCCTGTCCGGAACGCTTCGCCAACCGAGCCAGGTCCTCGGTCAGGATGTTCCAGTCATCGCCGCTCTGGGATTGGTTCAGATTGCCCAGCGCACTGACTTGGTAAATCCGGCCGACCGGCTTCTTCAGACGTGCCTCCAACACCTTGCCGGCAAATGCCGCTGCCTGTTGCCGCTCGGCGCTTGAGACGCGGTCGATCTTGTTGAGGACGACCAGAATATGGTCGACGTTCGCGGCTACGGCCTCGACCAGTGCCGCCTCCTCTCCCGAAATGGGCGGGTCGGCGCCTACCACCAGGATGGCCGCGTCAATCTGCGGAATGAAATCCCTGGTGGCTGCGGTGTTGCCGGAGAACACGGAGCCAATGCCGGGCGTGTCGACCAGGCACATGCCCGACGCCAACAACGGTGAGGTGAGAAACGCTTCTACCCCTTCCACCCGCTTCCTGTTCTCCGGGTTGAGCTCTTCGGAGACATACTGAGACAGGTCCTCGGGACGAATTGTCTTCCACTCGCCGTCGATGAGGACGCGGGCAGTTCGCTGCGCGCCATAGCGGAGCACGGTGGGGACAGTGGTGACCGGCACGACGCCGGTAGGCAAAATCTCTTCTCCGACTAGCGCATCGAGCAGCGTGGACTTGCCGCGTTTGAACTGGCCGACGCAGGCAACAAAGAAGCGGCCTTCCTGGACCCTGGAGACAAGCTGGCGAATATCCTCTGTGGCCGAGGGCTCGCCCAGCCCGGCGGCAATCTCCGCCAGCCGCGAAAGTGCCTGTGCCTCCCCCAATGCATGCGCGATCGGGTTCGCCGTGGGTATATTTTCTACGTTCTGCATGTGGCCCACTTGTCGAACTGCGAGCATCCCATCAGTCATTCACCGTCGCAATTTTGTAATCGATATACAGCGGGGCGATCTTGATTCGGTCCCCGTGAACGTATCGGGGATCGCGAGCCAAGCGAATCATGCGCAGCATCGCTCCTGGGTTGCCGTCGCTGTATTCGACGACTCGATCGAGAAAGTGTGCTAGATTCTCTGCGGTCACACCCTCACTTCGTGCGCATATCGCCGCAAATTCCGCCGCGCGATCGGGATCGAAATTTCTTAAAACCAGCCTGTCGCTGCGGTCAGGAAAGAGCGGCAACACAAATCCCACATCTTCCATATGAGCAGAGCGAGCAACGGCGACAACCGGAAGCGACCAATTCAGCATCAACTCACGGACCGTTGCACCCAGCGCATGCGACGGGCGCGCCAGGTGATCGACGACGATCAGGTACCTGGAGTTGAGCAGGGCGTCCCGCACCAGTCCTTTGAGGGACACGGCGCTCTTCGCCTGCAATGATGCCGGCCCACCTGCGAACGCTCTGGTGAATACCGGATGCCCCGCCGCTAAAAGCAAATCCGCCAAATTCCGGTACAGCGCCTGGGGCGTGGGATTGCTGCCGCTGTAGAGAACATCGGGGAACTCCCGAACCACTTCCGACAAGAGCAATGTTTTGCCAACCCCGGCTGGCCCGTGGAAGAGAAACGCTCGCCGCTGCGCCAGTCGCTGACGTAGCGCCTCCAACTCTTCGGCGCGCTTCAAGATACCGGCGCCGGCATCTGCTCTGGACCCATCCTTCCCTGAACCACCCTTATCGGAATGCGACTTCACGGCTGCGACCTTAATCCCTCCTGGTGCACGTACTTGATCACGTCGACTTCGGACATGGCGATTAGTCCTTCGCGGACCATCTCATCGAGGGCTGGAAGAAGGCGCTGAATGTTCTCAGCCGTATCGATGATCTGCACCAGGATGGGAGCATCTGCCGAGAACTGCACCAGGTGGGAACGGTGAATGATGGTGCCGGCGCCATATCCCTCGATCCCGCGGTACACGGTAGCTCCGGCGATGTCCAACTTGCGGCAGAGCTCCACAATTGCCTCATAGAGTGGCCGTCCTTGCCACTGGTCATCCTCTTCTGACTCAGACGTATGACTCAGGAAGCTATCGCTTCATTATCTGTCTGGGCAACGAACATCGCAGACAGGCTCTCCAGGTCGGATTTCACTCGGTCGGAATCGATATTGGTTCGTTGGCGATCGAGCAAGAGCCGTTCCAACTGTACCCGATAGCGGTTGGCAAAGCTGTCAAAACGGCGTTCCAGGTCTGAGCTCGCGTCAGTCCCCCACGAGTACAGCAAGCGCGAATAGCTCTCCAGCGCCTGATACAACCCACTTTCATAGGGTTGCAGGATGCCGGTGGCTGCCCGGATCCGGAGCCATCGCCCGAGGTTCGCGTAGATTGGCGGGCGCGCAAATTCGCTCTGGTAATTCATGTGAAAGACCGGCATTTCCGCCGCCAGCTGGAGATCGCCCTCGCGGGGTACGCCTGTAGATCTCAACAAAGCTGACACCTTCGACAGCTCCTGTTGCATCCTCTCTTGCACCCGCGACAGTTTGCTGCGGACCTCGGCGGCCAGTTCAAGGGCTACCTCCGATGCCGTACTGCGCAGGACCTCAGCACAGTCCACCTCCCGTTCGCCGGCCCAAAGATCCGCCACGGCTTCGCCTGCCTTTGCCACAATGAAGGAACCGAGTCGCGGGATTTCATCCGTTCCGCGCCGCAGCTCGGTTTGGAAGGTTTGCAGATGACCGGCACATCGCCGCAGCTCAAGATCGATCTCTTCCAGCTGGATGCGGTCATCGCCCTCGGGTCGCGAGTAGGAAACCAGCGCCTCTAGCGCGGAGCGCACCGCACCAGCCAGCATGAGTGTTTTTCTGGCCAGCGACTCTTGCAGCAGGCGCTGTTTGCGCTCATAGAGCGGAGACAGTTCCTCGGAGAACCAGCGTTCCAGCAGTTCCGCATGGCCCGGCACAACGCTCACGGCGCGAATCGACAGGTCGGTGTCAAGCTCGCTCTGCAGTTGCCGCTTCGCATAGGCAATCTGTTGCCCAAGGTCCGCTTGCGACAGAAGGTCGGCTTTGCTGACCAGCACAGTCGCGGCCGTACCGGCGTGGGTCAAGGCGCGAATGAGGGTGAGGTCGTCCGGAGTGAGAGTAGATCCCGCGTCCACCAGCACGATACCGGCGTCGCAGCGTGGCAGATAGGCGAGCGTCTCGGCTGCACCCCTAGTGGCCAGCGATCCTACGCCGGGCGTGTCTACAAACACAATCCCTTCGCGCAAGCGCTCGGATGGGTATAGCACCAGTATGCGGCCAACCCGTTTGCGGTTCTCCGGATTTTGCCGTTCATCAACCAACGAAGGCAGCTCTTCCACCCGGTGCTGGGAAACCCCCAAGCCTTCCTGCCAGACCCTTACCAAGGGTTTTTGGCCGTAGCCGATCCTCGTCGGCACCGCCGTGATGGGGGTGACACCCACCGGCAGCAGGTCGGCGCCAATCACGTGATTCAGCAGGGAGGACTTGCCGGTGCTGACACGCCCAAAGACGGCGATTTCCAGCGCGGTATCTTCCGCTCGATCGAGTAGCATGGTGATGGTCGGGCGAAATTCCGTCAGTCCATGGCGGTCGATAATGTCCGCCAGCAGCCGCAGGCCTGCAATGTCCCAACCTTCCTGCGCCAGCTGTTCAACTCGTTCGCGCAGATCGCCGGCGCGAGGCTGCAGCACATAGCGCGTCAGCTCCTTGATGGCCGATTGCAACTCCGTCACGATGCCGTTGAGATCAGCGGCGCCTTCCTCGGGAACCGGGCCGTAGCCGCGCATGTAATGGGGTGCAAGCTCCGCAATCGCAATGTCGACGAAGCTGAGATTGACATGGATTGAATGAATGGCCGACAAGCCGGGCTTTTCGGGGGCTAGCGATTGCCCGGCGAGTACTTGCAGGAGCTGACCACGCACCCGAGCAATGTAGTCCTCGATCGTCTTTCTCTGGGCGTGCGTCACGTCGTTGACATAGTTCGGAAAGACGGTCTTCGACGCCGCGGCGTTCAGTGTCGCCTCAATGTCACCCAGCAGCTTGTCAATGTGCTTGCACGTAATCAGCAAGTGCTGCCGCTGGGCACCATTCAACGTGATGGGACGCTCACGCAACCTGGTTCTCTCCACGCTGGTTTTCTGTGCCCAATTTGAGAATCCATCGCAACAAACGACAGCGCCTTAGGTCGTCAGCCGCAGAAGAGGCCGAGGCGGCTTCGAGGTATGGCCCTGCAAGGGCGTAAACGGTCGACTGCACGTTCGCCATCGAACGCAGCTCCTATGTGATTTGCAGGGAAGACTTGCCACAGACGCGACTCCGAGACAAGTTTCTCCTGTCAGGAGTCATCATCTGTCCGCGTTAGGTTGGGACAGCGGTTCTAAGGTGAACTCCTTCACCCTTCATGCAGGTTGTACGTCTCTTTGATAGACCATGGCCAAAGTGGAAGTCAAGCCATGGCACGTCCCCCGAAACGAAGTGAGGCCATGGGCCGTCCGCGAGTTTCCACCAAGTACATCTCAGAATTGTCGT